>CAJTEN010000134.1 GCA_910575245.1 Clostridia bacterium | reverse complement strand
TGTTCAGGGGCAACCCCGATTATCCTCAAAAGGCAATCTCGCATATCCTCGCCCCATTTTTCCCAAAAATAACACAGAAGCAAAATACACGGGAAAACTCTCCCTCTGATTCAAACCGTATTGACACCTGATACCTCTAAATCCCTTTATTTTCAAGGCTTTCTCTCTCCATCCCTCTAACTTAAAATGACCTCATAGAAAGGATTCATCCTCTCTACAAGGTCATTTGAACTTACTCTATTCGCTTTTTGGGGCTGCCCTAAATTGCCCTCACAGGATAATCGGGTGTGCCTCGGAATA
>CAJTEN010000133.1 GCA_910575245.1 Clostridia bacterium | reverse complement strand
GGAAAATATGTCCTATGGACTGTTCCATGCGATCCTGCGAGTCTTTATATAAAGTATAATCTGTTGCAAGATACCGTTCCGTTTCCAAAAGCGATCTGTGCCCCAGGTATGCGGAAAGATATGGAATAAACTGCTCCAGCGTCCGCCCTTTATCTTCTGCCTGCAGGAAGGGCTTATAAGTAAAGTAGTGCCGAAGGGTATGCGGGGAGATTGCGCGTCCGTACTTCTCCTGCCGCTCATTGCTTATCCCAGCCTGTTCCATGACTGACAGGAACCAGTTCCGGAAAGTCCATCCAAGGTATGG
>CAJTEN010000132.1 GCA_910575245.1 Clostridia bacterium | reverse complement strand
CAACAGTAATACAACCCCTACTTCTTCCTTAGAAAGGAGGTGATCCAGCCGCACCTTCCGATACGGCTACCTTGTTACGACTTCACCCCAGTCATCCGACCTGCCTTCGGCTGCTCCCTCCCTTGCAGGTTGGGTCACAGACTTCGGGCATTTCCGACTCCCATGGTGTGACGGGCGGTGTGTACAAGACCCGGGAACGTATTCACCGCGGCATTCTGATCCGCGATTACTAGCGATTCCAGCTTCATGTAGCCGGGTTGCAGGCTACAATCCGAACTGGGACGTTATTTTTGGGATTCGCTCCAC
>CAJTEN010000131.1 GCA_910575245.1 Clostridia bacterium | reverse complement strand
ACCTCAAAGAGATTTGTTTTTAATCCAGCAGCCACCTGCTCTCCCATATCGTCTCCAACATAGTACCATCGGCCGCTTACGTCTTAACCATCGTGTTCGGGATGAGAACGGGTGTGTCCCATAAGCGCATCGCCACTGGAATTCTTCTTCGCTGTCCTCTTCGCCGCCGCATACTGCACGGCCTCTTCAGACAACTCTCTCTGCCCTTGGCAGATCAACAGTAATACAACCCCTACTTCTTCCTTAGAAAGGAGGTGATCCAGCCGCACCTTCCGATACGGCTACCTTGTTACGACTTCACCCCAGTCATCCGACCTGC
>CAJTEN010000130.1 GCA_910575245.1 Clostridia bacterium | reverse complement strand
CTGGATATTGGCGTATATATGATAAGAAACTTGATAAATCATTTGAGTTTGATCCCAATAATACATCGGTACAAACAGATGGCAATTCGGGTAAAAATTACATCGTGGCGACTGACCCAAGGGGAGGGCTGATGGATGTCGTGCCCGCTGGCAGTGAGCTTATGGAGACATTGGCACAGTTTTTAAATGTCGATAATGCAGACAGTATTCCTACATCATCCTTAAATGAAAAATACACGATAGAGGTGAATGCGTTTACAGGAATAGAGTGCCTGAAAATCAAAGGGAACGAAGGCGGCGGTTCATGGCTCATGGTCAGCGATGA
>CAJTEN010000129.1 GCA_910575245.1 Clostridia bacterium | reverse complement strand
ACTGGAAATGACTGGATGCAGTATATCCCCCTGTTCCTTTACTCATTCAGATGGAACATTGAAGTAAGCTATTATGAGCAGAAGACCTTCTGGTCCTTATGCGGATACATGGTACGCAGCCGGAAGGGGATTGAGATGATGGTCAACCTTATCAATATCAGCTATTGTGCGATGAAACTGCTTCCATATAAGGAAGAAACATTTTCACAGTACCGGAATGTCAGTGTTCAGGAATTCCGGTTTGCTCTCAGCGAACAGATACGCCAGCAGATATTTTATGTAAACTTGGCGAAAAACATCGAAACCTACATAAAATCAAATGTTATTGCTGAGGCCTTGAAACATCTATGCTGGAAACAGAGTTCTTACTTATAAAGTTGTAAAGTGGTGTA
>CAJTEN010000128.1 GCA_910575245.1 Clostridia bacterium | reverse complement strand
CTCAAACTTCCCATAAGAATTTTCAATGAAAATCCTTATAGATATTATAAAAACTGACTATAAAATTGATGTCTTGACACCAAAAAGGCACTGGCCTTTGGTATAATAAGATCAGCAAAAATACAAACCACACCGAAAGGAGTGCCTGATCTTATGATACAGCATAATGGTGCAAAAGAAAACCCCGGCCACGAACTTAACATGAGTTTTATTGCCGCCATCAGGGAGCTTGATATAAGCGGGCTGCTATTCCGTTGCGGCATCCGCAAAAACAGCCGCATATTGAAAGGCGAATCCCCGGATGAGAAACGCACGGCATTTGAAATATTCCAGTTCCTCCTGCTGATGGTCTTTCAGGGATGTAACCTGTACCGGTATCTTGGCTCCAAGAAACAGGATATCGCCTGTTCAAAGAG
>CAJTEN010000127.1 GCA_910575245.1 Clostridia bacterium | reverse complement strand
GTGTCTGTTGTCCGGCATCCCGGATCATTATTAGAAAGTTTTTAAATTCGGATGCAAAAACACTTTGGAATATATAAGCCATGAACTCAATCCTCCTTAAGGTAATCTGCAAATTTTCCGCCTGCTTCCGGCACTGGAAGCGCGCAGGAGCGCAGGCTCTCCGTTGAAAGCGCTACATAATGGGATATCGCTGCGTTATCTTCATGTCCCAAAAGCCGGCTTACAGCTTCTAAAGGAACATCCTCGGCAACCAGTTCACTTGCGAAAGCCATGCGCAGTGAGTGCGAGCCGTGATGGCGGCCTTTCGGGGCTATCCCAGCCAGCTTGAAATATTTGTCAGCTACTACTGAGACTGCAGACCGGGACAGCTGCGTTTTCCTGTAAGTAAGGAAAATGTATGGCTCATCTGTCTTCGG
>CAJTEN010000126.1 GCA_910575245.1 Clostridia bacterium | reverse complement strand
CTAATCAGACGCGGGTCCATCTTATACCACCGGAGTTTTTCACACTGGGCCATGCAGCCCCGTGCGCTTATGCGGTATTAGCACCTATTTCTAAGTGTTATCCCCCTGTATAAGGCAGGTTACCCACGCGTTACTCACCCGTCCGCCACTAAGATGCCAACATCTTGGCTCTTAGTAAACTAATCACCTCGAAAATGGCATCCCCGTTCGACTTGCATGTGTTAAGCACGCCGCCAGCGTTCATCCTGAGCCAGGATCAAACTCTCGAATTATTATTTAAGTCAATTCCTTCGAAATTTACTTGATCTCGGATCTCAAAACAAGCTTGGCTTTTTTGCATCCGTTTCCTAAACATTTACTGTTTGGGTCCGTATCTTCCTGATACTCTCTGAAAAATCCGTAAGAACTTTTCCTCCGGCTT
>CAJTEN010000125.1 GCA_910575245.1 Clostridia bacterium | reverse complement strand
TTAAACTGTAACGATTGCAATTAGGTATGCCATAACCTACTACCGGGCTGGTACAACTTGGAAAAATCCCTAAAATATGCCACTTCCATTGATTCTATAGTCATTCTGTGTTATACTTATGGCATACCTAATTAGGTATGCCATAAGGAGGAAGATATGGTGGAAAAGCCCGATTATGTTCTAAATTTTGTACGGCCTGCCAACACGGAAATCAAGTATATCCGGGGGCATTGGTATTTATATGAGCGGAGCAATGTTTATGATCCCCGGCTCGGACGGTCAAGAAAAAAGTCCGGGAAAATACTTGGAAGCATAACTGAACAGGGGTTGGTTCCAAGCAGGGCAAGGAGGGAGTGCGTTAATCCGGTTCTGAATGATGTTGTGGAAGTCGGCGCTGTAAATTATATTTACCAGCGGACTGAATGGATGCGCAGCAGACTG
>CAJTEN010000124.1 GCA_910575245.1 Clostridia bacterium | reverse complement strand
GGCAAGCATCTCTGCCTTTTTGGACCGGGAGCGGTCAAACAGACTGTCATCAACGATAAACACATCTTTCCGTTTTTCATCAGTCAGTGGCTTCATGAAACGGCAGATGATTTCAGCGGAAAGCAGCATCGTGAAGCGCTGCCAGTTGATCCCTGCATCGTTCAGAAAACGGTAGATGGTATTTTTTGAGAATGCCCCTTCAAATGTGCCGGTCTTCATCTGCATATAGATGCTCCTGTCGGAAAACATCATGCAGAAAAGATACCGGAAGATATCTATGACAGGGATGCCTTTTTCTTTCCCGGCATTACATTTGAAAAGAAAGCGGCCGATGTGGAATCTTTTCATAAATTTTGTGGCAAAATCCGAAACGTTGTTTCCGTTATCTGTAATCTGTGGTATACTTGACATGGCATAAATCTCCTTGCTGTGTAATTGGTTTTG
>CAJTEN010000123.1 GCA_910575245.1 Clostridia bacterium | reverse complement strand
CAGTGGCATTTCCTTGTCAGCGCTTCCGGCTTCCTAAAGGCGAATCCTTGTAGATGCCGGATTTTTTCATAATGTTTTTCAAGTCCGTTCGTTCTTTTTCGTAAGCGCTTAATTTAGGGGTGGATTTCAAACAGCTTGTCGTTATGCGATAATGGTTACAAAGATGCAAGCATTTTACCATGCAAACTACTTGCATGCTTGCAAATGATTCAGTGTAAAGGAGATGACCATTATGCGTGCTGTCAGAAAAACTTCCGAAGAACAATACCGTCTGGTCATGGAATGCCGTCAGAGCGGCCTGGCTGATTGTGACTGGTGCAGGGAAAACGGAATTAATATCAACACCTTTTATGCTTGGGTGAGGCGTCTCCGAAAAGAAACCTGCCATACGATTCCAGATCCCGGCAGACATCATGCGGACAACGGCATTTGTGTCAATGAGGTTGTCAAGGTTG
>CAJTEN010000122.1 GCA_910575245.1 Clostridia bacterium | reverse complement strand
GTAAAGAAAGAACGGTTTGCTAGACCGCCTTTAGGCGGAAATGCAAAGGTTTTGCCCCAGGGGGGGCTATCCCATTCCACCAGCTGAGCTGGTGGTTGGGCCTTTCGGCGGTGAATCGGGCAATCTACAGTAGCAGAAATACAGGATTATCTGGAAGAACTATATTATGTGGATAATAGAGCATATTCCTACACAGAATCCTTTTTAAAAATGTTCTATCTGATATTCGGACAGGCATATTCCAGAAACTATATTGATGTACACCACTTTACAAGTTTTTAACAAAAAGTGCCGTATGAAGCACTTTGGTGTATAATAAGTTTGCTAACAATAAACACGAAAGTGAGTGACTTCATACGGCAACCTTATTATACAACGAAAAATACATAATCGGTAGGCTTTATCGATATTTTTATATTTATTTTTCCATATTGTCAGCGCCTACGGCTGAAACGC
>CAJTEN010000121.1 GCA_910575245.1 Clostridia bacterium | reverse complement strand
ACGCGACTTTGTTCAATTCGGAAAAACCAAAAGTGGGTTAAATAAGAGGACATAAAGATTGTCCTCTTATTTAACCCACCTTCGGTTCTTTCCTTAGAAATTATCTTTATACATAAATAGCGTATTATTATTCAATATCATATACTACTTAATATTTATATATGAAAAGCAATATACAACTGATGATACATGATCACAATAGTATCTGTATAGTAACAATGCAGGATATCATAAATCAATTTGTATACATGAGTATCTGCAGATGCTTTATAAATCAAAAAATACATATGAAGGAGTGTGTTATAAATGTTACAATCGTCTTTGGGCTTTCATACCATAACCTTAACATTATCTCTATCCTGAATCCGTGAAGTTAATTGTATTTATATGCCAATCTACAATCAGATTGGCAAAAAGTAGAAAATGCACCTTGATAATGCTGAATAAACCTGTGTTAATGTG
>CAJTEN010000120.1 GCA_910575245.1 Clostridia bacterium | reverse complement strand
GTTCCTGCGCCCTTGCGCCTGTTGCATAGAGGACACTCAGCAGGGTTATGTCCCTCTGCCCGGTCAATGTATTGGCATTTGGCGCGGAAAGGATGATGCATACTTCTTCTTTGGTAAAATATTTGATGGAAGCATTCTTAGGTTCTTTCTTTTTTGGTATTTTTACCATCGCCGTATAAAAAGACATGGATTCTGTGAAATCCTTATCCGCCGCATATTTTGCGAATGCCATGAGCGCAGCCCTCCGCAGGTTCCGGGTTTTCACTGTACAATGCCGCTGTTCTTCCAGATACGCGAGGAAACTGTCAACAGCACCGCCGCCGAGTAGTCCAAAAGTCACTTTGTCCGGCTGGATCCCCTTTTCATCTGAAAAATATGCAAACAGAAGCCGGAATGCGTACTGGTAGGCTTTCAGAGTATTGCTGCTGACACCTTTGGAAGATGGGAGGTATTCTGTGAAGAACC
>CAJTEN010000119.1 GCA_910575245.1 Clostridia bacterium | reverse complement strand
AGTTAGCAACCCCCATTTCAAATGGGGGTTTAATTGTAACCCCTCCGGGGTCTATTACTGGTTCCGCCAGAGGCGGGTTCGCTATCACCATTAGTACTGGTTGCCTCCGGTGGAGGCTCTTTTACTTTGTGGCTTCCCCTAACTTATCATTTTCTTCTTGTTCCCGGATATAATTTCGAATCGTCTCCTCATTTACATTCCCGACTGTCGCCACATAATATCCTCTCGCCCATAAATGTCGGTCTCCCCATTTTGTCCGCATCTCCGGATGTCTGTCATAAAACATCAGGGCACTCTTCCCTTTCAGATATGACATGACTTCTGATACGCTCATCTTGGGCGGTATTACCACGTACATATGAATATGATCCACACATACTTTCCCTTCAATAAGCTGTATCCCTTTCATCTCACATAATTTTTTGATGATCTCCACTAAATCCCTTTTATTGCTTCCATACATCACCTTTTTCCG
>CAJTEN010000118.1 GCA_910575245.1 Clostridia bacterium | reverse complement strand
AGGCGGAGTTCGGGTCAGACAGTGCAGTGCTTGAGACGATTGGGAGCTGGGCGTTTAAAGGGTGCAGCAGCCTGCAGGGTGCTGCGATGCCCGCATCTTTAAAAACGATCGGGGAAGGTGCGTTTTCAGGCTGTTCCGGATTGGAAGAGGTGAGCCTGAATGACGGGCTGGAGACGATCGGGAAAGCGGCTTTCGATGGTGCAGCGTTCGGTAAGCAGGAACTGACAGGCATTGTGAATGGGACATTGAGGATACCGGGCAGCGTGAGGAGTATAGGCGGCGCGGCGTTCCGTAACAGCGCGTATCTTGAGACGGTGACATTTGAGAACGGAACAGAGGAGTTAGTCATGGACAGCTCCTATGATTATTCGAGCAGCAACGGCGCATTCAAGAACTGTAATTCCTTAAAGCAGGTGACACTGCCGGACAATCTGAAGACCCTGCCTCAGAATACGTTTGAGGGGTGCAGCAGCCTGGAA
>CAJTEN010000117.1 GCA_910575245.1 Clostridia bacterium | reverse complement strand
CTGTGACATCACGATAAAGGGCATTTCCTTCTCTGACCCGACAAGAATAAAGCTGACTGGAAAAGGGAACAAGTCGAGGATTGCCACCATCCCCCAAAACTGTACGGTTTTGTTAAAGGGCTATATGAAAAGCCGTGGATTTTGTTCAAATGACCCCGGCATACAGAACAGGCATCTCTTTTCAAGCCGCACCAATGAGCATATGTCGATATCATGTGTGGAGGGGATTGTAAGAAAATATCTGGCTGCCTGTAGGCAGGAACATCCAGACAAATTTCTTGAAAAAGGATATTCCCCTCATTCATTCAGGCATTCGATAGCAGTCCATATGCTTGAAGCAGGAGATTCGCTTGTTACGATAAAAGCTTTTCTTGGCCATGCAAGCATCGTAACGACAACTATCTACGCACAGGTGACATCTGAGCTGGCAAATAAGTATCTTGATGAACGTGGGAAACCCATCCCTGAAAAAAATGTGGAAGCGT
>CAJTEN010000116.1 GCA_910575245.1 Clostridia bacterium | reverse complement strand
CCACGCAGACCCGAAACCGGGTGACCTACCCATGTCCAGGATGAAGCTGCCGTAAGAGGCAGTGGAGGTCCGAACCCACATCCGTTGAAAAGGGTGGGGATGAGGTGTGGGTAGGGGAGAAATTCCAATCGAACCCGGAGATAGCTGGTTCTCCTCGAAATAGCTTTAGGGCTAGCCTCGTCTCAGCCATATGGAGGTAGAGCACTGAATACCCTAGGGGGCGTCAAAGCCTACCGAAGGTTATCAAACTCCGAATGCCATGATGGCGGTGGACGGGAGTCAGACTGCACGAGATAAGTTGGGCAGTCGAAAGGGAAAGAGCCCAGACCCACAGCTAAGGTCCCAAAGTACGTGTTAAGTGGAAAAGGATGTGGGATCTCTAAGACAGCTAGGATGTTGGCTCAGAAGCAGCCACACATTCAAAGAGTGCGTAATAGCTCACTAGTCGAGAGGTCCTGCGCCGAAAATGTCCGGGGCTGAAACACGGCACCGAAGCTTGGGAATATATG
>CAJTEN010000115.1 GCA_910575245.1 Clostridia bacterium | reverse complement strand
ACTCATACTTCGCATACTAAAATTAGGCATACTACCATAAATTACGCCGCTTTGGGCATTTGGAAACGATTTTTCCAGTTTTCAGGCAGTTTGCTGATAAAGAGAGACACCAGTTCCGCAATCTGGCACTCCGATGCGTTATAGTACTCCCTTATGCTGTTAAGCAGAGTATCTATCATAAGCACAATGGCACAGTCCATGAGTTCGTTGACAATCTCACGCTGGACACCGTAAAACAGTTCCTCTATCGTCCGGTTGTCGCTGTTTTTGAATCGTTCTACCGCGAGTATCATATACCGTATGGCTACAATCACCATATGCGATGTGATTGCATCGTAACCCGTGCTGTGGCACTCTGTCCGTAGCTTCAGGTAACTCTTTGTGAGTTTAAAATAGGTCTCGATTTGCCAGCGGAGCATATATGCTTCCAGGATTTCCTTCTCGGACAGGGATGTATCCGTGCACACGAAGCAGACCCAGTCCTTGCGGTTGCTATGGTTCCGCGCATACACGAGTTTTGCCGGAATGGCTGTCCCTTCGCTATCCACT
>CAJTEN010000114.1 GCA_910575245.1 Clostridia bacterium | reverse complement strand
TGTGTATGGGAATAAGGGCTATGCCTATATCGGCATGGACATGGACAGCCGCAGCCAGCAGTTCAAGCGTGCTATGTCCCATGCGACTGATGATAAGCTTTCCGCAGATGAGACGGATGCACGTATGGCAAAACTGGGGACTTTTATGCTCCTTTCCTCGGATGACATGGAGACAAAGGATATCCTCCCGCTGTATTACACAAGGCAGCAGGTTGAGCAGGTCTTTGACATTGGCAAGAACAATGCGGACCTGCTGCCATTGCGTATCCAGCATGAGGACACGTTCCGGGGACACCTGATGCTGACTTTCATGGCTACAGCAATTTTCCAAAAGCTGCAGAGGGATATCCTGTCCCGGCGTAAAAAAGGGAACAGGATAAATCCTGAAGGCGCATTCATGAAATTGAGGAACCAAAAGTGTAAGGTATACGAACAAAATATCATTCCACAGGAGCCAGTCAAAGAAGTCAATGATATTTACAAACTGTTGGGCATAAAGTTTCCAACATTATTACCTCGGGATGAATTAATGTAGTTGGAATTTCTCCCGGGAACTA
>CAJTEN010000113.1 GCA_910575245.1 Clostridia bacterium | reverse complement strand
CGGCCTTAGGATTCTCTCCTCATCCACCTGTGTCGGTTTACGGTACGGGTACTGTATGAACAATAGCGGCTTTTCTTGGCACACAGCTTACGTGCTTCGCTACTATAGTTCGCTCCGCGTCGTGTCTTCGGATTGAAGGGCGGGTTTGCCTTCCCTTCTCCTACCTCACTTGCACCGGTTTTTCCTCTCCCGGCCCACGCTCCCTGCATGCGTCCCCACAGTTCTGTCATACAGCAGTACAGGAATCTCCACCTGTTGTCCATCGGCTACGCCCTTACGCCTCGCCTTAGGCCCCGACTTACCCAGGGCAGATCAGCTTTACCCTGGAATCCTTGGATATTCGGCCAAGAGGATTCCCACCTCTTTCTCGCTACTCATTCCGGCATTCTCTCTTCCTGACGCTCCACCGCTCCTTACAGTACGGCTTCTTCGTGTCAGCAATGCTCCTCTACCAATATATTTACATATATTCCCAAGCTTCGGTGCCGTGTTTCAGCCCCGGACATTTTCGGCGCAGGACCTCTCGACTAGTGAGCTATTACGCACTCTTTGAATGTGTGGCTGCTT
>CAJTEN010000112.1 GCA_910575245.1 Clostridia bacterium | reverse complement strand
ACTCATACTTCGCATACTGATATATGCTAAAGAATTATAAAAATCAATTGCTCTGCAAATAAAAATGGTATAGGCACTCTGTTTTTGCTATAATGAAATTACCCACTAATATCATCAGCAAAAGGAGACCTATACCAATGAAAAGCATAGCAGAAATCTTCGATAATAGCAAGGAATTACTTGACAGTATCTCAAATTTTATAGACAAATATATCGGCTCTTCCCTTTTGCGGAAATGTGGCATAACCAAAGTCATTGACAGCGTTACGGAAAAACCTGCTTTTGAATACGCAGACAACCCGCTTTCCCGTCTCATAGGTACCGTCAAGGAGTCGAAATTTCTTGAAAAATGCGTAAGTGCCACGCAGCTGCTGACCGATAAGATCCTTGTCGGGTTTGCGGCGGCAAGCCCATACCGGATGTTCGAGACCGGAAATTTTTTCCGCGACTACAAAAAGGATACGTTCTACCGCTTTGACCTGATGCCCAGGGCAAACTGGGAACGCCTCCAGCTGGAAGCAGCCGGCAACGTAATCCGCGATATGGAGTCGCAGACAGATAAGAACCATACATGCGCCCTTATATTTGATG
>CAJTEN010000111.1 GCA_910575245.1 Clostridia bacterium | reverse complement strand
TTCCTGACAAGTACGTTGTAATTATTCATGAGGTACCTCCTTATATTTTTGATACCTCATTATAAACCTGAAAAAATTTTATCCGCATCTTTTTTTGAAAGAGCCCTTGGTTAAACGGCTTTTCATAAAAGATGCGGATAAAAAAATCCGTCGGATAACAAATCCGGATTCTTTGGACAGGAAAACCCGGAGAGCAGCTTAACAAGCGCAGGCTCCCCGGCTTCTTGGTCGTCTCCTAATGCCAAATACTTGCGGATATTGATTGCAAAAAATTTATCCGTTACTGGCATTTAATTTCTCCTTTGCTTTCTTTTCCCTGAACCTCATAAATTCTCGCAGTTCATCCTCAGTTTCAATGAACTCTACATTTACCGGAGTACGCACAGGACGGTTTTTGGCAGATTCTTCAATCGCATTGATGAACATCTCCACCTGTTCCTTGCCGGAAATGACAAAATTCTTTGTGATACTTGAAGTTGCCATAATAAACACCTCCTTTGTTAGTAGTGTGCTCTCGGAAACTCAAAGCCTTTATTTTATAAAGCGTTAGAGATTTCCGAAATCTCATTTTCACCTCTATTTTTTACCTTCATTTTGTAACATTTCCGC
>CAJTEN010000110.1 GCA_910575245.1 Clostridia bacterium | reverse complement strand
TTTTTTTTGTGAATTCCCCGTGGTTCTGGGGGATGTCACTGAATTTGACGAAACCTTCGTGCTTGACAGCTATAAAGGGAAACATATCCCCGAAACAGCCGGCCGGCCAAGCCGCCGCCATGGGGCAAAAGCCCAAAAACGTGGCATATCCAATGAGTATGTCTGTATCTGTACTGGTGTCCAGCGGAAGGGTGAAGTGATCATTCACACAGAAAACCGGGCAAAACCTTCCCGTGAAGAACTCCAGGCCATATTTGAGGAACATATCCAGTCCGGAACGCTTGCCTTGACCGATGGCCTGCGCAGCTATTCGGTCCTTGAAACACTGGCGGACTGTAAGGTTGAAGATGTAAATGGGCAGAAGTCTGGTTTTTATAACCTGAACACCGTAAACAACCTGCATTCCTTCATAAAGGGTCGTTATATCTTCTACCGTGGAGTAGCAACAAAATACCTTAACAGGTACAATGCATTGTTCCAAATAGCATACCGCTCTATAGAATCAAAAATCGCACTCCTTATAGAGAAGCTATTTAGGCCAGGATGCACTATGAATATTCACACGGTAAAGGACATCGCTACACACAATTTGCTGGCGGTATAGATGATGCTATATTTACCAACCCGTTTTTTGACTAACACC
>CAJTEN010000109.1 GCA_910575245.1 Clostridia bacterium | reverse complement strand
ACTTAACCACTACCGGCTAAAGCCGGTAGGTTCGGTTTGCTGCTAAAGCAGCCTAAAGGTGTGCACCCTATAAGTTTTCTCTTCTCCTTTACGTTCACCCTATCTCGAAGTTATCAGAATTCCTCTTCTCCTGTATATCTTGGTTCTGAATGTACGCTTTAATTATTTCATCTGTTACATTTCCACTGCTTGCCACAAAGTATCCCCTTGCCCACAGATGCTGTCCCCAGAATTGCTTGTTCAATTCTTTATATTCCATTTGCAGTTTCCTTGACGTGTTGCCCTTTATATACTGCACTAACTTGCTTGCTGACAGATGGGGCGGTACTGATACCAGCAGGTGTATATGGTCACTTCCCACATGTCCTGCCAGGATCTCCACTTCGTTACTCTGGCAGATCATTCGGATAAGTTCCCGTGTTCTTAATGCTATCTGCCCTGTTATCACTGGTTTACGGTACTTTGTTATCCAGACGAGATGGTACTTTATATCATACGTGCAATGTGATGATTTCCTGTAATTTTCCATATAATTCACCTCAGGCTTAGTATCTCTCTTTTCATTCTTTCTAAACCTGGAGCTATGGGGTTAACCTAAAGGCTTCGCCTTAAGGCGAGGGTTTTAACCCCCTTATACAGACAATAA
>CAJTEN010000108.1 GCA_910575245.1 Clostridia bacterium | reverse complement strand
GTTCCGCGCATACACGAGTTTTGCCGGAATGGCTGTCCCTTCGCTATCCACTACCGTCACATTGACAGAAAGCAGGTATCTGGACTTTCCCCTCCTCTTTTTATTGCGGGAATAGATTTCCTTTACATCCAGCTTGCCTGTCTCACCAGTTTCAGGGGCTGTCCATAGGTATTTTGTGCTGTTTTTCTTGATCATGGCAATCGTGTCCACTTCCATGCCCTTTAGTTCTACAAGCTGGGCAGGATTGGAAAACCATGTGTCAAACAGCACAAAATCAAAGGGAATCCCTGACTTTTTGGCTTCCCTGACCATGCGGCATACGGTGTCTGTGCCTTTTTCTTTTGCGGCGGCCCTGCGTCTGCCGCGGATGGTGCGCCGGTCAACAGGGGTATCCCTGCCGACCATGAGGCTGTTGTCGCGGGTAGTAAGAAGCGTCTGGGAAAACGGAAGGAAAACATCGCCGTTGGCCCATCCGCCGGTCATCATCCGGTATCCAGTACGCATCTTATGGTCATTATGGTCAAACACTCTGCCGCACAAGTCAGTCCCTTTTCCACCAGTACGGGCATATAAGGAGTCATCAAATATAAGGGCGCATGTATGGTTCTTATCTGTCTGCGACTCCATATCGCGGATTACGTTGCCGGCTGCTTCCAGCTGGAGGCGTTCCCAGTTTGCCCTG
>CAJTEN010000107.1 GCA_910575245.1 Clostridia bacterium | reverse complement strand
TGATTGAAACAATCCCAAACCCCCAGCAGAGCTGGGGAGAATCGTGTACGCAAGTGGCGATGAACGAAGTCCCATAAAAAAGCCTCCGTTGTATAATAAGTGTAGGTCTGGCAAACCACACAAAATACAACGGAGGCATCCATGGATAATCAAAGTTTATCACATAGTAGATATAATTGCACGTACCATATAGTGTTTATCCCAAAATACAGGCGTAAGGTGATGTTTGGGAATTTGAGAAAGGAGATAGGCGAGGCGATCAGTAAAGTGTGCAAGATGGAAGGAGTAACGATAATAAAGGCAGCGACGTTACCAGATCACGTGCATATGTATGTGTCAATTCCACCAAAAGAAAATGTGTCAAAAGTAGTGGGAAGAATAAAGGGAAAAAGCAGTCTAATTCTATTCGACAGACATCCAGAGTACAGGGAGAGATACAACCGGCATTTCTGGGCAAGAGGATATTATTGCGAAACGATCGGTAATGTAGATGAGGCAACGA
Source organism: Clostridia bacterium (assembly GCA_910575245.1). Taxonomy (GTDB): domain Bacteria; phylum Bacillota; class Clostridia; order Lachnospirales; family Lachnospiraceae; genus UBA3282. The sequence goes on along the minus strand of CAJTEN010000107.1, from coordinate 194 downwards.
TAACGAAGTATATTGCGGAACAATATGAGAGGGATCGACTGGAAGGAGAGACCTCGTAGTGATTAAAGAGAAACCGCTTTTAAGCGGTTACCAGTAACAAAAAGGAACGGTTTGTCAGACCGCCTTTAGGCGGAAACACAAAAGACCCCGGAGGGGTTATAGCAAACCACCAGCAGAGCTGGTGGTACTGACTT
>CAJTEN010000106.1 GCA_910575245.1 Clostridia bacterium | reverse complement strand
GGTAATTCAATTATACCATATGCAAGCGGTTTGTGCCTTTTTTATGGGTTAAAGTATTGATTTTTCAAGGTTCAACACATCAAAACGGTGTGGGAAGTTTGAGTCTCTGATTTGTCTCTATCACCATCTAAGTATTTTTTCATTTCCAAAACTAACTCTACTGTAAATATTTTTCGCTTTTCAGCTTCTTTCCAGAAATATTCATAAACCTCACCCATAAAGTTTTGAAAATTTTTCTCTGCATTAGAGATTCCATAGTTCTTTATAGATAGGTTCAATTTGACACCACTATGAAAGACAATAGTGCCATCAATTCCTGGATTTCCCTCTGCTGCTGGAATTACTTTACACTGATCATCGGAAAATACACTCAATGCTAAAATCTCAAATATAGCTCCTTTTACATTATTTAAATTCTTTCCAGCAACAATTTCCATAGTACGTTTAAGCCACTTTTTATCCTTCTTTTCAAGGATATCCACTGCTCGTGCAAAATTAACCAGTTCATTTGTAGCCATGAAATCCTTTCTATTCCATAGTTTTACAATTGGATGGGCTGCATTATGCGATTTTGAAAACCATATGTCGCCGCCTAGATAATCAACTACCCCGGTGCAAGCACTCAAGCACTGTGAGCGGCTCCTACGTCGCCTCTCACAGCACTTGACTTTTTCGCTCGCTCTGCTCCCTCAAAAGCGGGGT
>CAJTEN010000105.1 GCA_910575245.1 Clostridia bacterium | reverse complement strand
GCTTCCTGCGCAGATAAGAAACCTCCTCCGTAAGCTTTGCAATGGCCGCATCCTTTTCCTGGATGGTTCCCGTCAGGGCGGCAATGGTTGTATTCAGTTGGGCAATCATATCCTTCAGCTCTGCAAACTGGATGTCTTTTGCGTCCCGCGGCACTGGCTTTTCCCCCGAAACCTGATGGTTTAATGATACCACAAAATATAGAAAATATCCAGTAAAACCAATGGTTTCCGGAATCCTGCGGCAGGTATTATACATCCTCATACTTCGCATACTAAAATTAGGCATACTACCATAAATTACGCCGCTTTGGGCATTTGGAAACGATTTTTCCAGTTTTCAGGCAGTTTGCTGATAAAGAGAGACACCAGTTCCGCAATCTGGCACTCCGATGCGTTATAGTACTCCCTTATGCTGTTAAGCAGAGTATCTATCATAAGCACAATGGCACAGTCCATGAGTTCGTTGACAATCTCACGCTGGACACCGTAAAACAGTTCCTCTATCGTCCGGTTGTCGCTGTTTTTGAATCGTTCTACCGCGAGTATCATATACCGTATGGCTACAATCACCATATGCGATGTGATTGCATCGTAACCCGTGCTGTGGCACTCTGTCCGTAGCTTCAGGTAACTCTTTGTGAGTTTAAAATAGGTCTCGATTTGCCAGCGGAGCATATATGCTTCCAGGATTTCCTTCTCGGACAGGGATGTATCCGTACACACGAAGCAGACCCAGTCCTTGCGGTTGCTATGGTTCCGCGCATACACGAGTTTTGCCGGAATGGCTGTCCCTTCGCTATCCACTACCGTCACATTGACAGA
>CAJTEN010000104.1 GCA_910575245.1 Clostridia bacterium | reverse complement strand
GCCACAAAGTCTATGGGCTTAAGCACATTCTGCCTGTTTCCTGAAACAGCCTTTAGACCGGAAGTGATGATTCCTTTTCTGTCCGGGGACACTTCCGAAGTGTAGTTTTTCATCAGCCTGTTAAACCCTTCGGATTTGTTTTGGAACTGCCCTTTTACAAAATCCTCATATGCCTGCTCCCTGATCTGCTTCCGATATTCCTCATCGCTGATGCCACTTTTCTTCTTGGAAAAAACATATTTATCATTAAAGTCAGGCAGATGGATACCGCCTATGCTTCCTGTTCCTGAAAAGTATCTGTTCTGCAATGAGCCATTGGACGAACTGACCTGCATTATTTCACCCTCCTCTGTAAATCTATTATAACTGCTCCAGCCTCTCCAAAAACGCCCTGTAAAATTCCCCCTCTTTGATGCGGGCCTGCTGGGCCTCTATGCTCCTGGGCATATATACCCTTGGATGCTCCAAATCGTACAGTGCCTCTTTCGTTGCCTGGATCGCAGATTCTACTGTGCTTCCAAGGATGTCAAAATTCTCCGTCTCGCCCTTAAGCTGTTTATTAAGCCGCTGCACCATCATCTGCGATATGTGGCTCATCATCCCGTTGCCCCGGATTCCCATGCCATTCGCATTTACTTCTTTCGCCGCATCCATCCACGCATCCTTCACTTCCTGCGGGGCACCCCGACCGACCATCTCAAAGGCTTTTTCATCATAATCGGTTGCTCTGCCCTGCGCCGCCTTATCTTCCACCGCTTCCATAAATCCCACCGTTCCGGGTTCCACACTTGTTTCCATCTTCCTTGCCGTGTATCCTGTCAGCGGATATCCCGCTGTCCCTATTCCATTTATGCTCATCTCCAAATGTCCTCCATTATTTT
>CAJTEN010000103.1 GCA_910575245.1 Clostridia bacterium | reverse complement strand
TCCAAACCAGCTCTCCCTTTTTGATACGGATGAGGGAATGGAGATCCCCGTAGCCGATGTGGAAGAAATTCCGGGAACCGTTGTCCGGGAGCATACCCGCCAGCGGAAGAAAAAGCCCACGCTGGAGGAGCAGTTCAAGGGAGCTGCAATAAACCGGGTGGTTGTGGGTTCCCTGACGGACGAAGAGAAGAAATGCCCGGTATGCGGGGCAGGGATGGTTCCCATCGGGACGGAAGTGATACGCCGGGAGGTGGAGTTCATTCCCGCAAGATATGAAGTGACGGAATATGTCGCTACTACTTATGAATGTCCCAAGTGTAAGCAGACGGAAGAACCTCAGTTTATAAAGGATGAGGGATGTCCTCCTGCGCTTATTGAGAAAAGCTATGCCACACCATCGCTGGTGTCCGGCATTCTGAAGAATAAATCTGTCCTCGGCCTGCCCTTTTACCGGCAGGAGCAGGATCTAAAAAGATCCGGCATTCTGACCACCCGGGCCACAATGGCTGCCTGGGCCATCCTCGTGTTCCAGCTGTATTTTCAGTTTCTGGTGCAGTTCTTCCACAGGGAACTGCTGAAACGGCATTTCCTGATGATGGACGGGACGCCCGTCCAGGTGCCCAAAGAGCCGGGCAAAAGACCGCAGTCCAAGTCTTATGTGTGGCTGATGCGTTCCGGGGAGGACGGCCTGCCGCCCCTGTTGATATACCGGTATTCCCCGACAAGAAATGGGAATAATGCGGTAGAAATGCTGGAAAGTCCCACGCCGGGATTGTACCTGATGGTGGACGGCTTCCAGGGATACGACAAACTGAAAAATGTAAAACGCTGTGCCTGCTATGCTCACATCAGGAGGTATTTTTTGGATGCTATTCCAAAAGGAAGTGAAAAAGACTTGTCAAATCCGGCAGTGCAGGGTGTAGCATACTGTGATAAGCTGTTCCGGTATGAGCGCATATATAAGGAACAGGGGCTTTCCCATGAACAGCGCCAGAAACGCAGGATGAAAGACGAAAAGCCTGTTG
>CAJTEN010000102.1 GCA_910575245.1 Clostridia bacterium | reverse complement strand
AGATACCCGTGGATCATAAGATATTTGCTCCTCCCCACGGCTTTTCGCAGCTTATCACGTCTTTCTTCGGCTCTCAGTGCCAAGGCATCCACCCTGCGCTCTTTATAGCTTAACCTCTCGCACCATACAGCATAGCGTTGCCGTATGATCCGCTCTCACGCTCTCGCGCTTTGTTTTTTGTGCGGAAGGCTTCCCTTCCCGCCGGAGTCTCTCTCCGGCCTGGTATTGTTACTCTATGAATAACTTTACCTCGGATGTCTTTTCATTGTTTTGGATCTTCAGTATTCGGTTTTCAAGGTACGTCCGGCCTGGTTGTTTTTATTCAGGCCAATGGGCTTAAGTGGACTCGAACCACCGACCTCACGCTTATCAGGCGTGCGCTCTAACCGGCTGAGCTATAAGCCCGAAAGATAAGTCGTAAAGACTTTTCTTTTAAGTTAATTCTGCAAAGAATTTACTTATAATCCAGCAGCCACCTGCTCTCCCATATCGTCTCCAACATAGTACCATCGGCCGCTTACGTCTTAACCATCGTGTTCGGGATGGGAACGGGTGTGTCCCATAAGCGCATCGCCACTGGAATTCTTTTGCTGCCCCTTGGCAGACCAACAGTAATACAACCCCTACTTCTTCCTTAGAAAGGAGGTGATCCAGCCGCACCTTCCGATACGGCTACCTTGTTACGACTTCACCCCAGTCATCCGACCTGCCTTCGGCTGCTCCCTCCCTTGCAGGTTGGGTCACAGACTTCGGGCATTTCCGACTCCCATGGTGTGACGGGCGGTGTGTACAAGACCCGGGAACGTATTCACCGCGGCATTCTGATCCGCGATTACTAGCGATTCCAGCTTCATGTAGCCGGGTTGCAGGCTACAATCCGAACTGGGACGTTATTTTTGGGATTCGCTCCACGTCGCCGTCTCGCTTCCCTTTGTTTACGCCATTGTAGCACGTGTGTAGCCCAAATCATAAGGGGCATGATGATTTGACGTCATCCCCACCTTCCTCCGGGTTGTCCCCGGCAGTCTCCCTAGAGTGCCCGGCTTTATCCGCTGGCTACTA
>CAJTEN010000100.1 GCA_910575245.1 Clostridia bacterium | reverse complement strand
TCCACCGGAGGCAACCAGTACTAATGGTGATAGCGAACCCGCCTCTGGCGGAACCAGTAATAGACCCCGGAGGGGTTACAATTAAACCCCCATTTGAAATGGGGGTTGCTAACTTTGATTGATGATTCTGTCTGTTACCATTTCATATACTGATTTTGCTGCCATGTATGTAACCTCCTAAAATAGAAAGTGTAAAACCATTGATAATTCAATAGACTTTACACTTCTTGTTTTTAGTGGTTACAATTTAATTGCTACATTTCATATTATTCGGATGGGATACCCAAAGAAGCTAACTTGTTTTTAACAACTCTTAATTGATATTCTATAGTTAACGACATCAAAAATTTCGTTTTCGGCTCTGCAAAAGCTTCCGTATATGGCTTTGGCAGGAGACGGAAACAGAAATTTGTTATGTCGTTTACTATAATTCGGGGTTGTTTCCTGTATCGGCTTTTTTGATACGCTGAAAATTTATATAGTAGTCAATGGTTACTTGCTTTAATTCGTCAAGAGTCATTTCTTTAACCATCCTTTCACCGCCTTTATACTTTATTTTTATCAGTATACCTTTATTATAAAGGCTTTATTGGAGTCTATTCAATTATCAAGGTGCTTTTGTATTGTGGTGTTGTTACTATTCACGGCTGATATACCGCGAGGTGTTTTTTGTGAATGGAGCAAAGCGGAAGTCACAGAAAATCCGAGTTGGGGAGCGCCAAAATGCGACTATGGAGCATTTTGTGTGCATCATGTTACTATGAGCGGCTGGGCCGTGAATAGTAACGTGGTGTTGTTGCTTGGTTTGATAGGACTATTATAACATGATATCGTTATTAAGATTAGAAAAAATAGAGTATGCATATACTCTATCTCCTTAGATATTATTATTTTCGTTCTAGTTTTTCATTGACAGCAGATACTATAAACCCATTTAAAGAATTACCTGTATTTGTAATTTTTTCTTTTGTCCCTTTAGGAAAACGAACTAAAACTTTATCATAATTTTCCTTTTCCCATTTTGCTGTAGCTCTCATATGAGCTTCAGATGCTTTCTTCTTTTCTTCCATATAATTTCCCTCATATATAGATTGTGTGCTCTCGGAAACTCAAAGCCTTTATTTTATAAAGCGTTAGAGATTTCCGAAATCTCATTTTCACCTCTATTTTTTACCTTCATTTTGTAACATTTCCGCT
>CAJTEN010000099.1 GCA_910575245.1 Clostridia bacterium | reverse complement strand
ACGCATTGGAACGGAGAGAAACAGCCGCATAAGGGTATTTTGTGGACTAAAGTATTGATTTTTCAAGGTGCGAATCCCATTTTTGACGTGGGAAGTTTGAGTTACAAATACAGTATAAGATAACCTTTTACTTATTTCGACATTTTCGACTGCCGATCTCTGGGTATGTGTTTGGTTGATCTCTCTATCGGAATAACTAAAACATCGGGATAATTGCACTTTTATCTAAATCCGTATAAAATTATATAGAATAGTAGATTGGAGGATAAAAATGGCGATATGGAATCCTTGGCTTGGCTGTCATCGTTACAGTACAGGCTGCAAATTTTGCTACATACATAAGGGAGATTATAAAAAGGGAATTGACACAAACATTATTAAGCAAACCGAAAAATTTTATGACCCTATTGAAAAAAACAAAAATGGAACTTACAAAATGAAATCGGGGCAAATGGTTTATGTATGTTTTTTATCAGACTTCTTGATAGAGGACGCAGATAAATGGCGTACTGAATGCCGGGAAATGATACGGGAACGCTCCGACTTACATTTTCTCTTTCTGACAAAAAGAATTGAAAGATTTTTGGATTGTGTTCCGCATGATTGGGAAAGTGGGTACGAAAATGTTACGGTTGGCTGTACGGTTGAAAATCAAGAAAATGCCGATTACCGATTAGACATTTTTTCCAGCCTTCCTATTAGGCATAAAAATATTATTTGCCAGCCATTGATTGACAACGTCAATCTCTCTGCATATTTGCACGATATAGAATTAGTTGTTGTCGGCGGAGAATCTGATAAAAACGCAAGGCCGCTTGACTATGACTGGGTATTACAGATCCGGGAGCAATGTATTTTCCATAATGTACACTTTGAATTTAGGCAATGCGGTACACACTTTATCAAAGATGATAAATTATATACATTAAAAGTCCGTGATTTATGCAATCAAGCAAAAAAAGCAAATATAAACTTCTGACACTCTCTTTTTTGTGCATGAAAAGAGAGGAAATAATCAATCCAAAGAAATATAATTGTCTAGGTAATTGCGAAACAAGTTCGCAATCTTGATTCCAGCAGGGAAAAAATCCGGTCATGCCGGATTTTCAGGAGGTGGATGTGGGTAACTGGATTTTAAGACATGAACCTGAATCCGTGAGACTTATTGTCCCGGCACATTGACAACTACATATTTAACCAGCATTCGTAAAGAGGGCCAGTATTTATTGGTCATACAAAAGCAGCTTT
>CAJTEN010000098.1 GCA_910575245.1 Clostridia bacterium | reverse complement strand
ACGTCAAATCATCATGCCCCTTATGATTTGGGCTACACACGTGCTACAATGGCGTAAACAAAGGGAAGCGAGGCAGTGATGTGGAGCGAATCCCAAAAATAACGTCCCAGTTCGGATTGTAGCCTGCAACCCGGCTACATGAAGCTGGAATCGCTAGTAATCGCGGATCAGAATGCCGCGGTGAATACGTTCCCGGGTCTTGTACACACCGCCCGTCACACCATGGGAGTCGGAAATGCCCGAAGTCTGTGACCCAACCTGCAAGGGAGGGAGCAGCCGAAGGCAGGTCGGATGACTGGGGTGAAGTCGTAACAAGGTAGCCGTATCGGAAGGTGCGGCTGGATCACCTCCTTTCTAAGGAAGAAGTAGGGGTTGTATTACTGTTGGTCTGCCAAGGGGCAGCAAAAGAATTCCAGTGGCGATGCGCTTATGGGACACACCCGTTCCCATCCCGAACACGATGGTTAAGACGTAAGCGGCCGATGGTACTATGTTGGAGACGATATGGGAGAGCAGGTGGCTGCTGGATTAAAAACAAATCTCTTTGAGGTTTTATAGAGGGAAACCAAAAGTTTTCCCATGGGGGCTTAGCTCAGTTGGGAGAGCACCTGCCTTGCAAGCAGGGGGTCGAGAGTTCGAATCTCTTAGTCTCCATTTGCAGATGTTTAATCTGTAAAACAGAATATAAGTTTTCGGGCTTATAGCTCAGCCGGTTAGAGCGCACGCCTGATAAGCGTGAGGTCGGTGGTTCGAGTCCACTTAAGCCCATTGGCCTGAATAAAAACAACCAGGCCGGACGTACCTTGAAAACCGAATACTGAAGATCCAAAACAATGAAAAGACATCCGAGGTAAAGTTATTCATAGAGTAACAATACCAGGCCGGAGAGAGACTCCGGCGGGAAGGGAAGCCTTCCGCACAAAAAACAAAGCGCGAGAGCGTGAGAGCGGATCATACGGCAACGCTATGCTGTATGGTACGAGAGGTTAAGCTATAAAGAGCGCAGGGTGGATGCCTTGGCACTGAGAGCCGAAGAAAGACGTGATAAGCTGCGAAAAGCCGTGGGGAGGAGCAAATATCTTATGATCCACGGGTATCTGAATGGGGAAACCCACATGGACAGACTCCATGTATCCATACGCCAATCCATAACGTATGGAGGGGAACCCGGTGAACTGAAACATCTAAGTAGCCGGAGGAAGAGAAAGAAACATCGATTCCGGAAGTAGCGGCGAGCGGACCCGGAAGAGCCCAAACCGCCATGC
>CAJTEN010000097.1 GCA_910575245.1 Clostridia bacterium | reverse complement strand
CCTGAATCCGTGAGACTTATTGTCCCGGCACATTGACAACTACATATTTAACCAGCATTCGTAAAGAGGGCCAGTATTTATTGGTCATACAAAAGCAGCTTTAGAGGATTTCCTTCCACCAGCGGACCTGGACAATGAATTTTCCCTGAAAAGCACACAGAACCTCACACCACCTGCATAACAGCTGGTCATGGCGGGCTAAATGTCATTGTATCTGTAAATGGACTATTGGGTTATAAACAGCTGAACGACAGATATACTTTCTGAAACGTTTTCCGCCATATATTGCTTCTGCCCAGTCCAAGCTTTGTTCTCCGCGCATGCCTGGTGATATGGCATGCCATCATTACCAGATTCTTAATGACCGTCCCTATCCGGCGTCTTTTTACAGGGTGCTTCATGGGATGGGCCGGACCGATGCTCTCGTCACCAATCATACGCAGGATGTTATAGGCAGGCATCGCAAGTTCCAGCACAAGCTCATTTGTGTCGAACTTCCCAGACGGGAACCGTTCCAGAGCCATATCCGTCTTGATCTCACTGTGGAACTGTTCGCTTTCCCCATGCGCATGATAAAGGGCAATTACTTCCCGGTCAGTAAAATCCACATTGACATCCCACATGTTGACTTCCACCTCTGCCGGAAAAAGATACTGTCCCCGTTTGTCGATGCTGCGCTCTATTATTTCATACACGGTACGGATCGTAAATGGATGCTTTTTTCCATCGGAACCAGCATAGGAAATATCACGCCAGGTAGATCCTATATAAACGGTCTTCCCATCCCGTGGACTGGTGATATCCAGACATTTATCTTTCAGTTCCTGCAGCCATCCTTCTTTGCTTTCTCTGCGGAGATTGCGTTTGGTTATAAAAGAGCACCCGTTTTCCAGAAAAATACCGATGTTCTCTGTAGAATCGTTTCCGGAATCCAGACGGAACAAAAGAGGCTCTTTCGTGACCCTTCTGCATGCGTCAATGGTCTCCCTGAGAAATTCGGGCGTATGCTTCTGGCAGTGCTGGCTCCCTTTGCGCAACTCGCAGTTAATGAGATAACCTTCCCGGCCAAAATAAGCCATCATTGGGGCATACCCGTCGCATCCCTTGTAAGTACGGGAAACGCCTTCCTTTTTGGTTTTTGAATTATCACAGGGCGTTACATCCATGTCAACGGGGATAAAGCCACAGGGGATTTTTGACGGGGAAACGTGGTTTTTTACAAGCAGGTTCGTGTTTTCCCATAGAAGTGTACTGCGCATAGAGCGGCCAATCTCATCCATTCTCTGGCGAAGAATTTCCGGTGATGGAATCCGTTTAATCCCCATTGCCTGGCAGAAAAATTCCGGGT
>CAJTEN010000096.1 GCA_910575245.1 Clostridia bacterium | reverse complement strand
GATGCACCTACAGCAGCAGACTTTGCAGCATTGAATGCATTTGCTAAGAGCGCGATCAAAGATGTATCCCAGCAGCGTTCCGATCTCGGTGCAATCCAGAACAGACTTGAGCATACCATCAGCAACCTGGACAACATTGTAGAGAACACAACATCAGCTGAGTCACAGATCCGTGATACAGATATCGCTACAGAGATGGTTAGATATGCTAACAACAACATTCTGCAGCAGGCTGGTACATCCATGCTGTCACAGGCTAATCAGTCTAACCAGTTGGCACTGTCCTTACTTGGCTAATTTTGGGGAAGCTGAGTATATTATGAAACTATCAGATAGGGGTTGGCATTTGCTGACCCCTATTTCAGACTCTAAGGGAAATCCGTTTTGGCGGAAATAATGAATTTGCGAAAAAGATTTTCGAAATCCTTACTAAAGAAAACTTCAGAATGACCGATATAAACTATAAGTAGTATCTACTTACTGCGAAGTGATGAGCCCAATGGCAGCGTACGAGCCGGAGGATTCATTGCGAAAAAGCAAACAAGTGGCAGGGAAGCCACATAATATTCAAGGAGGAATATATTATGGTAGTACAACACAACATTACAGCAATGAACTCTAACAGAATGCTTGGCCTTACAACAAGCGCACAGGCTAAGTCCACAGAGAAGTTATCATCCGGATACAAGATCAACCGTGCAGCAGATGATGCAGCAGGCTTATCCATTTCCGAGAAGATGAGAAGACAGATCAGAGGACTTACCCAGGCATCTGCAAACGCTCAGGACGGTATCTCCTGTGTACAGACAGCAGAAGGTGCATTGAACGAAGTACAGGATATGCTTCAGAGAATGAACGAGCTGGCAGTTAAAGGTGAGAACGGCACACTGACATCTACAGACCGCAGCTACATCCAGTCTGAGGTTAAGCAGCTGATGAGCGAGATCGACCGTGTACAGAGCACAACCACATTCAATGAGCAGAGTCTGTTGGATGGTTCCTTCTCTAACAAGGGACTTCAGGTAGGTGCAGAGTCCGGACAGCATATCAGTATTACGATCAAGAACATGAATACCAATGAGTTGATTGCGAATGCAGTTTCTAAAGGAACGACATTTGGCACATCTAACATAGAGAAGGCTGCAACTTCAACTGATAAGACACTTGGTTATACAGAAGGCGATAGTACGTTAAAGACTGATATGTTGGCGAAGTTCTATACTTTTGAGAAGAGCAAATGTGTAGACACCGCTAATCAGCAGGTTGCTAATGCAACTGTTACCACCAACAATACATTAAATGATGCACCTACAGCAGCAGACTTTGCAGCATTGAATGCATTTGCTAAGAGCGC
>CAJTEN010000095.1 GCA_910575245.1 Clostridia bacterium | reverse complement strand
CGGAAAAAGCGATTTCGTCAAAAACTGCAACAACATGAAAATCGACTGCAACCATCCCCAGCATCAGATAAAGAACGGTGATGTCCTGCTGACATATATCGGCATGCAGTGCATGGGGAAACCCTCCTTTGACGCTGTGCATGAAATGGATGATGATCCGGATTTTTATAAAGCCGCACTTGGCATCTGCTATAGCATCCCTTCCGCGGAGACTTTACGCCAGCGCCTTGACCTGATCGGCAGTTCCATCCGTGGCCGGATCCTGGACGAGAACGTCAGGATGCTGAAATCCAACGGCATAGTGCCCTCAAAGCTCCCCTGTGGGTATGTCCCGGTCGACATGGACGTCTCGCCTTTCGACAACTCGAAGACCAGCAAGGAGGGCGTGTCCCGGACTTATAAAGGCTGCGACGGCTACGCCCCCATGTTCGCCTATATTGGCAGCGAGGGCTACCTTGCCAACCTGGAGCTGAGGGAGGGAAAACAGCACTGCCAGAAAGGCACACCCCAGTTTCTGGATGAGACCATCAACATATGCCGCCAGCTGACGGATGAGCCCCTGCTCTTCCGGCTCGACTCCGGCAACGACTCTGCCGAGAACATCGGGATCCTCCTGGAGAGGGGGTGTTATTTCATCATCAAGCGCAACCTCCGCAAGGAAAGCAAAGAGGACTGGCTGCAGATGGCAAAAGACAACTCCAAGGACATTACCCATCCCCGAGATGGTAAAGCTGTCTATATCGGGAGCGACTGGAAGGAGATCATATACCAGGCAGGGGATGGCACCACAAAGCATGCCGCAATCCGCATGGGATATGAGATCATCGAGCGCACCATTGACAAAAAAGGGCAGTTCCTCCTTGTGCCGGACATTGAGGTCAATGTTTGGTGGACTAACACGGGCTTCACAGACCAGGAAGTCATCGGGCATTACCATGCCCACGGGGAAAGCGAGCAGTTCCACAGCGAGCTGAAGACAGACATGGACCTTGAACGCCTCCCATCCGGAAAGTTCGAGACCAACGAACTGGTGCTGGAACTTGCCATCCTTTCCTATAACATACTGCGCATGATAGGGCAGGAATCGCTTGGGAAGCGGAATCCTCGCCAGAAACGGGCTGTAAAACGCCGCAGACACAGGACAGTCATTAACAATCTGGTCAATATCGCATGCCATGTGACAGAACACGCCCGGAAGCTGATCATAGGCCTAGGCAAGAGTAATGTCTGGCGGGATGTATTTCGGCGTGTGTACTATGCCTTTGAATGTTTCGCCCTCTAGCTCGGCTGACAACAGGATACGTACCAACCAACCCCTGTACGGACAGGGGTTCATGGAGTGATGCCATTTTTATAGAACAACGGCCGTTGTCTCGCAGGCAGCAATGTCTTACCTCACATTTTTACCGGATAATTTCGTCCGGTTTTAATTTGAGACTAGGCTCACGGATTCAGG
>CAJTEN010000094.1 GCA_910575245.1 Clostridia bacterium | reverse complement strand
ATGATTTGGGCTACACACGTGCTACAATGGCGTAAACAAAGGGAAGCGAGGCAGTGATGTGGAGCGAATCCCAAAAATAACGTCCCAGTTCGGATTGTAGTCTGCAACCCGGCTACATGAAGCTGGAATCGCTAGTAATCGCGGATCAGAATGCCGCGGTGAATACGTTCCCGGGTCTTGTACACACCGCCCGTCACACCATGGGAGTCGGAAATGCCCGAAGTCTGTGACCCAACCTGCAAGGGAGGGAGCAGCCGAAGGCAGGTCGGATGACTGGGGTGAAGTCGTAACAAGGTAGCCGTATCGGAAGGTGCGGCTGGATCACCTCCTTTCTAAGGAAGAAGTAGGGGTTGTATTACTGTTGATCTGCCAAGGGCAGAGAGAGTTGTCTGAAGAGGCCGTGCAGTATGCGGCGGCGAAGAGGACAGCGAAGAAGAATTCCAGTGGCGATGCGCTTATGGGACACACCCGTTCTCATCCCGAACACGATGGTTAAGACGTAAGCGGCCGATGGTACTATGTTGGAGACGATATGGGAGAGCAGGTGGCTGCTGGAATTATTTAAAGAGAACAAGCTGAGAAGCTTTATGTATAAAGTAGATCATTATAATTTACTTTAGAAACATCATCTTTAGGATGTTCAAATAGAACTGGTTTTACCAGTGATTAAAGACTGAAATAGTGTTAAATTTTGGTTTTTGATGACTGATAAAACAGTCAAAAGTCTTTATTAGATATTGTACCTTGAAAACCGAATACTGAAGATCCAAAACAATGAAAAGACATCCGAGGTAAAGTTATTCATAGAGTAACAATACCAGGCCGGAGAGAGACTCCGGCGGGAAGGGAAGCCTTCCGCACAAAAAACAAAGCGCGAGAGCGTGATAGAGCGGTTCCTGTGATAACGCTATATCATGGGAGGCCGAGAGGTTAAGCTAGAAAGAGCGCAGGGTGGATGCCTTGGCACTGAGAGCCGAAGAAAGACGTGATAAGCTGCGAAAAGCCGTGGGGAGGAGCAAATATCTTATGATCCACGGGTATCTGAATGGGGAAACCCACATGGACAGACTCCATGTATCCATACGCCAATCCATAACGTATGGAAGGGAACCCGGTGAACTGAAACATCTAAGTAGCCGGAGGAAGAGAAAGAAACATCGATTCCGGAAGTAGCGGCGAGCGGACCCGGAAGAGCCCAAACCGCCATGCGTGCATGGCGGGGTTCGGACTGCATACGTGACCTTGAAGGACAGGGGAATGGCACTGGAAAGACCAGCCACAGAGGGTGAAAGCCCCGTAACCGAAGTCATGAGAGGCACAGCAGGATCCAGAGTACCACGAGACACGTGAAACCTTGTGGGAATGAGCGGGGACCACCCCGTAAGGCTAAATACTCCTCAGTGACCGATAGAGCACAGTACTGTGAAGGAAAGGTGAAAAGGACCCCGGGAGGGGAGTGAAAGAGAACCTGAAACCCTGTGTTTACAACCTGTGGGAGCACCTTATGAGTGCGACCGCGTACTTTTTGTAGAACGGTCCGGCGAGTTGCGGGATCTGGCAAGGTTAAGTACTTAAGGTACGGAGCCGGAGGGAAACCAAGTCTTAATAGGGCGAGACAGTCAG
>CAJTEN010000093.1 GCA_910575245.1 Clostridia bacterium | reverse complement strand
AATGAAAAAGTATTTTAATCCCCCATCTGAGATGGGGAGAATGGAATAAGCCGTAGCGTTGCCTAGAGTACCAAAATAAAAACCTCCAATGATATAATGAAGTGGGTTCGCAACCACAACAGAAATCAAAGGAGGTATCCATAATGGATAATCAAAGTATACAACATACGCGGTGGAATTGCACGTACCATATTGTATTTATCCCGAAATACCGGAAAAAGGTGATGTATGGAAGCAATAAAAGGGATTTAGTGGAGATCATCAAAAAATTATGTGAGATGAAAGGGATACAGCTTATTGAAGGGAAAGTATGTGTGGATCATATTCATATGTACGTGGTAATACCGCCCAAGATGAGCGTATCAGAAGTCATGTCATATCTGAAAGGGAAGAGTGCCCTGATGTTTTATGACAGACATCCGGAGATGCGGACAAAATGGGGAGACCGACATTTATGGGCGAGAGGATATTATGTGGCGACAGTCGGGAATGTAAATGAGGAGACGATTCGAAATTATATCCGGGAACAAGAAGAAAATGATAAGTTAGGGGAAGCCACAAAGTAAAAGAGCCTCCACCGGAGGCAACCAGTACTAATGGTGATAGCGAACCCGCCTCTGGCGGAACCAGTAATAGACCCCGGAGGGGTTACAATTAAACCCCCATTTGAAATGGGGGTTGCTAACTTGAGAATTTTATACAATATATTCGCCAACATTTTGAGAATGGAATACATGGTACTCCTTATAGCAGAAGAAAAGGCGCATTTATTTATTATGGAGGAAATTGATGAAGATAATTTTTTGTAATCCCAAGTTGACAATGAAAACCATTGACAAAGCAAATGTGTTTTTCGAGTCGTGCCGGGAAATTTTGGATACATATATTGCAAACAAATTATATATTACATCGGCTTTTCAAGTAGACCAGTTATTGGCAGACAATGCTGATATTGATGACATATTTGTATTTTTTAACGCAGAGGATGGAAAGTATGAGGATAAATTTCTGCGGTTGCTAAAAAAGTATAATGATGTTCAAAGTAGAATATGAGCAATAGCGATGGAAAAAAATCCGGAATGTAGGCGACCTCCGGAGCCAGTATCCAATAAACAGAGTTTTGATGTGTCATGTCGAAACGAAAATAGAAATCCAATGAAGAATAATATGAAGGCAATTGCACAGATTTTTGCCAGAAAAATTATTGCGCAAACATTATCACCATTATATCGTGATGAAGTTTTATACTTTATTAGTCATCGGCGTATTGATGGAGAGCATATAGCAGCAAAGCTTGCAGATGAATTGAGACATTTAACAAGGGAAAGAAATGTGTATCGGGATGTTGTTAATGTTGAAGTGGGAGATGATGCGCAAAAAGATATTGATAAAAATTTAGCTATGAGTGATGTACTTATATTTCTACAAACAAAGGAAGCACAGAATTCACCCTATATTATGAAAGAATTGTGTTATGCACTTATTTATGATATTCCTATTTTGTGGATACAAATTGATAATGCATCTTATTCAAATATGGAAATTCACCCAGGAGAGCATCCTATGCTTCATTATAGGAGCTTCCTGTATAATTCAAGTATAGGGAATTCCAAGAAAGAAGGTTGAGAAAAAAATACCTCAGAGTAAAATAAGATTACTGACTTCGGATGGTTAGTAAA
>CAJTEN010000092.1 GCA_910575245.1 Clostridia bacterium | reverse complement strand
CCTGAATCCGTGAAGTTAATTGTATTTATATGCCAATCTACAATCAGATTGGCAAAAAGTAGAAAATGCACCTTGATAATGCTGAATAAACCTGTGTTAATGTGAGGAATATACTGCCAGATTCCATCCGTCCCTATAAAAGAGCGCACTAATCCCATTATGTGCCGGGTGTTTCCTGTATGATGCATTATTTATGCGTGGAAATCCGCAAATGCAGCATAAATCCCCTGAAATGCATAACGCCATGTATTGCTTCGTCCCAGTCCTATAATCAGCTGGCGGGCATGCTCTGTCACGTGGCTTGCCATCATGATCATGTCCCCAATCACTGTCCGCAGACGGCGCCGCCTTACCTTATGCTTTGTTTCCGTTCCCCGGCGGCCTATGGATTCCTGGCCTATCATGCGCAGTATGTTGTACGCGATTATGGTAAGCTCCAGTATCAGCTCGTTGGTGTCAAATTTGCCGGACGGAAGCCGTTCCAGATCCATATCCGTCTTTATCTCGCTGTGGAATTGTTCACATTCCCCATGTGCATGGTACAAGCTTATGACTTCATGGTCGTTCAGCCCAAGGTTCGTCCACCAGGTATTGGCCTCGATGTCATTGGGGAACAGAAATTGGCCGTACTTGTCAACCGTTCGGTTGATGACCTCATAGCCGGTGCGGATGGTGACGGTTTTCTCCTGGCTGTCTTCTGTTTTGTAGGTGACGCTCTTCCAGTCGCTTCCTATATAGACAGTCTTGCCGTCCCGGGGCGTCTGGACATCTTTGCTGCAAGCCTGGGCCATGGAGAGCCACTCCTCTTTGCTCTCCCTGCGAAGGTTGCGCTTTATGATAAAGCTGCATCCTGCTTCGATCAGTATGCCGATGTTTTCCGCCGCGTCATTCCCGGAATCCAGCCGCACAAGGAGCGGCTCCTGTGTGATCTCCCGGCACAGGCGGATTGTCTCCCGCAGGAACTCCGGCGTATGCTTCTGACAATGCTGTTTCCCTTCACGGAGCTCACAGTTGATGAGGTAGCCTTCGGTTCCTATATATGCCATGATGGGTGCATAACCATCGCATCCTTTATAAGTCCTGGAAACACCCTGTTTCTGTGTCTTTGAATTGTCGAAAGGTGTAACGTCTATATCTACTGGAACATAACCGTTTGGAAGTCTGCCCGGGACGATACCGTTGGATCTGAGCATCTCTATGTTCTCAGAAAGTATCTGGGAACGCAGGGAAGAACCAATGTCATCCATGCGCTGGCGCAGCGTCTCTTCGGAAGGGATGCCCCTGGTAATGCCAAGGGCATATTTATAGAATTCCTGATCATCATCAAACTCATGCACGGATTCATAGGCTGGCTTCCCCATGGTCAGCAGTCCGATATAGGTGAGCATAATGTCGCCGTTTTTTATCTGGTGCTGGGAGCGGTTCCTTGTGACATCCATACGGTTGCAGCGCTTTACAAAATCGCTTTTGCCCAAGATGGCCCCCACAACTGCCAGCCCTGAAGCCGGAATAATGCGCTCATTGGTGAATTCAATTTTGATATTTTTCATTGGTGCCTGCCCCCTCTGTATGCTGGTTTTTGCTGTTTCTATTATACCAGAAAGTGCTACAGAAGTGGGAAAATAGAGGGATTTTTACTACACCAAACAGGTGAATTCTGAAGGTGATTGTTTGGCTCTTCAAAACCACATAATCACAGACTTTGCAGGTATTTAATAAATCTGAGTTTCACGGATTAAGG
>CAJTEN010000091.1 GCA_910575245.1 Clostridia bacterium | reverse complement strand
AGGAGCTTCCTGTATAATTCAAGTATAGGGAATTCCAAGAAAGAAGGTTGAGAAAAAAATACCTCAGAGTAAAATAAGATTACTGACTTCGGATGGTTAGTAAAAATCTTATTGAACAGAGAGGTATCTAAAATGAATTGTAACACACAAAACGCAAAAATTGCATCCATAACTGAAAAAACTTTGATTGTTGGAATCGATGTAGGAAGTGAAACCCACTATGCCAGGGCATTCGACTGGCGAAACTACGAATATACCAGAAAGCCACTGGAATTCAGTAATACAGAGGCAGGGTTCCAGGCATTCAAAGCATGGATGGAGGATATAGCGGCGAAACACGGTAAAACTGCTGTGATACCGGGCATGGAGCCGACAGGACATTACTGGTTTGCCCTGGGGAAATTCCTGCAGGACAGCGGGATGAGACCTGTGCATGTGAATCCCCATCACGTGAAAAAATCAAAAGAACTGGATGACAACAATCCCAACAAAAATGACCGTAAAGACCCAAAGACGATCGCTGCGCTTGTCAACGAGGGACGGTTCTCGTACCCTTACATACCAACCGGTATCTATGCAGAGATCAGGAGCCTGTCAAACCTGCGCTTCCAGACGCAGGAGGAGCTCACGAGGATCAAGAACCGCCTGGCCAGATGGTTCGCCATCTACTTTCCTGAATATAAAGACGTTTATGGGGATTATAAGGCGGTCAGCGGGAGGATGGTGCTGAAGGAGGCACCGCTGCCGGAGGACATCAGAAAACTGGGAGTGGAAGGTGTGAACCGGATATGGAGGGACGCAAAGCTCAGAGGCGCCGGAATAAAGAGGGCAAAGACCCTGGTATCGGCAGCGGAGCACAGCGTAGGAAGTAAGGAAGCGCCGGGAGCGGCAAGGATGGAACTGAAGAACCTGCTCAACGACATGGATGTATATACCTCAAGGCTGGAGGAACTTCTCGTGAAAATAGAGGAAAAGCTGAAAGAGATCCCATATGTTGATAAACTGATGGGGATTAAGGGGATCGGCCTGGCAACAGTCAGCGGATTCATTGCGGAGGTGGGAGACATTGGACGTTTTGACAACCCAAAGCAGTTACAGAAGCTGGCGGGATATGCGATTGTGGCGAATGATTCGGGGAAGCATAACGGCGAGAGCCGGATCAGTTACAGGGGAAGGAAACGCCTGAGGTATGTGCTGTATGAAGCAGCGATATCCTTGATCGGGAAGAATGCAGAGTTCAGGGCAATACATGAGTATTACCGGACACGTAAAGAAAACCCATTAAAGAAGATGCAGTCTGTCGTAGCGGTAGCGTGTAAGGTTCTGAGGATATTCTACATGATACTGACAAAAGGTGTAGACTATGATGCCGGAAAACTGATGGGCGACATCAGGAGACCACAGATCCAGGCAGTGTAATAAACGAACATAAATCACAAGCAGGCAATGTCCTGTCATAGTTGGGTTGAACTTTCAAAAATTCTGATTGAGGGTTGAATCCAGCTGTGACAGGAAAGCTGGAAAGTATGGGGAACGATCCGGGAAAACGTCCACCGAAAGGTGCCGGAGAGGGAAGCATATGAGACAGGTCAGTAAGACTTATAACAAAGAATGAGCCGGTAGTCGGCAGGAATATTATCCATAGGGCATGACCCTGTAAAGGAGCTAAGCTGACACCCTGGTTATGGACAGGCGGGACGAAGGAAGTTAGGACCCCGAAGAGATGAGGGTGATCCTGGTAGACACGGGAGGTACGCTGCCGTAGAAGGAGGGGCATACACAAGGCCATGTAGAGCGGAAACGGAAGACGTTCTATTTCGTATACCCCAACACCTCTATTTTCGTACCAGATACAAAGAAATGTCCATTATCTTGGCTCATTCATCTGAGATATATAATTAAAAAATCCTTGAAAAATAAGGAAAAAAGACTTGACTAAATAGGGAG
>CAJTEN010000090.1 GCA_910575245.1 Clostridia bacterium | reverse complement strand
GTGTAGTCTCGGAAAGTCCATGAAGAAGCAGAAAAGAATTATGTTATATAAATGGAAGTGACGGGGAGGAATAAAAAATGCTTATTTTTGAGCGGTTTTCGGACAGTGGTTAGAAAAAAGGACATGACAATTAAGCCCGCAAAAAAGAGTTTTTTTCAGACGGAAACCTCATATTTTGTTTCATTTATAAATTAAGCGGCATACAGGCGGGCGACCTTATATCTGGCATCAAGATGGATGCATATCCCTATGAGCATAGTCCAAAAAGAAAAGTGATTCCTGCCGCGTATCTTTAAATTCTGCAGGCAGTAATCATTCAGAACGCGGTCGTTGATGCGCTCACATGCGGTACGCTCGCTGTATATCCGCCTGTATTCTTCGGAATCCCTCGGGATGCGGGGATGAAAACGCAGGTCTGCATGGTTTTTCACGTAGACAGTGCGCCCGTAAGAGCTTGGGGAACATGCCGCTTCATTCGCGCAGGAACTGATACGTCCGCATCTGAGGGGGCAGCGGAATTTGTGTGCATCCTTTATGGGATCATTTCCCCATGGGCACATTTCATGCCCGGCAGGGCATATGGGGTGGCCGGATTTATTGAAAGTGATGCCGGCCGGGGCATTTTCAGAAGATTTTGCCCGTCCGTTGATATCAATGAGGGCATTGATATCCCAGTGTTCCAGCAGCTCATAGGTCGGAAGGTTGTCATGTGCGGAGTCAAGGCATATATTCTTCGGTGAAATGCCAAAGGCATTGCGCCCGAAATCATCCATGGAATAGAGGAAGTTTTTGCTGTCATGGCGGCGTGCGTCAGTGAATTTCATCAACAGCGGAAGTTCAACTTTCAGCGTATTGTTCCTGGCGCACAGCATGTAAAGCGTATGCCCGAAATACCATGTTTTGTTATCGCTGTCCCATCCCCATGCGGCATCCGGGTCAGAATAATGGCGGCCGCAGCCGTCCCGATAGGGGCAGTCTTTCCCGCAGGAGGAAAGATGCCGGCCGTAAGGGGAGGAATGGGAAACCACAGCGGTGCCGTCGCCGGAGAGGGTAAGGTTTTGCGTGTCAATCAGCCCAAGGCGGATAGACGGAAGTACGGCA
The DNA here is from genome assembly GCA_910575245.1 of Clostridia bacterium. Classification (GTDB taxonomy): domain Bacteria; phylum Bacillota; class Clostridia; order Lachnospirales; family Lachnospiraceae; genus UBA3282. Next base: position 879 of record CAJTEN010000090.1, on the reverse strand, counting down.
AGGATGGAAAAGATTTTCTGGAGAGCGGCTTCCGGATTGTCAGCGGCAGGCTTTCCGTCCAGGATATCATTTACGATATCTTTGGCAGTGATTGTGCAGGAGTCTTCCGGCTCTGCCAGTTTTCCATCGGCTCCAATTAGTTTTTTTGGTTTTTTACCGTTTTTGCCTGCCGGAAGAAGCGCCGTGCGGGAATAGCGGTTCCCTGGGCTTGTCCAGAATCGGTTCATAAAGTCATAATAAGAGCCGAGGGGCGGCAGTTCTTCCAGGGAGGCGCAGCCAATAAGGACAGCCAGGGAAATGGAATTGGGAAGGACTTTCCGCACCCATAAAGTAAGGCTTGTGCGTGCTTTGGTTTTATTAAAAAGCAGGACGAAAAGTATCAGGGAGCGCAGGATTTGCGCCTGGTGCGATGCTGGGCGTCCCCCTTTGGAATAAAAAGTGGGGATGTAATCCAGAAGCGGGTCAAGGTTGAGGTTTAAGAGTTTCTGCCGTTCCTCATCATATTCGTTAAAGGAATATTTTGGGTTATTGCGGGAAAGCCTGTGGCCAATCGTAGTGACGATGGTTCTGTACTCGTTATGGCTCTGCCATGATTCGGGTTTGAACATAAATGTGACCTCCTTTGTTTTATCAGTGAAATTGGACAGTTACTTATAAAACAAAGGGCCGTTTTCGCTGGCATTATCAGCGAAAACGGCCGCACATTTCGGGGTATTTGTCAACCTGTTTTGTGAAAAAATAAGAATTATTTTTAGAGAGCAGGAAGTTATTTAAAAGCGGAAATGTTACAAAATGAAGGTAAAAAATAGAGGTGAAAATGAGATTTCGGAAATCTCTAACGCTTTATAAAATAAAGGCTTTGAGTTTCCGAGAGCACAC
>CAJTEN010000089.1 GCA_910575245.1 Clostridia bacterium | reverse complement strand
AACAGGCGATATCCTGTTTCTTGGAGCCAAGATACCGGTACAGGTTACATCCCTGAAAGACCATCAGCAGGAGGAACTGGAATATTTCAAATGCCGTACGTTTCTCATCCGGGGATTCGCCTTTCAATATGCGGCTGTTTTTGCGGATGCCGCAACGGAATAGCAGCCCGCTTATATCAAGCTCCCTGATGGCGGCAATAAAACTCATGTTAAGTTCGTGGCCGGGGTTTTCTTTTGCACCATTATGCTGTATCATAAGATCAGGCACTCCTTTCGGTGTGGTTTGTATTTTTGCTGATCTTATTATACCAAAGGCCAGTGCCTTTTTGGTGTCAAGACATCAATTTTATAGTCAGTTTTTATAATATCTATAAGGATTTTCATTGAAAATTCTTATGGGAAGTTTGAGATGGTTATTAATTATCCAGATGCTGTCGCTATAGCAAAGTCCGCTACTGAATTGGCTATTCAGCATAATCTCATTACTTCACATTCCTCCACGGAAGAAACGGCGAAGGAAATTGCGAGGTTCTACAACACTATCTGTGAAGAACTGGCAGGTTCTGAAAAAGAATAGTTACCGCTTGTCACTTGGCTCTAATTGATTTATTTCTTTTAGAGCCAGTGAAAGTAAATATACTTCTTTTGCACTATCTCCCGGACGTTTGTATCTATCATGTATCATTCCGTTTATCAGTTGCATAGTCTGTTTAATCTCTTCTACTGTCATCCTTCTCACCTCCCCTCTATATCACTTCCTTGTCCGCAAATTCTCTAGGATCTACGTCAAGAAATTTACAAAGACTAACCAGTTCTTTTCCTTATTATGTCCCTCTTTTTCGATTTATTTCTAAGGCTATCGTATAAAGCCATATAAGAAATTCCTGTCCTACGAGAGACAACTGTAAGTGCAATTCCTTTATCATCTATGCACTTAGAAAGTTTTTCCTCTAAATTCAAGCAATCACCTCCATGTCAATATTTGTATAACGAATTCTTCGTTATTTTAAATATATTATCGTATTATTCGTTTGCCAATAGTTTTTAACGAATAACTCAATATTTTTATTGACATGACAAAAACGTTCGTTATAATAAAATTATTAGGAGGTTAATAAATGGCCAGTAAAGATTTTTCTAACAAACTAAAATCTCTGCGTTTGAAAGCTGGGTACAGCCAGAAAGACGTGTATGAACATTTTAAGATTCCTCAATCTACATTCAGTTCGTGGGAAGTTGGTAAATCAGAACCATCAGGAGAAATGCTTATAAAGCTGTGTGAATTCTATAAATGTGACATGGTAAAAGAATTCTCATCAGATAATGATTTAACTTATATAGAATGGGAAATGATTGAAAAATACCGTTCCCTAGACCCCTATGGTCAGGAAACAATATCATACATATTAGATCGAGAAGCCGAACGAATAAAGACCCACGGAAAAATTAGCGACCATCGTGTATTAAATCTTATAGAACTCTCACCTGCTGCCGACAAAACGAAGACTTTGCCTTACTTACACGAACGGAACCACTCTTGAATTTCATGAATATGTTAAGATTGATTCCGCCATACCGGTTAATATCACTTTACTCACTGGCATATCAAATGAAGTGTTAATCGACGCGAACCCTATAGATATAGTTATGCCTAAATTTATATCTTTTATCGAGGATTTTATGTTAGTAGGCCACAACATAAAATCTTTTGACATTCCTTTTATCAATAAAGTATGTGCAGACCTTGGCCTTCCTTCCATAAAAAATAAGTTGACCGATACCCTATATCTTTCAAAAGAAAAAATACCAGATCATGAAAATTACAAATTATCAACCCTTTGTGAGTATTTTGGTATAGATACATCAAATGCTCATCACGCTCTTTTTGATTGTTATATGTGCAATAGCTTATATCATATACCTGAATCCGTGAAGTTAATTGTATTTATATGCCAATCTACAATCAGATTGGCAAAAAGTAGAAAATGCACCTTGATAATGCTGAATAAACCTGTGTTAATGTG
>CAJTEN010000088.1 GCA_910575245.1 Clostridia bacterium | reverse complement strand
TGTGTGAAAAAATGCAGTTTAATCCAAATGATCTAACAGCGTTAAAGCTATAGGACGGTCAGAGACCGTCGCCTATAGCATACCTAATTTTAAAATCGTTACAGCTTAAATATTCCATTTGTTTCATTGCACTGGTGAGTGCCTTTAATTTGAACAACAAAATTTTGTTCCGGTCGCCTTGATATACTAGGATTAGAAACGAACTCAAAGGTTCCATCTATATTGGGCCATTTATCATTACAAGAAAAATTCTTATTTATTTTTCCATCAGATCTCAAAAAGGAATTCAAAACAGTAACTGCATCACAATCCTCTACAGAACGCGCAGAATGTGTTTTTATATGTTTTTCCACTATTTCTCTTCTTTGCTCCAACATTTTTTCACACCTTTCCTATGTATTTTACAGAACTCCTGATTAATGGTTTTCTGATTCATCTTAAAATCTTTACATATCTTTACTTTTGTCATCTGTAATTACTTTTTTAAGATATATACATATATAAGATACCATAAATTACAAATTTTGCAAACAAACAGGCGAAACTCCATACAAACACGGAAACTCCGGGCAGTTTCCGTGCTTGTATCATATCCCCCGTTTTTCAACAGCATTTTCCGTCAAGCTAATACACTTTTCACCTAAATCCAACAATATCCTACTCCTTTTTACCTTTCCGTTTTATACTATCACGGAAACCCCCGACTTTTGCGTGAAAGTGTACTTTTGCCTGATAGTACGATTTTTTCCCCTATCGCCATGCTATCAGCGGCATACAAAAACACGAAAAAGCGGGGTTCACCAGCCACTCCGATGAACCCCACCAAGCCTTAAAACCCTTGATTTTAAGCCATTCTTCAATACTTTCGCCTGATAGTACCCAAATTCCTATGGCATTATTTCTGAATTGCCGCCTGTGCCGCAATTAGACTTAGTGGACTTTTACCCCGAGGTAGGCGATTTACTTCTTTTACCCCAACCTATGAGAAATTTATTCAGCCCAAGTCTCAATTCAGCCAATCGGCAAATTGCGCTTTTATAAGGCATACCATACTTTGCATTTGCCATCTGATGGCTCTGTCAACCTACTGTCTTTCGCATAGTCCGCAATATCTCTTTCCATTGCCTCCTGATTTATTATCTCAAAATTCATTTTTTTGCTATTCATCATTCTTCTTTAAGATTCTTGCTATTTCTGTTTTCAATTCCGGAAGATCATGTTGTATAGTTTCCCATGCTGACTGACAGTCCAAATTTGAATACTGATGTGCAAAAATATCCCTGATTCCACACCATTCTTTCCACGGAACAACTTTTTCCTGCATTCTCAATTCCTCTGATATTACTTTGCATAACTCCCCTATCTGCAAAATACACATACAGCAGGCATTTTGAAAAACCGAATTGCCCAAAAAATTATTGTAATCGTTATCAAACATATCACATGCTTCATCTAACTGACTACAATAGTCCAAAATTTTTTTGAGGATAATTATATCTTTATTCTTCATACAATAATATCTCCGTTCCGTCTATTTCTTTCCTGAAATCATCCTCAATGCCTGCAGTGGTAACCAAATCAACTGAAAGGTTCAATGCCTCCTGAACCATCTGGCGCATCCCGGAAAGTTTAAGCAACGACATAGACTTTCCTTTTTCCACAAGTAAATCTACATCGCTTTTCTCATTTGCCGTACCTTTTGCATATGAGCCAAACAGATATAATCTCTTTACCCCATAGGCATGTGCGATAGGAACAACAATTTTCTGAATTTCACTAATATCTGGCATGCCAAATCACCTCCATGACTTAGTGTTGAAGTAATATAAAAATAACGGGGAAATTCCCCGCCGTTCGATGAACTAGGGTCTTTCGACCAGCCCAACCAGTGTTGCGCTACCAGCTTATTTATATTTTAATATTAATGAAAATATATCCTATTGTCAATCTTGTTTAGAAAAATATGCAAGGCTCTCCTTTCGTTCCCTCACTCGTAGTAAAACCGTAGTAACCAACTTTCCCAAATGCCGCGATTTGCCCTGTTCTGCCCCACAAGTGCCGCCAATTCCCTGCTATCCGACGTGCTGCCGTGGCAAACAAAAAGTATCGAAATCATGTTAATTTTTCCTCCTATAATGCTTTGATTTGCTGTGTTTTGGCACGATTTGCGAGGTTTGCGTTTTTCGTGGAGATTATGAAAAATGTAACGAAAATGGCAAATCGGGGCAAGATCCGTTTTCCCATATCTACAATGAAACTGTTCCATCGCTTCTTTAGGATAAAATGCATTTTCAAGAACCCCTACCCAATCTCTATTACCCCGCGCTATTGAAATCCCTCGCTCCTTTTCAATATCCTGTATTGACATGTTAATTATATACTCAAACTTCCCACACCGTTTTGATGTGTTGAACCTTGAAAAATCAATACTTTAACCCATAAAAAAGGCACAAACCGCTTGCATATGGTATAATTGA
>CAJTEN010000087.1 GCA_910575245.1 Clostridia bacterium | reverse complement strand
ATAATTTCTAAGGAAAGAACCGAAGGTGGGTTAAATAAGAGGACAATCTTTATGTCCTCTTATTTAACCCACTTTTGGTTTTTCCGAATTGAACAAAGTCGCGTACGGTATGGGGATTCAATGTCCCCTGCCTCCATCGGTTGATGGACATCCTAGATATTTTCCGGCAAGATTTCGGAAAAGTTTCCCCTGTTTAGGGCATACTTCCCCCTTTCCCCCAAATCTTATGTCCCATATCCGGTTGCTTTGGGGTCATGCACTGCTTCTCTTGGGATTCCATTCAGTACATACCTCATAGGACATGGACCCGCCGCAGCATGGGCATACAGTGACATCCTTCTTGTACAGTATTCTGATTGCATGCACCTTGTCATCTTTCCTGACCCGTCTCAGAAATTCACGGCAGCCGACCAGGTTCCTGCATATGGGGATCAGCCTGCGCTTGTTCTGGTTGCTTAAGATCCCATAATGCCGTATCCTTACAAACCCTTTCGGAGGGACATGCATCAGAAAACGGCGGACGAACTCTACGCCATCCAGGGTCAGCTCTTTCCACTGGCCGCTGCTCCTGTAATCCTTTACCTTTATGGTCACGGTGTCTCCATCCATGCGGAGGATGCGGCTGTTGCCGATCGCTATCCGGTGTGTGTAACGTCCAAGGTAATGCATCACTGTTTCCGCCCCGGCAAAAGACTCCCTGATATCCGTGACCCAGTTTTTCCCATAGCAGGCATCCAACAGTTCCTGGTATTCATACTGGTTGCGGTACTTGGCCGCCTCTCCCTCATAGCTTAGATTTCCCGCCTCATGCAGCGCTTTCAGCCCGGACAGGAACTTGCCCTTAAAAAGTGCGGCCATTGCCTTCCCCGGCAGGAAGAAGCCGCCCTTTTTCTGGTGCCAGTTCCGATCCGCGTCGAGACCTCCGCCTGTACAGAGCACATGGATATGCGGATGGTAGGACAGGTTTGAACCCCATGTATGCATGATGCTGATGAAGCCAGGGGTGCCGCCCATATGCGCCGGATCCCTGGAAAGCTCCATGACAGTCTCTGCCACGGCATGGAAAAACACGGAATACAGTTCTTTCTGGTTACAGTAGATCAGGGCGTTCAGCTCACTTGGGCAGGTAAATACCAGATGATAGTAATCAATATCCAGTACATGTTCATTCTGCGCATCGATCCACAGTTCATTCGATAGCGCCTGGCACATGGGGCAGGATCTGTCACGGCAGGAGTTGTTGTGTATCTGGATATGGCCGCATTGGCCGCATCTGGAAACGTTCACCCCGTATGCCCCTGTCTTGCAGTTAAGGATGTGGACTACCGACTTGGCCTGCCTGGCATTAGGGGTATGTTCCCCCAGATATTTGGAATAAAAGCGTTGCAGGACATCCTGGACGGTCGGATTACCTTCCATCACCACAAACCTCCATCCCGCCTTTTCCAAACGTGTCAAACGGGCTCCTTATCCCCATGAGGGCCTTGGAGGTCATCTGTAGGTACACATCGGTGGAATTCGGGCTGCGGTGCCCCAGAAGCTGTTGGATGAATGTGTGGCTGATCCCGTCCTCCAGGGAATGGCAGGCAAAGCAGTGCCGGAGGGTATGCGGCGTCACCCCTTCCGGCAGCCCCAGCGCACGGGCATGATCCTTGATGAACGTTTCAACGGCTGCCGTTGTCAGGGGTTCGTCCCTTACGGTGCTGGGAAACAGCCATCCCCTTGGCCGGTTGTAGCGGTACCAGTATTCTGTCAGGATCTCCAGGTTGCGGTCGCTGAGTATGGTATACCGGTCCTGCCTGTTCTTCGACAGCGGCACATGGATCATCTTCTGTGACCTGTGGATATCCTCATAGCGCAGATGGCAGACCTCGCTTACTCTCAGCCCTGAAGAATACATGGTGGATGCGATCGCCTTGTGCTTATAATTCCCCATGGAACCAATCAGTGCGTTCACCTGTTCGCGGGTAAGGATCACGGGAAGCTGACGGTCACACTTCATCTTCGGTATCTTTTTAGGATCCCATACATAGCCCAGGGTATATTCAAAAAAGAACCGGATCGCTGCCGTGTAGACGTTGATCGTGGAAGCCTTTTTGGATTCATTATCCTTCATGTGGAAGATGAACTTCCGTATATCAGCATAGGTGATGGACATGGCCTCCTTGCCAGTAAATTCCAGGAACCGTTTCGTAAAGCGGTAATAATCATCGCGTGTGCTCTGGGTAAAGTTTTTGAGCCGCAGGTCTTCCTGTAGCCTGAGAAGATATTTTTCGTTCATGAAAACGCCCTCCATAATGTTAAATTTTAGTGTCCAATAAAATCCAGCCATTTATGGAGGTGCGTGGGCATTATAAAGCCGCTTGCCCACAGAGCGGGTACATGGTATGATTTTATCCATAGCAGTAGTGAGGATTCCTATATGTATAAGGTTTGTTGGCTTGTGGTGAATTAACAATACCTTATTTAGGACGCATTTACTACTGCTTTTTTAATGAAAAAAATAATCGCTATACGTAACCTTGGCAGGCCATCGCGCAGCGATTTTGTTCAA
>CAJTEN010000086.1 GCA_910575245.1 Clostridia bacterium | reverse complement strand
GGAAATCCGCATACCCCGCTTTTGAGGGAGCAGAGCGAGCGAAAAAGTCAAGTGCTGTGAGAGGCGACGTAGGAGCCGCTCACAGTGCTTGAGTGCTTGCACCGGGGTAGTTGATTTTATAAATTTTGCAGATTTTTGAGAGAAACGGACTATGGATCTTTAAAAGAAGATGGATATGGAACAGGCATATTTGACAGAAATCAAAATAAAACAGGTCAGGCATTTGAAGGATATAAGAATAGAGTTATCTCAAAATGAGAAGAAACACCTGCTATTAACAGGAATCAATGGATGCGGAAAAACGAGTGTGCTTAAGGCAATTGAAAATTCCTTTTTTCATGTAATGTCATTTAATGGGGGACGGGAGTGGATAGAAATAAGTTTAAATTCGACTTCCGACCAGATAGAAATAAAAAGTAATTTGTCCCATGATATTGATGGAAAAGAAATGTATCGATTATATCAGAAGGGCAGAATAATACTTGTATCTTTTGGGGCAGATAGAAAGTATTCGCAGAATAAGTCAAAAGCGGTTGAAGCCATTGACATAAGCAAAGTAAAAATGAGCGTTGAAAAGATGAATGTGTCTTTTGGACAGCTCCTTGTATATTTGTATGTTAAAAAACTGTTTGCGAAAGAAAAAGAAGACAAGGAAACGGTTGAGGATGTAGAAAAATGGTTTGAGTGGTTACAGGGTGCTTTGAGAGAGTTGTTTGATAATGACCGGTTAATATTAAAATTTTCATTAGAGGAAATGTGTTTTAAAATTAAATTACCAGACAGAGAAGAATTTGGTCTGGATGAAATGGCAAGTGGATATGAAGCGCTTTTTGACATTTTTTCTGAGATAGTAATCAGAATGGAACAACAAGCTCATTTGAAGTATGATTTACCGGGGCTTGTTTTAATTGATGAAATAGAACTACATTTACACATTGCATGGCAAAAAAAAGTGCTTCCATTTTTGACAAAAGTTTTTCCTAATATTCAGTTTATTGTAGCGACACATTCGCCATTTGTGGTATCGTCAATAGAATCTGCTGTGATTTATGATTTGGAGAAAAACATTTTAGTAGAAGACTTATCGTCATATTCATATGAATGTTTGGTAGACTCTCTTTTTAGTACGACTGCGTTTTCAGATGTGATGGGTAATAAATATGGAAGATATCAAGAACTTGTTGAGAAAGCTGATACAAGAAGTATTTCAGAAGATAAGGAATTGGTGGATTTAATTAAGTATTTTAAGTCAATTCCCATTTTTATGGCGAAGGATATTATATTAGATTTTCAAAAAACAGAGAGACAAAGAAAGTATGATAAAGATAAATAAATCAGGGCTTCCGCAGGGAATAATTATCAAAACAGAAAAAGATTACCGAAGTGAAAAGGTTTTGTCGATATTGCAGCAGGATTTTTTTAATAAATGTTATGTTTGCGAAGAAAAAGAACCAACATCAATAAATGTAGAACATTTTCGTTCATATAAGAATTATAAGCATTTGAAGTATGAATGGGAAAACCTTTTTTATGCATGTGCCCATTGTAATAAAATCAAAGGAAGTTGTTATGACCATATTATTGATTGCACAAGAGAAGATCCGGAAGATTACATAACTATGAGATTCAACAGTTATCCAGAAAACTACGTTGAAACATTGGAACGGCGGAATAGTGCTGAGAATATGGAAACCAGAGAATTACTTGATAAGGTATATAATGGAGCGGGAACACCGATTTCGGAATATGAAGCAAAAAATCTAAAGAAAAGGATCGCCAAGGAGCTTAAAGAATTCACAGAATGTATTGAGAGTTATCAAGATGAGAGAGATTCAAAGTTACGGGCAGTGTACTGGAATGATATTAAGGAAATGCTGAATAGAGAAAGTAATTTTGCCGGGTTTAAACGGAGTATAGTGCTGCAGAGTAAAGAATTAATGCAATGTTTTGGGGAACTGATGAATTAACTTAGCATTAATTTACCACGATTTTTTCACAAACTTGACATTAATTTATCACAAGCCCAACGAAGTTATGCGGGTTTCAGCGATTTTCGCTCAAAAAAAGTTAAAAAAGTTCGTGACATTAACTTGACACAATCGGGGTATGGGGCGCTGTGTGTCGAGGATAGCCTGCCGGGGTAAAAACAAGGGGGGATCTTGGGATAATAAGCACTTTATTTTGTGGTATATTGTGTCGAATAAAGTGCTTATTATGTGTTAGTTTAGGATAAATCGAATGAAATAAACATATGAGATATGGAAAATGCAAATTGTATTTCAAATATAGTTGTGTATACAGTATGTTAATGATATGATGTAAATAAGAAATACGGAGGATTGTTTATGGGAAATATATATGATGGAGCATTTCGGACAATTTTAAATGATTGCAGACAGATGATTATTCCGGTAATCAATGAGATTTTCAAGGAAGACTATACAGGAAATGAAATAATAGAGTTTCATCCCAATGAACATTTTATTGACCAACAGGATGCAGCGGATAAGGAAAGAATAACAGATACTAATTTTATAATCTATGGGAAGAAAAAGAAGAAATATCATCTGGAATGTGAGAGTAGCCTGCCGGATGGGCGGATGATAATCAGGTTGTTTGAATATGATGCTCAGATCGCTTTAGATGAAGGTGACGTTATTAATGAAATATTGACTCAAACTTCCCATAAGCATTTATTAGGCAAAACCTTGTAATTACTGGCAATAGTTCTCGAATTATGCACCTGTTGACATTTCACCACCATTATGTTCTATTGATGCCAACAGCCCTGCATCCTCCATCTGCTTTTGGCAGATCGACTGGATAAAGTTAGGCTGGGATATATACCAGTTAAGGATTTCTCCCCTTACGGATTCCTCCATCTGGATTTTACCATTTGCCAATCCATCCGCAATGATAGCTACAAGCTTATTTAACGCACCTGAAAGCTCTATGTCGCGGACATCATCATAGCATAAGAAGAAGATTTCCCCCATTGAATGGTAATCACTGTTTTTTCTGCGTATCCATTCAAGTATGATATACCTTGTGAATACCAGTGCCGTACTTGATACGGTTGTG
>CAJTEN010000085.1 GCA_910575245.1 Clostridia bacterium | reverse complement strand
ACCTTATTTAGGACGCATTTACTACTGCTTTTTTAATGAAAAAAATAATCGCTATACGTAACCTTGGCAGGCCATCGCGCAGCGATTTTGTTCAAAGTATCTAATGCGGAGTTAAATATTATGCAGAGTAACTATCTGCAATCATTAATAAAACCTATGATTTTCTTTCTGTTTACTCAGCATAATATTCCATATAGAATACCTCTTACAAATCACAGAAAGGGGGTTCCTATATGGAGCAACACGAGGTAACTATTGAAGAATTAGTAAATGGGCTGATGGATCATCTTAAGCTCATTGGCTACAAAGAAAGTACCCGGGAAAGATACTTGGCTTATTATAAAGTCTTTATCAAGTACTGCAGAAAGAAGGAGATTGATTATTTTTCACTTGATCTTGGAAAGCAGTTTCTGTTAGAACATCACAAGCATAAGTGGGTTGATTTTGAAAATCTGACAATGGCTGAGAATTATCTCCAGCGTCACATATGGATGTTGTACGAATTTCAATTGTACGGTGAAATCCGCCAGAAAAAACGACTTTCAAAAGACATGAGACTTGAATATTTTGAGGGTGTTTTAGATGGCTACATTGCACATGAAACAGAAAGAGGACTTAAGGATACAACCTTAAAGGGCAAGGAATTTTCTGCGAGAAAAGTATTTAAGTATTTCGAAAGCATCGGGATAAAAAATACCAGCGACATACGGTCCGAGCATGCATATGGATTTTTGGCAAGCAGATCCTACTACTCTATAACGACAAAAGAGGCTTATCAGTATTTGCTTAGGAGCCTTCTCGCTTATATGAGCCAAAAGGAACTGTGCAGTAAGGATTTAGCTCAGATGTTTCCGGTTATTTCAATTCACACCAAGAATTCATATCCTTCGTATTTCACGCCGGAATGTATAACAAAACTGCTTCAAAGCATCAATACCGAAACGTTGTATGGGAAAAGAGATTACCTGATTCTCCTCTTGGCAGCAACCCTTGGAATGAGGTGTATCGATATATGCCGGCTTACTCTGGATGACATTGATTGGAAAAGGAAAACTATTGGTTTTGTACAGTCTAAAACCGGTGAATATGTTTCATTACCCATTAGTGATGAATTGCTTATGGCTCTTATCGATTATATAAAAAACGCACGTCCCGAATGTGATTATAGAGAAGTATTGGTCAGCAACCGGGCGCCTGTGAAACCCTTTGAACACAGAAATTTCCATGAAATGCTGCAAAAATATTTTAAGCGTGCAGAAATTACTTTTAAAGAGGACCAGAAGCATGGGATGCATTCCATGCGTTCTTCTTTAGCAAGCAACATGCTTAGAAGTGAGGTCCCTATTCCTGTGATCTCAAATGTATTAGGGCATAAATATACAGATACGACAGGGATATATATCAAAATCGATTTAGAAGGATTAAGAAAAGTCGCATTGGAGGTGCCGAGGTATGAGTGAAAAAGAGATGGCTGGATTCGATGGTTCATATGGAGATACGTGTATCGCCTTTATAGAATACAGACGAAGCCTTGGATATAAATACGAGGGAAGAATCGTCCGTGCAATCAGGGAATTGAACCGATATCTGAATGAGCATGCCGCAGATGACACTATAAATCTGACAAAAGAATTGGTTCTTGGATTTGCTGCTAAGAGAGAAGGTGAACAGCCTATGACTCAAATGCGTAGAGAAGCACTGATAAGGCAGCTTGCAACATATCTGAACAGCATTGGTGTTCCTGCATATGTTCTTCCGGAACATCAGCATGAAAGGTGTTCATTTGTTCCATATATTTTCACAAGGGAACAGATTTGCAGTCTGTTAAAGGCGGCAGACAGCCTTCCGTATGCTTATCGTTCGCCTAATATGTACAATGTTTACCCTTTCCTCATCAGACTGCTCTATTGCTGCGGTTTGAGAATATCTGAGGCCTTATCCCTGAAGATATCTGATATAGATTTTACAGATAAAGTGATTACGGTAAGACAGTCAAAATACAATAACACACGTTTAGTGCCTATGTCGGAGTCCCTGTTCGCATGCTTAAGGAACTATATGAACGCGGTCAGATACTCGGAAAATGATACCGGTCTTCTATTCAGAAACCGATGGGGTAAGGCTTACCGGCCGAACTCTATACTTCAGAAGTATAAGAAGCTGCTTGAAGAAGCCGGTATTCCATGTACGGCAAGCGGAAAGCTTCCCCGTCTGCACGACTTAAGGCACACATTTGCAGTTCATGCACTTGAGGGAATGGCTGCTCAAGGAATTGATATGTATGTTTCCATACCATATCTTGAGGAATACATGGGGCATAGAAATATCAACTGCACAGAGAAATACCTCCGCTTAACAGCAGACTCCTATGATCGGATAATTGATGCACTCACACCATTATACAATGACATGATCAAGGGAGGGGATGCAGATGAGTAAAAAATATTTATCGGATTATCTTACTGACTATCTCACGAGATACCTTCCTCTGCAGATAGGAGCAAGCCCCAACACTATCAGGTCATACAGAGATGCCTTTATTGTATTTTTGCGGTACTGTCGTGATGAATTAAAGATTAAACCAGAGAAGTTAACAATGGATCAGATTTCAAGAAAAATGGTTGAAGTCTATTTGTTATGGCTGGAAGAAAACAAAGGCTGTGCTGTTAGTACAAGGAATCATAGACTTACAGTCATTCATGCATTGATGAGATATATCGCGGTAGAAGATCCCCGGTACATGTCCAAATGTCAGGAAATACTCGGAATAGACTTTAAGAAATGCGCCAAAAGAGAAGTTGAATATCTAACTGTCGATGAATTGAAAATCATTTTTGAACAGCCTGACAGTAAAAGAAAAAATGGCCAAAGAGATCTTACCATGCTTTCACTTTTATATGATTCCGGGGCAAGAGTCCAGGAACTTATAGATTTAAAACTGAAAGACATCCGCTTTACAAAACCTGCAACTGTTACGCTTACAGGAAAAGGAAACAAGGCAAGAATCGTGCCATTGATGCCGGATACGGGAGCGCTGATAGAAAAGTATACAAGTAACTATGGCATCACAGTGCCGGATCAGTACCTGTTTGTGAATAAAATGAAACAGAAACTGACGAGATCCGGAGTCGAATATGTGATATCGAAATATGTGGCAAAGGCTCAGGTTAGTCACCCTGAAATAGCCATCTTAAATGTGACACCTCATATTTTTCGCCACAGTAAAGCGATGCATTT
>CAJTEN010000084.1 GCA_910575245.1 Clostridia bacterium | reverse complement strand
CACCGGAGGCAACCAGTACTAATGGTGATAGCGAACCCGCCTCTGGCGGAACCAGTAATAGACCCCGGAGGGGTTACAATTAAACCCCCATTTGAAATGGGGGTTGCTAACTTTGGGCTCCTTCTGGAGCAGAACCGTCAGCTAACAGTCCGGAAGTGCAGTCAAGGTGGAGTGCAACGGCTGGAAAGAAGGCAGTCATTGTACCTCCCGCTTTGGAACAGAAAATGCAGGACAATCCTGAACTTGCAGAGAAGGTGATGGCCACCGTTGAAAATTTTATCGCCACATATCCGGCGACTCCGGGTTGTTCCTATCTGATTGAATTGGATGAAAACGGAGAAATCTCCAAGTATCGTGTAACCAGCCCCGGAACAATAACTGTTTCGTCATCAGAATTTGTTGAAGCCCGCAAAGCAAGAGAAGCAAAGCACGCAGAATATGAGAGGCTGGCGGAGGAAAGCGCATTGAAACGCAAAATGCTGGCGCAGGAAGTGGACAGGAGGTATTACCAGAGCAAGGCGGTTTCGGTTGCGGCATATGAAGCGGCGGGCATTTTGAAGTAAGGATATAGTTGCTCGGACTTATTGCAAGGGAGCGGATTCAGCCCTGAATGACAGAGGGACTGTGATACAAATATATTTTGGAAGGAGAAGATTTATTATGAGTATTTTAGGAGTAAACAGTGCTTTGGCGGGTGCACAACAGTATGCGAACAGGACACAGAAAACATCAGCAAACAAGGCAAGTTTTACGGAGCAGTTGCAGAAAACGGGAGAAGCGGCGGAAACATCAAAGGTGGATGCATACCAAAAATATCTGGAACAGAAATATGGCCCTATTATGGTTCGGAGTGTTGGAAGTGACCAAAAGAGCATGGACGCATTGGGAACAGGAACATACGGAATGAACAATATTGCGATTGCCCCTAATATTTTAGAGGAGATGGCAAATAATCCGGAGAAGGCTGCCCACTATGAAAAGATCATAGATGATTTCTTCGCTTCGCAGCCTATGGTAAAAGCGCAGATGGCGGCAGGCGGGTTTGAAATCCAGTCCTATGGAGTGGTGATTCATCCGGACGGTACGGCGAACTATTATGTCTGCGGTGATGTTTCCCCGGAAAAGAAAGCTAAGATAGAGGCTCAGATGAAAGCCGAAGATGAGGAGAAAGCAAAACGCAAACAACAGTATCGTGAACAAAGCGAAAAGGCGGCGGAGAAACGGAAAATGGAAATGGAGATAGCCTATAAACGGCAGACTATGGAAGAAATGCTTGCCAGTCGTGTAATAGAAACAGGCAGGGTTACATATGCAGGAACACCGGAGAGTTTGCGTTCTGCGGTTGCGGCTTATGAAATGAGTGCTTTTATTACGCCGGGTATTTTGAATTAACTGCTTGGACTTATTGCAAGGGAGCGGATTTAGCCCTGAATGACAGATGGGCTGTGATACAAATATGTTTTGGAGCGAGGATTTATTATGAGCATTTTAGGAGTAAATGGAGTTTTGGCAGGTGCATACCAGTATGCGAACAAGACACAGAAAACAGGAGCAAGAGGAACAAGTTTTACAGAGCAGTTGCAGAAAACGGGAGAGGCGGCGGACACATCAAAGGTGGATGCTTATACGGAGTATCTCCGGTCAAAGTATGGAAATGTGAGAATCCAGAGTATCGGGAAAGACCAGCAGAGTCTTGACAGGGCAGGAAAGAGCATGAGTGGCAGTGATGTTGTGATTGCACCGAATATTCTGGAGCAGATGGCAAATGACCCGGAAAAGGCCGCTTACTATGAGGGCAAGATAGATGATTTCTTTAACGCTACTCCGAGGCTGAAAGCGTCCTTTGCGGCACAGGGGCTTGACTACCAGCCGTGCGGGGTGGTAGTCCATGAGGATGGAAGCGTCACTTATATCGGCGGCTGCGGCGATTCTCCGGAGCGTGTGGCAGAAGTGAATGCTATCAACAAAGCGAAACGGGAAAAAGAGGCGGCACAGCGGAAAGCGGGCATTGAGCGGAGCCAGGAAGCAGCAGAGGAACGGAAACAGCAGATGGAAATAGCTTACAGGAAACAGACGATGGCAGAGGCTCTTGCCAATCATACAACAGATACAAGCAGGGTTACATACACAAGTTCGCCGGAAACTATGGGTTCTGCGATTGCGGCTTATGAGAGAAACATCATGGAAACATCGGGCATTTTGAAGTAAAGCAGGATATGCCCGGACTTACTGTAAGGGGGCATGGGCGGCTCCGAATGACAGAGGGGCCGCCGTTGAAATATTTTTATCAAGGAGGATGAGAATTATGTCAATGGATGTTAATCAGGATTACAGCCAGTTTTATGTGGGGACGGAGCAGCTAAAAAGCTATGGCTCCAATTCGGCGGCAAAGAAAGACACCTTGGTGAAATACCGGTTCAACACCACGGATGAGCATGGCAACAAGGTCATGGATAAGATGTCAAAAGAGGAAACCATGAAAGCCGTGAATGAGATTTCAGCACAGTATGGGGACAGCGTCATCGTGCAGTTTTCCGGTGACGGCCTTGCGGCTCTTGCAGAGGGCAGGAAATTTATGTCCGGCAGGGAAATGACGGCGGAGGAAGCGGCAAAGAGGGCGGCAAGGGATGCCGCATTTCAGGCGGAGAATGTAATACAGCATGAAAACACACACAGAATCGTTATACCGAATTATGAAACAAACGAACAGCTATACAACAGCCTTGCAGGTGCGGATGACAAAGTGATCAGTTCCACGATGGGGATTATTTCAAATTACCTTATGCCGGGTGATGCTTCGGGATTGTCGGAACAGGAAAGGCAGGATAAGGTGGCTTTCGGTTTGGAAGCGGCCAAGTATCTGGCAGAAAATTATCTGGATGAATCCCATGCGGGAGATTTCATGTCTGCAATGGAGACGATTGCGAAATATGGCCTGAACGGTTCCGTTTCAGACAGCGGGAAGGTCATATATAATGTGCAGGAAGGGCAGGTGCGGATGTCCGGCGCACCGGGCAGCTATGTGGATATGGAGAGCTGGCTGAAAGCGAATGACACGGACCTGTATAACCAGATCAACGAACTGAACCAGAGTATCATAAACCACAGAGACGGGGAGAGCCATGCTGCTAAGTTCATAGAATTATACACGAAGGCGGCAAAGGAGATACTGAACGCTTCCTCCGACACAAAGAAAGACAGTGGTTATGCAGACTGGAAAGAGGCTGTTGAAAAGACAGAACTGCCGACAACATTCCAGAATGTGAGATATAATAATTTCCAGTCATTTTTTGAAAGCCTGCGGAACCAGAGCAGTCTTTCCGATTCATGGATTAGTGAAAACATAGGCCGCTTTATGAAATGGCTGGCGGTCTGATGTAGATAAAATATTTTATCAAGGAGCTTCCTGTATAATTCAAGTATAGGGAATTCCAAGAAAGAAGGTTGAGAAAAAAATACCTCAGAGTAAAATAAGATTACTGACTTCGGATGGTTAGTAA
>CAJTEN010000083.1 GCA_910575245.1 Clostridia bacterium | reverse complement strand
CCCACTTCATTATATCATTGGAGGTTTTTATTTTGGTACTCTAGGCAACGCTACGGCTTATTCCATTCTCCCCATCTCAGATGGGGGATTAAAATACTTTTTCATTTAGCTGGTCAAATGTCACCGTTGTACCGGCCCTGCGTGCGGAAACGACTGCCGCTGCAGGTTTCATGTAAAACGCCTTATTCCCGTTTCCACGCAGTTCAGAGTAGAACAGCCGGTCCATAAAAGCTGTCATATTTCCGGTTGCGCCGGCATAGTGGACAGGGCTTCCAAACACAAATCCGTCCGCCCCATACGCTTTCTCCCGGAAACAGTTTACTGCGTCGTCAAAAACACAGCAGCCCTTTTCCCCGCATTTCAGACAGGCAATACATCCCCTATGTGTTTATTGCCAATCCAGAAAATTTCCGTCTCAATACCCTCTTTATTCAAGGTATCTGCCACCTCGCAAAGCGCCGTATAAGTACATCCTTCCTTATGGGGACTGCCATTTGCTAAAAGTACTTTCATTGCTTCTCCTCCTATCATTTTTATATCTTTCTGTTTTGGGGCTGATAATTCAGGCGTAGCCCCCCGTCCCCTATCTGCTCTGTTTCCCTTAATAGGAACTCTACCGGTTCGCCTTCCGTAAAGGACTGAATCTGTGTAAATAAAGATGCCGTACCGCAGCCGCCATCCGTTACCGGCGCCAAAAACAGGCTGAGTTCATCGACCATACCAGCCTGAAGAAAACTCCAGTTCACGATACCTCCCCCACAGATCAGCAGCTTTTCGATGTGAAAAAGTTGATACAGCTTTTTCATTGCCGCCTCACAGTCCAGTTCCTTTTCACCTGCAATAATATAGGAAACTCCTGTTTTCCGCAGACAGGCTTTATAAGCTGCCGGAGTGGAAGCCGTCAAAACCTCTATCACATGAGCCGGCGCTCTCCCTTTATTGCAAAATATCCCCGATTCCCATCCGATTTCACCGTCCACATCCACTGAAACAAAATACAGGTCTGCCCTGTCATCCGCCACAAAATCCCCTTCCGGCACTTCCTCCGTTTCTTCCAATACAGGCTTTCGGAAACCGGTAAATTCCTTTGTTGTAGTGGTTCCATACAGTAGCGCTCTCGCATTCATCTCTGTTCGGTATCTCCCATACTCTGCACCAAGGGCTCCTGCTGCTTCCGTTCCCATAAACGGTCCTGTTATCTTTCCGTCTAAGGAACTTAAAATATGGCAGATCACATACGGTCTTTCCATTCAGCTTTTTCCTCCTCAGATACCTTTCCCAAGTTTTTCCGCCTCATTTTTATTCGTTGCCATTCCCGCATATTCAAAACCATAGAGCTTTGCAAAACGGTTCATGGTATACTCGCCCGCCTCCAGCATCCATTTTTCAGGAGCTGCGCCTTGAAACAGAAAATATAATTTTCTCCCTGAAAACGCACCGTTTTCCACCAGACCATAAAAACGATCCAGCACATTGCGCACGGAACCGCAGATATTGTGCCAGTACAGCGGCGAACCGACCACGACCACTTCCGCTTCTTTCATCTTTGCGATAACCTCCACAAGTTGGTCGTCCTCAAACGTCTGTCCATAGCTCCCAATCCGGTAATCTGTCAGGTTTAAGGTTTCATACTCTTTCCCTGCCAAAAGCGCTTCCGCCAGTGCAGCCGTGTTTCCTTTCTTATTCGGGCTTCCGTTAATAAATAAAATTTTCATCCTGTATTCCTCCATTTTCTTTATACAAGATTTGAATTACTATAACCTGCAATGGACGAGCGCCTACTTTTCCTCTGCCCACAGCCAGATCAAACCGTTATAAATATACTGCAGGGCAGCATTCCCATCATGTGCGTTGCCTTTCTGTACCCGGTATGCCAGATTCCCCGCCCTTTCATTATCCGCATCAACAAAAATACCGCCAGGCGCATTTATCATTGCCTGAATCTGATTGGTAAATGCCGCATAAGCAAAGTCCTCCGTGCCGGACATGGCATAAATAAAGAAATCCTCAGAGCCATATCCCGCTTCCGTCACCAGCCGCTCCATATACGCCCCGTCAGAGGT
Source organism: Clostridia bacterium (assembly GCA_910575245.1). GTDB lineage: Bacteria > Bacillota > Clostridia > Lachnospirales > Lachnospiraceae > UBA3282. Next base: position 1,443 of record CAJTEN010000083.1, on the reverse strand, counting down.
CAGATTGCCGCTGGACGGCAGGAAATACCGAAAATAGTCCATGCAGTATTGGAACGTATGCCATGTAGTGACCGAACCCATGGAAAATCCGGCAAAAGCACGGTGGCTGCGGCTTTCCGTCAGTTCCTGCCAAGAAGTCCCCTCTGCGTAGGTACGATACTTTCCCTCCACAGCCGGAATCAGGTCATTCATCAGTTCGTTGTGATAATTGTCCGTCAGCCGCAGCGCCAGACCATAATCCGCACTATCCTCCGAACTCGTATTGTTATAGGTCGGGCATACCACGATTACCGGCGTCATTCTCCCGTCCTGTATGGCATGGTCGAGTACATTTTTCAATTCATGCGGATTTTCCGGCGTGCCAAGATATGTCTCCTCATTGCTCCATCCTCCGTGCATCAGGTAAAGCACATTGTATTGCTGTTCTCCCGAATAGCCATATGGCAGATATACATATGCCGTTTTTGTGAGCTGAGTGGTCTGAGCTTCATAACTCATGGATTCCCATGTCTGGTATTCTAATCGCTCCACTGTCCCCTGCTCTGATGCCGCTCCAAAATATTCCTCTGGTATCTGCTCCAGTTCTTCCGGTATTTGCCCCGAACCCGTCTGTTTATTCATAGGGACCACGTCCTCCTCCGATCCTGTAGTTTCTTCCTTTACAGTATCCGCATTTTCCGTCTCTGCTGAATAAACTGCGCTGTCTCCGTATTCTATCTCTGTCTGCCTCCCGGAGCATGCCGTACACAATACGGCCAATGTCAGTGCCAGTATCCGGCTCATCCTGCGTTTCATGCGAATTGCCCTCCCTGCTAATATCCTAATCCTCCGAGCCAGTCCGCCACATCACCGGCAGCTCCTGCCACATCTCTTTCGCTGACGGTAAAACCGTCTGTGATCACTTCCGCACCCGGCTCCAGATCCTGAATGGTTTCAATGGTCCCCGAAAAGCGGCTTCCGTTATGCACATTAAAAGGAATGATCGTTTTCCCCGAAAAATCATATTCATCAAAAAAACTGTATAGAGCCTGCGGCATGTCATACCACCATGTAGGGTATCCGACAAAAATAACATCATAATCGTCCGGATTTTCTATATGGCTCGTCAGCTCCGGCCGCGCGTCTTCCTCCTGTTCTTCTGCAGCATAATCTATTAACGCACCGCCGTCTCCGGGATAATCCACGGATGTCTGTATGGAAAAAAGTGTCCCGCCCGTCTGAGCCTGAATCATATCTGCCACTGCCCGAAGACGGCCTTTTGCCTCCCCATCCACTGTCGTCACGCTTGCGGAGGAAACCACGTCCACGTCACTGTTCTCACCTGCGGTAAACTTAACCACTACCGGCTAAAGCCGGTAGGTTCGGTTTGCTGCTAAAGCAGCCTAAAGGTGTGCACCCTATAAGTTTTCTCTTCTCCTTTACGTTCACCCTATCTCGAAGTTA
>CAJTEN010000082.1 GCA_910575245.1 Clostridia bacterium | reverse complement strand
TTCATTATATCATTGGAGGTTTTTATTTTGGTACTCTAGGCAACGCTACGGCTTATTCCATTCTCCCCATCTCAGATGGGGGATTAAAATACTTTTTCATTCAGGATAGATTCATCCACGCTATCTGAAAAGAACCGCTCAAACGGAAAATCATTTCTATCCCATGCTCCTTGTGATATCTTTGAACCGTCCATCACATGGTAGTACGCACCCGGAAACCTCGCCTGCCACATATCCTTGAAACTCATTCCCGCCGCAGTTCCTTTCTCCACCGCCTTTGCAGCCGCAAGCTCCGCAAAACTCATCCCCTCGCTCTTGCCTGCTGCCCCATTCTTCTGGTACTGCTCTGCCAGATAGTACCCTCCTAATTTACCTGTTACTCCAAAATCCATCTTCTTCTCTCCTTTCATTTTTCATCATCACCGACAGGATGAACACCCTGCCATTTACCTTGAAATCCATTGTCCCCTGATATTTCTCCGCCGTGCTTTTGATATTGGCAAGCCCTATCCCGTGGGAGCTTTTGTCTGCCTTATCCGTTATGGGAAATTCCTCCTGCCGCCTCCGCACCAGCCGCCCGTCAAAACTGTTCTCCACTTTCAGGATCAGCAGATTGCCTTTCTGCAGGGAACACAGCCGGATAAAGGCATCCGCCTCCGGCTCCTTTGCTTTCAGCTTCCTGCAGGCTTCCATCGCATTATCAACGGCATTCCCAAGGATAACGCCTATGTCATAGCTGTGTATTTCGAGCCCCTGCGGGAGCATCAGATTATCGGCATCCATTTTAAGGTCTGGCACATCCCGCACCGCCTCATGGTATTTCATGTTCAGCAGGGTATCCACCACTGTGTTCCCCGTCTTAAAACGGACTTCCAGCTTTTCAAGTCCACGGTTCAGTTCCGACAGGTACTCCTCCAGCTCGCCGTTCCCTTCCCCTGCGGAAAGCCGCTGGATGACGGAAAGGGTGTTCTTCATGTCATGCTTCATGCCCCTTATGCCGGAATAGATGCGCTCCATCTCCTCCATATGCTCCTGCAGGCTGCTTATCTGTTTTTCGAGGACAATCCTGCCACTCTTTTCCCTGTTCCAGCAGATCATATCCTGAAACAGCTTCACACTATAATGGAAAGCAGTGAAAGGAGCAGGATTGTTGGAATCACTATGACCAGAACAGGGTATCTGTAATACAGCATTTCCGGGACACTGTCTTCCACAGTAAGCATGATGATACGCAGCAGCATACAGATCATCAGCCCCACCGCCGCCGGGGTAAGGATAAAAAGCAGTTCCATCCTGTTGATCCTGTAACTCTTTTCATGGAAATTCCGCACGATACTTCTCAGCGAAAAGTACAGCAGCAGGGCGATAGCCGCATACTGGAGCAACTGCGTTCCGGCCACGCTGACTTCTACCGCAATGCCGAAGCCTTTTTCTGACTGGAGCGTACCTTTCCCTGCAAGCCAGTTCAGGATATCAAGCACCCATCCGCCCATCTCATCCAGCAGTATAGAGACGGCGTACCTGCTGATATCCGAAACTGCCTGGAACGAAACCACAAGGAATACCGTAACAGGGCGGAACGCTTTATAAAAGCAGAATGCAAGGAATGACAAAATACAGAGTGACAATGCCAGCGTCCCGACCGCCGCCTTATAATCCTTATATCCTGGCGTTGAAACCCACATCACCGCCATCCTCAACCCCACATACAAGACGATCACACTCGGCCCGTTCCATCTGCTTTTCAGCCTGCTTTCCAGAAAGCTCCCTAAAAAATACTGCAGGCAGTACCCCTGGAACACCGTCAGCGCCGCATATAGCACATCCGCCATTTTATACACTGGACACACCCCCGTTCTGCAAAAACCACATATACGCCTTTACAAATTCACCATATTTCTTTTTGGTCAGATATACCTTGTCGCCATTCGTAAGGGTTATGCTCTCATTGTCATACTCCGTGATCTGCGCCATGTTCACGATGTATGCCCGGTGGCAGCGGTAAAAGTCCTCCCCAAGCTGCCCTTCCAGTTCATCCATAGCCGCATAGATTTCTATGGCCTTATCCGCCCCAGTGGTGTGTATCTCCAGCTTCTTTGCCCGGCTTTCGATATACAGGATGTCAGACTGGTCAAGGGTAAGGTTCCTTGTCCTGATGAAAAGGCATTTCTTTTCCTTCTTTTTATTTGCCTCCCCCGCCGTCCTTTGAAGCACCTCTGCAAATTTGCCCTCGTCTATGGGCTTTAACAGATATTGGAACGCATAAAGGTCAAGGGCATCAAACACATACTCCTTAGCACCCGTGATGAATATAAGGACAGTGTCCTCCTGCCGCTCCCGCAGTTTCCTCGCCGTCTCAATGCCGTTCATGCCGTCCATCTGTATGTCGAGGAAAACAATGTCAAACCGTTTCCCCGATGCAAGCAGCTCCTCACCCGTGGCATAGGCTTCTATGACGCTCCCCGGCTGCTGTTCTTCAATCAGGGCACATACATGCTCCCTGATTGCTTTTTCATCATCTACAACTGCTATATCCAAAATCCATCACCTCAAATTCCATATAGGCATTCACCCAAAGATAGGTATCTATCTTTTTATATCGGCAGAAAAAATCCGTTTTTCGGGCGGAGGGAACGAAACGACTACTTTTCGGGAACGAAAGGCAGAAAGCATTTTGAAAAAATGTAAAATCACCCCTAAAGTTTTTCGCTTTTCGTCCGATAGCACCACCCGCATATTCCCTTTCCAAGTCATTTCCGTTATCAGACCGCCCGGCCTGCCTGGGAAAAAAGCAGACCGCCGCATATAGAAAAAGGGCCTGTGAGCCCTTTTCCTCTTTATCCTTAGTTCAATTCCAGTAACCGGGATATGTTCTCCCCTAATGCCATCTCCGCTGTCCTTTTATCCGGGCTTACAAATTCAATGAACTGCCTGTATAGATACGGTTCCCCATAAGGGGCATCCGAACTGTACAGGCATCTTTCCGGCAGTTCGCTCAATGCCATCTTGGTGGCAATGGACGCAAATGCCGCAGAAAGGTCTAAATAGGCATTATCCTGCCCCTTTGCAAATTTGATCACATCCATCCAGTTTGAGCCGCCCAAGTGTCCGAAAATAACGGGGATGTCGGGATACTTTTCACACAGCGACATTAAGCATTTTATCCCATCCATCGTGACCGGGTGGAAGGTATGTACCCAAACCGGGCAAATCCTCGTATTCCTCAACGCCCGGAAGATTGTTTCCAACTGCATGATCTGCTGTTCACTGCCGGGAGTAAATTCTCCAATTCCATACAGAGAATTGGCTGTGATCTGTGTGTCAATCCATTCCTCGGTTTCCTCCGGTTCCATCCCCAAAGGCACAGCGCCGAAGCCTAAGAAGCGGTCTGGGTATGTCCTTACTGCTTGCACGACTTCTGCTATATTCTTTTTCAGGCGGCAGATGTTATCCTCCCTATTTAGTCAAGTCTTTTTTCCTTATTTTTCAAGGATTTTTTAATTATATATCTCAGATGAATGAGCCAAGATAATGGACATTTCTTTGTATCTGG
>CAJTEN010000081.1 GCA_910575245.1 Clostridia bacterium | reverse complement strand
CTTCTCCCGCCGGCCTTAGGATTCTCTCCTCATCCACCTGTGTCGGTTTACGGTACGGGTACTGTATGAACAATAGCGGCTTTTCTTGGCACACAGCTTACGTGCTTCGCTACTTTAGTTCGCTCCGCGTCGTGTCTTCGGATTGAAGGGCGGGTTTGCCTTCCCTTCTCCTACCTCACTTGCACCGGTTTTTCCTCTCCCGGCCCACGCTCTCTGCATGCGTCCCCACAGTTCTGTCATACAGCAGTACAGGAATCTCCACCTGTTGTCCATCGGCTACGCTTTTACGCCTCGCCTTAGGCCCCGACTTACCCAGGGCAGATCAGCTTTACCCTGGAATCCTTGGATATTCGGCCAAGAGGATTCCCACCTCTTTCTCGCTACTCATTCCGGCATTCTCTCTTCCTGACGCTCCACCGCTCCTTACAGTACGGCTTCTTCGTGTCAGCAATGCTCCTCTACCAATATACATTCATATATTCCCAAGCTTCGGTGCCGTGTTTCAGCCCCGGACATTTTCGGCGCAGAACCTCTCGACTAGTGAGCTATTACGCACTCTTTGAATGTGTGGCTGCTTCTGAGCCAACATCCTAGCTGTCTTAGAGATCCCACATCCTTTCCCACTTAACACGTACTTTGGGACCTTAGCTGTGGGTCTGGGCTCTTTCCCTTTCGACTGCCCAACTTATCTCGTGCAGTCTGACTCCCGTCCACCGCCATCATGGCATTCGGAGTTTGATAACCTTCGGTAGGCTTTGACGCCCCCTAGGGTATTCAGTGCTCTACCTCCATATGGCTGGGGCGAGGCTAGCCCTAAAGCTATTTCGAGGAGAACCAGCTATCTCCGGGTTCGATTGGAATTTCTCCCCTACCCACACCTCATCCCCACCCTTTTCAACGGATGTGGGTTCGGACCTCCACTGCCTCTTACGGCAGCTTCATCCTGGACATGGGTAGGTCACCCGGTTTCGGGTCTGCGTGGTCTGACTGTCTCGCCCTATTAAGACTTGGTTTCCCTCCGGCTCCGTACCTTAAGTACTTAACCTTGCCAGATCCCGCAACTCGCCGGACCGTTCTACAAAAAGTACGCGGTCGCACTCATAAGGTGCTCCCACAGGTTGTAAACACAGGGTTTCAGGTTCTCTTTCACTCCCCTCCCGGGGTCCTTTTCACCTTTCCTTCACAGTACTGTGCTCTATCGGTCACTGAGGAGTATTTAGCCTTACGGGGTGGTCCCCGCTCGTTCCCACAAGGTTTCACGTGTCTCGTGGTACTCTGGATCCTGCTGTGCCTCTCATGACTTCGGTTACGGGGCTTTCACCCTCTGTGGCTGGTCTTTCCAGTGCCATTCCCCTGTCCTTCAAGGTCACGTATGCAGTCCGAACCCCGCCATGCACGCATGGCGGTTTGGGCTCTTCCGGGTCCGCTCGCCGCTACTTCCGGAATCGATGTTTCTTTCAGAAACGTTCTTTCTTTCTTTTCCTCCGGCTACTTAGATGTTTCAGTTCACCGGGTTCCCCTCCATACGTTATGGATTGGCGTATGGATACATGGAGTCTGTCCATGTGGGTTTCCCCATTCAGATACCCGTGGATCATAAGATATTTGCTCCTCCCCACGGCTTTTCGCAGCTTATCACGTCTTTCTTCGGCTCTCAGTGCCAAGGCATCCACCCTGCGCTCTTTATAGCTTAACCTCTCGCACCATACAGCATAGCGTTGCCGTATGATCCGCTCTCACGCTCTCGCGCTTTGTTTTTTGTGCGGAAGGCTTCCCTTCCCGCCGGAGTCTCTCTCCGGCCTGGTATTGTTACTCTATGAATAACTTTACCTCGGATGTCTTTTCATTGTTTTGGATCTTCAGTATTCGGTTTTCAAGGTACGTCCGGCAATTCTCACCAGTAATTGTGAAAATTGCAAATGGAGACTAAGAGATTCGAACTCTCGACCCCCTGCTTGCAAGGCAGGTGCTCTCCCAACTGAGCTAAGCCCCCATGGGAAAACCTTTGGTTTCCCTCTATAAAACCTCAAAGAGATTTGTTTTTAATCCAGCAGCCACCTGCTCTCCCATATCGTCTCCAACATAGTACCATCGGCCGCTTACGTCTTAACCATCGTGTTCGGGATGAGAACGGGTGTGTCCCATAAGCGCATCGCCACTGGAATTCTTCTTCGCTGTCCTCTTCGCCGCCGCATACTGCACGGCCTCTTCAGACAACTCTCTCTGCCCTTGGCAGATCAACAGTAATACAACCCCTACTTCTTCCTTAGAAAGGAGGTGATCCAGCCGCACCTTCCGATACGGCTACCTTGTTACGACTTCACCCCAGTCATCCGACCTGCCTTCGGCTGCTCCCTCCCTTGCAGGTTGGGTCACAGACTTCGGGCATTTCCGACTCCCATGGTGTGACGGGCGGTGTGTACAAGACCCGGGAACGTATTCACCGCGGCATTCTGATCCGCGATTACTAGCGATTCCAGCTTCATGTAGTCGGGTTGCAGACTACAATCCGAACTGGGACGTTATTTTTGGGATTCGCTCCACATCACTGCCTCGCTTCCCTTTGTTTACGCCATTGTAGCACGTGTGTAGCCCAAATCATAAGGGGCATGATGATTTGACGTCATCCCCACCTTCCTCCGGGTTGTCCCCGGCAGTCTCCCTAGAGTGCCCGGCTTTATCCGCTGGCTACTAAGGATAGGGGTTGCGCTCGTTGCGGGACTTAACCCAACATCTCACGACACGAGCTGACGACAACCATGCACCACCTGTCTCCNGGGATGTCAAGACTTGGTAAGGTTCTTCGCGTTGCTTCGAATTAAACCACATGCTCCACCGCTTGTGCGGGTCCCCGTCAATTCCTTTGAGTTTCATTCTTGCGAACGTACTCCCCAGGTGGATCACTTAATGCGTTTGCTGCGGCACCGGTGGGCCCATACCCACCGACACCTAGTGATCATCGTTTACGGCGTGGACTACCAGGGTATCTAATCCTGTTTGCTCCCCACGCTTTCGAGCCTCAACGTCAGTTACAGTCCAGTAAGCCGCCTTCGCCACTGGTGTTCCTCCTAATATCTACGCATTTCACCGCTACACTAGGAATTCCACTTACCTCTCCTGCACTCCAGTTATACAGTTTCCAAAGCAGTCCGGGGGTTGGGCCCCCGCCTTTCACTCCAGACTTGCGTAACCGTCTACGCTCCCTTTACACCCAGTAAATCCGGATAACGCTTGCCCCCTACGTATTACCGCGGCTGCTGGCACGTAGTTAGCCGGGGCTTCTTAGTCAGGTACCGTCATTTCTTTCTTCCCTGCTGATAGAGCTTTACATACCGAAATACTTCTTCACTCACGCGGCGTCGCTGGATCAGGGTTCCCCCCATTGTCCAATATTCCCCACTGCTGCCTCCCGTAGGAGTTTGGGCCGTGTCTCAGTCCCAATGTGGCCGTCCACCCTCTCAGGCCGGCTACTGATCGTCGCCTTGGTGGGCCGTTACCCCGCCAACAAGCTAATCAGACGCGGGTCCATCTTATACCACCGGAGTTTTTCACACTGGGCCATGCAGCCC
>CAJTEN010000080.1 GCA_910575245.1 Clostridia bacterium | reverse complement strand
TTCGTTATACCGAAAGTCAGATTATCCCGAATACATCAAAGAAAGCCAGTAATAGCGGCATTTCTTAGAGAAATATTCGGGATAACTTTTTAGTCATTTACACGGTCAGCTTTCCTAAATCTCTCGCTTAGGGAGAATAATTCGGGATAATCTTAGGTCCATCATAGACCGTAAAGACGTTTGAGGATTTCCTCATCACTGACGGTATAATTAACAGGCTCCGCTTCAAGGAAAGGATCAGAAGCCATTGCCTCCGTGATTGCTTTCCTTTTCGCTTCTGTATCTGCGTGTGCGTAAATCAGCGTGGTTTCAAGCTGTTTGTGTCCAAGCCATTGCGAGATTAAAGTTAAATCCATGCCGTGTTGGTATAAATGCATGGCCCTCGTATGTCTCCACAAATGGGGGTGGACATTCAGGGGGACATCCGGGCATTTCTCCCTTGCAGATGCGGCGTATTTCTGAATCCGGAGCCTTGCCGTATCATCGCACATGGCGTTACGGATTCCTTTGCGCTCCACATAAAAGAGCCATTCCGATGACATCCATGTTTCGCCCGGATGGAACACCTTCATATAATTCTGCAGATGTTTTACAGTATCTTTCATCAAGGGGACTATCCTGGTTTTCTTCCCTTTCCCATGAAGCGTCACAGTCGGCGTCCTGTCAACTTTAATGTCGCAGATTTTCACATCCAGAACTTCCTGGATACGCGCCCCGGTATCATACAGAAAGATCATCAGGAACTGATCCCGCACTCCGATCTCCGTCCTGGTGTCCGGCTCTGCAAGAAGCGTTTTTACTGCTTCTTCCGACATATAATCCACTTTCGCAAACCGGTCATTTTTTTGGATTCCGATAGCTGCCAGCCCGCTTGCAATGCTGATATATTCCGGGCGGCAGGCTGCGGCATAGGAAATAAATGCCCGGATGGCCGCCAGCCTGTTGTTGCGCGTAGCCGGAGCGGCGTTCTTCTCTGCTGAAAGCCAGTCAAGATACGAGTTCACCATTTCATATGTGACCATCCCGGAGGTGACGGACAGTACAGAGATATTTTTTTGCTCGGCTGTATATTTAAGGAACTGGTTCAGGGTTGTCCTGTAAGCCTTTACGGTATTACTGCTCGCTTTCCGTTGGTTCGGCAGGTAGACCAACAGGAAATCACGCAAAAGTGTGAATAACTGCTCGTCTTTTACTTTTCCCATAGTTCCACCCGTGGAATCAGATGGTTCATGCCTTCCCAGTCAATCCCTGCCGATTTTATCAGATTTTCCGGGAGAAGATGGATGTAATAAGCCGTCGCTTCCAGATCCCTGTGTCCCATGTATGTCTGTAAGTAAGGCAAACGGGAACCGAGGTCTTTCTTTTCGTCAAGCCACCGGTTCAAAACAGCAGTGGCAAATCGGTGCCTGAGATCGTATACTCTTACTGAGGGAAGAAGGTCTTTTGGAACATCCGGTTTCGATAAAGCAAAAAATCTCTTAAACTTTCCCTGCATCCATCCGGCGGAGTAGGGGCCGCCGGATGGCGAGGGGAAGAAAAATTCGCTTTCGGGAAACGCCGCATCACGGACAGCCGCATAGGATTTTGCCAGAAAATTCATTTCATCTGACATGACGATGTTGCGGCTTTTATGCTTCTTCGTTTCAATGATACGCAGCTCCCCGGTATTCAGGTCCACTTCATTTCTCTTAAGGTTCCTGCCCTCATTCGGACGCAGCCCGCAGGTATAAGTCATGCGGAAGTAAGCGCTGAGCAGGAGCGGACGGAATGGCTCTTTGGGATATCTGTATGTATCAATCTCCCGGAAAAGCGCCGCCAGTTCATCGTCCCCAAACAGGTACGGAACAAAAACTGTTCCTCCAGCAGTAAACTTATCCGGCAGGATGAAGGCGTTCTTTCCAACGGATTTCAGATAAGTGCCGAATCCCCTAATGAAAGCGGCCCTGCCATGGATCACGCTTCCGGCTTCTCCCGGCTCAGGTTTCAGCCAGTTCAGGACGATGCCTTCTGTCAGCTCGTCTGCTTTTTCGTATTTCATAGAACAGTACCTGTCAAACTGGCGTGCCCTCCCAAGATAAGTGCTCTCTGAATAGCCGAGCGATACTTTCAGGCTGATCAGGTTGTCCAGGTCGTCTGCAAATATGCTGGTAAATCCCCGGCTCATAGCAGCTCCCTCCTTTCCAACGGGATTCCTCTGAAATCAAGTGCACACTCTTTCAGGTTCCCGGTGTCAAGCGAAAGGTACTGGCGTGAAGATTTCAGGTCGTCATGTCCGAGGATCTGGGCAATCGTTGTGAGGGGCGTGCCTGTAACGAGCAGCTTCTTGGCAAGACGCCTGCGGAGGCCGTGGAATCCTTTCCCGTCAAATGCATGCCTGGCAATACCGGCTTTCTTCTGGTACTGCTGGAACATACTTCCGATGCAGACCGCATTGGCGATGGCTGTTTTGGGAGCCACGGCCCTCAGGAACACTTCCGGGCAGTCAGAAGCAGGGCGTGCATTCAGGATATAATCCTGTAGGGCAGCTCCGGTCTGTTTTACCAGAGGGACATAGACCGTTCTGCCGGTCTTTTTCTGGCACAGCCGGATCTCTCCCTTCCTCCAGTCGATGTCGGACAGTTTCAGACGGATAAGGTCGCAGGCGCGCAGGCCGGTTGTCGCAGCCGTCAGGATGATGGCGCGGTCCCTTTTTCCCATGTCGCTTTCTGTATCGATCACCGCAAGGATGCGGTCCAGCTCTTCATCCGTCACATAGCCCTGTATCGGCATGTCACGGTAGACCTTATAGGAGAACAGGCCGGCACAGTCCGGAGCCGGAACCCCTGTCTCTTTCAGGAAGATATGGAAATATTTAAGATAGAGAAGGATGTTGTGCAGGCTGGATGTCCTGACCTCTTCCGCAGTTTTTAATATAAACTCCCTCACATCATCGACAGAGACAAGTTCTAACGATTCATGGCCGAGGGCTTCAAAGTGATAAAGGTATCTGCGGATCACCCAGACCACATCGTCACGGGTATTCGGACCATACTCCTTATAATCCAGGAAACGGTCGATCAGCCGCTCGTTTTCAGCTTTGAGCAGATATTTTGTTCCGTGTTTCGGCATTTTGAGGTGGATCGTCCCTGTCAGATAAAACTCATTCAGCCGGTTCGCGGCAGAGCGGATATTCCTGTAGTAATAGTCTGAGATTTCATTTCTGGACAGCCGTTCCTTCTGGAACCCTACATATTCACTTGTGATTTCGGGATCGTAGAGGGAGATGCCCTTTTTGCCGTAGTAGATTGCAAAGGCCCGCAGCCCCGGCTGGATGTTTGTCCATATGCTGGATTCACTGTAGCCGAGCCTCCTGGCTTCCGCGACCATCCGGGCAATCATTTCGTTGATGGTTACTTTCTTTTCATTCATGGCAGATGCCTCCTTTGGTATAGTCAGGGAAATCCCTGCTGACACCATTATCAGCAAATGCCTCTATGGACACCATAAAATTATCCCGAATTTTTCGGCTTTTCATATATGGATTCTATTTGACAGCTTAGACAGACACAAAAAGTTATCCCGAATATTTCTCTAAGAAATGCCGCTATTACTGGCTTTCTTTGATGTATTCGGGATAATCTGACTTTCGGTATAACCG
>CAJTEN010000079.1 GCA_910575245.1 Clostridia bacterium | reverse complement strand
AGATCCCTGTGTCCCATGTATGTCTGTAAGTAAGGCAAACGGGAACCGAGGTCTTTCTTTTCGTCAAGCCACCGGTTCAAAACAGCAGTGGCAAATCGGTGCCTTAAGAAATCCAAACGTTTGGATTTCTTAAGTTATCAAAACTTAAATAAAATCCAAACCTTTCAGAAGAAATGCATTGATTGCAACAAATACCATTTGAAAAGGTTTGGATTTTATTTTTATCTTTTTCTCCTGATACCGCAGAAATCTACAAGCGAGCCATCAGGATTTTTCCACTTTGCAGATACCTTTCTGTCGTTTTCATCCTCCAGAGTGGCCAGTGCCTTTGCTTTCTCTTCCACAGTGATATCAAGGTAAACCATCGTGGTCTGGAGCTGTTCGTGGCCGAGTAAAAATGAAATCTGTATGATGTTCATCCCATCCTCCAGCCAGTGTGAAGCCTTCGGATGGCGAAGCTGGTGCGCATGGAGCCCTAGCGGCACATCACTGCAGACCTCATGCGCCGTCTTGGCATATTTCCTCAGCATCTTGCTGATGGCAGGCTGGGTCAGCTTCCCATGGCATCCAGTATTACGGGAATAAAAGACATAAGCTTCCGGATCCGGTGTTTCCCCATGGAACTCTGCCAGGTAACGCTTTAAATGCGCGACGGTCTTGGGCAGCAGGTAAAGGGTGCGGATCTTATTTCCTTTCCCGATAATAACCGCATATGGTTTTTCGTCCGACAGGTGGAGCTGGCTGTTCTTCATCGACAGGAGCTCGTCCAGCCGGGCAGCGGTGCTGTAGAGCAGGATAAGGAATGCCATATCCCGGAGTCCGGTCCTGCTTAATGGGCTGGGGGCATCCAGCAGTGCCTTTACCGCTTCCCTCGTCAGGCCTTCCACTTTCTTTTTCTGGCATTTCCTGCGCGGGATCTGGGCCGCCTCCAGATACAAGTGCAGGTAAGCCACATCCCGGCTGCCCAGGTACTTCAAAAATGTCCTTAAAGATGCCAGCCTGTTGTTGCAGCTCTCCGGGCTGCATCCCCTGGATTCCCGCAGCCAGACAAGCCATTCTTCGATAACCGTATGCCGGAAGCAGTCTGCATTCAGGCTGTCACTGTGTATCTTTTTCTCATTCTCCAGAAAGAACAGGTACAGCACAATCGCATCCCGGTAGGATTTCAGGGTGTTCATGCTGTCTGTTTTCTGTGAAAGGACATAACCGTCCAGAAACCCTGAAATATATCCGGCTATCAGGATGCTTTCCTTATTAGGCTTCTTCATCTGCGGGCACCTCCGGCATCATCCATTCCGAACCGGCTTGTGTCTGTTCCTTTATGATCTCCGAGAGCCCGGGCACAATCGAGTAGTAGTACTTCGTGCTCTCCACTGTCGTATGCCCCATGCTCTTACTGAGGAATACCAGCCTGTCATGGAACTCAAAGCCCCGTCCCACCCACCGGTTGATGTTTTCCACGGCATAATGGTGCCGGAATTCGTAGGCAGTAGCGTGGGATGCGTTCACCCCGCGCCACAGGAGGTTAAAGTTTTTGGTCACCCACCCCCTGCCCAAATGCGAATTCCGTATGGAAGGGAAGAAATATTCCCTCCCGGGCACAATCTCCCCAATGGCCGTATCGTACCTACGCATGATTTCCAGCATGGAGTCATGCAGGACAATGTAATGCTGGCCATGCCCCTTGGAGTACTGTATGTCCAGGACGCCCCTTTCAAGGTCTGCATTTTCCCTGGGGAGCAGCCTTGCTTCATTCGTGCGGATCCCGCTGCTGTAAAGGAGCCGGAAAAAGACGGGGATGGTCATTTTCCTTATGACCGTCTCTTTCCGGTTGTTGATGACGGGGATATGGTCGCACTCATGGAAGAACCGGCTGAGCTCTTCCTGTGTAAAGGCATGGGGGATGTAAGTCCGCATTTCCTTACGGGGAATCTGCGGGGGCTGTACAGGGGACAGACCCCGCCCATTCAGGAAACGGACAAAGCTGTCCACCACATAGATCCTTGACCGGCAGGAATTGTTTGCTTCCGTGTGCCGCTGGCGGCACCAGCCGTCAACCATCTCCTGTGTCAGCATGGTATCACCCGGATAGTTTTCAAGGCAGTAGCGGTCGAAAAGCATCAGGTTCTCTTCATAGGAAGAGTCGTTCCAGCGCTGCGACGCCTGCCGGTACCGTATGAAATGGCGGATCTGCGGGGCAAGAAAAGACCGGAACTCTTTCATAAGGAAAACACCTCCTCCGCCAGCGGGAAAGCTTCTATGCTTAACGCGCACTCTTTTAAATGCACAAAGTCCGCCCTCAGGTAAGGCTCAAGGGAATCCGGGGCTGTATGTCCCAGGGTCTGCGTGATGACGGGCTGTGGGACGCCGTTCTCCAGCATGGAGGACGCCAGGTTGTGCCGGAAGATATGGGTGCCCTTCCTGTCTCCGGGCTCCTGCCTTATCCCCGCCAGCCTGCAGGCTTTTGCCACGATGTTGCCAATGCTCCCGGCAGCCAGGGGTGAAAAGGGATGTGTTTCTGACAGGAACAGGCGCAGGCTCCCGGTATCCGGCCTTTCCTCTGCCAGATAATCGTATATGGCATTGCCTACAACAGCAGAAAGAGGTATCTCCACCGGCACGGATGTCTTCTGCTGCTCCACCAGTATCCGTTCTTTTTCCCAGCCGATGGAGCTGAATGTAAGGCCGGCGATATCGCATCCCCGCAGGCCTGTAAAAAGGAGCAGGAGGAGAATGGCTTTGTTGCGGGCGGAGAATCCATCATTCTCTGCCGCATCCCGCAGGAGCCTGACTTCATCCGGTGTAAGGTATTGTATGTTTTTCCTTGTTTCGCGCAGCAGCGGGAGAAAGCCCAGTATCCTCCGGCACTGTGGTTCCTTCCATTTGAGTCCGGCCTTAAAGACAGCGGATATGTTCTTCTTGTAGGAACAGCTCTTCTGCAGCGTGCCGTTGTCCGAAACGAAAAACGACAGGACAGCATCTTCTGTCACTTCATCCAGGCACCGGGCTCCCTGCTCCTGCATCCGGTATAAAAAAGAGGCCGTGTTAAGGGACTCGCCCCGGATGGTTGATTCTTTTTTGCCGCGCTGAACTTCATGCGCACGGTAGAAATCAATCAGTTCCTGGAATTCCGGCACCAGCAGGTGGTAGGAGCCCCTTTCAAAAAGGGTATGGCGGTGTCTGCCGTCCGGAAAGTGGCCGAAGAGATCGAATTGCTCCAGGGCTCCGATGACCGTCCTCTTGTTGCGGAGATAGTCCTTGGAATGCGGTACCTTTAAGTATTCAAGGTAAATATCCTGGTATGACTGCCAGCGGTGGCTGTCTGCATCCGCCAGTATACGGTTGATTTCATCTCTGAACCGGTGTATGTAGGTACTGCAATAGCCATTGTTTTCCATGAAGGAAAGAAGTTCTTTATGGTGTTCCTTTAGGTTTTGTAAATCCATGGTATGACCTCCCTTTTTTGTTATAAGGGAATCATACACCAAAAATAAAATCCAAACCTTTTCAAATGGTATTTGTTGCAATCAATGCATTTCTTCTGAAAGGTTTGGATTTTATTTAAGTTTTGATAACTGAGATCGTATACTCTTACTGAGGGAAGAAGGTCTTTTGGAACATCCGGTTTCGATAAGGCAAAAAATCTCTTAAACTTTCCCTGCATCCATCCGGCGGAGTAGGGGCCGCCGGATGGCGAGGGGAAGAAAAATTCGCTTTCGGGAAACGCCGCATCACGGAC
>CAJTEN010000078.1 GCA_910575245.1 Clostridia bacterium | reverse complement strand
ATATGGGTACAGGTGGTCGATAGAATGCTGCTTCAAGGTCAGCAAATCCCTGCTGAAACTCGGCAGGGAATTCCAGCCCGTGAATTATGGCACAACCGTATCAAATACGGCACTGGTATTCACAAGGTATATCATACTTGAATGGATACGCAGAAAAAACAGTGATTACCATTCAATGGGGGAAATCTTCTTCTTATGCTATGATGATGTCCGCGACATAGAGCTTTCAGGTGCGTTAAATAAGCTTGTAGCTATCATTGCGGATGGATTGGCAAATGGTAAAATCCAGATGGAGGAATCCGTAAGGGGAGAAATCCTTAACTGGTATATATCCCAGCCTAACTTTATCCAGTCGATCTGCCAAAAGCAGATGGAGGATGCAGGGCTGTTGGCATCAATAGAACATAATGGTGGTGAAATGTCAACAGGTGCATAATTCGAGAACTATTGCCAGTAATTACAAGGTTTTGCCTAATAAATGCTTATGGGAAGTTTGAGAAAGTAATGCTATCCGTTTTTAAGCAAGTTTATAGTGGCGTGAATAATTCAGGTTTAAAGAAAGGGTAATTCCAAATTTAAAATAAGGGTTTAAATATCCCATTAGCTGGTTATATTGTTCCGTAAAGTTCTCAATATATTTATTTTCAAGTATTGCGTAATCTGTAATTATTCCATCTGATTCTTTGTATATGTATAAATCCGTTTCACCCAATTCTTTAGTTGCCCTTCCCATTGTAAATTCTCTTGCAACACTTAGTCCATATTTATTATTCAAAATCCCTTCTACAGAATCATGCAAATCCGCAGTAATCTGCACCTCACCCCTTTCAAAATGTGGGATTCTCTTTTGAAAACGCCGAATTACGGAACATAACTCCATAATAATATTTTGAGATAATGAAGTATGATTTCTATTTTCACTCATATGTCGAACTTCCAGATATCGTTCTCTTAAATCACACTCCATCAGATCAAGATTATCATATTGTAAAAACATCTCTACTAACTCCGGATTTCGTAAATACATCATAACCATATTGCTTAACTGAGACGGCAAAAAATCATGATCCTCAAAACAAAAATAATAATATTCTTCGTAATCCGTTATACGTCTTAAAATAGTTCGACCTTTCTCATCGTCCAAAGCATCCCTAAGTTCATCATCTACCAAATTGATTATCAAATCTTCTTCACTGTCAGCACAATCTTCCCACCACTCTAATATCGCATATAACAAATATTCGTATTTAGGCTTCATATAATCTCTGATATTTGCAGAACATATTAATTCATATAACTCATACACAGCATTTTTACATTCCTGCGGTTTTCTTTCCAAGTAATCTCTTGGGAAAAATCCATCTAACTCAAATTCCGGATCTGTTTCCAATACATCAATTAATACACGTATTATATCCTTCAAATTTCTATTGACGTATTTTGTTATTTGCATTCCAAGGTCTGTTATCCTGCTATAATCTACTAAATCTACCTGAATCACTCTGCGCATTCCCTTCCTCAATTTAACTTACTGTCTGTCAGTCTTTACATAATAGGTGCTTCTGCCACTCCCATACCGAATAATACTTCCTTCATCCACCAGTTTCTTTAACGCCGCTAGAGTTGATGATCTCCCTATGCTTGGACAGTGTGCAACAACTTCTGCACCTGTAAATTTCCCGACTTTTTCTTCTGCATATTTTTTTACAATATCATAAGCATTACTGGTATTTCCCTTTCCCGCTATGATTCCTACACGTTCTTCAAATCTGGTGTAACATGCCAAAATGACCGTAAGCATATAACGTATAAATGGTGTCGGGTCGTTTTTTCCCTCATGCCATCCTATATCCGAAGTTTCAAGGACATCATAATACCTGTCTTTTGTTCTCTCAATTTGCCTCTCAATACTTATATATTTACCAACACTATACCCATTCTTATATAAAAGGAGCAGAGTAAGCAAGCGGCTCATTCTTCCATTTCCGTCATTAAAAGGGTGAATGCACAAAAAATCACATATAAAAACAGGAATCAATATGAGGGAATCCACCTTCTCACTCGCAATTGCCTGCTCATAAGCCGTACATAACCGCTCCACTGCATCTGGTGTATCGTATGGGGCGATTGGCGTAAACCTTGTGACCACTGTTCCATCCGGCTTTGTTTCATTAATATAGTTCTGTACACTCTTAAAACTCCCGCCGTACGAAAATCCCGCTCTTTTCAAAAGATCCCTGTGTAACTGTAGTATATATGATGGTCTGATCGGAATGTACTCATTGCTTTCGTGAATTGTATTAAGTACATCTCTGTACCCCATAATCTCATCTTCTTCCCTATTGCGGGGCGTCGTCTTTTCTTCAAACAACTGCTTCATCCGGGTACTTGTCGTAACAATCCCTTCTATTTTATTGGATGCCTCTGTACTTTGGATTTTTGCGATCTCAACCAAACGTTCAAGTTCAACAGGCTTTTGCCTGATATATAAGTCCTGACGTCCCTTATATTCATGTATCTTTGCGACAAGATTAAGTATATCCATATCCCATGTTTGGCCTGCAAGGCGAATATAATCAAATGTTCTCATATTATCTCCCTTCGTCCAATGCCATTCTTTTTTCATCCAATTATAAGTCTTTTTGGACGAAAAATCAATTTGTTGGACGAAATTAAATGCAAATTCTTTAAACAAACAGGCGAAACTTCATACAAACACGGAAACTCCATGCAGTTTCCGTGTTTGTATCATATCCCCCGTTTTTCAACAGCATTTTCCGTCAAACTAATACACCTTTCAGCCAAAACCGCCAATACCCTACACCCTTTTACCTTTCCGTTTTATACTATCACGGAAACCCCTGACTTTTGCGTGAAAGTATACTTTTGCCTGATAGTACGATTTTTTCCCCAATCGCCATCCTATCAGCGGCATCCAAAAACACGAAAAAGTGGGGTCCACCACCCACCGTGATGAACCCCACCAAGCCTTAAAACCCTTGATTTTAAGCCATTCTTCAATACTTTTGCCTGCGAGTACCCAAAATCCTATGGCATCATTTGGAAATTGCCGCCTGTGCCGCTGTTAGATTCTGATGACTTTTACCCCTCTTTACCACATTTACCCCACCCAATTCGACATTCGACAAACGGGATTCGACAAATTGCTCTTTTTCCGCTAAAACCCATGCTTTTTAGCACGGCGTAATCGCATCAGAGCAGTCTTAAAAGCTGTACCAACTCATGCGACTCCTCCGCATCTGATGCAGTCTGCCTTGTATCGAACTGCGAAAAGCGGTTGTTCCGATAAAATGATAACAGCTTTTCCTCATTTTCTGCCTCTAAGAAGGTCACTACGCCTCCGCCCAAGTACTGTATCTCTTTAATTTTGTCCCATGCCAGTGCGAGTAATTCTTCGCCAGTTATTTTTTGGTCTGCACCATTGGTAAAATTTTTGCCAAGTTGGGCAATAAGGTATGCAGACATGGTATATGTATCTGATAATTCATCCCATTCACTGACACGCAGCAGCTTTTTCTTTACGGTATTGCTTACTGTTTCTCCCCTTACTGTTAAAGGTTTCAATGCAAGGGTAAAATACCCTACCAGCACCATGCTGCTTATGTCAAATACAAGATATGTAACCGACTGATTCTTTTTCGTAAACTCTACTGAACTTTTTTTCAAAAAACGCTCGACATCTTAACTGAATATTCGGTTAAGATTTGTTATCCGACGGATTTTTTTATCCGCATCTTTTATGAAAAGCCGTTTAACCAAGAGCTCTTTCAAAAAAAGATGCGGATAAAATTTTTTCAGGTTTATAATGAGGTATCAAAAATATAAGGAGGTACCTCATGAATAATTACAACGTACTTGTCAGGAA
>CAJTEN010000077.1 GCA_910575245.1 Clostridia bacterium | reverse complement strand
TTGAATGAAATGTGGGTACATTCCCCGCCCCTTGGGGCGCAAGCAAACTTTAACAGGATAGAAAAGCATGATACAATGTAGAGAAAAAGGAGAAGTGTAGATTGAGTGAGGCTATACACAAATCACACAATGTATCAAAGCTGATGTATCATTTCGTATTACCGACAAAGTATCGGAGAGTAGTAGTAAGTGAAGAGGTAGAAAAGGTAATAAAAGAAACCTGTATAGAGATAAGTGAAAGGTATGAGCTAATCTTTTTGGAAATAGGTGCGGATAAAGATCATGTACATTTTTTAGTGCAGTCAGCACCGAATTATAGTCCGACACAACTTGTAAAGATAGTGAAAAGCATAACAGCGCGGGAGGTATTTAGGAGATGCCCAGATGTGAAGAAAAAATTATGGGGAGGGAATTTCTGGTCATCAGGGTATTATGTATCAACAGTAAGTGAGCATGGAAATGAGAAAGTAATAGCAAACTATGTAAAAAACCAAGGAGACGAGTATCGGAAGCTATATCGAAATAATGAGATGGAAGGACAGATGAACCTGTTTGATTATGAGTAGAGGCAGAGACAAGGAAATCCGCATACCCCGCTTTTGAGGGAGCAGAGCGAGCGAAAAAGTCAAGTGCTGTGAGAGGCGACGTAGGAGCCGCTCACAGTGCTTGAGTGCTTGCACCGGGGTAGTTGATTNTGAATGAAACAGTATCAATCCCCCAGCTGAGCTGGGGGAATAACAGATGCAAGTGGCGGTGAACAGAGTACCAAAAAATTACCCCCGTTGTATAATAGAAGTGGGTCTAGCAAACCACTTTAGAAACAACGGAGGTATATCCATATGGATAATAATAGTTTAGCACATAGCCGGTACAATTGCACGTACCATATTGTATTTATTCCGAAATATCGCAGGAAAGTAATGTTCGGAGAGTTAAGGAAAGATGTAGGAGAGATTCTGGGAAAGGTGTGCAGAATGGAAGGGGTAACGATCATAAAGGCGGCTACGCTTCCCGATCATGTGCATATGTATGTATCAATTCCGCCCAAGTTGAGCGTATCAAAGGCCGTAGGCCTTATTAAGGGCAAGAGTGCGCTTATGATATTTGACAGGCATCCAGAATATAGAGAGAAAGGAAACCGTCACTTCTGGGCAAGAGGATATTATTGCGAAACGGTCGGTAATGTCAACGAAGAGACAATAAAGAAGTATATTCAGGAGCAGTACGAAAGGGATAGGATGGAGCATTAAAAGAGAGCCGCTTTTAAGCGGCCTACCAGTAAAGAAAGAACGGTTTGCTAGACCGCCTTTAGGCGGAAATGCAAAGGTTTTGCCCCAGGGGGGGCTATCCCATTCCACCAGCTGAGCTGGTGGTTGGGCCTTTCGGCGGTGAATCGGGCAATCTACAGTAGCAGAAATACAGGATTATCTGGAAGAACTATATTATGTGGATAATAGAGCATATTCCTACACAGAATCCTTTTTAAAAATGTTCTATCTGATATTCGGACAGGCATATTCCAGAAACTATATTGATGTACACCACTTTACAAGTTTTTAACAAAAAGTGCCGTATGAAGCACTTTGGTGTATAATAAGTTTGCTAACAATAAACACGAAAGTGAGTGACTTCATACGGCAACCTTATTATACAACGAAAAATACATAATCGGTAGGCTTTATCGATATTTTTATATTTATTTTTCCATATTGTCAGCGCCTACGGCTGAAACGCTATTCCTGCTCGTGCTGTCCATGCTGGCGACGGAATCTGCAGGTTCCATCCGGTCCCTGTACCGGCATTTTCTGGCGGGCATAACATCAAAGTCCCTGAATGCATTCTATTATGCCTGCTCCTATGCCAAAGTTGACCTTTCGGGTTTTATGAATGCTACAGCAAGGCTGGCCCTTGGCCTGGTCCCCGACAGCCTGAACTCCCAACCGGTATTCCTCTGTATAGATGACACCATGGTCTCGAAATCCGGAAAGAAATTCGAGGATATCTCCAAACTGTTCGACCATGCGGCACATAATGGCTCCAATTATCTGAATGGGCATTGTTTTGTCAGTGTCATGCTCTGCATTCCGGTATGGAATAAAAACAGGATATCTTACCTTTCCATCCCTCTTGGATACCGCATGTGGCGCAAAGATAAGGGATCCAAACTGGAGCTTGCTGCTTCCATGGTCCGGCAGGTAATGCCGGAATTCAGGGATAAGAAAAATGTCATCATCCTTTGTGACAGCTGGTATGTAAAACAGAACCTGGTGTCCATAGTAGATGACTATGAAAACCTTGACCTGATCGGCAATGCAAGGTCTGACTCTGTCATCTATGACCTCCCGCCTGCCCCGACGGGCAGGAAGGGCAGGCCGCCAAAACATGGACACCGTCTGTCCATATATGAGGACTTTAGCCTGTCTGCGGAAAAGATCGGGGACTATTTTACCGGAAGCCGCCGTGTATTGACCAATATCTTTGGGGCAAGGCAGGTGCAGGCGTATGTGACCGCCGCCGATAAGGAGGATGGCACCAGAAGACTGTTTTTCAGTACTATTTTTCCCGCCCAGCTGCAGATCTTCTGTGCCTGGCAGGAAAAATCACCCCTGAACCGCACTGGAAATGACTGGATGCAGTATATCCCCCTGTTCCTTTACTCATTCAGATGGAACATTGAAGTAAGCTATTATGAGCAGAAGACCTTCTGGTCCTTATGCGGATACATGGTACGCAGCCGGAAGGGGATTGAGATGATGGTCAACCTTATCAATATCAGCTATTGTGCGATGAAACTGCTTCCATATAAGGAAGAAACATTTTCACAGTACCGGAATGTCAGTGTTCAGGAATTCCGGTTTGCTCTCAGCGAACAGATACGCCAGCCGATATTTTATGTAAACTTGGCGAAAAACATCGAAACCTACATAAAATCAAATGTTATTGCTGAGGCCTTGAAACATCTATGCTGGAAACAGAGTTCTTACTTATAAAGTTGTAAAGTGGTGTTAAAGGAATATTTTGAAAAGCTGGAGCGGCAGCAGGAAAAAGATAAAAACGAATTGGCTTTACAAAGGCAGCAGAACCAGAGATTTATACAAGACTTGGACGGGAGACAGATTTCTTCTCTTGAACTAGTTAATTCACTGCCTAATGGAAAAATACAAACTGTAAATTCCATGAAGTATCATTCCAAAACTTTACAGCAAAAGTATAATATTACCTTTAAATATCATTATCTGCGTCATACATACGGAACTAACTTAGCTGCTTTAAATACACCGGAATATTTGCTATGCAATCAAATGAGGCACGGTAACAGTAATGTAACGCATAAATATTATGTTGCTATCTCTGAAAGAGGAGTTGATGAATTGTTAAAGAATCTCGAAAAGATGTAATTATAGTTGATTATAGAATCTATGGGGAAATTATTGATTTTTAATAATTTCCCCGTATTACTTAGAAACGAATTTTAGTCTCTAAAATCAAATAAATCTTTGGGTTTTGTCTCTAATACTTCACATAGTTTAAAAATTACATCAAATGAAACCCCAACATTGCCTAATTCAATCGCACTTATATGGCTTCGGTCAATATTTGCCAATTCGGCTAGTTGCATTTGTGTGAGTTTCTTTCTTTTTCGATAGTAAACAACATTTAAACCAAATTTTTCGTATAAAGGTTTATATTCTTGTTTCAAAAATTATCACCCCTAAACATATTTTAAGGTTAATTCTGCACTGTATAAACCTTGTGAAAATAGCGTGATGATGTTGACACAAGTCAAAATATGTGCCAAAATAATATTTAGATTTATAGGAGGTATATATAAATAATAAGGTAAGGGGTGAAAACATGGATTACATAGGGACAAGAGAAGCCGCTAAAAAATGGGGATGTTCACAGTCCGCTGTTTCAAGATGGTGTAGAGAGGGTAAAATTTGTTGGTGTTAGTCAAAAAACGGGTTGGTAAATATAGCATCATCTATACCGCCAGCAAATTGTGTGTAGCGATGTCCTTTACCGTGTGAATATTCATAGTGCATCCTGGCCTAAATAGC
>CAJTEN010000076.1 GCA_910575245.1 Clostridia bacterium | reverse complement strand
TATAGAACAACGGCCGTTGTCTCGCAGGCAGCAATGTCTTACCTCACATTTTTACCGGATAATTTCGTCCGGTTTTAATTTGAGACTAGGCTCACGGATTCAGGAAATATCTAATAAACGTGTAACAAATATTTTGTTTAATGTTAATATCGCGTGTTTCTTCATTAAACTTGCGAACGTTAATTAAATCAATTATTGGTAGTGTAAAAAAGGTTTGTGTCTTTGGTAAAAAATGGCTCCTTTTGGTAAGAATCAAGATATGAAAATTCTTATCGAAAAGGAGTATTTTTATACCGGTAGCAAAGGAACAGATTCGACAGATTATTGCAGACAACAACTTAAACAGTGTGGCAGATGTCTACACCCTCCTGAGAGATGGATTCAAAGATATCCTCCAGGAACTCATGGAGGCAGAGCTTGACGCGACACTGAGATATGAGAAGAACAACAAAGGGAATGTGGAGACTTCAAATAAGCGCAATGGTCACTCCCCCAAGAACCTCAAGAGCCAGTACGGCGAGTTCCAGATCGATGTGTCCCGGGACAGGAACGGTGAATTCGAGCCGAAGCTCATCCCCAAATACCAGAGGGACGTCTCCGGAATCGAAGAAAAAGTTATCTCGCTCTACGGCAGGGGGATGAGCACCAGGGACATCCATGGCCAGCTGCAGGACCTCTATGGGATAGAGATGCCTGCAGAGATGGTCAGCAAAATCACGGACAAGATACTGCCGGAGATCCGGGAATGGCAGTCAAGACCCCTGAACCCGGTCTATCCATTCGTGTTCATGGACTGCATCCACTACAAAGTCAGGAAGGACGGGCGGATCTCAGCCGTGCGGCCTATGTGGTGCTGGGCGTCACGACAGAAGGGTACAAGGAGATCCTCAGCATCACGGTAGGCGCCAACGAGAGTTCGAAGTTCTGGCTGGGGATGCTGAACGACCTGAAGAAGTTCGCGTCTGATTTCAAGGCGGTATACAATGCCCCGAATGAAAAAGCCGGGCTGGAAGCACTGTCAGATGTCAGGGAAAAATGGGGAAAGAAATATCCCTACGCAGTCAGCAACTGGGAAGATGTAAGCCCTTTCTTCCAGTTTCCTGACGCAGTACGCCGTATT
This sequence comes from Clostridia bacterium, assembly GCA_910575245.1. GTDB lineage: Bacteria > Bacillota > Clostridia > Lachnospirales > Lachnospiraceae > UBA3282. The sequence goes on along the minus strand of CAJTEN010000076.1, from coordinate 2,978 downwards.
ATGTACACGACCAATATAATCGAAGGGTTGAACCGCCAGTACAGGAAAGTCACCAAGACAAAGAGCGTGTTCCCGAGCGACAGCTCCCTGGAAAAGATGCTCTATCTGGCCAGCCTGAATGTGGCGAAGAAGTGGACACAGAGATACCGGAACTGGGACCAGGTACTGAACCAGCTGACAGTCCTCTATGGGGAACGGCTGACCCAGTATCTGTAAAATAGAAGCTCCGCATCATTAGGAAAGTCTGGGGCAGCGCACCCAGAAAGGAATGCTGCTGTCCCCATCCTTATTCCAGAGGCCGGGTGTGGGCAGAGCCCACGAAAAGAAGCAGCCGGGATGTTTTATTTTGGTGCAAATAATTAGAAAAATCTGTATAAAGGTGTGCAGATTAATGTAAATTTGTTCCGCCTCTGCTTCAGATAATTCTAGTTCAATAACATTATATTTAATTGCTTTTCCATTTATAGGCGTAATATTATAATCTTCATCACGAATCGAAATCAGAACGGGAATCTTTAATCCACGCGATTGTAATTCTTGCAATAAAAAGGCCCCAAAGCGTTTCTCCCGGTTGAACATCAATGTAAATAATGGGATTTCTATTATACTTTCCAAGTCCACCTAAGGCTGAAACTAAATTTTGAGCTTGTCCTTCTGTCGCAATGGCACGTATACAAAATACAACTCCTTCGGGATATGTTTCCAACAAATAACGATAACACAGTGCAGATTTCCCCTGCCCCGAAACTCCTTTGACCAAAGCACCTCCTATATTTTCAAGAATTTCATGTATTTCCTGAAGCCAATGATTCCGCTTAAAATCTAATTCCAAACGAATATGAGCAGAATGAGCAGATGCACCTTGAAAAAACTCTTCTTGAAGCTGTTCTGGACTACCATTCATCTGAAGTTCAATCAAACATACCAATGATTTATTGTATTCTTTGTAAAAGCCATCTAACACTGCAACGCTAACACCTATTTTATGTACTTTTTCCCGCCATATCTCTAAAGTAGTAAACCCTTTTGTCCTAAAAAGTTCTGCGATATATTGAATTAATAGTTCCTGTGTTAAGTCAGGTGCTGCCACTCAGTAAGCAGATATTCAAAATAATCATATAACTTCAGATCATTTACTTTTGCGATCTCCGCAATGCTGTAGATAATGGCACTCAATTTTGCCCCGGTAATGGTATCGATCATCACCCAGTTTTTCTTGCTGATACAGAATCCCAGACTAGACTGTTCAGTAGGTAGCGCTATTATCTATCGGCATTTCACCGTCATTCACAAATACTTTCAGGTATTTCCCTAGGTTTGGGGAATAACCGAAACCTCCTCACATCTTGCTTTTCTGCAGCACTTTCAGGATGTTTTCACGCACCCATATCAAATAAGCCCCCACCAAAAGTTTTTCACTCAGCTAGCAGCAGGTTTTTCGTTCTTGTGCCGGGAGATCCCTTAACTGCTTTTCTTTCCGGTAAAATGCCTATATCATGGTCAGCGCAAGGTACGCATGGCTGTCTTTCTGCCTTGCTTTCGGCAAAGCTCTCACTGCCTCGTCAAATCTCCGCCTGGCATGGACCAGCATCCAGCTACTTTCAATTCTTCCTTCCGGTGCGGTATACCCATATGTAACTTTTGCTCCCGACAGGGCGATATTCACCAGCGCGGGTGTCTCATCTACCCGCAGGACATAGTAGCCGTACAGCTTTTCGTGGAGGTAACCACAACAAACCTGATTGTAAATCAAATCAATTCAACTCCAAGGGAGATTCTGAATAGGAGAACACCGTATAACATAGCCTAGAAAACACTCGGCGAGGACATCTTGAAAGCATTTCAGATTAGACCAGTTGCTCCTGATGAAGCCAATCTGACGCCTAAGATGATCAGCCCTAATCGTTAGCCAACTTACCCTTGAAAATCTACTGTCGGACTCAAAGTAAACTTTTCAAATTTTTCAAATGTGACCGGTAGAATTTAGTTCCGTATGCTGCCTTCTGGCGATCCGCTTGCCATGTCCGGAAACAAAAATTTTTTCGAGACGTTGGTTTAATTATAGCGGATGTCGAGATACTTTACTCATCAAAAAGCAATAAATACAGGAAAATTTAAAGCCCTGCAGAATTTAATGTATCTAACTCTGCACTGGAATTTAAAATTTCAAGTCAGCATTATTTTGAGACTGTTTATATGAATACAGCCATTCAAAAATAATAGGAATAATTATTGCACTTGCAACAAATTCAAATATAGCAGTAGTAGGATCTTGATTTCTTACTAATCCACAAAACCTATTTTCAGCCACAATACTTGTCAATGAAACTATCATTGCTATACGAAACGCAATTGCTACCATTTGCTTATCTGGTATTATTAGTAATTTACTTTGCAATTTAATAATAGAGTTATTTATTAGTCGCAATAAATTACAACCATCTCCAATGCATGATAGAATAATTGTAATGATTGTTTTTACAAATAATAATAGCACATCCATTACAAAAACAAGGGGAAATATTATAATACCGAAAATTTTATAAATCATTCTATGCTTCATAATAAGATCTATATTCTTCAAAACAATCAATTTGTGGTTGATATGCATTCCCCGTTTATTAATAAAATATTCATCTACTTTTTTTATCTTTTCTTTTTTCGGTATCAGAGAACAAATCTTCTTTACAATTTTTATACATGCTATAAAAATAATTATTGATAAAGTACAAATCAAAAAATATATATGAACGAAAGTGCTACACATACTATGAGTAATAGGAAATCTGCGATTATATCATTTGGACAATTATTTATTTTTTCAAAAATAAAGTCATAAAACTTAAATAAGCCCAAAAACCAGATTATGTATGCAAAGGAGCTTCCTGTATAATTCAAGTATAGGGAATTCCAAGAAAGAAGGTTGAGAAAAAAATACCTCAGAGTAAAATAAGATTACTGACTTCGGATGGTTAGTA
>CAJTEN010000075.1 GCA_910575245.1 Clostridia bacterium | reverse complement strand
GCTCTTTCAAAAAAAGATGCGGATAAAATTTTTTCAGGTTTATAATGAGGTATCAAAAATATAAGGAGGTACCTCATGAATAATTACAACGTACTTGTCAGGAAAGTCATGGACTTTCTTGATGAAAACAATTACAATTCCTGCACAAGAAGGGGGATCAAAAGCTGTTTTAAACTTCTAAGCAGGTATCTGGAACAGTCCGGATATGAATACACCCCGGAAACAGCAGATGAATGGTTCCGGCTGATTGAGCCGGATACCAGTGTGACCTATGCCGCTTTTTACAAATCGGCATTAACAAAGCTCCGCGATATGTTTGAAACCGGGGACATAAGAGACTGCAATAATGGAAAAACATATGCTTATACCCGTCTCCGGGAAGAGTTTAAAAGCGTCTACGAAGCAGCTTCCGCGCATTTTCAAGAAAGTTTATCTGTTTCCACACTTAAGGGTTATCAGTATTACTGGCGGCATTTCTTCGTTTTTCTTCAGCAGGAAGGATGCGAAGGCATCCCGGATATTTCTTATGACCACCTGGCCAGATTCCACAACAGTATTGCACACAGGACGAAAAATGACAGGAAACATACATTAATTGCGGTATCCATGGTATTGCGCTGGCTTTATGAAAAAGGATGCATCATTTATGGATTTTCGATAATCCTGCACTATATCTCTTATGATCTTGGCTGTTTTTGGAATGACCTCAGCAAAAGCAAACAAGAGATGATTTCCAGCCTGCAGGAATCTGCAGAGGCTGTTCCCCCTGATAAATTATTCGGGTACTGCGGCAGCATCAAAGAGATTTACAAAAAATACGGCTATGACCCATCTGCATCTGACTGCATTACAAGAACAACAGATATGTTGTTTTTGTTTTTAGACATCAACGGCTTTCTTTACAGTCCAGAAATATCCTTCCTCTGGTTTGAATCCGTAGAGAGCCATTTTGATGATACAGTGTCGCTTTACGCTTACCGGAGAGCCCTGTTCCTAATTGCGGAGCAGCACAGGAACGGATATGTGGACATCAAAACCAGATTCAGGAATGACCCTGCTGCTTTTTCCATGCTTCCCGAATGGTGCATGAAACCAGCAGATGATTTTTTATACAGGAAGCGTAGGGAAGGCCTTAAAGACTCTACCCTGATGTCATATCGTTCGGCTGTCTGCAGATTCTGCACTTATCTCTGCGAATCAGGAATACATTCATTCAACGATGTAACATTTTCCGTCATAAAAACGTTTAACAGGCAGGACGGGCACCGGACCCCTGCCGGGAAAAATGCTTATAATGGCTGTATACGTAAATTCCTTGCATATCTTGGAGAACAGGGGCTTGTTGATAATTCAATGCTTTTTGCCGCGCTTTCATCCACATATGCCCCCAGAGAGACAATCGTGGTCGTCTTGACGGATGATGAGTTGACACAGCTGTATGAACAGATCAACAGGGATGATTCCTCCCTTACCTTGCGGAAAAAGGCAATGCTGCTCCTGGGACTAAAGATGGGGCTGCGGGCCTCTGACATTGTTTCTTTGGAAATAGGCAGCATTGACTGGAAAAACCCATCCATACGTTTTGTCCAGAAAAAAACTGGTGTTGAAGTGAACCTGCCTATGCCTGCGGAGGTCGGGAATGCCCTCTACCAGTATATCACAAAAGAGCGCAGGCAGAGTCCGAATCCGGTCATTTTCCTGAGTGAGGACGCCCCGTTTGAACCGCTTGACAGTACTGCCTGTATAAGGGCGCTGCATTCCGCACTGCCTGAAAGGAGCGTTCCCGGTTCAGGATTCCATGTCACACGTAAAACTTATGCCACGCAGCTTCTCAGAAACGGAGTGGGCGTAGATATGGTCATAAATGCCCTTGGGCAGCGTGGTGATGATGCCGTGGACAGGTATCTGTGCGTGGATGACGAAAGGATGAGGCTTTGTCCGGTTTCATTATTAGAATACGGGATAGGAGGGTGGAGCCATGAAAAATAAGCCGGAATCCTACCAGAGCATACTTGCACCATATATAACAGGCCTGCTGGAAGAAAAAAGGGCAAATGGTTTTTCTTATACCGCAAAAGAAACGACCCTGTGGCAGTTTGACGAATACTGCGTATCGCAGCACCTTGACAGCCTGGAGGTTTCAAAGGATTTCCTTGCCCCATGGATGGAACGGCAGGACAGTGAAAGCCCTTCCTGCCATGAAGACCGTATTTCCTGCGTAAGGCAGCTTATGCTTTACATGGCATCCTGCGGCATCAGTGTGTACATCCCCCACGATTTCTATCACAGCAGGAAGCCTTACCCCCATATATTTGACCAGTGCGAGATAAGGGATTTTTTCAGGGCGCTTGACGGATACCAGCCGAGAAACATATCGTTCGAGGCCAGACTGGTTGGTGAATACCGCATGGCTTTCCGGCTCTACTGCTGCTGTGGGATGAGGAACAGTGAAGTTGTCGGTGCGCCTGCAAAAAATGTGGATCTTGATGCAGGTACATGGACGGTGCTGGACGGAAAGGGAAACAAGGACCGCATTGTCTACCTTCCCGATGACATCCGGCAGAGCTGCAGGGATTATTTTTCCTGGCTCTGCAATGACCTTGGATTTATGCCTGAATGGTTTTTCCCCGCAAAAGACACTAAGAAACATCTCAGAAACGCAACCATAGACAACGTTTTCACAAAGTTCTGGAACATGACGCCCCATGCTGACTGTGCAAACAAACCAACCGTCCATGACTTCCGTTTCACGTTTGTGGTTAACAGGATGAACCTGTGGGCGGAAAAAGGCGTTGACCTCAAGGTGATGATGCCTTATCTGAGCAGATATCTCGGGCATAAAACAACAAAGGAAACTTTTTATTACTATTACCTTGTCAGTGATGCCTACCGCACAGTGGACAATAAAGACTCCATTGCGTGCGACGTGATACCGGAGGTGATGCGCCATGGATAAAAAACAATTCTCCGGACTGTTCTTTTCAAAGACAAAAGATTTCCTCGACATTTTTCTTCCAAAACAGAGCAACCGCAGCAGCGAGACAGTCAGGGCATACCGCATTTCCTTAAACTGTTTTTATGATTATGTCACGGAGACTGCCGGGATTTCTGCCGTTTCATTCCGCTTTTCGGACTGCACGTATGATTTCGTCCTTGGCTATTCACAGTTCCTGCAGGAGCAGAAAAAACTTGCTGCCAGCACGGTAAACCAACGGCTTGCAGCATTGAAAACTTATCTTAAATATGTAACGGACGCTGATTTTTCCATGGTTCAGGTATATCTTGCCGTTAAGAAAGTGCCTCTTTTAAGGACGGAAAAACTGCAGCGCCCCATTATAGAAAAAGACGGTCTTTCTGCATTCCTGGCAGCGCCGCCGGACACCCGGATCGGGAACAGGGACAGGACGCTGCTGGTCATGCTGTTTGATACTGCGGTCAGGATATCAGAGCTTCTGGAAATACGCATCAGGGATATATCGCTGATGGCATCAAATCCCACGATCCTGATCCATGGGAAAGGCAGGAAACAGCGCGTTGTATCACTGAATGAAAAGACGGTCCTCCATCTGCGGGAGTATGTTGCATCATTCCATGGAAAGGTTCCCAACCCGGATGCATACCTGTTTTATACAACGATTCATGGAGAGCGTATGAAGATGTCTGTGAGAAATGCGGAACGGATTGTAAAAAAATATGCAGGAATTGCAAGGGAGACAGTTTCCGAGATGCCGGAAAACTGCTATCCGCACATGCTGAGGCGTTCAAGAGCCTCCGGTTTATACAGGGACGGTGTTCCCATCGAGATGATAGCTGCGATACTTGGTCATTCCAGTTCTGAAACAACAAAAATATATGCCATTCCATCAGTTGAACAAATGAAAGAGGCATTAAAGATCGACCAGGATGAAACTGACAATCCGGAACATCTATGGGAAGGCAAGGAAGACCAGATACGAAAAATGTTTGGGCTATAAAGTATCCCTGTGGATTATTGTTGGTAAAATATTTTGAGGTCCAACAGGAAAACAGTAAAATATAATTTTATCCGCATCTTTTTTTGAAAGAGCCCTTGGTTAAACGGCTTTTCATAAAAGATGCGGATAAAAAAATCCGTCGGATAAGTTTTTC
>CAJTEN010000074.1 GCA_910575245.1 Clostridia bacterium | reverse complement strand
ATGTCAATGTGCGAAAGTATTTTAACTATTGCATTGGTATGCACGGTAAAATACTTGCATTACTGTGATTATTATTACACACTGGGGAATGATTCGCAATCCACCCCTAAATTAATCGCTTACAAAGCATCCCTGTCAGGACTGCTTTTTCTTTTGACAGTGTATTCATTTTTCCTCCAATCAACGGTATACAAAAGCAGGGGAAGTGTACACTTCCCCTGTTAACAATATGTCTGCTGTTATAAAATCATATTCCTCAAAAAGCCTGTTCCTGAAATTCTTTATATCTTGAAGCTCATTATACATGTCGGCTGCCGCATTGCATAATTCATTGATCTGGTCGCAGTAATGGTTCTAGTAAGGACTGCTTTCTTGTTTTTAATTGATTATGAATGCCTTTTGTTGTTATTGTACTGTCGCTAACTTACATTCTACATTATCATACTATTTGTGCGTCTACTAATTCCATAAGCAAGGATAATTCCTGTTATGACATTAACAACAATTCCTAATACAATCATTTTGCTTGTCAATTCCATTCCGTTATATCCAGAAAAAGCATACAGATAATACATAAAGTCTATAAATGATATGTAACTGCCAAAAAACTGGCTAAATAAATTATTGACTAATAAAATTATCAAAGAAGCGCACATCATACTGGATATATTCGACATATACAAGGATAAAAGCACTAAAAACAGAACCATTGTTGTCTGCGGAAAAGCTAATAACAACATTTGTAACACATATTCCTGTGCATGATCGAAGATATGACTGCCCCATAAAAAGAAACCTGTTATAATGCTGACGATTACCACAAACAAAAAACAGATCAGTGCAACTGTGGAAATACTGATAGTTTTTGCGATTAAAAGCTGTTTTTTGGAAACGCCATTCAACAAAGGCTGCCTGAACATACCGCTTGCCTTTTCTCCGCAAATCAATACTGCGCTGATAAAACTAAGGAATAGTGTACCGACAATATCAATATAGAACTGCATACACATTGTTGGAAATTTACCGCCTGCATAATATCCCATGCCATTATCTTCTTGAAGCGCATTGGAAATGATAATCACTGCCATTACAACAAAGAATAAGTATAATATCTTTTGCCTTTTCAGTCGTGCAAATTGTATATTTAGTAATCTTATAATCATTTTTTACCTCTCTCAAAAATCTATTTTTTGTGTTCTGTATAGGGTTATTTGAAAAAAAGCAATTCCGTACAGTATCATAATGGATATTCCTATAAGCAGTTCGCTAAATGGTATTTTCTGATACTCATATGCAAACGTCCAAAGATTAAAGTAATATCCAACCCATATTTTTTGTAATAAAGCAATATTGGAACTATATATAAACTGGTCAATCAATAGATAAATAATCACAAAAAATATTGTTTTCCATGCGTTGCGGGTACAAATACAAAGTGCAACTATACCAAGCGTTATAACTGACATATAGATACCCGATAACAGATATTTTATAATGGTTCTGATAAAGGCTGCCTGTTCAAAGATTTCATAGCCCCAACGCATAAAGGCTGTTATGTAATTGATAAAAGCCACCAACAAAACAAAAATCATTGACATACTAACAGCAACATAGATTTTTGAACGTATCATTCTGTTGCGGTTTTCCCCATGCAATAAAGGCTGGTAAAGCATTTTGTTCCTATCTTCTTCACAAACAAACAGCGTCAGCAGAAATACATTAAAAAGAATACCTACTGTACCGACATAAAACCGCATCATAAATTCGGGGAAATTTTTTCTCCCGACAATTCCAATATTGATATTCAGCATTTCTTCCATTTGCGGTGTCGAAATAAGAAAAGCGTAAAAAAAAGAAGCTGTAAAAAAGCAGGCAAAAAAAATGTAAATCAATTTTTGTCTGTATAATTTTCTTGCATATAATCTTGTTAATGGATACATGGCTCTGCTCCCCCTGTCAGTTTTAGAAAAAGATCCTGCAATGAGTGTTTCCGCATGGAAAGATAGTGAATATGCAAATGGCTTGCTACAAGGTTTTTAACAAATTCATCAAAACAGATATTTTCAAGTCTGATTGTAAACTGATTTCCTTTCTGTGAAATCAGACTTATTCCTTTACACCCGGAGAGGACACTACGGGCAGCGTTTGTTTCTTCCAGTATGCAGTCCACGATATTTGTTGTCTCGGATAAAATGTTTTCCGTTTTTCCCTGCAAGATACTTTTGCCCTTATCCAAAATTAAAATATCGGTACAGAATTTTTCCATATCATGCAGTTGGTGTGATGAAACAATAAATGTTGTGTTTCGTTCTTTCGCCATATCGCAAATCAGACGGTATAGGTTAATCTGTCCCTGCGGGTCTAATCCGTTTGCCGGTTCATCTAAAATAATCAGTTTTGGCTGTCCTAACATAGCCCTTGCCAATGCCAGTCTTTGTTTCATTCCAAGAGAAAACTTTTTCACTTTCTTTTCAGCCTGGTTCTTAAGCCCGACATAATCAAGTAATTCCATAACCTGCCCGTTTGGGATATTTTCATATAGATGTGCAAAACATTCTATATTTTCTCTTGCAGTCAGTTCTTGATAAAAACCAGGGGTGTCAAGTGCCGCCCCAACCTTTGACAATGCCAGTCCGGGATTTTCGTCTAATGATACGTTGTCTATGACGATTTTCCCATTATCTTTGGAACACAAATTTGTAATCATCTTTAATGTCGTAGTTTTGCCCGCCCCGTTTGTTCCCAATAGTCCCATGATATTTCCGGGTGCAAGCTCAAAGCATACATTCTCAACGGCAGTTTCAGAATCGAACCTGTTCGATTTTTTATATGCTTTTCTTAGATTTTTTACACTGATTATTTTCTCCATTTTTCAATCCTCCCTATAATTCCAAATGTTATAATTCCAATTACTTCTCCAAGGGCATTGCCTATAAATCCCTGCATATGGAGCGCGTCTTCCCACATATAATCTCCTGTGATTAGTTTTGTGACATAGTTTCCTATGATTACCAAGAATAGGAACAATGCTATGCAGTCCCAAATATTCCATTTTAGGAATGTTCTTGTAAGCACTGGAAACCAGAGGACAAAAAGCCATAACAGCAGGATAGGCACACCATAACGGAAAAGCCAAAATGTCCCTGTTCCAATCAGATAATACCGGGCAATCTGTATGACAGAAAGCAGGACAAACACCCCAATGCTTATTACTGCCATTGCAATACAGCCTTTATTCTTTTTGCAGGTTGAAAGAGCATATATAAAAGCGTCCGCAAATAAGCAAGAGCTTCCTGCAATCAAAGACCATGTAATTCCTTTGTTTACTGCCAAATCTACTATCAGACAGACAAGTATTGCAATAAAGCTAAGACCACCTAATCCATACAGCAGATACATTTTCTTTGTTTTTTTCAAAAATCTTTTTACATCTGAAACTTCTGTCGGCGGTGTTTCCATTTCTAAATGAAAAGCCATATTGTGGTATACCTCTTTACAATCCGTACAATGCTCCAAATGGTTTTCTATGCTTTTTTGGGAAACATCACTTACAATCCCGTCCACATAGAGAGGAAGCAAATCTTTTACAATTTCACAAGCTAATTCACGTTCCATTCTTTCATTCCTTTCATTATTTTTTGTTTTCCACGGTAATAAGTTACCCTGGCCCAATTTTCCGTTTTTCCCAAAATAGCCGCAATTTCAGAAAATTGTAGTTCCCCTGCCAATCGTAAATACATAACTTCTTTTGTCACATCATCTAGGTTGTGCATAAGGCGGAAAACTTCCACTTTTTCCAAATTATCCAAAGTTTTATTTTCAACATTTTCATTGGAAGGTATCGTATCGTCCAGCGGATCAGTTTTATGCCGGCTTCTTTTTTCAAGTTCTTTATACCACAATTTTTTGGCAATGCCACATAGCCAAACGGGAATTTTGCAGTCACCCCTGAATTTTTCAATTCCTTTAACTGCCTGAAAGAATGTTTCCTGTGTCAGTTCTTCGGCAAGCCCGCTGTCCCTCGTTAAGCCACAAAGATATTTATATATCATTGCGGCATTTTCCCGATATATTTCATCAATTTTTTCTTTATCCATATCAGCACCTCATATTATTAGTTCTTTTCAAGTGCGATTTGTTACAAATATTTTTATATTTTTTATTTAAAAGAAAAACCCTGTCATTGACAGAACCTTTCCTTGTTCAATCGAACCATTTGTCACTGCTAATTTCTTAAATAAAAATACTTCTACAGTGCTATTTCTGCTATTATTGCAAAATCAACTTTTCGCCTGATAAGTTCAGACTGTTTTTCTTTTGGCAGATTCTCAAATACACTCTGATATCCTTTATCTATCAAAGGAGTACTTCCATACTACTTTACCTCGTTTCTTATAAAATTTTACCATATACATTTTATAAGAACCACCTGCACACCAGCTTTTATTGTCTGTATAAGGGGGTTAAAACCCTCGCCTTAAGGCGAAGCCTTTAGGTTAACCCCATAGCTCCAGGTTTAGAAAGAATGAAAAGAGAGATACTAAGCCTGAGGTGAA
>CAJTEN010000073.1 GCA_910575245.1 Clostridia bacterium | reverse complement strand
TGTGTGAAAAAATGCAGTTTAATCCAAATGATCTAACAGCGTTAAAGCTATAGGACGGTCAGAGACCGTCGCCTATAGCATACCTAATTTTAAAATCGTTACAGTTTAAAACATATTTGCCTCAACATAACTTACATCCATCCTATCCTTTGCCTTAATTCCTTCAATATCCTCTTCCTGTGCTTCCCTATTGTTTTCCGGCTACATCCAAAAATATTCGCCGCTTCCTTTACAGTAATCTCTTCAAAATATAAAAGCTGTATCAGCTGCGCATCACGCTTTTTCAAGCTTTTAAGGGCATTCCCCAGCTTTTCCCGGCATTCATTCCATAAAACCGCTTCCTGTGTCACATCTACAGTGTAAATGAATTGTTCAGGAAAATATCCTTTTTCATGCAGTCCTTCAATACTGCACAACCCATATTTCCGGTCACGCTCCTTCTGGTACCGCTCTCTCCTCTCTGACCGGTACCATTCCAGATAGATTTCCCTGTTTACTTCCACCAGCGTACCATCACCCATTCGGATCACATATTTCTCCCGTTCCTTTGGTTGCTTCCCCCTCATACAGTCGCCACCGCCTTTTCTGCTTGATCTCCGGATGGATATTTCTTCCGCAGTCTCCGGGCTGCCTGCAAAAGTATGGCAGATACCGCCGGGCTGCTGATCCCAAGCTCCCTTGCCGCTTCCTTCCTGCTCTTCTGCTGGAAAAAACAAAGGCTGACTGCCGCCCTCTGCCGTTCCGTCAGACAGTGCAGTATTTCTTTCCTGTTCTCCCTGTGTACAAGATATTCCAGCGGATTTCCTCCGGCATTGCCAATGGCTTCCCATTCCTCCGATACGGCACTGTAGGAAACCGTCCTTTCCTGCTCCTTTGCCCTCTGGTTGCGGTCCAGTCTGTCCTCTCCTTCAAGTACAAGCCGGACATACCACGGTTCTTTCTCAAAAAAATGTTTTGGAAGATAACTGCTTACGCCGTTTGACACATACAGATATGCTCCGCATGTATGGATCGGAAATACGGTGGAATGTCCGCTGGCATGATACAATGCATACCCGTTCTGATAGGATGTGATCCATGTGTCATTCTTAAGGTGTTTTTCTGCCACCGTCTTTCCTGTTTCCCTCAGATTCCTTGCAGTCGGCATTTTTATTCCGTGTTTTGTGGTTTCAGTAATCTCTTTCAGTTCTTGCAGTGTCAGCATACAGACCGCCTTTCTGTCCAGAGCATGTTTATCTGCTCCCAGACACGGGCTGCCCGGCATTGTCTCTACTGAATGGACTGCTCTCTATCGCAGGACAGGCAGTAAAAAACAGCTCCCGGCTCACCCGTTTTTTTTGACGGAACCGGAAACTTTTCTTTACTGCCTGTCTTATGTCCTATGGGTACATTTTATCGGAATGTCCGGCTGCTTTCCTCACCAGACAGGTAGAAATTGTTCTATTTTCCCACCATATCCGTAGAACTCCTTTCATCTGCCCTGCCGTAAACCTTCCACCAACACATCAACTGTCCGCAACACGATTTCCTGTTCCGCTGCCTTCAAATGGCTGATACGGTGAACCATATCCCGGTACTGCTTTTTCCCCGCTTCCGGAACAATGCCAAGCAGTTCATTGGCATCTGCACCCGTTGCCTGTGCCAGTTTTATAAAAGTCCCTATGCCCATGGACATCTGCCCTCCCTCGATCCGGCTTACCGTATTGGCGCTGATCCCCGCTTTCTCTGCAAGCGCTTCCTGTGACGGGCACAGTTTTATCCTCTGGCTCCGTATGCGTTCCCCCAGCAGGAGAAGCTCCTGTGACACTGCACGCCTGCCCACCACGGTATCCCCCTTTCCTGAAAATGAGCATCAAAAAACAACCAAATCCTATATCCGGTTGCTTTCATGGTTTAGCCACGCTATACGGCAAACGTTACCCGGTCCCATACAGGTCATGGTTTACCTCTGCCCGGTAATAATTGTCTATGGTCAATGGGGCATTATAGAGCGATGTCAGCAGGTACGACCTGATATTCCCCACTTTGCCGGTATTCCCTCGCAGACAGCCCAACACATAAGCCATGTGTGGGTATTCCAGCTTTAAGAACCGCTCACGCACCATCACTGCCGGCCTCTCCACTCCCGCTATACGCAAAGACGCATGATCCGGCATCACCATCACATCCACCATAAGTTCCACCAGCTCGTCTAGTTCCTCCCTACGGCAGTCTCTGTCACTCATGAAACACTCATACGAAATATTTTCCCGTATGAGGTTCCGGTAACTGTTCATCTGTTCTATCACATCAGATGGATAAGGATTGATAGGATCATTTTCACTAAAATAAGTTTTATTTAACTCAGTTTTATTAGATTGTGATTTTGGAAATTCTTGAGTTGTGATTTTCATCATTCCTGAATTGTGATTTTCACCATTCTGGAATTGTGATCCTGAACATTCTTGAATTATGGTTTTCACAACTCCTGAATTGTGATTTTCACTATTCTGGAATTGTGATTCTGAAAATCCCTGTTTGTCAGTTTCTTCAATTCCTAAATTGTCACTTCCAGGCTCCCTGTTTACCTCTCTTCCCTTTCTGTCTTCATCATCAGCCCTTCCTCTCGGCAGGCAGGGTTCCTCATTCACCGTCATAAAATTCTTCACATAGATCACGTTGGGCTTTCCCAGCCCTAAACGCTTTTTCTCAATCAGCCCGATCCCTTTATCTGCGTCCAGTTCCTTCACCAGCTTTACCGCCTTCTGTGTCCCGCAGTCTAGCATCTCCGCAATCTCTTCCACCGTAAAAACTATGTATACCCTGTCCTCTTCATCAAACCACCTGTTTTTGATACTTAATCCCATACGGTCCAGCATCAGCCCATATAAGACTTTCGCCTCACAGGAAAGCCCACGGAAACATTCCTCTGTAAACAGCATCTTAGGGATTCGGTAAAAACTGTACTGTTCCGCTTCCATTCCATGGAAATAATCAAACTGGATTCCCTGCATCATTTCTTCCCCCGTTCCTGTTATTTTTCCTTTATCCAGCACAAAAGCAGAGACACCAAGGGTTCTTCTCTGCTTTTGTATGGATCAATATTTTATTTTCCCTGCCAGAATATGATAGACTCTCCAACGCTATCCTTCCTGCCGGTTCCCCTGCTCAAAACTCCATCTCTTTAATAATTCATAGATGACTTCCTCCATCTGCTCCGCTGAATAGTCCGCAGGGAAATACTCATTCAGCTTCTTTCTTTGCAGTTTGACTGCCTGTACCACTGGTTTTTCATTGGAAAGAACGATCTCTATCCCGTTTCCGTCAAGCTTCCCCTTTCTGCTCAATTCCTTCAGCTTCTTTGCCTGTGCAAGGCTGGGGAATACACACAGCCGCTCTATTGTCTGGTAAAGCTGTTCCTGCTCTTCCGTTTCCAGATAGGATAATTCTATCCCGGCATTAAACGGAATCCTCTTTTCATCAACATAATCAAGCAGGGGCTTTATGAGAAAAGTCAGACGGATGAACCGCTGTATCTGCCTGCCGCTTTCCCCGCTTTTCTCCCCAACCTCATCCGCTGCTTCCAACTTCCCGACAACTTGTCGGGAAGTTAAATCTGTCCTCTGCCCCTGCTTCCTTACCGCCTCCAGCTTCATCTTATAAGCAAAAGCCTTTTCACTGAACAGAAGCTCTTCCCTCTGTATGTTGGAGTCCACCATCGTTATTGTGGCTTCCTCGTCCGAAAGGTCACGGATAAAGCAGGGAACCATCCCAAGTCCAAGCAGTTCACCGGCACGTTTCCGCCTGTGTCCCGCTATAATCTCATACCCCTCTTCCTTCCCCGGCCTGACGATCAGAGGGCAGATAATGCCATGCTCCCTGATGCTCTCCACGGTCTCCTGCATCTTTTCATCGTCCAGCACCTTAAAGGGATGGTCGTTAAAAGAATATAATTTTCCTATATCCACTTCTTCTACTTTTTCCGCCGAATTGTCACTATCCTGCTCCAAACCGAACAGCATGTTTACATCCGGCATTTTAATATTGGAAGCGCTGCTTTTCCTGCCTGCCATGCATAAGCACCTCCTCCGTCAGAATCCCATATGCCTCGGCTGCTTTTCCCTTCGGGTCATGTACGAAGATGCTCTTCCCTTCCGCACTTGCCTCTGCTACCCTTACCGACAAAGGGATATAATTCTCAAATACCGGTATGATCTGGCCATAATTCTCACGCACCAGTTCCATAATGTCCTTTGCATAATTTGTCCTGACATCCACCATGGTCAGCAGGATTCCCTCAAAATCCAGTGCCGGGTTGATCCGCTTCTTTATCCTCATAATGGTTGTGATAAGCTGCTCCAGCCCTTTTAAAGATAAGTATTGTGCCTGCAGGGGTATGAGTACCGTATCGGCGGCGGCAAGGGCATTGATCGTCAACATACCCAGCGAAGGCGTACAGTCTAATGCGGAGTAAATTATTATGCGGAGTAAACCGCTGAATTCATTCATTTCGCTGTGATTGTGTCGTATTATACTCTGCATAATAATTCTCCATTCTGTTGATCTCTTTAAATCATTTCCTTTAACCAATCAAGGAGTTCTTCTCTCTTTTTATCTTTGTATCGGCTTTCTGGAATGATTTTTTCGCTTGCCTTTTCAAGAGCTTCTCTTTTTGCGGCAGAATCAGCTTTCGCATATATTTCTGTTGTTTTGACTGATTCGTGCCCCAAGAAATCGCGGATATAAATCAGATTTACATTTGCCTGCACTAAATGCATCGCTTTACTGTGGCGAAAAATATGAGGTGTCACATTTAAGATGGCTATTTCAGGGTGACTAACCTGAGCCTTTGCCACATATTTCGATATCACATA
>CAJTEN010000072.1 GCA_910575245.1 Clostridia bacterium | reverse complement strand
CGTGTAAATGACTAAAAAGTTATCCCGAATATTTCTCTAAGAAATGCCGCTATTACTGGCTTTCTTTGATGTATTCGGGATAATCTGACTTTCGGTATAACGAACTGTATCGTGAATTCCTGTTAACCGCTAATTGTAAAATCTATTGCTATTATTCATTTAAATGTCTATAATAAGAAAATCGAAAAATCTAATCAAAAACTAATCAAGCCTTAGTATAATCAGATTGGAGGTTTCAGATATGGCAAAAACAATACTGATTATTGAAGATGAAATAGCAATACAAAATATCTTAGCCGAGCCGCTTAGAGCCTGCGGCTATGAAGTTGTGACTGCATCGGATGGTCTGGAGGGTATCAATGCTTTTCATACCCACCACATAGACCTTATCCTTTTGGATATTATGCTGCCGAAAATCAACGGATATGCTGTTTGCGAAATGGTACGACAAGAAGCACAGACCCCAATTATCCTTTTGACTGCCCTTGATACAGAGGATGACCAGATAAAAGGTTTTGATTTATTGGCAGATGACTATATCACAAAGCCCTTTTCTATCAAACTGGTACTAAAGCGTGTGGAAGCATTGCTTAGAAGAACAGAAACAACGGATATGGGTACAGACATTATCCGATATAAGGAACTTCAGATAAGTGCCAAGCAAAGGCAAGTTCTTGTAGCAGGTGCAGAGGTCATTCTTACGCAATCCGAGTTTGATATTTTACTCTTGTTCCTTAAAAATCAAGGACGAGTATTCACAAGAGATGAGCTGCTCAACCTTGTGTGGGGATATGAATTTATCGGCGAGGAAAAAAGTGTCAACTTCCACATTATGAATTTGCGAAAAAAGTTAGGCGTGGATTACATAGAAACTGTCAGAGGGGTGGGATACAAAATTGCGAAAGAAAATCAGTAACTCACTAAGTGCAAAAGTGTTCCTGTGGGTCTTTACCGCATTGACCTTGTGTAGCATTTTGATATACGGCATTGTCCTTATATTCGTGCCACAAAGTTATCAGCTCACAGGTAGCAAACAATTTGAAACCAATGCGGGAGCGTTGTTCTCTGCTCTGGAAAACAAAAACTATGAGGACGGAACAACTCTGATTACAAATTTCTGTATTGAAAACAATGCCGTGGCGATGTTAGGAAATGAAAAGAACAGCGTTACTTTCGGAGATTTTGACAACATTGGCGATGACCTGTCAACAGCACAGACCTATACAACAGATGTAACCTTTTCTGAAGATAAGGCAAGCTATACGCTTTCTGTTATTTCTCTTTCCAAAACGGCAAGTGAACTGTTCAGTCTGCTGCTCCGCTTTATTCCGTTAGTATTGACGGTCATTCTGCTTCTATCTGCCCTAAGTGCTTTGATTTGCAGCCGAGTGATTGTTGCACCGATTGCAAAAATCAGTCAGATTTCCAAGCGGATGACCGAACTTGATATGACTTGGAGATGTGATACAGACCGTAAGGACGAAATCGGTGTGCTTTCTTCCAGTCTGAATACAATGGCGGCAAGACTGCAAAGTACAATGGAAGAACTGGAAACAGCAAATCAGCAGCTAACCAAAGATGTCAAGAAGTTTAAGATGCTTGAGGAACAGCACAGGAATTTCTTTGCGGCTGTTTCCCACGAGCTGAAAACACCGTTGACTATTCTGAAAGGTCAGCTTGAAAATATGATATTAGGTTTCGGGGACTACCAAAATCACGACAAGTATTTGCCGCAGGTACTAAAATCCGCCGAGGACATTGAATACTTAGTCAAAGAGATACTGTCCATTACGAAAATGGAAACAATGAATATCGGAAGCTCTCTGGAAACACTCTCTTTAGCTGATATGATAAGCAAAGTAGTCACAGAATTACAGCCTTTGGCTGCTGAAAAGGACATTGCTATTTTGCAGAACATCCCAGAAGATATAAGCGTATCGGTCAATCGCAACCTGTTTGCCAAAGCATTATCCAACATCATCGGCAACGCCATCCGCCACTCAAAAGATGGGGCTAAAGTTTATGCAGATTTTGACAGGGATACGCACATTCTGGTTGTGGAAAATACAGGCGTATTTTTGGATGAGGATAACTTGGAAAATATGTTTACGCCGTTTTACAGGGCGGACAAATCCCGAAGCAAAGCCACAGGCGGAAGCGGTCTGGGATTATACATTGTAAAGACTATCCTTGACCTGCACCAAATGGGATACCAAATCATGAATACCGACAAAGGTGTTGCGTTCTATCTGAAATTAAATTAAAATCATCTTCTAAGGAAGCCGTCAGTTATCTGGCGGCTCCTTTGCATCTCTAAAAACGAATGAAACGCATACCAAATGCTAACCAAAAACTAATCAAAAAAAGATATGATTGTCAGCAGAAAGGAGATGTTGCCTAAATGGATTATAAAAAGCGGGCAGGTCTGTATCTGCTCCGCAAAAAAGGAAATGCCATCAGTATCTTTCTGCTCATAATGGTCGTTTCGACCTTTCTCATTTCCTGTTTTACGCTTCTTACCGCATCCGAGAAATTAGCGAGCGATATTCGAGGAGCTTTAGGAGCTGCCTTTTATCTAAGGGCAAGTACAGGCGTCGTATCAGATGAAAACGGCGAAATGACAGTTACGGAAAACCATATCCGTATTACTGATAATGAGATAAAGCAGATACAAAGTTGTGGCGATATTGCATACCACAATCCTATCAATTATGGATATGCCAAGGGCGAACAACTTGCTCAAGGCAATCCCATTACTTTTATCCATGGAGAGAAACACACTGAGGATAACAATATGGGGGCTGTTACAGCACTTCGCTATTCCGCTTTGGAAACAGATTTTGTAGACGAGGTACTGGCTCTTGCCGCAGGCAGACACATTACTGAAGCAGATACAAACGCCGTTTTGATAAGCTCTGAGGTGGCGGCTGTAAATGGCTTGTCTGTTGGAGATAAAATTGTCCTGTCATCGTCCGAGCTTGGAGAAGCTGACGGCGAGTACATTGATGTGTGGTCTGGGGAAAGAAAAGAGACAGTTGTAACGATTGTAGGAATATACGATATTCTGGAAGCGGATGCGAATGTAACAGCAACCGCAGGCAGACAAGAAAATCATATTTACGCAAGTATGGATGTTTTGACACAGCTTGCTGCAAGCGAACCGTCTGTTTATACAGGCGAGGTCGGTTTTTATGTGACTGACCCAAAGACACTTGATGAAATTGTATCTAAAGTGCAGCAGATAGAAGAAATTGATTGGAAAACCCATTTTATCCGCACGAATGATTTTCAGTATTCCAAAATTTCCGATAGTCTTACTTCTTTAGGGGATTTAATAAAAATCCTGTTGGCGTGTGTTTCCATCGTGAGTGCCGCTATTTTGACCTTGATTTTAACTTTGCGTATCAGAGGCCGCATACCAGAAGCAGGCATCCTTTTAGGAGCAGGTATCCCGAAAGGAGAAATCATAAAACAGTTTCTGTTAGAAGTATTGAGTGTAGCTGCCATCGCATTTCTGTTTTCTTATGCTGCGAGCTTTGGAATAAGCCATAACTTAGGTAATCATCTGCTTGCGGATTTTCATCCTAATCTCATCAACGCTGCGGCATTACAGAATGGAATGAGTGATGCAGTGAGTATGGACAGCTATCTCACTCTGGGTATTGGAAAAACTCTGCTGATATATGGATGCCAGCTTATCGTAGTTGTGCTTTCTGTACTACTTTCATCGGCTTCTATCTTGAAGCTGAAACCAAGAGAGATACTGACAAAAATGAGCTAAGGAGGATATGCGTAATGAATTTTGTAAAGAGAGCTTTTCTTTACTGCTTTCGGCAGAAAGCAAAGACATTGATTTTGTTCTTGGTATTGGCGATTATTTCGACCTTTTTTTTGACAGGTCTGGCAATCCGTGATGCATCCGAGGGTGCGACTGCGGATGTGCAGACAGCTATCGGCGGTAAATTATTTTTGGAAATTGACCCTACCAACCAATACGATTCGAGCCAAGACGGATACGGGATGACCTATACCTACAATGGCGATTACATTACCCCAGAGATTTTAGATGCCATTTCAAAGGTGGACGGCGTTGTAGATTATAATTCTGACAATCCGAGAGGATTTTGGGGAGCAGGCGTGGACTTTCAATATTTACCTGCGGCATTTAATTTGAGCTATACCCCTTATGGAGAGTCGTCTGCGTATACGGCAGCTCTTTCCTCTGAAAAAAGCTCTGATTTTGAAAGCGGAAAGTACAGCCTTGTGGACGGCAGACACATCACCCCCGAAGATAAGTATGTCGTGATGATTTCAAAAGAGCTTGCGGATTACAATAAGCTGTCTGTGGGTGATGTGATGACAATGTACTGTCTGGACTCCGACAGTAATGTGGAGCTTAAAATTATTGGTATTTTTGACGGTACGGAGGGTACTTCTGGGAACGGCGGTTTTTCTGTATCGGATATACCCGCAAACTGCGGCTATGTGGACTACACGACGATGTTTGAAAACTTTGGTCGTAAGATAGACGGTTATACACAGATTGATATTTATGTGGAAGACCCTGTAAGCATCCAGAATGTCTATGATAAAGTAAAGGACTTGCCAGAGTTTCGTGGAAAATCCTTGAAACTGAGCATTGATACCGATGAATATGAGGTCGTACAAGCACCGCTTGAAACCTTGCAGAGCTTGGTAAATACCATTATCGTGATTATCATCGTTGTAAGCTCTCTTGTGCTGACACTTCTTTTAACTCTTTGGATTAGAGGGCGTAAAAAAGAGATTGGCGTTTACCTGTCTATTGGTAAAAGCAAGACGAGCATTATCGGGCAATTCTTTGTGGAAACTGTGACCGTTGCGATTGTCGCATTTGCAACTTCTGTTTTCTTCGGCAGTTTGATTGCAGGAAAAGCAAGTGAATTTTTGGTTTCCAGAGTAACAACAGGTGCAGCAACGCTTCATGTTGAAATTTCAGCGGCGTATCTATTGCCTGTGTATCTTATCGGTATTGCCATTATTGCGATTGCAGTAGTGCTTGCATCGTGGACGGTGTTCCGTTTGAAGCCGAGAGATATTCTTTCAAAGATGAGCTAAGGAGGTAGAAAGCGATGAATATTATGGAGATAAAAGGAGTTCGCTACTCCTATGATAACAAGCGAAATGTGTTAAAAGGCGTGAGTGCTGAATTGGACGCAGGGAAAATGTACGCCATACTTGGACCGAGTGGCTGCGGAAAGACAACGCTGCTTTCCCTGCTTGGTGGATTAGACAGTCCGCTTGAGGGGCAAATCCTTTTTGAAGGGCAAGACATTGATACCGTAGGTCTTGCCACGCACCGCAAAAACAATGTAGCCTTTATCTTCCAGAGCTACAATCTGATTGATTATCTTACACCAAAAGAGAATGTGGCTCTGACTTCTAAACTGCCGCCACAGCCTATTTTAGAGCGGGTGGGACTGACCGAAGAAGAAAGCAAACGAAATGTTCTGAAACTTTCTGGCGGTCAGCAACAGCGTGTAGCGATTGCCCGTGCGTTAGCTTCTGATGCAAAGGTCATCCTTGCCGATGAGCCGACAGGCAACCTTGATGAAGATACAGCAGCAGAAATCACGGCAATTTTGAAAGAATGTGCCCATCAGATGAATAAATGCGTGGTTATCGTCACGCACTCCAATGAGCTTGCAAAGCAGGCAGATGTTATCTTTCGATTGAAGAAAGGTGACTTGCAGGTCGCAGGAAATTAGAGGGTAAGCAACGAAATATTCAGAATGAACAGGAGGGGGGTAACATGGGAAATTAGTTGTATTAGATATATCCGAATCCGGCAGACAGATTGGTGAGAAGTTATTTGCGGTTCTTAATGCTGGAAGAAAAAAAGAACTGACTGAATTTGTCCGGGAATATGAGGGAAACTGTGTTCCACGTTTTCCTTCATACCTTCGTAGCAACAATCCATCATTAACTGAATTTCAGGAGGGCAACCTGTACGTATGCCTGGAGCAAAGGCTTGTACGGGTTCAGGATCAGACTGTCAATCTGACAGCTAAGGAGTTTGATATACTGGCATTGCTGATTCGAAATCCAAAGCGGGTGTTCACCTATGAGATGATTATTGATTTTGTGTGGAATGAGGATTATTCTTACTACTCACGAAAAGCTGTCAACAACCATATCAGAAATATGCGGAAGAAACTGAAAATCTCGCCGGATGTGTCCGATTATATCAAAAGCGTTGCTGGTGTCGGATATAAATTTGAATGAAATGTGGGTACATTCCCCGCCCCTTGGGGCGCAAGCAAACTTTAACAGGATAGAAAAGCATGATACAATGTAGAGAAAAAGGAGAAGTGTAGAT
>CAJTEN010000071.1 GCA_910575245.1 Clostridia bacterium | reverse complement strand
ATTGGTTTTGTCAATTCAATTATACCATATGCAAGCGGTTTGTGCCTTTTTTATGGGTTAAAGTATTGATTTTTCAAGGTTTAACACACCAAAACAGTGTGGGAAGTTTGAGTGATTGATTATCAAAATTCTATTAGCCTTGCTATTTATGAATTTTATAGTAATCCAGCGGTTTCTAAAGAAAATAATTCTGTAAAAAAACAGTACGAAATTTCAAAATCAATATGGATAGAGCTTATTAACTATGGAATAGATACGAAAGAATTTAATTCCGTGAACCCAGAATCAATTTTCAATGTAATTATATTTGCATATCAAGGCGTACGGATGTACAGCAGGTTGATGAAAATGGATAAAGATATTCCCACTCAAATAATAAATGAGATAAAGCAGCTTTTATTGCCGGAGGAGGTTCAGCATGAAAAATGATATTGTTTTGGTAAGACCAACTTTAGAGTTAAAAGAAAAAGCACTTGATTATCGAAAGGAACATTTTCAACATGGAGAAGAAATTATCTACGGAAGTGAGCTTTTTGACAAGACAGAAAGTTACGAGGAATGGCTATCCTCTGTAACGCTAAACACGAATCCCAAAACGGTAAATGAAAATTGGGTAGTTACAGATACTTTTTTTGCAATAAGAAAAAGTGATGGCAAGATAATCGGAATTATTGATTTAAGATATACGCTGAATGAATTTTTGAAAGATTTAGGGAATTGTGGGTATAGTGTACGTCCATCTGAAAGAAAAAAGGGATATGCAACAGAAATGCTGTATCAACTTCTCCAAGTGGCTAAAGAAGCAGAAATGAAAGAACTTCATATATCTGTTGAAAAAGAAAATGCAGCGTCAATAAAAGTTATACAAAAAAATGGCGGCGTTTATGAACGGAGCTTTTCTTTTGAAAATGAAGTAGCAGATATTTATAAAATTAAACTATAAATTTTTGAGTTTAGCGGGGCTGACAGCCTGAGTGCTATTGCCCCTCTGAATTATAAAAAAGTAACAGTAAACCATGCACTGCCCTATGTGGGAGAAATGGGGAATCATCTATGCCCTGCACAGAAGCATACAGAGAACATATCATGTATACGTTCAATGGCTATTGTAAGAATACCCCATTACGATATGCGGTCAGACAGTTATCCTCACCAATGGGGAGCTTGCCGCCGCCCTGTTATCTCTGCCGGAGAAGAACCGGGAAATCATTTTCCTTTACTTTTTCGGGGATTACACACAGCGGGAAATCGGGGAAATGTACGGACGCTGCCGGAGTACGGCCGGGTATCAAATCCGCAGGACTTTACAGTTTCTGCACAAAGAAATGGAGGTGCTTTCACATGGGGAATCCGAACCTTTTGCCCTATGAAACGATTGTCCGGGCTACCAGCGGCGAGCCAGAAGCCGCGGACAAGGTTTTACGGCATTACAGCAAGCGAATCCGAATTGCCGCCATTGAAAACGGGCATATCGGCAGAGATACCGAGGACAGTATAATATCCGTGTATTCTCGATAGATATTTGAAGGTGTCGAGAATATACTTTTTTGTTGATTTGATATCCAAGAGGGTATCTTTGGAAATCACAATTTTGTATTTCTTTGGTTTATCCAAAGTGTGTGGAAAACTTTTCAAAGAAGATAAAGAAGGCAATCAAAGAACTGGATTCCTTTCCCAAAGGCTATGAATCTGGCATTATATTTTGTCAATTTCCTCCCAAGCTTCATCAATCGTATAAACATCGCCTTTTTCATGCTGTTTATTCCCCTGGAGAATTTATCATATAACACGCCTATGGCTGCTTTTCGGAATATTCTGTTTTTATAACTTCATTGTTCCTGATATCTTGTGTTGCCATAGAAGTTTTTTCATTCAGGCGATCTTGTACGATTCTTAGAGATCGTTTCTTTTTGGGGCTGTATTTATATTGGGATTGATGATAAAATAGATGCAGACTGCAAGGAAAGACAACTTATGAACTAAAATAAGATTCGCTTTAAACTGTGCAGGTGGATTATATAAAGAGACGAGGTACAAAAACGTGAAAAAAGAAAAGGGAAGTTCTCTGAAACAAGGTATTGTTTTATTGTGTGCGGCCAGCATACTTTTAGTTGGCTGCAACGGGAAAGAGACTGGGTCAGAACAGCTCAATATCGAGCCAATAGAACAGACTGGTGGAGAGAGCGGAAATATGTTTGTTGAAGGAACAGAAACTCCCGAATTGGAGGGAACAGGTGTACCTGACAGCGCAGATACGGAAAATGCTGATGAAGCAGCTACAGAGAATGCACAGACCCTGTATGTGGCGCAGGCCAGACATTATTACGGCGGCATTCTTTCTCAGATTACGGCGGCATGGCAGCTTCCGGATGGAGAGTTAGACACTTCTTCTTTGGAAAACGGGTTCGGGCAGATGAGCGACAATCGTTTTGCGGTGGCAGATATTGACGGGGACGGCAGGGAGGAATTAATTGTCTGTTATGACAATGCAAGTATGGCAGGCATGATGGAAATTATCTATGACTACGATCCGGCTCTCGGTGAATTAAAACGCGAGTTTACGGAATGGCCCAGGCTTACCTATTATGACAATGGTGTAATTAAAGCGGAGGCTTCCCACAACCATACGCATGGAGAGTTCTGGCCCTTTGCGCTTTATCAATATGAAACGGAGAGCGATTCCTATAAGCAGATTGCCTATGTGCACACCTGGGATAAGGAAATTTCCGATGTGTACGAGGGGCAGCCTTTCCCTGAGGAGTTGGATACGGATGGGGACGGGACTTTGTTTAACATTTCGGAGGGTGCGGAATCATCCTACGAATACGAAGACTACAAATATAATCAAATTGACTTTGAAAAATGGTACGATGGAATGATGGATGGCGCACAAGAGATTACGGTTCCTTATCAGCCTCTGGAATATGAATCCTATGCGGATTTTGCGCCGGCCTATCTGAAACTGAAAGCGGAAGAAGCGGGCAGGGAGCGAACCAATACAGCGGACGATCTGGGATTGTTGATTTTAAGTGAGGATCGTTTTCTCAACGCGGCACAGACCCTTCTTTCGGAAAAATATGGTGTAGAACTGGAACAGCCAGAACCGAATTTTGAGGAGTATACGGTTGGGTTGGTTGACGGGAGAGAGGTCTTTTCCTTCACGGCGCTTGATGCGGGCGATCTTTCCTATTCCGGCGAGAAAGTGGGGGATGTAACGGTTTTCGGCATTTATCCCGGTATCAGCATAGACGATGCGTGGAAAAGGTTAAGCGCCTATGGGTTTTACGCGTCACCCTACGGGGAAGTGGAGAACTGTCTCATTACGGGTGAGGGCTTCGGCAATATCAGTATTTGGTTCTCGGCGGAGGACAACAAGGTGACGCAGATTACGGTTATGCCTTTCTGCGCTTTTGCGGGGTAGTTGGATTCGGTATGGAAAGGAAGCCATTGGTGATTGAAAAGATAACCGAATCAGGGGAAAGCATTGGTCAATAATGGCTGATGCTTTCCCTCTTTATAAATTCGCTTAAATCAGTACGGTTCGTTTTGGACAAGCCGCTAATTTTAATGACCTTTATTTAGAACAGTCAAATCCCGGATTGAACGCGTAAAAATTCTTCTCGTTCAAGCGATCCTGCACGATGCGCAGGGCTTCACCGAAACGGGAGGATTGAAGTAAATCTATCTGTTGATTTTCTGCATTTTCTTTATAATCGACTGCCAATACATGCGGTCTTTCAATACCCGGATTACCGTAATCGTAGAATCTTCCACAACAAAGAAGATTAAATATGTACTGTAAGGCTTGAAATAAATGCTCAATCCCTCAATTACATATCCCGTAGCTTCATAGCCTTTGGGAAAGGAATCCAGCTCTTTGATAGCCTTCTTTATCTTCTTTGAAAAGTTTTCCGCATATTCCCGATATTTGAAGGTGTTAAGAATATACTTTTTTGTTGACTTGATATCCGAGAGAGCATCTTTAGACATTACGATTTTATATTTCTTTGGTTTATCCGGCATTATATTTTATCAATTTCCTCCCATGCTTCATCAATCGTATAAACATCGCCTTTTTTCATACTATTTATTCCTTTGGAGAGTTCATCATATAATGCGCCTATGGCTGTCTTTTCAGAATACTCTGTTTTCATAATATTATTGTTCTTAATAACCTGTGTTGCTGGTGCCATAGAATCACTTCCTTTCTTGATTTTATTATACGGTATTTAACTTTTGCTTATCAACAGATTTTTATTAAATTTTCTTTGAATTTTCCTCAAAACTGTGTGTTTCAGATTTTCATAGATAATGGTTAAATGTTCCAAGTGATTTCAATGTTTCCGTCTGCAATGCGAATAACTTTGATGAGCGTATCAACTACCGCCTGTCTGTCCTCGAAAGAGAGCGTTTCCCAGGTCTTTACATGATTGGTGGTCTGCTTCAATCTGCCCTCTGTATCTGTGACATTTGCCGTAACGATTTCTTCCTGCAAGGCTTTCCGCTCTGCGTCCAGTTCTGATACTTTTTCGTCTATGTACTTCATCAGAACGCCGCTTGCCCCGGACAATTTGGAGAGAAGTTTTTCGATTTCTTCCTCAATCTGTGTTAGACGAACTTTTTTCGTCATATACTTTTGTTCTTCTCCTGTTTCAGATAGACAGGAGAGGTTTTGAAACTCCGACAGTCTTTCTTTAATTGCACCAAGCATATATTCTTCCAAAACGTCTGCATAAACCGTACAGCCCGCCCCTGTGCAGTTGCTTCCACGGCTTCCCGATTGGCTGCAAACAAAGTAACGTCCCCATTTTGTTTTTGCCTTGCGGATTGTCAGCGCATAACCGCATTTGCCGCATTTTACTTTGCCAACGAGCCATGAATTTTTCGGCTTGCAAGTCTTTGTGGACTGCCGGTTGTTCAGACACCGTATGCGGCAGGCTAACCATGTCTTAGAGGGGATAAAACCCTTATGCGGCGCAAGCACGATCTCTTTGTCGGATAGGTCACTCTGTTTTCTTGAAGTGGAAACCGTACCTTTGTAGAGATAGCAGGCATTGTAACCCGTGAAGTCACTTGCCGGATTATAGATATTTGCGCCTTGACTTTGGAAAAACTGATACACGTCAATATCGGCTTGCACATACACGGGATTACGGAGCATTTCACTGATCCGGGCGGTATTCCAGTTTGCGCCGCGCAGATTTTTAATATGGTGTTCGTTTAAGTACCGCACAATATCTCCAAGTGAATTGTCCGTGTCCGCATACATGGAGTAAATTAGCTTTAACTGTTCACTTTCTTCCGAGACTTCCTCATACATGGAAGTGTGGATATTGTCAATGACCGTGTTTGCCAGACGGTAGCCGTAGGGGATACGCCCGCCCATGTAAAAGCCGCGCTTGCACCTTGCATAATAAGCGTCTGTTACCCGCTTTTGTATGGTTTCCCGTTCCAGTTGGGCGAACACGATACAGATATTTAGCATAGCCCTGCCGATCGGCGTGGACGTGTCAAATTTTTCCGTGGAAGAAACAAACTCCACATGATATTTCTGAAATATCTCCATCATGTTTGCGAAATCCAAAATGGAACGGCTGATACGGTCGAGTTTGTAGACAATAACACGTTTGATTTTTCCTGTGCGAATATCATTCATCATTTTTTCAAAGCCGGGACGGTTGGTGTCCTTGCCCGAAAAACCTTTGTCCGTATATTCAATGCAGGCTTCCCCGCGGGTTTCGTATCTGCAATACGCAAGCTGACTTTCCACGGATATGCTGTCCTTTTTTTCGATTGACTGTCTTGCATATAATGCGTCGTACATTCTATCTACCTCCTAAAACGTAAGACGCAATATCAAACAGATCATATCGTTTCATGAAATGTTTTGCAAGTGGCTTACGCATATTTCTTAAAAATCTGATAGAGTCTTGCCCCGATTTCCTGCCGGGCTTCCTGCTCTGATTTTTTCTGAAAGGCGGGGTAGATGTTGGTAACGGTCAGCCTCATTTTATCTATGGAAAGACTTTCTTCCATGAAATGTTTTTCTTCATTGGAAAGGCTTTCCATTCGTATCTGGGTATCGGGTGTAGGAGAGTTATTAGTTCTTGGCATAAACTTTCTCCTTTGACGGTTTCCCTAAATTTTATGAGAAGCGGCAAGTACACTATACGGAAATAGCGTAAACTCCCCCTCTACTACTTACTACGCACGGGAGGTAAAAAATGGCAAAGTTTCCGAGAAATTTTATAAAAAATTTAGAATTCGTTTTAGGGCATGGATAAGGAAATACCAATTACCGCCCGGAAAAGGGCTTCTAAGCGTCCACAAGGGCGGAAAAAGACACCGGGAAAGACAATTATAGAACTATTGCTTTCTCGGTGTTTTCTATGTCAAATTTATAGCCCATTCCTAATATGGTTTTTATATATGTCGGTTTTCTGCAATCCGGCTCTATCTTTTTGCGTAAGTTATAAATCACGTTGACAACGGTTGACTGGCAGCTATCGCTATCCATGTTCCAAACGGCTTCAAATATCTGTGTTATTTTAAATACAATTCCCGGATTGGAAATAAGAAAAGCAAGTGTTCCGTATTCAAGACGGGTCAGATTTATTGTCTGTATAAGGGGGTTAAAACCCTCGCCTTAAGGCGAAGCCTTTAGGTTAACCCCATAGCTCCAGGTTTAGAAAGAATGAAAAGAGAGATACTAAGCC
>CAJTEN010000070.1 GCA_910575245.1 Clostridia bacterium | reverse complement strand
CAATCTACACTTCTCCTTTTTCTCTACATTGTATCATGCTTTTCTATCCTGTTAAAGTTTGCTTGCGCCCCAAGGGGCGGGGAATGTACCCACATTTCATTCAACGCAATATTTTTACCAAAAGGCAGGTTTATTTACACAAAAAGGCAAGGCAGTTTCATACAATTCATCTCATCTCCTTCTTCCCAAACCTTCTGACAACCAGCAGAAGAACCGCCGCACAGGGCAGAAAGGGAAGCGGCGTTTCCTCTGTCTTAGGCACTTCACGCTGGAATGCGATGCCAAGCTGATCGCACGCGCCATCAACAATCTGGTCCAGAACAATGGTGTCGGCATTTCTGCCGAAAAGCTGGAAGAACTTGAATCAGAATCGCATACATGAATGTGGTTGTAAGCATTCATAGCGGAAATGTAAAGCAGCGTTGCTTTACATTTTTCTGGTAACAGGCTAAGATGAGAGCACGAAAGGAAACAACATGGAATTAAGCAAAAAGATTTATCAATTAAGAAAACTGGCCGGTATGACGCAGGCACAGTTGGCTGAAAAGCTGAGTATTTCAAGGCAGACCCTGTCAAAATGGGAAAACGGAACAAGCGTACCGGATGTGGAAAGTGTAGTCAGGCTTTCGGCTCTGTTCCATACTTCTCTGGAAGAATTATTATTGGAGGAGGAGAACCGTGTGAAAGAAGAAAAGACACATTCTGGCAATCGGTATTATCATAGCCACGTTTGAAAGGATGCTGGAGACGACTACGGAGAGTCTGACTTATGTTCTGTACAGGTATATCGCGGTAGGACAGTATGATCCGGCACCGGTGAATTATACCCGCCTTATGTTTCCTGCAATTCTGGCAGGGATTGAAAAAACACTATTTGGCCGGATTTGTGGCATTGGTACTGATATTAACGGTATGTACTGTTTTATTTGCCAAAGCCGGAAAAAATGAAGAAGATAATGAAACTCTATATGGACATATCATTGCAAAGCTGGGGATGATGAACAATTTTCTTTGCGGGATATCGGGGAAAAGAACGATGTTCTTTTTACAACGGATATGACCTATGATGACAGAAACGGACATAATGCAGCAGTTTACTGTGATGTGTATTATGCGCTTAGCGGGGAAGAGTATCCGCTTGGACGTATAGAGAGTATGGGGACGGCCTGGCCGGTCAGCTATGGGGAAAAGTGTATCTATACTGCATCAGAACACAGCCTTGAGGTTTACAGATTTGATCAGAAAAAGAAGCAGTGGACGGTCTTGCAGTATGAAGAAAGGTTTGATGAGAACGGGAATGCTTCTTACCAATATATCGAAGATGGTGGGCAAAGACCATTTCAGAAAAAGAATACTTAGATGCAAAGGAAGAATATGTAAAAAGTACCGTGATCAATTTCGGATATGGAGCCAGTGATAATCCATACTAAAAAAAGTGCGGCGCTGCAATGACAACAAAATATCGTTCTCATCCTTACAGGAACTACTATATATGGTTCCTGCAAGGCCGAAAACAAGAATTTGTTATAGCGTTTATTTAAAACACTAAATCAGGCTTTCCTCTCTTTCAACACACACCAGAAATTCTCTTCTCTTTTTATTTCCTTTATGATCTCATCCTCCAGCTCCTTAACCGGGACATCCTGCTGCCATCCCATAACACTATCCATGACTTCGATGATTTTCGGAAGAAAAGCGATAGAGCCGCCTCTGCGTAAGATGCGTTTCACCATATCCGTCAATAAATTATACGATATCTTATCAGGAATGACTCCGTCTATCAGAACCGGATATTTTATCTTCAGATTATCAATCATCCCTTTCAGCAGATCAGGGGTTAAAATTTCAAAATACTTCTCCCGGACGCAGTCCCCGATCCTTTCAATCATATAATGCAGCGTATTCTCATCAACGCACACATGCTGCTCAGAATAGAGTATATTCTGAAAAGACAGGATCATAAACTCATTCTCATCCAGTTTCAGTTCATCCCTGATCCGAATAACGGGCAGCAGATATCCCTCTTGAGACAGTGCGAAACGCAGCTCCTTTATTTCCTCCACAAACTCATCCCCCATAAAAAGCGGGATCAGCTTCTCTCCGATAATGAGTTCCAGCGCTTCCAACGACTTTCTCAGATTTTCCCCTATGATGTGCTGAATCTCACCGTCATCTTCTCCCACAACACTCTGCCTGCTGATCCCCAGCAAATAGTCTGTACTGATCTCCAGGATACGCGCTATGTCGGGCAGCATCGATGTATCGGGAAGACTCACACCCGTTTCCCTTAATTAAAGATATTGTTGGGTAAAAAAGAAAGGTCAATCGATTTTGCCGATAAAGCGGTAGTAGATTTCTACTTCCTGCTCACGGCTTCCATCCTCGCCCTTGACAGCTTCGTGGACGGTTATTTTTTCAATTAGAGTGTTCAGAAGTTCGGCGGTCAGCTCCACAGGGTTGACATACTGTTTCATCAGGGCAATCCACTTTTCAGCATCCGCTGCGGTCTGTACGGCGGCTTCCATCGTTTCGTGAAGCTGTCTTATTTTTGTTTCAAGCTCCTTTTGCTCGTTCTGGTACTTCTCGGACAGCATATTGAAGTTATACTCGGTTATGCGTCCAGCAGACCAGTCCTCATACATTTTAGCAAACAGCCCGTCAACCTCGGCTTTACGCTTCTCTGCCTTTTTCAGCTCCGCAGCCTGCTTTTTCTTCGCAGAGTTTCTTTCCCTGTCGCTGGCATTGAGCAGGCGTTTCAGCAGCTTGTCCTCGTCTTTCTGTGCCAGCATAGACCAGTATTGCAGTCTTGCAAGTACATAGGCATACAGTACATCATAGCGGATATAGTGCATGGAACACTGGCGTAATCCCTGTCCGTTTTTGCTGCAATGGTAGTACCCGTATGGGTTTTTGTTCTGCTTGTTTTCCCCATAGGCTAAAGACCATCCGCAGTCTGCACATTTTATCAATCCTACGAAAATCTGTGTCGTACCGTTTCTGCGTTTCCTGCGTCTGCTTGCAATCAGCTCCTGAACTTTTTGGAACACTTCTTCGGAAATGATGGCTTCGTGGGTATTTTCCACACGATACCATTCTTCCTGCGGCTTCCGCACCTTTTTCTTGTTCTTGAATGAAATGTTGCTCTGCTTGTTGTGAACACTGTGACCGATGTAGGTTTCCTCTTTCAAAATGCTCTTGACCTGTGCAATCGTCCACGCATAGGCTTTTTCTGCGGGCGCACCGGCGTAGATATTAGCGAAAGTCCCGTATCTTTCATAGTTCAGCCAGCCGGGGGTAGGTACTTTTTCCTCCACCAGAATCCGTGTAATGCTGGCGGCACCACGCCCGTGTACGGCAAGGTCAAAAATCTTCTCTACAATCCAGCGTGTTTCCGGGTCGATCAGAAGATGACCTTTTTTGTCCGGGTCTTTTACATAGCCCAGCGGTGCATAGGCTCCATAGTGTGCGCCATTGGCAAATCTTGTGTGCATGGCAGCCTTGACCTTTTTGCTGGTCTGTCGGGCGTGCATTTCATTTAGGATGTTTAAGAATGGGGCAAGCTCGCTTTCTCCGTTGATGGTGTCCACATTGTCATTGATGGCAATGTAGCGTACTCCCTTGCTGGGGAAATAGATTTCCGTGTACTGACCGGTCAGGATATAGTTTCTTCCCAGACGGGATAAGTCCTTTGTGACAACGCAGTTGATTTTTCCGTCCTCGATGTCATCAATCATCCTTTGGAAACTTGGACGCTCGAAATTTGTCCCGCTCCATCCGTCGTCAATGTACTCGTCTACAACGGTCAGCCCATGCTCTGCGGCATACTGCCTAAGCATCATGCGCTGGGTCTGGATACTGCCGCTTTCCCCCTGTAATTCATCGTCACGGCTCAATCTCAAATATAGTGCAGTGTTATAAATCGTTGTATTGTATGGTTGTTTCACGGTTAAAAATCCTCCTTCTAAAAGAAACAACCCACGCTTATACAATACTCGCTGGTACAAGTATATCATAAGCGTGGGCTGATTGACAGTCGTTATTCCGTATTTTTTCAGGAAGCGGCGGCAGCGTGCTGGATCACATCTTCCAGCAGGCTGTCAAGCGGCTTCCCATCCTGTGCGAAATGCTCCGATACCTTGATACGGACTTTCCCCATGACAAAATACTGGGTGCCGTCTTTTTCGGTAAGCAGGGTGCCGCTGTTTTTGTTATTGCTCTCGTTTTTGCTTTTTGCCATAGGCAGTTACCTCCATAAATGAAATATGCCCGACAAGGGAATGTCAGGCAGGTGTACAGCCGCAGACTGTCTCCATGTCAACCGAACCGTGTCAACCGGCAGAAAAGACTTTGAAAACAATCCATAGGCGCTCTATGATTACTTTTTACTTTTTCTTTGATTTCTTGGTTGACATGGTTGACAAAGGAGAGAAATCCCCCAAATATCAGGCTTTTCCCCGTCAACCGGCTGTCAACCGAAGCGTCAACCAAACTGTTAACCGGCGGCTTTTCAGAATGGCAGTTCCATTTGCCGGGCTTCTTCTTCCGTGATTTCCTTAAAACCGTCCCCCTCCGGCGGGGCTTGGTTGACACGCTCCCAGCCTTTTTGAGAACCGTATTTCTTATACCGCTTCGGGCTTTTGTAGGCTGCCCAGCCCTGTATGATGCCGCCCGCAATGCCAGTATTCATAATCTCGCAGATTGCCCGTGTCTCCCAGTCTGCCGGGGAATTTAAGTTCCCCAGCGCTTCCTCATAAAGCTGCTTGGAGCATACCCTGTCACCGGTGTAGTCCTCCAAATAGGCGTAGATCATGCCAGCTTGTGTGTCCTCCTGCATGAAGTCCTGCTGGTGGGCGTTCAGGTATCGGTTCATTTCTATGCTGAATGACAGCTTATACTTCCCACTGCGGTAAACCGTCATGGCTTCCGCCCACATCTGTTCGATATACGCCCTCGCCGCCGCTTCATCATCCAGTATGTGAACCTCTGCCCGTTCCGGGTACACCGTCACGGGGAGAAAGCGCCGGTTGCCGGTGCGGTCACGGGGTAAAAAGTCCTGCCGGTTGGTCGTCCCTCCGAATACACATTGCCGCAGCCGGTCTGCCGGGTGTGTCTCATACGGCACTTTGTAGGTTTCTTTCTGGCGGCTTAAGAATGACTTGATTTCCTCAATACTCTTGGCGTTGGCTGTGGCGATCATCTCCGACATCTCGATAATCCAATGCCCTTGCAGCTTGCGGTACACATTTTCATCGTCCAGCTTCTTCAAATCGTCTGAAAACCATTCGTCCCTGCCTGCCAGCAGCCGGAAAAAGGTAGATTTCCCGGCTCCCTGACCACCAACCAGACAGAGCATGACCTCAAACTTGCTCCCCGGTCTGAATACCCGCCGGATGGCTCCCATCAGGAACAGTTTCAAGGCTTCATAGGTGTATTCGTCCGTATCGGCTCCCAGAAAGTGATGCAGGGCGTAACGGATGCGCTCTGTGCCGTCCCATTGCAGGCTGTTCAGGTAATCCCTGACCGGATGGTAGCGGTTTTCATTGGCAACAATCTTGATGGCGCTCTGCACCTTTTTCTCGCTGGTAAGCCCGTAGTTTTCTTCCAGATACAAAAGCAGGTAGTTCATGTCCATGTCGGTCAGCGTGGTACTGGTGCGCTCCCAGCCCAGCGGCTTCACAATGTCAATCTGCTCCGTCAAAAGGTTCAGGCGCAGCGCCCCACGAAACAGAGGGTCACGCTGGAACACCGTCAGGCAGTTTCGGATGCTGTTCTTCACGCCGCCTTTCTGCGTCCCCTCTAATGTCTCCCGGATTTCTGCCGGTGTCTGCGCCGGTTCCATTGTGTCCATCGTCCTTTTGACAGCTTCCTGCGTTTCCGGCGGCAAGCTCTGAAATTCGCTGTTCAAGCCGCAGCACCTCCTTTCCCTGTGCGGCGATCAATGCCGCTTTTTCTTCTATTTCTCCGTATAACAAAATATCCAAAAGGTATTCTGTGTAGCTTATCCTCTGCAACGCTTCCACAAAAAGAGGATGCCAGATGGCATCCTGCGGCTGTGGGGCGTATGCTGTTTTCCAATGCTCCAGCAGGCGCAGATAATCGCATAGCACCCGGAAACAATACCGTTCCGTTTCCTGAAATCTCTGCTCCGCTGATTTTTGTCGGGGCTGTGACCTGTTGTGACGCTTCCTATCTGGCGGCGCATTGCCGGGTTTCTCATAGGAAACGCCGAAGTCCTCCGCAAGCCTGACCGCAGCTTCCCGTTTCCCCAATCCATGCAGCAAAGCGGCAAAGTCGATCACATCCCCGGAAGCCCCGCAGCCGAAGCAGTAAAAGCGGCTGTCCACTTTCATGCTGGGCGTGCGGTCATTGTGGAATGGACAGCAGACCATGCCGTTTCTCCCCACCCGGATTCCATAGAATGAAGCAGCCTGCCGGGTGGTAACAGACTGTTTCACCGCTTCAAATACATTCAAATGCTCCCTCCATAAAAATACCGGCAGCGGTAAAGCTGCCGGTTATATCATAGCTCCATCTCATGTTTCTTTCTCTGTACTTCCTGTGGCTGCTCCCACCGGCGCAGTGCGGTATCTACGGCGTTCTGCACCTGCCGTAGCCGTATGACTTCC
This sequence comes from Clostridia bacterium, assembly GCA_910575245.1. Classification (GTDB taxonomy): domain Bacteria; phylum Bacillota; class Clostridia; order Lachnospirales; family Lachnospiraceae; genus UBA3282. The sequence goes on along the minus strand of CAJTEN010000070.1, from coordinate 1,016 downwards.
TCCCGGAGCGGCTTGTGCTGCGGAGACAGTTCGGCATACTCTGTTTTTAACTGTGCATATTCCTGTTTCCATGCTTTCAGGGCAATGGGTTTTCCGTCCAGTTTTTCTTTCAGAATACGGCGGGCGGCATAAAACAGCCGTAACTCCGCATCGTGGGATGTTTCAAATTTCTCCCTCTGTTTCTTAAACTTGATATTGTTCAATTCCGTATGGACAGGTTTTAGCCGCTGGTAATTCTCGCCCTCCCGTATCAATTCCTTCAATTCCTTTATCCGGGCAGATTTCTTTTTCATGGAGCCGCTTAATGCTTCAAATTCTTCACTGACAGAGGAAAGACGCTCCTGCAAATCCTCTAATGTGAGCAGCTTGTTTTCCGTCAGATAATTGACGGCTTCGGCAAACTGCTTTAAGTTTCCGGTTCTGGCTTTATTGCTCCATGCCCCTGCGTTGCGCTGGTTGTAATAAGCGATCAGCAGGTCGGCAAGGTTCGGTGTCTGCGGTTTGGAAAGTTCTTCTTTTACCTCTGCCATCCAGACAAACAGGGCTTTGATCTTCTTCCTCACATCCTGCATGAGCCGGTTGGTAGCTTTAACCTGAATCAGTGAAACTCAATTGCTTTGAACGCTGACAACTGCATATTTAATCAGCATTTGCGAAGTTTTTCCTTCTATCTTTTTTCACACCCACCTGGTGAACAGATTATAGTATAAAACCGCCAGATATGGTATCATCTTTATTGAGAATATCGTCAATATCACATACTGAAGGAGAGCAGTTTTATGAAACCAACACATTTCCAGATTGAATTCACTAATGAACGTATTATTCCATCAGGAGGGCTTACCCTGGTGGGTTATCTTCTGGATAACAGTGGCTTCATTGACCGCCTGAATATGCAGGATATTACCGGCAGGCGCTCCGGACATCAGATTAAAAATGGTGATATCCTTGGCTCCTATATCGGATGCCTGTGCATGGGAAAGCCTGATTTTGAGGCAGTCCGTGAGACGGATGAC
>CAJTEN010000069.1 GCA_910575245.1 Clostridia bacterium | reverse complement strand
CTACACCAAACAGGTGAATTCTGAAGGTGATTGTTTGGCTCTTCAAAACCACATAATCACAGACTTTGCAGGTATTTAATAAATCTGAGTTTCACGGATTAAGGATATATTAATTACAGATGATACTGAAATCATAACAGCTTCGAATACTTTCCAAAAAAAAGTTCTTTCTATTCTTGAAAAAATTATTATAGAAAAAGAATTACCGAATAAAAGTCTTCGCCTGCGTGAAAATAGAAACAGAAACATAGATAGCTATTCCGTTTTAATCAGTGAACCTCCTTATCCATTAGGTTCTGAGCGATTAGGCGGGGAACAAAGCATTATGAAAATATCCGTTAAATCTGAAAGTTATGATATTAATATTTGGCTAAGTGTTTTTGAACATATTAAATGTCCCAGCAATATCAGTCACAAAGTCATTGAAAAAAAAGGAAACAGCCCTCAACATGTTATTGTATCTTTTACATCTGACAATATAGAAGTGTACAATTATATAGAATCTGCCATACTGTATAGATTATCACAGTATCGTACTGCGGAGCCAACGTTTAGTTGTTGCAGTAAATTCAATCAATGTTCAGATGCAAAGAAATGTGTTCACGAAAACAAATTATATTCCACTGCATGTACATACAGAAAAAATTTAGAAAACGGACGTATTTTTTATGGGGAAAATAGAAATATAGATTAGAAATCATTTTTAAGTCAGAGCGGCACGAAAGGGTGGTTCTATAATGGCAAGTATGAAAAGAAAGTTTGTGGAATGCCGTTACGACGCCGCATAAGCTAAAAGGCTGAAAGGAGAACCCATGGCACTACACCAAGAAAAAGCCTACACAATCGAAGATATCTATTCTCTGCCGGATGGACAGAGAGCTGAACTGATTGACGGCCAGATCTATAACATGGCGCCGCCAAACACAGAGCACCAAAGGCTCGTCGTAAAATTGAGCCACAGGATCCTGAACTTTATAGACGCTAAAGGTGGAGCCTGCGAAGTGTTTCCTGCCCCCTTTGCCGTATTCCTGAACGAAGATGACAAAAATTATGTAGAACCGGACATCTCCGTAATCTGCGACAAAAACAAGCTGAATGAAAAAGGATGCAATGGAGCTCCCGACTGGATTATCGAAATTGTTTCTCCATCCACCCAGAGGGTAGATTACAGCATCAAACTTTTTAAATACCGCTCTGCAGGTGTACGGGAATATTGGATTGTAAATCCGAAGACACACACCGTAAATGTATTTGATTTTGAACTTGACCAGAAATCCGGACAATACAGCTTTGATGATGCCATCCCTGTATGCATTTATGAAAATCTGGATATCCGTATTTCTGATTTGCTATAACAAGAAACAGCCATCATACTCATAGATAAGTAGACAACTGTCTCCGATTTAGACCGCAAAGGATATTTACCTATAGACTCTTTAATGCATATAGGCAGATGTGAAGCAGCTAGCGTAAGTTTACAAGTTACTAAAGTCTCAGGGGCTGAAAGCCTTTGATTTAAAGGTCTTTTCAGTCCTCAAAAGCGATTACCTAACAGTAATATTTTTCCTGTAGTTTATAGCTTTCTTCAATCCGTGATGACAGTTCATCGCCAGATATAAAGGCTTCGACCTTTTTTGGCTTTTTAATATCTCCGTAGAAGGTCGTAACACGGTTAATAGAATTCATGGACTTCAGATATTGATTGATACTGCATTCAATCCCTTTTCTGTGCAGTTCTTTCCTGAGAAGACCGCACAGCCTGTAGGCCAGTACACAGACGAAGATATGCACGGCTATTCGCTGGTCTGTCCAATGGAAAATCGGACGTACGGTCAGAAATCCTGTATCTTTCATCTGCTTGAATGAACTTTCAACGTGCCATGCGCTTCGGTAGGCAGATATAATCTCATAGTCAGACATATCGCTTCGGTCAGTGAACAGAGCCGTTTTCCCAAGCTGTTCCTCCCTGATTACGTTCAGCTTATCCTCTGAATCTGAAAAGGTAAGGAATATATGATTGTCCTTTTCGAGGATTTCGTACTCAAATATATCATCCATATATTCACGGTGATCCAAGATTTTACTGACTGCTTTCGATACGCTTTCAAAGGTTGGTTCCTTTCCTTTTTTGAGTTCGCCCTTTGAGCGTTTCAGTAGTTTTCCTTGTATTTCCAAAAGCTCCGACTTCGTTTTTTCGATATTGATCTGTATTCCTTGTAACTGCCCTTTTTCAAGTTCAGGGTTGTATACGATCACGGTAGTGGCTTCTCTTCCAAGAACGGTTGCCCTCATCCTGTACGTAGTAAGAGATTTATACTTCTCAGGAGCATCCTCCGGGCAGGACAGCGGTTTATAGTTACTTTTAGAAACCGCGAATAACTCCGTCACCTGATTTTTTTTGAGCCCTCCTACATAATGGAAACCAAGGCCTTCACTTTCAAGAAGATCCAGATTGCTTTCTGAATTATTGCCCCGGTCAAACACAATGGTAATCTGCGCATCTTTTCCAACGATTGCACGGTATCGGAGTTTAAGCTGCTCCATCATATCTGAAAATTGAGTGGAATCCCCGCGGTTGCCTGGATACGTTTCACTAAGGACTGGTACGGAAAAATCCGGTGTGACAAGCAATGCCAGCCCCACTGTTTCCAGATCATTCCGCTTTGCCTTGTCATGACCTCTTTTCGCAAGGCCAGAAGGATTCATGGTATCAATATAAGTAAAGAAATTTGTGGCATCATAGATAAGATCACCGGTATTGATGTCAAACGTACGGATTGATTTTTGAAAGATCCTGTCTTCTATCGTACGAAGCTGTTCCACGGTTATATCTGTGTTATTCCAGAAATTCTGTGGAGTAAACAAAGTGGATTTTAATCCTGTCATATGAGGAAGGGAGGTTTTTTCATACCACTCCTTCAGGCCATTTGTGGATGCAGGTGAAACCGCACGGTTGATTGCGGCAGTTAGGATATACATCCCTACGGAAGCCCCCTGATTTCGTTTGGGAACCACTTCATCTATAATGCTGACGATATCAAGGCGCATAGCTATATCATACAGTAGCGCAACCGAACCAAAGGTTACTTCATGGGCGTAAAGAACCTGATCCTGCAGCGATTTTCCAGATTCATTGACCATTTTCAGTATCTTATCCGCAGAACCGAGGTATTTTTGGTTCACATATTTGGATTTTCCATCAATCCTTTTAGATTCAACATAATAATAGTAGTTAATGCCTTTGATTTTCTTCTTGATTATGGTTCCCATATAGCCCTCCGATATTAGGTTATACAATTCATCTATATAGTACCATAACATTAATAAATATGCAATATTTTACATTCATACAAGTTAGGTTATACAATTATAACGCTGTACGCCTTTGTTTCCAGTACTTTCGGTACATATTGCCTTGTAACTTGTAAACTTACGCTAGAAAACACCTCTCGACCGGATAGTTTAGAAGAGTCAAAATTAGAAGCTGAAGAAAAGGATAAACAGCGAAAAGAAAAAAGATATTTCAGCGCATTTAAGTTAATTATAGGATGCCTAATTTTCCTTGGAATTATTTATATTATAGAAACCATTGCAAGTGCATATTTGTTACAAGATATCAGTCATGTAACAGACGGCATTATCGAAATTATAAAAACTCTACTATTTACATTAAGCGGTTATCTATTTGCAAGAAAAGAAAATGGAGATTAAAAAAACCGCTTCGGTGTTGACAGCGCCAAAGCGGTTTTTGACTATACCGAGACACCCGATATAATCACCCTAAACAAGTGAAATTATATCATTCTCTCGGTATAAATGCAAGCGCCGGGCATTTTTATGCCCTGCTGCCAGTAAAATATCTACAGGAGGATGATCAGATGTCAAAAATATTACGATGCGCAATTTATATCCGTGTTTCTTCCGCCGAGCAAGTCATGCACGGCAAAAGTCTTGAAGCCCAGCTTAGCTATCTGACAGAGTACGCTGATCGGCAGGGATGGAGGCTGATCGGGCACTTTGCGGACGAAGGAAAAACAGCCAGGAAGGAATTAAAACGGCGGAAAGCTATTAAAGAACTGCTCGAATGTGTGAAGCGCGATGAAGTAGATGTAGTCCTCTTCTGGAAAATGGATCGCTGGTTTAGAAACGTGTCCGACTTTTATAAAGTGCAGGATATCCTTGACGCTCATCACTGTAAATGGGTGGCTGCAGCAGAACCCAGTATGAACCTTGAAACCCGCGAAGGCCGGCTGAATGTCAATATTATGCTATCTATAAATCAAAACGAGATGGATACTACAAGTGAGCGAATCAAATTTGTAAATGAAGTCTCTATCCGGCAGGGAAAGGCAGTCTTCGGAACTGCTGCCCTTCCATTTGGCTACAAAGTACAGGCTATTGATGGAGTAAAGAGACTTGTCAAAGATCCTGATAAAGAAGCCCTGGTCAATGAAATCTTTGAATATTATTTTACACACCAAAGCAAGCAGGGCACTGTAAAGTATATCAACCGAAAATATGGCGATGTATTCACAATTAATTCCATGCTGACAATGAGTAAAAGTACATTTTATTACGGGAAATATCGCGATAACGATAATTACTGTCCCGCATACATTACAAAGGAGCAATATGATGCCATGCAGATTATCAACGAGAAAAACATTAAAATAAAGTCACAGCAAACCAAACAGGATCCATATTTATTTTCCGGCCTTTTTGTATGCCCTTTATGCGGAAGACGGCTCGGCTCTGCGAGACGGCGCCGTAGCAGCGGGACTTATTACAGATATTACAGATGCATCAATCATTACACTAATAGTCAGTGCGAATTCTCACATTCTTTGGGAGAGAAAACAGCAGAAGAATACCTTTTGAACAATATAGAGCGCTTAATTGTTGAAAAAGAACTGACAATCAACGCAATCAGAGAGGAAAAGCAACCGGATGAAAGAGTCATCAATGTTAATGACTATAGAAAAGAACTGGACCGTCTGAATAATATGTATCAAAAAGGCCGTATTAGCGAGGAAAAATACGACGCTGAATATGCACGAATCTCAGATATCCTGAAAGAACAGGAGGACAAGGTACTGCATTTTTCGGCCACCTCAAAATCTTTTGACAAGATAAAACAAACCATATCCGGTGACTGGATCTCCATCTATCAATCACTCGACAGGGAGAACAAGCGTGCTTTCTGGCGCAGCATAATAAGCAGCATCGAATGTAACACTGATAGCGGAACGATCCAGAATGTCAATTTTTTACTTTAAGCGGTATACTAACTATGGTGTGCCGTTCCTCGGCAAAGACGCTGCCGCCCGCTTCATCCCTGAACTGCTCCTCCAGCCTTGCGGACGGCGTGCAGGAGAGCCACCGCTTGGAGGAGGATGCGGAAAGCAATGCGTGTTTCCCCATCACAGCACCTGCGCTTCCTGCATCAGCGCCGGGTAGTCCTCCGGCTTTACCGCCGAGAGCTTCGCCGCGCCGTACTTCTGTAAAAGTTCCTTGATCTCCTTTGACTTCCCCTCCTGGGTCTTCTGCGCCATCAGCGCACGGATGACCTCCAGCGTGGCGGGCTGTTCCTGCTGTTCCTGCACCGCATCCTGCTTCTGTGCTTTCACTGTATCCTGCTTCTGTTCTTTCACAGCCTTATCCTTTGTGCCTCCCTCCGCTTTGGCAAGGCCCCGCAGACCTTCCGCAACGATGGAGAAACCTTCCGCAATCCTTAATAATTCACTTCCCATTTACATTCCCTCCGTTTCCTTAAAAATGATTGTCTTTCCCTGCTCTGTGGCAGATGCGATCTCCGCCGCCATCCCTTCGGTGGCTTCCCCGAACACCCACACTTCGTCACAGAGGGCGAGCAGCTCCATCCCCATAGCGATGCCGAGCCGCCGCTCTTCCTCTATCCCCTCATTCAGGAACTGAGGGAATAAAAGGTGCGGCGCGATGGGCAGGTACCCTTCCTCACACGCCATGCGGCTGTAGGCAGCCGCCCTTCTCGCATTCCCTTCCATGTCGCCGCGGAAGGGGCTGCAGATAAAAACCTTCTTACGCATCAGCGCCTCCATCCTTTCTTCGTTTTCCTGTCATGCGCCGCTTTCGCGGCTTCATAGGCTTCCACTTCCTTCTCGATCTGCATCAGCTTGGCGGCGAGGCCTTTCGCCACGATGCTGATTGCCTGCAGGATGCCGATAAGCTCCTGTGACTTTTTCATAGGCTCCGTTCCTCCTTTCCTGCCGTTTTGGGAGGCTCCTGAAATTTACCCTCCTACCTTTCGTAATGACACTTTTTGAAAATCTGGCAATGAAAAATGGAACTTTTTTGAAAACCGTTCGACAAACGTATCTTTTCCTGTCGAATATGGGAAGAATCACACATCAAATCCATGCTCCCGGAAAAAATGACGCAGTTTTTCTAACACCTTATCCTTGCGGAAAGCCAGTGTCCTCCTGCTCCCTCCAATCTGCTGTGAAAGTTCAGTGACCGGAATCTGCTCCCCGAACACCTTCATGGCAAGCTCCCTCTCTTCCGGCAGGAGGGAATCCATCGCATCCGCAAGTACGCCGAGCAGCAGCTTTTTCTCCACCAGCTCGTCCACCCCCGGCAGCTCCATGTCCGGGATGCCCGCTCCCTCCGAGGCATTATCCCTCCACGCCTCATAGGATTCTTCCGTATAGCCGTTCTGCTCCATCGCCTCCCGGTTCCGCTGCTCATGCTTTTTCTGCTGCCACCACGGCCTAAAGTAATTTCTGTATTCTTCTTCCGTAACTTCCAGTGTGAATTCTTCATTTCCTGATTTGACTGTGATCTTCCTAAAAGACATAAAGCGTTCCTTCCTTTACGGCTTCGTAAAGTTAGGAACGCTTTAAAATATAGACGTGGGACTGGCTTTGAAAAAAATGGCAGAGAATGGCCAGGGAAAGCTATCACTATACATACACTCTTAAAACAACTCACTAGCTTTACTCCGGCCATTCGTGACTCGATGCAATGCGGTCCCACTCGCTCGGTACTTATTCAGTTTTGCGTACAATGGAATTTCCATATTTTTCCATTGATAGCATAAGTATGCCCATAAAAGGAACGCTTTAATCCGTAAAAGCAAAAACAGCAGGATATCCTCCCGCCGTTCTTTTTATCTATGTATATTTTTTCTTCTCCTTTGGTTTCCAGTACACCCGTACCACTTCGCCGCAGTGCGGGCATTTCAGTTCTACTATGATCCTGAACCGCGTTATGCCGATATCAAAAATCCGTCTCCCGCACTTATGGTTCGGGCATTTAATTTTCTGGATGACGACCACCTCCTCTCCTAAAAATGCGGAGGCGCATATTGGTATCTCCCAATAAACGCCTCTCCCTTCATGCCGCACTGCTTCTATTTCTCATTGGTGTCCTCATGCTTCTGCATCCGGCTGTTTCTCCCGCATCCATATACAGGCTTCAATCGCATTCTCCAACCCATTATTCGGGATGATGCCCATATCATAAGCCTTTATCGTAACAGCATCTGAAAGCATGAAACCCCTTGCATCCAGTTTGATGCCTTTTACTTTTTTGTCGCATAACGGAATTTGCTTTCTACCACCGCATCACTGACCGCATTTGAATGTGCAACTTGGGAAGACCTTCCTATTTCCGTTTTTTTATTGACTCAAACTTCCCACACTGTTTTGGTGTGTTAAACCTTGAAAAATCAATACTTTAACCCATAAAAAAGGCACAAACCGCTTGCATATGGTATAATTGAATTGACAAA
>CAJTEN010000068.1:7800-7949 GCA_910575245.1 Clostridia bacterium | reverse complement strand
TCTATTCCCGCAATAAAAAGAGGAGGGGAAAGTCCAGATACCTGCTTTCTGTCAATGTGACGGTAGTGGATAGCGAAGGGACAGCCATTCCGGCAAAACTCGTGTATGCGCGGAACCATAGCAACCGCAAGGACTGGGTCTGCTTCGTG
>CAJTEN010000068.1:0-7762 GCA_910575245.1 Clostridia bacterium | reverse complement strand
AAACTCACAAAGAGTTACCTGAAGCTACGGACAGAGTGCCACAGCACGGGTTACGATGCAATCACATCGCATATGGTGATTGTAGCCATACGGTATATGATACTCGCGGTAGAACGATTCAAAAACAGCGACAACCGGACGATAGAGGAACTGTTTTACGGTGTCCAGCGTGAGATTGTCAACGAACTCATGGACTGTGCCATTGTGCTTATGATAGATACTCTGCTTAACAGCATAAGGGAGTACTATAACGCATCGGAGTGCCAGATTGCGGAACTGGTGTCTCTCTTTATCAGCAAACTGCCTGAAAACTGGAAAAATCGTTTCCAAATGCCCAAAGCGGCGTAATTTATGGTAGTATGCCTAATTTTAGTATGCGAAGTATGAGTAGAAATAATAAGATTCGGGTAAGTTCTTTTTCAAGTCTGAGTGATGATGAATTTTGCCGTTCAACAGAAATGTGGGGGCATTATGCTGCATCACATACCGGTTTTTGTGTTGAATATGATCTGGAGAGTAAATTATCAAATGCAAAGATTGATTCCTTGGTGCGAGGTGGAATGATGCCTTGTAAGTATTCAAAAAAGCCGATTTTTATATCCAGTTCCCTATTTTGGAAATATTATAACGGAAATCGAATGACCGACAACCAAAGAATTCAATTTGAAAAGAGTATCCTTTTATCTTTTTTGAACAAGTCACGTTCATGGAGTTATGAAAAAGAATGGCGTTTAATTGTGCCGGACGATGTATGTAAAATGTTTGATAATATGATAGATTTTTTCCCTATAAAAGCGATATATTTAGGAGTGAAAATGTCACGGGACAATAGAGAATTTTTTTATGATTTTGCCAAGAGAAAAAATATATTTATATTGGATATGCGCTGTAGAACGGATGCATATGAATTAGAAGCTATGCCGGTTGATGTAGACAAATATTATGATTGGGAAAATTATGTCAGGCAATCTACTATTAATAAAAGCAACTACACATTTTTATGGAATGTATAGAAAAGGCAAAGGAGACTTTATATAATGGCTAATTTATCACAAATGAAACGTGAGCGTATGCTTGCCTTTTTAGATATGATACGGGAAAAACATAAGGACAATGATGAGGTGCTGATTGCCCTTGGAGAAATTGAAAATGAACTTACATCCAAGAAATATGGCTTGGTTTGGGAAAAACATGAAGAAACTGTTGATGTGCAGATGCGAGACAATATTCCGGTATTTACGGAGGCAACGGACCGAGAAATCTGTGAAGATGCAGATGGTAGATACAATTTTCTGCTAGAGGGGGATAATCTTCACTGCTTACGATTGCTGGAAAAAACACATCGTGGAAAAATTGATGTGATTTATATAGATCCCCCGTATAATACAAAAAACAAAGATTTTATATATGATGATGTAAAAATTGATTCTACCGATGGATACCAGCATAGTAAATGGCTTTCTTTTATGTCTGAACGCTTAAGAATTGCAAGAAATCTTCTTAGTAAAAATGGTGTTTTGGCAATAAGTATTGGTTATCAGGAAGTAAACAATTTAATGCTTTTGTGTCAAGAACTTTTTTATTCATGGCAAATTGTCTGCGTTACAGTTCAAACTTCGAGTGGCAATGCAGTGGCGAATGGCTTTACATATGTACAAGAATATATCGTATTTGTAACTCCATTAGACTTTTTGCCTTATGAAGTGGAAGGTGCGAAAAAGGATTATATTACACCATATCATGGGATGAATTTATCTGGTTTTAATCAGATGCAAAGACCTAATCAAGCGTATCCAATTTTTATTGATGGCTTGGGGCGTATAGTTGGATGTGGAAAATCACTTCAAGAGAGAATAGATGATGGTAGTTTTGTTGGAGAAAAAGCTGATTTTGTATTTGATTATAACGAGGCACCTTCTGGTACGGTTGCTGTTTGGCCCATTACACAACAAGGAGATAAATGTGTTTGGCGGCTTATATCGGAAAAATTATTGAAAAATTGGGAACTGGGATATATTAAGATAGTACCAAACAATAAGGGAAAGAACAAATATACTGTTCAATACCTTTCAGGAGGAATTATTAAGCAGATTGAAGAAGGAACGTTGGAGACATATAGAATATCTTCGGAAATTCCGACGCTGGAAGTTGTGGGATTTAAAACGTCTGCCAGTAGCATTCCAACAATATGGACAAATTCTCAATTTTTAACAGCGACAGGTTCACGTGATATAAAAAATGTTTTCAATTCAAAAGTATCCTTTTCATTTCCGAAACCAGTACCGCTTATTAAAGAAATATTAATGCGTGTATCGAATAGTGAAGCAACAGTATTGGATTTTTTTGCCGGTTCTGGAACAACAGCACAGGCTGTGCTGGAATTAAATCAGGCTGACAAAGGAAATCGGAAGTTTATATTATGCACGAATAATGAAAATGGAATATGTGAGGATATTACATTTCCTCGCATAATAGTTATCCCGACTTTTTTGGTATCATGACTTTTTACCAAGAATGTTGTATTTGCGCCATTTCCTCGAAAAAAGGTCGTGATAATATGGGTGACTTTTCGTCCATTTATAAATTTTTCTAACGATGCAATGGCAGTAAAAAGTCGTGATAATGTTTTTGATAAACCATTCAAAATGCTTGATTTATTAAGGAATGCAAAATGGGAGAACTCATTTTTAAGTAAAATCGCACTTTTTACACATTCGCTGAAAAAAGTTATCCCGACTTTTAAAGAAATATTGTCGGTTTCAAAAACTAAAAATTGGTGTCTGTTGCAAAATATTATCCCAACTTTTTTATTGAAAACCTTTGAGTTTATCAGCTTTATCATCAAAGGTCGTGATAATAAAAAAGTCGTGATAACTGTTTCGGTGAGATGAACAAATGGATTTTAAGTTGTATGGTTAGTCTGTCCAAAAACGATACTAGTGTTGCCGCCCATTTTGACAGAAAAATTTTGAAAAAGTTTTTGTAAATAGGAAGGAATTTTGCATATTTACTATGTAGAATAATCTTTAAGGCATATGAAATAAAAGCCTGTTTGAAAACTGAATATTGCAATATGCGTACAGGACGTGAGGATATGTGTAGCCACAATGTAGGTGCGCCATGATATGCTCGCTTTAATCCATTTTCAGGCAAATGTGAAGAAATGGAAAACAAACCTCTGAAGCGAAGGCATTGAGCGATAAAAACCTGACAAAATGCACAGCAGTTGTGCGGGGCGATGAAGCATATCTGTGATAATGATACTTCTGAATTTTTGATTTAAATTCAGTCATATAATGACGGTGTGATTCCGATGTGGGCAGCGTAATGACCTGTCACTTGTATGTAGGTTTATGGATTAAAGTAAAGGAAAAATTGACGGGAAATTTGTAATTTTTAGAATGAAAACAGCGTAAGGGCAGTTATGAACGTAACAGTTTATAGCTGTCTTTTTTTGCGTTCATATGGGAGGGATATTTATGACTGATGAATGGAGCGGATTGGCAGATATGCTTGCAAATTTGATTGAAAAATATGCGTCAGATTTGGATATAGAAAATTTACCTGATATAACAGTAGATAATCATGTGGAAGAAAAAATAAGGCAACAAAAGACTGGCAAGATGTTTCTTGCTAATAGCAAGTGTATAATGTATAATAAACATGATAAGTGTGTCCAAACCAAATTTGGAAAAACATACTTGCTTATATTTGAGTGAAAGTACAAGGAGATGAGGTGACTATGGATTACAGAGATGAAATGGGAAAATCAAATATTATAATCTATACAACAGAGGATGGTTTGTCTAAGATTGAAACAACTTTTGATGGGGATACTGTGTGGCTGTCTATTGACCAAATGGCAGAACTATTTCAGAGAGATAAATCAACAATTTCAAGGCATATTAAAAATATTTATTCAGAAGAAGAACTTGTGCAGGAAGCAACTGTTGCATATTTTGCAACAGTTCAAAATGAAGGAAACAGGCAGGTAGAACGCAGCATTTGTTATTATAATCTCGATGTAATCATTTCTGTCGGCTACCGTGTGAAATCAAAACGCGGCACACAGTTCAGAATATGGGCAACCGGAATCTTGAAAGAGTATATGCGTAAAGGTTTTGCACTGGATGATGAACGTCTGAAAAACTTAGGCGGCGGTGGATATTTTAAGGAACTGCTTGAACGGATCAGAGACATTCGTGCATCTGAAAAGGTATTTTACAGACAGATTTTGGAAATTTATGCCACAAGCATTGACTATGATCCAAAAGCGGAAATATCCATTCAGTTTTTTCAGAAGGTTCAGAACAAAATTCATTATGCCATTCATGGGCAGACGGCGGCGGAAGTTATTTATACAAGAGCGGATGCGGAAAAGGAATTTATGGGGCTTACCACATTTGCAGGAAATCAGCCGACTTTGCGAGAAGTTGTCATTGCCAAAAACTATCTGAATGAAAAAGAACTTCGTGCAATGGGGCAGCTTGTGTCGGGATATTTGGATTTTGCAGAACGTCAGGCGGAGCGGGAACAGGCTATGACCATGAAAGATTGGGCGAAGCACTTAGACCGGATTTTAACAATGAGCGGCGAACAGTTATTGTCAGGAAACGGGAGTGTGACGCATAAGCAGGCGGTGGAAAAAGCAACTGGGGAATATAAGAAATATAAAGAGCGTACTTTAAGTGATGTGGAACAAGACTATTTAAACTCAATAAAAATATTGGGTAAAAAGTCAGATAAAGAATGAGAATTTACAGATTACGAAAAGAATATGGTTATCAAAATGTAAAAGTGCAACGGGCGTTGCACAAATGGAGAGATGATATGCACAGCGAGAAAATAAAGGTTTACACATATACAAGAGTATCTACAGCCATGCAGACAGACGGTTACTCCTTGGATGCGCAGAAAGCCAGAATGAAAGCGTATGCCGACTATAATGATTATGAAATTGTCGGTACATATGAGGATGCAGGAAAATCTGGAAAGTCCATTGAGGGGCGGATAGAATTTAACCGCATGATGGAGGATATCGAGTCAGGGAAAGACGGCATTTCCTTTGTTCTTGTTTTTAAGTTATCCAGATTTGGCAGAAATGCGGCGGACGTACTTTCTACATTACAGGTTATGCAGGATTTCGGGGTAAATCTGATTTGCGTGGAGGATGGTATTGATTCTTCCAAGGATGCAGGGAAACTGATGATTTCCGTACTGTCAGCAGTTGCAGAGATTGAACGGGAGAATATTCGTGTGCAGACAATGGAAGGGCGTATTCAGAAAGCCCGTGAGGGAAAATGGAACGGTGGATTTGCGCCATATGGTTATCAACTGGTAGAGGGCAAACTTCAGATTAACGAAGAAGAAGCAAAAGCTATCAGCATAATCTTTGAACAGTATGTGAAAACAGACATTGGCGCTAACGGTGTGGCAAAATATCTTGAAAACCACGGCATCCATAAAATACAGCGGCAGAATGGGAAAAATCCTCTTTTTGATGCGCACTTGGTTCGCCTTATTCTGAAAAATCCGGTATATTGCGGGAAAATCGCTTATGGACGCAGAAAGACAGAAAAGGTTCACGGAACACGGAATGAGTATCATCTTGTAGAGCAGGATAATTATATTCTGGTGGACGGACAGCATGATGCGATTATTGAGGAAGATGTTTGGCAGGCGGCACAGGTAAAACTTATTTCACATGCAAAGAAATATGAACATGTAAATAGAGGGAAGGACACCAAAACACACCTTCTTTCCGGTATTGTAAAATGTCCGGTCTGCGGAGCAGGCATGTATGGAAATAAGAGTATCAAGCACAAAAAGGATGGAACGAAATACAAGGATTTTTATTACTATGGCTGTAAGCATCGAACCATGACGCGTGGACATAAGTGTGATTATAAAAAGCAGATACGGGAGGAACTATTGGACGATGCGGTGGCGGAAGTCATTGTAAAATTAGTTGGCAATCCTAAGTTTGCGGCAATGATGCAGGAAAAGATCAACTGCAAAGTGGATACTGTCACAATAGACGGAGAACTTGCAGATTTTGAAAAGCAGTTGCGGCAATATTATGCAGTCAAGCTAAAGCTGGCGGAGGAAATTGATTCCCTTGATCCGGATGACAGACATTATATGAAACGGAAGGCAGACCTTGATGACAGGCTCTATCGAATGTATGATAAAATAGAGGATGTGGAAGCGAAGCTTATTGAAACAAGGGCAAAGAAGCAGGCGGTTGAAGCTGAGAAACTGACGGGAGATAATATTTATAAGGTATTGCTTTATTTTGAAAAGCTGTATGCCGTGATGAATGAAGTAGAGCGGCGGCAGCTTATGGAAGCATTGATTTCTGAAATACAGATTTATGAGGAAAGACAGCCAAATGGACAGTGGCTGAAATCTATTAAATTCAGGCTTCCGATTATTGAGGAAGATATGAATTTGTGTTTGGAAGATGATAAGCATGTGGAGTGCGTGTGCCTCTTGAGCAACCGAAAACCTGATACGAAAGTACGGATCGATGTAGATCTGGAATAAGCTAGCGGTGGATACATCCTATGGAGGACTGTGGGAAGTGAGCTTTACACTGAAAGAATTCTGATAATTAATTGCATAGTGACAAAAATGTCACTTTGTGATATGATGGTGTCACTTTGAAAAGTGGAGAGCTATCATGAATCTGGGAAAAGAAACGGAAACTCTTGAGTTTAAGAAGACAACCGGCGAAATGAAAGAAGCAATGGTTTCGATTTCGTCAATTTTGAATAAACATGGTATAGGCACATTATATTTTGGCGTAAAACCAAGTGGTGACGTAATTGGACAGGATGTCTCAGAGTCATCATTAAGGGATGTCTCCAGAGCAGTATATGAGAATATCAGGCCTCAAATATATCCTGCCATTGAAGAGGTAGTGCTGGATCAGAAACATTTGATCAAAGTAGAGTTTAGCGGCGAAAACGCTCCATATTCAGCAGCAGGAAGGTACTATCTGAGAACGGCTGATGAAGACAGGGAGGTCACACCGGATGAATTAAAGGCTTTCTTTGTTGCTAATAAATACCGGGAAGCATGGGAAAGAGGGAAGTCAAATGCATCAGTAAAACAAATTGATAAATCAGCGATTAAATTATTTTGGCAAAGAGCTGTTTCTGTAGGAAGGCTGCCTGATGGAAGGTATACATGCCCGATTGTACTGAAAAGATTTGGACTTGTCTGCGATGACCATTTAACAAATGCCGGAGAAATACTTTTTGGAAATACCCGTCCTGTCACGCTGAAAGCCGGGATATTCGCGACGGATGAGAAACTGACATTTCTTGACATGAAGCTGTTTGAAGATAATATCTATAATTTGCTGAATATCGCGGAAGAATATATCTTAAAGAATATTCGATGGAGAAGCGAGATAACCGGAACGGAAAGGGAGGAAATCCCGGAAATCCCTGTGGCTGTAATCAGAGAAGTGCTGTCAAATAGTTTCGCGCATGCAATTTATAATGCCCGGACAAATCATGAAATATGCATTTATCCAGGCATGATTACGATCTACAGCCCCGGAGAATATGCAAGTAAATATAAGCCGGAAGAGTATATAAAGGACAATATCGAATCGGAAATTAGAAATGCTATGATTGCCAAAATTTTGTATTTGAATGAAATGTGGGTACATTCCCCGCCCCTTGGGGCGCAAGCAAACTTTAACAGGATAGAAAAGCATGATACAATGTAGAGAAAAAGGAGAAGTGTAGAT
>CAJTEN010000067.1 GCA_910575245.1 Clostridia bacterium | reverse complement strand
CCAGATACAAAGAAATGTCCATTATCTTGGCTCATTCATCTGAGATATATAATTAAAAAATCCTTGAAAAATAAGGAAAAAAGACTTGACTAAATAGGGAGGATGATATTTATGGCAATTTCAGGAGTAACGGATTACACGAATGCTTATGCGGCAGACAGGGCAAACGGGAGCAGCACCCTTAATGGGGATTCGCAGGCGTACCTGAATAGTTTGAAAGAGAAATACCCTGATGTGAACATAACGGTGGCAGACTTCAAGAATGGGAAACAGGAAGATGCTTATATGTTTGGGAGCAGCGGTGGCAATAACATAGTCATTGCTTCTAATATTATTGAACAGATGGCTTCTGACCCGGCAGCAGCGGCAAAGTATGAAAAGTATATTGCCGAAGTGCCGGAATCAGCGAAGATCATGAAAGACGGGATTGAGGCACATGGAAATGAGATGGTGGCCTGCGGCACAGCCATAGACAAAAATGGGAAGGTTACTTACTGGAGCATTAGCAGGCACAAACCGTCCAAAGAAAGCCAGTCGGTATCCTATAAAAAGACACTGCAGGAGCAGTTGGAGGAAAAGCGGGCAAAGAAGAAAGAGGAGGAGGCCCTGAAGGAAAAAAGGCTGGAAAAGGCAGAAACTCTGGAAAAGCTGCTGGAGAAGATTAGGACAGGGGCAGGTGCGCCCGTGAAACTGCAGGAAGAAGGCAAAGGCGCACAGTTGGATTTGACCATATAACGAGGGAGGTATTTATGATGCGTATAGGAAATAACAGTCAGGGAATCTGGCAGCTCTTTTCAAGGATGAACGGGAATAACGCTTTTGGCAGAAGTTCCGGTGCAGGCGGCAGGAATACGCTTGAAGACCAGCTTACCGGACACAGAAAAAATTCCTACGGCGTGGAGGGAATGTGCGTTACCAACAATCCCAATGCGAGGAAAATCATCAAGGTATCAGACGAGATGAAGCAGCGTGTTTTCAACAGCGTGAAAGATGCATTTTATAAATACAATGGAATGTCCGGCGATAATGAGGCGGAGTGGGAAGAAATGGCTCGGGCAAAAAACAATTATTATAAGACATTAAAGAAGGAAGACCGGGTAGCCGCGGCATGGACTTTAGGGCAGTTGGAAATAAGCATTGGGAGAAAGGTGGCCAGTGCCGTGAAAGAAAAAGTACCCGGATGGACGCATGGTCAGCCAATCCCGTCAGATGTACTGAATGAGATTTTTGCAGACGAGAGCATCACATCGATGGTATCCGGGAAATCCGGCACGGCAAAAGGGCTGGATATACAGGTATAGTCTTTACACCCTATTCCGCAGAGGCGCATCATAATGCTTTGCCTCTGCGGTCTGCCTGGAGGCGAGGGGCGGATGTAGGTGATAAGAGAAATGAACCGCTCGGACTTATTGCAAGGGAGCGGATGCGGCTCTGACCGACAGAGGGGCTGGATAAATATAATTAATGATAATGGAGTGTGTAGCTATGAGAAAATACTTTGCTATAGTTGGGGCATTTCTTTTATTAGGGCTGTCTGGTTGCGGAAAGGACGAACAGGATAATAGTTCTTATAACTTAAGTGTTCAGCAGAGTGAAGAAACAATCGGGTTGGAAGAAAACAGTTCAATAGAACAGGAAACAAACGATAATTTTGACAATAATACAATGCAGGTTTATAGTGAAGCCCATCCTCTCGTGGATTATAGCACAGTTGATGAATTGCTGGGTGATGCGTGTGCGCTTGTAAAGGTAGAAATTTTACAAGCAAATAGTGAAAATGTGCGTAACTATATTTATACATCATACGATATGAAGGTGGTCGATGTTTTATATGGCGCTGTTGATGCAGATGGAGATACCATTAACGTCAATATGCCCGGAGGAACGGTTCAAGAAGAAAAAGCACAGGAAATGCTTTCAGAAGTTACGGAAGGGAAAAATGCTGGTGATTTATCAGGCATAAATCAAATTGTATCAGATGGAAATACAGATCGGCTATTATCTGTAGGAGATGAGGCGTACTTATTTTTAATGAAAGAATCTGAAACGTCGTTTGCGGTTGTTGGAGAATATCGTGGCGAAATGCTTCTTGAAAATGGAAAGGTCTATTTTGATAACTGTATCATTGGATTTAAGGATGGTGTAACGACACATGGCTTGGAAAACGGGAGTATGGTAGAAAGTGAATTTATTGAGGCAATAAATGAGCTGATTTATAAAGATTCGTAAAACATAGTAGGAAATAAATTCTACGGTTGCATATCCCCAATAAGCCACAGCCGGACAAAGACAGGGCAGGCTTCCCCGGCTTTCCAGCAGATTGGGGAATCGGGGAGCAACGAGAGGAGGTGCTACAAGGGGGAGTTAGGATATAGGAAACAATGGACTGCTCGGACTTACATCAAGAGAGCAGAGATGGCTCTGAATGACAGATGAGCCGCAATACTAAAAACAATGGAGGATTAAAGGAAATGAACATTAGTGGAGTGGGACAGAGTTATTACCAGAACAATGCAGCAACAACGAAAAGTACCCAAAATTTGAATAGCACAGAAAAAACAGACGGATTTGTGGCAAAAGTAACGGACAAAAGTTCCGTTTCTCCAAAAGACATGACGCTGGATGAGTACAAGGCATATTTTGATGAAAAGATGAACAGCTTGTATACCCACCCTTCACAGAGAGGCATGAATTGGACAATTGACATAACGGATGCGGCTTATAAGAAGATGCAGGCAGACCCGGAATATGAGAAGAAAATACTGGATGCACTGGCAAAGAACAAGGCCGTTGATTTCGGGGGAAATATCCCGGTGGCTGCGTATACCCATATAGATGATACTTATGAGAAATGTTACGGCTATACGCAGGGCATGAAGGAGAATGTGGGTTATTCTGGGAGTTCCTCCGCAAAGGGGGCTGATGCCGGGCGGGAGAAAAAGGCAAGGCAGAAGGAACTGTTGGAGGAATATCTGGAAAAGCGGGCACGGATGAAGGAATTTCAGCAGGAGGCGTTGGACGAAAAGATTGCAAAGCGGGAATTAGAGGGGAGCAGGCTGACAAAGGCATGGGCCAGAGAGAGGCAGATGGCAAAGGCATCCAGTACCTATGAAGCAAATATCATGACGGGAACAGATTCATTGCTTGGCTGAATGAGGGCATTATGCCGCGGACTTACCATAAGGGGATATAAGCCATAGAGGACAAACAGGGCAGGCATCCCCGGTTTCCGGCAGATAGGGGGATTGGGGAGCAAAAGAATGGAGGAGATTTAGAAATGAATTATACATATTATATCAGCAGCCCTCTGATAAGCGGGACTCAATATGGGAGTAAAGGTTTTGCCTCCCCCATGAAAGAACTGAATGAACAGACTGTTCTGGTAGAAAGCTGTGAAAATAAGAATGACAGCTACCGTCAAAAGACCAAATATGATGACAGAGTAGACAGTTATTTCAGCACATATGATTTGGGGATATTATTACAGAACAGGGACAGCTATCTGGAAGGAAAACTGGATTCAGATGGGGATGTAGATTATTACTCCTTTTCCTATGGTCAGAAGAGCTTTTATGCGAAGATGGGCGTAGGAACGGAAATTACAATCCGGCTGGAAAATATTCCGGAGGGCAGCGATTATGATCTGGCAGTTTACGATGCAAAGGGAAACCAGATAGGGATAGCGAAAAGCAATGGTGACGGCGGCAAAGAGCTTACCCTGCCGGATTGGGACGGATCAGAACGTTATACCATCAGGGTGGAAAACCACGGTAACGGGAATGTGGATGCGGAAGAACCTTACCGTATCCGTATTATGGAAGAGAAGTATCAGAAGCAGGAGAAAGCGGACGGGAGGCAGGATCACAGTAGTGAAATTGAAAAATTACACAGGGGGCAGTATGATTCCCTCCCGGAGGATGAACGATATGCGGGTACGGAAAGCGTGGAAGGGCTGCTGGAGAAAAAGGCATCTGGGGAAATACTGGATAAGCGGGAGGAGGCTTACCTGAAAATTTTTGCGAACCTGCACGATTATGAGCGCGCGGCGGCCAATGGCAGACTGAAAAACACATTGTTCCCGAAGATGCACGAAGCATTGGAAAAAGCAGGGATTGATGTACAGGGAAAAGAGTATGTCATAGAGATGGATATCTATGGAAAGATAACCGTTACCGGGAAACTTTCGGAGGAAGAAAAGCGGAAAGCAGCGGATGTGCTGGAGGAACAGTTTTCGGACGAACTATGGGACTGCCATATGCAGGCATCGGATTATACTGCGGTGGAGTTCAATCGGATCGATGCATATAGGGAGATTTCCGGCTTTCTTGGTAAAGCAACGGGGGGACAGTATTCATGTGATGATATTTCAGTGGATGTGAATGGGAATATCGGCGGGCTTCCTAAAAAAATGTGCCAGTTATTGAATTCTCAGGAGAGCAATGGCAGATATGAGCAGTTAAGGGATGATATACTGATGCTTTACGATTATGGAATGGGTCAGTTTTCCAGTTACAAGGTAAGATACGAGGTGGCAGGTACGGACATTAAGATTGTGAATAATTAGTGTGTACAGCGGAAGCCACACGAAGAAAACCAATAAAGCACAAATGATAAAAGGGAACTAAACAGGAACACTTCACGTTCTGTCTGGTTCCCTTGTTACATATCAGTGCGGGGAGGCGGCTGTCAGTGGAAAAGAATCAGATGCCCGAATCCTAAATGCGGGCGGCGTATTTTGGATAACGAGGGGATTGAGGCAGAGTGGCCAGTCTTGGGGTTCCCCGCCCGAGAGCCTATAATTAAATACCGGGCAGATTCGCGTAGCCACCTCTTGCGTATACGGAATGGGGACTGCATTTTATCTTTCTGAAATGTGAGCGTATGTTTCTTCCAGTACCCATTGAATATGTTCGTCTGACAGGGAGTAAAATACATTCTTTCCGACTCTATGTGACTGAACCAATCTTGTGATGCGAAGCTCCCGGAGCTGATGGGAGACAGCCGATTTCGTAATGTTCATTTGCTTTGCCAGATCACTGACGCATAATTCCTGGCCCATCAAAAGCCATAGGATTTTCATACGGCTGTAATCTCCCATCGTTTTGTGTAATTCGCTTAGCTGTTCTAATTCTTGCTGTGTTGGAATTGAAAATGTATTTTTTTCTGTATTGCCCATGTTTTATCTCCAATCCATATGGAGCTGTTTGACAGTTGAAAAGGTTATGGTTATTATTATGTGAGGAAGGAGCTGATCGCTATGGAACATTACAACCTGCCTCATAACCACGGACAGAATATAAATCGTGTTTTGAAAAAAATGCCTTTGACGGAGGACTTCAGGGATATATCATTTTTATTCCAGCAGCTTGGCGATCCGACCCGCTTACGGATTTTGTGGCTGTTATGCCATTGTGAAGAATGTGTGTGCAATATTGCGGCTGCGGTTGATATGAGTGCTCCTGCCGTATCGCATCATCTGCATGTCCTGAAAAAGAGCGGGATCATAACCGGCCGCAGAGATGGAAAAGAAGTTTATTACTCATTGGCCGATACGCCCCAGGCAAAACAGCTGCACAAATCTATTGATGCCCTGTTCAAAATATCCTGCCCGACAAATTTATAAGTGAAATGCGCCGTCTGCCATACAGGAGAACAGCGCATTTTTGTTTTATGAAATAACCGGTCATTACTGCTGGTCCGATATATCCAGATGCTTTACGCGCATAGCGCGGATGGCGTTCAGAATTGCAATGATCGAAACGCCTACATCGGCAAATACGGCCGCCCACATATTTGCTTTACCGATAGCACCTAAAATGAGTACCAGGAATTTGATGCCTAGGGCAAACACGATATTCTGGTTTGCAATTCGGATCGTCTTTCGGGCAATCTTCATTACCGCAGCAATCTTAGAAGGTTCGTCTGTCATCAGGACAACATCTGCAGCTTCAATGGCAGCGTCAGAACCCAGGCCGCCCATAGCAATGCCGACATCAGCTCTTGCCAGTACAGGAGCGTCATTGATACCGTCACCGACAAATACCAGCCTGCCTTTTTCGCTTTTCTCTTTCAGCAAATCTTCCACGCGGTCAACTTTATCAGCCGGGAGAAGTTCGGTGTATGCCTGATCCAGGCCGAGACGCCCGGCCACTTTTTTGCCGACTGCATCTGCGTCTCCGGTCAGCATGACTGTCCTGCGAATGCCGGAGGATTTCAGATTTTTGATAGATGCCGCAGCGTCAGCTTTGATCTCGTCCTCAATCACAATACAGCCGGCATATTTTCCGTTGCAGGCCAGATAAACGACTGTACCCACGGAAGAAGATGGGGCATATCGGACATGTTCCTTCTCCATGAGCTTCGCGTTGCCGGCAAGGATCTGTTTCCCATCAATAACTGCCCGGACACCGTGGCCGGCAATTTCCTGGACATCGGAGATCCGGGAGCTGTCAATCTTTTCCCCATAAGCCGCTTTGATGGAAAGGGAAATAGGATGGTTGGAATAGTCCTCTGCGTATGCGGCCAGCTCCAAAAGCTGCGAGTCTTCCATATCAACAGGATGGATTTCAGTGACAGCAAAAGATCCTTTTGTCAATGTACCTGTCTTGTCAAAGACGACGAGCTCTGCATGGGCCAGGGATTCGAGATAGTTGCTTCCCTTTACCAGAACACCGATCCTGGATGAACCGCCGATACCGCCGAAGAAACTAAGCGGAATGGAGATCACCAGGGCACAGGGACAGGAAATAACCAGGAAAGTCAATGCCCTGTAAATCCATGTGCTGAATGGCTGCTGCAGGACCAGAGGCGGTAAGAGCGCCAGAGCCAGAGCTGCAAATACAACGATCGGGGTATAATATCTGGCAAACCGGCTGATAAAATTTTCCGTCCTGCCCTTTTTATCGCTTGCATTTTCCACCAGGTCAAGGATTTTGGCAACTGTGGATTCCCCAAATTCCTTTGTGGTCTGTATGGTAAGAATACCTGTCTGATTGATACAGCCGCTGATAACATCCATCCCTGGTTCGACTTCACGAGGCATGGATTCTCCCGTCAGTGCGGAAGTGTCAAGGGCGGAGGTCCCTTTGATGATTTTTCCGTCCAAAGGCACACGTTCCCCGGGCTTAACGATAATAGTATCTCCAATTTTTACCTCGTCAGGGTCTACCTGAACCAGTTTCCCGTCCTGCTCTATATTGGCATAGTCCGGCCTGATGTTCATAAGGCTTGTAATGGATTTCCGGGATTTGGAAACGGCATAAGACTGGAACCATTCTCCTACCTGATAGAACAGCATGACGGCGACGCCTTCGGAATGTTCCCCTAAGATCAGTGCGCCTGCGGTGGCAATCGTCATAAGAAAGTTTTCATCAAATACCTGTCCGTGCAGGATATTGGTGATTGCCTTCCACACAATATCCCAGCCGGCAACCGCATAGCAGATCAGGAATATCCCCATTTCTGCCCATTCCGGCAAAGGAACGAGGTTCCCGGCCAGGAACAGGACCGCCGCTACAATAATGCGTGTCAGCAGACGTTTTTGTTTTCGTGTCATAATGATATTCTCCTTTCAAAAAGGACACCGGCTACCAGAGCGGCAGCCGGTGTCCAGCTTTCATCATACCTTAACGGTCACATCCGGCTCGATCTTTTTAATCAGCGCCTTTGCTTCGGCCAGGACAGCGTCAAATCTCTCATCAGGTGCTTCCAGGACCATCTTCTGGTTAAGGAAGTTGACCTCTGCATGGGTGACGCCATCAATCTTTTGTACGGCCTTTTGAATTTTGTCAGCGCAATGGCCGCAATCCAGATCGATCAGTTTAATGGTCTTTTTCATAGCGAAAGACCTCCCTATTTAGTCAAGTCTTTTTTCCTTATTTTTCAAGGATTTTTTAATTATATATCTCAGATGAATGAGCCAAGATAATGGACATTTCTTTGTATCTGGTA
>CAJTEN010000066.1 GCA_910575245.1 Clostridia bacterium | reverse complement strand
GGGTTCCACACTTGTTTCCATCTTCCTTGCCGTGTATCCTGTCAGCGGATATCCCGCTGTCCCTATTCCATTTATGCTCATCTCCAAATGTCCTCCATTATTTTCTATTGTAGCCCCTCTGTCGGCCAAACCATATCTGTTCTTGCACAGCTACCAGTATTCTTAAAGCTGCCCACGCTTTCTAAGCCTCCGTTGAAATATTCGACATTTCATCCGATACTGTATCCATTCCGGGATCATCAGATGGCATATTATTATCGGTATCATGCTCTGAATTTTCATTTGGTGCTTCTGTCGGCTTGGAAATTTCCAAACTCATTGTAGTTTCCATTCCGCCAATACTCATTGTCATTACAAGCACCCTTGAACCATCTGGCTTAACAATAATATCTGTCTTTGATTCAGATTCCTGTTTATCTGCCTGCTCCAATTCCTCATCTGATAAGATTCTTTCAAATTCCAGTCCTCTTTCTTCAAAATATTTCTCCCACTTTGAATATTCCTTGATGTCTTTCGCTTCTATATACCTCTCCGCCATTGCATTCATAATTTCCATATACATATGCGTTGCCCCTATTGGATACATGACAGCCCAGCTCCTGGATGGATTGGCATCATCCATATAGTTCATCCCATTACAGGTAATCATCATGATTCCATCTTCTGTCCTGACAGCCTGACCTGCTACTTCGGCCTGTGCAAATCCCATTGCCACACTTTCTGATTTTATAAGGTTAGGATACTTTTCCTTATACATATCCGCCAGTTCCCGCAATTTCCCCATCTGCTGTTCATCGCTGACCATGAGCCATGAACCGCCGCCTTCGTTCCCTTTGATTTTCAGGCACTCTATTCCTGTAAACGCATTCACCTCTATCGTGTATTTTTCATTTAAGGATGATGTAGGAATACTGTCTGCATTATCGACATTTAAAAACTGTGCCAATGTCTCCATAAGCTCACTGCCAGCGGGCACGACATCCATCAGCCCTCCCCTTGGGTCAGTCGCCACGATGTAATTTTTACCCGAATTGCCATCTGTTTGTACCGATGTATTATTGGGATCAAACTCAAATGATTTATCAAGTTTCTTATCATATATACGCCAATATCCAGATATCTCATCGGACGGTTCAATTAGATACCGCTCACTTTCTACTTTTTCAACTGGCTGCTTTGTTTCTGCCTTAAGATTATTTGTATGAAATCTTGAACCCATATTGCCCATTATGGAGTATGCATCATATGCAGAAAACCTTTCTCCTGCTTTTGAATAAATGAAATTTTTACCCAAACCCTCTCTCACCATATCTGCATCTGCCATCCTGCCTGCAAAGCCCGTTCCCGAACCATTCCTCTGTGCCTTTCCCATTTCACGCCATGCGGGAAAACCCACCCCTATTCCATTTACGCTCATCTCCAAATGTCCTCCATAATTTTTATTATTGCAGCCCCTCTGTCGTTCAGAGCCGCATCCGCTCCCTCATAATAAGTCCGAGCGGTTCATTACCTCCATGCAGACATACCGCCTAACTTCCCCTGTCAAACTTCATGACAAACACCCCCTTTCGCTGAAATTACTGCAATTACTTTTTTCACTCCGCACTCCCTTTATACGGATTAACCCCCAATGCCGCTTGCATTACCGATGCTCATACCTGTCTCCTTTCCTGTAACATCACCGTTACACTGAACTCATTTTTCTTTATCTTGATATCTATGTCCCCCATATATTCTTGCGCTTCCCTCTTTACATTGGAAAGCCCGAACCCGTGCATGGAACCTTTCTTTCCGAAAGGCTCTTTTTCCTTTGTAGAGATTGGGAGGTTCGTATCCGCATCCATGATAATCTCCCCTTCAAACGGGTTTCTGACCTCGATCAGGAAGAACTTTCTCTTCTGCCTGCTGGAAATAATAATATACCTGTCGCCCTGCCGCATTTTCCCGCAGGCTTCCAAGGCGTTCTGCAGCAGGTTATTTATAATGATGCCGATGTCATAGGCATCATACTTTTCCGATTCCGGGTAGGTAAATTCTGACCGGAACCGTATGCCCTGCTTTTCCGCAGCTTTCTGCCTGTCGTTCACAATCACGTCAGTAACGGTATTCCCTGTCTTTATGGAAAACTCAAAGGCATCCATGCTCTCATCCATTCTGGAAATGTAATTCCCCATGTCCCCATAGTTCCCGCTCTCAAGCAGCCCCTTGATATTGGTCAGATGATTTTTCATCTCATGCTTCATCCGGCGTATGCCGTCATAAAACTGCTCCACCTCCGCCATCCGTTCCTGTATGGCATGGACCTGCTGCTGTTCCACAAAATATCTTTTCTTTTCCGCCTGAAGCCCTGCCACTTTCTGATAGGATATTATGGTCACCAGAATACTGGCATAAAATAGTGCTGCAGACACAGGTACAATCCCTATCAGCACCGGGTACTGCTCATAAAGCCGAATAATCAAATCCCCCTTAGCCACCACTGTCAGAATCCGGAATAGGATATTTACAAACAAGATGCCCGTCACAGGCGCCAGCAACAGATAGCACAATTCCCCTATATGCAGCTCTATCCTGCATTTTTTGATCTCATGTGCCGCCATATACAGCAGCACGAAAAAAAGCATAAACTGTAACAGTTCTACCATGAAAAAATTCAAAGCAGTGTTCTGCAATACCTTCGCCGCATCCGCCCCCTTTCCGCAATACCTGATTATATAAAAATTCACGCTCACCACCGCCAACGAACTCAAGTTCCTGATGCAAAAGAATACTACCCCCATGAACAGTGCAGCTTTCTTTTCCATCCCTAAATACCTTGCCGCCAGCGTCAACAGGACTATTACTGAAATCATGCAGACCAATGTTCCCATACTGACTGCCATGTTAAAAAAATAGATGATAGAATAGGATGCAAACACAGTCAGCATCTTTATGATATCTGCCGGATGCCCCCTTTTCCGCCCCGCCATATACGGATAGAAAAATGCCGTCAGACAGCAGGCATACAGAACGACCTCAATCCCCACCGCTGTATTTTGGAACAGTGTAAAACTTGCCTCGCTCAATGACAGCCCTCCTATTTCATAAACCGCAGGTACGCTTTTACAAAATCTTCATACTTATATTTTGAAATCAGGAGCTTATCCCCATTTGTCAGCGTTACCTCTGTTTTGTTGTATTCATCCACATAGGACAGATTGACCAGATAGCCTTTGTGGACACGGCAGAACTGCCCCTGCAGTTCTTCTTCCAGATCGCTCATTTTTGCATAATACTCCAAAACCCCGTCCTTCATATGGACGGCTATCTTATGGTTCTGGCTTTCCATGTAATAGATGTCGCTTAACGGTATTGTTTTTCCCGTATTCCCATACTGGATCATCAGCGCTCTTTTACCCTGCCCAGCCTGCTGTGCCGCCCTTTGAAAAATCTCGGCAAACCGCCCTTCGTCAACGGGCTTCAGCAGATACTGGAAAGCCCCCACGTCAAAGGCATCATACACATATTTTTCATAGCCCGTGACAAATATGATGACGGGCTGTTTGATATCTTCCATGCCCCTGATCCGTTTTGCCATTTCCATACCATCCATTGATGAATCCGGACCTTTCAGCTCAACGTCAAGAAACAGCAGGTCACATTCAGCCCTCGCTAAAAGATAGTCCTCCGCCGTGAATATTCCGTAACCTCACACTCCACTCCCTGTTTCCGAACCAGCGAACAGATGTAGCTCCTTATATTTTTTTCATCATCACAGACCGCTATTTTGATTGCCTCCACCTCCTTCTTTCAGCATTTATCCCTAAAAATGCTTTACTTCGTGTATCGGAAAAATAATAATTTTTTTAACTCCGACAGCGTGAATAGACGATTTGACAGCGTAACTGGATTGACATTTTTTATCCTTAATATCCCCTCTGCCGCTCTCAATATCCCTCACAAAAGGGGCGGCTGCCCCCGCAAGGCGGCACAAACGCAAACCACCGTGTTTGCATATTAACTCTGATTTCCCCGCTTTCCAAGCGGTTTCTGCTGTCAAACCTGCCTGCGAAAACGGCAGACCGCCGCATATGGCGGTAAGCCATCTGCGGCGGCCTTTGCTTAATCAATGGTATCTTTTCCAGCCTCGCCACAATTATTTCATCATAAGAATCGTAATCCTATTTATTAGGCTCATAGGCATTACTTTGGAAAATACAACCAACAGCTTATTATATATCCCCGGAATAACCAGTTTTCTTCCTTTCATCATTTTGTGATAAGCAATCCCCACTACTTTTTCCGGCTTCATAACTCCAATCCTGAATAGCAATGTGTTTTGAATATTTGCTTTTGCAGCAAATTCCGTCTTCGTCGCCCCTGGACATAAAGTAGTTATCTTTATTCCTGTTTTACCAAGCTCGCCACATAAAGCATTTGAAAAAGACATAATATATGCTTTTGTGGCAGAATAAACGGCATCTGTTGGAGACGGAATAAAAGAGCCTGTTGAGCCTACATTCAGGATTCTCCCATAGCCGTTTTCTTTCATATGTACTAATATACGTTTTGTCAATTCTGTTACAAACCGTATATGCATATTTATCATTTCAAGCTCCCTGTCAAGTCTGGTATCCACAAAAAAACCACACTCATTAAAGCCTGCGTTATTTACAAGAACATCAATGGTGACCTTCCATTTATCTATATTCGCCATTATCAAACCTGCCGCACTCTCCTGTGTCAAATCCTGAACAATGTATTTCACTGCCACATGGTAGTTCTCCTGCAAAGCTGCCTGCTGTTGTTTTAACTTCTGCTCATTCCTCGCAACAAGAATCAAATCATACCCCTCATCTGCGAATTTTTCCGCAAAGGCTTTTCCGATCCCGCTGGTGGTTCCCGTAATCAAAACCGTTTTCATTCTTCCTTCCCTTCTTCATTTTTAAACAATTCCCATTCTTCCAGATATGTTAAATCCCTGCTTGACGGCTCCTTTAAACGTTTTTCATAAAATGCTGACTTTTCGCGTGTTAAGGCAAGCGCATTTTGCAGCTGATCCATCTGTTCCTGAATATCCCTAATGTAATCCTGAACCATGCCATACCGCTGTTCCATTGTTTTCCCACCCTGTACCAACAGGGCAATATATTTTTTAACTGACTGGATTGGCACATTTGCCCTTCTCAGGCATTGAACCATTTTTATCCATTCAATATCTGAATCCGAATACTGCCTGTATTTCTGGCTTGTCCGAGAAATCTGCGGCAATAACTGTTCCTTTTCATAATACCTTAATGCTGCTGTCGATAATCCCGTCATTTCTGCTGCTTCTTTTGCTGAATACATATAAATCCACCTTTCCCTGTTATCATAAACTATGAAGTGCGCTTCAAGTCAACAATTATATTTTAGCATACAGATTAACTTTTAGAAAATTATCCCATTAAGCAAAAATCCCTGCCTTCTCCCAAGGCACAAAATTAGTCCGATATAGTGGAAACACAGACCGCCGTGTAAGCATATTAACTCTGATTCCCCCGCTTTCCAACTTATTATTTTCTGAACCAATAAAAAATATCTGTGAAATTTGAAATGTAGAGAAATGAATTGTGAAAACTTAAGACATGAGAAAAAGGACTGCCGAAACATCCCTTTTCTCACATTATCATTTATTCATTCAGTTTTTACCGCTTTTCTCATATACAAACACGGAAACTCTTTACACTATCACGGAAACCCTTATATTATCACGAAAACTCCCTGTCAGTTTCCGTGATAATACAGCCAGTTTCCGTGTTTGTATAAGGGTTTTGCCTGCGGGTATCGACTTTTGCGTGATAGTATGGAGTTTTGCCTGATAGTGTCCGAGTTTCCGTGATAATAACCGACTTTTGCCTACGTGTTTATACTATCATGCAAAACAACCTCAGAACAAATGTTTATATCCCACTAATGTAAAAATGCCCCTAAAAGCACACGGAAATAATGTAACTTTGTAAGTTATGCAGTGCCAAAAACGCCGTGTTTACGGGCTTTGTCGGCTTTCCGTGTCCGTATCTGCCGGGGAAGGAGACACCCTGACAAAATTCGATAATATCT
The DNA here is from genome assembly GCA_910575245.1 of Clostridia bacterium. Taxonomy (GTDB): domain Bacteria; phylum Bacillota; class Clostridia; order Lachnospirales; family Lachnospiraceae; genus UBA3282. The sequence goes on along the minus strand of CAJTEN010000066.1, from coordinate 2,383 downwards.
CCCATATTTCAACAGCATTTTTCTACAAACAGGCGAAACTTCATATTATCACGGAAACCCTTATACTTTCACGCAAAACTCAGATACTATCACGGAAACTGCCGACTTTTGCCTGATAGTACGATTTTTCCCCCTATCGCCATCCTATCAGCGGCATCAAGAAACACAAAAATAGGGGCCCACCACCCACCGTGATGAACCCCACCAAACCTTAAAATCCCTTGATTTTAAGCCATTCTTCCATACTTTTGCCTGCGAGTACCAAAAATCCTATGGCATTATTTTTGAATAGCCGCCTGGATGGCGTGCTGCTTATATCCAATATTTGTCAAATGATTCTCCAAATCATCAATATTTTTGCTAATATCCACATCCTGATTATGTAAAACCATTGCAACCAGATAAAATGGCGCATGAAAATCATATGGCCCAAAATCGCCCGATTCATCTATAAAAACACTTAAAATCTTTTCAGCCATAGATTACTTCCTTCATCCCTCTCAGATTTCCCTAACAAAAATAGCGGGGAAATTCCCCGCCGTTCGGTGGACCAGGGTCTTTCGACCAGCCCAATCAGTGATATCACTGACTTATTTATATGTTAATATTAACGAAAATATACCTCACTGTCAATGATGTTCAGAAAAATTTTATAAATAACCCTGAATTATTCACGCTGGCGGTACCAATTATGGAAAAACCCGTATAGTTACTGTGTTTTCAACCGCTTTACATTTTCACTTAGTAGGTGAAACTATTTTTGATTAAAAAAGAGTTTCAGATTTGCTATAATTATGTTGGACCTCAACCATACATAAATTCTGCAAAGGAGAAACTCTATGCATAGTTTAAAGGATATCCAGCTTAAATGCAATAAGCAGTTTATAGTAAATTTTGACGGAGGTGAACTCTCTTCCGATGGCGGGCTTCTTATGATGAACGAATTCCTCCATATTCTTGGCTTTGAAAAACTCTTGAAGGCCAGTTTCAAGACCAATGGCCCTGCTTCATTCTGCATCCATAAAGATGATGAAAACCTGCTCCAGATGCTCTGCCAGATCTTCGGCGCCTACTATGAGGACAACTGCGCCGATGAGCTCCGCCATGACCCCGTGCTTTCAGCTGTCCTTGGGAAAGCGGCCCTTGCATCACAGCCCACATTATCCCGGTTCTTCAACCGTATGGATGATGATACGCTCCGGCAGTTTGACGATATCTTGCGTCAGCTGCGCAGGAAAATATATTCCATCAAAATGCCGGAGTCCGTGCTTTTCGATATTGACACTACGCTGCTTCCAACTTATGGGAAACAGGAAGGCGGGGGCTTTAATTACCATTATCAGGCGCACGGCTATCATCCGGTCCTGTGCTATGACGGACTGACCGGCGACCTGCTCCGTGCGCAGCTGCGTGACGGCACAGACTACTGTTCCAAAGGCGCGGCGGCATTCATGGAACCACTTATCGCCGAGTACCGGGAAAACTACCCCAGCATACAGCTATACGCCAGAGGGGACAGCGGTTTTGCCACACCCGAACTGTATGGCCTGTTTGAGGACAACGATGTAAAATATGCCATCCGGCTGAAGATCAACAGCACACTTCTCAAACTGGCACAGGACGGGGATGAGGCTCTGGCCGGGGCAACCCGTTTTAATATGATAGACTATGCTGTCACATATGGGGAGTTCTTTTACCAGGCATCCTCATGGCGTGCGCCCCGCCGGGTAGTGTTCAAGATTGAGAAACCTTATAACCAGATGACCCATATGTATACGTTCATCGTCACCAACATGGAAGAACTGGGCCACTGGCAGGTCATTGATTATTACTGCAACCGCGGCCGGATGGAAAACTTTATTGGTGAGGGCAAGCAGGGCTTTGACTTTGGTGCAGTAAGTTCCAGAAGCAAGACCGTAAATGCAAACCGCCTGCAGCTCCATGCCCTGGCATACAGCATTTTCAACTGGTTCCGGCGGCTTGCGCTGCCGGGGCATATGTGCAAAAGCCTTGTTGATACGGTACGCCTGAAACTGTTGAAGATTGCAACAAAGGTGGTCCATAGTGGCAGGTATGTAAAATTCAAGCTATGCAGCAGCTGCCCCTATAAAGAAGAAGTCTATGAAACATTCCGCAATATATGGGATCTGGCAGTGCAGCTGGAATAAGAATATGAGAACCTTGACACTTGAAAAAACAAAAAACATTGCCATAGGGGTAGTTTGCCCTTTTTTGGGGATTCTCTGTGGTTAAGTTACGGTTTTACTTACTTTAAAGTAACTCAAACTTCCCATAAGAATTTTCAATGAAAATCCTTATAGATATTATAAAAACTGACTATAAAATTGATGTCTTGACACCAAAAAGGCACTGGCCTTTGGTA
>CAJTEN010000065.1 GCA_910575245.1 Clostridia bacterium | reverse complement strand
ACAGCGCAGGATGCCTTTCTTAAATGTTGAGACCATTATACCGATTCAAATGTCCAAATAAACGGACTTATAAGAGCGACCAACCCGTTTTTTAACTAACACCAAAGTTATTTATTGCGCAGAAATGTGCGGTAAGTAACTTTTTTGCGTTATGGAAAAGACGAAACTCCCAGCATAGCAGAATCAGAGGCTGAATATGATAAGGAAACAGGGAAATATAATTATTCAATTATAAATGGATTCCAATAGATTTTGAAAAAGATGAACTTAGAGAATTCCTTTATAATAACCGGAAAGTGATAAATATTATAGCAAAGATATCTATACAGGTAAATGAGAAGCCATGCGGAACCACGGAAATCAATTTTCAAGAATTAGATACAACAAAGGAATACAATGGTTATTTCTGCAGTGTTGCAGAAGCAGTCACAATCATAATACTTGGGAGCATCTGCGGCCTAAAAAATACCAGTCAGATACACAATGGGCGTTACCGTCGTTGAAAAGAATAAATTTACTTGTATTTGTTGATATGATAAAATAACTAAGATAACAGGTTAAGAAGTGCAAAAGAGGATTTGTGCGGTATGAATGTAAAAGAAAAGATTCTTCAGTTGATAAAATATTGCGGAGGATATGAAGGGCATTCGTTTATGATGGACGAACGGAATATGGATAATTTCAATATCGTATTACCGCAGGAGAAGGAAATCAGGGAGCGGATTTCAGAGTTGAAATTTATTCTCTTGACTGGAGAAGCGGGAGATGGAAAGACAAGACTGTTACGGAATCTGAACGATGTGCTGCAGGAACAGGGGTTTCAGGTATGCATGGATTTTTCAGAGGTGAATGATAATGAAAAAAAGAATTTGATCGCAGAAATCAAAGAATTAGTAGAAGGGAAGAGTAGTACAAAGCATATAGTGGCAGCTAACATTGGTATCTTTACAAAAACAGTTTTAAGGTATTATCCGGAACTGCTTAAGGAATTGAGAGCGGTAAGGGATGATGTGCTGATCATTAATTTTGAACGGCGGAATCTTGCGGCAGATCAGGAGCTTTTTCAGGATATTGCGCTTTCTTTCCTTACTTTTGACAGGAACAGTGAATGTAATGAGACGGATTGTCCATGGAGGGGAAACTGTGTTTATAAGGAGAATTTGATAAAGCTGACAGACAGAGGTATGGAGGGGCTGCGAGTTCTTTGTGATGCTGTATATCTGACAGGGGGGCATATTACATTCCGGGAATTGCTGTCGCTCATTTCTTATATGATCACATTTGGACAGGACTGCGAAATGCGCAAACAGGAGAAGGAACAGGAAAGTTTCCGTTATTATCAGATATTTGATGTTGTAAATGACCCAAGACTGCAAAAGTTCTGTTGTCTGGATCCGGCTAAGGCCAGGACAAGGGATGCAAACAGGCAGTATGGCAGCAGGGAAGAATGTATTATAGATAAACGTAAAAGCTTTTTTGAGCAGAAGGATATGGAAGCAGAAAAAAGATACGAACTTCTGTATGCGGATTATTTGACGGAATTCCGACAGACGTTGAATGCGATCAACTACAGGGAGCCTTATTTTTTTAGTACGATGGATACGAATGACAGGAATCTGGTCAGGTTGAAGCTTGGTTTGAGCAAGATTAACCGTGCAGGTAATACCAATCTGAAAATGACGGTGGCGGATACCCCCAGTATATTTGACGGGTGCATCCAGACGGAATTTGATATAAGCAGCGATATAGAGACAATATGGAAGCGGTACGATCTGGATTTGAAAAGCAGGGACAATGGAAACTTACCGGCAGGGCAGGAAAACAGATTTTTTCTTAGTTATGTTTATATGGAAGGGGATAACCTGCGTGAGGAAAGTATGCTGATTGACTATCCGTTATTCCGGTTTCTTTTGATGGCTGCCGATGATTATCATATAGACAGGAACGGCATTTCCATGGAGGAATATGCGGTGAATACTTTTTACCGGAAAGTGCTGCATTCCATGCCAGATGCTTATCGGAAAGCGCATATACGGTTTGATGAAGCAAAGAGGAAGGATTTTATGAATTTCAGCTTGGAATTGAAACAACAGAACAGTATTTTATTCAGAAGCAGCACGAAAGTAATGATTGAGAAGGAAGCGGAGGCTTGAAAATGAAAAACGAGGCATTGACGGCTCTTGTGGGCGTTTCCGCTCCTGAAACGCCAAAATATCTGTTGTTGAATAATTTTCTCGCTGATTTCTTTGAAGCGCGGAGCCATGAAAAGGATGATTATACGTTCTCTTTTTTTGAGGAAAACGGGATATTGGTCTGTCAGGAAAGCAATCCTGAGGTGAAAAGAGACTTGGAACGTTCATTTAAGGAATTTTTCCAGTATTTTACGGGAAGAGAGAAGCTGTCCGGAATCAGGAGCGGAAAAGACAAGATTTATATGCCTGTTTCGTTGGATATGCTTGGGAGTGCGAACGTGAATCTGCGTCATCTGCTTTATTATCTGGCGATTGGCGATGGGAAAGCGTCTGAGGCTGAGCGGATACGGGAGGAATTATACCAATATTTGTATGGAGATTCTACTGGGATCTATGATATTGTGAGCCGGTTTTGCGGCATAGAGAAGGAGCGGCAGGATAAAGAGAAGGAGCCCGGAGGGTTCGAGAAATTAAGGGAAGCTCCTTTTTTCAGGAAACTGGGAAAGCGTTTTAATCTGGACATGCACTCCCTGTTGATCCATCCGTACTTTAAGGGGCAGGATTTTTATAAGCGGCTGGATGATCTGGCCATGCTGCTGACTATGTATGTGGTATTCTATTTTATCCGCCGGGTAACGTCAGAGATATCCGGGATACCTGTTTTATTGTGTAAAGGCTCTACGGACAGCGGTTTGAACGATGGTGGACTGCATCGTGCCTGTACGTCGAATTACCAGTCGTTCCGGGACAGTTTTTCAGATATGCTGTCGGTTTTTTATGCGGGGAGAGTTGAGGCACAGGTGGAAAAGGAGATAAAGACAGAGGCAGCCCGGATTGCAGTCAGTAACAGGGATGGTGCGATGTATGTTGGCGACCTGCAGTTAAAGGACTATTTGAATCAGGTTTTTGATGCGAATTACCGGAAGGATGAAAGGTTGAATCAAAAAGCAGCAGATGTTTTTCACCTGCGGGCAGGGGAAGCGACAGACTTGTCTGTGGAAGAATTTGTCGATTACTATATGCAGTTGACAGGGAAGATATCGGGAACAAACCAGAAAAGGATTTTCAGCGTATTACAGAGCAGCGGGAAGGAAATTGGGTTTGTATATCCGGCGACCCGCTCTAAATTTAAATATTTTGCGTTATCCGGTGAATTAACCGCTTTTCTGGTAAGGCTGTACTTGGCCAGGAAGGATTTGGAATTTGTTTTTTTTGATGATTTCATAAAAGATCTGGAGGAACGCTATGGGATTTATATCCGAAAATGCAGTAAAACAGAACGGTTGGCCCAAAAATATAAAATCCGTGTCAAACAACAGGAATTCAGTAGAAATGAGCAGGCTTTTTTGGAAACGCTGGATCAGGTTAACTGCCTCATAAGGTTGTCTGACAGCGGTTATGTTATTACGCTGCCAGAGAAAAAGGGAGAATTTAAATTGTTATGAAGGATGGTAAGGAGAAAGACAGGCGGATATTTCAGTTGACGGCAAAATATCTGTCCGCCTATATGCAGGAATTGACGAACGGAAAAGAAGAAGCATTTATTGCGATTACGGATATTAATGCGGAGATGCTTCCGGATGAATATCTGCCCCCGGTAGAAGGATGCCTGTTTGTCCGGGCGGAACAGGAGGATTATGCAGACGCCGTGCGATACCGGAATGACAGAAAAATAAAGAAGCTGGTGCTGCTTTGTTCGGATTCCATAAGAAGGATTGATTCGCTGAAAGATTTTATAGAATATCCGGTCATACCGGAGGATATGGATCTGTTGTGGAAATTGTTGATCCAGGCTTTTGAAATAACGGAAAGAGATAGGACTTTGGAGGAGTATGTCTATACGCTGGTGCAGAATATACCGGTGGAAATCGGGGAATTGTTGGAATATTTGGAGGATTGTATTTCCAGGGAAGAAAAAAACATAAAATTTAACAGAAGGAAGATCAATGATTATGTGAATCGGTTCGGTATCTGGCGGACAAAGGGGGATGGACTGAACAAAGGAAGGCTAAAGAGACAGATCCGCTATTCCAAACCGGATATTGTACGCCAGAGACTGGAAAAGGCTTTGGAAGACAAAAATATGTCGGATAAACTGCGGAAACAGATTGTATCTGCGCTGGGAAAAGACAGGTTGGAAAAGTTTATTAAAGAAGCGGAGTTTGAATGGGTGGAGGGGTACTTCCGCTATAAAAAGGCAGTAAAAAAGCAGAAAGAAGAACCCGAACAGGAGGAGCATGTTTATAGTTATTCTTATGATATGTGCTTAAAAGAGGAGGGATGGGATGTTGCCGACGTAGAGGAGGAGATTAAAGCCGGATCAGGGGAAGTTACGGAGGAAACGGATGGACGAGGCTCTTCCTTTGCAAAAGCCGGAGAATTATTTGTGGCAGAAGAGCATGAGTTGGCGGTGTGTCGGAAAGAAATAGAGGATTTATTGGAAATTCTGGAAGAGTATGGGATCCTGCGGGAAAAGAAGGAAAAGTGGAAATCCTGTCTGACAGAACTGCTTTCTGCCTTCGACCAGGCGGTGGTAAGGGGGGATTTCCAGAAGATCACGCCGGTAATGCTTTCCCGGTATTGCAAAAATCAAGAAAGATTTTTATCTGCATATTTTGAAGTGCTGGGATGGCTCCTGACAGATGAAGCTATGAACCATTTGTGTGAAAATACGGATATTGTCGAAACATTCCAGACGCTGTTTTGCAGGGAAGAGAAGGGTCGGATCGTGATGCCTTTTTATCATCCGGTGGCGGGTTTGTATTTCCTTCGCTTAAAGAAGCTGTATGAAACAGCATATCAGGAAATGAAAAATCTGGAAACCATATCGGATATTCCTTCTTTTATAGTGGAGCAGGAAAAGCTTTGGTTTCCTGTCCGTTTTCTACAAAAAGGGCGGAAACTCTACCAACTGGATTATACCAGCGTTCGGAAACCCGGGGAACTCCTGTTTTATGAGAAAGAAAGCAGAGGCGCCAATTCGCCGGTGAATTTTCGGCTGTTAAACAGCGTTATCGAGGAATATATTATCCAAAATCCGTATCTGGGGATGCTGTCCGTCAGTATTGTGGATCTGGATGATTTTCAGGGATTGCCTTTTCTGCTCCGCAGACTGCGGAAACTGGTGAATGGGAAAACCTGTCTTTTAAGCAGGATTACGATTCAGATCATAAGTAAAAGAGAAAGGGAATTGAAACGGGAACTGGAGAGATTGTATCATATGGGGATGGGAGACCCTGGCATTTATTGTCTGTATAAGGGGGTTAAAACCCTCGCCTTAAGGCGAAGCCTTTAGGTTAACCCCATAGCTCCAGGTTTAGAAAGAATGAAAAGAGAGATACTAAGCCTGAGGTAAATTATATGGAAAATTACAGGAAATCATCACATTGCACGTATGATATAAAGTACCATCTCGTCTGGATAACAAAGTACCGTAAACCAGTGATAACAGGGCAGATAGCATTAAGAACACGGGAACTTATCCGAATGATCTGCCAGAGTAACGAAGTGGAGATCCTGGCAGGACATGTGGGAAGTGACCATATACACCTGCTGGTATCAGTACCGCCCCATCTGTCAGCAAGCAAGTTAGTGCAGTATATAAAGGGCAACACGTCAAGGAAACTGCAAATGGAATATAAAGAATTGAACAAGCAATTCTGGGGACAGCATCTGTGGGCAAGGGGATACTTTGTGGCAAGCAGTGGAAATGTAACAGATGAAATAATTAAAGCGTACATTCAGAACCAAGATATACAGGAGAAGAGGAATTCTGATAACTTCGAGATAGGGTGAACGTAAAGGAGAAGAGAAAACTTATAGGGTGCACACCTTTAGGCTGCTTTAGCAGCAAACCGAACCTACCGGCTTTAGCCGGTAGTGGTTAAGTTCCGCTTTATCAAGGGGAAATATGTAGACGGCGGTAATGAGCTGGAAATCAGGGACTTGCTGGAGAACTGCGACCTGCTGTTTTTTGCGGATACGGATGTAATCTACAATTCCGGTAAGATGGTCAGATATACGCAGGAGCCGAATGCGGTAAGGAAAAAGCTGGGGAATTTTGACTTAAAGGAGCAGATGGAAATCCTGCAGAGCGGCAGAAATCATATAGAGCTTTTATGGGACACCCTGCAGCGTATCCAGAATGGGGGAGGTGCGGTTTTATCCAAATGGAATAATCAGGAATTGAATATGCGCAAGTTGAGGGAGATCAGCGCAAAGGTACAGGAAGACGCACATTTTGAGGCTGTTATCGTCAGCGCAAACGAGCGTCTGCTTCGGCATATCTACCGGGAGGAGAACTACCAGATCAGAAAAAGCCGGATCAGCGGAAATGAAAGTATTCTGCTTATGCTGTCACAGAAAAACAAAAAGAATGAATTAAAAGAAAAGGGGACGCAGGCAGCAGAGATTTCTCTAAGCGGACTTTTGGATGAACTGACCGGAGAGGAAGATTTTTGCAGGCAGTTGCTGGAAGCGGAAGGGCTGCAGGAGATTTTTCTGCAGGCTGTTTACGAAGACGGAAAGCTCTTTTTCGTGTTTACTGTTGAGACAAAGGAGAAAGAGGCGGCAGAAGAAGAAAAGGAGAAGTATCGGCAGTTTGCAGGAGAACTGGTGAAAGAAGTTTTTTACGGCAGTGGTTATATGACAGCGAAGTTCCGTGAGATGCTGATAGATGAATTCTATGGGAAAACGGAAAATTATTCGTTGGCGTTGGCCTTGTATCAGGCTGGTCAGGGCAGGGGGAACAGCCCGGAAGCGAAAGTCAGGATACAGGAGCCGGGGGAAGCGGAGCACTCCTGTTACTACCCGACCACGGATATTATGGAGTTGCTGGATATGTTGGGATTCTTTGAACAACTGATAGAGGTAGATGAAAGTTCCGTGACAAGGTTTATGGAGTACTATAAGAAAGATATGCTGCTGCATGTCCTGCATACGTCGGAAACGGAAGGTTTTTTGGAAACTTCGATGAAAAGGAATATGAGGAATTTATACGAAAGGATAAAAAATTGAAATGACAGGGGAAGGTAAAGATAACAGGATTGTTATGATAAATTCTTTTAAAGGGGGCGCGGGCAAGACGACGGCGGCACTTTGCAGATGTATATCGGAGTATAAAGGGAATACTTATCAAAATATATATTATGTAGATCTGGATATACTGGGAACAGGGGTGGAATATGTTCTTTCTTTGGAAAAACAAAAGGCGTACTACAACGATGTGGACGACAGAAAAGGCAGTAAACTGCAGGATAAAGTGCAGAAGATTGATTTAAAAGAAAAAAATAATTTTTATGCGGCCGTTTTGAATCCGGTGTCTAGAATGAAAGAGGCTTATAGCGGACAAGACAGGCTTCGTTCCTGTCCGGATGTAGAAAGAGGGATTTTCCGGAATAAGGTCAGGAGCCTGCTGAATCAGATCCTGAGCGGAAAGGGAAAAAATCTGATCGTACTGGATTGTGCGCCGGGGATTTCTTATACAGAGGAGTGCATCCTGGCAGATATTTATCAGATGAGGGATAATGAGAAGAAGAGTGTGGAGGTAGAAGAAGTTTATGTTACGACGCCGGATGCTTCCCATATCAGGAAGACGGCGGCCAGCTTGAATGAATATCGTGCATACTTGAAGAAAGATAAACGCATGGTGACTGTGCTGGTTAATGACCTGTTCGACTGTGAAGGGATGCATAAACGAGAAGAGGAAGAAGATGACGAGCAACATTTCCTTTTCAAAAAACAGGAGATTATCAAGGAAATAGAGGAGCTTTTTCATGTTCCGACGCTGAAAATTCTCTATCTGCCCTATAAAGAGGATTTAATGAAAAAGAGTATTATAAAAAATGAGGTAAAACTGGCGAATAGATCGGACGACTATAACGTCTGGCCAACGGGAGTGGAAGTGGAAAGAGTGGAAGAAATGGAGAAGGATGATCATTGAAAGGGGAATCCATGAAGAAAAAGGATAACGACCGAATCATAAACGATGAAACAATGTATGATTATTTTCATAATTTATCGGAAAACCTGCCAGATTTTCTGCGAGTAAAAAGAAAGGATGAAAGAGGGAAAAGAGCATGGCAGAAGAGCTTGACTTCGTACAACTTTGAACAAATTTATGAAACACGAAAGGCACTATATTCGGAATCAGAAGTGTGCAGTGAACTTTGCATGATGGATGATATTCTTCATATTTTTCAGGAATATTTTCAGATTCCAGGGATTGATCGTCTGTTGGTGAACAATTATGGAGCATTGGAAAACGATATCTTTTTAGAATATGACGGGGAAAGCGGAGCTCCTAAAAGGATTAGGGAGCATTACAAGCATCAGTACCGCAATGTGTATCTTGGTTCCGTTTTTATGCTGGACTATGGCTTTTTAGATGCCATGACAAACTGCATCATGCAGTCCCATACGATAGTTGCAAGTTATATAAAGGCACAGACAGAAGGGGATGAAACAGCGGTAAAAAGAGTTTTGTACCAAAGCTATTTTATCAGTGCCATGTTCCATGATATTGGGTATCCGCTTGATTTCTTTATGAGGAAGGTGAAGCAGATTCATAAGTACGCGCCCTTTTATAAAATTATTTCGTCAAACGTAAAGGAAGAATTTGCGGAATTGAGGGCTTCTTTGGCGGGGAGCTTATTGTTTGAATGAAATGTGGGTACATTCCCCGCCCCTTGGGGCGCAAGCAAACTTTAACAGGATAGAAAAGCATGATACAATGTAGAGAAAAAGGAGAAGTGTAGATTGAGTGAGGCTAT
>CAJTEN010000064.1 GCA_910575245.1 Clostridia bacterium | reverse complement strand
ACGCATTGGAACGGAGAGAAACAGCCGCATAAGGGTATTTTGTGGACTAAAGTATTGATTTTTCAAGGTGCGAATCCCATTTTTGACGTGGGAAGTTTGAGTCAGAGATTAAAAAGCTAGTTCAGGAGGCACTTAATCAATTCTCGAAAACATTTTGTGTAAATATACATGGAGATATTGCGAATATAAGTGTTAGACCGATAAAAGGTTATGATTTTGCACGTGAGAAATGTTCCAATATATTTTTGGCTTCATCACCGTTGCACAAAAATGAATATAAAAATCTTAGAGATAAACTGGATGATGCTTGTAATAATCTCGTACAACATAAACCAAAAGAAAATGGAACTGAGCATAATGGGATAGTTATTCATTTGCATGAAGATGCAGATATTGATTCTTACCAAGAAGAAATGCAGAATTACTTGAATGATAATCAAGATTTGCCAATTAGTTTTATAATATTATATCAACCAACTATTACTTTCAATCGTTCTGAACAGAAATATAGTGTTTTTCATGCAATTAAGCCAGTCATATCGATAAAACGGATAGCGGCAAAAAGTATAGATATACCAGTCATAGAGTTTTTTCTTGGGTATGCAGGTATAGAGACGCCGAAGAGAACTCTTTTTGTAGATAATAAAGAATTTGTAGAGCTTAGAGATGTGTATCTCTATCAGAAAGGCGAAATATTTGAGCGGGCAAGAGTTATGGCAGATGGTTCTATTGGTGGACAATTAAGATCAGTTGCTCCTGGTGTAAGGTTAAATGCTGTCATGCCTCTTAACAAAAAGAGGAAAATGCTAATTGTGCAGTTGAACACGTTTGAAAATGAGCATTTGGAAATCACTTAACGGATTTAGAGTAGCTGTGTTAGAGATTTCTTTTATGTTTTTCTTGAAATTTCACTGTAGCAATAATAAGGTAGGTAATGTGACATGATTTAGCTATGTGTAGTGTAAAAAGGGTCATTTTAGTTAAAGTGATAAAAAGAATATGGGAAGATGATAAGATGAGGAAAAGGGGCTGTGCGAGCTCCTTTTCCTCATCTTAGGCAATTCATGATTTATTTTTTATACGGTAAGGAGCAGTGGAAATCTTTGAAGAAAATGTTATAATTTTCTATGCTTCACGGGAATATTTCTGCTGAAAACTTGTCTTTATAAGTGAAGGCCTTCATAACTACGGCAAGAGGAGGATGCGAATGGAAGACTTACAGATTATCGACTTATACAACCAGCGTGATGAGACTGCAATATCAGAAACCGCAAAGAAGTATGGGGTATTCTGTCAGAGTATTGCATTCAACATACTGACGATTGCTGCAGATGCAGAGGAATGTGTTAATGATACATATTTGCAGGCATGGAATTCCATACCGCCGCAACAGCCGGTTAGACTTGGTGCATGGCTTGGCAAAGTAGTACGGAATATTGCAATTAATCTTTGGAACAAAAATCATCGGAAAAAGCGGTATGCAGGTATGGAACAGCTTTTAAGTGAGTTGGAGGACTGCATTCCATCTCCTATAACTATAGAACATGAAATTGAGGAGAGAGAACTGACAGAATTTCTGAATATATGGCTTGCTTCGCTTCCAAAGGCTGACCGGATTCTTTTCATGCGCCGCTATTGGAATGGTGAAGCGGTCAAAGACCTTGCAAAGGAATACGGGACTACGCCCAAAGAAATGGCAAAGCGAATGTATCGGCTGCGTCAGAGTTTGAAATCCGCACTTGAAAAGGAGGACTATTCACTATGAAAGAAAAAGAAACCAGAAAGCTGTATAATAGTATAACTAATTTAAAAGAAGATTATATTGAAGAAGCCCGGAAAGCAAAAGTCAAAAGGAAGCACCCCATATGGATCAAATGGGCAATGGCGGTTGCCTGCTTATTTTTAGGTGTTATAGCTGTATATGCAATCCCTAATATCTTTATTTCTACTTCTGAAAATGGCGATCATGTAGATGCAGGAATAGAAGATGCTTCTTTGGACGGAAATCCTAATGGATATAGCACCGCCCAGGGAGAACAGCCAATTAATGATATAGAAATAGCAGAACAGGATCAGGCAGCGCAAAAACAGGAGACAGAAAGTCTGCCTGAAGCTCTGGACAATGGAGAAATAATGACTGTGGTTTCGACCTATGGGGGCGAAGGTTCATCCGCTTGTTATAAATCTCCGGATAATGGTCACTGTATATATTCAATCCCTTTGCAAAAAGCTATGGAAGAATATGGGGATATGGTTTTATACAAAGTCGTAGTAGATGTTTTTAGCGATAATAATATGTTTGAAACTAATAGCGAGACTGTAAAAAATGAGATAGAACGGCTCACTGAAATAGGTTATATAGTTGATTTTGAACATTACAATGATGGAACAATGGACCATTATTATTTCATTCTTTGCGCTACGCAAGAGCAGCTTATAAATTTTGCAAAAAACGATAATTACGGATATATGTTTTGGCTGTATGATGAACGGTCTAAGTAGAATTTTTTGCAAAACATATAAGAAAATGTTTGTTAACTCCCAATTCGAAAAGTTAATCTGGCAGGCATCCATAGCAAATTGTACTGGCGTGGTGGATTTACCTGCCGCTTTTCTTTTATTTGTATGTATGCTATAATATACTTTGTATGCAAAAACAAATAGAAGGAGGCAATATGGAGCAGGTTTCATTGAAGATAGGAGAGCGGCTGAAAGAAATCCGGAACACAAGGCAGCTTACGCTGGATGAGGTTGCGGAGCTGACAGGTGTCAGTAAGCCCATGTTGGGGCAAATTGAACGTGGGCAGTCCTCGCCCACCATCAACATATTATGGAAGATTTCAACAGGGCTGAAAATACCATTGTCCTTTTTCTGCAAACAGGAGGAAGCGGAATATGCAGTCGCCGGACTTGATGAAAAAGATATGATCACAGAAGAAAATGGGGGAATGAGGGCATACCCGCTGTTTCCTTTTGACCCGGTAAGGAATGTGGAAGCCTTTTATATTGAACTGGATGCAGGGGTGCGCCATGAATCACTTCCCCATGTGGCAGATGTGGAGGAATATGTATTTTTGGTGCATGGGACGCTGAAAATGGTAATAGGCGGGAAGGAAGTGCTATTGCAGGAAAAGCAGTCCATACGGTTTGGAGCAGATATTTCCCATGCATACCACAATATTTCAGATAAAGCCTGCGCCGCTTATAATGTGATATTTTATCCAAACAGTTAAAGGAGGAAACGAAAAATGTATGAATTGGTACAAGTCAGTGAGAAATGCTATTACATAAACTGCCCGGCAAAGATAGGTGTCTATGCCCCGGACAAGGATAATGTTTATCTGGTTGATAGCGGGAATGACAAGGATGCAGGGCGGAAGGTCAGACAGATCCTGGATAAAAATGGCTGGCATTTAACAGCCATACTGACCACCCATTCCAATGCAGACCATATCGGTGGAAACAAATACCTGCAGGGACAGACGGGGTGCAAGGTTTATTCCGGCGGCATAGAGGCGGCTTTCACAGAATACCCGGTCTTGGAGCCGTCCTTCCTCTATGGCGGCTATCCATGTAAGGATCTGCGGCATAAGTTCCTGATGGCGCAGGAGAGCAATGTAACGGATTTTTCTGATGCAAGTTTTCCGAAGGAGATTGAGGTGATACCGTTGCCGGGGCATTTCTTTGACATGGTGGGATTTCGCATGCCAGACGGGGTGGTATTTCTTGCGGACTGTATCAGCAGTAGGGAAACGCTGGAGAAGTATGCAGTATCTTTCATTTATGATGTGGGAGCCTTTCTGGAAACACTGGACATGGTGGAGAAAATGGAAGTCGCCATGTTCGTTCCAGCTCATGCGGGTGCATCTGCCGATATAAAGGAACTTGTTTGCTACAACAGGGATAAAGTACATGAGGTGGCAGAAAGAATATTATCTATATGTGAGAAACCACTGAATTTCGAGGGAATTTTACAGGAAGTGTTCAAAGACTATGGGCTTTCTATGAATTTTGAGCAGTATGTGCTGGTGGGCAGTACAGTGCGTTCTTATCTCTCATGGCTGAAAGATAATGGGAAGTTGGCAAATATGTTTCAGGATAATTTGCTGCTATGGCAGAGGGTATAGGAGGAATATATGGCAATAGAAAAAAGGTAAAGGCGTATTTCAAAAAATATGGGGTGGAAGAAAGGCATCAGGAATTTGGTCTGTAAAGGATATTAGAAGTTATGCAAAAAGGCATCCGATAAAAAATAGGAAAATATGCAGTGCCAGTGGAGCCTTGTGGGAGAGATGTTTGGCACGTTCAGGGAGATAGAATGAAAAAAAGAGGTGAAGGGGCTGTGTAGGCTCCTTTTTGCCTTTGGATAAAAAACGAAGAGAAGCAAAGAGAAAAGTCGGCTGGGAGCAGAGATTCCTAACTGTTTCTGGATGGTAAAATAACAGACAATATGTTAAAATAGGACATTATAGAAGTGGAGTAAGGAAAAAATTTTACGAGAGTGATGATATATGAAAAAAGATTGCAATTCTATTTGGTAATGATAAATATGACTTTAAAGGGGCGCAGTTACAAAGTGCTGTTAATGATGCAAAAGCATTGGAAGAAAAACTTGTTAATCTGTCATTTGAAACCAAGAGCATATTGAATTCAAGTTTGGGGACAATGGCAACAGAGATATCCGATTATGAAACGGTTTTAGCTGGATATGATGTTGGTTTGTTTTTCTTTGCAGGGCATGGTTTTCAGTTTGGTGGATTAAATTATTTAGCTGCTACAGACACAAGTTTTGCTGATGATCGGAGTGCCGCATATACTTCATTCAGGTTAGATGATGCTATTGAAGCTATGAATAGGAGCAATGTTTCAATAAAAATATTGATTATAGATGCCTGCAGGATTTCAAGTGTTGGTGGAAGCAGAGGGATAGGAACCGGATTTGCTCCAATCTTTGCGCCAAGAGGAACGATTATTGCTTTTGCAACATCTCCGGGGCAGACGGCGAAAGAGAAAGGGGAACACGGGCTTTTTACAGCGGCCATTCTTGAACATATTATGGTTCCCAATATTACCATTGAGAATATGTTTAAAAGAGTACGCAACACAGTCTACATAATGTCAGATTCAACTCAGGTAACTTGGGAACATACTTCACTGATGGGGGATTTTGTATTTAATAAAGGCAAAGCAAAGATTGAAAATAACATATATCATGCAGATGCTTTTAGGGATGAGTTCTATGAGTGTGAAATGGGAAGTAAAATTTATGACTTGATTTGTGATTTGAAAACACATAACTATAATTATCAAAATCCGGTGATTCATAAAATGGGTAAAATGAAGGCGGATTTGATGAAAGCAGATATAAATGATCTGTTTGTGTTAGGGAGGAATTTGTATCAGGCATCGGGTAATGCATTCAGTATAACAAATTTTTTTGATGACTTGCATAGTAATCTGAACAATTATGGAAAAGATGTGAGACGGCATCTGTTAAATGGAATGTCTTATGAGATTTATTTTGACAGTAAAGCGCATTTGCGGAGAAAATTTAAAACGCATAAATATGAAGAGGTATTATCGGAATTGCTGTCTGGCGAGGGCAATGAGTCGAGAAAGTTTATCTGCAATCAATTAGAAGATTTTGAACAGAAAGTTTTTTATGTTCCGGGTGGGGAAAAAATAAATATTACGGTTGCTTTTAATGAATGCTTTGAAGAATATGGTAAAGAAGGTACTGTTTATTGTATAGAAGGGATTTATATGGAAGGGCAGAATATTCTATATACTGAGGATGGTACGGAGTTATATCAATATTCGGAAGCGGGTTATTTTCATAAGAAGATGAATACAACAGAATTAGAGGATTTTATTCGTGAAAATTTGGTGGTGACGAGGCGAAATATAACAATTGATTATACATATGATTACAGCCCTAAAACGGATGATATAACAATTCTTGTGCCAATGAATCAACAGCTATTGAGATATGCTAATTAGATGATTGTGAGCGGTATTTGAATATGTGAGATGAATTTTCCCAAGAGCTGTTTTGAAAGTCCTTTTTCCTGTTTCCCAATTCGATAGTTGCTACCCCAAAAGTAACTGCTTGCCATTTTGGCGTTGATTCCTTATACTGTCAGCGGAGGTGCAAACATGGTTAGTTTCTATATAGTCAGACATGGCCAGACCCTTTTGAATAGCTTGGACCGGGCACAGGGATGGGCTGATTCGCCGCTCACCGATGCAGGGAAGCAGACGGCTGTTGAATTAGGCCATAAATTAAAAGGCATTGATTTCAATGCGGCTTACACAAGTGATATGCTGCGGGCTGTGCAGACGGCAGAGCTGGTTTTGGGTGAAAATAGAAGTTCCAGTATACCAATAAAAAAGGATGCAAGGCTGCGGGAATGGTGCTTAGGGAGTATGGAGGCAGAAAATAACACTGTGTTTATAAAAAATGTTGCGGACTGGCTGGGAGGAGCGTCTTTTGCGGAATTGAATGAACGGCTTCCCGATGTTGCGGATGTCATCCGCAAGCATGATACAACAGGAATGGCAGAGCCGTTCCAGACGATAGAAGAACGCCTGAAATCCGCATTCATGGATATGGCCCAAAGGCATGGAGTGGGAGAAAACAGCAATATACTGGTAGTGACTCATGCCTTTGCTATAAAGTCCATATTTCATTTATTTGCACCGGAACAGTTAAGCAAAATGGGGAAAGTAAAAAATGCGGCAGTTTCCCGTCTTGTATCTGACGGCGGAGTTTTTTCATTGGAGCCAGATCTGTGATTATGAAAAGAACAGCAGGAAAGCCTGTCACGGCTCTCCTGCTGATTTTTTTGCGCAGCAGGGAGGCTGGATGTCCAGCCCGTCCAAAAAGCCTGCGCCCCAGTCGCACATGGCATTCAGCACGGGAATGATGCTCCGCCCGAATGCAGTAAGCGAGTATATGGTTCTGGGCGGCTTGTCCGGGATGACTTCCCGGTGCAGCATCCCGCATTCCTCTAAGTCGTGTAGCTGCTGTGACAGCATTTTTGGCGTTGCTTTCGGGATCATGCGCTGCAGCTCCATGTAGTGCAGCGGTTTTTCTATCAGATACCAGAGGATGAGCGGCTTGTATTTCCCGCCGATCAAAAACAGTGTGGCCTCCACCGGGCAGTTGAACTGGTCTTTTGAATACTCCATAGTCTGTATCATCTCCTTTTTATAGCTACCCTTTTGGGAAGTATCTACCCAAAAAGTGCATTCTTGCAGAATTTTTGCGTCCTGCTAAAATTTAGGACAACGGTTAACCAACACGTTCAGTATATAACAGAAAGAGAGGATTTGCTACTATGGATTTTATCGAAATTGCAAAGAAGCGCTATTCCGTCCGCAGCTACACGGACAAAAAGGTGGAGGAGGAAAAGCTGCATAAGATTCTGGAAGCTGCCCATGTGGCCCCGACAGCCGCCAACCTCCAGCCAGTCCGTCTGATCGCTGTCCAGAGCAGTGAGGGGCTTGCAAAGATTGGGAAGGGAGCGAACCTTTACGGTGCAACCCTTGCGATCATCGTCTGTGCCGACCACAGCAAGGCGTGGGTGCGCCCATTTGACAAAAAGCAGACCGGGGACATAGATGCATCCATCCTGACTGACCACATGATGCTGCAGGCAACGGAGCTGGGACTTGGTTCCGTCTGGATATGTTATTTCAAGCCGGATGTGATACGGAAAGAGTTCGGGCTGCCGGATGATCTGGAACCGGTCAATATCCTTGCAGTCGGGTATTCAGACGAGGAGGCGGCAGATCCGGAACGCCACTCACAGACCCGAATTCCGGTGGAAGAACTGGTTTCTTATGAAATGATATAAACAGGATTTTGACGGCTCATGCCGTGACAACTGAATACTGGTATCTTCAGGGCAGGGTGAGATTCCCGATTGGCGGTATAGTCCGCGAGCGTGAAAGCGCAGGACCTGGCAGAGGGCCAGGTCAGGATTTGGTGTGATTCCAAAACCAACAGTATAGTCTGGATAGAAGAAGATAAAGCTGCATTATACAAAAAATAGGATTTTTGTATGGTGTATGCCGTCTGCAATTAACCGGCACCTGAAATACAACATTTAGGTGCCGGTTTCATTTTACATAAGGAGAATGCGGGATTCACATTCCTGCTTTATAAACCGATTACAACGGCATTGCGCAGGACAGGCTATCTATCGGAGCCTGCCGCTGGGCAGAATAAAAAGCCTGTTGGCTTATGGCTGTTTTTTGGGGCAGTCATCATCACCTGCATCCTGCTGGTTCTGTCTCTGAATGGGATTATATAGGCAAAAATAATGACAGGGAACAGATATACGAGCGGAAGGGCTGCACCGACAACCCAGCCATTTATTGCCGTTGGTATTCCTGATAAGTTTTCCCCCATTCGCACAGCCCTTTTAAGATTGGTTTCAGGGTAATGCCTATTTCGCTTAAGGAATATTCAACCCTCGGAGGGACTTCCGGGAAAACATTTCTCAGGACGATTCCCTGTTCTTCCAGTTCCCGGAGCTGCTGCGTCAAGGTCTTGGTCGTGATATCTCCTAAGAGCCTTTGCAGTTCATTGAAGCGGATGGTGCCCTTAGACAGATGCCAGAGTATTTTCAGTTTCCATTTCCCGCTTAAGATATTCAGCCCCAGTTCTACCGGACACTGCGTATCTGCCGCCTGTACCTTTGCCATGTATTGCCCCTTTCTACGCACGGTTTCAAAAAGGAAACCTTGTTTCAAAAAAGTGCGTACTTGATTTTGAACCTTCTTAATGCTAACGTCAGTATACCAAAATTGTCAAGGAGGTTTTGAAAATGGTCATAGACAGCCACGAGCATATTATGTTCCCCATAAAAATGCAGTTGGATAAGATGGATGCGGCGGGAGTGGACAAAACGGTATTATTCTGCACTGCGCCGCACCCGGAGAAAGCAGGTACATTAAACGAGCTTGAAGCGGAAATGGCAGTCCTGAATAAGATTTTAGCGGGTTCCAACACTAAGGAGCTTCCTGTATAATTCAAGTATAGGGAATTCCAAGAAAGAAGGTTGAGAAAAAAATACCTCAGAGTAAAATAAGATTACTGACTTCGGATGGTTAGTAA
>CAJTEN010000063.1 GCA_910575245.1 Clostridia bacterium | reverse complement strand
AAGGAAATCCGCATACCCCGCTTTTGAGGGAGCAGAGCGAGCGAAAAAGTCAAGTGCTGTGAGAGGCGACGTAGGAGCCGCTCACAGTGCTTGAGTGCTTGCACCGGGGTAGTTGATTAAAAAATGCAAATTAGTATTGTTCGGAGCAAAAAGAAAATCCATGCGATAATAGATTCAACGAAAGGGAGATAAGATTTTAGCAGATTGACCTGCCTGTCACTTTCCAGACAGTAGACTTGGGGAGGCTGGTACATAACCAGACAAGGTATCAAGTGCCAAAAGGCTTGCTGTTACTCCATCAGCAGTTATCTGGATGGAGGCAGGGCTGTTTATGACAGTCCTGACGAGGTGTAGGAATAGAAGCCTACATCATTATAAGAAAATAATGTAGTGTCACAGATTAACTAAAAATTTAAGCGAAAGAAAAGGAGAATGATTATGTGTAAAATAACTGAATTTAATGAAAATATGGAGAAAAAATTGTCAGAGGAATTTGCGAAGAAATTAGCATCAGACTTAGAGGGGGCTGGATTTGAAGAAGGGTTAGAGATTTTGGATGATGTGTTTGATGGTGTGTCATATGGTGATTGTGATGTAGAGGAATTAGAGGAATATTATGGCTATAGATTCCGATATGAATGTGGAATTAAAACAGATCAAATGCATGATATGGAAGATGAGGATGAAAATGTATATGGAATTTATATGGTATATTATAAATTTGAAGTCAATCCTACACAGGAAGAGATGATTGACTTTCTGTTGGAGACAGGAGAATTTGAAGAAGGTTTTGAGGAAGAGTTAGATGAAGATGAGTTATATCATGAATTCGATGAAGAATTATATCGAAAAGTCTGGGATTTAGAATTTGACTCTTTAGAGGGTATGTTTGACGATATGAGAGTGCTATGGGATGTTTTGATAGATGCAGAAGGTCACTATTATCGTGGTAGTGATGGTGTATTATATCAATATTAGTCACGGCTTTTTGGAGCCTTGTCAATAGGGGCAGAGTACGTTATAATACCCTTACAAGGTCAATTTCTCCATATTCCGAGGCACACCCGATTATCCTGTGAGGGCAATTTAGGGCAGCCCCAAAAAGCGAATAGAGTAAGTTCAAATGACCTTGTAGAGAGGATGAATCCTTTCTATGAGGTCATTTTAAGTTAGAGGGATGGAGAGAGAAAGCCTTGAAAATAAAGGGATTTAGAGGTATCAGGTGTCAATACGGTTTGAATCAGAGGGAGAGTTTTCCCGTGTATTTTGCTTCTGTGTTATTTTTGGGAAAAATGGGGCGAGGATATGCGAGATTGCCTTTTGAGGATAATCGGGGTTGCCCCTGAACAATTATCAGTCTTTTCTCTTCTGTAGATGATCCGTATGAGATTTACTTCTCATTCGGAATCATGTATGGAATTGTGCATGCAACGAAAGAAAACGCATATGAAAAACGAGAGCAGATGAAGGCGGAGCTGGAAAAGGAGTATCGCAGAACTATATTTGATGGAGAAGCATTATGGAATCTTTGAGGATACCTTACGAACCGGCAGATTCTCTAAGAGGACAGCGCGTGCCAGGGGAAACAAAAGCTTCTATATATGGCTCCTGCGAGGGACGGAAGCAGAAGCGATACTATATATTTGTTTCTACAAAATGTACGGCAGAATTGTTCCAGTATTCTTTGTAAACTCTGCTATCATTTCCGTTAAGGTTTAACTGGTACATACGAAATATGACTGGAAAATCTTTAGGCTGCCACTGCTCTTCATAGGAGTACTGATAACGCATTCTCAGACGCTTCATTACGCTGCCGCTTCGGTAACGATTCCCTTACGCCAGAATTCTTTGCGGAGCCCATAGCCGAAGTCATAGCTGCCCTGTAGGCAAACGTTGATATAGCCCACAGGGTAATTGTCTGCTTTCAGGCAAATGGCATAGTTGTTTTCAAAATGCTCTCGGTAGACTGTTCTTGATTCTTCCATCGTCTGTAATGGAAACCAGGGCAGTTATCATCCCAGCACTTACTGCATCTTGCATCAAATGAATATGCATCTATAAGAATGTCATACATGATACCTCTTTTAAATCGGTAAATTTGCGAAATTCAATATCCATGTGTCGTTCTGCCAGATACAATAAATATTTACAGGTATGTCTGAAATGATGTAACAGTTTGTACTATTCACGGCCCGGTAGCCGCTCTTAGTAACATTCGGGGCGATATTCCAAGTTTTGCAGGGCAAAATTTTCACATCTGAATCATGTTCTCACGGAATGTGCGTTTACTTCAAAGTCCGTGAGAATGTATCGATTTGGCCAAGGAACCGGATATCATGGGAAAGAATTATATTGAATGACCGAATCGAAATGAGTATAATGTAACAAGAATATAGGAAAGGAACGGTATATTACAATGAGTATGATCGAAGAAGTACGCTCCCGGATGATGGAAGCTATGAAGAAAAGAGACAAAGACAGAAAGGATGCGCTGTCCATGCTGCTTTCAGCACTCAAGAACAAGGCAATCGACAAGCGCGCTGATCTCACGGAAGCGGAGGAGTTTGAGGTAGTCAAGAAGGAGATCAAGCAGACGAAAGAAACCATGGAGCTGGCGCCTGCAGACAGAGAGGATATCAGGGAGGCCTGCCGGATCAGGCTGGCGGTTTATCAGGAGTTCGCACCGGAGGAGATGAGTGAGGAAGCCATCCGCGCTCAGGTTAAGGAAGTGCTTGAGACTCTGGGCATCACTGAGCCTTCCGGTAAGGATAAGGGAAAGGTGATGAAAGAGCTGATGCCGAGGGTAAAGGGCAAGGCTGACGGCGGATTGGTCAATAAGATTGTCGGGGAGATGCTTGGCTGATTATGAAGAGCAGACTTACCACACTGTGTTACATCGAGAGGGACGGCCAGTATCTGATGCTGCACAGAATATCGAAGAAGAATGATGTAAATAAGGATAAATGGATCGGGGTGGGAGGACACTTTGAGGAGGGAGAAAGCCCGGAAGACTGCCTTTTGCGGGAGGTTAAGGAAGAGACCGGACTTACCCTTACCGCTTACAGGTTTCGGGGAATCATAACCTTCAGCTATGAGGATTATCCCACGGAGTATATGTGCCTTTATACCGGAGATGGGTTTGAGGGGAACCTGAGGGAATGTGAGGAAGGAAAGCTGGAGTGGGTGGATAAGGACAGGATCCGGGATCTCAATCTCTGGGACGGCGATCTGCTGTTCCTGGAACTGCTCCGGCAGGAGGTTCCCTTTTTCTCCCTGAAACTCTGTTACCTCAGGGACGGCAGATGGTGCCGCGGCGTGTTGAACGGCCAGGAGCTGGAGCTGTTTGATATCTGCGGCCAGGACGGGATGCCTACAGGCCATGTGAAGGAAAGAAGCATGGTGCATCAGGACGGAGACCTGCACCGTACCGTGCATATATGGGTGGTCAGAAAAAGGGCGGATGGCGGACTGGATGTGCTGCTGCAGAAGCGCAGCAAGGATAAGGATGCTTATCCGGGGTGTTATGATGTCTCTTCCGCCGGCCATGTGCAGGCCGGAGATGATTTCGGGAGCTCTGCCATACGGGAACTGAGGGAAGAACTGGGCATTACTGCCCGGGAACAGGATTTCAGGTTTATCGGTTTCCACGAAGGATACGTGGAGAATACCTTCTGGGGACGGCCCTTCAGGGACTGGGAGGTCAGTGCGGTCTATCTTTATGAGAAGCCGGTGGAGAAAGAGCGCCTTACGCTTCAGGAAAGTGAAGTGGAGGATGTGCTTTACATGGAATATGAAGAAGCACTTGAAGGAATCAGGAAAGGCGCCTTTTCCAACTGTATTTATCCGAAGGAGTTTCAGATGATCCGGGACGCCATGGAGCCGGGATTCAATGGAGAGGGTGTGTGGGTGAAAGAAATCATAGACTCCGGCCGACGGCCGGAGTCCCTCAGTTAAGTAAAGGAAGAGTACTTGTTTATTCGGCCATCCCAAGATGGGAGAGCGCTCCCTGATAGTCGGCCTGTTTCTTAAGGATTTCAGTCAACAGATTCCGTGCCTTTTCTTTTTCCAGCAGTCCGAGCGCTCCCAGTGCGCGCAGATAATTGCAGTAGAGTTCATTTCTAAGCTGGATTGCATCCTGGAAAACTTCTATTTCCGGCAGGGATACGGCGAAGAAGTCGTAATCGACCGTATCGAACATATGCTGCTCGCCATAATGGATCAATTTGTGGAATGCTTTTTTGGCTGCATTCTCCCGGCCTAAAGCCTGGTTAGCCAATCCCTGATAGAAAATGTAATCGGACGGCTGGTCGTTATAATACAGTACGCTTCCCGGTTCATCGGAGCCGGCGGCTGCCATGGTGAAGCAGCCATTGGCTTTTTCTTCTTCTCCCATTTGCCGATAAGCAATTCCCATATAGTAATGTGCCTGGTTATCCGGGACATTAGGCAGCTTGCCTTCACCCAGATTAGCAGGATAGGATATGGTATCTTCCAGAAGAGCAAGCGCCTCTTCCGGCTGGCCCTTTTTAAGCTTGTTCAGGGCAAGCTGAATTAAGGCATAGCGGTACTGCCCGCTGACTTTACCTTCTCCGCCTTCCCAGGGATGGAACTGGTGGGAGCGCAATGCGGACAACGCCTTTTCATACTGGCCGTCGCAGTTTAGGAGGGTTATATACCGGAGGTAAAGATCGTCCCTTTCCTGTGTCTGTATGATATGGTTTTCCATTTGTTCAAGACGTTCCCTGGTGGGTCGATTCAGTCTGGCGGCAAGTTGGTCGTACTCCAGCCAGAAGCGGGGATAGGAAGCATCCAGTTCGCAGGCTTCCGTCATCGCCAACCATGCTTTCTCGCCTTCCTTTTCCTTATCAAATGGGATATGAACCGCTATGCGGCGGAGATGGGGAGCCGGAACCGTGACAAATCACAGTGGAAAGAGATGTGGGTCCGGAACACACAGGGGGTCTATCGATTGATTGAAGAATTGCGCCGGCGTCATCCGCATGTGGAATTTGAAGCTTGTGCTTCAGGCGGCGGCAGAGTGGATTATGGCGCGATGAGACGATTCGACGAGTACTGTCCCAGCGATAATACGGATGCCCTGGACCGCCTGTATATGCAGGAGTGGTATAGTTATCTGTATCCTGTCAAATATATGCGTGCCTGGCTGACGGATGATTTCGGAATGAATCAGCGGAAAATACCATTGAAATTCTCTATGTACAGCGCAATGTGCGGAAGCTTCGGCATAGGAACGGATCTGAATCAGGTTCCGGAGGAAAAGCTGGAGGAAATTGCGGGATATGTGGCGCTTTATAAGGAGATTCGCGATATCATCCAGCTGGGTGACGTGTATCGGCTGCGGTCGTTCAGGCAGGGAGATCTGCATGCCATACAGTATGTGCGGAATGAAGAGAGTGTTGTGTTCGTCTTCCTGGATCATGAGCGGTACGGAGAAATTCACCATTCTGTCTGCCTGCGCGGTTTGCAGGAGGACCGGCAGTACCGCTGCACGCTGGGAGAGAGGGAAGAAATTAAGTCGGGCGCTTATCTGATGCAGATGGGGCTTGGGCTGACACTGCAGGGAGATTATGACTGTCAGGTGATCCGTTTGAGAGAAATTAAATAACCGCCATGATGATGAATTGAAGAATGATTGTGCCGCTTTGGCGGCACAGGAAAGCGGCTGGGCAAATGGCTTGACGAAAGGTGTTTACCCAGCCCAAATTATGGGTATCTTGAGGGAAAAACAGTTATGATGAAAATAGAAGAAATTGTCTGGAAAAATTTACAGGGAATCAGATTGGAAAACGAAATATTGTCAGTAGTGCTTCTGCCTGCGCTGGGTGGGAAGGTTGCCTCCATTTACCGCAGGGACAAAGATTTTGAGATGGTTGCCCAATGTGAAAAGGACGCATATCAGATTCCGGAGTTTGGGGCCGACTTTTCGGCATATGACGCTTCCGGGCTGGATGATATGTTTCCCAATATTTCCGCGGCGGAAGTAGAGCTGCACGGAAAAAGGTATTTCTATCCGGATCATGGAGAAATATGGAGCAGACCCTTTCAGGCAGAAATATCGGCAAACGGCGTGAAGCTGTTTTGCAGAAGTAATTTATTCGATTATGAATATGAAAAGATTATTTATCTGCAGGGAGAGAGAGTCTGTCTCAAATATGATATTCATAACAGAAACGATTGCCCCTTGCCCTGTATCTGGACTTTTCATGGATTGATGCGCTATGAAGAAAATATGGAACTTCTGTACGGGACGGATGTGCAGCGGTTTAGAAATGTTTTCGAAAGCCAGGAATTGGGCAGAGTGGATGAGATTTATCAAAGAGAAAACAGTGTCTACGATTTCGAAAAGGTTCCCTGCAGCTGTTCCAGGACAATGGTGAAATATTATGCGGAAGATAAGATAAAAGACGGGTTTTGCGGATACCGCTATCCGTCCCACCGCCTGGAATGCAGATATCATTACGATCCGGAAAAACTGCCGTACCTGGGGGTGTGGATCAGTGCGGGAGGCTTCCGGGGAGACTATAATTGTGCGCTGGAACCGGCCAATGGCTATTATGACGATATTCGTATTGCGCACAAGAATCAAAGCCTGTACTATCTGCGGAAAGAAAAGCCCCTGCAGTTTACCCTGGAACTGGAAGTGTGTGAATATTAATTTTTCAATGTCATTTAGTTAAGTCTATACACAGCGTCTGATATGATAGGATTCTCCTTAGAACCGTAGGAAAACGCCGGTACTTAATGAGGTTTTCCACGAATTTAGTACCGCTGCGTTTGGAACCGAGCGAAAGCGCGTCCTTAGGAGATTCCTATCATGTCAGGCGCGTCCGGCTTAACTTAATGACATTGATTGATTTTTAGTGTATCAATTTATTGTGGTTAACTATAAGAAACATATGGATGAAATTCCCTGTTTTTGTTAAAATAAAAAGAGTATTTGTGAAAACCAACGACAGGGGGAATGAAAGATGGAAGATAATGAACTTTTTGCACCAATCAGTAAGATCCATATGGAACCTATGGATGTGATCAACGGTTTCGAGGTTCGCCCCGGAATATACGAGATAAACGGCGCCACCGCAATTCCCTGCGGAGTGAATTTTACTGTACATTCTTACGGAGCCACTTCCTGTGAACTGCTTCTGTTCAGACGACAGGAAGAGGAGCCTTATGCCGTACTGAAGTTTCCGGAGACTTATAAGATCGGAAAGGTGTACTCGATGATCGTGTTCGGACTCAACGTGCATGATTTCGAGTATGCGTATCGTATGGACGGGCCTTATGATCCGAAAGCGGGGCTTCTGTTTAACAAGGGACATGTCTTGCTGGATATCTATGCCAAGGCAGTGGCCGGGCAGAGAATATGGGGAGAACTTCAGACGGAAGGCGACTCTTACAGAGCCAGAGTGGTGAAGGATGATTTTGACTGGAAAGGATTAAGCCAGCCGCTGATTCCCATGGAGGATCTGATCATCTATGAAATGCACGTGAGAGGATTTACGAAGCATGAATCTTCCGGTGTCAAACATCCGGGTACTTTTGCAGGGCTTAAGGAGAAGATTCCTTATCTGAAAGAGCTGGGTATCAATGCGGTAGAGCTGATGCCGATTTTTGAGTTTGACGAGATGCGGGACTATCGTGTGGTGGATGGAAAACCGGTCATGAACTACTGGGGATATAACACAGTCTGCTTCTTTGCGCCGAATACCAGTTATACGGCGAAGGTGGAATATAATAAAGAAGGAACGGAACTGAAGGAACTGATCAGCACCCTACATGAAAACGGCATTGAGTGTATTCTTGACGTGGTGTTCAATCACACGGCGGAAGGGGACGAGCATGGCCCGTGCTTCTCCTTTAAAGGGTTTGATAATAATATCTACTATATGCTTACGCCGGATGGGCACTATTATAATTTCAGCGGCTGCGGCAATACCCTGAATTGCAACCATCCTATTGTGCATCAGATGATCCTGGAGTGTCTGCGGTACTGGACCACGGCTTATCATGTGGACGGTTTCCGGTTTGATCTTGCAACGATTCTTGGGCGGAACGAGGACGGATCCCCAATGAGCAAGCCGCCTCTTCTGCAGAGCCTTGCATTTGACCCGATTCTGGGGAATGTAAAGCTGATTGCTGAGGCATGGGATGCAGGCGGACTCTATCAGGTGGGAAGCTTCCCTTCCTGGAACCGCTGGGCGGAATGGAATGGCAGATACCGGGACGATCTGCGCAATTACCTGAAAGGCGAGTTTGGCATGTGGGAGATTGCCGCACAGAGAATTACCGGCTCCAGGGATATCTATAATCCGGAGTGGAGAGGAAACAATGCGTCGGTGAATTTCCTTACCTGCCATGACGGCTTTACCCTTTGGGATCTGTATTCTTATAATGAGAAGCATAATGAAGCCAACGGATGGGGGAACACGGACGGAAGCAACGACAACCGCAGCTGGAACTGTGGTGCGGAAGGAGAGACGCAGGACGAAGGTGTGCTTTCCCTGCGCAGGCGTCTGGCCATGAATGCGTTTGCGGTACTGATGTGCAGCCGCGGGACACCTATGTTCTTCTCCGGGGATGAATTCCTGAATTCGCAGTACGGTAATAACAATGCGTACTGTCAGGACAATGAGATCTCATGGCTTAATTGGGAGGATCTGAAAAAGAACAGGGCGCATTTTGAATTCTGTAAATATATGGTAGCTTTCAGAAAGGCACATCCGGTACTGCGTAAATTCTCCGGAAACAGCTGGTGCGGTTTCCCGGAGATCCAGGTGATGGGCGTAGCTGACAGCACGAAGGTGCTTCGCGTAATCTACGCCGGAAGAATTGAGGTAGATGACAAAGGCAACGGACATGATGATGTTGTCTGCCTTGCGGTAAATGTCTACTGGGAGGATCAGGAGATCTGCCTGCCCTCTATGCCGGGCGGAAATGTCTGGTATGTAGCGGCGGACACCAGTGGCCGTTACCTGCACGGCCACATACCGGGGCAGAAGGGAATGTATCGGCTTCCGGAGAATAAAGTTACGATCGGGGCACGGAGCGTGTGTGTGCTTGTTTCGTGAGAAGTTTTCCTAAACCCAGAAGAATTTTGCTTTGTAACAGTTCAGCCTTTCGGCTTCCCTGTTACGGAATCTGCCCATTCCAAGTCGCCTTCGGCGAAGAGCAGATTCCCGCTTGGCCAAATTCACATGTTTACACAAACTTTGTACCAAATACGAAGTTTTGCAGTGAATGCAAAGTCCTGGGCTGAATTGGTACTTTGCTTTCAATATAGCAGATAAACACAGGAAACGTCACAAAGTAAAGAATTGCGGCGTTTCCTGTATAATGATAAGGCTGTATTTGCTTTATGAGATAATCTGTTATGTGGAAGCAGATGAGATGACAATAGCCCGAATTTTCAGCAATTACTTATGGATTCCTCTCTCAATAATTCCAAATCCCAGCGGATAAGGTCCGGTATGCACGCCGATAGTGGCGCCAATCTGATAAATGGGCAGTTCTTCTATGTCATACCCTTTCTCCTGTAACGTGGCCAACGCCTGATCACGGAAGGCCGATCCCTCTTCACGGTCGTATCCGTATCCGACCGCCAGACTGTAACAGTCGATTCCCAGAGTGCTTTTCTGCAGGTATTCCAGAAGAAGACTCATTACCTTCTTCGTAGTACGTTTCCGGCCCCGGTCGATGCCGGAGGGAAAGATCTCGCCCTGTTTCAGAGTGATAACAGGACGGATGTCCAAAGCGCCGCCCGCGAGAGCGGCCACCTTGCCGATTCTACCGCCATGCTTCAGGTATTCCATGTTTCCCACCGTAAAGAAAATTCTTCCGGTGCTCTTGATTTCTTCCAGACGGTTCACTGTATCCTGATAGCTGACACCGTGGTCGCGTAGTTTGGCTGCTTCCAATACATACTGCCCTTGGAGGACTGTATTGATGGTGGCGTCAATAACGGTAATTTCTGCCTGTGGATATTTTTCCAGCAAAAGTGTCCGTGCGTTGAGGGCAGACTGCATGGAACCGCTGAACTTCGTGGTGATACAGATACAGATTACAGGGATTCCTTCCTCGGCAAAAGGCAGAAACGCTTCCTCGTAATCCTGAATGGAAGGCATGGAGGATTTGGGGTAGACACCCTTTAAGTCTACCATTTGCTGATAGAAGTCGCGGATGCCGATGTCTATATTTTCTTTGTAATAATGTTCATCGTCAAAAGATACGTAAAAAGGTACGACGGTAATGTTTCTCTGCTGTGTCAGTTCCGGCGGCAGATCGCAGGAGCCGTCGCTGATAATATGAAATGTTTCACTCATGTTGAAAATCCTTCTTTAATTATAGTATATTTCCCTGCTGGGAGACGGTATGCCTGCTTGCCTTCCGGAATTGTGCAGGCACCTTATTCTGTATTTTCCCCAATTATATGAGATAGATTGATATATAGAATACTACGTTTCGACGGTAAATGCAATTGTTTTGCATAATAACGTTGTGATTTGGAGAAGTTTAAACTGCTTTTAATAGTTTTGAAAACTATATGATATACCAGGTATGTGGAGTCTTTCTAAGAGTACGCTTCACTTGACAGAGCGGTATCAGCTTTGCGTACTGTTCCTTGTAGAGATCATAGAGCAGACCAGAAGGTGCGCAGCTTGTCTTCCGGAGAACTTTCGATTCCAAAAGGATGGCATGAGGTATTCTAATAGAGGATTAAATGAAAAAGTATTTTAATCCCCCATCTGAGATGGGGAGAATGGAATAAGCCGTAGCGTTGCCTAGAGTACCAAAATAAAAACCTCCAATGATATAATGAAGT
>CAJTEN010000062.1 GCA_910575245.1 Clostridia bacterium | reverse complement strand
CAGGATGCACTATGAATATTCACACGGTAAAGGACATCGCTACACACAATTTGCTGGCGGTATAGATGATGCTATATTTACCAACCCGTTTTTTGACTAACACCTTAATATTTTATCAATCAGGCCAAAATCCATTGCTTCTTTTGCTGTCATATAATTATCACGTTCGGTTGCAATAGCAACTTCATCAATACTTTTTCCTGTATTTTCTGATAAAATGGTGTTTAATCGTTTTTTACTTTTTTGGATATGGTCAGATGTAATTTTTATATCGGTTGCCTGTCCCTGAATTCCGTTTCCATGAATGGCAGGTTGATGTATCATAATTTCTGCATTAGGCAAAGCAAGACGTTTTCCCTTTGTACCTCCTGCCAATAAAAAGGCTCCAAAACTTGCGGCAAGACCTATACATATTGTTGATACATCACATTTGACATATTGCATTGTGTCATAAATAGCAAAACCCGCCGAAACAGAACCGCCTGGACTATTTATATATAATTGAATGTCTTTTTCTGGGTCTTGGGATTCTAAAAACAGCATTTGCGCAATAATCAAACTTGCTGAAACATCACTTACTTCTTCTCCTAAAAAAACAATTCTATCGGACAATAGTCTTGAAAAAATATCATAACTTCGTTCTCCTCGGCTTGTCTGTTCAATAACATACGGAATTGTACTCATGCTGCCAATTTACCTCCTGCTAAATAATACATAAATGAGTATCCATTAAACGAACCCATCTTGCATATCTTCGATTGTTTAGGATAGAACACACCATTTTTTCGATAAATATTAGGCGTGCATTCATATAACTGTTTAAAAGCTAATGTGAATGCTTGCTGTGAATCATAATGTGCTTCATAAGCAATTTCAACAATGGGCTGCTCTGTTTCTACAAGTTTTTGAGCAGCCAAAGTCAGCCTGCGCCCCTGTATGTATTTATAAACCGTACATTTTGTTTCTTCAGTAAAAATTCTGGCTATATAAAATTTTGAATAATTTAGTGCTTTTGCTATTTTATCAAGCGACAAATCCTCGTTAATGTGCGTTTCTATATAGTCTACTATTTTTTCTACAACTGTATTATTGTTCATATATGACACCCCTTTCCCTATTTAACATAACATAACTTTTTAAAATTATCTTAATAGAAATTGCCCTAATTAGAAACCAGAAAAGCGACAGAATCCTGCCGCCATTTTGTTATGCATAAATAATTTCTCCGCAAAATCCCGATTTTCCAGTATATCAAATTGAAATTTACAATAATAGTTTATCTACCTGCCAGATTATTTCTTGCTCAGATATATCATATGGCATTGGGGCAATATCTTCAAAACAGTAATTTGAAGCATAAGAATGATTATCAGTCCACTCTAATATCCAAAAGTCTGTTAATGTAGATACTTTAAAAAATTCTCCGTTCATTGTCCAACAAATACCTGACGGATATAATTCTAATTGCTTTGCACCAAGTTCACGGAACCTATTTTCAACAACTGTTTTTATATCTGCTTTTTCCATAGGAAACACCTTCCGCAAATCCCGTTTTTTCGCTTCCTGCATCTTTCCGGCAAACCGGAAGCTGTCATCTTCTTTGCAACAATAAAATATCAATTTTCCCAACTATCTAAAAATCTTCTTTTTATCATTTAAATATACGATAAGCAGCGTAATTACAGCCATAATACCTGCCATCACTGCCTTACCTGGTATACCGTCATTAATCTTGTAAATTCCACCAGAAGCATTAACAATACAATGCAGTAATACGCATAACCATACACTATTAGTACATTTTCTAACGCACGCCAAAGCAAACGCCATTCCAAATACTCCAAATCCAAAAGCAATATAGCTATGCCCTTCTTGACCCACACCATTTATATAGAATAAAGGAAAATGCCATAACCACCAAATTACGGATACTATGATTGTAGCTACAATATAAGGGTATTTTTCTTCTAGTTCTGGCTGAAGAATATAACGCCATCCAGCTTCTTCAAGTCCTCCTCCCAATAACATCAGCGGCACCATAACCAGCATGGCATATAATGGTGCTCCTTTATCATAACCAGCTACAATGCATTGAGGTAACACATATAAAACAGACAATATAACAACAAGTGAATACGATGTTATACCATGCTTAAAATCAAACACATTTCTTATCCATTCCTTAAAACTCTTTACCTTGTCATTTTTCTTTAAAACTATAAAGGATGCAATGGTTGGCGACCAACCTCCAAGTAAATATGGAACAAATAAAAAATAGTCTTTCTCTAACGAAAGATTATTGAAGCTACAAATCATACAAGTTCCCCAACATATTGTCATTATAATAAATGTATATATTAGAAACTGTCTACTCACTTTACTCATTATACATTCTCCTTAGCCTTGAAAATATCAATTTGTTGATTTTCTTATTTCTAAATTTAGCATAACAAAGAGGTTTTAACAGACTATATTGCCTTATCAACTCTTTATCCGTATCTGAAAGCTCTTGATCGGGAAAATTAGCCACTAAAAAGCAAAGATAAAGGTAATGGTCTCAGAGTCTAATTCCCCGCTGCAAGCAACGGGGTATCAAGCTTGCAACGCTGCAGAGCAGAAGGTGTCCTT
Organism: Clostridia bacterium; assembly: GCA_910575245.1. Lineage (GTDB taxonomy): Bacteria > Bacillota > Clostridia > Lachnospirales > Lachnospiraceae > UBA3282. The sequence goes on along the minus strand of CAJTEN010000062.1, from coordinate 8,856 downwards.
CGGACACTTTGGTATTTGACCCTCGCGGCATTCGCCACCTGGCCGTGCAAGCACGGCCGCTTGGCTCATTGCTCGCGGGAATAAAAATATCATCCCATTTTGTGGACTGCAAGTTTAATTGTTACACAAGCTCCACTGGGAGCAATATTTGAAAGTTCTAAACTTCCGCCGTGTTTCTGGCTCAGGACACGGCTTGTAGCCAATCCCAGACCCATATGCTCTCCCGTTTTATCCTCAGAATAAAGAAAGGTGTTCTTTTTACGAAGCATTGCCTTTGAAAAGCCTCTGCCATCGTCTGATATGGTTATCATAAGCATACCATCGGTAAGAGAATACCCAAAATTCACCTTGCTTTTGGCATATCGAACGGCATTAGAAAAGATATTCTCTACAATACGGTAAAAGATCTGCTCGTCTAATTTCACCTGACATGCGGATATGGTGGAATGGTATGCAATCTCCAGGCTGTGCTGTTTGGCAAAAAACGAAAGACTTTCCGTAGCTCTTCTTAAAAAGTCCGGTAATTGAACTACGGAATACTTTGTTTCCGTTTCTTCAATCGCATTCAGGTCACGGATATAATCTGTATAATGTTCAAGCCGTTTTGCCGTTACCGCAAGGTTAGACAGTGTATGCCGCAATTCTTCGTCACTCAGATTTCCATCTGCCAGGCACTGCTGCATATATTCCACATATCCCTCAACAATCGCAATGGGATTTCTGAGGTCATGTGCCACCGATGCCTGCAGGATTCTGCGCTGCTCGATCATGTTCCATAGTTGACGGTTATTATCATAGAGCGCCTGCCGCATTTCTTCAAAAGCGGTACAGAGCCTTCCTAATTCATCATTCCTGCTATAATCAACCGTAAAATCAAGGTCTTGCTCCCGGATATGTTTTGTCGCATCGGCAAGAACCTGAATGGGCGGTGACAGTTCTTTCCTGTAAAACCACCATGCGCACAGCATGATACCTGTAATGGAATAGACAAAAGGAAACAACACCATAGAAATGCCTGCCATTCTGTATACAAATTTTTTCTTTGGGCGAAGCGTCGAGAAACCGGACTCGCCTTTCTCTATTATGAATTCCGTATCCTCCAGAGCTATATCCACTCCGGTAGGAACGATCATACCCACCTGGGCAGGTTCGTCAAGGATAACCCTCTGCCCTCCCTCTAATACCCTCCCGTCCGCTGTGACCGTCCGGGTATTCAGCCAGACTTCCTGAGAATCGGGAAGTATCACTTTCTGTATACGGTAGCATCCATAAATCGTCAGGACAGATGCCGCAAAAACAAGAAACATTGTAGCAGCTACCGCACAGATAAAAGCTCTTTTCATTGATCCGGGTTTCCTCATTTTTTCCATCTGTAACCCATCCCCCAGACTGTTTCGATATATTCCCTGCCCGTAGCTTCTTTCAGTTTATTCCTGATCTTTCGGATATGCTCTTTTATGACTCCACTATCTCCTTCGGCATTCAGCCCCCACACGGCTTCATAGATCCGCTCCCTGTCGAATATCTGACCCACGTTACGCATCAGAAACTCCACAATATCAAACTCACGGTTTGACAGGTTCAGCGGCCTTTCCCCATAAAAACAAGTACGTTCCGCAAGATTTACGATCAAGCCCTGGGAAGAAACGATTTTAGGCGCAGCCTTGCTTCGTTCATCCCTTCGAAGGTGAGCCGCCACTCTTGCTGTCAACTCTTTCAGGCTGAACGGCTTGGTTATGTAATCATCACCGCCAACCTGCAGACCATTTATTTTGTCCTGTTCCGTAATCCGGGCTGTCAGAAACAAAATGGGACAGACGACATTCTGGCGGATCATTTTGCATAGCTCCAATCCGTCTATTTCCGGCATATTGATGTCAAGCAGAATCAAATCCGGATAGACATTCAGCATGGATATTGTCTGCTGTGCATTTTCCGCTACAAAAGCCTCATATCCACACTTCTGTAAGTGACTTGACAATAACTCTGTCAGCATTTTTTCATCATCAACAATGAGTATTTTGTATGCCATAATAACCTCCTCGCCCAGAGCGTGTTTGAAAATTGCTTTCTGGCAGATGTGCGTCACAATTTGTGGGAGATTTGTGCCAAATGAAGGGCGCATAGCGGGCTATGTAACCTGAATTTAGCGCAAATATCACGCAAAGTGGGGCGTGCAGATGTCAGGAATGAATTTTCAAACACGCTCTAGAATATGATACTGCAAATAAGTCAAAAAGTGGTCAATTTCCTGCTTTTCAGAGCGTTCTCAACCGCTTTTTTATGACAGTGCTTGAATTTGTTGCGCCTGATATTGCGTTTACATTTATTTTCTGTTCATCAACTATACTGTCAGCGATAACTTCTGCGGCCTTTCCACGTTCATGCCTGTGCTACAGAATGTTAATATTTGTGATTTCTCCATTTTGCACGGTAACTTCCACTTTGGCATATATAAAATCCACGTCATATTCACCAACATAAACTCCGTCAGGAATATCAGAAATAATTATATCTTCAAAGGTGGTTTCCCTTACTGCCTGCTTATAGTCCGCAACACTTTTAAGGTAGAGGATTCCCAAAACGAAACCGACAAGCAAAAGGAACGTAATAATAAATAATACCATTTTTTTGGATATTCTCATTTCATCACTCCCCACTGTCTGCAATATAACATATGAAAACCATGTTCTAAAAACCGGACTTTTGATAATCCCATTGCTTTTTAATATATTCTACTTTATTTTCTCCAAGCTGAATAAGCCCGGACAACATACCCTGCCCTTTGCCAGGACTCATTTACTGCCGTATTGCATTTGGATAGATCCGTTCCATTTTTACATCATCAAAATGTTCATCCACGGCCTGCTCCCATCTGTATACTGCTGCCTTTCCATCTGCCCGCATATCGTATCGGACAAGAGCAAGCACAGATGCAAGAATATTAAACGCCATAAACACCAACAGTATTCCCGTCAATACCCATCCGGTTTTCTTTAAAATGATATCGATCAGCCGTTCCGCTTTTGGATAAATCCCCTTGATCCAAACAACTGCCGCAAGCCCCCATACCACACTGAACGGCCCCCATCGAGGCTGCTCCTGCTCATCCAAATACCTGACGTAACCCGGCAGAATATTGTAAGCAGATATATCTATCACTGCCCAATAGCAAAATTTTATCAGGAAATCTCTTCTCTGCTGCATTTTCATCACATCCTGTTCACCCATAAGCATCCTCCTTAGTAACCGTACCTCTTCCTATATTTTAAAAACATAAACACGGACAATGCAAGCGCCATTAATTCCGCTGCAGAAGTTGCCAGCCAGATTCTTGGATAATGCTGTAAACATCCCACTGGCAAAAATATTAAAACCAATAAAGAACAGTTCAATGGTGCAGATTCTGTTTCCGGTTACTGCGAGATCATATACCGGGTTGTCCGGACGGGCAAATACAGACACTAATGGTCTTGTCAGCAGAAAAGACGCTGCAACTGTCACCACTGAAATAGCAGCGATTACTTTCAGGCTGACTGCTACCATTTTTTCAGCTTTTCCTGATTCTTCTCCCCATAATAATAACTGAGCATCGGAGCCACGCCATAAGAATACCCTGTATAAAGGGAGCTTGCAAACATCAGTACATACATGATAATAGTAACTGCAGCAACCCCATCCTCGCTCACATAATGCAGCATCGTCCAGTTAAACATCATGGTAATGATCCCGGTAACGAGCGCAGTCGCCATCTCCGATCAGCCGTTTGTAGCCGCATTCGCAAGAACCTTAAATCGGTTTACAGGCTTTTTGAAATGAAGCAGGCTCTTTTTCCGGCTGAAAACAAACACCCCCACAGCTGCCGTCACGGAATAGCCAAGCCCCGTTATGGCTCCATGATCTCCGTTAGCAGCCTGCTGAATGGCAGCTTTGACGATTATTCCAAACTTTTCATTGAAATCCCCATTGACGGGTAACCTAAAAACTGCCCGTACGAATCATAATTCTTTCATCAAAAAACCGTGTTGTTTTATCATTCATGGAAACAGTCCGCGCCTGGAGATTGTACCTTTTTTCATAACGCATTTCCTTTCATTTGCTTTTTTGTTTCCTCTTTATCTTAAACCGTACAGTAACAGTCTGGTCAATACCTATTTGAAATTTTCATAAAAAAGCCTTCTTATTGACTACATTTAAAATGATATAGTCTAGCGGTTTGCCCTAGCGGCGGTTAGCTTTTGTGTATTTTTCCACATCCTATGCATCAATCACTCCATTCGCAATCCGCACAATCTCATCTGCCTCATTTGCCAAATATTTACTATGTGTAACAACAATTACACATTTCCCCAACTCATGAGCAGTCTGCTTTAATAACTCAATAATCCCCACTGCCGTCTGTTCGTCCAGATTTCCAGTTGGTTCATCTGCCAACAAAACTTTCGCATTGCTTGCCAATGCTCTTGCAATCGCTACCCGCTGCTGTTGCCCACCGGACAGCTTCATTACATTTCTTTTCCATGCTTCCTGCGGAATATTTACTTTTGAAAGCAGTTCCTCCGGCTTATCTGTTCCTCCTAATTTTACGTTTTCCTCCGTAGTAAGATAATCAATTAGGTTATACTCTTGAAAAACTAAGGATACATGATTCTTCCTGTGATAATTCAAACCTTTCGTAAGAATATCTTCCCCTTCATATAGAACAGTTCCTTCCGTTGGACTGTCAAGCCCTGCCAGCAACGACAAAAGAGTGGTTTTTCCGGCTCCGCTGGCTCCAATGATAGTATAAAACTTTTTTTCTTCAAACCGAACAGAAATATTGTCTAAAACTTTCCTTTCCTTTTGGGATTTATACTCATATTCCACATTTTTTGCTTCTAATATCATTTCAAATATCCTCCTAACTTATTTCCAAATACCTGCGCATATAAAAACTGTTTATAGATCCAGCAAGATATCTTTGGGATTTCTTTTCAATATGGCAATACCCGATACACATACAGATATTGTAATAAACAGGGTAATGCCCATGGCATCCTGTATTAACATCCCCAAAGTAATTTCTGCCTGCACACCCACCACATTCTGCTCTGATTTTTCATAAGAAAATGCTACTTTCCCCTCATCCAATAAATCCTGTTCTTCCGCACTCTGTATCTGCTGTTCTACCAGATAATCTGCTGTCAGACCTGACACTTTGGGCGCCGCCGAAAAGGAAATCAACATAGCCACTGCTGCAATCATAAGTGCTTCTGTCATAATCTGAGCCAAAATCCGAATTTTTGCAGTTCCCATTGACAACATAATTCCAATTTCCCTATTTCGGCTTTTCATCCAAAACAGAAAAATAAGAAACAGGATAATCAGGCTTGCCCCTGAAATTACCCAGACTAAAATTTTGCTGTACTTCTCCATTTCATTAAAATTTGCGGACAGGGTATTCATATTTCCATTATTGTCAATCAGATCATACCGTTCCCATGCTATATCTGCCCCCATTACACTTTTCTTTACAGATTCATAATCATTCACATCTGCAATCTTAAAATATGCCTTTTCATATAATGGATCGCCAGCTTTTCCATCCACCTTTTCAGGGAAATCCAAATCCGTAAAAATAATATTTTCAGATCGGTAAGTATCCCCAAACATATAAGGGGCTATTGGTTGGTTCACCTGATAGATACCGACAACTTCTGCCTCATAAGTCATATCATCCTCTTTATCACGGCAATTACCAAATCTTATTCTGCATCCAATTTCTAATTGATTTTTATCTGCAAGCTCTGCTGAAATGGCACAGACATCTTTTTCACCTTCTTTAATCATTCTGCCGTCCGTAATAAAAGCATTGCCCGAAAGAAAATTGGAGTCCATAGACATATCTTTGTTTCCAATCAGCGACACACCTCCAAAATCACTATACTGATCCACATCCTCATCCTCAATACGGATAAAATCAACTGGTCTTGCGGCAGTTGTAACTGTTGAAATATTATAATCAGCAATCCCTTCTGTACTCGCTATTTTTTCAATATCCTCTACTAACAGAGTTTCAAAAGAATTATCCGTCCATGTTCTCCAGCTTTCTACTCCGTTTATTATAATTTTTTCCTGATGGTATCCACCTGCGCTGCCTTCCTTATGATCAAGCTGCCCTGATAACTCATCCATCCTTCGGTGTCGGTCTGCTTCATTTTCTTCCAGCAAAAGCCCTGCTCCGATTGCCTGCCTTGTATTATCCTGCATTTGAATAGTTGCTTTCCCACTACTCATTCCAGACAATAGTAACAGGCTGATGGTAAATACAGTTACAAACAGCAGGACACTTTTTATAGGTTTTCTAATAACAGAACGCCATGCCAAACTAAAACCATTCATTTACTATCCCTCCATATTTGATAAAATATCTTTTGGATTTGCCCTTAAGATGGGCAGTAATGAAATACAGACAGCAATAACTGCTATACAGCCTCCTGCAAAGAACATTGTTGCAACATCCCTTGCTTGTAAGGAAACTGATAAGAGAACTGCCGTTTTTTCTTCCATGAGCAGTTTTTTCATAATTCCTGCCATCCCGCTTCCTATTACACAGGCGCCAAATGCAGCCAAACAAAAGACAACTGCCGTTTCCACAAAAACCTGCATAAAAATATCTGGCTTTCTTTTTCCCATACTGATAAAAACGGCAATTTCTCTTTTTCTCGACCTCATCCACATACAGAGTAATAATGAAGTAATTGTCACCCCTGCAACCAACGTGAATATCAGCATAAGTTTCATCACACGGACTATTCTGTTCAGCGGTATCTCCAACTGACGATACAATATATCAGCAGTTGTGATTTCCACACTGTTACCTAAAAAGTCTTCTAATTCCTGTACTAAGCCATCTATCTGATCTGGATTTTTGATATATACTGCTATCTTACGGTAACCAGCATTATCAAACAGCCCCGCATAGGATTCATTGTCAATAAAAATCTGGTTTTCAATACGGTTTACCGCCGGCAGGGTATCCATCTGGTTTCTCTCGCTTCCCGCAACAAAAACACCTATGATCTTTACATTGATTACACTCCCTGTTTCCGTCCCGACTTTTATCTCATCCCCTATTTCAAGACCATTTGCATCCGCCAGCACAAAATTGATCACAGCCCCTTTCCCAGAGTCCTCCGTAATCATATCCCCCTTCATCAGACGGTATCTTAAATCACCAAAGGCGCTGTCACGTTCCAGCTCATCATAAGACAACATTGTTACCTTCCAGTTATTTTCTTCCTCGGAATCACTGTTTGTAATGGGATTAAAATTAACGGGATAAACGGCACTGTCAGCCATGCGGTTGACAGATATCACTCCATCCATAGCCCGGATTTCCCTGACTTCATTTTCCGTAATAAACTGGCTACTCCCCTTCACTTCCAGTACCGCCTTGGTTCCCATCTTTTCCTGCATAGTAATCCGGGAATCCTCTGTGGCGTACAGAATCATGTAAGACCCCAAGATCATGCTGTTTATGAACAGTAATACCAAAAGCAAAATAAATGTTTTAGACTTCTTCCGGCATAAATACCGGAAAGCAAGCTGATAGAATCTCAAAATCAACACCTCCTGCTGTTCATGCTGTTCTATGGCATATGATTATTTTTGTAGCCGTTACATGATGTGTGTCCTCAAAACTTCCATAGATAATAACATAACCAGACCTTTCAAAATTGTTTGTTTTTTCATAATCAAGATTTCCTTTCTACATTTTTGTAAATACATATTAACAGCAAAGTTCTAAAAAAATCCTGTAACCAGAATAAATTAATACGCCAATTTATATAGAATTATCTGCTATACTAAACAGGAAAACACTTTTCCATCCATGTATGAGGTGATACCATAGAAAGAGGATTTCTTATAATGAAAATATCATTGATTGAAGATGATATGGAACTTTGCAGTTCCATACAGGATGAACTGCAAAAAGCCGGACATGTAGTTGACTGCTGCAATGATGGAGAAACTGCCATGATCCACGCGCTAAATATAGAATACTGTTATGATCTTGCAGTCATTGGCCGTATGCTCCCCATCATTGACGGAATGACAATTATAAAGGCAATGCGCCAAAAGGATATCTCAATCTCTGTCATTATTGTCACAGGGATGTCAGAACTAAACGACAGGATAGAGGGCTTTGACAATGGAACTTTTTACTCTCAAGTATTTATACATAAACTGCGTATTAAGATTATTAATAGTATCAAATATAATACAAAGTTAGCAATGCTGCTGGTTCTGCCAGAGGCGGGTTCGCAAACACCATTAGTACTGATTGCCTCCGGTGGAGGCTCTTTTACTTATCCCCTTCCTCTAACTTATCATTTTCCTCTTGTTCCCGGATATAAATTCGGATTGTTTCCTCATTCACATTTCCCACTGTTGCCACATAATATCCTCTTGCCCACAAATGCCGTTCTCCCCACTTTGTCCGCATCTCCGGGTGTCTGTCATAAAACATCAGTGCACTCTTCCCTTTCAGATATGACATGACTTCTGACACACTCATCTTAGGCGGTATTACTACGTACATATGAATATGATCCACACATACCTTCCCTTCGATAAGCTGTATTCCCTTCATCTCACATAGCTTTTTGATGATCTCTACTAAGTCCTTTTTATTACTTCCTTACATTACCTTTTTCCGGTACTTCGGAATAAACACTATATGGTACGTGCAATTCCATCGTGTATGTTATATACTCAAACTTCCCACACCGTTTTGATGTGTTGAACCTTGAAAAATCAATACTTTAACCCATAAAAAAGGCACAAACCGCTTGCATATGGTATAATTGAATT
>CAJTEN010000061.1 GCA_910575245.1 Clostridia bacterium | reverse complement strand
GCCAGCCCATAATGGGAAGAAACAGCCGGAACAGGCAAGATAGCAATTACAGGAAGGAAAAAAGATGGAAAATGATTTAAATGATAAATTGAAGCAGGAAAAACTTTCTTATTTCAGGTCAAAAGAATACCGGGGAGAGCAGCTTAAGGTGATCATGGATGCCATTGACTACGGTATTGGCACAGATTATTTGCAGCTTTTTGAAGACACTGCTATCCCGGCAGGGATAATGAAAAATATGCTCACCGCAATGAAAGAGGATTACGGTGTACAGGAAGCAGCATTTTTATCTGCTGTCAGGCAGGAAGAATCAGGGCGCATTTTACTGGAAGCCTTAAAGTCAGGCGTACCTCTCCCGGAATTACAGGCAGCCTACCGGGATGGGATGTTCCCCATAGAACTACGGGAAAAGATACTTCCCCTCATGCAGGGGAAGGAAGCCATACCGGAGAAGATCGGGGAAAGGATGGAATTCATTACGGAAGCGGTAAGGGAGCTGAAAGAGAGTTTTTTAAGGCAGAACAGCTTCATAGAGGATTTAAAAAAATCCATGGATGAAAAAACAGATATTTTTTCAGCACAGGAAAAGGGAAGGGAAGCAGATACAGAAGTTGATCCTTATTATCTGGAACTGGAAGAGCAGTTCCGGCAGGCAAGGGAGGATGCGGAGAGGCTTTTAGAGGAACGGGAAGAAACTGTCAGGAGATTAAGGGAACTGGAAGCAGAAAATAAAAACCTCCATGAGCAGTTGCTGGCACAGAAGTCATACATGGCAGGGCTGCAGGAAAAGCAGGCGGCACAGGAAAGCAGAAATATACAGGAAAAACAGAAGCCAGACATCAGCCCTGAAATAAAAAACTGCCAGAGGCAGGAAGCAGGAGGCACCGGGAATAAAAAGCAGGACAGCTTCTTATCTTCATTCAGTTTTCCGTTCATCCGCAGGAAAGCAGGCTTACTGGAGAAGTTAGCCGGGGAACTGGATGCCGGGCAGATAGCGGAGATCCGCCTTGGCATTGAGGACGGACTTACGGAAGGGCAGCTTGCTCTTCTTGCAGATAAGTCCATGGATGCAGAAAAGATCAGGGAACTCCGCATGACCATGAAGATATTAAACGAAAGGGGGCAGGGGGCATGACACAGTGTTTACAGGATTTCATTTATGCATCAGAGGATTTTAGGGAAAAAAGTGATAAGTTAGCGCAGTCCATAGAGATAAACAGTGTCCTTTTAGCTGACATCAGTACCGAAAAAGCAGGGCAGAGAAATACTATACTTAGTAAACTATGCAGGCAGGCGGCACAGGCAAAGGAAGCAGGGAACGCCATGGAGGCGGCAATGCAGAATCTTGAAAAGGAGCTTGCGGCAGTGAGAGACCACCAGTACCAGCAGCAGAAGGAAATGCAGCAGTCCAAAGGGCAGGAGAAGGGGGCTTCCAGATGAGCAGTGAGATTACGGATGCAGTACAGGTCATCCATATATTGTTTGAAGGCACAGACCTATTTCTTCGTGTTGCCGGTGTGGGCATAAAACCGCTGAAACAGCTTGCAAAACTTCTCATGGGAATCCTTGCAAAGGAAAAAATGGAAGGGAAAACTTCCATGAAAAATCTCTTAAAGCGTGGCGGCGATATGCACGTTTTCAAGTTCCCGCAGGAGCAGCTTAAGAAAGTGGAAGCGATGGCAAAGAAATATGGAATCCTCTACTCCCTGCTCCCGGATTTTAATAAAGACGGTATGAGGGAGCTTGTTTTCCATGCGGAATCCCTTCCCCGTATGAATGCCCTGATTGAAAAGCTGAAAGCCGGGCAGGTCATGGGATTGGAGGAATATTTTCAGGACACTCCCGGCAGGGATATAGATAAATTTTATGAAGAAATGAAGGGCAGGGCAGCGGAAAAAGGAGCAGGAAAGGAAACAGAAGCTATGCAGAAAGATACAGCCAGCAGGGGGCAGGAACAGAAGCATCCATGGATGGAGACCGGCTACCTGAAGATGAAGGATATTGAGGCGATCCCCTTAGACCAGCGGTTAAATATCTTAGACCGCTACCAGTCCGGGGAATATGACCCTATTACTATTACAAGCAAATTAGTCATTGACCAGAAAGAGGATCATGTGGTAGTGCGGCTCCCAAGGCAGTCCGGTAAATTTATCCGCATCCCTGCAGAGGACTTCTATTTCCCGGAAGGGAGCCGGACAGCGCTGGCGTTCCTTAAAAAGAAAGAGGAAATGAAGGTATATACAGAGCATGGGAGCGAAATGTTTTCCATGAAGGGCAGTGAGATCTTCCATAATTATTTTGATACCGTCAATGCAAATATCCGTACAGCCATGGAGCATAAGGCAGATGAAAGGGAGAGGGATCAGGGAGACCGGGAAAACAGCAAAGAAAGCAGCAGGGCAGATAGAACCACCCAGCCTGAAACCGGGAAGCCGGCAAAAGATATGGCGGAGAAAACAGCAAAAGATACGGCAGAAAAAGTAAGGACTGCCAGGAAAGAAATCAGACAGCCGGTGAAAGGCAGGTGAGCATTTGAAGAGATTTAACGTGTTTACCTGTCTTTTTTATGGGCTTGCAGTTGCCGGATGTGTTTATATAGGATTTTTCCTTGGCAGCATCATCCATCCGGGCATGACGCTCTACACTTTTGTTCCGGCACTTAAGGAGCAGATGGCGAATCCGCTAAAAATCAAAGTGACAGCATATACCCCTTATACCATGATAGCAGTATTCTTCACAGCACTTTTATCTATCATGGTGCAGAAAACAAACCGGAAGAATTACCGTTTCGGGAAGGAGCATGGTTCGGCAAGGTGGGCGGATGCTGCAATGCTGACAAAGCAGTTGGGCGATAAGGATAATTACCACCGCATCCTCTCCCAGAACCTGCGCCTTTCCATGAATACCAGAAAGACCATGCGCAACAACAACATCTTCTGTATCGGCGGTTCCGGCGCAGGCAAGAGTATGTTCCTCATCAAGTGCAACATCATGGAGATGCAGGGCAGTTTTGCCGCTACCGATCCAAAAGGGGAACTGCTTGGGAGCGCAGGGAACTATTTAAAGGCAAACGGCTACCAGATAAAGGTTTTCAACCTGATCAGCCCGAAGGAGAGCAACAAATACAATCCCTTTTCCTACATAAGGACAGAGACGGACGTGCTTAAACTGATCACAAACCTGATAAAAAATACCACGCCGAAAAAGAGCAGCAGCAATGACCCGTTCTGGGAGAATGCAGAAAAACTTTTCCTGCAGTCTTTATTTTATTATGTGTGGATGGAGATGCCGCCGGGCAGGAAAAACATAGTATCGGTGTTAGAACTTCTGGCAGAAGCAAAGCGTGAAAAAGATGAACCCAGCAGGCTTGACCGCCGCATGGAGCTTCTTGCAAGGAGCAGCCCTTTAGGGGAAGGCCACCCGGCGGTGCGCCAGTACAGGAAAGTCATGGACGGTGCTGATAACACCGTAAAGAGCATCATCATCAGCGTAAATGCAAGGCTTGCTTTCCTTGAAAATGAAGCCATAAAGGAACTGTTAGAAACGGATGAACTTCATTTCGGGGAATTAAGCACAGGGAAGAACAGCGATAAAAAGACAAAGACAGCTTTATTCATTGTCACGCCGGATTCCGATAAATCCTATGCGTTTCTTGTGGGAATGCTCTATGAACAGTTGATGCAGGAGCTTTATTTTCAGGCAGACACGAAATATGGCGGCAGGCTCCCTATCCACGTGAGCATGTATTTGGATGAATTTTACAACACTCCATTGCCCGATTCTTACCTGAATTTCTTAAGCACCATGCGGAGCAGGGAGATATCAAATGTGATCGTGGTGCAGAATATCGCACAGATCAAAGAACTTTTTAAGGATGGGTGGGAGACCATACCGGGCAATGCCGATACCCTTGTCTATCTTGGCGGCAATGAGCAGTCAAGCCATAAGTACATCAGCGAATTGTTAGGGAAAAGCACCATAGACAAGCGCAGCAGCGGTGAGACCCTGGGAAAGCGTGGCAGTTCCAGCCGGAATTATGATGTCCTTGGGCGGGAGCTTATGACGCCCGATGAAGTGAGGAAACTGGATAACAAAAAATGCATTGTCCTGATCCGGGGCTGTGACCCGGTGATAGATTTTAAGTTCAACACCTTTAAGCATCCCATGTTCAAAAGGAGCGGTGACGGGGAAGGGAAGTGGTACATCCACCACCCGGAAAGGAAAAAGGGCATAGATATCATAGATAAAGAAACAGCAGAACGCCTGAAAAAAGAGGCGGGGGAAGATGGGAATGTCATCATCACCACCATAACCGCAGAAGATCTGATAAGGCTTGGGAATTCACCACCAGAAAAGTAAAAGATTCAGATAAAAGAAGCAATTACCAGATTTCAGATAGAGAGAAAGCCAGCCCACAAAAGCTGATAAAGCAAAACAGTAACCAGCCAGCCCATGGAACAAAAATATAGAAGCCAATAACCAGATAATTATTGTATAAAGAAAGGATTCAACCATTATGAAAAGAGAAAACATAACCGTAACCACATTCAGCAGGAAAAACAGATTTAAGAAACATATCGTACCCATGGCGGCAGGTATCATCACAGCCGCATCCCTGTATGCCCTGCCCGTCCATGCATCCGGTGTATCGGAAGTCCTTAACCCCATAAACAACTTAAAGACGCTGGTGCTTGCCATTATCGGGGCAGTAGGCGTGATTATCCTTGCCAAGAACGTGATGGAGTTCGCACAGGCATACCAGCAGCAGGATTCCTCTTCCATGAACTCCGCCCTTAAGGGGATCGTAGCAGGGCTTATCATGGCAGGCATCTCCGCAGTGATGACTTTCCTTGGATTCTAAAAGGGGGCACAGGCTTATGGAGATATTTAAGTTAGGGGATGACATCCTTGCCCTGCTGGAAATGGTGCTTGGCTTCTGGAATAACCAGATCAGCCTTGTGTTCTCCCTGCTGGGGCAGTCGCCGGTCTCTTTTAAGGGCGGCGGCCCATGGGCGGTAGTGGAAAACCTGCAGCCTTTGTTTGTAGGAGTGGGGAGCGGGCTTGTGGTGCTGTTTTTCGTGATAGGATTTTGTGCAGAGAGCGTGGATATCAAAAGTGAGTTCCGTCTGGAGGCAATGCTCCGTATGCTGATACGCCTTGGGATAGCGCAGTGGCTAGTGGCAAATAACCTGACTATTTTAAAGGCGTTTTTCAGCAGTATCGGGGCTATGGTGAACCACCTTGGGAATACTACAATGGCACAGGCATCTATCGGGGCAGGGGAAGCGGAGGTTATAGAAAACCTTGGCTTTGCAACAAGCCTCCTGTTCCTGATCCTGTCAGTGATACTTTCGCTTATCATACTGATATGCGGGTTTTTCATCATCTACACCGTATACTTCCGGTTTTTGAAGATCATGGTGATCGTGCCGCTTGCGGCGATTGCCTTTTCCACCCTTGCGGGAAACCGGACAGTGAGCGCTGCCTGTGTCCGGTATTTTAAGTATTTCCTGTCGGTGGTGATGGAGGCTGTGACAATGGCGCTTGCCATCCTGATATGCAATGCATTTATCAGCGCAGGGCTTCCCTCCTTTACAGGGGGCTATGCGGATTGGGCGCAGGTGCTGATCTACCTGTGTGAGATCACCTTTACCATAGCCCTGACTGTCGGGGCATGTAAAGGCGCACAGTCACTTACTGGCAGGGCGTTGGGATTGTAACCGGAAAGTAAGAAATATGGCGGGCTAAATCTCTGCCATATAGGAAGCTGAAAACATAGAGACCGGGAAGCGGTAAACAAAAAAAGAAAACAGCCGCATCCCGGCAGGAAGGAGAAAAAGATTGATCATAGAGATAAACAAAGACATAGAAAAATATCAGGAGAGCGTGGCAATGGGGCTGAGCGCAAAGCAGCTTGCCTATTCCATCCTTGCCCTTGGCAGTGGATGCATCATAGTATTCCTTTTGTATGAAAAGATCGGGCTGACCTTTAGCTGTTACGTGGCGGTTCCCATAGTTGCCCCTATTGCATTGTGCGGCTTTTATTCCTACAATGGCATGGGATTCCGGGAAGTGTTCACCCGGTATATGCGGAGCATTTTCAGGAATAAGGCACTTGTGTTCCAATCCGGCGGCTACAGGGAAATGGTGTCGGAGATAAAGGCAAAGGAAGAAGCAGAAAAGAGGGCGGCAGCAAGAAAAGCGAAGGAGGAACGGAAACGGATGCGGAAGGAGAAAGTGAAAAGCAGGATAAGGTGCTTATTTAAAAAGAGAGCATAAATCAATATTTTACCGTAGAAGAAATGGGGGAAATATGATATGCTTGCAGCAGGAAATATGGAAGGAGAAAAGCGTGTATGGCAGCTATGGAAACGGAAAGAAGAGTTTATGATATTGGTGAAATAAAAATAGACGGTCTTGAACCCACGCCGGAAATGAAGGAACTGCTGGAAAAGGAAAAGCGTGGTGAGATCACCAGGGAAGAAATATGGGATATATTTAACAGCAGGGGGTACAGGATGAAACCATAGAAATCTGTTAATGTACCATAAACCAGCCCATAATACAGTCTTACAAAAGAATTCCAGCCAGACAGAAGAGATTCCAATAAATCTATCAGAAACATAAAACAACCATCAGACCCGGGAGGGAGTGCAGAAAACTCCTTTCTGGGTTTTTCTGCATATGGGAGCGGTTATATAAAAGATTGTTCCCATCCCCTTCCGGCTTATAAAAGGAAGGAGCAGACAGATTGAGGTTATTCCAGGACAAATTTTCTATCTATAAAAAGGCAGGGGAGCCTTTATACAAAACCCCGAAAAGTGTGCAGGAGTGCATAGAGATACTTAAGATTGCACCGGACGGCATCTTTGAAGTGGCGGGGAACCGATACAGCAAAAGCTATCTGTTTTCAGATGTAAATTACAACACCACCAGCGAGGCGGAGCAGGTGGGGATATTTGAAAGCTACTGCAAGTTTTTAAACGCCATGGATGTGGAGTTCAAGGTCACCATCAACAACAAAAACCGGAACATGAGATCCCTGAGGGAGAAGGTGCTTTTCCAGAAAAAGGGTGACGGGAATGATGCGGAGCGTGGCTGCTACAACCAGATCATGGAGAAGAAGATCATGGAAGGGAAGCAGGGGATTGAGCAGGAGCGTTACCTTACCGTCTCCATCATCAGGAAGAATTACGAGGAAGCAAAGGCGGCGTTTGCCAGCCTTGAGGCGGTATTGCAGAAGGGCTTCGGGGAGCTGGGGAGCAGCCTTGTTACTTTAAACGGAGTGGAACGCCTGCGTACCCTCCATGATTTTTACCGTATGGGTGAGGAAGAATACTTCTCCTTCGATTTTGAAGAGGCGGTAAGGGTGAGCAGGGATTACAAAGACGATATCTGCAACAGCATGTTAAAGTTTTATCCTACCTACATGCAGGATGAAAAGAGATATGCCAAGGCGTTATTCATTAAGAAATACCCAAGTTCCTTATCAGACAGGTTCCTTACAGAGCTTGCAACCGTTCCGGCGCATACCATTATCAGCATTGACGTAGCGCCTATCCCAAAGGACGTGACTACCAGCACCTTGCAGAAGAAATATATGGGGATTGAGAGCGACATCATCCGCCAGCAGAGGGTGCGGAATAAAAACAATGATTTCTCTTCCGACATTTCCTATAACAAACGGACAGAAAAGCAGCAGATTGAAGAAATCATGGATGACGTGAGGGAGAATGACCAGCGGCTCTTCTATGTGGCAGTGACCATCATCATCAAGGCAGACACGAAGGAAGAACTGGAAGCCATAGAGGAAACTTTGGTTACTATCGGCAAAAGGAACTCCTGCCAGATAGAGGCGCATTATTTAAAGCAGAGGGAAGCATTAAATACAGCCCTGCCCATAGGTGTGCGTCAGGTAGAAACTATGCGTACACTTATGACACAATCCCTTGCGGTACTCATGCCCTTTAACGTGCAGGAACTTTACCTTCCGGGGAAAGGCGGCACTTACTACGGTGTGAACCAGGTCAGCCGCAACATCCTCTTTGGCAACCGGAAGCGGCTGGTGAATGGCAACGGATTCATTTTCGGCGTACCCGGCTCCGGTAAGTCCTTCTTCGCCAAGATGGAGATGGGGAATGTATTTTTAAATACGGATGATGACATTATTGTGATCGATCCCCAGCATGAATACTTCGGGATTGCGGAGCGGTTCGGCGGCCAGGTGGTAGTCCTCTCTACCTATACAGGGAACTACATTAACCCTATGGCACTACCGGAAGACGTGTCTGACATTCAGGGCATCATTGCCGAAAAGGGAGAGTTCATGCTTGGCATCTGTGAGCAGTGCATGGGTGAGGCTCTTAATTCCCGGCAGAAATCCATCATAGACCGCTGTGTGCGCCTGCTTTATCAGGAGGTCAAAGAGGAATGCATGAGGAACAGGGGGAAACAGGAAGGGGAGAAAACAAAGACTTTATGGAAGCAGAAAACCCTGCATGATTATTATGAAATCCTCGTGTCGCAGCAGGAGATGGAGGCAAAGGAGCTTGCCCTTTCACTGGAATTATTTATCGGCGGTTCCCTGAACATCTTTGCCCATGAAACCAATGTTGACATAGATAACAGATTTTTGGTCTACGGCATAAGGGATATGGGGAAGGAACTATCTGCTATCTCCATGCTTGTTATGATGGAGAATATCGGGAACCGCATCATGGAGAATGCAAAGCGTGGCAGGGCTACATGGCTTATTATTGATGAATTCCATGTGCTTCTTGATAAGGAATACTCCGCAAAATACCTGTTTTCATTATGGAAAAAGGTACGGAAATTAGGTGGACTTTGTAGTGGAATTACGCAAAATGTGGTCGATATGCTGCAGAACTATACAGCCACCACCATGCTTGCCAATTCGGAGTTTGTGGCACTATTGCGGCAGGCTCCTACGGATTTGGATAAACTGTCAGAGGTCATCAACATCAGCCCGGAGCAGCTTAAGTTTGTCCGGGGAGCACAGAGCGGAACAGGGATATTGAAGCATGGCAACATGATCGTGCCCATGGATATCACTGTCGATAAGGACAGCCCCATCTATAAATTATTTTCCACTAACCCCTTTGAGGACGGGAAGGAGGCTGCCCATGAAGAAGGACATTGAGAAAGCATTGAAAGAATTTTTGATGGATGTAAGGACTACCGGGGAAGAGAGGAAGAAGGGAATCCCGCTTATCACATTTGTATATAAGGAAGAGGATAAGGCAGTGCTGCTTAAGGCGCTGCCTTTGCCGTTGGCGGATATCCAGCCGGAAGAAAAGATACCAGACGGAAAAGAACTTTTATACCGGGTGGATTTCTTCAGGGAAGGGGAAGCGAAGGTATCATTCGGCGTACTGCCTGCAATAAAAGAACCTGCCACATTTTTAACGCTCCTTGACAATGCCATCAAAACCGGCAACAGGAAAGCCGGGTATCAGGGCCTTTGCGATTACCTGAAATTCCACAATGCATTATGCGGTCTGGAAGCCCTTGCGGAAGGGGAACTGTCGCTTATGGGGCAGATACCGGAAAATATGGGAGAAACCAAAAAGCCCGGAGAAGATGTAGCGGCAGAAAATGTAGCGCAGGCAGAAAAAAGCAGGGAAGCAGAAGCACAGGACAGATATACCCCTGCAAACACAGCGTATTACAGGGAAGTCCTCTCTTATGTGCAGACAGGCAGGGATATCCTGAACGCCTGCCCTTATGGAACGCCCCTGCCGCCATTCCCTGACCGCAGCGCATTTATGGCAGGGTGGTATCGTGAGAACGGGCAGGGGAGCCTATGAGGATTAAAAGGACAGATAATAATTTCACAGTCAGGCAGAAAGCAGACAGGAAAATCCATTACGCAGGGCAGGGGAAGAAATATACGGGGAATACTGCAAGTTTCTCCCCGAAAGATAAACAGGATGCACTCCGACAGAAGAACCTTTCAGGGGCAGGTACAGGAATACCGTTGAAAACGCAGATACAGAGACAATGCAATACTGGCAGGGATGCAGATGATACAGCAAAATCCTGTCAGCAGGAGTACGGGAACAGTACAGGCGGCAGGAATGGAAGCAAATGTGGAGATTTGGCTGTATTCGGAAATCTCCATGTAAAAAGACCCTTGCAGAAATACCGGAAGGAATCTGTTATGAATCAGGAACAGCCAGCAGGGAACCGTCAGCCAAAACAGCAACAGCATCAGGGGCAACAGGTGCAGAGACCTTCCGCTTACCATGAAAATACCATAAAGACAAAAGAGCCAGCCCTTCACAGGAAAGAAGATGTACCATCCAGCATTAAGAGGACAGATGGTTTTATTTTGAAAGAACGTAAAGGGAAAAAAGAAAAAATACAGAAGCCGAAACCGGCAGGAACATCCAAAGCACACAGGGGAAAACGTACCGGGGAATACCGGAGGGAAAAAGCATCAGGAAATTTTGCTACAGACAATAAAGCAGGAAACCTTTCTGCAAGTGGGTATACGCAGTCTTTTTCCGACAGGAGGGATGTGCAGATTTCCAAATATAAGAGGAAGAAGTTTTTTAGGCCAGGAAAAGAAAAATACAGCCGCATGAAATCAGGCAGAGAAAATACAGGTGTAAAGACAGATACAGCAAAAAGCGCAGGAACACCCAAAATACCAGAGACTTACCAGATGGAAGTACAGGCGATTCAAATGCAGGGTACGGGGGAACCGGCTTTATTGCAGGTGCAGGATAATAATAACATTTCTGTAAATAACACCAGCACCAGCCATATCCAGAAAAGGAATGCCAGGGATTCCATCCGCCAGCGTGAGGGAGGCATCTCCGGCAGAAAGGACGGAGCGGGCAGGAAGGATAAAAAGAATAAAAAAGACAAGGGAAAAGATAAGGATGCGAAAAAAGATAAGAGCCGCAGCAATAGTAAGAAAAGGAAAGACAGGGCAGCCGCTTTCAGGCTGCTCTCCTATGCTTCGGATAAATTTTCACAGGAGGAACAGAGAGACAGCCTTTTAAAAGTGGCAAAGGATTTACTGGCCGGGAAAGCAAAAGCGGCAGCTGCAGGGAAACTTCTTTCCATAGGGGCATCCCTGCTCCCAGCCCTTATCCCTGTTTTTATTGTGACAGTTATCATCACCCTGCTCTTTAATTCCCCGTTCTCCATCCTGCTCCCGAAGCTGTCGGAAGAACCGGGAGCGGTTGAGGTACTTGCAGAATATACGGAGGATTTCAGGGAGGCAGTGCTGGAAGAGCTTGCCGATCCCGGCAGCGGGGATGAAACAGAGCTTATTTATGAGGACTATGAGGGTGACGGGGAGCCGGACAACATGGCGGATATCCTTATGGTCTATATGGTGAAGCATGGGTTCGGCGATACCGCAACAGTAATGACGGAAAAGAACAGGAGGGCATTAAAAGCTGCTTTTGATGAAATGACATCCATGAGTACCTCTTACCGCAGGGAGACTATAGAGCAGTCTTACGAGGAAGAGGATTTTTATGGGAACGTCACCATAAGGACAGAGGAAGTGGAAATAAAAATAAAGGAAGTACGCATTACGCTCCTTACCAGTGAGGATATCGTCAGGACAGGAATATTTACAGAGGAAGAGACGGAAATCTTACGTTACTTAATGTCGCCGGAGGTGCTGGAAAACATAGAAGGGCTGACAGGCGGCTATGGGAGCCCCGGTGCAGGGAGCCTGACGCCGGAAGAAGCGGAAAGGCTTAATCTTGGCGGTGACGTGGGATCGCAGGCAGTCAAAAATGCCCTTGCAAGGCTTGGGAAGCCTTACAGTCAGGCAAAACGTGACAGCGGCGATTATTACGATTGCAGCTCCCTCACTTATTATGCCTATAAGGAAGCCGGGATAAATCTTTCCTACCATGGCTCCAATACTGCTGCATCACAGGGGCAGCTCTTATCTGACAGGGGATGTGAAATAGCTTATGAGGACATCCAGCCGGGAGATTTGATCTTCTACAGCTTTACCAGAAATGGCAGGTACAAAAATATCTCCCATGTGGCGGTCTATGCAGGGAACGGTTATCTTGTGGATGCCTCTTCTTCAAAGGGATATGTGGTGTTCCGTCCGGTCTATTCCACAGGGAAGATTGTCATGTGCGGCAGGCCGTCATGGCTGTAGAAAGATTCAGAATTATGGGGTAGGGGAAGGAGGAAAGTGATGAAAGGTATCATTTATACAAAAGATATTTACCGGGAGATCGTGCCGAAGATCATCCAGGATGAAGCGTCATGGAGCAGCTTTTTAAACTTTTCAGCAGTGCATTACCAGATGGGCTTTGAGAATGCCAGCCTGCTCTATGCCCAGAGACCGGATGCAGAGATGGTGGAGACCTACAGCGGATGGCGGGAAAAGGGGCGGTATGTGCGCAGGGGCAGTAAAGGCATTGCCATCATAGATTCCACCCACTACAGACCGTATGTAGACCATGTTTTTGATATTTCCGACACCAACGGAAGGGGAAGGCCGGAGATATGGCGGCTGGATAAGGAAAACGAAAAGGAGATACTTTCCCTGCTCCATGCAAAGTCAGGCAACGTGCAGGGATATGTGAGGGAAGCGGTGGAGAGTGAAATCTATGGGAAAGATAAGAATTATATTGAAAATATCAGCGACTTATGCCGCTGCCATGATTCCCAGAACCCGGAGCATATCTACGATATCACAAAAGCAGTGATCCAGAGCGCACAGTACATGGCGGCAATGCGCATCCGGGCAGAGCCGCCGCCTGTCTCTTCCCTCCTGCCTGTGCTTGCCACCGCCCCAAGGCTTATGGTATACGGGCTTTGCAGCACCGCACTTTCCGTAGCGGGGCAGGTGCTTAAGGGGATAGAGCAGGCATTTGAGGTGAAAAGAGAAAAGCAGGGGGCAGCAATAGGGGCAGGAACAGAAAAGGAGCAGAGCATTGGAAGATCAGACAAAAGTACAGAAAAAGGAACTGCCGGGCAGGGCATACCAGCCATCCGGCATCCGCCTCACCAGGACACAGACACCCATAAGCGGCAGGGCAATGGAAGCCATAAGGGAACTGAAAAGGCAGGATATGAACAGCTATCTTTATCTTTTGATGGAGGATATGCTTTTTGTGACTGCGGAAGGGCTTTGTAGGAAGCAGGGGGATATGGCGGATGTTGTTGCGGGGTATCTGGCAGGATTTTACAAAAGGGAAATGGCAGGGGAAAAAGAAAAATAACCCTTGTGACGGCAAAAGAGTAAAGGGTGAAAAACTCCGGCGTAGCCGGAAAAATGTTTTAGAGAAAGCCTGAAATATTTAGAAAACCTGAAAACATATGAAAAAGACCTTCAGGCGGAAAGTGCTGAAAAATAAGAGCGCAAAATGCATCCATATGTTTATTCATAGATGCAACAGCGCAGAAAGAGGCAGATATGAAGG
>CAJTEN010000060.1 GCA_910575245.1 Clostridia bacterium | reverse complement strand
TGGAGCATTAAAAGAGAGCCGCTTTTAAGCGGCCTACCAGTAAAGAAAGAACGGTTTGCTAGACCGCCTTTAGGCGGAAATGCAAAGGTTTTGCCCCAGGGGGGCTATCCCATTCCACCAGCTGAGCTGGTGGTTGGGCCTTTCGGCGGTGAATTGTGTATGTTACCGGAACAATTTCATGTAAGGATATAATCTTGGGTGCCTGGAATTGTGAGACAGTTTCAGGCAGCGGCCTGGGAAACGCTGTCCTGGGAGCTGGCAAAAAGATAGGACAGAACAATTGTATATGCAATTGAAAGCATGACAGGAAAATGAGCAGATTTGTGACAGCGGATAAGATTGAATCTGTGACAGCTCATGAAGTTATTAACATTATTACACCTGCCACGCCTATGTGAACAACCTTTCCGGGAAGGAGTATTGGGAGGCAGCGCAGCTCAATGCGGAGAAAGAAGTGTTTTTCCTCATCCGCTATTGCAGCGAAGCCGCCGCCATTGACACGGAGCATTTCCGCATCCTATTCCGGGAACAGGTGTATAACATCACATTTATCGACAACGTGAAATATCAGAATAAAACATTGAAGCTGCGGGCGGCTTTGGAAAAGAGGGGAGGCTGAATAAATTCTCCCTTTGGAAAAGAGGTAGGAATGTCAGAAAGAAAAGTATCCATTGAGCAGATGGCGGAGGCGGTCATGGACGGCCTCATTGAATATGCGGGGCTTGCCACGGACGTGATGAAGGACTGTGTGACCAAAGCCGGAAATACAGTGAAATCCGAGGTAAAAGCCAATGCCCCGGTTCGGACAGGGCAGTATAAAGAAGGGTGGGCGGTAAAAAAGCAGAAGGAAACATCCAATTCACTGGAACTGGTGGTGCATAACAAGAAAAGGTATCAGCTTACCCACCTTCTGGAGAAAGGCCATGCCAAGCGTGGCGGCGGGAGAGTGCGGGCATTCCCCCATATCGTCCCTGCGGAACAGGCGGGCATCCGGGAACTGGAGGAAGGCATCAAAAGGGGGCTGGAAGGATGAGCCATGAGGAAGTATTGAAGATGATGGAGGAAATGGGGCTGCCCTTCGCCTATGACCATTTCGTGGAGGGGGAATCCCCGGAGCCGCCCTTCCTCGTATTTTTATATCCCAAAGCTGCGAATTTCGCGGCGGACGGGATTGCGTATTTCAAAATCAACCAGCTTGACATTGAACTGTACACCGACTTAAAAAATCCTGATCTGGAAGAAACCATAGAGGCTGTCCTGTTGAAGCACGGTATTTTTTATGGCAAGAGCGAGACATGGATCGAGTCGGAAAAACTGTATGAAGTCTTGTATGAAATGGAGGTCTGAAATGAAGAACAACAATAAAGTGAAATTTAATATCTGCAACTGCCACTATGCTTTGCAGAAAACACAGGAGAATGGGGAGAGGGGATTTGAGACGCCCGTGGCGATGCCCGGAGCAGTTTCCATTGCCCTGGACCCCAACGGTGAGCCGGAATCGTTCTATGCGGACGGCATCGAGTATTACATCATAGCCAACAACATGGGCTATGACGGCGATTTGGAGCTTGCACTCATCCCGGAGAGTTTCCGCACGGACGTGCTGAAAGAGGAAGCGGATAATAATGAAGTGCTGGTGGAGAACGCCCATTCCGAGACGGCGGCCTTTGCGCTGCTGTTTGAGTTTGACGGGGATATCCGAAAGATACGCCATGTGCTGTATAACTGTTCCGCAAGCCGCCCCAAGATCGAGGGCAAGACCAATGAGGAGAGCCGGGAGGTGCAGACGGAGACGCTGACCATCAAGGCAAGGCCGCTGGCAAGCGGCTATGTGAAAGCCAAGACCGGGAACAGGACGTCTGCGGAAACCTATGCGAACTGGTATAAGAGCGTGTATCTGCCGGAACCAAAAGCGGTGGATGCAGAAACAGAAGGACAGGGATGAAGGAGGCTGAAAGGATATGAGCATAGTCAGAAAAATAGAGATTGACGGGCAGGATGTGCTGTTTAAGGCATCGGCTGCAATTCCGAGAATTTACCGCTTGAAGTTCCAGCGTGATATTTATAAGGATTTGCGGATTCTGGAGAAGAGCATAGGAGAGGGTGATGAGGAGAACTCCAACCTCGACCTGTTCTCTTTGGAGATGTTCGAGAATATCGCCTACACGATGGCGAAGCACGCCGACCCGCAGATTCCCAATGAAGTGGACGAGTGGCTGGACGGTTTCAACACTTTTTCTATTTATCAGATCCTTCCGCAATTGATAGAACTGTGGGGGCTGAACGTAAAGACGGATGTGGAGGCTAAAAAAAACTTCGCCCAACTGAGCGGGAAATGACCACGCCGCTGTTCCTTCTGCGGTGTGTGCAGCTAGGGCTTTCGATGGCGGACTTGGAGCTGCTCTCCATCGGGCTTATCAATGATATGTACTGCGAGAGCAACAATGATTCCTTTTCCTACGCTGTACTGGCTGATCAGACCTTGATGGATGCATTTTAGCTGTCCTGCTGTGTATTCGTGGGCTGTTTTTCTGCTTCAAGTTCCTGCAGGAGAAAATGCTTCACATCGGTTATATGCTGGCGGAAGCTGTTATTTTTTGTGTTTTCAACGGACAGGATACGGAACAGTTTCCTCTCCAGTTCGGAAATCAGATTCTTATTTTTGATGATGTAGTGCCGGTTGTCGCCTCCAACATGGATTCCATCTATGTATTTATCCGTGATGGGTATGGCATCGCTGATAAAGAAAATGGATTGGGAGGAAGTCCGCCCGATGTGATAGTAACAGGAACGGATATCCCTTTCGGGAAGGTTTAAGTAAAAGTCAAGACGTTTCTGCCCTGCGGCATCACGGTGGTTCAGTTTTCCCATTGGGATGGCCCAATACAGCCCATCATGCTCTTTGGATTTGATAAGGCAGACAATGGGGCGGTGCTTGGTGTCATTCCATGTGCCGCCATTGTTTTTTATCATCTGTGCAAAATCAGCGGTTGCATAATATAACCCGCGCTCAACCATAACAGTACCTCCGCATCCGTCAAAAGATGTTTTGTCAAAGAAAGCCTCCGGCTCGCACCGGAGGCTGGTAAACAATGTTTCTCTGCCGCACATTGTGAAGCGTGTTTGTGTAAACAATGTTCCACTGCCGTACATTGTGAAACGTGTTTGAATAAACAGTGTTTCTATTCCGCACACCGTAAAGCGTCTTGCAACTATATTATACGCAAAAGCAGGAAAAAGTACAATGCCAAAAAACAAATTTTTCTGGAAAAATTTTCACGCCGGATAATTTGTACAGCCGCACCACCGGCAAGCGGGAACATTTGACGCACTGAATAACTTATATCCCGCATCATCAGTAGGCGGCAACATTTTCTAAATAAGGAAACGGGCAACCCTTTCAGGACAGATGCCTTACTTGGCAAAAAAACCATTTCCTTTACTTCGAGTGTAGAGGACAAGAATAATGCTGTCAAGGATAAATTTCATATTTTTACATAGGCACTTGCCATAACGACAGGTGTCTTTTTTTACGCTTTTTTCAGGGAGCCTCCGGGCTTCCTTTTTTCGCTATGGGGAGGTGCTTTGGGTGGGAGCGTCAAGGATACAGGGAATCACGGTGGAGATCGATGGCGACACCACAAAGCTGACAGCCGCGCTGAAAGGGGTAAACGGGGAGATACGCACCACGCAGTCACAGCTACGGGATGTGAACAACCTCTTAAAGCTGGATCCCGGCAATACGGAACTGCTGGCACAGAAGCACCGGCTCCTTGCACAGGCGGTTGCGGAAACGAAGGAAAAGCTGGAAACCCTGAAAGCCGCTGCGGAGCAGGCAAACGAGGCGCTGGCAAAGGGGGAGATCACCCAGGAGCAGTACGATGGGCTGCAGCGGGAGATCATCGAGACCGAGGAAAAATTAAAGAGCCTCGAAGAGCAGGCGAACCAGTCGGCGGTGGCGGTGCAGAAGATCGCCGCCGTGGGGGAGGACTTAAAAAACTTAGGGGATAAGATTTCCGGGGTGGGGACTACTCTCACCAAGACCGTGACCACGCCCATTGTAGGGCTTGGCACGATGGCGGTCAAGACGGCGGCGGACTTCGATACCGCCATGAGCCAGGTCGGTGCGGTTTCCGGGGCAACGGGGAAAGACCTTGATGCCCTCCGGGATAAGGCAAGGGAGATGGGGAGCAAGACCAAGTTCTCCGCATCCGAAGCGGCGGAGGCCATGAACTACATGGCGATGGCGGGCTGGAAGACTTCGGATATGCTCTCCGGCATAGAGGGCATCATGAACCTTGCCGCCGCCTCCGGGGAGGACCTGGCAAGCACATCCGATATCGTGACGGATGCATTGACCGCCTTTGGCTTAACCGCAGCGGACTCCGGGCATTTCGCGGATATCCTTGCGGCGGCATCCAGTAACGCCAACACCAATGTTTCCATGATGGGCGAGACTTTCAAATACTGTGCGCCTATCGCCGGGGCTTTGGGATTCTCTGCGGAAGATACCGCAGAGGCAATCGGTCTGATGGGAAATGCGGGCATCAAGTCCACCCAGGCCGGTACCGCGCTGCGTACCATTATGAGCAACCTTTCCGGGGAAGTGAAAATCTGCGGTTCGAGTATTGGCGAGGTTACAATCGCCACCACCAATGCGGACGGCAGCATGAGGGATTTGAGCGCCATCCTTGCAGACTGCCGGACGGCTTTCGGCGGATTGTCCGAATCGGAGAAGGCAGCGGCGGCAGAGGCTCTGGTGGGAAAGAATGCCATGTCGGGGTTCCTTGCATTGATGAACGCCGCCCCTGCGGACATCGAGAAGGTGAGCAGCGCCATAGCGAACTGTGACGGGAAGTCTGCGGAGATGGCGGCAACCATGCAGGATAACCTTGCCGGGCAGCTTACCATCTTAAAGAGCCAGTTGCAGGAGCTTGCCATTTCTTTCGGTGAAATCCTCATGCCCGCCATCCGCCAGATCGTCACATGGGTGCAGGGATTCGCGGATAAGCTGAACGGCATGGATGAAGGCACCAAGAACACCATCGTCACCATCGGCCTGCTTGCGGCGGCAATCGGCCCCGTGCTTATCGTGATCGGGAAAGTGGTCTCTGCGGTGGGCAGCATCATGACCTTCATCCCCACGCTGATCGGCGGCATTTCCAGTATCGGCGGAGGGCTTAGTGCCTTATGGGGCATCCTTGCGGCGAACCAGGTCACTTTAGTGATAGCCGCCATAGCTGCGTTGATTACCATTTTCGTAGATTTATGGAATAACTGCGAGGGATTCCGGGAGTTCTGGATCAACCTGTGGAATGTCATAAAAGATGCCGCCATAGCAGTGTGGAATGGCCTGAAAGACTTTTTCTCCAACATCTGGAATGCCATCACCGGGGCGGCGCAGTCCATTTGGAACGGATTGAAAGACTTTTTCAGCGGGCTGTGGGAGGGCATCAAGAATATTTTCCAGACTGTGCTGGATGTGATAAAGACGCTGATTGTGGCGCGGTTCGAGTTCTATAATCTGATTATCACAACCGTGCTGAATGTGATACAGACGGTGGTCTCCACGGTTTGGAATGCGATTAAATCCGTGATTGAAACCGTCACGAATGCCATTGGCTCTTTCATTTCCTCCGCATGGGAAGCGATAAGGAATACCGTCACCACGGTAATGGAGGCAATCAGAAATGTCATTACCACGGTATGGGAAGCGATTAAATCCGCAGTAACGGCGGTGCTTTCCGCAATTAAGGCTGTGGTAGTTTCCGCATGGGAGGCGATGGAGGCGATACGTTCTGTGGTCATTGCCGCATGGGAAGCCATCAAGAGTGCGGTGTCCTCTGCGATTGAAGCGATAAAAAATGTGGCTGTGGCTGCATGGGAGGCCATCAAGTCAGCGGTCATTTCCATTATGGAGGCGATTAAATCTGCCATCACCGCAGCATGGGAAGCCATCAAGTCCGCAGTAAGCTCCGTGGTAGGTGCGATAAAAGAGGTCATTACTTCCGTCTGGAATGCCATTAAATCCACGGTCACCAGTATCGTGGGCGGCCTGAAAGACGCGGTGGTAAATGTGTTCAACAGCCTGCTTTCCGGCATCAAAAACGCAATGAGTGGCATTGCCGGGGCGGTGAAGAGCGGATTCGAGGCGGCGATCAACTTCATCAAGGAGCTGCCTTCACAGGCATTGCAGTGGGGCAAAGACATCATCGGCGGCTTAATAGATGGTATCAAATCCAAGATCAGCGGCCTTGTGGACAGCGTGAAGGACATCGCGGGAACCATTGCGTCCTTCCTGCATTTCTCCGAGCCGGACGAGGGGCCGCTTTCCAACTTCCACACCTTTATGCCGGATATGATCGATCTGCTCGGCAAAGGCATCCGTGGGAATTTAGGGAAGCTGACCGGCCCCATGAAGGAACTGGCAGGGATGCTCATCCCTGCCACGGATTCCATGACGGCAGGGGCGCAGGCGGCGGGCGGTTCCGGCGGAAGTTCCTCACTGGCGGCAAGGCTGGATGCCATGTATGAGGTGGTGACAAAGTATCTGCCCAGGCTGGCAGACACACAGGTGGTATTGGATTCCGGCGCGCTGGTCGGGGAACTGTCAGACGGGCTGAACCGGGAGCTGGGAAAGGCGTATTCATGATAAGGAAATTCAGGCTTATAAACGGGGAAGGGGTGTCATGGGATTTAAACGCCCGGACGTCCTTTTTCCATTCCATTGGCGGCTTCGGCTATAAGGACGGGACGCAGTATGAACAGATCGGCACGGGCTTCATCCCCCTGGAGGAATTGTTTTCACAGGGAGTGATGACCGGGCGGATATTTTTCGGAGGGATAAACGCATACCAGAACTACCGGGCATTCTCCCGTTTCGTCCGGGCGGTGCCGCTGACCCTCGTGTATGAGATGGAGGAGGCGTTCCGCGTCCCGGTGCAGATGACGGAGATTGCGAAAAGTGAATTGATAACGGGAGGTGTAGGATTGGACTGTGAAGTTGCATTTACGGCAACCGGGCTGTTTTATAAGAATGTTTCCGGCTACAGCGGGACGCTCTCCATTGGCGGGAAAATCTATCCATACGAATACACCTATGCCTATGCGGACGTGACGCAGAACACGCTGATGATCGACAGCGACAGCCACGGGGACAGCCCATGTAAAGTGACTGTATACGGCCCCTGCACGAACCCGGTATGGAAGCACTATGTGAATAATGTCCTGTATGAAACGGGAAGGTATGAGGGGAATATCCCGGACGGGCATAAGCTGGTCATCGACACCACGCAGATTCCCTACAGCATCACGGAGCGTGGCGTCAGTGACGAGGTGGTGGCGGACAGATACCAGATGTGCGATTTTACCACGGAGCGGTTCTTCCACCTGCAGTACGGCAGCAACCGTATCTCCGTGGTGCATGAGGGGCTGAATATTCTGAATGTTATGGTTGAGGGGAGGATCAGCTATGAGACCGTATAACGTGGAAATCTTCACGCAGGACTTTGAAATGGTGGGAAACACCAATGTAAATGAGATCACCTATAAAGAGGACTATTTATCATCGGACGGCAATACCGTGACGGTGCTTGCTCTGCCCGGTGTGAGGAAACAGGATTACATCCGCATCAGCAGAGGGGATGAGGAGTATGCCGGGATTGTAACAGAGATCGGCTATGGCACGGATAAATCCAAAAAGTTGCAGACCATTTCCTATAAGCCATTGATGGAGCTGCTGAATACGGATGTGCTTTTTGATGTGGATTTGCAGGGGCAGGGCAGCATGGAGCAGTTCATCTGTGACCGCATCCGTGAAATGTTCATCACAAACGAGGATGAAATGCAGAATATCAAAGGTCTTTCCGTCACGGCGGCAACCGCCACAAAGGACTGGAGCCTGCACATCACGCCCTCCGACAAGGGCAGGCATTACAACATCGTGAACCTCATTGATTCCGTCATCATCCCGGCAATGGAGAGGTACAGCATTTTGGTAAAGACAAAACTGGACATCCAGAACCGGGAAGTACAGATCACGGTGGGAGGGCGGCGGCAGGCATCATCACCATAGAGAGCGACCTTCCCAACATCATCAAAAAGAGCGTCACCATCAGACAGGTCAGCGCGGATGTGAATAAACTCATCATTTATGATGCAGAGGATTATTCCAATACCCGGATTTATTACCTTCATCCCGATCTTGGCTACGATACGAAGAACCGTGACCGCATTACCCCGGTGGTCTGTGAGATGCAGTCTGTTTCCCATGAAGAGGGGAGCAGCTTTGAGAGCGCGGCAATCAGCGCCGCCCATAACAAGTTTGCCAACCTTTCCTATTCCAACCTCATAGAGCTTACCATGATGAACGGTGATGCTTTGGTAAAGCCGGAGGAACTGGAATTCGGGCAGGTGGCGGATATCATCTCAGATGGGGAAAGCTACCGGAGCATCCTGACTGGCAGGGAGCGGGGGAAGAACACAAAGCTGGTGTTCGGCACGGTGCGGCTGGATTTGACGAAGATTTTAAGGAGGCAGGAGAATGGCTGACAACATCACATTAAAAACCTATAAGGGCGGGAATGTGACCCCGCAGGATGACGCAATCATTTACGAGACGGCGATCCCCGGCAGCGGCATCTTCAAAGGGTGCGAGGTCACCTACGCAAGAGGCAACGTCCTCCATATCTCGCAGGGCTTTGGCATGATTCGTGGCCGGTTCTTTGAAGTGTATGAAACGGAGATTGACGTGCGCCTTGCGGATGTGGGGGAGACCCTGCAGGGAAGGGTATATATCCATCTCGATTTATCCAATGCGGATGAACCCATCAAGATACTGGCGCAGGCGGCAGCGGAGCTTCCGCCGCTGGATGCGGACGTGAACATCAACTACAACAATTCCTCCTATGACCTGGAACTTGCCATCTTCACGGTATCTTCCGCGGGCTTGGATGGCCTTACGAAAGTGTTCCCCACGCTGAAAGCCGGGAGCGGCGGTGGAGGCGGCGGAGGGGAAACCCTCACCCGTGCCACTTCCTATGCCATAGGGGCTGCGGTGACCGCAGTGGGCGCTCCGGGGTGGGCAACGCTGGTCTGCACACAGGCAGGCACCACGGCAGCCTCCGAGCCTTCCGGGTATTCGAGGATCACCAAAGTGGGCGACAAAGTTTTAGATGGAACCGCGGTATTCACGGCAAGGAACATCATCGGGGAGCTGGACGGCGTTATTTCTTCCAATGCATCCCTTGGGGAATCTGTGCAGACTCTGGACGAAAAAGTGACGGAGATGATGAGCAGCACCGGCCTTGTGATGAAACTGGTGAGCCTTGACGAATACCGGGCATTGGAAAGCTACAGCGCCACCATCATTTACCTCTGTTATGAGGATGAAGCCACAAAAAGGGTGACGCGGATTTTCGTAGGCGAGGACAGGGTGTATGCAGCGGGTGTCAAAGTGACATACCAGATCGACACGGGATATTCATTAGAAAGGACTGTGCCGGACAGGGAGGACGCCATTGCCGCCGCCCCGGATGCTGCGCTGGAGGGATACACTTTTGTGGGATGGCGGCAGGATAATTCTGCGGAAAAAAAGGTGCTGACGGAATATATCATTACTTCGGAAGAACCCGTTACGCTCTATGCGGTGTTCAAAAAGCAGATGACCATCGGGCTGATGCCCAACGGCGGCACTTTGACGGAGAGTGGTGCAAAGGAGAGCTTTACCGCCTCCTGCTATTACAATAACGGGAATGCGCAGAGCGAGCCTACCACAGTCCCGGCAAGCCCCTACACAAGAAAAAATATGTCCTTCTGCGGGTGGAGTACAGATTCCCTTTCCACGCCTTCCTACAAGCCGGGAGAAATGGGGGTATTCCCTGCAGATGCCAAGCTCTATGCCATGTGGGTGACCACGGAGTACGATTTTCCATATACCGGGAATTATGTGCAGTTTGTTATTCCGCAGGACGGCATCTATGAGTTTGAGGTATGGGGCGCTTCCGGGGGTGAGGCAAAGGTGGATGACATTGTGGCAGGGGGCGGTCTTGGCGGCCGCTCCAAAGGTTATAAGAAGATGAAAAAGGATGAAGTAATCTATGTTTTTAATGGCGGTTCTCCGAAAGGTACGTCATCCGGTGCAAACGGCGGCGGGAATGGCTCCGGCGGTGCATTGGGCGGGCGGCAGATATCCACAAGCAGCAGCCCGTCTGAAAACTTCGGGATGGGGGATTATTATTCATCAAGCAATACCTGTTCTTCTGGCGGCGGGGGCGGATGGTTCGGCGGCAACTATGGGATGTACGGGCAGTCCGGCGCAGGCGGCTCCGGCTATGTGGACGGTGT
This sequence comes from Clostridia bacterium, assembly GCA_910575245.1. Lineage (GTDB taxonomy): Bacteria > Bacillota > Clostridia > Lachnospirales > Lachnospiraceae > UBA3282. Next base: position 4,499 of record CAJTEN010000060.1, on the reverse strand, counting down.
TGCGCCATTCACCCACAACGGGAAATATTACCCTGCGGAAACCGAGGCAGGGGTAAATGATGGGAACGGGAAAGCATTCATCCGTTATGTGGAATGCGCGTAACTGGAAACGGCACTGTAGAGGTGCTTTTTTTAATGCAGATTTTGAAGGAGGAATCAGAATGAAAAATTTTATCGAAGCGGCGCAGTATGCGTTTGCGGCACTCGGCGGTGCGCTTGGCGCAGTCATGGGAGGCTTTGACGGCTTCCTCTATGCGCTGGTGGTGTTCGTGGTGGTGGACTATGCCACCGGGCTTATGGCGGCGGCAGTGGAGAAGAAGCTCTTTAGCGAGGTGGGATTCAAAGGTATTTTTAAGAAGGTGGTTATTTTCTGCCTTGTGGCGGTGGGGCATATCGTAGATACGCACATCATCGGGGAAGGGAGCGTCCTGCGGACGGCGGTCATCTTCTTTTACCTTTCCAATGAGGGCATCTCTATTTTGGAGAATGCCGCCCGGACGGGGCTGCCCATTCCGGGGAAGCTGAAAGCCGTGCTGGAGCAGTTACGGGAGGAAAAAGAGAATTAACAGAGTTTTTTGGTCTGAGGCATCGGTGTAAAAACTGGTGCCTTTTTTCGTTCAATAAGCTGACCCGTGGAACGGGGCGGCGTTTGATGTGAAAGAGAGGGAAATGGGATGAACTTAAAACAGAATTACCTTACACAGTCCGGCTGTTATAAAGCGGGAAAGCACATCACCGTGAAAGGTCTTATGATCCATTCGGTGGGATGCCCGCAGCCAAAGGCGGATGTGTTCATGAAGAATTGGAACATTGCAGAGGCATCCGCCTGCGTCCATGCCATTGTAGAGCCGGACGGGGATGTGTACCAGATTTTGCCTTGGAATCATAGGGGCTGGCACTGCGGAGGCGGAGCGAACAATACCCATATCGGCGTGGAGATGACGGAGCCTGCCACCATCCGATATACGGGCGGCTCAAAATGGACGGAGACAGGGGATGGGGAGAACACGAAGAACCATGTGCTTGCCACCTATAAATATGCGGTGGAATTGTTTGCATATCTGTGCAGCCAGTATAACTTAGACCCGCTTGCAGATGGTGTGGTGATTTCCCATTCGGAAGGATGCAGGAGAGGCATTGCCAGTAACCACGGGGACGTGGAGCATCTGTGGTCTAAGTTTGGATTGTCGATGGAGCAGTTTAGAAAAGACATCAAAGCGGCGATGAAGGGCGGCTCGGCGGCGGATTCCCTTACCGCCATTATGGGAAAGCCTGCGGTGACGGCGGAGCAGATGAAAGCATACCTCAAAAAGAAAAATCCGTCCGTGCCGCAGTCTGTATTGGATATGCTCCCGCTGTACCTTTCCGAAGGGGAGGCAGAGGGCGTGAGGGGTGATATGGCCTTTGCGCAGTCCTGTCTGGAAACGGGGAACTTTACTTTCTCCGGCTCGGCGGTCATTCTTTCGCAGAACAATTTCTGCGGTCTTGGGGTGACGCAGAGGGGCAAAACAGGGCTGTCCTTTGACACACCGCAGCTTGGCATCCGGGCGCAGATTCAGCACCTCAAAGCCTATGCCTCCACGGATAAGCTGCGGAAGGCAAGAATTGATCCCCGGTTCCGCTATGTCACAAGGGGCTGCGCTCCCTATGCTGAGTGGCTCGGCCAGAAGGAGAACCCGCAGGGGAAGGGCTGGGCGGCAGGGGAGAAATATGGGGAGAAAATCCTCTCCATCCTGAAAGCGGTCATCAGCGAAGGGAAAGTGCATTTCATGGAGAGCCTCACCCTTTCCGCACCTTACATGGTACGGGTATCTATCCCCGATTTGAATATCCGCCGTGGCCCCGGAACGTCATACCCAAAAACGGGGAAATTTACTGGTGTCGGCGTTTTCACCGTGGTTGAGGAAAAGGACGGCTGGGGGCTGCTGAAAGCCTATCAGGAAAAGCGGGACGGCTGGATTTCGCTTGCGTTCACCACACGGATTTAAGGCGGCATTTATATAGGAAGAAAGCGCCCGTATTGCTTGACTTTACGGGCTTTCAGAGTGATTAATAGACTACCAAAACGTCTTTGACAATGGTATAATGCGAAGTAAAAATTTTTAGATTTTCCAGTGTATCACGCGCTCGGTGCTGGTGGCCTCGATTTTAGAAATCAGCGTATCCACAACGCGCCGTTTGTTGTCAAAACTAACCTCATCCCAATTTTGGAGATAGCCCGTTATACTATCAATCTGAGAACTTGAAACAGAATTAGCGGTGAGGTCGGCCACCAGCTTTAATTGCTTTTGCCGTTCCGTGTCCAATTCTTCAATCCGGCTGTTGGCGTACTGCAACAAGAGAGGGTTTGCCCCGGTCAGCGTATCAATCAGCTTTTCAATCTCGCTTTCGATTTTGGCAAGTTTGGCGCGGGCGGCGGTCAGCTTTGGATTATACCCCTCCGCCTTGCCGCCCCTCAGCGTCTGAAATTCCCGCATCTTTTTTACCATTTCATCATACACTGATTTTTCCAGTTCATGCCGTGTCAGCGTTCCGGGCCCCGGACAGCTTTTGTTTTCTACGCGCTGTCTGCATCTCATGTACGTCACCCCGTTTGCGGCGTTCAGCCCCACTAACGCATATCCGCAGCACCCACACTTGATTTTCCCGGCCAGCCACGTATTGTGGTATTTTCGGCCATTCTGGAACGTGGTGTTTTGGGATAGCTTGTGCTGGACGTTCAGCCAGAGCGCCGAGGGGATACGGCCCTTGTGGGGCGCAATCACCAGAATGTTTTCCTCCCCCTCTCGGCTCTGGTATAAGTAACAGCTATAATCGCCCGTGAACAATTCCGGGGGGGGGGGCTTTCGATTTTCGCGCCCTGTGCCTTGAAGTGTTCGTAAATATCCATGTCGGCCTGGACGTAAACCGGGTTCCGCAGGAGCTGCGCCACAAATCCCCGTTTCAGCGTTTTCCCGTACACTTGAATTTCATTCTCGGTGAAATACCGGGTAATATCGCCGTAGGAGGTTTCGGGCTCCGCGTACATTTCATACATCAATTCGGCATATTCCATCTCGGCGGTTTCAATCAGCCGTTTTGTTTTGATACCGTCCATCACGATGGGCTCCGTATCAAAACCGTATGGAGCGCGGCCCCGCATATAGTAGCCCTTGGCACACCGGGAGTAAAAGGCGTCCGTTACGCGCATCTGGATGCTTTCCCGTTCCAGTTGGGCGAACACGATGCAGATATTGAGCATCGCCCGGCCCATCGGGGTTGACGTATCAAATTTTTCGGTGCAGGAAACAAATTCCACCTTGAACTGCTTGAACAGCTCCATCAGCTTTGCGAAATCCACGATGGAGCGGCTGATCCTGTCCAGACGGTAGACAATCACCCGCCGGATAAGCCCGATTCTGATGTCTTTCAAAAGCCGCTGGAAATCGGGCCGTTCAATGTTTTTGCCGGAGTACCCTTTGTCCTTGTATTCTTTCGCCTCACCGCCTTTTAGCTCGTAACGGCAAAATTCAAATTGACTTTCAATGCTGATGCTGTCCTTTTTGTCAATCGACTGCCGCCCATAAATTGCATCTATTCTACTATCCATAATTAGCTCCCTTCCGTTAAACGGGAGCCAACCTACAATTATATTATACCTCGGGCGGCCCCATATCACAAGGATGTCGATGGGTTACACGCGCTGTCCGGCGTACTTACTGAACACGTCAAACAGCTTTTGCTCTACCTCGCGTTTGCGTTTTTCCCGTTCTGTTGGGGGGGGGGGAGAATAGGGGTGAGATTTTTGATGGTGATTGTCCGCTCTCCCATAACAACGGTTGTGACTTCGCTTTGATACTTTGGCTGTGCTTGCATGAACTCCCTCCCATTTCAAAAATTTTTGACAGCAGAAAAGGGCGGCACCTTTTACAGTGTCGCCCTTTGGCCTGCCCCTACTTTGGGACAAAATGTCCCAAACTTCATGGGGATTATGTAGGAAATGCGTCCCGGCCATTTCCGGCCCCGGTGTTGCCCTCTCATATACCACCAGAAAAGCGGACGGAAAAGAGGGGTGACTTGATGGGAATTATTCAGAAAATATGCCCCGGTTGTTTCCGGCCCCAGCGTTGCCCCCTCATATACCACCAGAAAAGCAAAGCAAATGGAGACGGCAAGCACATATTTTTTTGAAAAACCTCCTCTTACTAACCGGGACATTTCTGGATGATTTTCGGACTGGTCGGCGGGAATTTTTCAAAATTCTTTTCATATCAGCCAGCCTACCCAGCCGGGGACGCCGGGCATGAAAAGGGGGCGGCACTGTGAAAAGTACCGCCCCGGCTTTGGGACATTTTGTCCCAAAGGTATAAAATCCGCGCCATGCCTCAAAATGCGCAATTTATATAATTTCACAAACGGTTATACCGAAAGTCAGATTATCCCGAATACATCAAAGAAAGCCAGTAATAGCGGCATTTCTTAGAGAAATATTCGGGATAACTTTTTGTGTCTGTCTAAGC
>CAJTEN010000059.1 GCA_910575245.1 Clostridia bacterium | reverse complement strand
TCCGAAAACCGCTCAAAAATAAGCATTTTTTATTCCTCCCCGTCACTTCCATTTATATAACATAATTCTTTTCTGCTTCTTCATGGACTTTCCGAGACTACACTCTGATTATAACAGGGGAATTTGAATCTATTGTGTAGATTTGAAATTTTATTAAATTTTCTATTTCCCGTCTACCCCACTCCATCTCCCCGAACACGCCAGCCCTTCCTCCGTAAGGCTCCACTGGCACTGCATATAAGATTTCAGATTTTCCTGTCTTTTGGATACCCGCATGATAGCTTTTTGTTATTCCTGTTATATCCATTTCAAAACCTCCTGCTCTGCCAGAAAGCCAGGGATGCCTGCCCTGCCTTGTCAGGCTGTGGTTTATTGGGGATAATTCCCTTTACTACACAGAATAAATCGGATTACGAGTAAAGGTGGTAAACAGATGCGCTATGCACTTTTCAATCCTGTCTTTATCACTGCTGCTTTCAAAGTCCAGTAATCTATCAACATCCACGCCTATATAATTTGCTATCGCTTCCAGTGGTATTTTAAAGTAGTGTGTAAGGCTCTCAAGCAATGCCCTGTAATATTCATCATTGTCCGGTTTTTCACAGCAAATCTGTAGCAAAAATACAATAAAATACTTCTCTTTATCCTTATCCCTTAATCTATAATTTTCATCACTATATAACTGCAACAATTCCTCTTCTGGTATTTTCGTTGCTATACTAATGGAAGCAAAATCAAATCCCCAGTCCAGATATTGTCTTAGCAATTCCTGTAAAGAATGTATCTGCATAGAAACCTCCAGATTCAAAAATATACCTATAACTGCTCCAAATCTCCAAAAACGCCCCGTAGAATTCCCCCTCTTTGATGCGGGCCCGCTGAACTTCTATACTTCTGGGCGTATATACGTTAATACCCATTTCCTTCAATACTCCATTATTTTTTATTGCGGCGCCTCTGCGGAATAAGGTGTAAAGATTATATCTTTATATCCAGTGTGCTGCCCGAAGACGGTTTTTTCACAAGGGAGCCGCCTGACTGCACAAGCGAATTGTCGATGGACTCCCTTGTGATTCCGTCCAAAGCCCCGGACGGGATCGGCTTGCCCGGCTCCCATTTGGGGGTCGGCCTTTTTCACCGCATCAGCAAATGCCTGCGTATATGCCCTCTCATACTGCCTTAATGTATTCCCTGCCGCCAGTCTGTCATTCTTATCCATTTTCTGATAAAGATTCAAATATACATCCGAACGCCTTGTAGTGTCTCCATTGCCTACACCGTTTTCCCGCATTTACATCCGTGAATGCTGTCTGCCTACTCCCGGCCTAATTTACGCATAAGTTTCTTTTTCCAAACAGTCAAAAGTAATAGAGCCTTTCCTGTTCTCATAACAATCGCCGCATACCTATTTAACAAAATTCTTTTCTGAATAATCACATCATAGATGCAGCCTTTTCATAAGAGTAACAGGCATCAGAACAACCGTTCCAATTACCATCACTGCCAGAACGTATCCCTGAAACAAAGCTGACGGCATATTTAACAGCAGGAAACATATTAACAGATATACTGTCTCAAATGCCCGCCGTGACTTGGAACATTCCCCTAAAAAACACGCCAATGCAGGTACAAAAAGCGAAAACACAATATAACAGCACGAACATAAAAATTTTTGTTCCATAAAACACCTTACAGCAACAGGTGCAGAAATCATAAATAGCATGACCACTCCCCATAAATAGGAATACACCGCCTGCCGGGCTAAAGAAAACCTTATGGTCACAAAACATTCTATTAAACTGTTCTCATGCTCCCGGCACCCCATCTGTGAAAATAGAGTCACTGAGCAGACCAGCATAATAATCCACAAATAACCCTGCACATATTGAAGCGGGGCAAAAAAGCCGTATATCCACAACCCTGCATTTACGGCAAGACAGCCTTTCGGCAGGCTTTTTAAGAGCAGCCTGCACTCCATCATGAATTGGCTTGTACAGTAATGGCTTTTCTGCTTTTTTCCTGTGAATTCCGGGAAGATGCCTTTTTCCTTTTTCCGTTTTTCTGTCGTTTCCAGTAAAATGACCGCCGACAGGATAAGTGCCATGCTTATGGTAATCAGGATAATCTTATCCATGATATAATTCCACCCCCATAAGAGACCGTGAAAAATCAATTCCTGCCCACCTTTATTGTCTGCAAACATCCCTCCGGGTACAAGTATGCCTGTTTCCCATACGCCGCGTCCGATTATCGGAACCACGGCATCGTTGATGCTGTCTATAACCCATCCGTAATTCCCATAATCAAACGCCCTAAGCAGAAGATTATCATACCCACTGGCTGAATAATTAACAAGGAACATTACAAAAAGGGCTGTAATCCCGACAGCATTTCCGGCCTTGCTGCTGATAAATGGTACGCTCTCCAACAGGACTGCAAAAGCAGAGACAAAAACAAGCCCCGGATAGATACCAATAAACGGGCTGATAAAATCATAAAACGGCAGCGGCTGATCCGGAAATCGGAATGGCAGCATAAGGGCAGCCCCAAGTATAACAAACAACCCCATAACTGTCAGCACAGACAAATTGGAAAGAAATTTCCCAACTACATAATTCCCCTTTTTCATATTCATGGACTGCAGGCCATACAGCAGACCGCTTTCCCTGTCCATGCTGATATTGTTTTTTACAAAAGAAAGCCCGATCATGGGGAACAGCACCCCGCCGCATAAGGCTATGGCAATGGGTATCCAGGACGGATTGGAACCCTGCCTGAATATGCCCGGTTCCATGCAGATGGATACAAACGGTGCTTCCACATCGGGAACGGAAAAGAACGCAAGGAACATAGCAAATACGCACATGGCCAGAAACGAAGACCGCCTTACCCTTTCCAGCAGATCGGCTTTCATCACCTGGTAAATGATATATGGTTTCATAGTCATCCCTCCATAACGAAAAGGCAGGCATCTTCCAGTGTGCTGTTTACCGGCACTGCCTGTTCCTCCGGCTTTTTCCGGCTGACCTGCCGTATGTGGATTCCGCCTTCAGTCTGCACCATGCTGCTGATGCCCTTCATGTTTTCCCGCAGGGACGGCAGCATATACTCCCATACACACCCTTTGGCCCTGGCGATCAGTTCTTCCGGGCTGCCGCTAAAAATAAGGCTTCCCTGCTGCAGCAACAGTATCCGGGAAGCAACCGCCTCAATATCCGATACAATATGTGTTGATAAAATGACGATCCGCTCCCTGGATAAGCGTGACAGGATATTGCGGACTGCAATCCTCTCTTCCGGGTCTAACCCGGTAGTAGGCTCATCTATAATGATGATCTGCGGGTCACCTAACAAAGCGCAGATAATGCCTACCCTCTGCTTCATGCCGCCGGAGCAGTTCCCCATACGCTTACCCTTTGCATTCTCCAAATGGAAATCCGTCAGCAGGCTGTTTATCTGTTTTTCTGCATCTTTCTTTTTTATCCCTTTTACGGATGCTATATAGGAAAGATATTCAAGTACCGTCAGATTCGGGTAAGAGGAAACTTCCTGCGGCAGATAGCCTACCGTACTTCTCATAACATTAGGATTTTTCACAATATCCTGCCCATCCAGCAGGATGCGCCCGCTCGTAGGCTTTAAGATTGTGGAAAGCAGTTTCAGGAGCGTGGTCTTTCCCGCCCCATTCTTCCCGATCAGCCCTATAAGCTGCCCGCTGTGCAGTGTGGAGCTGACATTCTGTACAGCCGTTTTATCTTTATATTTTTTCGTGATATCCTCTAAAACCAATTCCATAGGAACAACCCCTTTCCATGATTCTTTACTGCCCTTCCGCCTCCAGCTTTTCCATCTGTGCTGAAATCTCTGCGGGCAGTTTTGCCGTATATTCCTGATCCGAAAAATCAAAACTGGCTTTACAATAAGTTTCACTTTCCCCGTCTAAAAAGTAATCACAGAGCTGATTGACTAAATCATCCGCTGTTTTATCCTCAGTGCCATATTCTTTTTCTGTACTGCTTGAACAGTCATAAAATACAATGCTCTGGTCTTTGCTGCTGTCCCCGCACCCGCTGATAAGCAGACTGGCAAGCGTAGTGAAACAGGCCATAATTTTTACACTCTTTTTCATTTAAGCAGAGTCCTCCCTTTCCCATCCCCGACTAATCGCTGTCTTTAGACGGTGTTTCAATGATAATGTTCTGCGAAAGCTCGTTCAGTAATTCCTTCGTAATCTGCAATTCAAAATCTTCCAGTGCATAATACTTCATAGCTTTCCCGCTTTCCGATATTTCCATTGCGCTGGTGACAAGCCGGGCAGTTTCCAGCTTCTTTATGTGCATATAAAGCAGGGGCCTGCTGATATTTACCAGACGGGCCAGCTCACTCACATACTGCCTCCCTTCTGCCAGTATGCCGATGATTTTTATCCGTACTGGGTGTGAAAGGGCATCAAAAACATTGATGTAATCCTCATATTTTTTTAAGTTTAAATCTCCAACAAAATTTCCCATAATCAAATATCTTTCATCATTTTGTCAATGGCTTCTACTTTTTCCTTTACAGTCTGCAGGTCTTTTTTCATTTCAGCATTCTCACGCTTCATTTCCTCTGCAAAGCTGTTAAACCTTGCCACATCAACGCTCTTGATCTTCTCCCTTTTCTCCTTGCTCCTGATAACCAGTATGATTGCAACAATGACAATAAAACCAATTGCGCCGATTACGGGCATGATGACTGCGATGTTTCCCATTTTTGTTCTCCTTTCAAATCAAAGCGTTTCATGTGTAATAATTTTATTACACATGAAATTATTTGTCAACACATTTTTCACTTAGATATGCAACAGCAGGAGAACCATACATGATCCTCCTGCTACAAATGCTTTCAATATGTACAGCCGTCTTTCAGACAGCTAATTTTTCTGTATACTATCACGCAAAACTCCATATTATCACGGAGACTCATATACAAACACGAAAACTCCGGGCAGTTTCCGTGCTTGTATCATATATCCCGTTTTCCGACAGCATTTTCCGTCAAGCCAATACGCCTTTCAGCCAAAACCGACACTATCCTACCCCTTTTTACCTTTCCGTTTTATACTATCACGGAAACCCCGGACTTTTGCGTGAAAGTATACTTTTGCCTGATAGTACGATTTTTCCCCCTATCGCCATCCTATCAGCGGCCTCCAAAAACACGAATCAAACGCCGCCCCGTTCCACGGGTCAGCTTATTGAACGAAAAAAGGCACCAGTTTTTACACCGATGCCCCACACCAAAAACTCCGTTAATCCTCTTTTTCCTCCCGTAGCTGCTCCAACACGGCCTTTAGCTTCCCCGGAATGGGCAGCCCCGTCCGGGCGGCATTCTCCAAGATGGAAATGCTTCCATCATATTAACAGGATGCATAATACATAAATATAAGCCAAAATTTTTTCAATAGGCTTCTGATACCTTACAAAATTAGCAAATGCTCCACTTGCCACTATAGTTCCATCATTCATATCAATATACTCTTGAACCCATTTTTCTAATTCTGTTTTATACTTTTTAAATCTTCTTTTTTCCAAAAATGATACGCACGCATCTGCCATAAAACCAGATATTATATTTATTATTATACTTTTCAGATCATTCATGGTTTTGCCTCCCATATAAACTGCAAAATATTTATTCAAAATTGGTATCTTCCCTTAACAAGAGCATACAAAAACACAACAATTTAATGGACTGCCAACCTTACGAAAAACGCCGCTTCCGGTAAAAATCGGAGCGGTGTTTTTGTATATCTTCTGGACACCGTGACCAGAAGTGCCCCCATTTCCCCCGCTTCGTCCACGGCGGCTCTGCTGGATATATCCTCCAGAGCCCCCCCCCGGTTTATCGAAATACTGTCAACATCTGAATTTATGGGAGGTATCTATGAACGGTCAAAATTCAATGCCTTGCAGCCCTGAAACCCAGTCAACGCTGGTCGCTGGGAAAAAGCGTATTCGGAGCACGTCCGTATATGTCTGGCTGTCCCCGGATGAACAGGAAAAAATCCGGGAGCGTATGACGGATGTGGGTATTCGCAATCTTTCAGCATATATGAGAAAAATGGCTCTCAACGGCTATGTGCTCCATGTTGACCTTGCGCCAGTCAAAGAGATCGTTTCCCTGCAAAAGGACTATACGGACTTATGGGACCCCTCTCTGAACTGCTGGAGAAACTTTCGGAGGTTGTGGCGCTGTAAGCGCATAAGGCTCAGGAGCGATAGCGACGGAGCCGCAGACAGGTAACTCTGGACACCGTGTCCAGAGGCTTCCAGCGGGCTTGGGGGCACTCCAACAAGCATTTTCGCAAGGCGAAAATTGCAAGTGTTATACCCTTGCCCTGCTTGCCGTTTAGTGCGTCCCTTGGAAATGGCGCAAAAGAGGCTCTCTTGCATTTTTAGGTGAAGCAAAATATAATGAAAAGAAACATAAAATCAACCAGTGATTAGGAGGCCCTATGGCAAATATTTTAATTGTTGAAGACGAAAAAGCCATGCAGGACATCATCGCGGACTATATGCGAAAGGGCGGACATGCCTGCTTTACCGCTGACGATGGCATAGATGCTCTTGTCACGCTGAAAAATCATCCTATGGACTTGATGATCCTGGATGTGATGATGCCCCACCTGGACGGTTTCTCTGTCTGCAAGATGGCGCGGGAAATGAGCAATATGCCCATTATCATGCTGACCGCCAAGGGTGCGGAGGACGATAAGCTGAAAGGTTACGACTACGGCGCGGATGACTACATGACAAAGCCATTCAGTCCCAAAGTGCTGCTGGCAAAGGTGAACGCCCTCCTGCGCCGCTCTTCCCCCTCTTCCGCCGCCGAAGCGATCACCGCCGGAAAAATTATGCTCCACCACAGTGCGCATAAGGTCTATCTGGACGGGCAGGAGATCACCTTAACCCACAAGGAATATGAGCTGCTTTCTTTCCTGATGGCAAACCCCGGACAGATTTTCAGCCGGGAACAGCTTCTAAACCGTGTCTGGGACTATGACTTTGAGGGAACGACCCGAACCGTGGACACCCACATCAAGACCCTGCGGCAAAAGCTGGGGGACGAGGGGCGGCATATCGTCACGCTGATCCGCTCCGGCTATAAATTCGAGGTAGTGGTATGAAAGAGCTGTTTTCCCTCCATACTGTTCGGAAAAAGATTTTGATGCTCTCTAAGCTGGCGGGGGTTGCGCTGATTTTTTCCTACGTCCTCTCTACCGGCCTGCCGGTCAGCGAAGATACTTCTTTTCTAATCTGGCTGGGGTTTGTTTTTCTGCTGATTATCGGTATTGACCTTTTTATGGGCCGCTTTATCACGAAACCGATTGACAAGCTGAACGCCTCCGCAAAACGCATGGCGGGGCTGGACTTTTCCACCCCCTGCAATTTGGTTTCAACCGATGAATTTGGAGAACTGTCTGCCAGCCTGAACACAATGGCTGAAAATCTCCAACAGGCTCTTGCCTGGTTGGAGGATGCAAACACGCAGCTTGAAAAGGACGTAGAAAAAGAACGGCTTCTTCTGTCCGAGCGCAAAGAGCTGGTAGACAGCCTATCCCATGAAATGAAAACCCCGCTGGGTATTATCCGGGCCTATGCCGAGGGCTTACAGGATGAAACGGACGAGGCAAAAAAACAGAAATACGCCCAAGTCATTGTTTCCGAAGTAGAGCGCATGAACGGTCTGATCGTGACCCTACTGGATTTGTCAGCCCTGGAAAGCGGAGCCGCAAGCTTGAACATTTCCCGGTTTGACTTTGTTGAGCTGGTGGAAACGGTAGCCGGACGGCTTCTGATCGATGTTCCGGACACCGACTTTGAACTGCAATATGAGCTGCCGGAGCAAAAGGCTTTTGTACGGACAGACCGGCGGCGCATGGAGCAGATTTTGGACAACCTGATTGTCAACGCCAAGAAAAATGTGTATCCCGGCGGCATTCTGCGGCTGGAACTGACAGTGGATGATGGGGCGCTGTGTTTCTCCATCTTCAATCAGGGTCGGCCCATTCCTGAAAGTGACCTGCCTAAAATATGGACAAAATTCTATCGGGACAGCGGGGCGGAATACAGCGGCTCCGGGCTGGGGTTGTCTATTGTGGCGCAAATCCTGTCCATGCAAAATTTATCCTACGGTGCGGAAAACCAAGCGGACGGGGTGCGGTTCTATTTCTCTATCCCCGTCACTGAATAATTTCACACGGATTTCACAGTGGCCTCACACCAATTTCACACCGCAACCCTAAACTCTCCTTATCACAAATAAGGAGGGTTTTTTATGTTCTTAGGTTTAGCGTGGTACTGGTGGCTGATGATCGTGGCGGCGCTGATTATCTCTATCCCGTTCAAGGTCAAGTTTATGAAGTGGTGGAGCAAGCACCAGCGGGAGAAGAAAGGCCCGCGCGGAAAGTGGGGTGATGACGAGTGATTGAGGTCAAAAACCTGACGTTCTCCTACAGCAAGGACAAGCAGGCCCTCCACGGCCTGAACTTCACCGTGGAGGACGGGGAGATTTTCGGCTTCCTGGGGCCGAATGGCTCTGGGAAGTCCACAACGCAAAAGATACTCACCGGGATATTAAAAGGTCACGGCGGTAAGGTTTCCCTGTTCGGGCAGGACATTTCCTCCGCCCACGGCCAGGAATTTTTTCAGAAGATCGGCGTCCTGTTTGAGTTTCCCTACCTGTACGCCAATTTGAGCGCCGTAGACAATCTGAACTATTTCGCCTCGTTCTATCCCAGGGAGCAGCGGCGGGATGTGGGGGATTTGCTGAATGCGCTTGAATTTAAGCCGGACTTTCTGAAAAAGCCGGTGTCCTCCTACTCCAAGGGGATGCGCCAGCGGGTGAGCATGGCGCGGGCGCTGGTAAGCAACCCCCGGCTGCTGTTCCTGGACGAACCCACCAGCGGTCTTGACCCCTCCGGCGCGGTGCTGTTCCGAAGGATCATCGAGCAGGAGCGCAAAAAGGGGACGACCGTGTTCGTCACCACCCACAACATGGTGGACGCCGATTTGCTATGCGACCGGGTGGCCTTTATCTCCAATGGAAATTTGGTAGCCCTGGATACGCCCAAGCGTCTGAAAGAGAAAAACAGCAATCACCGGGTCGTGATCGACTATCTGTATCAAGGACAGCGGGAAACAAAAACCATAGAGGCCCCGGAATTGGAAGCAGGTATTCCCTTTGCCCACGACGAGATTATCAGCATCCACTCCCAGGAGCCGACCTTGGAAGATATGTTCATCCAGTACACGGGAAGGGGGTTGTCCTGATGGGAAAAGGATTTTGCGCACTGTTCAAAAAGGATTGCCGGATGCTGGTATCGGGGAAATTTTTCTTGATGGCAATAGGGTTCCTTGCTCTCTATACAGCCTATGTGAACCTGGGCTATATCCGTTTCATGCAGATGCCGCCCTACAACGTGTACCTGTACGACCCCGCCGGGACACAGACGGAGAAATCGCCCCTGGTGCGGATTGTTTCCTCTATGGAGGATATGGACGCCGCCCTGCTCTCCGACGCCAACGGCGTGGGGCTGGACGCCAGCACCGGGGAGGTTCGGGTGGTACTCTACAAAGGAGCGGATCACGTTGACCGCCACCGGGCCGACTATGCCCTGTCCCTGCTGGAACTCTCGGCCAGCCCTGTCCCGGAGGTACTTGGCACAAACACGCCGGAACAAAAGGCGAGGAAAGAGATTACCTGCGAACTGCTGTTTTTTGAGCTGGCCGCTGTGGGATTTTTGGGCATCGCCGCCGTACTGTTCAAGGAAAAGGGCATGGGGGTCATTCGTGTCCACGCCATTCTCCCGGTGCGAAAAGACTTGTTTCTCCTGTCCAAGCTGGCGGTGTTCCTGCTCTCCGACCTGGCCTTTGCGGTGCTGCTTACCATGCTGAATGTAGGGTTTGCGGACGGAGCGGCGGTGTTGCCTGCGGTCCTGCTCCAGACGGCCATTCTGTCGCTGATTATGGCCTTGGTGGGTTTGCTCTGCGCCCTGCTGCTGAAAGATTTCCGGCAATTTACGCTGGCCTATCTGGTAATTGCCATTTTCGCCGCGACTCCCGTATTTTTATCCGCCAATACGTCAATCAAATTTGACTGGATCGGCTATCATCCATTCTATCACGTCTATATGGGCCTGAAAAACGCCTATTTTGGAGCGGACATTTCTCTTGCCTATTATGTCGGCGCTGTCGGTATGATCGTGCTGCTGTTCCTAGCGGTGCGGCTTGCATTTCACCGGGAAATCGGAAAGGAGGGGTGAGGCGTGAAAGGCTTAAAATATCAACTGAAAAGTGTCCTGCGGGATAGATTCTGCCTGATGACGTTCCTGCTGCCCATTCTGGTCGCCGTGGCATTAAATTTTATGGGTTCCATTGACTTGTCCAGCCTGGGAGAACTGCACTTCGGCGTGCTGGAAAACGACCTGCCCCCGCAGACGGTCGCATGGTTAGAGCGGTACGGCCCGGTGACAGCTTATGGGACACAGGAAGAACTGGCCGCTGCCATCAAGGAACCGTCTACCAATGTGATCGGCGTAAGAGCAGACGGGGACAGCATCAAAACTGCAGTCAGCGGGGACGAGCTGGATATTTTCCAGCAGGCGGCGGCTACACTCCCGGCTCTCTATGAACAGCGGGTAGAAGCGGAGCTGGTGAAAGTTTTGACGCTGGAACGCCCTGACATTCTGGAAAGCTTTCAAGACATTTTCATCCCCGCCGTGCTGATCGTGGCTATGTTTATGGGCTGTACGTTCAATGCCATGAACATCATTTCCGAAAAAGAGGACGGCGTAGCTTTCATCAACGAGATCCTTCCTATGACACCCAGCCAGTACATTTTTCAGAAAGTCGTAGTGGGCTTTCTCTTTGGAAGCCTGTCCTCTATTGTAACGGCGTGTATCTGTTTCCGATTGTCCTGGCAAAATTTCGGGCTGCTGCTGGTGCTGATTGTGCTGTCATCCTTTGTGGCTGCGCTGATTGGCCTGTTTATCGGTAAGCTCTCCGAGGGTCTGATGATCGGCGTGGTCTATATCAAGATCGTCATGCTGCTGTTCCTGGCAGTACCCATTTTATGCGCTCTGATTGGGGTGAGCGGGCCGTTAGCGGTCATTTGCAATCTCGTACCATCCCAGCCAGCCTTTGACGGTATCATGGCTCTGTCCACCGGGAACATGGGAACGGCGGTAAAGGACGTTGGCATTTTGGCTGTCCACTGTATTGTGTGGTTTGCACTCTATGTTTTGATTTCCACCAATCATAAAAGGAAAGTAACTCTATAATCAGAAAAACTGCCGCTGTTTTTTTATATTCACTGGCGGCACATAGGAGGATGCCGCTATGAGATCAAAGGCAGATAGGTACTTGCCAAAAAAAGTCTGACTCCTCCAGTGGAAAATTCTGACCGCAACTGCGAAAATTGTAATATCCTGTCGCCCCGGTACGTCCGTATAGCCTTGTGCTATGCGGGCGTTTTTATACGCTGGAGCTTCTGGACACCGTGTACATAATCATAGGTTTTATCACTTTTTATCTTTATTCGTTGTTATCCTCTCTAAGTGCCGATTTTACAAGGATTGCCCAACATTATTTACGCCTTTATCGCTTATCATATTTTGTCTTTATCCATACATTGATTATTGAAATTAGGGGTAAGAATTGGGGTATTTGTGGGGTAACGAAAAGGGCGGTCACAATGCCGCCCCTGCTGCTATAACACTATTTTCAGATTATCCATTTCCTTTTGTTTAGTACGCATGAAAGCCGAAAAACGCTCAATCGTTCAAAAACACGCCGCCAGTATGGGAGAAAGTGCTACTGCCTTTATCAAACGGGCTATTGATGAAACTATGGAACGTGACAACCAAACCTCCCCGGCTCCAAAACCTGATAAGGAATAGCCGTCACAGTTCCGTCTTATCAGGTGAAAAATCCCCTTTACTCCCTCACCCTGCGGAGAAAGCACAGCCCTTGATTTTACTGGCTTTTCTCTTTACTCCCTCAAGTTCCTCACCCCTCTATGAAAAGTGCGTGAGTAAGGGGGAGAAAATGGGGAAGTAGTTCCGGCTCCTGATAGGCAGAAAATCATTTTATAGGTTCCCTGACTGGGGACAAAATCTCCAAAACTACCTATCAGGCAGAGGGCAGAGAGGAAAAGCGAAATTTATATTTCCCCTCATTCCTCAAAACCCTCAAAACCCCCAATACCTATTTATCAGGTAACAGAAATGTCCGTCAGTGTAGTTATTATGAAACTATCAGCAGTAACCACACAAGGAATATCCCCACAAGTGGGTACGGGCTAGGGTGCTGGTAATTATGGGACAGGGGTAAGAGCCAAATGGCTCCCACTAAGCCCCAAATGGGTCTAACCACAGGCAAATGGTTGTGGTCGCCAGTATTCGCCATATAGGCGAAAACCTGTACAGCGGAATTTTCCGCTCCATTCTTCATCTGGGAGGAATGAAACACACTAGCAACCAAAAGGTTGTGACCGCCGCCATTCAGAAGCACTCTAGCAAGGCTCTATTTGCCCCATATCCGGCCTGTACTGCCCTACCTGATGAAATACCATCTATGCCGTTACAATCCAAAATAGGGGCTTGTGGCGTGTCGCTATTTACCGATTTCAAATCGGGGAATTACCGCCGGGGGCTATCCAGTAATTTCAGGGTGGGGGCGAATCGCCTCCCCCTTTTGCTCATTTCAAAAGAGGAAAGCTGGGGCTGTGTCCGGGTTCAGGTGTGGCGGCTCTGCCCTGCAAGGTTACATTTCAAATTGAACCTTTAAAAGACGAAATTCGTTGTTTAGCGGCTCTACCTTGTTTATGTAACGTCTGATAAAAGGCAAGATGGCAGCAGGCGGCATGATTACGCTTTCCCCATTTGTGGGGATGCCCTTGTGTACTGCTGCCAGTCTGCATACTTTCCCGGTATCTGCATATAATACCTACGTAAAATACGTATATTTTTTATGTTTTTCTCTTGGCAATACGTAAAATACGTGTTATCATATAATTGTAAGGAGGAAACATACATGAGATTCAGAGAAGCCGACCGGATGCTAAAGGATGATGGATGGTACGTGTCAGACATAAGCGGCTCACATTACCAATACAAACACCCAACAAAGCCCGAAAAGTAAGCGTCCCGAATCATCCCGGTGACATCCCGAAAAGTATTGTTAAATCCATACGCAAGCAGGCGGGGCTGTAACAAGCCCCTGCCCCTTGCAAACAATATAGATTACACGGAAAGGAGCAATGATTTATGAATTATGTATACCCGGCTGTTTTCTATGAGGAAGAGGGCAAAATATCAGTCATTTTCCCCGATTTGGGAAACCTCGCAACTTTTGGGGATAATGTGGCGGACGCTATGCGCATGGCTCAAGATGCCTGCGGCCTGCATCTGTTTACTGCTCTGCGTGACGGCGATCCCCTACCAGCTCCCAGTTCATTAGGCGAAATCAATCCTGCTGCCATCCTGAAAGAATTTGAAATGGAATCCACTGCGGAAAGCGCTTTCGTCAATATGGTACTGGTGGATATGACCGAATACGCAAGGCAGCACAGTGACAAGGCAGTAAAAAAGACTTTAAGCATCCCCATGTGGCTGAATACTCTTTGTGAGGAAAAAAGCATCAACTTTTCAAAAGTATTGCAGGATGCCTTATTGACAAAAGTACAATCGCTATGACTGGCAGCAGCCCAAAACAGAATATGCTTTACCTGATAAGAACACCGCCCCGACACTCGCCAAAAGTACAAGGGCGGTTTTCTCTGTCTATTCACGTTTTAAAAGCCTATTTTCGCATTTTATCCCCCTACCCTTATATTTCTACCCTTGCACTATTTCAAGCCGAATTTGCCCCTCTGCACGTCCTACTACAAGGCATTTGAAACTATTTCTGCCATGTGCTCATTCCTTTTCTTGACTATCTTCCCATACATCATCGGCCACCGCATTTAAAGCGTCCATGAAGTTGTCCTCTGATTCTTCCTCCGGCTGGCTGTCCTTAATCTTGCTTTCCACCTTTACAACCAGTGGTAGAAATCTAAAGTCAATTCGTAGAATTCACAAAATTCAAACTTTCAAGTTTTACTTATCTCTCCTGCTCCCCGATTCCCCGTTCTGCCAGAAAGCCGGGGATGCCTGCCCTGTCCGGCGCGACTTTGGCGACCTCGCTTTTCCGCAGGGCGAGGAACTTATTCCCCATATAGACATTCTGCGCCGCATCCTGTTATCTTCTCCCGGAGGGAATCAGACAATTTGGATGGTGCCCTTCCCGGCTTTTGGATTCCCGCTTGATGGCTTTTTGCTATTCCTGTTATATCCATTTCAAAACCTACTGTTCAGTTGGAAACCGTGGATACCTGCCCTGCCTTGTCAGACTATGGCTTATCGGAGATATTCAGCCGTAGCTTCATTTCCTTCTATGCCTTGGCATCAAAGCTATTCTGCGGATTCTCCGCATTAACCGCTTCTTCACCCACCAGCGGAATGCCCCTCTTTGCATTTCCCCATGCCTCGTTATAGATCATGCACATTTCCGTCTGTCTGGCAGCCTCCGCATTGGTGGTATACATCGTCCACCCATTATTGGAATAAGTCGCCACCATCTCACCGTTCTTATCATAAAACTCTATGTAATCGCTGTTGCCTGACGGCAGTTTCTGATATTTCACTTTCCCTTCCAGCAACGTGGCCACAAAGTCTATGGGCTTAAGCACATTCTGCCTGTTTCCTGAAACAGCCTTTAGACCGGAAGTGATGATTCCTTTTCTGTCCGGGGACACTTCCGAAGTGTA
>CAJTEN010000058.1 GCA_910575245.1 Clostridia bacterium | reverse complement strand
CAACCAGTACTAATGGTGATAGCGAACCCGCCTCTGGCGGAACCAGTAATAGACCCCGGAGGGGTTACAATTAAACCCCCATTTGAAATGGGGGTTGCTAACTAAATATTTTACCATTCAGGAAATGCCTGTGGTATCTTCCCGCTACTGGAACATGATCCACGGTGCAAATGCAGAGCAGGCAAGACAGGATGCGGAGGGACTGTATACCATGAGGGCTCTGGGCAGGAATATGGCGTATATGCTGCGCTGTAAAGAGGTGGCGCGCAAGGTTGGTGTAGAACTGCCGGAACAGGAAACGCCTGTATTTACAAATTTTATCCGATAGAAATGCGAGGGAACCGGAATGAAACCGAAGATGATTTTGAAACTGACAGTTGATATTGGAATGACGGCGGCGCTGCTGTTACTCATGGCATATGAGCTGGTCGGGCAGGCAGCCCATGAATGGATCGGCATTGGAATGTTTGTCCTTTTTGTCATCCACCATATCTTAAACGGCAGCTGGATCAGAAACCTTCTAAGAGGGAGATACAATCCTGTGCGCATCATGCAGACAGGACTTGTATTATTGATACTTTGCGCAATGGCCGGCTTAATGGTAAGCGGAATTATCCTGTCCCGTCATGCGCTGTCTTTTCTTCCCATAAAAGGCGGGCGTTCTTTTGCGAGGAATCTGCATATGATTTCCGCTTATTGGGGATTTGTACTGATGTCCGTTCATCTTGGGTTTCATTGGAGCATGATGATGGGAATGGCAAAGAAGTTTTTCCCAAAACCGTCTGCAGTACGGAAGTGGGTGCTGCGCATTCTGGCACTGGTGATTGCAGGATATGGCGTATACGCTTTTATAAGGAGAGACATCGGAATTTATATGCTGCTCAGGAGCCATTTTGTCTTTTTCGATTATGAGGAACCACTGGTATTTTTTTACCTGGATTATATTGCGGTTATGGGACTGTTTATATGGATTGGGAATTATGTCTGTGTGGGCCTAAGAATGATTGGCAAGGGGCGGAATGAGAAATGAAGAAAATCAACATTTGTTGCATGATGTGTATGCTGATGTTGGGTATCGGCGGATGTTCATGGAAACAAAATCAGGATATGGCGGAGCATTCGGAGTCTTTTTTTGCAATGGATACATACATGACTTTTACGGCATACGGGACGGATGCAGAGCCGGCTATCCTTGCAGCGGAAGACAAAATAAGGGAGCTGGAGGAATTATGGTCTGTTACAGATAAAAACAGTGATGTCTATGCGGTCAATCACAGCAGCGGGCAGACTGTAACGGTGGACTGGAAGACTGCGGAACTGCTTTCTTTTGCGTTAGATATGGCAGAGGAAACAAACGGAGCTTTGGAACCAACGATTTACCCGGTTCTGACTGCATGGGGATTTACAACAGGTGAGAACCGTGTCCCGGCAGAGACAGAACTGGCGGAACTTTTAGAAAAAGTCGGTTACGATAAAGTTGAATTGAATAATGACCAAATTCAAATGGAACCCGGTGGTATGATTGATCTGGGTGCCGTGGGGAAAGGATATGCAGGGGATGAAGCGGCACAGATTTTGCGTGAACGTGGTATTACCGCTGCATTGCTTGACATAGGGGGAAATATTCAGGCAATCGGGACGAAGCCGGATGGGAGTGACTGGCGTGTCGGATTGAAAGATCCCTTTTCGGGTGGCGTACTTGGAATCATTCAGGTTTCAGACGTGGCGGTGGTTACTTCCGGAAATTATGAGCGTTTTTTCACTGGAGAGGATGGAAAAGTGTATGGGCATATTATTGATCCGGAAACAGGACATCCGGTGGAAAACGGCATTGCTTCGGTATCAGTCATCGCCAGTGAAGGGAAATTGTGTGATGCGCTTTCTACTGCGCTTTTTGTCATGGGATTGGAAAATGCACAGGATTACTGGAGACAGCGCCGGAATTTTGAAATGATCCTGATTATGGAAGATGGAGATATATATCTGACAGAGGGTATAAGGGACAGTTTTTCCTTAAATAGTGAATATAGAAATATGAAAATCAATGTCATCGACTGATGGAAGGAGGAGCAGTAAGTGATTTACAGGGATTTTGGAAAGACAGGGCTAAGGGTAAGCGCTATCGGCATGGGCTGCGAATATGTGTGGACAGCAGATGAGAAACAGATTTTTGATCTGGTGCGTGCTGCCGTGGATGCAGGAATCAATTACTTCGATTTGTTTGTAGGGACTCCCACAACGAGGGAATATTACGGAAAGGCATTGAAGGGAGTCCGGGATAAGATATGCCTGGCCGGGCATCTGGGATGTGCCGATAAAGACGGACAGTATGTAAAAACAAGGGATGAAGCGCTTTGCAAAGATTTTCTGCGGCAGTTTTATGAAAAGCTGGATACAGACTACATAGACATTCTGTATCTGCATAACTGTGATGATGAAGCAGATATGAATGAAATACTAAATGGCTGGATGTATGCCTATGCCAAAGAGTTAAAAGATACCGGGCGCGTGGGATTTATCGGTCTTAGCAGCCATAACACGAAGATTGCACTGAATGCGGTAAAGAGCGGAAAGATTGATGTGCTGATGTTTCCGGTCAATCCACTGTTTAATCTTCTTCCACAGGATACGGCGGATGCAAGGATGAAGGGCCGGGAGGTAAAATCCATGACAGAGGAGGAAAAGGCGGCATATCCATCAAAGCAGGAACTTTATGAACTTTGTGGGAAACAGGGCGTACCGATTGTGGCCATGAAACCATTTGCAGCGGGTAATATTCTCAAAAACCATGAAGAAGGGAGACTGAAAGGCTTATTAAGCCTTACGCCTGTCCAGTGTATCAGCTATGTCCTTTCGTTCCCGCAGGTGGCTTGTCCCGTTCCGGGATTTGCAAACGTAGATGAGTTGAATCAGTCATTGGCATATCTGACAGCGAGCGGGGAGGAAAAGGATTTCAGCGAAATTCAGGAAAGTCTGGTGGGGCAGTTTGCAAACCAGTGCATGTACTGTAATCATTGTCAGCCATGCCCTAAAAAGATTGACATTGCTGAAGTGACGAAACTGGCTGACATGGCGGAAAAAGAGATGACGGATGAATTGAGGGAACGGTATGCAGCGCTATTGGTGACAGGAGAGGACTGCGTTCACTGCGGCTCCTGCACGAGAAGATGTCCCTTTGGTATTGATGCATCGGAGAACATGCGGAGGGCACAGAGGATTTTTGGATGTTGAGGCATTTGATGAAAAAGGAGTGAAGCGGATGGCAGAGATAAATGAAAGATTGGTATATGGAAAACTTCATATTTATCCTGCAAGCAGATCGGTTTATATGGATGATCAAGAAATAGAACTTACCAGAATGGAGTTTGATGTGCTCTATTTCCTGGCATCAAATCCTAATATTGCATTTACAAAGGAACAAATTTATGACGCAGTGAACAAGGATGAATATTCCGGAGGCGCTTATATTGTGAGGGATATTATTTATCGTCTCAGGACAAAACTGAAAATTACCAATATACGCACACTACATGGATATGGATATAAATTCAGTACGGATAACGGAGAGGATAGTCCAATGTCGTAATTTGTCGACCAAAAAGACAAACCATCTATTTTTCACATACATCATACAGACATTCATAGTATAGAATATAACCCGACTGCGAAAATTAGTCGGGTTATATTTTTCTGTCTTTCAGGATGATTAAGTTGATGTGTTTTGTTTTTCGTTGATAAGAGCGGCTGCGGTAGCGGTAAGAATCTTTAAGCTGCTTTCATCACATAAGGAAAGCAGCCTCAGCAATTCATGGTATGTAGAATTTGTTTTCCGGCTGTCTTCCGAAAAAATACAGTCGTCTGCGGATATATTCAGTGTCCGGCAGATATGATAAAAATTCTCAATACTTGGGGAACAGCGGCAGCGTTCCAGATCTTTTTCAAAGGATACGGAGAGATCCAAAAGCTCCGCGCAGGTTGCCTGCGTCAGATGCAGTTTCTTCCGTGCTGTTTTCAGGGCGTTGCTGAAAATACGTGCATCTTTGATTGACAGGGACATCATAATCACCTCATAAGAGTAGTGTATTGCCACACTTTTCAAATGTAAAAATGGTAATACCATGTCTAAAATATATGTTATGAAACTACTATAAGCGCCAGACGTTCTGAAGAATAAAAAAACGTGGTTCATCAGGACGTTATTTGAGTGCTTTTTTGTGACCATGAGGAAGGATACATGGTCATTGGGAAATTATCGTAAGCCAGGCGGCGGAGCAGGAGGCCCGTTAAAAAAATAGAAGTCTTTACAGGGGTAAAGTCTTCCCATAATGGTAGTGTGGTACGCTACTTTTCAAAGATAAATAGCGGACGTAAGGATTGTTGTTCGGTATATAAACCGGATGATGGTCCTTTTTCTTTTATATATGGACAAGGGGGGATTTATCAGGTCAGAGGTCCACCAGTTTCTCAATTGGAACATGGCATAGAGAAAAAACTGGAGGACGAAAGAATGGAGAAAAAACAAACAGATTCGGTACAGAACCGATTTACGGCATACCTGATGACCGCGGTAGTAAACAAGCGCATCAGCTATATGGAACAACGGAACCGGCAAAAGGACCGGGAACGTAGGATATTGTTCGCGCGGGTATTCGGGGAACTGGATTTTGCGGAACTTGGAGAAAAGTTTGGCATGGAGCCAAAGCAGGCGGAAATGGCTTATTACTACATCATTCGCAAGCTGCGCAAGGGAATGGGGGTTAGGAAAGATGAATTTTGAATTGTTGCTTGAGAGGGCAAAGACAGGGGATAAAGAGGCGCGGGAGGAAATCTTTCGGATGTACCGTCCCCTGCTGATTAAAAACGCAATGGATAAAAATGTGTTTGACGAGGATCTGTATCAGGAGCTGTCAGCCACGCTGCTAAACTGTATCCAGAAGTTCCGGATATAGTGCGAATCCCGGTTGGAACTGGCAGTATATTTGTTGTAATCTGGCAGTCCTTTGCGTATAAAATGATGTGTCGCAAAAGGTATACCATTGGAGATAGTGATTCCGGCAGGTATACGCCCCTGTTTTTCTGTCGCAAAAAGCCCATTTTGGATTTTGCGATGTCGCAGGGATGCGGAGTACCTTTTGCGACAAGGATTTTTACGGAAGGGAGGTCTGTCATGGCTGCAAAGAAATTTGGGTATGTGCGGGTATCCACACGGGAGCAGAATCCGGAGAGGCAGATACATATCCTGCGGGATGAGGAGGGCATTGATGAGCGTGACATCTATGTGGAGAAGGAGTCCGGGAGACAGTTTGAACGCCCAGTGTACCGCTCTCTGGTGGATAACATCCTGCGGGAAGGTGACCTGCTGGTGGTAACGGAGCTGAAGCGTTTTGGGAGGAACTATGGTGAAATTTACAAGGAATGGTTTCATATCACAAAGGAGATCGGCGCCGACATCAAAGTGACTTCCATGCCGATATTGGATGCCACGCAGTCAAAGGAGCTGGTAGGGCAGCTCATTACGGATGTTGTGCTGGCGGTATTCGCTTATGTGGCGGACGAGGACTGGACGGAGCGGCATGAACTGCAGCGCCAGGGCATCGAGGTGGCTAAGGCGGACGGAAAGCATCTGGGAAGACCGCGTGTGGAGTATCCGGAGAACTGGGAGGACTGCTATGGGAGATGGAAAAGCGGCGTGATCTCGGCAAAGGAGGCAATGATGCTGACCGGACTCAAGAAGGACAGCTTTTACCGGCTGGCAAGGAAATATAAGGAGGAGCATTCCGTTTTATGAAAAAGCCAGAAAAATATAAAAAAATTTATTATTTTTCAAGGAAACAGGGGAAAAAACACTCCTTATTATATGAGAATAAATTTAGAGGAGGACTGTTTTATGAAGCAGGGTACATTATTTTATGACAGGGAAAGCGGCAGATACAATTTCTTTTATACTGACGGGGATGGGGACAGGCGTGATTACGGCGGTATCCATTGCGGGGAGGTCTTTGATTTCAGGCTGAATGGTGTCTGGGTTCCCGCCCGTGTGGAGATGGGTGATGACAGGAAGTGGTATCTGGTGGGGATGCCGGGGCTTGAGCTGGATGGACTGGAGGTAAAGGCGGAGTAGAAAGAAGCCGATATTATCTGTGAGATTATATTACCGGTATAATGACAAACGGACTGAACGGTGATATAGTGGTTACAGTAAATAAAAAGAGGACGGATAAGTCCGGAAAGGAAACGATCATGGCAACAGTTAATTTCGCTGCGAATGGTTTCGCAACAACTCTGGTTGTTTATTATCTGCATAGCGAACATTATGAGGCACTGTTCAGTAAAGAAAAAGAACAGAGTCTGGTTAAGATGCGCTCATGCAAGGTAAGAAAAAGGCGAAAAACTGTGTGATGTTAGGGCAAGTCTTTAAGGAGGCTGCCGGGAATAGATCATAGCTTTCATGTACCGCTTATCTTAATTGAGGTAGGCGGTATTTTTTATGCTCCATTAGCTCAGTTGGAAGAGCACTCGACTTTTAATCGAGGCGTCATGGGTTCAAGTCCCATATGGGGCATATACCGCCTGGATATTTATTTCAAATAGCAGGAGGTGAGGATCATGGCAAATTTGCCGGTTATAGATATGGTAAAGACAGGGCAGAACATAGGCAGGCTGCGGAAGCAGGCGGGATTATCGGTAAGGGATCTGCAGGATGTTTTTGGTTTTGCAACGCCGCAGGCAATCTACAAGTGGCAGCAGGGAGCTGCCCTGCCGACACTGGATAATCTGGTGGTGCTGGCAGCGGTTCTGCAGGTGCGTATGGATGATATTCTGGTTATAACAGATCCGGCGGCGCGGATACAGATCAGCGCATGAATGGAAGATAGAAAATAGAGATAGCAGCAAAAGAGCAGGCTGGAAATGCCTGCCATACGGTCCCCTAGTCTAAAGGTTAGGACACCGGCCTTTCAAGCCGGAGATATTGGGTTCAAGTCCCATGGGGATCATTAAGGCTCCTTAGTCTAAAGGTCAGGACGCCGGCCTCTCAAGCCGGAAATGACGGGTTCAAGTCCCGCAGGAGCTACTGTGGCTATAGGACAGTGGCAGTCCGGCAGACTGTGGATCTGCTTACGGGGGTTCGATTCCCCCTGGTCACATTATGGATGGGTATGCCTAGCGGCGAGGGCAGCGGACTGTAAATCCGTCACAGAGAAACACCGCAGGTTCGATTCCTGCCCCATCCACTTTCCGTTTGCGTGTCCGAGTGGTTTATGGTGCTACCCCGCTAAGGTGGTGTGCGGCAACGCACCGAAGGTTCAAATCCTTCCGCAAACGCTTTTAACAAGAGGTGTGGCATAATAGAAAAGGACCGGCGAAAACCGGTCCTAAGCTATATGCATACCTATTATACCGTTACATTTTCATCCTGAAGGCGAAGTAACTCTGCCTCAGTCAGTCCGGTAACTTTCATAATTTTAATAATGTCGTCACCTTCATCCATCAAGGATTTGGCCATTTCTTTAGTGTTTTCCCTTACCTTCTGGTTCGCATATTCAATTTTTTCCTTCTCATAAAGCTGTCCTAACTGTGTCATGTTGATGCGCCTCCTTATTTGATCCATGTAATCCCTGTTTATAAATTTGTCACTTGCAACTATCACGCCGGACAGGGTAAAAATACGCTGCCCTTCGTCCGGTATCTGTTCAGCCAGGTCAACAACCTTTTCTAACATTTTCTGTTTCCCTTCAGAATCGGGAACTGTCAGGGGCAGAATGACAAGCGCCATCAAATCGTCGTCTGTAAGTACTGAGCCAGAATGGATTTTCTGCCGTATGGCGTTGAATACTGCCCTGCTGTCCATACGAGATAAGAAAACCTGCTTTGGACGCAGGGTAATTCGATATTTTCCTTGTCTCTCTGCAATAAAGTCATATGTTTCATCTCCAATATGCAAAAGCAGGGGAAATACATACCTCCCCTGCTATTATATCTGCTGCTATAAAATATCATATTCCTCAAAAAGCCTGTTCCTGAAATCCGGTTCTTCTAAAGCACGATTCAATTCGTCAGTACGGTTTTCAGAAAGAAGTATCTTGATTAAGGAAGCCATCTGGTTGCTGCCTTCTTCTCGCCCTAATTCGATATTTTCCCGGTCTCTTTGCAATAAAGTCATTGTGTGTACCTCTTATACAGTTACATTTTCATCCTGAAGATGAAGGAGTTCCTCTTCGGTGAATCCATATGTCTTCATGATTTTTACTATATCAATACCTTCGTTCAATAAAGATTTCGCCCTTTTTAAATCATTTTCCCTTACTTTTTGATTAGCATACTCAATCTTTTCCTTCTCATAAAGCTGTCCTAACTGTGTCATACTGATTCTCCTCCTTATCTGATCCAGATATTCCCTATTGATGAATTTATCACTTGCTACGATCACG
Organism: Clostridia bacterium; assembly: GCA_910575245.1. Taxonomy (GTDB): domain Bacteria; phylum Bacillota; class Clostridia; order Lachnospirales; family Lachnospiraceae; genus UBA3282. The sequence goes on along the minus strand of CAJTEN010000058.1, from coordinate 7,751 downwards.
CCGGAGAGGGTAAAAATACGTTGTTCCTCATCCGTTATCTGTTCTGCCAGATCCACAACCTTCTCCAACATTTCCTGCTTCCCTTCAGATCCGGGAACCGTAAGCGGCAGGATCACCAGCCGCATCAGGTCATCATCTGCCAGAGGGATGCCGGACTGGAGTTTGCCCTGAATTTCATCAAAGGCTGCCTCGCCGTCTATATGGGACAGGAAAGCCTGCTCAGTACGCAGGGTAAAACAGTTCGTTTCAAGCGTTGGCTCCGCGCTTTGTACATCGCTGGTGTAGATAACGATCAGGCGCAGGTTGAAGGTTTCATCTTCCTTAAAGTATTTTTCCATTATCCGTGCGATATAATTCAGGTATTTTATCTTATTCGCCTTTTTGTATACCGATTCATAATCTACAATCGCATAAGTGCCGTCTTCCAGCAGAAACAGGTTGTCAATGCTTTTCTCATTTGCAGCAATCTTCGGCAGGTCTGTGGGAAGCAGTGCCCTGATCGGCGGCAGGTCAATGCCATATGCCGCAAAACTTTTTTCTTTATAAGTCTGGCCGAGGATCTTAAATAAAATATCCTTATTCTGATAAACGATTCCTTCTGACATTATATTCCCCCTTACCTCTGTAATAAAGTCATATACTGGAGTTCCATATCCTTGTCCAGCTTTATTTCAGTTACTCTTTTATGGATTGCTCTGACCATCGGGCTGGAGGTCTGCTGCGCACAGGCGTCAGTGCTGTTTTCGACATAAGCCAGAAAATCCTTTATCTCATCATCCACATCATCCTTTTTACCCCTGGTGCTCAAAAATATCTCAGTGGTTTCATCACCGAGCGCCAGCGACAGATCTTCCAGACACCGGTTCTCAAAGGTGTAGATGTGCCGCCCGTCGGAAAATGGATCAAAGGTGCAGATAAAGATGATGTATGATTTCTTCAGCTTTGTGCATCTTTTTCCGGGGAGGATTATGTCCGAGTCGATATTGCACTGGAAATACCTTGCTTTTTTGAGAAGTTCCTCATCTTTGCAGCACAGCATCTCAACAGAGTATATGGTTTCCTGCTCATTATTGATGCAGGCATCTAAGCGGATGTCCCCGCTGTCAGGTGCAATGTCAGTGATTTTTTTGGTAACAGGGAACTCTACCTTTTTAATGGGGACATTTAATATTTTTTCCAGTACCATGCGGCATATTTCCGTGTCGCTCATTACCTTCCCAAATAAAAAACTGTCTGCAAGGTTCAGTTCCTGAATAGTGTTCGTTTTGTTTGCCATAAATAGCATACCTCTCTTTCTCAAATTATAGCATGATTCTGCCGTTTTGTCAGTTGCGATTTGAATTGTTTTACGGATTGCGAACAGAACCCGTATATAGAATAAGTACCCTGTGACTGCCCGGATACTTGAAAAAAGCTGCCGTTTTTCAGACAGCTTTTTTCAGATAGTATATTTCCTAATTTTCAAACATTTCCAGTTCCTGATGCCGGTAGGGTTCCATGCAGTTTTCGTCTTCCGGAAAGCGGTTATGTTTATCCGGAATGATGAGCCACAGAACGTCCCGCCCGGTTTCACGGACCTTTTTCAGCCGTATGCTGCAGTCCTCATAGATACCGGAAACCATATCGCCGTCATGGAAGGTCTCCCCGCCTTGTACCCGCATACCCATTGTGTTCAGAAGATAGCAGATATGTTCTTGGGGAAGGTTCAGCACCATCTGGAAATCCGGGTGCCGGTATTTTTCCATTCCGTGTGTAGGGGCATTGCACAGGTAAGGATAAGGGCCGGGATCGTCAAGGATATAGTGTATGATCCAGTCAACATTTTTCCCCATAATGCCCTCCTACGCCGACAGCATATCCAAAAATTCCTGCTCAGTCAGAACTTTGACGCCGAGCTGCTGTGCCTTTGCCAGCTTGCTGCCTGCCTTCTCGCCGCAGATCAGGTAATCCGTCTTTTTGGTGACGGAGCTGCCGGGCGTGGCGCCGAGGTTGAAGATTTTGGCGTTGATCCCGTCGCGGGTGAAGTTCTCAAGTTTTCCTGTCGCTACAATGGTGCATCCTGCAAATGTGTTGTTCGTTGTTTTGTTCATATTGTTCTCCTCTCTGGATGTCTCTGCATCCAAACCGTTTTCAAAGTGTAATTCTTTCTGTAAGCTGCCCCATAACAGGAGATGGTCCGAATTGCGGAACCACTCATGGAGGCTGCGGCTCATAATGTCGCCAATCCCCTCAAGGCAGGTAAAGTCGAAACGGTCCAGCGTAGCCAGCCTCAGCTCCCGCAGGCTGCCGTGGAAATGTCTGTCCAGTATCCTGCTGGCAGTCCTGCCGATCAGGGGAATGTCCATTGCCACAACAAAGCGTACAAAGGTTGTGCTGCGGCTCTCATTGATGGAAGCGATCAGGTTTTCATAGGATTTTTCACCGAAGCCCTCCAGTGCAATGATCTCATCCCGGTAGCGGTCAAGGTGGTACAGATCCTGATAACCCTTTAAGGCACCGAGCCGGATAAGCTGGTCCAGCGTTGCCTCGGAAAGCCCCTTGATGTTCATGGCTTTTTTTTCTGCGAAATGCACGAATTTCTGAAGGATGCGGCTGCCACATTCAGGATTGTCACAGTGGAGCGTCTCCACCATGCGTCCCTTGTCGCCTGCCCTGGAATGGGTGCGTGTGGGCTGCCCACAGCAGGGGCAGGTCTGCGGCGTCATGTCCTGATAGTCACCACGGTCCAGATTTTCCTCCACATGGGGGATGATCATGTTACGCTTGGAAACCAGAATACGGCATCCGGGGTGTAGTTCCAGTCCCTTGATAAAGGTCAGGTTGTGGAGGTTCGCCCTGGATACCTCACAGCCGTCAATTTCCACCGTGTCAAATACTGCAACCGGGGCAATCTCGCCGCTGCGTCCTGTCTGCCACTCAATAGAACGGAAGACTGTTTCATAGGTGTCATCTTCAAATTTGAAGGCAATGCCGTCATTGTAATGGTGTCCGGTTCTGCCGAGGCTTGCGGAATAGGAAAAGCTGTCAAAGCGTAGCACCATCCCGTCGATAGGGATGTCCGAAATCTCCGCAAGGTCTGTCAGCGTCTTAATTTTTACAGCCAGGTCCTCAGCCGTTTCGTCAGGGGAAACCGTCAGGAAGGGGCAGATACCGAAACCGTACTCGGACAGGGAGAGCAGCAGGCTGCTGCGGCTGTCCCGGATGTCGGTGAACTCGTCCATGCCCTCAAGAATGTTAAAGGCAAAAAAGCTGATTTCCCGTTCCCTGCAGATATTTGCATCCAGACAGCGGATAGAGCCGGCGGCAAGGTTTCTTGCATTGCGGTAGGGCTTGCCGTCGCTGCCTGTCAGGGTATCCTTCAGGCGCTCAAAGTCGCTTTTATGGATGAACCCTTCGCCGGTTATTACAAGGCGTTTCCTGTAAGGAATGGAAAGCGGCACATTCCGGAAAGCGGAGACATTGTGGGTAATGAGTTCCCCTTCATCTCCGTCGCCTCTGGTGGAGCCTTCCACAAGTTTCCCGTCCTCGTAAACGAGTTTTACGGTCAGACCGTCCAGCTTCAGCATGAGCAGGGCTGCGTGTTTCTTTAAGAAGGCAGCCAGCTCGCTCACCATCTTGGTCTTGCCCAGTGAGAGCAACGGGATGGGGTGCCGTACCTTTTCCGGACTGCTGACGGCTTTGTAGCCTACGGTCTGGGTGGGGGAGTTGCTCAGGATGATTCCCGATTCCTTCTCCAAACGCTCCAGTTCGTCGTAAAGATGGTCGTAGACGGCATCTGACACACTGGGGGCATTCTTGTTGTAATACTCATCACGGTACTGGTTGAGTTTATCCACCAGTTCGTGGATGCGTTCTGTTGTCTGTGACATTCGTTTTTACCTCTTTTCTTTTAGATTTTGCCAGTGAATTTGTGAATTTCCACTTTTGCCCTCCTTTCCTGAACGAAAAAAGCAGGAGATGAGGCGGCTCAAACTGCCGGATCATTCCTGCCTGCGTACAGATCTGCTGTATGATAGTCTGTTAAATGATGTTACAGACATAAAAAGAGCCAGAAGGCGTAAAGTGACCTGCACTTTATACTTTCTGACTCCGTACAAACTTAAACAGCGTGTGCTTTCCATTCCGAAATTGCACAAAATTCAATAACAAGTTTATAATAACACAAGATATAGGATTAGTCAATTATAAAATACTATATCTTGTGTTTGGGAATAAAAAGGGAGATACAGCATCTACTGCATCTCCCGGTTGTTTCTAGCGAGTCCCTGATTCATTTTTCTCAGAGTTTTTTTCTTTGGACACCATGCAGGTGCCGTTTTAATAGGGACGACATCCGAATAACGGGCACCAAATCCGATAAAAGCAAGCATTTTATTTATGCGTTTTTCATGGAAATAGTTTTTGAGATAATCCCGATCTGGATGGGTGCAGGTAAATTCTGTCCGTGTGTTTCCAACAGGACGCAATCCGCTGCAGTAACCGCGTTCGGAACATTTAATGGTTTGCTTTTGGTTTTTCATTAAGCAGCCTCCTTTGTGGGTAATTTTTTTAAGTTTTCAATATGGTTCTTGGTAAAAATGCAAAAGCTGTCATCCAGATATGCCTGCCCTTTTTCCGTCATCAGCCGCATGGCTTCTTTTTCATTTTGATACCACGGATGCCCGGATATTTTCTGTCTGTTGCATACGAGAAAAGTCACAATAGACTTCGGGTATGAGAGATCATGCAGCTTGAGGTTATCAGCGTAATTTTGCGCAGCATCCAGATTGTCAAAGATGTCATGGTATAATCTCTGTATCAGTGGTACACCTTTGACTGGGGCGAGGAAATCTTCCGTCACCATATAGCCGAGCCGGTCATCCGGAATGTCCTCGACATAATAGGTTGTGATGTAGGAAACCTGCCCGAAAGCATAATCCCGTGTCAGCGTCTGATTTTCACCGTCAAAAGTGGCTTCATCCTCATAATAGGTTCGCTCGTCAGTTTCATGGGTTCCGCAGTCCTTATAGGTCACATTTCCTGCGGTGTCCTTTTCTTCAGATTTAATCATAAACTGAAAGCAGGACTTTTCGGAGAGAGCTTTCACAATCTTCTCCCGGATATTTTCTACATAAGGGAAATCCTTTGCAATATCATGTGCAATGGTTTCCGGAATCTGCTCTGCCCTGATGTTGAAAGAGCCGTTGTTTCTTAACTGTTCATATATGGTGCGGGAGTCATGCCAGTCGATGCCTCCGTAGGTTGATGCGGTAATATACATAAAAGCCTCCTTTTTGTGTACTTGTAAGAGTTGTATTCCTATACAGCCTTAGACATATGCCGTCTGTGGAAGTGTGACGCCTCCGTTTCCCTTCACAGCCGACTGGTGGTAATCCAGCTCGGTGATGACAGCCTCTATGGTTTCAAAGGCTGCGGACAGCTCCAGATACCGGGTGATAAATCCAATGACTTCCGTATAAAGGAGCATCTGCTGCTGTTTGGTCAGCCGGTTCAGGGCAGAGATCCGTTTCTGCTTTTCTGTCCATTCATCTGAGCAGTAAATGTTCTCATGCTCTAGCAGCTCTGTCATGTCGGTGTCATACAGCATAGCCGCTGCTGTATTGAACCAGGCGGTAGCTGTCTGGCTGCAGTCATCCTCACCGCAGAAAGCAATCTTTTTGGCAGGCATCTGATACCAGAGTCTGCTTTTTATATCCTGAAGATCGTTATACAGGTCGGCAGCCACATTGCATAATTCATTGATCTGCTCACAGTAATGGTCCCAGTAAGGGCTGTTTTTCTCGTTGCCGTTGTAGCAGTAGTCCATCATTTTATCCAGCCCGTCTGATATGGACCACAGATCCAGCTTTTTATAAAGTGCCATTTTACAGTTCCTCCTCTAATATGGGTTTACAAATTCATGGATGGAAACATAATCGCTATCCAGAGTATCCTTTAGTTCCTGTGCGGAGTTTGCAGCAATGCCGCCGCGTTTCCTGAACCACTGGAGTAGGGCTTTTTCCGAATCGAAGTAGAAATCCGTATCCCCATGCGAGCTGTCGAAAAGTATATCCAGCGAGCCGTCTTCCGGGCGCTCTGAAAGGTATGCCTTATACTGGGTTGTCAGGTACGTTCCGTTTATGTCGGTATTGATGTAAATGCCGCAGCCTGATTCTTCCGCTTCCAGCTCAAAGCACACGCCAAAGTGACTGGCAAGGCTTAAATATGCCTCATACATGGGGTTCCATGCGGAATCACAGTACAGGGTGATATGGTCGTCTTCAAGGGAGACGTCCGTTATATCACTCCGAAGGCATAAGCCGTCCACAGGGATGCCATTCTGTTCAAATATCCGGCAGAGCCTTGCATCATCCACCGTAATTCCAGGCGGATAACAGTCCGTAACAGCCTTTTTTAAGCGGAAAAACCCGTCCTTTTGGGCATCCGATGCGGCAAAGAAAACCACGGTATCCATACAGATATTTGCCATTTTACGCCGCCTCTTTTCTGTCCTCTGAGTGGAAAAACCCACTGATGTCCCATGTGCCTGTCAGATACTTTGCAGCGGGGCATTCCTCAGCATTTTCCTCGTTGCAGGAGCAACTCCCGTTTTTGTGCATGGAGAGCAGGGATGCCAGTGTTTCCCACTGTCGGCTCCTGTCGTTTGCCTCAGCGATGTTGCTGCAGCGGTGGTACTGTCCGCAGTTTTGCTCACACTCCTCCAAATTTTTTTCAATTCCCATGCAGACTGCAGGTGCGCTTTCTGCGAGGGAGATGAAAAATTCCGGAATCAGGGATGCGTGCCATAAGTGGTTCAGGGTAAGCTCTATCAGGTCGTTGTGGCTTATGTTGGCATCATAGAAATCGTCAAAGCACTTGCACAGCCAGCCTGTCAGCTCAGGAAATTCCTCCAGATGTCCTGTGTGGAACCGGGTGTCCGGGTCCTGTGCGGCATCGGCAAGGGCGTTTGCAAAGTCCTCATCCAAATAGCGCCTTTCTTTGATCCTGTATGCCTTCTCAAGCTCATCCTCGGTGAGCGTGATTAATAATATTGTCTTTTCCTATAAGTCTTTCTATTGTTAATTCTTCCATGTGGTACTCCTTTCATTTTAAGTGTGATATAGGCGTTTGCGAAACGCCAGAACCCGCATAAATACGGAATTCTTTTTGTCACAAAATAAAACAACTCCTCACTGGTTTGTGGTAAAATTGAGATGTGAGTAACAATTAACCATATCCACCAGAAAGGAGTTGTACCTACATGATACCATACAAACAGCTTTCTTTGGCAGATTTTTTTGCCGATTGCCAAAATACATTTGATAACAATAAATATGAGTTTCTTTCCATACTCAATGAAACCATCAATCTTGATGAAATTGTTCCGGTGTCTTTCATTTCTCATTTTCATGCTGCCACCGGCAGGCCCCGTAAGCATCTTCTTTATCCAATGCTCAGGGCTCTGTTATTACAGCTTATTTTCTCGATCCCTACCACTTCCCTCCTGATCATTTTCCTCAAATATTCTCAGGAATTACGGGATTTCTGTGGTTTTGATGTCATCCCTGACGCATCTAAATTTACCCGTTTCAAGCAGGATTTCTTATTGGACTTACAATCCATGTTCGATCACCTTGTTGGCCTGACCGAACCGATATGCCAACGGATTGATTGAAACAATCCCAAACCCCCAGCAGAGCTGGGGAGAATCGTGTACGCAAGTGGCGATGAACGAAGTCCCATAAAAAAGCCTCCGTTGTATAATAAGTGTA
>CAJTEN010000057.1 GCA_910575245.1 Clostridia bacterium | reverse complement strand
ATTAACAATACCTTATTTAGGACGCATTTACTACTGCTTTTTTAATGAAAAAAATAATCGCTATACGTAACCTTGGCAGGCCATCGCGCAGCGATTTTGTTCAATCATAATAATATTAGATCTATAGTATGTATAAAATAGGATAATAATATTATTTTAAACAATATATGAATGTATAAAGTTATGTAATTAATAAATATATATTATGCAAAAAAGAGATAGTAGAAGAATCTACGGCGCAGGGGTAAAGCTTCTGCGTCATATTTTTTTGTGTGAAGATTCATGGAAGAATGGCGCATTTGACTGCCATATTGAATTTAGAAAGTATTTCATTTAAAGACAATGATAATGGTATTGTAATTTTTTACTGCAGAGATTTAAGGTGTGGGAAAAAGTACCACTAAGAAATGATGGGAGTATTTCTACAGGCAGCATATACCGTTAAATCAGTATAGAAAATAGATGTGGAACAACAGTTTTGTAAAAAATATTTGTATTTTGGAGGAACTCTGTATGTACATTAATCTGATATTTGAACTCTCTATGGTACTGGATGAGGAAAGGTTTCATAAAGTTTTAAGCCATGTGCATCATAAGGCAGACTGTATGGAGAAAGAAGAATATGCAGATCGATCTTTAGAAGAAAAAGGGATCGTGATTATATATCGTGACAGCCAGTATAAAAAGAAAATAAAATTGATTGTTAATGTGGATCGATTGCTGGATGGTAATAAATCCAATTCTGAAAAGATTTCCCGTAAGTTAAATAAGCGAATCGGGGAGTATTTTGATTATCGGTATACATTGGATGATTTCTTCATATCGGGGATGAGGATTGCAGTGGATATCAATGTAGGCGCACATAATGATGTAGAAGCATATTTGAAGGTTTTACGGAGAATTGGAAGAGTGAAAGGATTCTCACCAGTCAGATATGAGTGTTTTGAGAATGTTGACAGTTTCTGTTTAGAAGGGAATAGCAATGGAATCGATTTTATAATTTATGATCTGGAAGGGCTATATGAGCGGCAACTTAATGAAAATAATATAGGAAGAAAAAACTTTAAAACTGCGATTAAAGAATCAAAGGGGACTCTTCGGGCAGAAGTATGGTTGACAAAAACAAAGACAGTGCGGATATATGCTGATAAAGAAGATATGTCTGCACAGATCATAACATTGTCAGAAAAGTGTCAGGATATATTTTTAGAAACATTTGTAAGAATAATACCGTATGGAGATTTTTATAAGAAGGGTAAGGCGGAAGAAATAATCCGGACGGAGATTAAGGATGACAGATTAAGAAGGCGGATGCTGCGGCTGGTGGCACTGATCCCGGAGAAGAAATCGGTGTATCTTGCGCAGAAGGAAATAAACTGTAGAAATATGAAAAAAATTATGGAGGCGTTTGCGAAGATAAATCTTTCGCCTGTTACTATAAGCAAAAGACAGAATATAGGACATTTGACGGACCTTTATAATAATATCGTGTGAAATATTGCCTTGTTATTAAGAACTTTGGAGGTTCGTGATTAGACGGTTATGAGAGAAAAAGGATTTGACAGTAGGTACTCGTTATATAAACAGCAGAAAGTATTGTAAGAGTATCGGGGCGTAACCGCTATTAACTCCATTTATCAGCGTCGTTGTTGATGAGGAACGACGCTTTGTAAAAAAAGATAGGGATAAAAATTGTATTAGCATAAAAGAGGTAAAAATTGGTTGCTTTACTACTGAGAGAAGCGCGAGTTATTTTAAAATATTGCGCCATAAGGGATTTCTAGTTAATTGAGCGTAGCAAATAGGATCTTTTTTTAATAATTGATCCATAGGGTGGTCAGAATTTTGTGGATTTATCTGCTTTTTCTTATTGGTACAATCTTGTATGATTGATACAAAAAGGTTTGTACAAGCTTCAATAGGGTCGTCATTTGTAATCTCAATTTGTTTTTCTTGTAGAGCATACATAATTGAAATAGTTGTATCAGTTGGGAAATCCATTAGATAGTTATGGAAGGTGCTTTTGTCTAAATGGGAATTAATTGCAATAGCAGCTCTTTGACTTAAATTTCTTTTCCCACTATATATTTTTCCCAAGGTGCTTATGTCAAGTTTGCTTAGTGGATTGTATTCATCATTGTTATCGTTGGGTATTTCCATGATGTGATTGGTTAATTGAATAACAAATTCCCATGTTTTTATTCCGTTACCTATGATTGGGTACATCATTTGAGCAAAATCACTAAATGTCATTACAAATCTCCATTCTGCATGTCTATGTTTTTGTCCGTAAATGTCCTGATAAAAAATTCAAGAGTATTATAATAAAATCATGAATATTTATTGTCTCCGTAGGCAGATAAGGATGCCTCTGTGTTTATATAATCTTAACAAAACTTTTTCTTCCTTTCAATAAGAAAGTTTTATTAGAGTGAGAGGTTCTGCTTATATTAGTCATATAGGAGATTGTGATTTATTTGTAACTGTGAAATGTTAATCTTATTTATATAGCGTTTCACAATTCACAGAAAGGTGGTTGATGAGGATGATTAAAGAAGAATGGGGAGCTAATGTAAGTGATGAGGAAAGAAATCAGTATTTACTGGAGGTGTGCGAACTCTGCAAATTTTATCCGTGTGAATGTACAAGAGAATTTCGCCGATTCGCAGGAAATCATTTTAAGGATTCTGAAAAGGATGAACAGAAAATTGATTTGGATGAAGATATAATTCCGATAAAAAAGAACGTTGGGAATTGCTACACAGTTAAACCAGCATCTGTAAAATTGGCGGAAGATTTTGGGCAAGGGGATAACAGTGTTTTGTGTAACCCAATATCAGTAAATATAGTAAATGAGAAAGAGGAAACTGCTCCTCGCATACAAAAACGATATATGCTTGATGTGCCTTTGTCATATGATCGAGAGAAAATGAAAAATGGATGTATAATGAATAGATATCATGTTATCCAAGTGGAATGTGCTGAAAAAAGAGTTGCGGAAGGAATTGGAGAAGATTATAGAATTGAATGAAATGTGGGTACATTCCCCGCCCCTTGGGGCGCAAGCAAACTTTAACAGGATAGAAAAGCATGATACAATGTAGAGAAAAAGGAGAAGTGTAGATTGAGTGAGGCTATACACAAATCACACAATGTATCAAAGCTGATGTATCATTTCGTATTACCGACAAAGTATCGGAGAGTAGTAGTAAGTGAAGAGGTAGAAAAGGTAATAAAAGAAACCTGTATAGAGATAAGTGAAAGGTATGAGCTAATCTTTTTGGAAATAGGTGCGGATAAAGATCATGTACATTTTTTAGTGCAGTCAGCACCGAATTATAGTCCAACACAACTTGTAAAGATAGTGAAAAGCATAACAGCGCGGGAGGTATTTAGGAGATGCCCAGATGTGAAGAAAAAATTATGGGGAGGGAATTTCTGGTCATCAGGGTATTATGTATCAACAGTAAGTGAGCATGGAAATGAGAAAGTAATAGCAAACTATGTAAAAAACCAAGGAGACGAGTATCGGAAGCTATATCGAAATAATGAGATGGAAGGACAGATGAACCTGTTTGATTATGAGTAGAGGCAGAGACAAGGAAATCCGCATACCCCGCTTTTGAGGGAGCAGAGCGAGCGAAAAAGTCAAGTGCTGTGAGAGGCGACGTAGGAGCCGCTCACAGTGCTTGAGTGCTTGCACCGGGGTAGTTGATTTAGAGTGTGATGGTACTATAAAGACTGATACGGAAGATCGGTGGGAGCCACAGCAACCTATATTTATCTCAGCACAAACAGGACAAGGGAAGAATTATTTTGTAGAACACATTTTGATACCATATGTAAGAGAATTAAATAATAGAAATAAAACCAATCATAAGGTCTTAATATTAAGTAATCGACTGGCTCTTAGGCAACAAATAAAGGGTCATCTAGGTGGAAATTGTGATTTAGAAGGAGAGGATGAGAAAGTGTATTACTATAATGCATTCGCAGATGTAATGACATATCAGAGTATTTTATGTAATGAAAGACGTTTAAAATGGAAACAGAAGAATGACCATGCAAGATATATTTTTGTGATTTGTGATGAAGCGCATTTTTTCACAACTGATGCTATGTTTAATCCTTACACACATAAGATACTACAGAAAATAGTTGAAATATTTCAGGATGCAATTAGAGTATATATGAGTGCAACTCCATATGAGTGTCTGGAGTATATAATCAAGTGTGAAAACATTCGCCAAGATGACCTGAACTGGAACAAGCCATATCGTAAACAGAAAGGCCAAAAGATGGTATTTTATCACTTCAAACGAGATTATAGTTATCTTGATGTAAAAACATATTTTTCTATAGATGAATTATATGGAGAAATAATTGATAGTGTAAATCGGAGAAAGGAAAAGTGGTTGATCTTCATCGATGATAAAGAAAGGTGTAAAACAGTAAAAGAAAAGTTGGAGTTGTTTGCAAAGGATAAAGGATGCCCATTGACAATTGAAGACGATGAAGCAAAAAGAAAAAGCGAAAAAGTGTTTGCTGTAGATGCAGATAGCAAAAAGGACCCCATTTATCAACAAATATTGAATGCGGAGAAGCTTAACAAAGATACATATATACTTATTTCAACATCAGTTCTTGATAATGGTATTAACCTAACGGGTATCAAGAACATTGTTGTATCTGATATGATTAAAGAAAAATGTTTGCAGATGCTTGGAAGAGCTAGAGTAAGTGAAGCTAATGATCATAAGACTTTATATATTAAGAGGTTTTCTGCTGATGAAGTTGATAAACGAATAAAAAGCTTAATGAGGCAACAGGACGCATATCATAAGTATGATCTGGCTTATGATGAATTAGGTAATGCTTTTAGTAGAGACTATGGTTTTTTTGATAAATATTATGGTGGTAATGAGATGGATTGGAGAGAGGCAAAACACTGGTTTGGCAGACCTATTAGTGAATCAGCAACAAAGTTGTATTTGAATGAAATAGCGAGGTCTTTGGTGGAAAGATTGATTCCGCAATATCAGTGTATTCTTGATGAAATGAATGGGGAGTTAAAAATGTGTGAGCAAAAAAAGCGGCAAGACGGAGATTGTGTTGGGCAGAAATATTTGGAGTATCAATTATCTTGGTTTGGAAAGAAGTATTGTGAAGATGATGATATAACTCTGGGTGACAAGAAGAAGGTAAAGAAAGAGTTCTTAAATTTTCTTAAATTATATGCAGAAAGCGGTGAGCAGATAGTAGATAAAGGAGAAGAATCACCATTTCGAGTTAAATTTACTAAGTTATATGATGTAGCATTTGGCAGAAAAGAGCCAAATTTGAAACGAATTTACAATATAAACAAGATGAATAAACTTCTTCAAGAAGAAAATATAGATTACAAAGTAAAAAGCAAATCATCATATTGGGTGGTTGAAAGTATATGATTTTATAGAATAAAGTTGTGCAAATATTCGAGCTATGTTCCTTGCGTTTTGTGTACTCATGGGCTATAATAAAGATGCAAGGTCAAGGATACTATGTCGTAGGGCATTGAAATTTATTCTATACAGGGGCAAAGATATTTATTCTACGACATAGAAAAATAAGACCTTGCATCGCAGGATGCGGGGTCTTATTTTTGTCTAACGACTATCCTTTCCCTCGCATAAATACGGGATTTTTGGAACGTACTGCATAGAAATCACCATGGAGTAGGGGCAGCCGAAGCGCTAGCGGAGGAGGATAAAACAAAGTGCCTTTTAAGTGCCCAATATAGAATAAATTTCAATGCCCTACGACACAAATATATGTACTTTACGGAGTATCTGATAACCAGAGCTGATGTGAATGATTTCATGGCACATCGTCCGGAGTACACAAAGGCGAACCGCTTTGAGGATTTCGTTTGTAAAATCTATCTTTAACGATTAGGGGAAAATTCATTTGAGAGTTTTCCCCTTTTTTCGTGGCTTTTTCAAAGGATTCTATCCCAAACAAAGGATAGAGTCCTTTTTATATACACAAACAAAATAATCAAAGGAGGTTCACACATGAACAACACAGCGTTAAGAGCAGGGGCGCAGAGCGCCAACAACACACACATGGTTTTTGCAAACGAGGAACATGAGAAGTTTTATTTTGAGAAACTGGAACAGGCGAGGTATCAGGACTGCTACCACAAGGCATTGATTTACATTCTCGGCATATCTGAGGACACAAGGAATCATTTCAGCCAGATTTATGATATTAAGTCCGGGTACATCAAAACAGAGTGTCTGCATCAGGGATGGCAGACAAGCGGCAGTGTCCGGGTGGTAAGGCTTGCCTTTAACCTTTACACGGACGGAACGCCAAGCGTTGATGATTATGAGAGCAGGGACGAGCAGGTAAGTGAATGCAGGGAGTATTCCGTGAGTGATATTTTCTGCTGTGGCTACGCAATGTACTTCTGGCAGGGCATCAGGCTCCGTTACCCGGAATACTGCCAGAAACAGCGGTCTGTTGAGGAAATCCTTGCAGAAATGGAGAAGAAACGTGCTGAAAATTCGACTGATGGGAACGAAGAATGATATTAAGTGGTTCGAGAAGATCCTGAAAAGACAGCCCAAAGTGGCTGTGACGGAGGTTTCGGAGCTGTACCGGAACAAGGGTACAAACAGGTATTACCGGGCTTATGTGGAAGTGCAGAAAGCCAACATCAAAGAAAAATCTGACTAAACGGAGGAATAAAACCATGTGTAAAATTATAGCAGTCGCAAACCAGAAAGGCGGTGTCGGCAAGACCACCACAACGAGCAATTTAGGGATCGGGCTGGCAAAACAGGGAAAAAGAGTTTTACTTATTGATGCGGACGCACAGGGGAGCCTGACCGCAAGCCTTGGCTTTACGGAGCCTGACAAGCTGGAAGCCACCCTTGCAAGCGTAATGGAAAAGGTCATCAACGATGAAGAAATGGAACCGGGCTACGGTATCTTAAAGCACGAAGAAGGGATTGACCTGATGCCGGGGAAAATTGAGCTGTCCGGCCTGGAGGTTTCCCCTGTAAACGTGATGAGCAGGGAGATCATGATGCGCTCTTATGTGGACAGTGTAAAGGAGAGATATGATTATATTCTGATTGTATGCCCTCACTTGGCATGATCACCATAAATGCCTTTGCCTGTGCGGACAGCATACTGATACCCGTGCAGGCCGCATATCTGCCCGTGAAAGGTCTGGAACAGCTTATCAAGACCATAGGCAAGGTAAAGCGGCAGATCAATCCCAGGCTGGAGATTGAGGGCATCCTGCTGACAATGGTAGACAACCGTACCAATTATGCGAGGGATATTACAGCGCTGCTTATTGAAACGTATGGGAGCAGGGTACGGATATTTGAGAACAGCATACCGATGTCGGTAAGGGCGGCGGAAACTTCTGCGGAAGGCGTCAGCATCTACCAGCATGACCCGAAAGGCAGGGTTGCGGGTGCATACCAGTCTTTGACGGAGGAGGTGCTTGGCAGTGGGCAGTAAGGCAGGGAGTGCGTCAAAAGTCAAACTGAACACTTTTGATGATTTATTCGGCGGCGCAGAAAATACGGCGGGGGAGCAGATCATCCATGCGAAGCTGGCCGATCTACATACATTCAAAGGCCACCCTTTCCGTGTCCTTGATGATGAAAAGATGGAGGAAACCACGGAGAGCATCGGCAAATATGGTGTGCTTGTACCTGGAATTGTAAGGCCACGGGCAGGGGGCGGCTATGAGATGATAGCAGGACACCGGAGGAAACGGGGTTCTGAAAGGGCAGGGCTTGACACGATGCCCGTCATTGTCAGGGATTATACGGACGATGAAGCCACGATCATCATGGTGGATTCCAATATCCAGCGTGAGGACATTCTGCCGAGCGAAAAAGCCAGGGCTTATGCCATGAAGTATGAGGCAATGAAACATCAGGGAAGCAAAGGCGGCAGTACCCTTGACGAAGTGGGGGAAGCTGCCGGGGAGAGCGGAAAGACGGTGCAGAGGTATGTATGGCTTGCGAGGCTCTCTGACGATCTGCTTGACATGGTGGATAAGAAAAAGATAGGGATAGCGCAGGGCGTGGATATTTCTTTCCTGACAGAAGAAGCCCAACAATGGGTGTCTGTTATCTTAGGGGAAACAGGGGCGGCAATGAACGCTTCCCAATCGGCAAAGCTGAAGGAGTATGGGAAAAGTGGAGAGCTTACGCCTGCGATGGTAAGTCTGATACTGGCGGAGGAAAAGCCGAAAGAAAGAAAAGTAACGATTAAGGGCGATAAGATCAACAGGTATTTTCCAGAGGAATACTCCACTGATGACATAGAGGGCATCATTATCCAGCTTTTGGAGGAATGGCAGAGTAAGCAGTAAAGGAGGCGGTAAAATGGGCGAGCCATTGAAGTTTGATTATTACTATGGCATTGAAGCAGAGCAGTTTTCTTTTTACCGTGTTCCCCGCCTGCTGATTAAAGATGAGCGTTTCAAGGGGCTTAGCAGCGATGCTAAGCTCCTGTATGGGCTGATGCTTGACAGGATGTCAATGTCCATGAAAAATGGGTGGCTGGACGATGAAAACCGGGCATATATCATCTATGCCGTGGAGAACATCATGGAAGATTTGGGCTGCTCTAAGCCTACCTGCATAAAGGTCATTAAGGAGCTGGATGCGGATAATGGGATTGGACTGATAGAGAAAAAACGCAGGGGGCTTGGGAAGCCTGACATAATCTATGTGAAAAATTTTGCTTCTGTGCCGGAAAAAGAGTGTGCGGAAAAGCCTGAAAACACTGATGTTTCCACAGAAGTAAAAAATCTTTACTTCAAGAAGGAAAGAAATTTTACTTCTGGAAGTAAAGAAACTGAACCTCAGCAAGTAAAAGAACCTGACTTCAAGAGGGAAAATAATTTGACTTCCGGAAGTAAAGGAACTGGACTTCAAGAAGTAAAAGAATTTGCCCCTAATTATAACAATACTAACTATAACAATCAGAACTATACTGATATGAGTTATCCCAATCCTATCAATCAATCTGCGGGAAATGCGGGGAGTCCAGGAACGCAGGGAAAAGATGATACGATTGATGTGATGGATGAAACAAGCGCATATATGGCGCTGATCCGTAAAAATCTGGAATATGAACACCACATGAGATATGACCAGGACAGGGATATGTATGAGGAAATCTATGAAACCGTCTGTGATGTGGTCTGTGTGAAGCGCAGGACAATCCGCATCAATGGGGAAGAATACCCATATGAACTTGTGAAATCCCGTTTCCTGAAGCTGAACAGCGGCCATGTGGAGTATGTCATGGGCTGTATGAGGGAAACTGTCACAAAGATCACCAACATCAGGGCATACCTGATCACGGCGCTATACAATGCCCCCTCAACCATGAGCCATTACTACCAGCAGGAGGTGCAGCATGATATGTATGGCGGCGGGTGGGCGGAAAAAGGAATCACTTAACCAACTTCTGGACACAATGTCCAGAGGTGGCGGATATTCCGGATGGCGTGCATGATATTGCTGTGGGACAGGAAACGGAGGAATATATGGAGAAAAAAGCATACATTACAGTGGAAGAACAGAAAAAATGCCGGAAGGTGGCGGATGCCTTTGCGGAGCTTGAGGATGTGGACATTGTGGTAGTTGATGTTGGCAGGTACGGTTTTGTGAAGCTGCAATATTATACACCACCAACAGGCTTTGAGAATGATTTTACTTTCACGGACAGCAGAGAAATGTTTGAAGATTTGTGGGAGGAATGGCTTCATACACAGATCATTGTGCTTGCAAGGGAAATGGGCGCAGGTGATATTGACTACGATAATTTTTTCAAACGATTGCCGGAAGAAAAGCAGAATGAGCTTATGGGCAGGAAACAGATTTTCGCAGAAACAGCGGGAATAGAAATATAATGGGCCTGACAAAGTGTGGCGGGCGGCATTTTCAGCCTTGCCGGAAGTGTGATTATCTTTTCAATCACACTTCCGGCAAGGTTTCCAGGGGTACGGGGGTGGAAGACCCCTGTCTTAAAAAAATGATAAGTTGAGAACAGCGTAAGGGCAGTTATGAGTCAGTAGATTTGTAGCTGCCCTTTTTTTATTGTTTCCGGCAAGTGAATCAGGAAACGGGAAGGAGATTACTATGGAATCGTTACGGGATGTCAGGAGGGCAATGGAACGTGAGATAAAGAAAGGGAGCTGCCCGCTTATGTTTGACAGGCTGGAGTTTGGCGGCAAGCCTTTCCAGTTTATCATGTCAGAGGAAAAGCTGGATGAAGTGCTTGTGTATCTGTTAAGGCTAAAGTCTTTCCGGCAGTATGCGGAGAAAACCATAATCAACAACGTGTATATGGACTTGGATATGCTCTGCAGGAAGCCGCAGTTTAAACGTACCCATTCCGTCATAGACCGGGAGGGGATTTATGCGAGGGCGCAGAGGTACAAAAAGAGGTTACAGCCGGATTATGACAGGGGGCTGTGCCTGGAAACGGTGCGGTGCGTCTTTACACTTCCAGAGGGTGAGGCGGAGAAATACCGGATAACCCATGACGGGCAGGAAACCTATGCCTTTATCATGTCAAACAAATATATCCTCGGCCTGTTTACCCATTGTGAAGCGGCAAGGAAATCCGTTGTTCCGGACGGGGTGGGGTATGGACACCTTACAGGGCAGGAACAGAGGATCGTGCTGCTTGAGGCCGTGGGGGAAGTGCTGTTCCAGGCATTATTGCTTGATGATGTGGAGTATGCGGGTAATGAGCTGTCTGCCAATCTCCACACAATCTATTGCTTAAATGAAAAATGATAACTTCTGGACATGATGTCCAGAAGTCAGGGCAGGAGGAAGAGGCTTCCATAAAGCCGGAAACCGGAGAAAGCGCTGTGGATGTGCCGATTCCATACCCGGTAGAAAACGCAAGGCATAATTACGCAGTGGACAATGGAAAACCACAGGGGGCGAAACTGGCGGCGGCAATGGCTGACAAGCCTGCGCAGCGGACATCGTTGAGAGAGAAACTGGAAGCGTTCAAAGCGAAAGTTGCGGGGGTTGAAAAGCAGGAAAATTATAAGAGAAAGGGGAAAGAAGAAATTTTATGACAGTTTGGGGAACAGGCAGCGATAAAAGCTGCCTGTTTTCATCATTTCAGGAAAAAGGAGGGCAACATGAACAAACATACAATCGGTGATTTATACCAGATGCAGTCACTCCCTCTTTCGGCAAAAATACGGATGACACAGTACCGTATCCGGGAGTGGGTGGAATATTATGGGGATGACGGCGTTTACATCAGTTTCAGCGGCGGCAAGGACAGCACTGTTTTATTACATATCGCAAGGGAAATGTACCGGAACATTGGGGCGTTCTATGTGGATACCGGGCTGGAATACCCGGAGGTCAGGGAATTTGTGAAACAGCATGAAAATGTGGAGATTATCAGGCCGAAAATGAATTTCCGCCAGATTATCCTAAAATACGGATACCCGATGATCGGAAAAGAAGTGGCAGGCTGCGTATATGGCGCAAGGCGGTATCTGGAGAAGCTGGCAGAACGGGAGAAAAATACAGGAAGTGGAGAAATCATTCCCAATTACAGTTATATGGCAGATTTGGTCGGCATAGACCGCCGGGAGGACAAGGAAAATGCCGCATACCAGAGCCTGAGCCGGGGAGAGATACCGAGTACGGATATTAAAACGCCTGTGCGCTATCTTATCCTGCAGGGGAAATATCCCCATAAGGAGAACGGGGTGGAAACATCGGAATACTCCAAGATGTACAACAAAGAGAGATATAAATTCTTTCTGGATGCGCCCTTTGAAATATCAGACCACTGCTGTTCCATTATGAAAAAAGCGCCCATGCACAATTACGCAAAGAAAACAGGGAAAATGCCGATGACAGCGCAGATGGCGAGTGAAAGCAGGCTGCGGACTACAAACTGGCTGAAAAATGGCTGTAATGGTTTTGATATGAAAAGCCCGATCAGCAACCCTATGTCATTCTGGACAGAACAGGACGTTTTAGAATATATCTACCATAACCATATCCCTGTTGCGAGCGTGTACGGGGAAGTGGTTGCAGACTATGGAGAGGGAAAGCCGAAAGAAAATACAATGGATATGGGGATATTTGACATTGGCAAGCCTGTATTCGACACTACCGGATGTGACAGGACAGGGTGTGTTTATTGCGGATTCGGCTGTCACAGGGAGAAATCACCGAACCGGTGGGAGCTTGCGGAGAAACTCTCTAATCCGGCTCTTATAGATTATATGATGCGTGGAGGGGCATTTGATGAAAAGGGTATCTGGAAGCCGGATAACCGGGGGCTTGGTTTCTGGTTTGTTGTGGAATGGATTAACGTGCATGGAAAGCTGCATATCATCATGCCGCACCGGGAGAAATATCTTGGGCAGTACATGACAGAAGATACAGAGAAATATCTTGCAGCATAAAAATAAAAACATGGGAAGGAGAACCATAATGGGAAAAAAAGCGGATCAGAAAACAGGAAAAGAGATTCTTACATTTACAGTGGCGGAGTGCGGGGAATACCATAGCTTGGGGAAATATTATGAGAACATTAAGACATTGGATGAAGCGGTCAACCTTTATCAGCAAATACCGCCAGAGCGCATGAACGGTGTCCCCTCCATTGGCATCAATCTCCATGTGGGAGGGACAGATAAAATGGAGGACGTGCAGGCGGATATACTTTCCGGTGACGAAATAGACATAGGTTTTATCAACCTTATACCGGAGCTTTGCGGGAATCCAGAAGTACAGGAAGTGGTAAAGGCGATAATCGAGAGGTTTCCGGATAAAGAAGTCATTGATTATTGAAACCAAAGCAGGCAATCAGAAGAAAGTGAAGGAGCCAGGTACGGGGGTGAGGGGAGAAAACGCCGTAATAATCACAAAATAAATGAAATTACAACTGTGTCCGGGCTGGCTTTCAAAAAATCCGATTGATTTAGCAGGGGTTTCAGGGTATAATGGCATTGAGGTCATATACCTTTTGGGAATGGCTTTTGCGTTTCCTACCATACAAAAAGGAGGTTTATGGCTGATGGATACGGAAATAAAAAATGCGGTCAGCGCAACAGACCAGGACGCACAATATGATGATAAGGCAAAACGTCTGTTAGGAAATAAAATCATTCTGGCGCATATCCTGGTAAAGACCGTTGATGAGTTTAAGGGAATGAACCCGAAAGAAGTGGTGTCCTATATCGAGGGAGAGCCTTTGATCGGTGTGGTTCCAGTAGAGCCAGGTCTGACCAATGCCGGAAAGGAAGAAAACGGCCAGCGCATTGTTGGAATGAATACGGAAAATGCGGAGATTAACGAGGGGCTTGTAAGGTTTGACATTATCTTTTATGTGCGGATGAAAGACGGTATCTCACAGGTTATTGTGAATTTAGAAGCACAGAAGGATGAACCGACAAGTTACCATATCCTAAACAGGGCAGTTTTCTATGTAAGCCGCCTTGTTTCCTCGCAGAAGGAACGGGATTTTGTAGGGACAAATTTTAACGATATTAGGCGTGTATTCAGTATTTGGGTATGTATGAACATGGACGAGAACAGTATGGATTATGTACATTTGACAGATGATAAACTGTTAGGTTCTTATCCATGGAAAGGCAGGCTTGACCTGCTGAATATTGTCCTGATAGGTATATCAAATGAACTTCCGGAGCATGATGAGAAGTATGAGCTGCACCGTCTGTTGAGTACGTTGCTTTCGGCAGAATTAACCGTTGATGAAAAATTAGGGATTATAAAAACTGAGTACAGTATTCCTGTAGATGACAAATTGAGAAAGGATGTGAGCGCTATGTGTAATCTTTCACAGGGAATCAGAGAAAGAACTGTGGCAGAGAGAGATGAAAAAATTATTTTAAATATGCACAGGGAAGGTTATACATCAGAACAGATAGCAAAAATAGTGGAGAGGACTATTGGAGAGGTAGAAGCTATCATAAAAAAGCGTAAGCCTATACTGGCATAACCACAGCAACGAAATAACACAGACAGTAAAGCAGTGAATTTGTTTTCAGATCAGAGAACAGTTCGCTGCTTTTTTGTTTTTTAGGGAGAAAGACAGTCACATCAGATTGTCTTTTTTTCATGCAAAGAAAGGATTGAAAATATGGCAGACGTAAAAACAGAAAAACAGAAAGTAAAGGAGATCACGGACAAGCTGGAGGAAGGGTTAAAAGAACTTTTTGAGAGCGGGAAGTACAAAAACTACCTCTCCACCATGTCTAAATTCCATAATTACAGTGTCAACAACACGCTCCTGATAGCCTTACAGCGCCCTGACGCCAGTCTGGTCGCAGGCTACCAGGCATGGCAGAAAAATTTCAACCGCCATGTAAACAAGGGGGAGAAGGGAATCCGTATCCTTGCCCCTGCCCCTTACAAGATCAAAGAGGAACGGGATAAGTTAGACCCTGTGACCGGGGAAATCATGCTTGACCAGGACGGGATGCCGCAGACGGAGGAAGTGGAGATTAAAATCCCCGCTTTCCGTGCGGTATCCGTCTTTGATGTCAAGCAAACATCAGGAGAGCCAATCCCGGAACTGGAGGCAAAAGAGCTTCTGTCCACGGTGGAGGGGTATGAGGACTTTGTTAAGGCAGTCACCTATGTTGCCCCGGTTCCGATCAGCTTTGAGGATATACCCGGAGATTCAAAAGGTTTCTTCAGCCCCACAGAAAAACGGATTGCGGTGCAGGAGGGAATGAGCGAGAGCCAGACTTTAAAGACGATGGTGCATGAAACCGCCCACTCCATGCTGCATGATAAGGAGATCAATAAGGATATCCTTGCGCCTGCAAAAGACAGGAATGTGTAGTCTCGGAAACTGTTTATAAAAAGCAAAAATTAAATATTTAATGGTTATAGTACAGGCTTAAATTGGTGACTATGGCTTGACAGGCGCTTGACATCCCCTAAAAAAGGGCGCACTATCCCTGTAGTTTGGAAAAAACTCGTGATTAGAACTTATATTCGAATTAACATCAAGACGAAATTGGTCAGGGTGTATGTTCTGTCCTGCTGTTCATTTTATACCATGCATCAAGATGGATGCATATTCCGATGATCATTGTCCAGAAGGAAAAATGATCATCACCGCGGATTTTAAGATCCTGAAGGTGGTAGTCATTAAGGACACGATTATTTACCCGCTCACTGGCAGAACGTTCACTGTAAATGGTTTTGTACTGGTCACTATCCCGTGGAATACGTGGATGAAACCGAAGGTCGGAGCCGTTCTTTATATAGACTGTCCGTCCATAACTGCTCTTTTTGCACTCCGAAGAGAAGGGGCACTCGGCAGCCCTGCCGCATGCAAGGGGGCAGCGATATTTCTGTGCATCCTTGTTTTTGTCGTATCCCCAGCTGCACATGCGCAGGCCGGCCCTGCATAATGGGTGGGCCTCTTTATCCAGGGAGATGTCATCAGGAAGTCCGTCCGCTGAGCCGCCCCTTTTGTTGATGTCGATCAGGGCATTTATGTCCCAGTGGTCAAGCAGTTTGTACGTGGGAATGTTATCATGCGCGGAATCAAGGCACAGGTTTTTTATGGAAAGACCACTTCCCTGCCTGCCAAACGCGTCAATGGCAAAAAGGAAATTGATACTGTCATGCCGTTTTGCGCTGGTGAAATTCAGCAGCAGGGGGACTTCCAGCGCCAGATCATTATTACGGCAGACAAGCATATAAAGGGTACGGCCAAAATACCAGTGTTTTTCATGGCTGTCCCATCCCCATGAGGCATCGGGGTCAGCATAGTGGCGGAGGCTGTCAGTGCATGTGCCTTCCGGGAGGCTTTTGAGATATTTTGGGTTACGGCCAAAAGGAGCCGCATGTGCCTTTACAGCAGTACCATCACCGGAAACAGTCAGTTCCTTAAGTGGAATAAGCCCATTATTAATAGAAGGAAGGACTGCGGCGAGACAGAAAACAGTCTGAAGGATATCCTGTTTCCCATCAGAGAGAGACTCCCCGTTGAGGATGCGCCCGGCCATATCCTTTGTGGCATAAATGTCAGGCTCGGGTTCAATAAGCTTTCCATCAGGACCTATCACCTTTTTAGGCTTTTTACCATTTTTGTTAGTGGCAAGAAGGCATGTGCGTGAATGAAACAGTATCAATCCCCCAGCTGAGCTGGGGGAATAACAGATGCAAGTGGCGGTGAACAGAGTACCAAAAAATTACCCCCGTTGTATAATAGAAGTGG
>CAJTEN010000056.1 GCA_910575245.1 Clostridia bacterium | reverse complement strand
GCGAACCCACTTCATTATATCATTGGAGGTTTTTATTTTGGTACTCTAGGCAACGCTACGGCTTATTCCATTCTCCCCATCTCAGATGGGGGATTAAAATACTTTTTCATTCAGAATATTATTCGGGAGAAATAGCAGTTTACGATTATGAAATAGCGATTGTAGATATTGGGAAGAAAGAGCCGGGATTTATTTCCGTAAAATTCGGTGTTACCCCGCAGGTAGGGGCGCATAATCCTTTAGGATATGATGAACTGGTTTATCGTGTTGATTCAAGCGGGAACAAAGGACTTGTTGGCTATGAACATCTAAAAAACTTTGAAGTGCCGGAGAAGTTTCAAAAGTATGTGATAAAGCCCCTTGAGTGAGAATGATTTGTCTCAAAATACTGTTGAAATATGGGAGATATTGTCGAATGGTGTCAAGGTGTCTTAGTTTCCGGCAGATACGGACACGGAAAGCCGAGAAAGCCCGTAAATCCGCCACTTTTGGCACTACATAGATTTCAAAATTACATTATTTCCGTGTGCTTTTAAGGGCATTTTTACATTTGTGAGGGTGCGAACTTTTGTTCTGGGGTTGTTTTGCCTGATAGTATATACTCGTAGGCAAAAGTCGCTTATTATCACGGAAACTCGGATACTATCAGGCAAAACTCCATACTATCACGCAAAAGTCGATACTCGCAGGCAAAACCCATATACAAACACGGAAACTGGCTGTATTATCACGGAAACTTGCTGGGAGTTTCCGTGATAATATAAGGGTTTCCGTGATAATATGCAGAGTGTCCGTGTTCGCATATGAAAAAACGGTAAAAATTTAATGAAATAGAGAAAGAGGCTGTTTCGGCAGTCCTTTTCTCATGTCTTAGGATTTCACAACATTTTTTATAGCTTGCACGGTGGGTTTTGGTGCCATGTGCTTATAGTCGGTTCGTGCAATTTATGGGAGTTTCATGCAATGGGCTTTGACAGGACGCTTTACAATCCGATATAATTTATGGCGGAAAAAATACGGTACGATGTTTTGCATTGCATTGAATACGGAGGGAAAGTATGAAAACCAAAATAAATATTGCACTTATGCTTATCTGTGTTCTTTTTTTATCAGCTTGTTCTGACCAAAAAGTTATTGAGTGGAATGGAGAAGTGGAATATTATCACCTCACGATGGTATATGATGAAACAAATATGTACGAAACGGTGGGGCAAGTAGATTATATTTTTATCGGAACTGTCGATGAAGTTATTGACAATGTGGTAGATTACAATACCTCAAACAGCATGGATGCTTACAGCCGATATGCAATTACGGTTGAAGAGAATTTAAAAGGCGAACTAACAAAGAATATAGAATGCTATCGGCATGGAGGATATTTAAAAGATGGTACTTTATTATATCCACGGTCTGGCCATATTGAGAATACAAGGGATATTCCGCAAGAAGGAAAAACATATATATTTATGGCATATGGGCAGCCAGACGGAGAACTAATTTTAGAAGAATTTTCTGGTGATATAGAGTATACAGACGAAGGTCTGAAGGGGATGTATATGGACTATATTGAAAATGAGATTCCAAAGGAGCAGGAGGGTTTTATTTCAAAATATGATGTAAATTATAGCAATTAAGCATGAAAGACATTACTTCCTTCTTAAGGATAAATCTGCTGTATGAACCAGGAGCAAGAGAGGGCTGATGCCGCATATCCGTCCGGGGTGCCGTGTGGACTGCGGCGTGGGGGCGCGTCCTTTTTGCAGGGGAAGTAGCCGGGTTCTTAAACCCGATGGGCGAGGGCATATCTACCGGGATGGAGAGCGGGTACTGCGCCGCCAGTGCAGTCATGGAACATTTCGATAACCCGGAAACAGTCCGGGAGGCATACAGGCAAAGCACGGAAAATCTGAAATCCTATATGCAGCGCCAGTGGAGCCTTGTCGGGGGAATAGCCGGCACGTTCAGGGAGATGGAATGATGTGAGGGAAAAGGGCTGCTCGATATCTGCAGGCAAAACCCTTATAGGAACACGGAAACTGCTTGTATTATCAAGGAAACCTGCGGGGAGTTTTCGTGATAATATAGGTGTTTCCGTGTTTGCATATGAAAAAACGGTAAAAATAAATGGATAAATGATAAACAAGGAAAAGGGCTGTTCATGGCTCTTTTTTGATTTCCTGAAAAATACTTGTCTTATGCCATTGGATAAAAACAGTGAAGTGCTACGCAGATTTTTTTAATGAAAGGTATTGACTATTCCCTTGGGGGTTAGTTTATCATAAGTCTTGGAGGTGAAAATATGCTGATCAACGAAGTGTGCAGGGAATGTTCCTTAACCAAAAAGGCTATTGAGTATTATATAGAGCAGGGGATTGTTGCTCCAGCTATACAGGAGAATGGATACCGCAGTTTTTCAGACGAGGATATTGCTGTTTTGAAAAAAGTTTCTGTTTTAAGAACCTTGGGATTATCTGTTGCGGACATCCATGATGTCCTATCGAACAAGGATGCGGCGGCATTAAATGAGGTCTACCATAAGAAGTCTGTGCAAATGCTTATTCAGCAGGAAAAGCAGGGACTGATCCAGGAGCTTGCATCAAATCATGATTGGGAACAGATACAGAGCAGACTGCATCGGCTTCAAAAAAAGCAGATGGTTTTGGAACGCCTGATAGATGCCTTTCCGGGGTGTTACGGAAAATTCCTCTGCCTGCATTTTGCACCATATCTTAATTGCCTGGTTGTGACAGACACACAGCAGGAGGCGTTTGATGCAGTCATTGCTTTTCTGGACAGTGCTGATTTTGACATTCCGGACGATCTGAAAGGGTATCTTGACGAGATAACCCTGAATCTTGGCAGTGGATTTATGGAAGCTGCATCATCCAGTATAAATGAGGCTGTCAATGAAACAGAAAAATACATTGCAGACCACCATGAAGAAATCGAAAGATATCTTACCTATAAACGTTCCGAAGAATATGAAGCCACGCCTGCCGGACGCCTGGAAAAGGAACTGCGCCGGTTCAACAGCATGAGCGGATATAATGACATATTTATTCCGGCAATGTGCCAGTTAAGTGAATCTTATCGAAAATACCATGAAGGGTTATCGGCGGCAAATGAAATGCTTTCAAAAAAATATACGGAGCCGGAATAATATGCGGAGAAAAGAGTTTGAAAATATTACGGGGAGGTTCTATATGGAAAACATTTTAGAAATTTCAAAATTAAACAAGTCTTACACGGATTTTTCATTGACAGATGTTTCATTTTCCCTGCCGGATAACAGCATTACCGGATTTATAGGTGTCAATGGTTCGGGGAAAACAACTACAATCAGGTCTATTTTAGGGCTGGCAAAATTCAATTCCGGGACCATTAAGTTATTTGGACAGGACATGAACGGAAACACAAGGTCACTTAAAGAACGTATCGGCGTTGTATTGGACGAGGGCGGATTTTATGAAGAATTCAGTATGTCTGAAATGAAAGGGATTGTATCCCCGGCTTATAAAAACTGGCAGGAACGGGATTACAATGATTACATGGAGCAGTTTGGACTGAACCCAAAGCAAAAGATCTCCACCTTGTCAAAGGGCATGAAGATGAAATTTTCTTTGGCATTGGCTTTATCACATGAAGCAGAGCTTTTGATCATGGATGAGCCGACAAGCGGATTAGACCCTTTGGTCCGCAGCCAGATGTTAAAAATACTGGCAGGCTACATGAAAAAAAGCGGCAGGGCTGTGTTCTTTTCAACCCATATCACTTCCGATCTGGAACAGATTGCAGACAGGC
The DNA here is from genome assembly GCA_910575245.1 of Clostridia bacterium. Taxonomy (GTDB): domain Bacteria; phylum Bacillota; class Clostridia; order Lachnospirales; family Lachnospiraceae; genus UBA3282. Next base: position 12,719 of record CAJTEN010000056.1, on the reverse strand, counting down.
TGATACTCATTGACAACGGGCGCATCCTTTTTCAGGAAAAAAAGGATACTCTGCTTGAAACATACAGGATTGCAAAAGGTGATAACAGTTTGCTGAACGCAGAGAGCAGGAAGCTGTTCTTAAGTTTGAATCCAATGGAGCGTAGTTTTATAGGATTAACCGATAAGCCGGAAGAGATTGCCAGGATTATGCCGGACGCTTTAATGGAGCGCCCAACAATCGAAAACATTATGCTTGGGAAGATAGAGAGGGGGAATGCATCATGGCAGCTTTAATAAAAAAGGACTTTATGCTGTTAAAAAAATATGTGCTGTTCATAATTGTAATCGTGTTCGCCCTGCCTGCCGCACTTGCAGCAAAATCAAATGAAGTGAATATGGTCCAGTCAACAATGGCTTTTGCTTTTGAAGTGATTTATTCTGAATTCCTGATATGCCGCTATCTGGCAATGAAAGAATACCAGTATCCCAAAACAGCGAGTTTTTTATGTACGCTTCCCTACACGCGGAATATGCAGGTTGCCAGTAAATATTTGATTTATTTCATTGTGTTTGCATTTTGCTGTACGGCATACTGGATTGATACGTTGTTTGTTCCAAATTTAATCAGACTCAGTTCAGATTTGGTCATACCGGTTTTGTTTGCCGTTTCCGTTCTTTATAGTATTTATATGCCCGTACAGTACAAGTTTGGATATGATAAATCAAAACTCATATTCATGTTTCTGCTGATTGCGTTTCCGTTGTTTATTGCCAAGGCAAATACAACAATGATCATGGAAGTTTTATCAAATATAACTATTCCCGTAATGTTGATATTGGCATTAGCGGCATTGGCTTTATCTGTAATGGTATCTGCAAAAATATTTAATGGGAAGGAATTATAAAGGGAAAAATGGATGGACATAAAATTTTCAAAAATGCAGCAATACCTGTCATCTTGATGATTGTAGGCTTATGCCGTTATACGCAGAATCTGCCTTTATCGATAATTGCCGGGATAGGGATTTACGCAATAGCTTCCTCCATAGACAGGTTCATAAAAAAGAGGTGACGCCATGCTGAGACAGGATAGTACAAAAAGATACAATCAGCTTGCGGTTGATCTTTTGAAGAAAATACTTAACAGGCATTACTTGCCAGGAAGTAAACTTCCATCGACAAGGGAACTGGCAAAACAGGCAGGGGTGAATCCTAATACAATGCAAAGAGCCTTACAAGTCCTGCAGGATGAGAAAATACTCATAAAGCAGTCAACAACTGGAAGGTATGTTACAACAGATATCCAACACCTTAAAAATATCCGAAATAGAATGCTGGAACAGATAAAGCAAAATTATCAGGAAGAAATCAGGTCATATGGAAGTGGGTTTGAAAACGATGGGACAATCGGAGGAAAATAGATGGCGTTCTGTGCTGCTGAATGTTTTACTGGTAAACGATAAAAGTATGCCAGGACAGCCTTGTTTTTGCTAAATAATATACAAAAGCAAACCGCCGCAGATGGCAAACCGCCATATGCGGCGGTCTGCCGTTTCCGCAGGCAGGGTTCTTTTTCCTATTCAGAAAACCACTTGGAAAGCGGGGGAATCAGTTAATATGCTTACACGGCGGTTTGCATTTCCACCGTATCAGACGAAGGCGAAAAACTTTAGGGCTGATTTGGGCGTTTAAAAATAAAAAATTTGCGATTCACGTAGCCAGATTAACCATTCACGAAGTAGATGTTAGAAATCGCCCTTATTTTTCCGATAAGTTAGTTGAGGACTGGAGGTGGCAGAAACGATAAAAATTGCGGTGTGTGATGATGAAAAAAACATAAGGTCTTACCTTGTTTCGCTCATTAAAAAGCAGGGAGGGGAATACGGCATCACGGAATATGCCTCTGCCGATGAGTATTTCTCGGACGGTAAGGAGCATGACATTATATTTCTGGACATAGAGATGGATGGCTCCGGCGCAGGTCTGGACGGCATGGGTCTGGCAAGGCATATCCGGGGCATGGAGGTGCAGAAACAGCCCATCATCATTTTTGTAACAGGGTATGAAAAATATGTGTATGACGCATTTGACGTAGGGGCGTTCCAGTATCTGGTAAAGCCCGTGGACGAACAGAAATTTGCAGAGGTGTTCGGACGGGCGGCGGGGCAGATTGTATCGGAGGCGGAGCAGCGGAAGAAAAAACTTGTGATCCAGTATGGCGGCGAGGGAAAGGCGATACCGCTGAATGACATTTATTACATGGAAAGCCGGAACCACAATATCATCCTGTACCTGAAAGACGGAAGTATGGAATACTATGCGAAAATCGGGGATTTGGAGGAGGAGCTTGCGGGGCAGTTCTACCGCATCCACCGGGGATACCTTATCAACCTTTTCCATGTGGAGGGTTACAATAAGACGGAGGTAAGGATGGCGAACGGGGATAAGCTGCTGCTTTCAAGGTATAAATATGACGGCTTTGTGCAGGCATACATGGATTACATTTTGGAGGAAAGCCTATGAGCCAGCCAGCGTTTGAAATGATAAACGGTATATTGGATATTTGGAAGATTGCCATACAAGCTGTAATGTTCCTTGTTTTGTGGGCGGCGGCTTTCAGGGAGAAAAAATCAAAAAGGGATGGCATTGTGGCAGTGCTGTTTATCCTTGCCAATATAGGGATTGGGTTTCTATCGTGTGCTGGATGGGTGCGGTATTGCGTTTCTGCTCTTGCCGTTATGGGATATGCCGGGATATGTTATAAAAAGCAGATTGGAAAAGCAGTATTTGTGATGCTCGCTTTTTATAACCTCCATTGCCTGAGCTTCCTGATTGCAAACAGCATATACATGAAAATAATGAGTGTGATGATGAAAAGGATTGATTTTTTGCAGAATAGTTATCAGCAAGAAGTGGATTGCTGTATGGCGGTTGGGATGCTCTGTTTGATATTTGCTTATTCGGTATTATTTGTGGCAATGGCGCTTATTTTGTACAGATTTATGAAGGATGTAGCCATAATGGCCTGGCAGGATGTTATCCTGCTTTCCATTCTGAATTTTGTCGGGAGCATGATTACAAGAATCATCAGTGGGCTGATTACTGTAAAGATAGAGGATGAGTTTTTCATTTTATTTGATAAAAAGCCGGATTTGCTTTGGGAAGTTCCAATGATAGCAGTGCTTATTTTCATAGGGGAAGCCGCATTGATTTATTTCTGGCAGAAATACCGCATCCTGCTTGCTGAGAGGCAGAAACATTTTATAGAGGAACAGCAGGTCAAGGCAATGAAGAAGCGTCTGGAGGAAGCGGAGAATTTCTATGGAAGCATCCGAAAGGTGCGGCACGAGATGAAGAACCATATGGCAAATATCAAAGGACTGGCAGGAGCCGGGGAGTATGGGGAAATAGAGGACTATGTACGGCGGATGGACGAAACCATGCAGGAACTGGAATATAAGTATGTGACGGGAAATGCGGTCACAGATGTCATCATCAATGACAAATGCCGCAGGGCGGAAAAGGCAGGAATCCGGTTTGATGCAGATTTCCGGTATGGAGGGGAAATCCCTGTGTTTGATATGGGAATCATCCTGAACAATCTTTTGGATAATGCTATTGAAGCCTGTGAAAAACTGGAAACAGGTAAAAGATTTATACACCTTTCGTTAAAGCAAAAAAAGCAGTTTTTATTGCTGGAAGTTGAGAACAGCTTTGACGGGGCTGTACCTGTGCAGTCGGGCGGAGGTTTGGCTTTGCCTACAACGAAACAGAGTATCCTGCCGGGGATTATTGCGGAACATGGGATTGGGCTGGAGAACGTGCGTGATGTGGCAGAGAAGTATTTCGGCGGTGTAAATATAAAAGTGAAAGGGGATGTGTTCCATGTGACAGTCATGCTGCAGCAGGGGGAGACGAAAGAAGATAAGTAAATGGCTATGCATGAAATGAAGCTCGAAAATAGATTAAAGTGGAGGATTAAAAAATGGCTATCAGTGGAGTAGGACAGAATTTTTATCGGAACAATGTGGAAACAAAGGGAAACACGAAAAATGTGAACAATACGGAAAAGTTCGCACTGGAAAAAACAGGCAGTACACGGGAATTATCGGAAGCGGAAGAAATGGAGCTGTTTAAGAAGGAATTTTATGCAGAACTTGATAGAATACCACGAGACAGAACCATAGCAAATGTAGCAGTTAATATATCGGAGGAAGCATTTAAAAATATGAAAGCTGATCCAAAGTATAGGGAACAAATGTTGTCTGTAATCAGGCGTGATATGACTGGCTCTGTCGCTCCGGCTCCAGACTGTTCTTTGGTGATTACGGTAGGAGCCACAGCCAAAGATTATAGGGCAGATGGATGGTCTGTTAACAATGATTCAGAGTTTTATGCACGTTCACAGGATAGTTTTTATAAGAAAACAAGCGGGCAAAAGGACAGGCAGAAGGAGTTGCTGGAAGAATATCTGGAAAAGCGGGCGCAGGCTAAGAGACAGCAGCAGGAGTTATTGGATGAAAAGGTTGCAAAGGCGGAGCAGGAGAGAAGCAGGCTGGCAAAGGCATGGGCTGGTGAAAGGCAGATGGCGGCGGCATCCAATGCTTATGATGCAAATGTCATGACTGAAACAGCGGCAGGCAGAGATTCGCTGCTTGGTTAATGAAGGGCATCATGTCCGGACTTACCATAAGGGGGCATGGGCGGTTCCGAATGACAGATGAGCCGCCGTTACGATAAGTATAATAATTTTAGTAATCAGGAGGACAAAGACTATGGCAATGGAAATTACAAACAATTACAATAACTATGCGGCAAATTACGCTGATACTACGAAAAAATCCGGTAGTAATGCGGCAACGGAGATAAAGACAAGCAGCAAAGGCAAGGTACAGGAATACTATGAACAATTATGTAAGAAATTTCCGCAGATAAATATTAATTCGAGTAGGGGCATTGCAGATGGCGGTAAAAATAATATCGTTTTGAATCTCTCCAATGACTGTTTGAAAAAAATGGCAAGTGATCCGGACTTTGCAAGAAAAATCGAAAATGACATAGCGGGCATACCAGCAGCGCATGAGCAGATGTTTGCTAAGGCAAAAAGTGATGGTATTGAGATACATGGGTTTGCTGTGAGGATCAATGCAGATGGAAGTATGCAATGCTCCTGTAGTGGTTCAACAAGAACCAGTGGCTCAAAACAAAGCGCATCCATACTGAATACGGAAAAAAGCCAGAAAGAAAGATTAGAAAAAAAGCGTGAGGAGAGAAAAAATTTAGAAGAAGAAGCAGCGAAACGGCGGGCAGAAAGAAAAGAGCAGATGGATAAACTGACGGAAGAGGGAGAAGCAGAATCGTTCACGATATCTGCCACTGGTATGGATATGAAAAGCGTCACGCAGAACCTTATAGCAGCGGTTTCTGGTACACCAGTGCCTACAGGGGTAAGTTTTGATATAAAGGCGTAAGAAATATTTTGCAGCAGACTGCTCAGGCATATTGCATGGGAGCGAATGTGGCTCTAACGACAGAGAGCTGTTACATAAAAGGAAATCGGAGGATATGAAAAATGCGTGTCAACAGAATATCGGCATTACTGATTACGGCAATGGTGGTTCCCGCGATCAGCGGATGCACCACACAGGGAGGCCCCGCCCCGGATGCCGTGCATCAGATTGAGGATGACGGTTCGGCGGTCTATGATGATGACCCCATAGCGGTGGAGCCGCAGCTTGACGAAGATGGACTGGACGGGGATTCGGATGAATCCAATGTGCAGGGGGAGATCATTTCGGCGGAACCGCATAAAGGGAGTGCGGAGTGAAAAAAGTATTTACTGGATTTATATAGGATTTCGGCAGAACGGCAAACATAATGAGTCAAAACAAAGAAAAGGAGAGTGCAGATCATGAATATTGATTACAGCCAGTTTTACAGAGGGACAACAAATATCCCTTCATATGGGAGCGGTGCGTATAAGAAGGACACCCTTGTAAAATATGAGTTCAACACCACGGATGAACATGGCAACAAGGTCATGGATAAAATGTCGAGGGAGGAAACCCTGCAGGCGGTGAAGGACATCCGTTCACAGTATGGGGACAGCGTTATCGTGGAATTTTCGGGAGACGGCATGGCGGCCCATGCGGAGGGCAGGAAGGGCTGGATGGTGCCGGAAGATAAGGAAGCAGTGGAGGCAAGAAATGCGGCATTCCAAAAGGATATCGTGCAGGTTGACAAGTCCTTAAATAATCTCCCGGCATATTCGGGGATGTATGGCGCAGACAAGGCGGTTGCGTCCGCACTGGAGAACTGCAGCAAAGAGGAGCAGGGATTTGTGTATGACATCATCCGGCAGAATTTCCTTGTCGGGAACAGCGGCTCCATGACGGAAGAAGAGCGGCAGGCGAACATATCGCTCGGCATGAAGAAAGCGGAATATGCGGCAGAAAACTTTATTCCGGAGGACAGCAGGGATGCGTTTCTGGAGGCAATGGAATCCATTGCGAAACTGGCAAGCGCGGGAAAAGCGGACAGTTATGGAAACATGGATTACGGTGTGGCGAAAGGCAGGTATCTTGGGCATGGGAGCAATCTTGTCCAGACCACAAACGCGCTTGACATGATGCGGACGATGGACAAAGACGCATACGCAGAGTACCAGAAGATGGGGGGAAAAGATGACGGCGGGCTTAGTTCGTTGAAATATCTTACAAACTGGTATGCGGGCACGGTAAAGAAGAACCCCTCGATGGTTGATAATTACGAAAAGCAGTCGGAGGAATATGTGGAGAAGAATGTGAAAAATCAGAAACTGGATAAGACTTTTGCGGGCTTAAAGACGGGAAGCAAGGCAGCTTTCTTTGAAAGCCTGAGAATGTTCCAGAGCAGCAATCCCAATTTCCTCTCATCCATCATAAACCGGGAGCTGGCATCGAAGTTTTGGGAATTTTAGGATCGTGGCGGGGATGGCTGTTTATGGGTGCATATTATCAATATTGCACAGAGGGCGGGCATCCCCGGCGTTCCGGCAGATTGGGGAAGCAGGGAGCAGGGAGAGGCGGTTGCCGGGAATGTAGGAATAAACCGCTCAAACTTATAATGAAGGGTAAGGGTGTGGTTCTGAAAAGTGGATTAAAGATGATAGATTGGGGAATCGGGGAGTTGGTGTGTACGCAGGGAGTGTAGGAGGTATATTTGGACTTTTCAGATGTAGAACAAATGGGTATGGGCTACGATGAATGATAGAGGAGTTGCCGTATAAATAATTAGATGAATGAAAGGATGCAAGGTGGTGATATGAAGAATAAAATGGTTTCGTTGTTTGTTGCAATAATGATGTTTATTACAATCAGTGGATGTACTGCTCAAGAGAATAGTTTGTCTGGTACTGCCCCGGATGATGTGCAGATTGAGGATGATGGTACTGACACAGTAGATATTGACCAGTTAAGCAGAGTTGCAGATGGCTCCAATGTAGATGAGCAGATTCTTTCGGAAGGATTGCATGAAAGAAAAAATATTATTGCCGAAAATAATCATACTTTGGAAGATGTTGAAGAACATGAATTGACAGGAAAAGATGCATCTGACATTTTTTCAGAAGAAAAATGTGAATCCTATTCATTTTCTGATGTGGAATCCGGACAATATGCTGTTGGGGACATCATCTATACAGTTGGCGGGGATATAAGTTCATTTGAATATGCTATTAATTGGGAGCCGATGGGAAATTATATCCGTGTCGGTCTAATAAATGTAGACATGAATGCTATTTATTTTATTACTTGTATCAGTGGAAGGGGTAAAGGAACTATTGATATCACAGAAATTCCTACGGGAGATTATTATATTTTTGTTTATAACGAGACTTCCAATGAAATTAACTTAAATGGTACAGTCGCTTATAATTTTAATTAGTTGGCGGTGTTGAGAAAAGGCTCCCTATCCCCGATAAGCCACAGCCCGATAAGCCACAGAGGGCAGGCATCCCCGGTTTTCCGGCAAATCGGGGAACCGGGGAGCAAGGAGAGGCGAGGTGAAGGTCAGTATGGAATTTGACCGGGGAACATAGGCAAAATGTAATTATGAGGTAATGAACTGCTCGGACTTATTACAAGGGAGCGGGTGCGGCTCTGAACGACAGAGGGGCTGTTGGATTAAATAGTAGGACGGTGATATTTCACTGCTGGGCTGATGGAAGGAGGATAAGATGAAAGTTGATAATGCAAATCCCTATTTGCAGCAAGTGTATAGGGAAAGGGCAGATAAAAATGAGTCAGGCAATTTTGCGGATGCCTTATTAAACAGGATGGGCGGTGCAAAAGATTCTTATGCGGCAACAGAACGGAAGTCTGATTATCTATGTGAGAATTATAATGATCTGTTTCTGAATGCGGCCAGCAAACGTTTTACGGGTTCTATCAAGACAGTGGAAACCGAAAGATATAAAATCGTAGAGAGGGAAAGCGGAGTTGTGCGAATTTACGACAAAGAGCATAATAACGAAGCTGTTGACCTGAAACTAAATACAGAGAAGATTCAGGTAGACAAAGAAACAGGCACAAAACTGATAATCAATGATTTGGGCGTGGGCTTTTTTACTATGCTGACAGTGGATGATGAACTGGAGGCAGGATTGAAGGAAGCATTAGGTGTAGATGAGTTAGATGAGAAGGAGCTGACGGGCTTTACAGTCCGTACAGACCAAAAGACCGGGATAAAGTATGTTACAGCGAATGGTTATGAGAGTCGTGGCGGGATGCTTGTTTTGGATAAAGAAGCCAGGCAAAAATTAGATTCAATGGCAAAAGAATTTTTGGAGCAGTATCCGAATTTGGCAAAAACGTATAATGAGGCATGGTTTTATGCGACATTTGAGGTAAGGGGCCTGTTAAAGCGTACTCCAAACGGAATCTCAATGATCAGCCCCAACAGCGTTTCATTTAAGAATAAGGATGGGGAAAATCGGTGGGTAGGTATTTTTAATCCTGCGAATTGGAAACAGGTAAAAGAGGAATTTGACAGCGGAAGAAACGCAGGAAAAATGGAAGGGTGGAATTTCTGGAAAGAATTTTTTGACAGATGGAAGATAGATGCTTCTCTGGTCACGCCGGATAGCAGCTATGGTAGAATAATAAAAGACCCGGACACTCAATTTGAAAAATTTATGTCGTTATGTTTGGGACAATAAATGAAAGTAGCATCCCTATGGCTGCATATCCCCGATACGCCACAGCCGGACAAGGTAGGGCAGGCAGCCCCGGCGTTCCGGCGGATTGGTGAATCGGGGAGCAGCGGTTGTCGGGAATGCAGAAATAAATTGCTCAAACTTGGAGGGATTATGAATAATACTGTTTTGGAATTTGAGTGCATTGGCATGGATGGCGGAAGCAAATTTCCCATCGAATATACTGGGCGTGGGCAGGACATATCGCCGGAATTTATAATTAAGAATCTGTTACCGAATGCGAAAACCCTCGCTGTTACATTGGAAGATTTATCACATCCAATTAAGGATTTTACGCATTGGGTTATATGGAACATTCCTGCCACTGACAGAATAAAGAAAAATATTCCTGTTGGCAAGACAGTGCCAGTGCTGGGGAATGCCTGTCAGGGGATAGGATATGGCTTTCACCGTTATGCGGGACCGAAGCCACCGAAAGGGAAAAAGCATACATACCGCTTTACAGTCTATTCCTTGGATTGTGAAATAAATATAAGTGCCAACTCTATGAAAAGAAATTTTCTGAAAAAGGCTGGAAGGCATATCATCCAAAAAGGTAGTATTGTTGGTGAGTTTGAATAAGAGATAAAGCCTGCGGAACCATATCCCAAATAAGCCACATCCCGACAAAGCAGGGCGGGCATCCGCGGTGTTCCGGCAAAACAGGGAGAGATGATTGAAAATGGATATAACGGGAATAGCAAAAATCCATCATGCAGACATCCACAAGGCAGGAAAGCTATACAACATGGCGAAGTCGGGCATGAACCCTAAGACACTCCAATACCTGATGGGGCATAGCGACATTGGGGTGACGTTAAATACCTACACCCACCTTGGGCTGGAGGATGCCACGGACGAGCTGCGCCGGATGGAGGATTTGGAGAACGCCAGAAAGGAACTGGAAAAGAACAGGGAAGAGAAGCCCGTCTCGCAGAAGATGTTCCGGGCGATCTGAATAAGGAGAGTTTTGCGCCCTGCTTCGGCAGGGCATTTTTTAATGATTTTTCGTAAAAGTATCTAAATGCTATAATTGTAAAAAAGTTAAGGGTTTGCTATAATAAACAATAGATTTTTACAGATGGAGGGATAAGAATGAAATCCTATGAGTTAAAGCCAACGCCTGAAAATCTTTTGAATACATTTTTGGAAGATACTATTTCAAGGGACACAGATATTTTTCGTTTCATAGATATTTTGAATACGATAGAAGATAGTTGTTCTATCGCTTTAGATGGCAATTGGGGATGTGGAAAGACATTTTTTGTAAAGCAAATCAAAATGATAATGGATGCACATAATAGGTGCATTGCTGATGGAGATGAAGCGGTACGCCAAAGGATTATTCAAAAACATTTAAAGTACAGGTCTTTTGAGGAGTTGGAACTGCAATCACAGATATGTGTATACTATGATGCATGGGAAAATGATAACGATGAAGATCCAATGCTATCTTTGATTTATAGTATATAAAAAGTGTGGATATAGATTATTCGCTGAAAGAGAATCCAGACTGTTTACAGTTAGGTGCTTCTGTGTTGGAACTTTTTACTGGAAAGAATTTTGGACAAATTATTGAAATGCTAAGAGGCGAAGATTCCCTTGCTATGTTAAAAAAGGAAAAAGATATACATAAGGCAATTTGTGAGTTCCTTGATAGTATTATGCATGAACGAGGGAATCGACTAGTGATTTTTATTGATGAATTGGATAGATGTAAGCCGGAGTATGCAGTAAAGTTGCTTGAGAGAGTAAAACATTATTTTGAGAATGACAGTATTACATTTGTCTTTTCTACAAATATGAAAGAGTTACAGCATACGATACGAAGGTATTATGGTGAGAATTTTAATGCCTGCAAATATCTAGATAGATTTTTTGATTTGCGTATAACTATGCCGAAGGCCGATTATCAAAAGTTTTATGCATCAATGAATTTTAATAATACACATTATATTTATGATGGTGTTTGTGATGCAGTAATTCGGACATATCATTTTGAACTTAGGGAAGTTGCCAAATATTTAAGGTTGACCAAGATTGCTGCTTATAAACCAACTCATGGTGATGGATATAACTATTCTTTTCCAGAGGGACATGGTATTGAATTTGGTTTAATGTATGTTGTACCAATAATGATAGGTCTTAAAATACATAACATAGATGTATATGAAGATTTTGTTAATGGGAAAAATTATAAACCATTATTGGAGGTGTTTGAGAATATAGAGGATGGTTTTTTTAACGAACTGTTGAATAAAAACGAAACATTTGAAGCACCCAGCGAAGAGCAAACACAGGTATCATTAGAGAGTAAAATCAAAGAACTATATAATGTGATTTTCATAAAACAATATACAAGGACAGAATATCGTACATCTGTTGGGCAATATATGTTTAATAAGGATACGAAGAAAATACTTCTTAAGGTAGTGGGATTATTTTCAAAATATACTGACTTGGCAGATGATTAAAGTGTGGAAGACAACTTTTGCAATTGCAAAGAACTATTTTCAAGCTGGTACAGATTGAATATTTGGCTTATGCTAAAACCCCACAGTAGTAAAAACCCCCTAATTCCTACTACGTTTTTACTACGATTGACGGAATCAATATGCCACGTTTTGCCCCGATTTGCCATTTTCGTTACATTTTTAACAATCTCCACAAAAAAAACAAACCTCGCAAATCGCGCCAAAACACGGCAAATCAAAGCATTTCAGGAGGAAAAATTAACATGATTAAGATACTTTTCGTGTGCCACGGCAGCACGGCGGGTAGTCGGGAATTGGCGGCACTTGTGGGGCAGAACGGGGCAAATCACGGCAGTTGGGAAAGTGGGTTACTACGGTTTTACTACGAGTGAGGAAACGAAAAAAGAGCCTGCATTTTCAAGCTCTTTTTCCATAATTTGCGACTTAGGTTTTACCTTTCTTGGGATAGTTCTTTTGCTTCTGTCGGTAGGCATTTTCCAAAAAACATGGCCTTGCAGTCGGAAAACCCAAGCAGGTAGGCGAGCATCCCAAACCGGGAGCCCAGCGCGTTCTGCTCACTGACGTAGCGGTCGATCAGCAGCCGGATTTCTTTTGATAAATCCATCCTGTCCAGTTCGCCGGAGTATATGTCCGACTTCCGGAGAATCGCCTGGTATTCCCCGTCATCGCTTACAATTCCATTCATGATGCCGTTCATGCGGGTGTCCATGAGCTGGTACAATGCAGAATCTTTTTCCAATCCAATCCCTCCTTCCGTGGTGTCGTATCTTAACTCTGTTTTGGCGGGTTGGCAAGTGGGAAAATAAGTTATAAAAAATTCATAAAAGATTTGTTGCGTTAACCGATATAAAATAATAAAATAGAGATAGAAAAGTATGAATTGAAACGGAAGAACCATACTAAGTGTAGTCTCGGAAAGTCCATGAAGAAGCAGAAAAGAATTATGTTATATAAATGGAAGTGACGGGGAGGAATAAAAAATGCTTATTTTTGAGCGGTTTTCGGACAGTG
>CAJTEN010000055.1 GCA_910575245.1 Clostridia bacterium | reverse complement strand
TTTGTGTATAGCCTCACTCAATCTACACTTCTCCTTTTTCTCTACATTGTATCATGCTTTTCTATCCTGTTAAAGTTTGCTTGCGCCCCAAGGGGCGGGGAATGTACCCACATTTCATTCAAAATAATAAATCAGGAAGACAACATAACAATTAGTCGCTTCCCTGATTTATTACTTTTACTATAAACCGCCGCTAATTCCCAGCAGATATTTACGTTCTAAAGCCCTGCAAGCAATTCTACCTCTGCAACAGCAAGCCCCGAATATTTCGCAATCTTATCAATCGATAATTCTCCGTCCTGCAGCATTCTAAGGGCTGTCTCTCTCTTAGCTTCATCTTTCCCTCTATTTAAAATCTTCCTTGCTTCCGTTTCAAGTAGCGCTCCGCTCATCATTCCACCAACACCTTTCTGCACATTCTCATACTTCTGTGCGATTTCCTTAATCACATCACCGGAAAGCTCTATGATCGTCCGTTTGTCAAACGCTCCTATAATCCCTTTCCGCTCCAATGTATCAAGTCTTTCCAGAATATCCTGATACTCTGCTTTCAGTTCTATCAGCTTATGCTCATTACTATTATACACCTTAAAGTCCTTTTCATGTGAAAAAATATAAAATGGAATCAGCAATAATAAACCTTTTGAAAAAATATCATCCAGAGAATATTCCTGTACCTTCATGATCGGCACATCATACTCTACGCTACCACCCGGTGTTTTTATCACATACCGCATTTTATCTGGTGTCTTTTTGTAAGTCCTTAAATATAGAACCGCTGTATTTGGAAATGTCACTGTCAATGTTTCGTTAATGACTTCACCCTCGTCTAAAGCTATCTGGGCATCATACTCGAACAACCGAATTGTCATGCGCCCGTCCGGCAGGCTGCTTTCACATTCAAGATGATATTTTTTCTTTATCTTTCCAAATATTGTGAAATTAGTATCCGTTATCCTTGGCTGGTCTGCTGCATCCTGCTGGTCAATAAAATGCTCATTGGGATGAAACTCTATTTTTTCATTCCCTGTATAATCTTCCCCGAAAATCTCATTGATTACAGGGATGATCATCTGTCGGCAGTCATTTAATATTGTCCTGAATGCTCCGTCATATATATTCCCCATATACAATCCTCCGTATTTCTTATTTATATCATATCATTTTTATATTGCATACTCAACTACATTTATCCCTCCCTAAAATCCCACATAATCTCCACCCTCTTATCTTTATAAACATATACCTTTTTCACAAAAGTATCAACCAGTTCCTGCGTCAGCTTTTCCATATGGGAATAACGGATCACCTGCTTCATATCCGCTTCCAGCCTTTCACATTCCTCTTCCAGCTTCAGGATTTCTTCTTCCCCGTCATGTATCTGCCGCTTCAACAGACCGGTCTGCCGATCCAGCCCGTCAGCTTCCTTCCGGTATTCCTCCGGCATCATGCCGCCCGCCGCATACCGCTCATAAAGCCCCTCCTTTGAATCCATTGCCTGCTTTCTTTCCCGATGCAGGTTTTCAAGCTGTTTCCTTATCTCCATGACCCTGGCCTTCCGGAACATGTGCAGGCTCTTCTCCTGCCCTGCCGCTTCCCCGCGCATCATCAGCTCTTTGTTTATCATGGCCAGCACCAGTTCTTCCAGTATATCCGCACTGAAATAAGTACAGCACTCCGGTATCTTAAGCAATGAATGTTTGTGGCATTCAAACCGCCTGTACCTATTTTTCCCCTGCAAGGGCTTATAGACCATGGCATATCCACAGCCGCCGCAGTACAGCTTCCCGGTCAAAGGGTGCCTTTCCCTCTTCCGTTTCGTTGAAAGCTCCGGCCTATACTTTGAAACCTGTGCAAATACTTCCGGCGTGACAAGGGCTTCATGATGGTCTGGTATCACTTTCCATTCTTCTTTTGGGATGCGTATGCCGTTTTTGCTCCCTACTGACTTCCGCACTGTTTTCCCATATGCCATCTCCCCAAGGTAAAAACGGTTGTTCAGGATATTCCTGACCGCCTGGCTGCTCCATGCATGGGTTTTTCCGTCCTCCGTCTTTTTATCCGGTCTCCGCATCTGCGTGATGGTGGGTATCCCTTCACTCCGGAGCTGCACTGCTATCTCTGTACTTCCTTTTCCCTGCATTGCAAGAGAAAAAATATGGCGCACCACTTCCGCTTCCTTTTCCTCTACAATGACTGTATTCCGCTCCTCTGTGCTTTTCCTGTACCCAAACGATACCTGCCCAAAGACATATTCCCCGTTTGCACACTTGTTTTCAAAGGAAGTCTTCACTTTGACGGAAACGTCCTTGCTGTATAAATCATACAAAAGCGTCTGGAATGCAGTGTCGATCCCTATGGTAGTCCCGCCGTGTTCCCTGCTGTCATAATGGTCGCCCAGCGCAATAAAACGTACTCCCATGAAAGGAAATATCTGGTCCAGATAGGTCCCCATCTCAATATAATCCCTTGAAAACCGGGACATATCCTTCACAACGATGCACTGCACCCTGTTTTTCTTTACTTCCGCAAGGAGCCGGTTCATGCCCGGCCTGTCCATGCCGGTTCCCGACCAGCCGTCATCACAGAACTCCTTTACCTCATATTCCTTAAGTTCCTCATCCTGCCTGATAAAACTGCGGAGCAATATCCTCTGGCTGGATATGCTGTTGCTCTCCCTGGCCTCCATGTCCCGCTCATCTTCCAGCGAAAGCCTTAAATACACCGCCACCACCTTCATCCAGACCACCCTTCCAGTATTTCATTCGTATACCGCAGCTCTGCTTCGATGCGCTTTCCCGGATACACATGGATCTTTTCTATCAGGGAATCAACCATCTCCATGGTCAGCTCCCCTGTGTCCTTCAGCTTCAGCATGGAGCGTACTGCCTTTAAATACCTCTCCCGCACCTTCTCCATGCCTTTCTGCTTTTCTTCCAGCTCCTTCCCCTGTCTTTCAAGTTCCCGCAGACGCATATCCTGCTCCAGTTTAAAGCTGACATATTCCTTCTGGGGCATCTTCCCTTCCCGGTAAGCCACATAAGCCTCCGTGCCTTTCTCTTCCTCCTGCCTGATCCTGCGCTGTAGGTTTTCCCCTTCCTTTTCATAGCGGGTTATGGCGCCGCTGATCTGCTCCTTTCCGGCTTCCATAAAACGCTTTGGCCTATCCAGATAAACAGCAAACTCCGTCCGCAGCAGGGGCATCAGGATATCTGTCAGTTCCTGTTTTGAAATACGGTTGGGCTCCGGGCAGCCTGCAGTTTTTGTCTGCGCGGCATTTAAGCAGAAATAGCCTTCCAGCCTCCCTTTATGCCCGTCTGCATAGGTCTTGGCATGGCTGTGTCTGGTCATCTTCCTTCCACAGACGCCGCAGTATAACACATGTTCAAAGATATTTTCCCCTATGGGGACACCTTCCGTCGGATGCTTGTGTGATGCCGAAACTTCTTGCATCTTTTTTCTTATATCCTGCGCCTTCTGGTATTGTTCTGTACTTACAAGCGCCTCATGGGCGTTTTCCTTAACCACCCATTCCTCTTCCGGCTTATGGATGCGGCTGCTTTCATCACGGGCAGTAATGGAAGTCTTCCCCTGCGCCAGTGTACCGGCATAAGTCCTGCTCCCTATGACCCGCTCCACTGCGCTTTTATCCCAGCCCTTATATTCTGTATCCGGCAGGCAGAACACTTCCCCTGTCTGCTTATAGACTGCCGGGGGATTGACCCTGCGGCGGTTTAAATCATCCGAGACTGCCTTGTAGCCTTCCAGCTCTATAAATGACTGGTAAATATGCTTCACAATCTCCGCCGTATTTTCATCGGGGACAAGCCTTCTTATCTTCCCTTCCCAGACTGCCTTATAACCGTATGGCGGCGGCCCGCCAACATAAGAGCCTGACTCCCTGCGCTGTTTCAACCCGGTCTTTGCCTTTTTAGAAAAATCCTTTGCGTACATATCGTTGACAAGGTTCTTGATCTCCGATGCCATCTGCTTTGTGTCATTCCCCTTATCGCCGGTGTCGATGCCGTCCGAAACCGCAATGAACCGTACCCCAAGGAACGGGAAAATCTTCTCTATATAATTGCCCGCTTCAAGGTAATTCCTTCCAAACCGTGATAAATCTTTCACCACCACGCAGTCAATATCACCCAGCCGGATATCCTGCATCAGGCGTCTAAAGCCTTCTCTGTCAAAGTTGCTTCCGGTCTTCCCAAGGTCCCTGTAACATTCAATGACATCAATCACTTCCTGCCCTCCCTGGTTCAGTCTCTCTATATGCTTCCTTGCGATCTCTTCCTGCACGTCTATGGATTCACTCTTACGTTCGTTAATATCTGCCGAAAGCCTTGCATAAATCCCAGCTTTATACCGTTTTTTTCCGCCAGCCGCTGCGCTTTTCTTTTCCATGGCAACCGCTGCATTAGAGATGCCCCGTTTTGAAACCCTTCCCATCTTCATGCACCCCTTTCCGCATCATGCCCTGCACCCAGCATGACCCTGTACTGGTCCATGAAATAATATTCAATCTTAATGCGCCTGCCCTCATACACATAAATGCGTTTTACAAGGCTTCCCAGCGTGTGGCGGTCAAGCTCTTTTAACTCCACACAGTCCTGGAACGCTTTCAGCCGCCCGGCGGAAAGGACACCTTTCTTAAACATTTCCTTAATCAAGGATTCCTGCTTTTTCTGGGCTTCCTCAAGCTGTGCCGCCTTTCCCTTGAAACTGCCATGCAGGCGCTCAAACTCTTCTTTCGTGATTACCCCTGCCCGTAAGTCTTCATAAAGGCCGGAACATAAGCTGTAATACCTGTCCTGCTCTTCCTTCAGGCGGCAGATCTCCTTATCATATGCTGAAATTGCTTCAAACCCTTCCTCCCTCTCCTTTGCCCTGTCAAAAAGGACTTTTTCTTCAAGGAACGTGTTGGCATATTTCTTAACAGTCTTTTCAACAAGCTCCTTCAACACTTCTTCCTCTATGCTGTGCCTGCTGCACCCTTCCCCGCGATTTTTCGTGGAGCAGATGTAATAGACCTTTTCCTTCCCCTTATAACGGTTCACCCGGCGCACCATCTGCTCCTTACAGTCACCGCAAAATAGAAGCCCTGCAAACAGCCCAGCCTTCTCCATGCCCGGCCCCAGCCTGCTGTCTGATTTAAGGAGGTTCTGCACGATCTGGAAATCGTCCTCTGGGACAAGCGGCTCATGGGTGTTTTCCACGCGCACCCATTCCTCCTTCGGCTTTTCCACACTCTTTTTCACCTTATAATTTACCTTCTGCGTCTTCCCCTGCAGCAGATGCCCAAGGTATGTCTCATCGGTCAGTATCCGTTTCACGGACGCGCTGCCCCATAATGACCTCCCCGCGCCGGAAAAACCGCTGTTGTACTTCAGCCCGAGGGATTTCTTATATTCTTTAGGCGAAAGGATGCCCAGCCCGTTTAGCTGTTCCGCTATGGCCGCCACCGCCATGCCTGCGATCTTCCACGCAAATATCTTCCTGACGATCCCCGCCGCATATTCGTCCACCACAAGCCGGTTCCTGTTTTCTGCATCCTTCCTGTACCCGTATACCGCAAAAGGGGAAATGTACTCCCCATTCCTCCGCTTCACTTCCAGCCCGCCCCTTACCTTGGTAGAGATATCCCGGCAGTAGGAATCGTTGATGAAATTCTTGACCGGAAGCACGATGGAGCTTTCCCCCGTGTCCGCCTTAAGGCTGTCATAATGGTCAGTCAGTGCAATAAAACGGACGCCAAGAGCCGGGAAGGTCTTCTGGATGTACCTCCCGGCTTCAATATAATCGCGCCCGAAACGGGACAGGTCTTTTACGATCACGCAGTTTACCCCGCCCGCCTCAATGTCGCACATCATCCTCTTAAATTCCGGCCTGTCGAAATTGCTGCCTGAGAATCCGTCATCGGCATAGATATCGTATAACTCGATATCTGGCTGCTCACGGATATAGGTTCTGATTAGCTCACGCTGGTTTGCGATGCTCTCGCTCTCTGCCTTTACAGATGCAGGCCTTCCCCCGTCCCCGGCTGAGATGTCATCCCTCGAAAGACGCAGGTACATGGCTGCATAGAATATTTTTTCTTTCATATATGTATCACTCCTGACTTTTGCAAACAACGGAATCCGCACTCCGTGCGTCTTCCTTATGTTAATTGTACCGCCGTTTGGGCCGCCAAGTCAGGTGCAACACTGATTTAGTCCTGACTATATATTATCGTATTTTTTCGTTTTATTCAAGTCGGTTATACATAAATTTCTGCAAGCCTGCGTATATATTCTTCCATCTTTTCATCTATGGTAGAACCTTCTTTCTGGTAGCATACTTTTACCACATAATCCCCGATCCTGTTGACATACGGGTTTTTCGTCTGCCTTGCAAAAGATGCCAGCTTTTTTTCCACCGGTGCTTTCGTATCTATCTCAATATCCCTTAAATCAGTCAGCGAATTGATGTCCACTGTCCGCACATCCACTGCTGCCAGTTCCTTTAGTTCCTCTGGTGTAAGCCCTGCCAGTGCCCCTGCTGTAAGACCCATGGCACAATCATCTCCTTCCCTGTTTTTATCTTATTCCCGCATCTGATTGTCCTATACCTGCACCGGTTCTTTACACCGTAGCAGCGCAGGTTTACACCTTCGTTCCCGCGGCGTTTTCTCCGGCAGGGTACGCGGAATGCATACTCTTCTGCCGGGTATCAGTCTGGGCAGGCTATGAAGTTGTCAAGGTCCGGTGAAAGGGAATTATTACGAAATGAAAATGAGATGTATTTACCCCTTCACTAATAGCAGGCGGGAAGGGGTAAAAATTAACAGTTTATAAAAATTTTAGAATTTATTTTTGGAGTCATAATGTAGGAAATTTTAACTTCACGGAAACTATACAAACAATGGGATTTTGGGTATAATGTGATAAAAGAGAATGTCTGGTGCATACACTTTTACCAGACAAACTTTACATTTGCCATGAGATTAAAAGAACATAAATAGCCATAAAAAGGAAAGGAAGTGGCATTATGAGTTCCAAAGAGCTTGCAAAAAATCTTATAGACCAGATACCGGAAAGCAAAATGTACTATATTATCGCTTATCTGCAGGGTGCTGCAATCCCGGAAGAGGTTCCCAATGCGGATACACTGGAATCGATACAGGAACTGGAAAATGGTGGCGGCACACTGTTTACAGGCAGTACGGAGAATTTATTTGCCGAACTGATGGAGGGCTGACCATGCTGGATGTGCGTTACTCCACCAAATTTAAAAAAGATTTCAAGACCTGCGTCAAGCGTGGCTGCAAAATGCAATTATTACAACAGGCAATCGACACGCTCCGCATTCCTGCGCCGTTGCCTGAAAAAATAAGGATCATAACCTGATTGGGGATTATTCCGGTTATAGGGAATGCCACCTTGCCCCTGACTGGCTGCTGATCTACAAGCAGACTGATAATGAACTAAGACTGAACCGTACCGGCTCACACGCGGATTTATTTGGAATGTGATATATGGCTTTGCCTCTTCTGTTTACTGACAGAAGGGGCATTTCCTTTTTTAAGCGCTCTTTTTGAGATGTTTCTTCTTTGGCAGCCTTATATGGAGATAGTACTGGTCATGATCCCTGATCTCTTCTATAGCTTGCTGTAATGAAGGGGCATTTCCCTGATCATGGAATTGATAGGCAGGATGATGTTTGTGCTGTATCTTACATGATGAAAATTTCGGATACTGCTGGTGAAGGATATGCCAATAATGCTTGGTATTCTTTGACTGCAGGGTGACGGAATAAAATCCTGCGTTGATGATATGGAAATAGGTCTGGTCAATGTTCTTTAGTTCTGTAGCAGTAAACATATGGGTTCCTCTCTTGGTGGATTGTGCAGATTTTTTTGCAATAGATGATTGGTGTGACTATTTGTGATGGTTTTGGTCAATTCATATATATAAATATATATTCGCCTATATAAATATATTAGCACAAATATATTCAAAAGTCAAAATAAATATTTATATTTCTAAACTTTTTTATTGACTAAAATGATAGCAGTTGGTACACTGAAATAGAAAGAGAGGTATACAGATAATGTCTATAAAATATTATAAGCTGCTCGATCTGCTGAACCGCAAAGGGATAGGAAAAACAGAATTAAGGAAAAAGATAGATATTTCTTCCGCCACGTTAGCCAAAATATCTAAGCATGAATATGTCTCACTGGAAGTCATAGATAAGATATGCAAAGTGCTGGAGTGCCAGCCGGGGGACATTCTGGAATATCAGCCTGATGAGGGAGAATAAGTCTAACACTTATTGAATAATTTCCAGTCTTCTGTCAATTTCTCCAATGTTCATTCTAGCCTGTTCCTTATAGATTTTCAGCCACATCAAAAATTTCTGCTTTTCCCTGTCATAATATCATCAAGATATAAAGAATTGTTCTCCCATGTCCATTTCGCATTTGCCAGAATCATCAAAATTTTGAGTTTCCGAACCTTATTGGAAACAGTCCTTATTATGCAAGGGATACAATGATGAGTTTCAGATAGCTTCTCTCCACTTCGACGTATAAAGAATTCCAATAGTTCTTCTGATTATGAATTCCCGATAATCCAGAATACCTTTTATAATAGAAAGACAAATATTTTATGCAAACGAGGAGGCTACTATGGATAACTTACAGAAATATGTAGAAAATTATTTGAAATACTGCCAAACGCAAAAAAGACTGGATGAGAAAACACTGCGGGCATACCGGGCAGACTTATCACAGTTCTGTGAATATTCACGACCTGCCGATATTTCGGAGATTACTCCGGAACTATTGGAAAATTTCTTTGGGAATCTTCATCAAAAATATAAGCCCAAAACAGTGAAAAGAAAAATTGCATCACTTAAAGCCCTCTTCCACTATTTTGAATATAAAGATTTGATTGTACTGAATCCTTTTAACAAGATTCAGATAAAATTCCGCGAACCCGTTCTCTTACCAAAGACTATCCCCCTATACAATGTCGAGGCATTCTTATCTACCATATATAAGCAAACGTCAAACGCTAAAACAGATTACCAACGAAGAAATGCCTTAAGGGATGCCGCAGTAATAGAATTACTTTTTGCCACCGGGATGCGGATCTCAGAACTTTGCTCCTTAAATATAGATGATGTAAATTTATATGACAGTACCATCTTGATTTATGGAAAGGGCTCTAAAGAAAGGAAAGTGCAGATTGGGAATGATGATGTCATCAATGTCCTAAAAAAATATAGAAACAATTTTGAAAAAGAAATACAAAACTGCAGATATTTTTTTGCTAATCAAAATGGGAGAAAATTATCAGAACAGTCTGTCCGCAGAATGATAAATAAATATACTTCTCTTGCTGCTATAGATTTACATATCACCCCGCATATGTTCCGACATACTTTTGCTACATGTCTTTTGGAAGCAGATGTCGATATCCGTTATATTCAAGAAATACTTGGCCACAGTTCGATCACAGTCACAGAAATATATACTCATGTTACTATGTCTAAACAGAGGGATATTCTTACTACAAAGCATCCCAGAAAAGATTTTCAGATATAGATTTAAAATCCCCAGTCTAAAAGAAGTGATTATTGGGACTGGGGATTTTGAATGATAATTGAATATTATCTTACATAGTTGAACTGTAGGATAGTTTCCTAAAAAAAGAGCAAACGTTTATGCAGATTTGTTACAGAAGTAGTTTGAAACGAACAGTTGTATGTCTGCTCATTGACAATTTAAAGGGGCTAAAGTTATGTATAATTTTTTGCTAATTTCATCTGTTGAAAGCACTAATACCACGGAATTATATGACCAAATAGATTATTTACAAAAATTTGAAATAACAGTTACACTTTTGATGGATCCATCTGAGATCCAGTTAATTGAGATAATCCGTAATAATTACTATGATTGCGCTTATGTACATGTTAAGCGAAGACTTACACTGGACACAATTCCTTATGATCCCGTAAAGATACTAGAATATTACCATATTCCCCTAGTTGGAAATCACTATATTACGCAGTTGATGATTGCGGATAAGTGCTTAACAAGTTCTAGCTCTGGCATTGGACTTCCTAGTGTTATTGTTACGAGAGAGATGTGGCATACACAAAGTATCCCTGTTGATACAATTATGGAGATTGGATTCCCTGTTATAATTAAGCCAAATTCACTACATGCTTCTCAGGGACTTTCACAAGAGAGTATTATCCAAAATGAGATGAACTTGGTGGCTCAAATCTCACATATCTTCCAGCGTTTCCCCAATATTGGTGAAATTCTAGTTGAAAAATTTTTAGAACCGGCCACAGAGTACACGGTTTCTGTATTGGGCAATGATCCAAGCTTAGCTTGCTCTGTAACAAAATTAGCATACAAATCTGATGAAAAACATCACATCTATGATGAGAAAAATAAGTCTACCGCATTGGAGCATAGAGATTTTACATTTGAGGTCGAGACAGACCGCATGGTTCGGGATCGATTAGAGTCTCATGCCAAAGCACTGTTTCGACACTTTCGGATGAAAGATTTTGGACGGTTTGATTTTGTTTTTGGGAGTACCTATTACTTGTTAGAAGCAAATTGCTGTCCAATCCCAGGTAACAGCTTTTCTTGGGAGTGGCAATACTCCTGCGGCTTACAGAAACGACAAGTGTTGGCGCTGTTCCTCAGTGCATTCCATTTTGGACAGGTCTCTTCTGGCCGTGCAGACGGGTTGCCCTTTACTCTGATTGCTGACCTTCCTCAAATGATTATCAATCAGATTTCTTTTCCGCTGCCGATAGATGTTAAACCAGAATGTACAGGGCAAACCTCAAATTGTAAAAATCCGCAGTTGTTTTCAATGAATAGCCGTATTGGTTCTGAAACTGAAGTACATTGTTTTCTGAAAGCGCTTACTGTCATGCTCAAGCCCAGTTTAATTTTGGAAACCGGGACTTATGAGGGGGATGGCACCATCGCTTTTGCCGAGGGTGTAATACAGAATGGTTTTGGACAGGTGGTTTCTATTGAGTGCAACTCGGATTTGGCTATGACAGCTCGTCACAAGCTGTCAGGCTACCCGGTAGAGATAGTTGCCTGCAATAGTCTTGAGTACATTCCAAAAGGTCAAATTGATTTGTTGTTTCTTGACTCAAAAAGAACTCTGAGGAAGGAAGAATTTTTGCGTTTTAGACCATTTTTACACAATAAATCTGTAATCATATGGCATGACAGTTCATATAGGTCTCAAAACCATGCAGTATTTGACGCAGTGAATGAACTATATAAAGCAGGTATAATTGATCGTTTACTACTCCCAACGCCTCGGGGGATTACATTATCCATGCTCAAAGAAGGTGGCTTAATGCAATGATTGAAATGCAGTATCTAGTCCGCCAAATTCCATTCTTCTCTGGGAAGAATTGTTCCATCCACTCAGATATATATCGTAATGATGCATACCCCGCCTGTCTGATGGTTCAATGCGGAATACATATGTATAAAGTTCGATTTCCTGGAGTATTGAACAAGGATTCGGTACAAAGTGAAAAAGTAGCTTTAAAAGTGCTTGCTGAACACAATGTGGTTGGAATTCCACATATAGTCGCAGAGGGGATTGTAGATGGAGTTCCATACCTTATTGAAAACTATATTAAGGGAAATAGTCTTGACAAAATCTATAAGTCTCTCTCTTGTGAAGAGTGGGAGCACATTGCGCACAGGCTTGCGTTTTTTCTCCAAGAGATGATAACAATACAAAGTGCCCAACCAGCTGTATTTAAAGCACCTGGAAACAATTATGTCAATTATGGAGAAGTCATTAGGGAAAGTGTTCTGAGACATCTGAAACGACACACTTCATCAGGTTTTATTTCTTCCTCCGCGGCTTTCTTGATTCAAGAAATGCTGGAAGACATAGGCTCGGTATTTCACGCAAGTGCAACATTTCTGCATTTTGACATTAAGCCACAGAATATTGTATTTGATGCTCAGAGTAAACAGGTTTCGTTTATCGACTACGAGCATTCCAGAATGGGAGACTACACCCATGAACTTTTCCGTATCGACATGGCTGTTATGAGAAATCCATATTTCAATGACTGCTGGCATCTGGCCAAACAGGAATTTTTGTCTAGGCAATCCAGTTATTTGATGAAAGAAGAATTTTCGCATAAGCTTTTTTACTATGAGCTTTTGTATGATATATCTGAAATGACATATTCTGTATTGATTGGAAATCGGAAACAAATCTCAGTTCATCTTAATAAGATAGAAGACAAACTGCGGCAGTTTTAGAACTGTCACAGTTTATCTTCGAAGAAATCTTTTGCCTGCAAAAGTGCTTTGCGATACTCATTTTTATTTCCTAAATCAAAGGAAAGTGCGGCTGATAAGGCTTTTCTTCCTACTAAACGTAAATCTTCTGGAAGGTCATCCCAATGTCTCATCACGGTTCGACAAAGTTGATAGTAGATTTCAAACAACCGGAAAGATTTTAAATCTCCTTCAATATAGTTTTTTGCTTCCATTAAGGTATTGACTGCACCTTCATAATCTCCATCCAACTCAAGCAGTCTAGCTCGGTTCCGCATAAACAGTACTTCACGTTCTGGAATTGGAATATAAGAAAGTAGCTTTTCTTCCTCTGCTAAATACACATCTGCAAAATACCGTTGCTCCGGCATAAATGGGATAACTACGATGGAGGTCTCGGTCATTTCTGAAAGGAGAGAAAGTGTTTCCACATTGATGCTACTTCCCAACTCAGTCCGTGCAAGCCGAAAAGATGAAATTGCTGCGGTATAGTTTTCCTTAATTTGGCTCAATTTGCCTTCAGAGATACCCCCATCTTCTTTCTTTGTCCGTCGAACAATCCTCTGTACGAGATTTTTGTAGACAGTCCCAATTCTGCGATAGATTGAAGCTCGGATTAGTGGGGAATTATTTAACCGCTCTAATGGTATGCGCTGATAAACTTGCAGTGCCTTTTCAAATTCTGTTTGCCTCCTTAACATAGCACCCCAACTGACGATACATTCTCCTGCGTAAACCCATTCCTGTCGCTCCGAGAAATGAGTATATAAACTTTCGAATATCTCTAGAATATCTACACTGTTCTCTGTTTTACTTCGCAACATATTCTGCTGGAGCATTACGACATGATATATCTTAGACTCTTTTTCGCTATAAAGCATTGCTTTATCACAATATGCGATGGCTTGTTGATAATCGTTTTTAACGGTCATGTAATATTTGGCAGCCGCATAATTCCAATAGGCACGATATGCATCCAATTGAGGATAGGATGAGACTAGCACATCTAAAGCGGGAAAAATTTGAGCAGGATATTCAAACTGTGTGTATGACAGAGGTTGGCTTAATCCCTGTATCAGAATATCCATGATCTCCAGTCCAAATGCTTGTTCAAATGTACACTTTTCTGCTATATCAACATAATCTTGGATATTTAAGCTGGTCAAACTACTGGCAAATACGGTTGGAACGATGTGGGGATTGACATCGTACCATTGCGGCAAGAAACTTATAATATCACCAATACGACCATCTTTCACTTTCCGATAAAAAAATGATTGTATGGCACAACTATATATGGAATCAATTGTGGCAAATTTCAGCACCTGTCCAACCGCATCTTCGGGACATTCCATACGATAGAGATAGTCAGATAATAAGTATTCTTCGATCCTATCGTGCGATATGCGAATATAATCACTTTCTTCGGATGTAGTGAACAGATTGATGTCTTGCAGTGCTTGTATAATATGCAAGTAGTCTTCTTGCTCTTGGAAAAGCTCATCGCTGCTGAGCAATAGAAATACTGTGATATTTCTGCTCGGAGTTAGGGGAGAAAGTAACAATGAGAAATAAACATCAATTACTTTGTGAGCACGCACAATATCCTTTGGCTGGTCAAGTCTATGTAGCATTTGGCGGGTAAAAAAACCAAATACGTCTGATATTAGTGCTGATCCTCCATCTAAGTTGTTTGAATAGCACTTTCCAGCAATAGCAATCATATATGGATGCGTAAACATCTCACGTATGAATCGGTTGTTATGAAGATCTGTAATAAATCTGTTATATACCGCCAAATCTGCAATATAAGACTTTGCAAACTTGATTTGCAGTTCGATTGGGAGAGGCTGAATCTGGTAGTAAGGAACAGATGTGTTTGACTTTGTTTCACAAAAGCAAAATTCGGGATTTGGATATATCCCTGAATTTTTACAATAATCAAGAAAAGCAAAATCACGACAGGTTACAATGATTTTCAAATTTGTCAATCCAAGACGATGAACCTTTTCCATAAGTGCAAATAGCATTTTATATTGTTGGATACATTCGTTGAACCCGCCATTCATTTCATTCAGGCCATCAAATATCATAACTAAATATCGATTAGTTAATACCAAAAAATCCTGAATAGATTTGCACACATTATCAATGTCTGTGCCATTGGGAACCAACAAATCTCCCAAAAATATATCTACACCGTATTTCCCATTGGCATATCCGCATTTGGGAGCGGTCGCGGCTACTATGAGTTGCTCATGCTTCTGCTCACAAAAATGCTGTAAACTTTTTGTTTTTCCAGATCCGCTAGATCCAATCAAAAACAACCCTGATTTTAGAGATTGCACAAAACCATCTATGATATCTTCCGTTGGAGTCCTCACATATTGATTATTTTCAAAATCAAATACCGTACGCTGATTTAAAAAAGCTGTTGTCATTTCCTTTGATTTTGCTCGAATATATTCTGATAAAGTAGCCTCCACTGAAGATACTATATGGAGTTTCTGTCCAGTTTTTTTTTCGCACAAGCTAGGTGCTGAGATTACAGCGGTTCCCGACAAAATGGCACGATGATTTTTTAAAAATAAATTATATATGTGATCATATTCCCTTAAAGACATGTTCTCAAAGTGCAGAACAATTTGACCATTTTCCATGCTCAAATAGTGACTTTTACCTTCTAGTACCCTTTTTCCTTCTTTCTCAATATCATGACCATCATTTGCGCTAGTCGGAAACATTAGACCACATAAATTGAGAATATCAAGAACAGTGGCAATTTTATGAAGCATGGGTTGCTCTATATTCACAGTGAAGCGCCCATTGTTGTTCATGTTAAGTCGTATGTTTTTGACCGCATCCCAATTCAATGGCACAGTTTGATTCTGCATGGATTCAAGAATTATTCCAAGTCCGTTCCAAAAAGAAATGTCAGGTGAATAATGGTAACCTTTAGAATCAAATAAGATTCGAAGGGAATCCGCATAATCAAAGGGCGTTACGGCAATGCCAGCGGTTCTTGCAACTATTTCGATTGCGAGACCCATTAATAGTGACTCAACTTCATTTTCTGGCATTTGTAAGGGTACTGGAATATTATCTCCAGATTGCTGATGATAGAAAAAAAGATAAGCATTTAACACACTCTTATAGCCTTCAGCAAAAAAAGGATAAATAGGCATCCATTCATATTGCTCTGATAAATCACTACTACATTTCAACAGATTGCAGAAGATATCCATTACTTTTTGGTTTGTTTTAAGTGAATTGACAATCATGCTACTCTCCCAGCAGTCTGGGATAGCAGATATTGTACCATCGCCAATCAGCGTATAAAACAGCTGAGTCATTAATTCATCAAAAGTACCAAGTATATCGCCATATATATAATTGGATGATGACTTCCGTGCATTCATCCAGTCAAACACTTGACTATTCTCATAAAAATCTGATTCAAGAGGTCTCTTAGGCGTGGCCCAAAAAGCTGAATACTCAGAACTAGTATCTAAACTGTACATTATACCAGCATCTTGTCCTCGGTATCCACAAACCAAACAAGAGCATCTGCTGAACTCTGAAACAGTTTTGGAGATATCTGACGGGAGTGTTATAAGTTCACGCGGAGAAAACCGCAGTCCACCATTTTCAATATCCCCATGGACTTTAAAAAGAGCAATATCTGAACCACCTTTGATTACACGCTTCGGATGATTGCTAACCTGCGTGATATGAGGTATGTCACTCAATATATCATCAATAAGCATGTCAAAATTGGTGGTTATTATTCTCTTAATATACCCATGTGCTACGAGTTCTTTCAGCATTGTGTATCCTATAGATGGTTTTAAATCTTTGAAGCATTCATATAATATCTCTCGACGGTCTTGGGAAGCATAGCATTCCCATACATGATTTACAAAATCTTTATATAAGTGTTCCCATATTGAAGGAGGATTATATTGGGGATCCATACACCGAATTAGACAATCTTTTATAACCTGCTCAGTCGTAATCGGATGCACAGCAGAAGAAAGGGAACATCCAGCACCTATAAACAGACAGAATGGGCGACCATTCTGCTTTGCGCGCTTCATTGAGTCAACTAACCGAAAAAAAGCAGCTGTATGATTGCTGTTTGTGGTCTTATAAATCTCCATCAAATTGCCTCCGAATCCTTCATTCACTAAAACAAATAGTATAATCTATTGATTATACAAAAAGTTAATGTTAGGACTATCCTAATTATCTTCTATATATATTGAATAAGCTGGTATTATCCTGTTGCCAATTTGTACTCAGAAGATAAATCCCGTTTGTCTATTCAAAATCTGACCGATAATATTCAATTATCAATCATAAAAAATGATAACAAAATTCTTTCTCCAACAAATTATAACATGTTTGTCTAAAAAGAGCACCTATTTTTTTACAATAATAGTTTTAATTCCAACCTTTTAAACTGTAACGATTGCAATTAGGTATGCCATAACCTACTACCGGGCTGGTACAACTTGGAAAAATCCCTAAAATATGCCACTTCCATTGATTCTATAGTCATTCTGTGTT
>CAJTEN010000054.1 GCA_910575245.1 Clostridia bacterium | reverse complement strand
ACAGAATCGCAGCTGGAGGAATTCACAGCCAGCTTTGTTGAGCGTCTCCCAAAATACATGCAGGACGCATTGGAACGGAGAGAAACAGCCGCATAAGGGTATTTTGTGGACTAAAGTATTGATTTTTCAAGGTGCGAATCCCATTTTTGACGTGGGAAGTTTGAGTTCTTAATCTTCCGGGCGGGGATTTTCCCAAAGCTACTGTCCTTCACATAATTTACATAAGCCCTGTAATATCTGCTGTGGGTCTGCTTCTTGATATCCCCTTTTGCAAATTCCAGAAACATTTCTACCACCTGCGCTACCGTATCGTTTTTATGCTTCTCCAAATCCACCTGACCTGTCATAGTCCTTTTTGCTTCCTTGCGAAATTTCTTCTTTACTTCGTCTTCTGAAGCCCCTGTGATCTGGTGGCGTTTTCCGGTTTCTGAATATTTAGTAGGAATCGTGGTATAATATTGTATCTGTAATCCCTTCTGCCGGGAATTGATTTTCGGAATCGTTATCTCGCTCATGGCAATCTCCTCTTGCGTCTTACAAAGAAGGACATCTGCCACGTCCTCTAAATCTATATTTATTATACCACATTTTATCAGATTCAGCAATTCTCTGTTTGATATTTCGATTTTTAACTAACCTCCCAAGCGTCTCCTTTCTCGATTTTTTTCTTAAGTATTAGTTTCCTGCTATTATTAAAAATCTCCCATTTTTCCCAAAAACCCGTCTGTCACAGGTGGCAAGGGTAATGATGCTGGTAGGCGCATGGTCAGGCTCTTCATAATATAGCGCTCTTCCCTGCAGCTCCTCCATCCATGCATTGTAGCTTTCCATATCTCCATGGTTCCTTGTGCGGAAATCCCATTCTTCCAGATCGTCTATGCTGTATTTGACCACTGCCATTACCTGATAGGCGGCGGCACTCCCATAGGCATCTGTGAAATAGATGATACGGTGTTCCTTCAAATAATCTTCCTTCTCATAATCTAACAGGGTAGAGAACATGGCATCGGAGCCTGTGCCCATGTTATGGCCGTAGATGATGCGGTTGAAATCCCATACCTGCGTGTCCTTATCCATAAAAGGGCATCCGGCGCTGCTCTTATCCCCTGTGAAATCATGGGAGAGGTAAAAGGCGTTGTCATCTGTTCCCACTACGGGGAAATTGATTAAGGTATCAGGGATGCAGAGCCAGCCTTTGATATCCTTGTTTTCACTGCATAAGGCATCCCAATCGTAGGCTTCCAATCCCTTCTCCCTCATTTCCGCTTCATACTCCTGCCTGTACCGTTCTGCATCCGCTTCCATTTCGGAGAAAAGCTCTTCCAGTTCCGCCGCCGCTTCCTTCTGCGACTGCTCCCTTCCCTCTTCTAAAATAATGTCAAGCTGTGCATAAGCGTCTGCTATTGCCTGATATTTTTCAAGCTGTTTCACTGCCTTATAGCGGAAGATCCCCATGCCTGCCATACAGACAAAGGCAAGGGATATTCCCACTATGATCTGCACTGCGATCCGCTGCCTTTTCTTTTCCGGCAGGTCAGGGAAAAGTTTCTCCCCAAGCCAGCTAATAAAATATTTTATTTTTTCCATGCGCTCCCTTTCTTCTATGTAAATAGCAGCAGATACAGCCACATTCTAAAAATCGGATATCTGCCACCATGGTTTCAAATGGCAGGAGCAAAAGCCCCTGCCGCATTTCAAACTGTGGTTATCACAGCATTATTTGATCCCTGCCTGTTCCTGTACCATAAAATATTTCCTCATAATACGCACCCACTACAAGCAGCATTTCTCCATCTGTCCTTCAAGGACAGATTTTCTTCCCTTCAAGCACAGATGCAACAGCAAGCATAATGCCGCACAGCCCAAGGGCAGCAAGAAGATAAAAGGGTGACGCATGGCCAGTCTGGATGACCGGCTCTGATCCTTTTCCTGCATTTCCATTTCCTCCTTCCGTTCCGGTATTTGTATCTGCATTTTTATCTGAAGGGCTGCCTGCCGAATTGCCGGAGACAGTTCCGCTTGTATTCTGATTTTTGTCCGAAGTGTTCTTATTGTCCTTATCGTTGGTATTTTCTGTACTGTTATTGTCCGAATCATCCTTACCATCATTTTCAGCCTTTTCCCATCTTGCATAGAGGCTGATGCTCCTGCTGGGTTTATAGGTCTCTCCTTCTGTTCCGATAAATACCTGCCTGTCAGTGTACCATCCCTTGAAAATATAGTCCTCACGCTCTGCAGCCGGGAGCTTCACACTGCCGCCCTTTACTACTTTGACAGATGCATTTTTAGTCTTGCCACCGTTGGCATCATATTTGATGGTGTATGTATTTAAGGCTTCATTAGAATTATCGCCATCCTGTGTATTGTCTCCGCTTTCTGTATTTCCACTGTTTCCTGAATCTCCATTACCGCCGATGTTTTCTTTTGATTTTTCCCACTTTGCATAGAAATCTGTATCTCTGGTGATCCGGTAGGTATCATGGTATGCCCCTGCAAACTGTGTCAGGCCATCATCCAGATACCAGCCTGTGAAATCATACCCTTCACGTTCCGGCATGGGAAGGTAAAGGCTTCCGTTCTTAATAATGGTAATCTCTTTTACCTTAATCGTTCCTTTTCCTGCATGGAAAGTCACTTTACAGGTTTCGGGATCAGCGTCATTATCAGAATCTTTTTCTGTTTCCTTATCCCAGAGTGCATAAGCTGTCATATCCTTAACCGCTTTCATCTCACTGCCGGGGATTCCAAGAAGGATGCCTCCATCTTTTTCTGTGTACCAGCCAAGGAATCTGTAACCTTCCTTTTCCGTCTTGGGCAGGCGGATGATACTGCCTTTTTCTGCCTTGATCAAATTTACTTCTTTTCCTCCGTCTGCATCAAAAGTAATGGTAACTTTCACTGCCTCTTTTTTCTCAAAATGTGCCTTTAAAGTAATATCTCCCTGTACGGTAAATTCCTCGCCAGCCTGTCCAGTGCAGATGCTATCGTCAGAAGCTAAGAACCAGCCAAGGAACTCATAGCCTGTCTTACTGCAGGCAGGAAGGATGATTGCGCTGCCTTTCTCTGCGGAAATGCTCTCCCTTGCAGTCTCGCCACCATCAGCGTCAAAGGTAACGGTGCAGATGACCGTTTCATCTTCCTTCTTTTCATAACGTGCTTTCAGGGTAACATCGGCAGAGACAGTGTATGGTTCCCCTGCCTGCCCGATACAGGTATCTCCATCGTACCAGCCGGTAAATTCGTAACCTTCCTTCGTGCAGTTTGGAAGGGTAACGGTATCTCCTGCCTTTGCAATGACCGTTCCGCCCTCCATCTTTCCACCGTCCGCATCAAAGGTGATCGTGCAGGTGGCAGCTTCTTTCTTCTCATAACGGGCTATCAAAGTCACATCATCAGAGACAGTGTACTCTTCCCCTGCCTGTCCGGCAAAGGTGTCTCCATCATACCAGCCGGTAAATGCATAACCGTCCTTAGTGCAGTCAGGAAGTGTGATGGTGTCACCTACTTTGGCAGTAATATCTCCACCTTCCATCTTCCCGCCGTCTGCGTCAAAGGTGACTGTTGCGTCTGTCTTTTCCCATGCGGCATAATAAGAGGTATCTTTCTGGGGTGCATAATGCTTCTCCCCTGCGTTTCCTGCAAATACTGTCAGATCCTCATCCCCAAACCAGCCTTTAAAGCTGTAGCCTTTTCTGGAAGCATCCGGGAAAGCAATGTTTGCCCCGGGGATCACCTGTGCGCTGTCTCTCCTTCCTTCCCCGTCATTATAGATATAGGTAAGGGTGACAGGCTCTTTTGCCTCCCACTTCGCATAGAGGTAAAGGTTCCCTGTAAGGCTTGTCTCCTGCCCCGGCGCATAATCGGTTCCCGTTCCGTCCGGCTCTGTGTTCCACCCGGCAAAGTTATAACCAAACCTTACGATATTTCCCATAAGCGGGAAAAGCGCTTCCTGATCCATAATGGTCACTGTGTCTTTACTGGTATACTTATTCGGATCGGAACACATATCGCTTGACCCTGTGGGGCTGTTGTTGGCATCATAGCTGACTGAATATGTCCTGGGTACTTCTGCAAGGTAGAGGTTTTCTCCCCGCTTTTCCGTACAGTAATCCGGGCAGTGCCATACGAACTGTTCTGTGCTTGCATTTTTATGGTACAGTGTGCCATCGATCAGCACCCTGCCCGGCTTGATGCTGTCAAAGCCGCCAAGCACGAAAGTTGAGGTGCTTTCGAAATCTTCATCCAACAGGATGGATGCGCCTGTGTTGTAAAAATAGTGGATGTCACAGGGTTCATAGCCTATGGAAAGGTTATCTTCCATGACGATATTCCCGGATAAGATGATCCCGGTCTCATTCATGTAGCAGATTGCGCCGCCCGCATGGCTGCGCTCTTCTGAAAGGTTTCCGGTAATAGTGCAGTTTCTGATGACAAGCGGGAGCTCCCCTTCCCCTTTGCCTGTCTGGACCGCACTGCCACGCCCTGCCATGTTCCCGGTAATGGTGCATCCGGTGATATGCGCCAGATGTCCTGTGCCGGTATAGATCCCGCCGCCATCGTAAGCGGAACGGTTGCCCTCGACCAGACAGTCCGTTACCGTCAGGGATGCGCTGCTGGAAATGCCGCCGCCTGTGGAGCCTGCTGCATTTCCTGTGAAAGTCATGTTGGAGAGTTCTGCGCTTCCCCGGAGTTCCACTCCGCCGCCCCATGTTGCATAACAGTTTGTGACTGTGCCGGATGCAGCTTCCACATGGGAGCCTGCCTCTGACTGGATGCCGCCGCCTCCGCCGGATGTATAGCAGTTCCGGACCAGGCCGCCATCCATGGTAAAGCTGCCGCCACTTTTGATATGTAATGCCCCGGCTGTGTGGAGCGGCCTGCCGCTGCCATTGCTTACATAACCGTCAGTATTATAATTATTCTGAAGGACAGTTCCGCCATCCATGGCATAAGAGCCATCCACATAAATAAGGGGGCTGTTCCAGACTTTGCCGGAATTATTGAAATCGCCATCCAATACTGCACCGCCATCAAAGATGATATCCTGCGTAGTAAGGCTCCCGCCTGCCACTGCAAGCAGGACGGTATCGGTAGTTGTGCCATAGTTTTTACCGGAAAAACCTTCCTCCCTGCTGATCGTCACCGGGTTCCCTGCATCCTCACTTTTTAAAATGATGTTATCAGCAGTTACTTCAAGTGTGCCTGATACCCTGCAGTCCTTAAGGACTGTGATAGTATCACCAGCCTGTGCATCTGCAAAGGCTTCTTCCAGCTCTTCATAACCGGTATCTTCGATCCTTGCCTCATAGGTTACGGTAATATCCTGCCCCGGCTCCTGTTCCTGCTCAGGTTTCCAGTTGGCATACAGCCATAAATCCCTTTCAGGCGTGTACTCACTCCCGGCAGCTCCTACAGCCTTGAAAGTATGCACATTTCCACTTTCGGTTACATCCATCCAGCTTTCAAGGTAATGCCCTTCATAGGATGCACCCGGCAGGATGATGCTTTCCCCTCTGGGTACGGAAACGCTCTCTGTCTCACAGGTTCCCTCATAGGCTTCAAACCTGACTGTGTAGGTTCCTTCCTCTTCCGCCGCTTTTACAGGCAGGGGAACGCTCCCCAATACCCCTGCGCCAATGGTGGATAACATGGCAGCAAACAGGAGAAGTCTTGAAAATCTTTTTTTTCTTCCCATACTTTTTCCTTTCTTTTTTATTTTGGTTTCTACAGGGAGCAACCTGTTCCTTACTTCCAGGCTGCTCCCCGCATAGTTTCAGGGGCAAATCCCCTGTGCTTACAGCAACGCTGTATTTACAGCGTAATTTTCCAGCACCACCTCCTTCCAGCCAGCCCATGGAAAAACATAACCGAAAACAAACCGCTTTCTGTTATGCGCTTCCATGGAATGGCTGGATTGTTATGCTTCTAAAAAATCAATTCCATCTATCACTGTTTTCCACTAATAAAACGCCAGTACCCTTACAGGATTTTCATTTGCCCAGCCCCCTACTGGCAGGGAGTATGCAGGGCGGGATGGCTGGTCCGCTCCATAGCCCGTAACAGGGAACGCTTCCTTCTCCCTGCCCGTTCTCCGGCGTGCTGTTCCGGCTGCCCTCACCGGGCAGAAGTATCATTATGGCTCCCCTTAGGGCTTCCTGCCATGGGAAGCCCCGCACCGGATGCCGCTTGCTGCCTTCCTTCTCCTGTTACGGTCTTTCGGTCTACCCCATATGGGGCAGGCAGGTCATGGCGAAGCTCCTTGTCCGGCGCAACTTTATCAAGGGGAAACCTCTTAAAGCCGCTGCATACTGGTATTCAGTTGTCAAATTTCCTACATTCAGGCGGAAAGCCCTGGCTATTAAGCCTGTATTAATGATAAAAGATTGTCTGGAATTTTTTTACTCATAAAAGTGGGTATTTTCTCCAATCCTTACCCATCTTTGTGAGTATCAGGCTGACTGTCTTCAAATTCTGCAATCTTGCTCCAAAAATCTACAAAATAAAAGACACCCAAAGATTTTCTCTTCCTTTGGATGCCTCCCACAATTTAATAAATTTTCTCCTGTAACTGTAACCGCCAGCCGGTTATAAATAAAATCATCTTCCATCCTATGTAAATACCATACCGCCATCCGTTCAATCCAGAAATTCATCCTTATACCTGAATATGGAATCAGCCACCGCTATGGCAAACTTAACCTCACCCACCGTTTTATCCCTGACCAGCAGATATACCTCTTCCCTCCAATCCCTGCCCTGTACATCACTCTCCTTCATATCCATAAGGATATCAAGGGAAACCCCAAGGGCAAACGCTATCCTGATCAATGTTTCAAGCCTCGACCCGCTCTGCCCTGTTTCTACTTTCTGGATCACCGTCAAGGACAGCTCCGTTTTTTCTGCAAGCTTCTCCTGCGTCAATCCCTTTTCCATCCGTATTCTCCTGACATTTCCTCCGATCCTGTCATAGTATGTTCCGCATGAAAAATGTTCCATTTATTTTACGATTCTCCCAAAATAAATTTGCAGCCGCCTTTCCAGATTTACACCTCCCACTTTCCCGAAATATTTTCTCTGCAATATCCATTCCAATGTAAACGTACATGGCTGCATTCCGTACCCATTACATAAAAACAGCGGCAGCTCTCTCACCGGAATCCGCCACTTGTTACACTCCTTAAGTCTTCTACTTTGCCCTGGCTTTCTCTCAATCACAGGCAATCATCAGCACCGACACCCTTATCGTTTCTGATATGCACTACCACATCCTCTACCGGACAGCAAAATACATCACAGATGTAGTCAATAGATGACAGGTTCATATTTTTATTGTGTTTTAAACGGTGGATGAACGCTTTATTAAAACCATAGTCAACTTCAAGGCTGTAAGTGGATATCCTTCTTTCGTTCATCATCCTCCAAAACGGTTCATATGTCATCATAGGCATCTACACCTGTAATCTATAGTATATAAGATATGGGGGTTATTTACTATCCTGCATATTTGCAGGATAGCCCTGTAGGAAAATATAATTATTTCCAAATATAATCGAATGCTGATCCATCCCAATACTTTCGGTTTGAATCAGCATTCTAATTGGCATCCGCCAGACAATTATCATATGCTACGTTAAGCAAAACAACTAATTATCTAAATATTTTTCAAGGATTGCCGCATACTCTTCTTTCCAGTTCTCGATTTCAAGCCGCAATGGCTTTGACAGCTCTAAACTGAAAATTCCCATGATTGATTTTGCATCAATCACATATTTCCCCACACAAAGCAATACATCCCCTTCTATTTTGCTCATATCATTGACAAATGCTTTTACCTTATCCACAGAGCCAAGCAAAATATCAAATGTTCTCGCAGCCTTTGGTTCCTCCTGATTCTTCCCATAATTTGCAAGCAGGACACCTACCTCTTCCCTGTCCGGCATGGACCGGATCGCACCTTTTCTGGTTGTTATAATGGATGCCGCCGCATTCGCAAAGGAAAGCATTCTTTCCAAATCCGCCTCTGCCAGACCATCCAGGCCATTCTCCAGCAGAAAGCCGATCACGCAGGCGCAAAAGGTATCTCCTGCTCCTGTCGTATCAATCGTCCTGTCACTCAGGAACGGTCTTCCATAAACTTTCTGATCCCTATAGTATGCAAGGCTTCCTTCATTCCCCAAAGTTACATTGACCAGCTTAACATTTGACCGTTCTTTGATCATCTGCACGCATTCATCATAATCTTCTTTTCCGGTCAGCCACTTTATCTCATTATCCGCAATCTTTAAGACATCACATTCCCCGATTCCATACCAGATTGCCTCTTTTGCCTGCCCTTCATTCTCCCATAAAGGCTCCCGTAAATTGGGATCAAAGGAAATCAGTTTCCCTGCATTCTTTGCATATGTGACAGCCGCTTTTGTTGCCGTAGCAGCCGGTTCATCTGTAAGCGAGAGGGAGCCAAAGTGGAATACCCTGCATTCATCTATCAGCTTTCTGTTGACCTCCCCGTCTGTCAGCATGATATCCGCTCCCGGTTTTCTGTAAAATGAAAAATCCCGGTCTCCGTCCGGCAGTGTATGAACCAAAGCCAGTGTAGTATTCACATTCTGGTCATAAAGCAGCCCCTCATCGGAAATCCCCGTCTCCCTGACCGTTTTCCCAAGCATCCGCCCGAAATAGTCTTCTCCTACTTTGCCAATGAATGCGGTCTGATAACCCAGACGCGAAAGCATTGCCAGTACGTTGCATGGCGCTCCGCCCGGATTTGCCTCAAATATTGGGTTTCCTTTCGCACTGCTGCCATTTTGGATAAAATCAACCAGCAATTCTCCCAATGCAACAACATCATACATGTCTGCCACTCTCCTTTCTTTCCTGAATTTCCTGCACAATCTTGTTATAAGCTTTCTTATTCAGGCGGTAGAAAAATAAAACTGCCGCTGTTATGATCCACAGCACACCGGGAACTGTGGTAAAAGAATGCTTGATCACAGCCAGTACTGCCGGGTTCTGCTGCTGGTTCGCTACATATCCGAGGCTGCCCAGAACGCCTGCCAATGCAGCAGTTCCAATCGCCATACCAATCTTATTCCCTAAAGAAATGAAAGCATACTGGAAGCCGTCATTACGGAGCCCTGTTTTCCACTCCCCATACTCCACGCAATCCGGCACAATCGCATAAATCGCTGTGTTGAACCCTGAGAAGAAAAATTGTGCCAGACACGAAAACAGGTAAAATGGAACCGGTGATTTTCCAACCGTAAAAAAGTACATACAAAACATGCTGATCCCCGTAAGCAGCGCAAATATGGAAGCGGAACGCCCTTTATTGTTTGTCAGCCGAAATACCACCGGGAAGCAGGCTGCACCAATGATGGAAGGGATAATGATAAAAAGGGAGTAGGTACTGAATAATGCCTGATTCCCCTCCACATATGTAAAATAGTAGAGTGCATCCGCATTTCTTCCATAAAGCGTTACCCCAAACAGGAACTGCCCTGCCACTGCAATCAGATACGGCCTGTTTTTCGC
The DNA here is from genome assembly GCA_910575245.1 of Clostridia bacterium. GTDB lineage: Bacteria > Bacillota > Clostridia > Lachnospirales > Lachnospiraceae > UBA3282. Next base: position 7,735 of record CAJTEN010000054.1, on the reverse strand, counting down.
AACAGCGGATAACTGCACTTTCAGTGGTGTTTTCTCTTTCTCCGGCACCTCCACTACTTCCTTTGTCTTTGCAAAACAGAAGATATGGCATGCTGCAAAAATACACCCATATATGACTGCTATCAGGAGATATCCCCTCTTGTCACTTCCCTTTCCAAGCGCTGCGATCAGGGGAACCGTAATGATGTTGATAATTCCGATTGCGACCATCGCACTGACGGAACGGAACGTGTTAATTTTTGCCCGTTCTTCTATATTCTGTGTCATCGCGCCGCACAAAGTTCCGTAAGGGATGTTGACACAGGTATAGCCTAATACCAGAATGCAGTAAGTAACTGCCATGTACACAATCTTTGCTGTAGATGGCCAGTCCGGATGCGCCCAGAAAGTCAGCATCAATACAAGGGCGGTCAGCGGCGCAGCGATCAAAAGCCAGGGGCGGTATCTCCCCCACCTCGTATGCGTCTTGTCACTCAAACCTCCGATCACAGGATCATTGATCGCATCCCAGAATCTCGAAAACAGCATCAGTCCTGCAACCGCACTCATCCCTATCCCAAAAACATCCGTATAGAATATCATCAGGAAGTTCCCCACAAACATCCAACTGAAATTACATCCCACATCCCCCATGCCATATGCGATCTTACTGATCAATGGCACTTTTACATCTGTATTCTTCTGCTCCATTGCAATCCTCCTCTCCCGCTATAAATACTGGCTAAATTCAATTTTCTCTTTGTTCGGTCCCATAAGCGTAAAAAACTTTACCCCATTTTCCCAAAAAGGAAGAAACTGAATCTCTTCATCCAGCATACAAAATTCATTTTCTTTTGCCATCCTGAATACTTCCTCAATATCCGTCACATTCAGTGCAACATGATCCAGTGCGCCGTTAACCAGTGTCGCCTGCTTATTTTCATATGTCTCAACCGTAACATCCCCCAGCCTTAAGAATGCCACTCTTTCATCTGCCGCTTCATTCACCGTCTGAAACGCAACCTGAAATCCAAGAGCTGCATAAAAGGCAATGGTTGCTTCCAAGTCATTTGTCGGAATCCCAATATGCTGCAGCCCTGTTATATATTTCTGAAAATTATTCTCCATATGAATCCTCCATCCCTGTAATTTCCGAATTCATACACAGATACCCCGGAAACTAATCCGGTATGCAGTTTCCGAGGCTCTGTATACTGCACCCTGGCTACTCTGCAATGCGTATCACTGCTTTTACAATATCGGCTTTATTATTTACGCTGTAGTCCATGGCTTTCTGTGCCTCATCAAGCCCGAAGATATCCGTCACGATACCTTTCAGGTTTACCTTGCCTGCCGCAACAGCCTCTATCGCCATCGGATAGATATGGCGGTAGCGGAATACTGTCTTAAAGGTCAGCTCCTTATCCAGTGCAAGGCTCATGGGCAGTGTCATTTCCCCGCTCTTGCTGTAACCTACCAGCACAATTGTTGCACCTTTCTTCGTCATATGTATTGTCTGTACAGTGGTCACTTGTGTGCCTGCAGTCTCCACTGCAAGATCACAGCCTTTTCCATCCGTCAGCTTCCTTACCTCTTCCACAGCGTCTGTCTGCGCTCCATTTATGATACCGTCTGCCCCCAGTTCCAATGCTTTCTGGAGACGTTTTTCCATGATATCAACCACATACACTTTTGAAACGCCCATTGCCTTTAACGCCATCATTGTCACAAGGCCGATGCAGCCTGCCCCCATGACAACCGCTGTCTGTCCTGCCCTTGCGCCTCCCTGCATGGCGGCATGGAATCCCACTGCCAGAGGCTCAATCAGGGCGCCCTCCATTGTGCTTACATTATCAGGCAGTTTAAAACAAAGATCCGCTTCATGAGCCACATATTCCTGGAATACCCCGTCCACCGGCGGCGTTGCAAAAAAGACCACATCCGGGCAGAGGTTGTAACGCCCTGTCTTACAGAACTCACAGTGTCCGCAGGTCTTGCCCGGTTCTAACGCAACCCTGTCTCCAACTTTCAGGTGCTTCACGTCCTTCCCCACTTCCACAACGGTTCCACCCGGCTCATGCCCAAGTACAAAGGGCGGCTTTACCACATAATCACCGATTGCCCCTGTCTCGTAATAGTGCAGGTCGCTGCCGCAGATTCCCACATACTCCAATTTGACAAGCACCTCATTGTCCTTTGCTTTCGGGATATCCCTCTCCTCAAATCCCATCTTTCCAATTCCCAGCATGACCGCTACTTTCATTTTTCCTTCCATGATCGTTTCCTCCATTTTCCTTAATTTTTCTATTGATATTCCGCTACATCAATCCATCTCATCAGGAAATCTTTTTCTTTTACCTTTTTCTTTGTCATCTGTGCCGCAGCCACAATCGGAAGCCAGCGGTTTACATACTGCCTTGCCGTATCGCTCTTTTTACAGAATAATTTCATATATATTTCTGCCTTTTTTTCATCCTCCAAAGAGAACAGCAGGAATGTCATTGCCGCATCTGCGGACGCATTTCCCTGTGCCGCATGCGCCCAGTCAATGATCCAGAGCCTGTTTTGCTGATCCACAATAACGTTGCTCGGATTGAAGTCTCCATGGCAGAGTTTTGTATGTTTGGGCATACTTTCCAGACGGGTAGCCAACTCGTAACGGGCTGTCGCATCCAAATCTTTTAAGCTGTTGATCTGATCCATTAATTTATGGCGCAGGCGTTTGATTGTGGCAACCTTCTGTTTGTGGACATCCAACTGCAGGTCAACAAACATTTCCATATAGGTTTCTAACTTCTCCGGCTCTTCCTGCATAAGCTGCTCCAATGTTTTCCCTTCCACTTTTTCGCGCACAAGGCACCAGCCTTCCTCCATATGCGACACCTCAAGCAATGCCGGAATATTCAGGTCGGTATTTTCCTCTACCAGTGCCTCATTGCGGGCTTCATTTAACACATCCGCCTTGGTATAGCGTTCGTCAAATACCTTGATGACCTTATCCCCGGCAGCATAAATTGTTTTATGGGGTCTTGTAAAGATAACTTCTTTGTTTGTCGCTTCCATAAACGTTCATATCCTCCTTTTTGTGTTTTTAGTTTCCATAATAAGCCCGCAAATACATTTCCTTAATCTCACTCATCAATGGATATCTGGGGTTTGCGCCGGTACACTGATCATCAAATGCATCCTCAACCATCTGATCCAGATTGTCTAAGAAATATTTTTCATCAATGCCATATTCCCTGATGCTTTTTTTAATCCCGATTGCCTTTTTCAGTTCTTCAATCTTTGCTATGAACAATTCCAGTGTTTCCTTATCATCCCTGCCGCTGACACCGCAGAAGTGAGCGCACTCTGCATACCGCTTCAGTGTATGCGGATATTGGTACTGTGGAAATGTTCCCATCTTCACCGGTACTTCCTCTGCGTTAAAACGCAGAACCTCACATATCATCAATGCATTCGCTACGCCATGGGGCAGGTGGTGGTAGGCTCCTAACTTATGCGCCATAGAATGGCATACACCTAAAAACGCATTGGCAAATGCCATACCCGCCATACAGGAAGCGTCCGCCATCTTTTCCCTTGCGACCGGATCAGCCGCCCCATTTTCATAAGCTCTCGGCAAATAGTCAAACACGCCCTTCATCGCTTTCAATGCCAAACCATCTGTATAATCGGTAGCCATAAGGGATGCATATGCTTCCAGTGCATGGGTCAGCACATCTATACCGGAAGCGCTGGTCAGCCCTTTCGGCTGGTTCATCATATTGTCTGCGTCAACAATCGCCATATTGGGAAGCAGTTCATAATCTGCCAGCGGATATTTTGTGCCAGTCCTGTCATCAGTAATAACAGCAAAGGGCGTTACCTCCGATCCTGTGCCGGAAGATGTGGGGATTGCAACAAAATATGCCTTTTCCCCCATCTTCGGGAATGTATAGACTCTCTTGCGGATATCCATAAACCGCATTGCCAGATCAAGGAAATCTACCTCCGGATGCTCATACATTACCCACATGATCTTCCCCGCATCCATGGCAGAGCCACCGCCCAATGCGATAATACAGTCCGGCTCAAAAGAAGCCATTGCCTTTGCCCCTGCTGTTGCGGAAGAAAGGTTCGGGTCCGGTGCTACTTCATAGAAACAGGTATGCTGGATTCCCATCTGATCCAGTTTTTCTTCTATGGGCTTCACATAGCCATTCTTATACAGGAAAGTATCTGTAACAATAAAGCATTTCTTCTTTCCCATAACCGTTCCCAATTCATCCAATGCTACCGGCATACAGCCTTTTTTAAAGTACACCTTTTCAGGCGCCCTGAACCATAACATATTCTCTCTCCTCTCCGCCACAGTCTTAATATTTAACAGGTGCTTGACACCCACATTCTCTGAGACAGAGTTGCCGCCCCATGAACCGCAGCCTAATGTCAGCGACGGTGTCAGCTTGAAATTATATAAATCGCCAATGGCACCCTGTGCCGCCGGCATATTGACCACGATGCGGCAGGTTTTCATAGCCTGTGCATGTTTAGCGATCCTTTCCTTCTGTGCCGGATGAATATAGAGGGAAGAAGTATGCCCATAGCCGCCATCAGCCACAAGCTGCTCCGCCCTGGCAAGGGCATCGTCAAAGTCCGCCGCATGGTACATCGCTAATACGGGGGAAAGCTTTTCATGTGCAAATTCTTCCGAAATGTCTACTGATTCCACTTCTCCTATCAGAATCTTGGTGCTTTCCGGCACTTCCACTCCTGCCATTTTCGCAATCTTATGGGCAGACTGCCCTACAATCTTTGCGTTTAATGAACCGTTGATCAAAATAGTATGGCGTACCTTATCCAGTTCCTCCGGCTCTAAGAAATAGCATCCCCTGTACTGGAACTCTTTCTTTACCGCATCATACGCATTGCCCACCACCGTAACCGACTGTTCCGAAGCGCATATCATTCCATTATCAAAGGTTTTGGAATGGATAACGGAGCTTACCGCCATCTGGATATCAGCGGTCTCATCAATGATTACCGGCGTATTGCCTGCCCCTACGCCCACTGCAGGTTTGCCGGAAGAGTATGCCGCCTTTACCATGCCGGGGCCGCCGGTAGCCAGTATGATGTCCGCATCCCGCATTACCTCATTTGTCAGTTCGAGGCTTGGTTCGTCAATCCACCCGATAATATTTTCAGGTGCCCCCGCCGCAACAGCCGCATCATATACGATCTTTGCCGCCGCGATCGTTGCATCCTTCGCACGTGGATGTGGGCTGATGATGATCGCATTTCTGGTCTTTAGGCAGATCAATGTTTTAAAGATTGCAGTGGATGTGGGATTGGTTGTAGGAATGACTGCGGCGACTAAGCCGATCGGTTCTGCAATCCGCTTGATGCCATAAACCGAATCCTCTTCAATCACTCCGCAAGTTCTGGTTTTCCTGTAAAAGTTATAAATGTACTCCGAAGCATAATGATTTTTGATCACCTTGTCTTCAACAACACCCATGCCTGTTTCCTGCACTGCCATTTTAGCAAGGGATATCCTTGCCTTATTCGCCGCCATGGCTGCCGCAAAGAAAATCTTATCCACCTGCTCCTGTGAATATGTAGCAAAAATTTCCTGTGCTTTCCGCAGTTCTTTCATGCGCTCCTGCAGTGCGTCAACATTATCGACTTTTCCCACCTCTTCCACCGCTCCATTGCTCTTTCGCTCCATTGTTCTTCCTCCTTTTTATATATCACTTTAATTATTACTTTATTAAATAGTTTTATTATGTATTTTATTCTATTGTTCAGAACTCATTTTGTCAATATATTTTCTATAAATCCTACACTTTCATCATTTCTGCCAAAACCTCTCCCATGCTTTTATTAAAAATGCACACAAAAAAAGAAGTCCCATTTCTGAAACTTCTTCTTGCAACTATACAATCCTTATTTTATATCTGGCTGACAAAACTCTCTATCACTTTCAAAGCCGCTCCTAATGCAGCCGCACCCACCTTATAATTGCAGGCTTTTACATATGGATTCTTTTCCCCAAAAGTATTTCTCCCAGCCACTTTATCCCATAGTTCCTGAAGGTGCGTACCCATATAGCTTCCCACATAGCCGCCTAAAACAATATCACAATCCAGAACCATGTAAATATTATTCACTGCAATAGCCAGATAATCTGTATAAGAATCCCATATCTTCACCGCCCCTGCATCCCCCTGGTCCAGCAGGCAGAAAAACTGTTCCAGTTTTCCATCCGCCGCATCAGATAAATGCCATGCAGCACAATAAGCGTCCAGACATCCCCTTTTCCCACAATAGCAGCTTTCCCCGTCCATAACAACTGTCATATGTCCGACTTCACCGCACCGGAAATTTTTGCCTTGTATCAGTTCATTTCCGCCGAAAATCGCTCCGCCAACCGTATTACTTAATGAAAGATAAAAAAAACGCTCCGCCTCATCCCCATGAAATCCCTCTGCATAAGCCCCTGCATTGGCATCATTGAGGTAAAAGCATGGATAGGAAAAAAAGGCGCTTACCGAATCAAGTGGTACAGCCTCTACACCTAATATATGGGAATAAGTGATCTGCCCTTTATCCAAATCAATAATTCCCGGAAAGGATATGCCTACCCCTAAAACGCTATCCCTTTCAATGCCGCTTTCATCCAGAAAATGTTCCAATCTTTCACTTACTTTTCGATAATAAACCTCCCCGGAGACATATGGCTGGTGAATACGTTCATATTTCAGAATTTCTCCCACAATATTGGTAAGCACCAGCGCAATATGGTTTTTAGTAATATCCAGCCCTACCGCCAGTCTGGCATTGACTACTGCTGATAAGGCTTTCGCCCTTCTTCCTCCGGTTGACTTAAGTTCCCCTTTCTCCTCCAATAACCCTTCCGCCGTCAGTTCTTTTGTAATCTGCGTTGCCGTAGGCAGGCTGATCTTCATATTATATGAAATATCGGGGTTTGACACCGTTCCCTGTTTACAGATATAACGGAAAACTTCATTCCTGTTTTTCTTCTTTACTTCCATATTAGTTATTTTCTTTTTATCCATATCGTCACCCATACTTTATTAAAGTGTTTTTTTAAGTATATCATTTTATTTGCCAAAAAGCAACTGTCTACCTGTATGAGGGATATTTCAAAAAATTTTTTCCAGTTTTCTATTTCTGTATAATCATCCACTAACAATTCATATCAAAAAGACACCATACCACTGCCCCGGCTAAAAAAATTACGCATAATACGATGAACCGCATAAGGTATAGCACCTATCATTTCTGCTTAATCTATGCTATTTATTCCTCTCCTATTTACTGTATATCCTGCCCCATAACAGCATTAAATTCTTGCACAATCTCATCATACAATTCCTGCCGGAACTGCCTTGTCACAGGGTAAGCGATATCCTGATAGATGTCCTTTCCGTTATCATCCAGCCGCCCGGTCTTGTAATCCGGCATGGAAACAAATACATTGCCCTTCTGTGAAATACCGATACGGATTCCGGTCACTTTAAATACGTCATTCAGGATGATGGAAGCGTTTGCCTTAAGGCAGCCCTCCTGCTCCTTCATGGGGGTTACGGTCACTTTGATACTCATGCCGCCTGCATTGATTGTGTTAGCTGTATTATTATTTCCCTTCATATCTGCCTCTTTCTGCGCTGTTGCATCTATGAATAAACATATGGATGCATTTTGCGCTCTTATTTTTCAGCACTTTCCGCCTGAAGGTCTTTTTCAT
>CAJTEN010000053.1 GCA_910575245.1 Clostridia bacterium | reverse complement strand
CGTGTAAATGACTAAAAAGTTATCCCGAATATTTCTCTAAGAAATGCCGCTATTACTGGCTTTCTTTGATGTATTCGGGATAATCTGACTTTCGGTATAACGAATTTTGTCCCGAATTCGGGGTAAAAACGGCAAGCAGTGCAAGTGTGGCCACACTTGCTATTTTTGACTGGCCGGGGGCCGTCAAAAATGCTTGTTGGGGAGCCTCCCCAAACCCGGCTCTTTGGGACAAAATGTCCCAAAGAGGTTGGCTGCGTCACCGCCGCTATCGCGTCTGTTCCTTATGAATAAGATAGCAACACTTTAGGCTGTTGCCCCTTGATTACCGAACAGCAAAGACAAACGGGGCTGTCAACGGTGGGAGAAGTGAAACCCATTTACTTGTCGTTGACTGGATCGGTCGGGTTTGCTATTCATACTTTTTTAGCAACTGCTTAAATATTATGATACCTATTACAATTTGAAATATTAAATAGCCGCCCAGATATAGCACTATTAAGCGTGAATTATCAATGATTTCAAGTTTTCCCAATATGGAGAAAATGATTATTGAAATACTAACTGTCATAAGCCCGATGGCATATGCATAGCGACCGGATTTATCTCTTAATTTTGATTTTAATTCATCGTGAAGTTCAATTTTTTCATTTTCTATTTTTTCTTGATAACGCTCTTTGTTTTTAGATGTACTCCAATAGAAGTATTTACAAGTCATAAAAATACCAGAAGAGATAGTTACGGCAGCAAAACCAATAAGCAAACTGTCCAGCACACTATCAGTCAGAAGTGCTACAGCCAAAAGAATAATGCCTGTCAAAGCAAACAAAATACCCTCTAATAAATTACCTTTTTTCATCTTTGCAACTCCTTTCATGGATAAAAATATCTTCAATTTGCTTACCGAAAAAATCTGATATTGTAAAAGCTAATTCTAAAGAGGGATTATATTTCCCCGTTTCTATTGAACTGACAGTTTGTCTTGAAACTTTAAGTGCTTTTGCAAAATCTTCTTGATTCATGCCTAACCTTTTTCGTAATTCTTCAACCCTGTTTTCCAAATAATGTCACCTCCCATTTTGACAAGGTTCCTTTACATTTGCATTATAGCAGCATAGGGCGGTTTTGTCAAGCTTCCTTTACAAAGATTTTTCTTATTAAGGGAGACGATTGGTCTTGTACCTTTGGGACAAAATGTCCCGAAGTGCACCTCGCCACATGTTAGCATTTGTGGAACGAATAGGGCGCAGGACATATAAACATACCACCCCCCTGCCGAACGCGCCCGGAAACCCTTGATACAAGCGGCTTTCAAACGCCTAAATGCTAACAGTCCAGCCGTGGAAAATAAGCGGTTTTACAGCGCGTTCAACCCAATCCCCCCGCCCTTTCCCATTCATGGGAAAGGGGGCGGCTCTGGAGGATATATCCCCCGCCGCGCCGGAGGGGTAGCACAGCCGGGGCAGGCCGTCAAGGGCAGGCCGCCGCAAGCGGCGGTGCTACGCACCCTTGACCGCCTGCTCCCGCCTGTGCTCAATAGTAAGCGGCGACGGGGGATATACCACCAGAGCCCCTATGTAAAAATGCGCGGGGACAACGATTGCTTTGGGACATTTTGTCTCGAAGTTGCTATCCGGTATTTATACTTTGCGGGTGGAATGGCCGGGGTCTGCTGGGGGCTGCCTTGATAACCAAAACAGGGCGGCCCCAGTGGACTCCGGCCATATCGCGCAGAAACCGCCGCTTTGAGTTTTCCCCAATAGTGGCGGTCAGGTGTAGGTTGGCTCCATTCTTTAGGTATCGTGTTATTATGCCCTTGTCAAACACACTAATAGGTAATTGCGAAACAAGTTCAAAATCTTGATTCCAATAGGGCAAAGGCCCGGTTGAGCCGGACTTACAGGGGGGGATGTGGATAACGAGAGTTTTAAGACATGAAAATAAAGCAGATAAGGATATCTGCCAGTGAAATGATATGCGGTATGTAAGGTTATGCAATCAGAGGTTTTAGACTGCGGATATATTGATGCTTGCGCAGTTTGTCAGCCGCCATTACAGTGATAAGCTGGGTAATCCCAGCGAGAAGCAGGTCGGCATGAAGCGTCTTCTCATTTTGGGTTTTACGGCCGGCAACACAAAAACTGTCTTTGAAGTGGTTGATTGATTTCTCAACATTTACCCTGATCTTATAGGTGGAATCCCATTCGGCCGTACCACGAACCGTACCAGGATAGGCACGCAGGTTTTTCTCGGGATAAATATAAAACATCCTGCCGCAGGGGGATTCAGTACAGGGATTTTCACAGTGGCAGACACGTTTGCTTTTTCCGGTTGTTTTATCATATTCCCATTTCATTTTTGGGCATACAAACTTCATGGTTGGCAGCCCGCAGCGGAGATGGGATTTGCTTCCTTCCCGTTTCATTGGAAGGGATGGGTTCTTGGGACAACAGGGGATGCCGTCCTTATTAAGCGGGCAGTCTGATTCTGGAAGGGAGATTCTGCCGTTGAGGGGAATGTAAGCCTGCTCAAAGGAAGCTTCTTGTAACAGGTATTTGTAGATTTCAATGGAATCAAATGCGGCGTCTCCCAGAAAAGTTTTCGGATTGATAAGCGGATGCTTCCGAAAGAAATCCTTTAAAGTGGGAATCAATGCCTTGGAACCGGCAAGGCTCTTATCTTCATCCGGGGAATCAGATTTTTTTCCAGCAATGATGTCAGGATGAGCCTCAAGAAAGTCCTTGTTATAAAAGGAAATATCCCGGACAATGCCGAGCCCGTTGGTAATAATACCGAATTTATAAGCATAACAGAAATGCCCGTTAATGTACATCTGCTGAATGGCTGGATTGGCGGCAGCATGGGAAGGCATGGAGCCGTAGGCGGCTTTATAAGGGTCAAAGGAATCGTCCATCCCTTTTGCTTTTTTGAAGGCTTTAAGCTGTTTGATGATACGGTTGGCATATTTGGGATTGTTTTCTGTAACCCATGCCTCAATGCCGGAGGTGTCAAAGAGAAGCATGGAAGCTTTCTGTGTATCAATACAATGGCAGATTGGTTCGGTCAAGTCAACAAGATGATCGAACATGGATTGTAAGTCCGATAAAAAATCTTGTTTGAACCGGGTGAATTTAGAGGCATCCGGGACAACATCAAACCCGCAGAAGTCCCGCAGTTCCTGGGAGTATTTCAGGAATACGATCAGCAGGGATGTTGTTGGGATTGAGAAAATAAGCTGTAGTAACAGAGCCTTCAGCATTGGGTAAAGAAGATGCCTGCGGGGTCTGCCGGTGGCAGCATGAAAGTGAGAAACAAAGGACACCGGAATAATTTCATCAAGGTTGATGGTTTCATCGAGTATGGAAAGAAACTCATATTTATCGTTATCAAATTTATTTTGGCAATCGGTAAAAATATCTGCCAAAGAGAGTTGTTTATGTGTTATCATATAGATACGACTCCTTTACTGGTAGATATGGATAATTGTTACTGGACATTTCAATTATACCACAGACCAGTGAGGAGTTGTTTTATTTTGTAACAAAGAGAATCCCGTATTTATGCGGGTTCTGGCGTTTCGCAAACGCCTATAGACTACCAAAAAAGAAAGGAGCGGATGCAGATGCGCATAAGGAAAGTTGCGATATATGCAAGGGTGTCAACAGAGCATGAGGCACAGCTTTCAGCATTGGAGAACCAGGTGCAGTATTATGATGACCTGATAGACAGGCACCCGGACTGGGTGCTTTACCGCCGGTATATCGATGAAGGGATAATCGGCACCTCCATATCCAAGCGGAAAAACTTCGTGCGGATGATGGAGGACGCGAAGGACGGCCATTTCGATTTAATCGTCACGAGGGAGGTATCGAGGTTCGCAAGGAACACGGTGGACACCCTCCAGCAGACGAGATTGTTAAAGCGGATGGGCATTGAGGTGTACTTCACCGAGGACGGGATATGGACCATGAACGATGAGGACGGGGAGCTGCGGCTGACCATCATGGCCACCCTCGCGCAGAACGAATCGAAAAAGACCTCCATGCGGGTGAAGGCGGGGCAGATGGTCTCCTTCCAGAACGGGGTGGTCTACGGCACCGGGAACGTGCTTGGCTACGACAAGGTGGGGCCGGAATACGTCATCAATGAGGAACAGGTGGAAACGGTCAGGAGGATATTCGACCTGTACCTTGCGGGCAACGGCTACCACAAGATCATGAAGCAGCTTGAAAAGGAAGGCCGCCGCACGGCGATGGGGAAGACGATGTGGCATTACGCCACCGTCGGCCATATCCTGAAAAACCGCCTTTACTGCGGCGAACTGGAATACCGGAAGGAATACGTGCCGGACTACCTGGAACAGAAAAGGGCGAAGAACAAGGGGGAGCTGGAGCGCGTCATCGTGGAGGGGAAGCACCAGCCCATCGTCACCAAAGAGGAATTCGGGCGGGTGCAGAAGATGATGGCGGAAAAGGACGCGCAGATGGGGCAGCGCCGGAAGAACAAGGGCGTCCATTCGGACGACCTCTGGCGCAGGAAGATGAGGTGCCAGTGCGGCCACGCCTTCGCAAAGACCAAGTGGCATACCAAGACGGACTTCATCACCTACACCTACAAGTGCTACGACCAGACCCGGACGGGGACCATAGCGGCAAGGCTGAAAAACGGCCTGGGCATTGAGAACGTCTGCCGCTCGCCGCTGGTGCAGGACTGGAAGATGTACACGATGGCGCAGAAAGTCCTCCACGCCGTTTTCGATGACCTGGAGGGGACGCTCCTGGACGCGGCGGCGGTGCTGGGGTGCGGCATTGCCGGGGTGGAGCAGTCGGAAGTCCTGCGGGACAAGGAAATCATAGAAGAACAGCTCAAAAAGGAGCGGGGCAGATATGAGACGCTGCTCGATATGAGGATGAACAACGAGATACCGAAAGAGGTATTCAGCCGAAAGCAGCAGGAGGTGGGGGAGAAGATTGCGGAACTGGAGCAGCGGATGGCGCAGTACGGGGACGTGGAGCCCGCCACGGAGGCGGACGTGAGCGGCAAGCTGGAAAACCTGCAAAAGCTCATGGGGCAGTTCTCCATGCCGGAGGATGGCGAGTTTTCGGAAGAGGAAATGGATAGATATGTGTCAGGGGTGAGGGTTTACGAAGACCGCTTCGAGTGGCTCCTAAACCTAAGCCCCTATGCGGGAGGGGGACTGGATGATGCCGGTTCCCCCGTTTATTTTAAGAAGATAACGGTCACGCCGGATGACGAGCGGGCATGGTTCAGGAAACACCCGCAGTGGTCAAAATCCAACAGGTATGCGGAGCTGGAGGCGTGGATATTCATTTAAAACGGAAGAGGGACAGGGCGGAAGGGCTGTGGCGCAGCCTTTTCGCCCTGTCTGGCTTTTTTTTTGCAGTTACAATTCTGCGTTCATTTCTTTTGCTTCTGTCGGCAGGCATTTCCCCAAGAACATGGCTTTGCAGTCGGAAAAGCCAAGCAGGTAGGCGAGCATCCCAAACCGGGAGCCCAGCGCGTTCTGCTCGCTGACGTAGCGGTCGATCAGCAGCCGGATTTCTTTTGATAAATCCATCCTGTCCAGTTCGCCGGAGTATATGTCCGACTTGCGGAGAATCGCCTGGTATTCCCCGTCACTGCTCACGATACCGTTCATGACGCTGTGCATGCGGGTATCCATCAATTGGTACAATGCAGAATCCTTTTCCAATCCAATCCCTCCTTCCGTGGTGTCGTAGCTTACCTCTGTTTTGGCGGGATTGCAAGCGGGAAAATAAAAAAGCCGGAAAACCGCTTGTAGCGTCCGACTTTTTGGCTAATTGTTTTTCTTTTCTATAAATTTATCATGCATCTGTTCAAGCAATGTAAAATCAACCGTGCTTTTCAGATATCCGATGGCAGGATTGTTTTCCTTTTTCTGTTTGTACAGAATTTTTGCATTCTGGACGATTTTGTTTTTGTTTTTACGGATAAAAAGCATTTCCTTATGTATGAGAGCCTTATAAAATAAATCTTGTTCATGCTCCACGTCATATAGGGTTAATTCCGATGCAGGAACAGGAATCATATTGCTCAGTTTCAAAGTTCCCTTTAATTCCAGTTCCCCGGATGAGGATTGGGATGTAATGCGGATGATGGGGACAATGCTTCCGCGGATTTTCTGTACTCCATTTTCCATTCGGTAATCAGAATTTTTAGGCGAGGAAAGGGGATGTAATAGTTATACCCGTTAATGCTGTATACAATGCCCAGATACTTCCGTGTATGGTTCCGATCATTTTCCTTTGAGGAAAAAACATTTTTTTCAACGGTACTGATATATGAGATGTATTCCTCAGATATTTCATATAGTTTTAGTTCGCTCATTGGTATCTCCTGCAAAGAAAAGGGCGATCATAGCGATCACCCTTTGATTTTAAAGTTTCCCACTGTCTGGCAGGGAATCTCCTGATTAATAAAGTTTTCCACTATCTGGCAGGAACTCTCCTGAATATAAAGTTTTCCACTGTCTGGCAGGAACTCTCCTGACGATGGTTTCCCATCTCTGATATTATTATACGTTTTTGCGGGAAATATGTCAATAAAAATGAAAAATTCCGCGAAATCATTTTATAGCGGATTCCGCATAAAAGCAAGGAAATCTTGTCGAATCCCGTTTGTCGAATGTCGAATTGGGTGGGGTAAATGGGGTAAAGAGGGGTAAAAGTCATCAAAGTATAACAGCGGCACAGGCGGCTATTTCCAAATGATGCCATAGGAATTTTGGTACTCGCAGGCAAAAGTATGGAAGAATGGCTTAAAATCAAGGGATTTTGAGGTTTGGTGGGGTTCATCACGGTGGGTGGTGGACCCCAATTTTTTTGTTTTTGGATGCCGCTGATAGGATGGCGATAGGGGCAAAAATCGTACTATCAGGCAAAAGTATACTTTCACGCAAAAGTCAGGGGTTTCCGTGATAGTATATGGTGGAAAGGTAAAAAGGTGTAGGATATTGGCGGCTTTGGCTGAAAGGCGTATTAGCTTGATGAAAAATGCTGTTGAAAAACGGGGGATATGATACAAACACGGAAACCGCTCGGAGTTTTCGTGTTTGTATATGAGTTTCCGTGATAGTTTGGAGTTTTGCGTGGTTGTATATGGGCAAAGCGGTAAAAAAACGAAAAATAGATGTGCTGCAGTCGGAAGAACCCTCCATCAAGGGCAATACCATATGGTATATGGCTTGCTAATTTTGCTTTTATTTAGTTGCCTCCGTCAATCGGAAAATTTAAAATGGCTTTGCAGCCTTTCTGGTCTTCACTCTCAATTTTCATTGTCCCGCTATGTGCATCTGTAATCTGACGGACAAGAATTAGTCCGAGGCCGTGCCTTAAATCTAATCTGTCATCTGTGCTTTCCATGTAATGCGGTTTTTCATTTAGTTCTTTCAATTTCTCGGTTGACAAGCCAATGCCATTATCTGATACGGAGAGGGAAATGCTTTCGTCCGTACAGTCAAGAGCCAGTGCAATATCACAGCCATCCGGGTTGTGGCTGATACTGTTCTGCACAAGGTTGCCTACCGCCCTCGAAATCAGGCGGGCATCACAATCAAACAAAACGGTTTCTGCCGCAGGTGTAATTCCGATATTTATGGAATACTTACCGGGCAGGCCTGTATTGAGTAATTCAGCAGTATAGGAGCGCAGTAAGCCGGCCAGGCTGACAGGGATTTTATGGATGGGCTGCATTTCATATTCCAGACTGGATACGAGATTGAGATCCTGCACCAATTCTCTGATCTTGACACTTTGCTGCCGGATAATTTCAGCTTCTCTGCGGATATGGGAATCTGCGCTGTTTTCATGTGCAATCCGTTCAGCATACCCCATGATCATGGAAAGGGGCGTCCGTATATCGTGGGAAACACCGCTGATCCAGTTCGCACGGGCCTGGTTCTGCCTGCTTAATATGGCAGATGCCTTGTTGACGCTGTCTGCTATTCCCGACAGCTCCCCGTGCATGGAAAGGGAAGCCGGCCTGCCGTTTCCGAGCGTTACAATCGAGGTTATGATCGGTTCAGCGTTTTTAAGGATTTTCCGTTTCGAGTAATAATATGCCAGAAACAGTATTGCAAGATCAGCCGCCAGTATCCCCATAACAAAAAATGGAAAGGTTTTGATGGAACGCAGCGAATAGTAGTTGCTTGGTAATTTCATATAACTGTCCTGCGGATATCCTAAGACCAGCATACCATCGTCTGTGTTCCTGATGAAGACCGGGTAACCTGCAAGATAACCTTTTGCAAATACAGCTACATCCTGGACAGTAAAACGCTCTGGTATCTCATCTGGCGCGTCTACGTCCCAAACCCTGTCCCCTTCCATATCAAGATAGACAGCCCAGATATGATTGGTTTTTAACTGCCCGGATATCTCGTCTGAAATGCCTTCCAGGGAAGCAGATTCAGCAGCAGCCTCCAACATATTTTGTGGCGAAAAGCCGCCGTAGTCTTTTGTCACAACCCCATAAAATGTCCAGGCAAAAGCCAGACAATTGATAAACAGCAGTATGAGGACCAGCCCCGCAAAGGATGCCAGATATTTTGATATATATTTCCCAAGTGATTTCATGGCTTCACTTCCTTGTATTCAATTTATAGCCCAACCCTTTGACCGTGATCAGGGAGACAGGATTTGACGGGTCGGCCTCAATCTTCTCACGGATTCTGCGGACATGGGCATTCAGGCTGTTCTCGTAGCCAAAAGGGTTATCACCCCACAAGGCTTCGCATAATGTGTCCACGGTCACAATCCTGCCTTCACTGCGGGCAAGTGTCTCCAGAAAAATATGTTCCTTTGCTGTCAGCGGGATGGTCTTGCCGGCTTTGTGGACCTCGGCCCGGCCAAAGTCGATGGTGCAGCCGTCCAGGTTTATAAACGGTGTATCTTCCTTATAGCACCGGCGCAAAACGGCATAGATGCGGAACAGCAGTTCCTGTGGCAGGAATGGCTTTGCAATATAGTCATCCGCCCCAAGCCCAAGCCCGGACAGCCGGTCTGCGGCCTCGTCCTTTGCGGTCAGAAAGATTACCGGCATATCTGAAAATGTGCGTAGCTGCTGCATAAGGGAAAAACCGTCCCCATCTGGCAGCATGACATCTAAAATGGCAAGGTCGGGTTTCTCGTTTTGGACTGCTGAAATTCCTTCCTTTACGGAAACAGCAGTCACAATATTCCCAAAGCCTTCATCTGACAGGATTGCTGTAACCATTTCCAGCAGCTCCGGCTCGTCATCTACAAGCAGGAGTTTTTTATTTTGTAAAAATGTATTATCCATAATCGTCACCTCCGTGATTCCTTAATTATAGCATATTTTTTTGTTTTGGAAGATGTTTTGCAAAAAAGTAAGGTAAAAGTAAGGCTGTGGGAAAGTTAATGTCAGGTTGGTGTTGTACCATAGAGACATGGAAAGGAGATGTTGATATGGAATACATTATTACCACTGAACAGTTGACGAAAAAATATAAAAATTTTGTTTCTGTCAACAATGTTTCGCTTCACATTCGGAAAGGCAGCATTTACGGTTTCCTTGGCCCCAACGGTGCGGGGAAATCCACTACCATGAAAATGCTGCTGGGGCTGACAGCCCCGACAAAAGGCAGTTTTGCCATTGACGGCAGGCATTTCCCGGAAGACCGGATCACCATACTGAAAGGGGTGGGTTCCTTTATTGAATCGCCGTCTTTTTATGCAAACCTTACCGGCCGGGAAAACCTTGATATCATCCGGCGGATTTTGGGGCTGCCGGGGGATTCCGTCGATGACGCACTGGAGCTGGTCGGACTGGAGGAGTTTGGAGGCCGTCTGGCAAAGAAGTATTCGCTGGGCATGAAGCAGCGGCTCGGTCTTGCTGGTGCGCTGTTAGGCAGGCCGCCTGTCCTGATCCTGGACGAACCGACGAACGGCCTTGACCCTTCCGGCATCCATGAGATTAGGAATCTGGTGAAGTCTCTTCCGGGCCTTTATGACTGCACCATAATGATCTCATCCCATATGCTCTCTGAGATTGAATTGATGGCGGACGACATCGGCATCCTCAATCATGGAAACCTTCTGTTTGAAGGAAGCCTGGAGGAACTGCGGAACAGTGCAGGGCAGGCGGGAAATAGCCATAAGATTAGCGAAGCTAATCTGGAGGATGTGTTCCTGGGCATGGTGGAGCAGGACAACGCTGCCAGAAAGCAGAGGGCAAGATTATGAATGCACTGGCTGTCGAACTTCGGAAAGAAAAACGGACGGGCGTTATCCCGGTGCTGCTGGCTGTCGGCATTCTGGGTGCAGCCTATGCCTTTGTCAACTTCATAGTGCGGAAAGATACACTGCTGGGGCTTCCACTTCCGCCGATGGACGTCCTGCTGACCCAGCTTTACGGCATGATCATGGTTTTGAATATGTTCGGCATTGTAGTTGCCGCCTGCATGGTTTACAATATGGAGTTTAAGGGAAACGCCGTCAAAAAGATGTATATGCTCCCCATAAGCGTTTTGGGAATGTACCTTTGCAAGTTCCTGATCTTATCGGCCATGTTCCTGGTGGCAATCGTTTTGCAGAATCTGGCGCTTATGTGGATCGGTATGGCGGACCTGCCGCAGGGGGCGTTTGAAATGGGAACGCTGGTCAGATTTGCAGGCTACTCGTTCCTTACGTCAATGCCTGTCCTGTCATTTATGGTCCTGGTCTCGTCCCGTTCCATCAATATGTGGATACCGCTGGGCGTTGGAGTTGCCGGTTTCTTAAGTGGCATGGCATTGGCTAATTCAGCTTCCAGTCTGCTGCTGGCCCATCCATTTGTCATAATGCTGAAGCCTGCAGTTGCCATGAGCGCGCAGCCGGACATAACGGTGACAAAAGCCGCTGTTATCGAAACATTGCTTTTCCTTGGTGCAGGGCTGTGGATGGCAAAGAACCTGCGCTATGAATAAGGAGGGATTGTTAGAATGAGTTTTTTGGAGCTTCTCAAAATTGAATTTATGAAAGTAAAACGATCAAAGATCGTACCGTTGATCTTTATTGCCCCGCTGCTGGTGGTTGCCTCCGGGGTCGCAAACCTGAGCCGCTATTTTACGCCGGAATATACAAACGCATGGCCTGCAATGTTTATCCAGAGCGCACTGGTTTATGCCTACTATCTGCTGCCGTTTTCCATGATCGTGGTCTGTGTGATGATCGCGGGACGGGAAACAGGGAATAACGGCATTTTAAAGATGCTTGCCCTGCCGGTCAGCCGGTATTTGCTTTCCATAGCAAAATTCTGTGTGCTGGCATTTTATCTGCTTATGGAGATGGCCGTGTTCCTTGCGGTGTTCGTAGTTGCCGGGACGGTTGCCACAAGGACAATGGGCGTGACGGAAACTCTGCCCGTCCTCTATCTGATGAAATGGTGCGTAGGGCTGTTTCTGACAATGCTGCCGTGTGTGGGGACCATGTGGGCGGTCACTGTCCTGTTTGAAAAGCCGCTGCTTTCTGTGGGACTCAACCTCCTCCTTGTCATTCCTGGCGTGCTGGTCGCAAATACGCCTTTATGGATAGCATATCCTTATTGCTACAGCGGCTATCTGGTGTCCTGCTCCCTGCATGACTTTTCGGTGGAATCCAACACAATGGCATTTTCACTGTTCCCCTTCCTGCCGGTTGCAGTACTGGTCTTTGTATTGGTGTTTGCGGTTGCTGTAATAAAATTTGGAAAAAAAGAAATGAGGTAAATCATTATGGAATGTAAAAAACTGAGAACTTTAAGCAAGGTTTCACTGGTTATCAGCGTCCTTCCGCTGGCAACCCTCATCCCCGTGTTTCTTAAACTCACGCTGCCGGGAGGGGTAAGCACGGCTTGGGCGGGTGTCAATATTGCCTGTGTTGTGGCGGGTTTGATCCTCTCAATTATATGCGTCAGGAGCAATGAAAGCCGCAGCCTTGTAAATATTGCGTCTACAGTTATCAGTGTATTTTGGTGCCTGTTGATGGCCGGCATTGTTGCCCTGGGATTATTTTTGACTTTCATGCAGTAAGTGAGGAGTGTTTATGGAGTTTTTCAAGAAAGGATCAGCTATTTTTATTGCTGGAATAATGCTTCTCTCCTGTACAGCGTGTTCGGGGCTTGATAAATTGGCAGACGGTCTGAAAAGCGGCGTGGAGCAGGTCGGCAGCAATGTTGCTATTGGGAAAAGCAATGCCCTCATTACTCCTTATCAGTCTTTTGATGGAAAACGTGTTTCGGATAATGCGGGTTTTCTGGCAACTTATGATGCAGCCGTAAACGGTTTTGACGGGCAGGACATATTGGTTGGAAACACTGACCTCAAAAGCAACGATTGCCGAAAGATTACAGTACACTATTCCTTTGACACGATTTCCGGTGTTTGCCGGCTGGTATATATTGACCCGGAATTGGAGGAAAATGTACTGGCTGAAAATGGGGATGGCAGCGTTACAGTACAGCTTAAAAGTGGTGCAAACTATATAGGGCTTTATGGGGCAGGATATGATGGCACCATCCGGATTACGGTAGAATAAACACCAATGCCAAAAGAGAGGAATTAGACAGGGGAAATAAGCTGTCCCAACACACAGTCATTGAAGGGGGATGTAGTTTATGAAAATAGGCAGAAGAAAAAGAAATATCATCCTGTCCATGCTGCTATGTGTCAATATTCTTGTGGCCTGGACGGTATGGGGCAATAAGGCATTGATGGCGAATACAGTTGCAATTTCAAGCAGCCGTATCCCTGCCACATTTTCAGGCTTCCAGATAGCGCAGGTATCAGACTTGCATAATGCTGAATTTGGAGAAAACAATGCAGAACTGTTAAAACTGCTATCCGAGAGTCGGCCGGATATCATCGTGATAACAGGAGATCTCATAGATGTCAATCACACGGATGTAGGGATAGCGCTCTGCTTTGCGCAGGAATCTGTCAAAATTGCCCCGACCTATTATGTGACGGGAAACCATGAAGCGACCTGTTCCCAATATGGTGACCTGAAAGCCGGGCTTGAAGAGGCGGGGGTTATCGTACTGGAGGATGAAGCCATTTCTTTAGAGCGGGGCGGGGAAACAATAGCACTCCTCGGATTGGCCGATCCCGATTTTATGGTCAAGGGAGATATGTTTGGTGAAGTCCCCGCTATGGTTAGTACGAAATTGAAGAATCTGATTGGTGATGAAAGCGGATACACTATTTTGCTCTCACATAGGCCAGAGCTGTTTGAAACCTATGTGGATGGCGGTATTGATTTGGTTTTTAGCGGCCATGTACATGGGGGCCAGTTCCGGCTGCCGTTTATCGGCGGGTTGGTTGCCCCCAATCAAGGGCTGTTTCCCAAATATGATGCCGGACTGTATACAGGCGGCGGCACAAGCATGGTGGTCAGCCGTGGCATTGGAAACAGCATCATACCATTCCGTTTCAATAACCGCCCGGAGATTGTTTTGGTGGAACTTAATGCTAAATAATACTACAAAAGACAAACCGCCGCACTATGGCCATCATCCGCCATATGCGGCGGTTTGCCTTTTCCGCAGGCAGGCCGGGCGGCCTGATAAGGGAAATTGCTTGGAAAGCGGAGAAATAAGAGGTAATATGCTTACACGGCGGTTTGCGTTTCCCCTATATCGGACAAAAAGCAAAAAACTTTAGCCCTTCTGGTGATATTCTGGTGATATTCCGAGTTTGATTTATAGTCGTTTCGTGCAATTTATGGGAGTTTCGTGCAATGGCGTTTGATAGGATGCCTTATAATCCGATATAATTTATAGTGGAGAAAAACACAGAATTGAGGGAAATGCGATGAAGATAGCGGTCTGCGATGACAGCGGGGAGGACAGGGGCGCGCTACGGGAGCTGCTGGAAGCCTGCGGTTATGATTTTGAAATAAGGGAATACGGCTCCGGGGAGGAACTTTATGCGGATATGGGGTATGTGCGGGAATGCGGCATCGTGTTCCTGGATATCAACATGGAGGGCATGGACGGGCTGGAGGCGGCGGGGAAGATCAAGGCGGAATGCCCGAAGGTACATATCGTGCTGGTGACTGCCTATGTGAACTATGCGCTGGACGGGTACAAGGTGAAGGCCAGCCGGTTCCTCTTAAAGGATGACCTGGAGCAGACGCTGCAGGAGTGCGTGAATGGCATCCTGCGGGAGGAGCGGGTGGTGGAGTTCGGCTTCGTGGAGGGGAACGTGCGCCTGCGGGTGGATGACATCATCTATATCGAAACGAGCAGGCACAAGAACGTGTTCTACACGGCGGGGGAAACGTACAGCATCTATAAGAAGATGGATGAGCTGGAGGCGGAACTGGCGGGAATGGGCTTCGTGAGGATACACCAGAGTTTCCTTATCAACATGAGGTACATCGGGAAACTCAGCAGCTATGTCATGATCCTGACCACGGGGAAGGAGATATCCGTGCCAAAGTCCAGATACCCGGAAGTAAAGCGGCAGTACACATTGTTTAAGGGAGCGGAGTGATCATGGCATTGTGGGTACTTTCATTCTGTATCATGGCGATAGAGACGTGGGGGAGCATATATTTCTTTGATACCTTTTTGGAGAAAAAGGATACAGGGCGTTTACAAAGGTGCAGATATGTTGTTTTGTATTTTGCTGACATGGTAGTGGCGCTATTAGGAGGATATTTTGATTTAATGGGAATCAAGGTCATGCTGGTAATCCTTGTTTCCATCACATTCTGCACAGTGTTTTACGAAGCGGGCTGGAAACAGCGTATCTTCTTTTCCGGACTGAATTATGCGCTGCTGTTTCTGACAGACCTTTTTTTCCAGCAGATAGAAAATATGTCCATTTCCCAAAACGTGGTGCTTACTTTTCTGCTCCTGCCTTCAAAAATGCTCTGGCTCTGTCTGGTGTTCATAGTTCGGAAAATATGGAAAGGGAAGAACAAAAACGGGGAGCTTTCCCATAAAGAGTGGCTGAAATTTTCCATGATTCCGCTGCTCACTGTGGCATCCATGCTGCTTATGTTCTTCTGTAGCAGTACGGAAACAAAAGTGCAGACAGCATATCTCTTTTTATCCGCGGGGTTGATATTCATCAACATCCTTGTCATAGAGCTGATGCAGGGTATCCTTGAAAAAGAGGAGCTGTTCCGGGAAAGCGCGCTGGCAGGCCAGAAGAAGGAAAGCCAGCTTGCCCATTACCGGGATATGCAGGCGGTCTATGAGCGGCAGGGGAGGAAGATGCATGACTACAAGAACCAGATAAGGACAATGCAGGTGTTATTGAAGAAAGGCGACACGCAGGCTGCCGCCGCACTTGCAGAACGGCTGACGGAGAGCATTTCGGTGGAGATGGCGGCGGTCAACACGAACCACCCGGTAGTGGACGCAGTCCTGAACCAGAAATTCCACGCCGCAAGGGAGCAGGGCGTGTCCATGACGTTCCGGGTGGGCGACATGGACGGGCTGCGGCTGAATGAGGAGGAAACGGTGATCCTGCTCTCCAACCTGCTGGACAATGCCATCCATGAGTGCGTGAAGGCGGCGCGGCAGGGAAGGAAAGCCGTCATCCACGTCAAGCTGGTTCAGGAGGGCGGGAAGCTGATCTTCTCCGTAAGGAACCCCGTGGCGGAAAAAGTGCAGGTCACGGAAGGCATCGGTCTGTCGAACGTGAAAGCTGTGGCGGATAAATACGGGGGCGATTTTGCCGTTTCCTGCGATGAGGAAAAGTTCCAGGCGGTGGTGATGTTATAAACTTTATGGTCATTTCGTGCAATTTATAGTCACTTGATGCAATCGTGGTTTGAAATGCGAGTGTATCCGCCGATGGATTTTATGAAACGGCAGCAGGCCAGGGTTGGCACAAAAATATTAAGTCAAGGGAGGATGATAGTATGTCAATGAATGTGAATGGAAGCACACAGCAGACGGGAACCGAATGGTTCCAGAACATGAAGATGCAAAAGCCTGACAGGAATGCTCCAGAGGCGCAGCCGCCGCAGGCTGACAGGGCGGTGAATGTCACGATCTCAAGGGAGGGACTTGAAAGCCTGCAAAACGGCGGCAAGGCGAGAACCTATGAGGGCGTGGTGAAACAGAAAGAATCTATTATGCAGGCGTCAAAGTCCGTAGGGGCAGGTTGCGGATACCGCCTGTCCGAGGAAGCCGGGAAACTGAAAGGGCAGAGAGAAAGCGGTGACGCATACAGCCTTTCGGACAGGGCTACGGACTATGTAAGGGCGTATGGCAATCTTTACGATGAGATTGTACAGGGGTATAAGGACGGCACGGCGGAGCGTTATGTGGAGGATGGAAGTTCCGAGACGGGGTTCCGTAAAATGACGCTGGAGGAAGAACTGGCTGACCTGGATAGAGCATTCGGGAGGATGGCTGACGGTGCAGGCGTTAAGGAAATGATCTCAGGCGAGTTCAAGAGGCTGTCATCCAAAGCCGGAAGCAGGCAGACAGCTTTTTCGGATACAAATAAAAAGCCGCAGGGGACAGATGTACCGCAGAAGTTGGTGACGCTGGCTCAGGCTTGGAAGGATGCCTATAAGGTTTCCGGTTCTAAAGAGGGTGGCATGGAGAAAGTATTATCCATGCTGGACGGTATGTTCGGCATAAAAAATGAAGCGTAGGAGGTAAAGGATATGCTTATGATCAAGGATTTCAGTAACAGGTTCCAGCATATATCGGGAATGCCCATAAACAGCAAGGGCGGTAAGGATATGCTGAAAAGGGCTGGCATTGATACGAACAGCAAACAGTATCAGGCAGTAATGAAAAGTATGTCGGCGGCGTGCTCTGGCGTTGGGTACACAAATGTTCAGGCAATCAAAAACAGGATGAGCCGCTATGATAAGGATGGCGACTACATCAGTCCTGTTACGGGATTGGCGGGTCTGGTTGTAACGGAGAAAAACCGTGCAGAAAAGAATAGGATCATTGATATACCGGAGAGCAGTAGGGATGAGATGTTTGAACTGACCAAGAAAGAGTTTCTGCAGGAAAACGGTGTAGGCAATGGAGACACTACAAGGCGTTCAGATGTATATTTGAATCTGTATCGGAAAATGGATAAGAATGACAGACTGGCAGCAGGGAATACATTAAGGCAGTATGAAAGGGCATATGCGCAGGCATTTGTTGATGCGGTGAAGGCTGTTGATCCAAAATGGGAGCCGGGCAAGCCGATCCCATCCGGGGCTTTGGACGGAATCACAAGGGAGTCCATTGACAATTCGCTTGTGAAGTCAGACGGCTCTCTTGTGAAAAAAACGTCTTCGGGCAGCACATTGGATATACAGATATAATCTTTACACATTGTTCCGCAGAGGCGCATAAAACTTTTTCTCTGCGGACTGCGAGGGTGCAGGGGCGGCTTTGAACGGGAGAGGTGGATGTGCAGGACTGAAAAACAAAGTTGAAAAAGGAGACCTTTCAATGAAAAAAGTGATTTTAGGTTCAATGATGTTCTTGGCCGGATTGCTTTCTGCTGCAGTGCTTTTGGCGGGAACGATGGCCAATGATTGGAGCGTAAACGGGGAGTTATCATCGTTTCGGAATATGGTGCAGTACGGGCTTATGCCAGTGTTCTATATTTTTATCGGCATTGCCGTTTTGGGGATTGGCGTTGCAATCTGGGGGATGTTTGAAAAGAAAGAATGAACAGGAAATAAAGCCAATAGACGCATATCCCCGATAAGCCACAGCCTGACAAGGCAGAGCAGGCATCCTCGGCGTTCTGGAAGATTGGGGAATAATTAAAACAGCTTTTGGGAGAGGTGTAACATGAAAAAGAACATTATTTTATGGCTTGCGGCTTCGGCGGTAGTTATGCTGGCGTTTCCGTGGCTTGCGGTTACTTTCGTAAAAGGCGATGCGGGAATGGCAGTATGTTTTCTTTTGTTTTTTGCAGTCAATCCATTATATTCCGTGATAAACGGAGCGTTTGCGGGAAAAGATGTGAAGCATTTGTGGAGCCTTCCGGTTATTTCAGCAGTACTATTTCTGATAGGAACATGGATATTCTTTGATATGGGGGAAACAGCATTTATCCTGTATGCGGCAGTCTATCTCGTTATAGGAATAATGGCTATGCTGATTTCTATGTTTATTAGAAAGAAAACGCAGGAGTAACCTGACAAGGTGGGGCAGGCATTCCCAGCGTTCCGGCAGATCGGGGAATCGGGGAGCGGGAGTAGCTTCATGTTTCTAGAGAAGGAGGCATTATGAAAAGAGGCAACAAAAAAGATAAAGTGTCTTATTATGTTGGTTGGGGTATAGCTTACGGAACATTTGCTGGAGGAATGTTTAGCATTTTACTTCTTGAGCATTTGTTAGTTGTTTTCTTCATGGGAAGTGCTTTCGGAGCAGTGATAGGCGCGATTTTTGGGAAAATGAAAACACAGTATGCAAAAGAGTAACAGTAGCATATCCCCAATAAGCCACAGCCTGGCAGGGCAGGCATCCCCGGTTTTCCGGCAGATCAGTGAGAGGAGGTGAAGGCTGGTATGGAATTTGGCCGGGGAGGTTAACAGGTATATTTGCATGGAGACAGCGAACTGCTCGGACTTTTTACAAGGGAGCAGGAGCGGCTCTGAACGACAGAGGGGCTGCTATAATAAAAATTATGGAGGACATTTGGAGATGAGCGTAAATGGAATAGGGGTGGGTTTTCCCGCATGGCGTGAAATGGGAAAGGCACAGAGGAATGGTTCGGGAACGGGCTTTGCAGGCAGGATGGCAGATGCAGATATGGTGAGAGAGGGTTTGGGTAAAAATTTCATTTATTCAAAAGCAGGAGAAAGGTTTTCTGCATATGATGCATACTCCATAATGGGCAGTATGGGTTCAAGATTTCATACAAATAATCTTAAGGCAGAAACAAAGCAGCCAGTTGAAAAAGTAGGGAGTGGGCGGTATCTAATTGAACCGTCCGATGAGATAACTGGATATTGGCGTATATATGATAAGAAACTTGATAAATCATTTGAGTTTGATCCCAATAATACATCGGTACAAACAGATGGCAATTCGGGTAAAAATTACATCGTGGCGACTGACCCAAGGGGAGGGCTGATGGATGTCGTGCCCGCTGGCAGTGAGCTTATGGAGACATTGGCACAGTTTTTAAATGTCGATAATGCAGACAGTATTCCTACATCATCCTTAAATGAAAAATACACGATAGAGGTGAATGCGTTTACAGGAATAGAGTGCCTGAAAATCAAAGGGAACGAAGGCGGCGGTTCATGGCTCATGGTCAGCGATGAGCAGCAGATGGGGAAATTGCGGGAACTGGCGGATATGTATAAGGAAAAGTATCCTAACCTTATAAAATCAGAAAGTGTGGCAATGGGATTTGCACAGGCCGAAGTAGCAGGTCAGGCTGTCAGGACAGAAGATGGAATCATGATGATTACCTGTAATGGGATGAACTATATGGATAATGCCAATCCATCCAGGAGCTGGGCTGTCATGTATCCAATAGGGGCAACGCATATGTATATGGAAATTATGAATGCAATGGCGGAGGGGTATATAGAAGCGAAAGACATCAAGGAATATTCAAAGTGGGAGAAATATTTTGAAGAAAGAGGACTGGAATTTGAAAGAATCTTATCAGATGAGGAATTGGAGCAGGCAGATAAACAGGAATCTGAATCAAAGACAGATATTATTGTTAAGCCAGATGGTTCAAGGGTGCTTGTAATGACAATGAGTATTGGCGGAATGGAAACTACAATGAGTTTGGAAATTTCCAAGCCGACAGAAGTGCCAAATGAAAATTCAGAGCATGATACCGATAATAATATGTCCTTTGATGATACTGGAATGGATGCGGTATCGGATGAAATGTCGAATATTTCAACGGAGGCTTAGAAAGCGTGGGCAGCTTTAAGAATACTGGTAGCTGTGCAAGAACAGATATGGTTTGGCCGACAGAGGGGCTACAATAAAAAATAATGGAGGACATTTGGAGATGAGCATAAATGGAATAGGGACAGCGGGATATCCGCTGACAGGATACACGGCAAGGAAGATGGAAACAAGTGTGGAACCC
>CAJTEN010000052.1:18786-23231 GCA_910575245.1 Clostridia bacterium | reverse complement strand
GTATTCTATATGGAATATTATGCTGAGTAAACAGAAAGAAAATCATAGGTTTTATTAATGATTGCAGATAGTTACTCTGCATAATATTTAACTCCGCATTAGATTGTATGCCCTCACTTGGCATGATTACCATAAATGCCTTTGCCTGTGCGGACAGCATACTGATACCCGTGCAGGCCGCATATCTGCCCGTGAAAGGTCTGGAACAGCTTATTAAGACCATAGGCAAGGTAAAGCGGCAGATCAATCCCAGGCTGGAGATTGAGGGCATTCTGCTGACAATGGTAGACAACCGTACCAATTATGCAAGGGATATTACAGCGCTGCTTATTGAAACGTATGGGAGCAGGGTACGGATATTTGAGAACAGCATACCGATGTCGGTAAGGGCGGCGGAAACTTCGGCAGAGGGCATCAGAATCTACCAGCATGACCCGAAAGGCAGGGTTGCGGATGAAAAGATGGAGGAAACCACGGAGAGCATCGGCAAATATGGTGTGCTTGTACCTGGAATTGTAAGGCCACGGGCAGGGGGCGGCTATGAGATGATAGCAGGACACCGGAGGAAACGGGGTTCTGAAAGGGCAGGGCTTGACACGATGCCCGTCATTGTCAGGGATTATACGGACGATGAAGCCACGATCATCATGGTGGATTCCAATATCCAGCGTGAGGACATTCTACCGAGCGAAAAAGCCAGGGCTTATGCCATGAAGTATGAGGCAATGAAACATCAGGGAAGCAGGGGTGGCAGTACCCTTGACGAAGTGGGGGAAGCTGCCGGGGAGAGCGGAAAGACGGTGCAGAGGTATGTATGGCTTGCAAGGCTTTCTGATGAACTGCTTGACATGGTGGATAAGAAGAAGATAGGGATAGCGCAGGGTGTGGATATTTCTTTCCTGACCGAAGAAGCCCAGCAATGGGTGTCTGTTATCCTTGAGGAAACGGGGGCGGCAATGAACGCTTCCCAATCGGCAAAGCTGAAGGAGTGTGGGAAAAGCGGAGATCTTACGCTTGCAATGGTAAGGCTGATACTGGCGGAGGAAAAGCCGAAAGAAAGAAAAGTAACGATTAAGGGCGATAAGATCAACAGGTATTTTCCAGAGGAATACTCCAATGATGACATAGAGGGCATCATTATCCAGCTTTTGGAGGAATGGCAGAGTAAGATAGCCACTCTGAAAGAGAGGATCAGCGGCATGGAGGCTGACATTCAGACAGCGAAGGCAAACCTTCCGGCAGATAAGGAACAGTTTTTTATGAAAGTCGGGGATAAGGCTTATACGGATAAAAAAGAAGCCGGGGCCGCACTTGTGGAAATGTGCAAGGAAACGAAAACCGTCAATGTGCCTGCCACAGTGGGGGAATACGCCGGGTTTAAGATGGCGGTGTCCTTTGATTCCTTTAACCATAAATTTGTGATGAATTTGAAAGGGCAGCTTTCCCATAACCTTGAGATCGGCTCTGACCCTCTTGGCAATATTGCCCGTATCAACCACGCACTGGAATCCATGCCGAAACAGCTTGCTGAAGCGCAGACGAAACTGGAAACAGTGGAGCGTCAGCTTGAAACCGCAAAAGTGGAGGTTACAAAGCCATTCGCACAGGAAGCGGAACTTGCGGAGAAGCTGGAACGCTTATCCGTCTTAAATGCCCTGCTCAATATGGACGAAAAGGGTGATGACGCACTCGGCATGGATGATGCGCCGGAGGAAGAAAACGAAGGACAGGAAACTTCTGGACATGATGTCCAGAAGTCAGGGCAGGAGGAAGAGGCTTCCATAAAGCCGGAAACAGGAGAAAGCTCTGTGGATGTGCCGATTCCATACCCGGTAGAAAACGCAGGGCATAATTACGCAGTGGACAATGGAAAACCGCAGGGGGCGAAACTGGCGGCGGCAATGGCTGACAAGCCTGTGCAGCGGACATCGCTGAGAGAGAAACTGGAAGCGTTCAAAGCGAAAGTGTCTGGAACAGACAAATTGAGTATTGAAAAAGCGAAGGGGAAGGAGGAAACGCTATAACGATTTTATAATATTTGAGATTCCAACTGTTTCTGACATGCCATCTAAAAAGTTCCGATTGATTTAGCGGGAATTTCAAGGTATAATAATTTAGAGGTCATATACCTTTGGGGAATGGCTTTTACATTTCCTGCAAGTGAGCAAAAGGAGGTTATGGCTGTGGATATGTCAATAGACACTGAAATTAAAAATGCGGTCAGCGCAGCAGACCAGGACGCACAATATGATGATAAGGCAAAACGCCTGTTGGGTAATAAGATCATTCTGGCGCATATCCTGGTAAAGACCGTTGATGAGTTCCGGGGAATGAACCCGAAAGAAGTGGTGTCCTATATCGAGGGAGAGCCATTGATCGGTGTAGTTCCAGTAGAGCCAGGTCTGACCAATGCCGGAAAGGAAGAAAACAGCCAGCGCATTGTTGGAATGAATACGGAAAATGCGGAGATTAACGAGGGGCTTGTAAGGTTTGACATTATCTTTTATGTGCGGATGAAAGACGGTATCTCACAGGTTATTGTGAACGTGGAAGCACAGAAGGATGAACCGACAAGTTACCATATCCTGAACAGGGCAGTTTTCTATGTGAGCCGCCTTGTTTCCTCGCAAAAGGAAAGGGATTTTGTCAAGACAAACTATAATGACATCAGGCGTGTATTCAGTATTTGGGTGTGTATGGGCATGGACGAAAGCAGTATGGCTTATGTGCATCTTGCGAAAGACGATCTGCTTGGTTCCTATTCGTGGAAAGGCGGGCTTGACCTGCTGAATATTGTCCTGATTGGTATAGCAAATGAACTTCCGGAGCATGATGAGAAGTATGGGCTGCACCGTCTGCTGAGTACGTTGCTTTCAATGGAGTTGACCGTTGATGAAAAATTAGGAATTATAAGAACAGAGTATAGTATTCCGTTAGATGACAAATTGAGAAAGGATATGAGCGCTATGTGTAATCTTTCACAGGGAATCAGGGAAAATGCAACAGATAATGCCATAGCAGGCGTAATAATGAATATGCACAGGAAAGGCTATACATTAGAGCAGATAGCAGAATGTGTAGAAAAGACTATTGAAGAAGTAGAGGCTGTCATTAGAAAAAGAGAGCCTGTGCTGGCATAATCGCAGTAACGAAATAACACAGACAGTAAAGCAGTGAATTTGTTTTCGGATCAGAGAACAGTTCGCTGCTTTTTTGTTTTCAGGGAGAAAGACAGTCACATCAGATTGTCTTTTTTTCATGCAAAGAAAGGATTGAAAATATGGCAGACGCAAAAATAGAAAGTAAAGGAGATCACGGACAAGCTGGAGGAAGGGTTAAAAGAACTTTTTGAGAGCGGGAAGTACAAAAACTATCTCTCCACCATGTCTAAATTCCATAATTACAGTGTCAACAACACGCTCCTGATAGCCTTACAGCGCCCTGACGCCAGTCTGGTCGCAGGGTACTTATCCTATTTCTCGGATAAACATCCATATCCTTGTTTTATAGTTATCTTCCTTAATCGTTGTTTTTTCTATAAATCCGGGCATTACCGCATGGTTTGCTCGGATAACTTTTGGTTACGGTATAATTCTATGTATGGCCTTTGCTAAGGCCAAATCCATTACATAGGAGGTTCAAAATGAACGAAAAAAACAGTTATTGGTACCAGCTAAAGGATGACTTCATAGATTTTTTACGGGAAAAAGGTTATAGTAAATCATCCTTTACGCATTACAGGGGGCAGATTGATTTCCTGATTCGTTATGCCAATGCATTGGGGTATACGGAATACATACCTGAAATCGGGCAGGAATTCTTGAAGTCTGAAGCACGTCTGAAAGAATGGGATTCCAAAACACTTGGCTTCAAATCTACAGTAATCCGCCGTCTTGATGAATACATAAACGGAAGGAATTATACTTTTGCCCGGCTCAGGATTTTGTACCAATGCCCTGAATGCTTCGAATGTGAGCTGGAAGCTTTTCTCCAGACTCTCCGGGATGACGGTTATAAAGAAATCACGGTGCGCCAATACCATTCGCAGCTTGTAAAAATGCTCCGTTGCTTTTCGGAAAACGGGATTACTTCATGGGGCGAAGTTAATGCGTCCTGTGTACAGCAAGCTTTTGAAAAATCAGCAGACCGGGCAATCTTTGCCACATATGCCAGAAGATTCTTTTCTTATCTTGTGGAACAGGGAACCATAGCCGCCAATTATTCAGGCATTCTCCCCAGTGTGCGTTATCCACAAAGAGTCCCTTCTGTTTATACATATGAGGAAGTAGAAAGGCTCCTGTCATGTGTGGACCGTAGTACGCCTATGGGAAAGCGGGATTACGCAATCCTTCTGCTGGCTGTCCGGCTGGGCATGAGGGCTTCCGATATCCGCCTTCTCTGTCTCCCGGATATTGATTTCAAAAACAGGAAGATTTCCTACATCC
>CAJTEN010000052.1:0-18621 GCA_910575245.1 Clostridia bacterium | reverse complement strand
CCATACATTTTCCTTACTTACAGGAAAACGCAGCTGTCCCGGTCTGCAGTCTCAGTAGTAGCTGACAAATATTTCAAGCTGGCTGGGATAGCCCCGAAAGGCCGCCATCACGGCTCGCACTCACTGCGCATGGCTTTCGCAAGTGAACTGGTTGCCGAGGATGTTCCTTTAGAAGCTGTAAGCCGGCTTTTGGGACATGAAGATAACGCAGCGATATCCCATTATGTAGCGCTTTCAACGGAGAGCCTGCGCTCCTGCGCGCTTCCAGTGCCGGAAGCAGGCGGAAAATTTGCAGATTACCTTAAGGAGGATTGAGTTCATGGCTTATATATTCCAAAGTGTTTTTGCATCCGAATTTAAAAACTTTCTAATAATGATCCGGGATGCCGGACAACAGACACGTGGATATGAAGCGACATTTAAGTCCCTCGACATCTTTATCTCGGAAAACCCTGTCCAGGGGAAAGCATTGACAGAGGAGACCATCAGCAGATGGCTGGATTCCCTGTCCTGTAAGCCCCAGTCAAAGAACCGGCGGATAACCCATGTCCGGGTATTCTCCAGATACCTGAACGCATTGGAAATCCCGGCTTTTGAACCAGGATATATGAGAGAGCAGTCTGAGTATATCCCTTATACTTTTACGGATGAAGAGTTCCGGGCAATTATCCGTGCTGCGGATGAATTTTTAGGGAATCTCCGTGGAAGCACAAAGTCATCCCGGGCATTCCCCATGCTGCTGCGTATGCTTTATGGCTGTGGGCTGAGGCTTGGCGAAGCACTTGCGCTGCGTTGGAAAAATGTAGATCTCGGGGCGGGAATCCTGCACATCAGGAAAGCGAAAAATAATAAGGAGCGCGATGTCCCGATGGATCCGTCCTTAACAAGCCTGCTGGAAATATATAAAAAACGGCGGATTTCTGAAAACCCGGATTCCGTTTATGTTTTTGAAAGCGACCGCGTCCCTGGCACACCATACCTTGGATGGACTTTCCGGAACTGGTTCCTGTCAGTCATGGAACAGGCTGGGATAAGCAATGAGCGGCAGGAGAAGTACGGACGCGCAATCTCCCCGCATACCCTTCGGCACTACTTTACTTATAAGCCCTTCCTGCAGGCAGAAGATAAAGGGCGGACGCTGGAGCAGTTTATTCCATATCTTTCCGCATACCTGGGGCACAGATCGCTTTTGGAAACGGAACGGTATCTTGCAACAGATTATACTTTATATAAAGACTCGCAGGATCGCATGGAACAGTCCATAGGACATATTTTCCCGGAGGTGGATTTCGAATGAAAAAAGGATCAATACTGCCATTATTGGAGCGGTTCTTCACAGAATACCTCCCATCTTCCAAAGGTGTCAGCAGCAATACTCTGAAAGCCTACCAGTACGCATTCCGGCTTCTGTTTGCATATTTTTCAGATGAAAAGGGGATCCAGCCGGACAAAGTGACTTTTGGACTACTCGGCGGCGGTGCTGTTGACAGTTTCCTCGCGTATCTGGAAGAACAGCGGCATTGTACAGTGAAAACCCGGAACCTGCGGAGGGCTGCGCTCATGGCATTCGCAAAATATGCGGCGGATAAGGATTTCACAGAATCCATGTCTTTTTATACGGCGATGGTAAAAATACCAAAAAAGAAAGAACCTAAGAATGCTTCCATCAAATATTTTACCAAAGAAGAAGTATGCATCATCCTTTCCGCGCCAAATGCCAATACATTGACCGGGCAGAGGGACATAACCCTGCTGAGTGTCCTCTATGCAACAGGCGCAAGGGCGCAGGAACCCTGTGACATCACGATAAAGGGCATTTCCTTCTCTGACCCGACAAGAATAAAGCTGACTGGAAAAGGGAACAAGTCGAGGATTGCCACCATCCCCCAAAACTGTACGGTTTTGTTAAAGGGCTATATGAAAAGCCGTGGATTTTGTTCAAATGACCCCGGCATACAGAACAGGCATCTCTTTTCAAGCCGCACCAATGAGCATATGTCGATATCATGTGTGGAGGGGATTGTAAGAAAATATCTGGCTGCCTGTAGGCAGGAACATCCAGACAAATTTCTTGAAAAAGGATATTCCCCTCATTCATTCAGGCATTCGATAGCAGTCCATATGCTTGAAGCAGGAGATTCGCTTGTTACGATAAAAGCTTTTCTTGGCCATGCAAGCATCGTAACGACAACTATCTACGCACAGGTGACACCTGAGCTGGCAAATAAGTATCTTGATGAACGTGGGAAACCCATCCCTGAAAAAAATGTGGAAGCGTCACCTAAACCGTTAGCACAGGCATTGCCATTTTTATACAAATAAACTTAGTGGCGATGCAAAAAGTTATCCGAGAAAACAACCTGCGTTTTCTCGGATTTTTCTATAAAACAGATTTTAAGGAGGATAACTATGAACAAAGCGTATGCCTGATCTGACACCTGCAGAACAGCTTGCGGTGGAGCTTGACCGCTTTACATACGATTATGATACCGCCCTTTACCGTGACAGCAGCCAGAGCATGACGGAGAACGTGTCGGAGATTGCGGAAGCCTTAAAGCAGAGGGATACCCACGATATTGCATTGTGGCTTGCCGATATAGCTGCGGACGGAACAGTGCCGGAGGAAAGAAAGAGGGCTATGGAGCTGCTCGAAAAGCTGGCGGAGTACAAACCGCTTGCGAAGATTGAGGAAATGGAAGAACAGAATTACAACATGGTGGATAATGTGCTGAATAACGGCGCAGGGGAGAAAGCGCAGAAAGAGGAAAACAAAAAGGCACAGGAGAAGCCAGCCGCAAAACCGTCCTTAAAAGCCCGCCTTGCGGAGAAAAAGGCGCAGGCGGCAGGACAGGGGCATGAAGAAAACATAAAAAATAAGCAGAGGGAGATGTAAGGATATGGATACAATGTTTACCGTGGAAGAAAGCAATTTGATCTGCATATTTGCAGGAGGAAGCAGGAACGAGGCCATAGAGGACATTGAAAGGGCGCTACCCTATCTGGAAGATACGGATATGGCGGAGCTATCCGGCAGGGTGATCGGAAAACTGCGGGATATGACGGATGAAGAATTTGGACAGCTTGAACTGACAGAAGCGGAGTAAATCACAGCAGAACAGGTTTTCCCTGCCCGGTTTCCATACGGGCATGGAAAGCCTGTTTTTTTGCGCCAGCCGGGGAAACATACCCGCATAAAGAATTAAAAAAACAGCCCACTGCTATCTTTGAAGTTTTGACGGTTCACTGTATAATAGGTGCAGGGAATGGAGGAACTTAAGATGTCAAAAAAGAAAAACCGCCCGCACGGGCATTACTGTAAAATATGCGGTGAGCATAAGGCAAATGAAAAGTTTTCCGGGAAGGGGCATGCCGCCCACATCTGCAAAGCCTGTTCCCGTTTGAGCGCTGCGGAAAAAGCGGCGGCAATGGATATGAACCGCCTGATGGACTTCCCCATGCGGCGGCTTACGGACAGCGAGAAGAAATGGCTGAAAGCCAAAATGCACGATCAATGCCCGGAGGTGGCTGACACGGCACGGGAGGTTTTCAATGTCTGTTTTCCCCATGCAGAGCGCAATGCCATGAAAAAGCAGTTTGTTATCAATACATTGTCTTTTGAAGTACATACAGAGGTTTACGATGGGTATGGTGATATGGAAATGGCTGACTGCCGTTTTACCATTGACCGGAAAAGCCGTGTGCTGACAATGACAGATTTCCAGGCAGAGGACGGGGAGCAGTCTGTCACGCTGGAGGGCGGGCAGATGGCGAAGCTGCTGCGGTATATCGTGCATACAATGGAAATTTTTATGTGGGAGCAGGATTACTGCCTGAAACCTGATGAGGATGATCATTTCACGGATATTCTTTTTGATGAAGATTTTTACGGGGATGATCTGGAGGAAAGCGGGGAGGATATGCCAACGGAACCAGAGGGCAGACCGTCCTGGCGGGCGCAGGTGGAGTACAGCAACAATACCGTGCAGGATATTTCCAGTTATGATGATTACCTGCCGGAGCACCCGGAA
This sequence comes from Clostridia bacterium, assembly GCA_910575245.1. GTDB lineage: Bacteria > Bacillota > Clostridia > Lachnospirales > Lachnospiraceae > UBA3282. The sequence goes on along the minus strand of CAJTEN010000052.1, from coordinate 14,593 downwards.
GAATTGTATCTTTCTCTGCTGGAGTATTTTGAGCCGGAAGATGAAGAATTTTGATGTATACAATTTGGTGTATATGAAACCTTTTGGCAAAAACGGGTGCTTTTGCTTTAGAGGGAACGATATCCTGCCGAAGCAATAGGAAATATCGGAAAGCGAAAGGAGTATCTGCCTATGAAAATGCGGACGGAATATACCTGCCCTTTGGAACTCGTGCATGACATGATCAAGGGAAAATGGAAACCAATCATCTTATGGCGGCTGCGTTTAGGGGCTACATCTCTGGCGAAGCTGGAACGGGACATAGACGGCATCACACAGAAGATGCTGCTGGAGCAGTTAAAGGAACTGACGGATTATGGTTTTGTGGAAAAGAAATCCTATGAGGGATACCCACTCCGGGTGGAATATTCACTAACAGATGATATGGGAATGAAAATACTGGAAGCATTGAGAATCATGCAGCATATAGGGATTGACTACCTGAAAGCAAACGGCATGGAACATATCCTGGAGGAAAAGGGAGTTATCCCGGATTAGTACCCACGAAAAAGTGGGTAATTTACTGTCCGGGAACCGCCGCTTATAATATCATCAGAAAATCAGATTGGAGGATTTAAAAGATGAATGTTACAAGCAGCGGTATCATAAACGGGGTGATACAGCCCCAATACGGCGGGCATGGGACGCAGTTTAACGAAAACGGAATCCCTACTTATTCTTTGCCTTTTACGGTGGAAGATGTGCCGCAGGGAACTGTGTCGGTTGCCATTGTCTTAGAGGACAAGGACGCATACCCGGTGACCGGGGGATTCGCATGGATACACTGGCTGGCGGCGAACATAACCCGTTTCGAGATCAGGGAGAATGAGAGCCAGGCGGCGGATGACTTTGTACAGGGCAGGAACAGTTGGACAAGTATACAGGGCGGTGAGCAGTCCACAGAGCTTTCCTGTTATTATGGTGGAATGACACCGCCTGATAAGCCGCACATATACGAACTTCATGTGTATGCGTTGGATAGGATGTTGGACTTGGAGCGGGGGTTTTTGCTGAACGAACTTTACCGTGAAATGGATGGGCATATCTTAAATCAGTATACCCTCAAAGGGGTATATGAAAAAATGTAATTTTCATCATATATATGTATAATTTCACACCATACTATTCAGCATGATTACTGGTCTGCGCTGAATGGTATGGGTTTTGTTAAAATGTAAAGGAAGCACTAATAAAAGTGATAAGGGAGAACCGGTAAACGAAGATTGCCTTTGAAGATTTTGAGTGATATAGTAAAAAAATGATGAGCGTGTCTGGTCAATGTGAGGGGCAGTGAATTTGCTTATAGAAATGCAGGTGTCGATATGAATGAAAATATTTTAATAGTTGACGATGAAAAGGAAATAGCAGATTTGATCGAGGTATATCTGAAAAATGACGGCTATACGGTATATAAGTTCTACAATGGCATGGATGCTTTGAAATGTATCGAAGAAACAAAGTTGGATTTAGCTGTCATAGATGTGATGCTGCCTGACATAGACGGTTTCCGGATCTGCCAGAAGATCAGGGAGAAGTTTTATTATCCCATTATAATTCTTACGGCAAAAACAGAGGATGGGGATAAGATCATGGGGCTTACGATTGGAGCTGATGATTATATAACAAAGCCGTTTAATCCGTTAGAGGTAGCAGCCAGAGTAAAAACGCAGTTGAGGCGGTATGTGCGTTATAATAATCTTGCCGGGAAAAAAACCGCTGAAACCAACGAATACGACATTCGGGGATTGATGATCAACAAGGGCACCCATAAGTGTTACCTATATGGGAAAGAATTGCAGCTCACGCCTATTGAGTTTGGGATTCTATGGTACCTGTGCGAACACCAGGGCATGGTAGTTCCGTCGGAGGAATTATTCGAGGCGGTGTGGGGTGAAAAATTTCTGAATAATAACAATACAGTCATGGCTCATATAGGCCGCCTGCGGGAGAAGCTGAACGAATCGGCAAAGAAACCGAAATTTATCGTAAATGTGTGGGGAGTTGGGTATACCATTGAAAAATAGAGTGTTTTGGAAACCGGATGATTTCAGGCAGTTTAAGGCAAAGATTTTTTTCTGTACTATATGGATGGTCACTATTGCAGCCGGATGTATTTATCTGTTGTATTCTCTTTTTTTAAAGGGCAGGTTTGCGGATTTGATTGTGTCAGTAAACCAAAAGCTTTTTGGGTTGGATTATGATGCGGCAAGAACTTTGTATCAATGGACATTCCGAAACCATATAGAACTGGTATTTGTGGTTGGAATGGCATTGGTGTTTTTCATTACATTCCGCATTTATTTAAACTGGTTTGCAAAATACTTCATGGAGATCAATAACGGGATTGATGATATAGTCAGGGAAAGCATAAGGGAGGTGTCCCTGCCGCCGGAGCTGTCAGCTACGGAAAAGAAGATAAATACAGTTAAGCATACCCTCGAAAAACAGAAACTCGACATGAAGTTGGCAGAGCAGCGAAAAAATGACATGGTGATGTATCTGGCACATGATCTGAAAACTCCTCTTGCTTCCGTTATCGGCTATCTGAATCTGCTGTGTGATGAGGGGCAGATCTCTGAGGAACTGAGGCAAAAATATCTTTCTGTTTCACTGGACAAGGCAGAACGCCTTGAAGATTTGATCAATGAATTTTTTGAAATAGCAAAGTTTAACCTGTCAAACATAACGCTCCAGTACAGCAGGATAAGCCTGGTGAGGCTGCTTGAAATGCTTCTATATGAATTTCAGCCAATGCTCCATGAGAAGAACCTGGAATGTAACCTCATGGTTCCAGAGGATATTATGATAAGGTGTGATGCGGATAAGATTCAGCGTGTATTTGACAATATCCTGAAAAATGCGGTTATCTACAGCTTTGAGGGTACTGACATAGACATTGCAGTTGTCGGACAGGGGGAAAATGTAGAGATTACTTTTACAAATCACGGAGATACTATTCCGGAGGAAAAACTGGAACGGATATTTGAACAGTTCTACAGGCTGGATGCTTCCAGAAGTACGGGCAGCGGCGGGGCAGGTCTGGGTCTTGCCATAGCAAAACAGATCATAGAGCTTCATAATGGGGCAATTATTGCAAGAAGTGAAAATGAGATGATTGAATTTAAAGTCATATTACCGGTTTCGTAGGTAAATCGTAAGAAATTCCGCAGAAAATCAGAAGAATACTTTATGTGTAAACAAATAAACTACACTCCTGTTATTGGTACAATAATAGTGCCAAAAGCAGGAGTGCTTTTGTTTTGTATAAAAAGAGGAGGAACCGTTTATATGTCAAGGAAAAGGCTGACACAGATATTTCCTTTTCTGCTTCCGCTCCGTAGATGGCAGAGAAAGAAGTTTTTCTATTATCAAATGCAAAAAGGCGGGCGCCGGTATGCAAAAAAGATAGCTGACAGGTCATTGCCCTGCCTGGTATTTGAAACTTCGATACCAATGCTGAATGAAAACAGCGGGTTTGATATGCAGTACCAGATCAACAAGGTCCACAATCTGAAACTTGCTGCCAGGACGATTGACCGGGTTGTGATCGAACCGGGTGAAACCTTTTCTTTCTGGCAGCTTGTGAGATGGGCAGACCGGGAGGAAAAATACAGGGACGGGTTAAATCTTGTGGATGGGAAAATTGTTGCATCCTATGGCGGGGGTCTGTGCATGTTGAGCGATACGCTTTTTTGGATGTTCCTGCACACGCCTTTGACGATTGTTGAACGGCACGGACACGCAGTCAAGTCATTTCCGGGGACATCAGAAGCTTTCCCCAGTGGAACGGATGCCACGGTGGGGGAAGGCTGGCTTGATCTGAAAGCCTGTAATGAGACGGAGAATACCTTTCAGATTGAGATCAGCTTTGATGACAAATATATGCATGGACGTATTTTATCAAAAAAAGCTGTGGGCTTTGCGTATTCCGTATTCAATCCAACCGTTTCTTATAGGAAAGAGGGCAAAAAGGTATACCAGATCGCGCCCGTATGCCGCAGGGAAACGGACAGAGATACCGGAAAGCAGACGGAGAGAGCGTTGTACGTCAATCAGTGTGAGATAGCCTACAAGCTTCCGGAGGGAATCAAACTAGAGGAAGGTGGTATACAGAATGGAGAGAAAGAGGATAGCCGTCATTTTCGGGGGCAATTCAACGGAGTATGAGGTGTCGCTGCAATCAGCATACTCAGTCCTGGAGAATATCAATGCAGATAAATTTGATATTTTCCAGGTTGGAATCACCAGAAGTGGTGACTGGTATCACTACACAGGAAAAAGGGAGAAGATAAGCAGTAATACATGGTTCCAAGACCATGAAAACATGTTTCCTGTTGTTGTTTCACAGAGCCGTTCTAAGAGGGGGTTTTTAGAGTTTGTCGGGGAAGGATGCCGTGGCATAAACGTAGACTTGGTATTTCCTGTATTGCATGGCAAGAATGGTGAAGACGGCACACTGCAGGGAATGTTTGAACTGGCGGGAATCCCTGTTGTGGGTTGTGATACGCTTTCGTCAGCAATCTGCATGGATAAGGAGCGGGCGCATAAGCTGGTCGGCCTTACGGGTATATCTGTTCCAAAATCAGTAGCTTTCAGACATTCCGGCAAGGAAGAGGCATTGAAGGAGATTGAAGAAAAACTGGCTTATCCACTCTTTGTAAAGCCTGTCCGTGCAGGTTCATCTTTCGGGATAACAAGGATAATGGAAAAGACGGAATTGGATGCTGCTATAGATTATGCATTTGAACATGACACGGAAGTCATTGTTGAGGAGGAAGTAGATGGGTTTGAAGTGGGTTGTGCTGTATTTGGCATGGATGCACTGACCGTAGGAAGGGTTGACGAAATTGAATTGTCAGGAGGTTTCTTTGACTACACTGAAAAATATACACTGAAATCCTCAAAGATTTACATGCCTGCAAGAGTTGGGGCAGAAGCGGAGAAACGGATACAGGAAGCAGCGGTAATAATATACAGGGCTTTGGGCTGTTCGGGCTTTGCAAGGGTGGATATGTTTTATACACCGTCCGGGGAAATTGTATTTAATGAGGTGAATACCATTCCGGGTTTTACTTCTCACAGCCGCTATCCAGACATGATGAAGGGGATTGGACTGTCTTTTCCGGAAATGCTGGACAGACTGATAGGATTATATCTGTGATGGGAAGGAGATTGTTATGAGTATCAGGAGAAGGATTATTGATTATTCAAGAGGAAATAATCTGCGCCATTTCTGGCGGTTGTACAGATTGCAGAAAAAGACGGGTGAAGGTTTCCTGCGTGATATCCTCACATTTATGATGAGCCGGTGCGCCCACCGGCACGGGGGATATATCGGCCCGGATACGGTAATAAAAGGCAACCTGACACTTCCCCATGGGCTGCATGGGATTTTTATTTCAAGATATGCAGAGATTGGAGAAAATTGCCTGATTTATCAGAATGTAACGATTGGCGAAGTAAATAAGAAAGCACCGGTCATAGGGGATAACTGCCTGATTGGGGCAGGTGCAGTTATTATTGGGGGAGTAAAAATTGGCAGCCATGTGAAAGTAGGCGCAGGTGCAGTGGTAAGTACGGATATTCCGGACGGATGCACGGTTGTTTCACAGGCGGTACGCATGATAGGGGAAAAGCAGGAAAATGAAGAATGCGGAATTTAAGATAGGGCGTGCTTGGATAGAAGTAAATAGAAATAATCTGTACCATAATGTAGAAATACTGAAAAAAGCCATGCAGCCTGGATGTGAACTGATGGCTGTCGTAAAGGCGCAGGCATACGGGCATGGGGCTGTCCTGACTGCTTCACACCTTAATAAAATGGGTGTCCGGGCATTTGCCGTTGCCACGGTTGATGAAGGCATAGCTTTAAGAAAAAGCGGCATCTGTGGTGAGATACTTATACTTGGGTACACGGAGGCAGGGCGGGCATCCGAACTGAAGGAATATGATCTGATGCAGACCCTTATCAGTTTTGAATATGCGGAAGTCTTGAATAATCAGGGCATTGCCGTAAAGGTACACATGAAAATAGATACTGGCATGCACAGGCTTGGGATAGCAAGCGGGGAGTTGGCTGCGGTCCGGAAAGTTTTTTCTATGGAAAATCTTAAAGTATGCGGGATGTTTACACATCTGTGCTGCTCAGACAGCAGGCATCCGGAGGATATTGCATTTACCAAAGGACAGATTGACAAATTCTATCGTATGACAGGCGCTTTGGGGGATAGTGGGATCATTCTGCCAAAGTTACATATTCAGAGCAGTTACGGACTTTTGAATTATCCCGATCTTGCCTGTGATTATGTGAGGATTGGCATAGCCTTGTATGGAGTTCTCAGTTCCCCGGATGATGACACCCTGCTGAAACCTGACCTGCGTCCAGTGTTTTCTTTGAAAAGCCGGGTGGTGCTGATCAGGGAAGTGGCCGCAGGCGAGAGTGTCGGATATGGCAGGAGCTTTATGGCCGGACGTGATACCCGGATTGCCATACTGCCAATCGGGTATGGTGATGGCTTTCCGAGAAATTTGTCTGACGGAAAAGGAAGTGTGCTGATAAACCAGTATGTTGTGCCTGTTGCCGGACGCATCTGCATGGATCAGCTTGCCGTGGATATAACAGACACGGAAGGTATTTCTGTAGGTGACATTGCAACGCTGGCAGGTGCAGAGGGATATGATGATGAGCTGTCTGTTCCTGCGGTCGCAGATCATTCCGGCAGCATCAGCAATGAGTTACTGTGCAGGATGGGGGTGAGACTGCCTGTTATTGCCAGATGAAATAAGAAGGTATCTATTGGCTTCCAGGGTTGCCGGCAAACCAGAATGCAGAATTATCTTTCCTGACATCAACATGGAGGGGATAGATGGTTTATTGTACAGGAGTGACAACCGGACGCGTTGTCACTCCTGTATTTCCACTTCAGCAATCGCTTTGTCAAGAAAGACCTCTCCCTCCAGATGTTCCAGTTCATGGCAGAAACATTGTGCCAGTATGTCTTCGCCTGTAATTGTGATCTTTTCGCCGTATTCGTTCAGTGCCTGAACCGTCACCTTTTGCGGGCGGATTGTTTTGACACACCGGTTAGGGAAGCTGAGACAAGCTTCGTTACACTTCTGAGTGCCGTCAGATTCCAGTATGACAGGATTTACCAGTTTAAAATGGTAATCTTCATAGTCGATTACAACGAGACGTTTCAGGATTCCCACCTGGTTTGCCGCGATTGCCGCACCGTTTTCCGTCTCTTGAAGAGTCTCTAACATATCGTCAAGAATCTGCCTGATCTTGTCATCAATGATTTTTACTTCTTTGCATTTTTTACGTAAAATCGGATCCTCATTATATCGAATGTTCCTTATAGCCATGTCTATATCCCTCCTGCTGCTGTCAGCTCTTGATTTTCTTCTCGTGTAAAATGACCTACTAAACAGTATAACATGTTTTTGAATAATGTCCACCATGCAAAAACACAGGACATAGTAACGACAGTGTTACTATTCACGGGTGATATACCGCGAGGTGTTTTTTGTGAGTGGAGCAAAGCGGAAGTCACAGAAAATCCGGGTTGGGGAGCGCCCAAATGCGACTATGGAGCATTTTGTGTGCATCATGTTACTATGAGCGGCCTTTGGTATTAGAACTGGTAATTTCATTCTAATCTAAGGAGGCTTATGTCATGCTTTTTAACCAAATCAAATCCATGTTCCAAGATGCCCTTTTCTATACCGCATCCCACATTACCCCTTATCTTATAGATCCAGATAAGGATTTCACCAGGCGCAGAAGACTTCCTCCGGAGATGCTCATCTCCTTCCTTGTCTCCCAAGGGGCTTCCAGCACTGGAAATGAATTAGACGGTTTCTTTGACTTCCACTGTGATTCCCCTTCCCCCTCTGCCTTAAACCAGCAGCGGGTAAGCTTAAGCCACAGGCTCTGGAAAAAGTCTTCCGTCAGCTCAACACATCCCTTTTAAAACTGGACACTCCTTCTGGTTACAGGCTCCTCGCCACTGATGGCTCATCATTCTTCTTTTTCAGTACTCCCAGGCTGGCCCCTGAAGAGTATTTTGTCTCCGGGGCCATTCTGCGAAAGGCTTCTACAGCCTTCATTTGAACGCCCTTTATGACCTTAACCCGCATACTTATATGGATGCTGTCATACAGCCCGTCCATTTCAAAGATGAATTCAAGGCTTTCTGCACCATGGCCGGCCATCTGCCCGTTCTTAAAGAAGGGTCTTTCGGCCTGTGCCTTGACATTGTCATTAAGCGTTCCCATTCCAGGAAGATCACAGCATCCGGTGATTATGTTACTTTTGTTAATGCCGCATCTGCCTTTGATTTTATACCATATGGTTCCCTGAATACCTATACAATCCCTGTCCAGGCCGTGAGGTTCCCATTGGATGACGGTTCTTACGAATGCATAATGACCAGCCTGCCGGCGGATGGATTCACCACGGAGGACATCAAACGCCTTTATTTTCCAGATGGGGAATTGAAACATCTTTCCGCAAGCTCAAGTACACTATTGGCCTGGGCAGTTTCCATTCCTATAAGCCGGAATTTATAAAACAGGAGATCTGGGTGAAGCTGATTGCTTACAACCTGACAGAAACTGTTGTAAACCATACAGTGGCAGAAACCAGAAAGAATACGAAACACAGCTACAAAGTGAATTTTACGGAAGCCGCCCACATCTGCAGGGTCTTTTTCCGTTTGAATTCACGGAAAAACCCTGCGGACGTGATGCCCCTGCTCAGTCGAAAACTCATACCGATCCGTAATGAACGCAGCTTCCCACGACTGCAAACAGCCCATTTCAGGAGGCCCAAGTATTTTCTGTACAGGGCAGCTTAGGCAGATCTACGCGTTTCTAAATCATTCACGCTCTTGCGAAAACCGCAGTGACAGTGATGATGTCATTATCGATCTCCGCAAAAATCTCGCCGTTCATCTTACGCATAAGCTGTCTGCAAATGTAAAGTCCCAGTCCGCTGCCACGAATGTTTTCCGCATTAGCGCCGCGCCAAAAACTCTCAAAAATATGCGGCAGATCGTCCTTGCCGAGCGTGCAGCCGCCATTTGTGACCGCAATCTGGACGCATTCGTCATCTTCGGGAAAAATCAATTCCACGCGCCTGCCGTCGCCGTATTTAAGGGCATTTTCCATCATGTTTTGCAGCACTTCAACGCTTCTGTTCAAATCCCCTGAAAGCAGACAATTCTTATATTTCCCGACAATAAAATCCGTTTTGATCAGTGCCAGTTTTTCCCTATAATATCCCGTGATTTTTTCAATAAGCTCCGAAAGATAAAACTCGCCCATATCCACTTCAAGGCTAAGTAAATCTTCTCTTGAAGCCGTTATGATCTGCGAAACATAGCCCTCGATCTCGTCCGCTTTTTCGGTGATGCTTTCAGCGATTTTGTGTTGCTTTTCCGTGTCCGGATACAAATTTTTCGATAGTGCCGCCGAGTACAGCTTTATCGCAGAGAGCGGTGTTTTAATATCGTGAGAGAGCGATAACAGCAGCATTTTCTTTTCTTTCTGCATTTCCAGTTCCCGTTGCTTTTGCTGTTCGATGTTTTCGCGGAGAACATTGATTCCCCAAAGGAACTTCCCGAAAAATCGGTTTTTCGTTTCTGTTACCGGTGCGGTGAGATTCCCTTTTGAAAACTCGTAAGGGAGACTGCTCAGGCGTTCAAAGGGCGCAAGAATCGCGTATTTTATATAAAGCATAACTGCGATAAATAAAATCGCTATAACGCCGAGAATGGCATTTACAATTCCCATAAAATATGTCTTGTTGGAATAGCCGTTACTATTGTAATCGAAACGGTAAAGTTCTCCGTTTATCTCATAGATCACATAGTCGCTGTCCGTGCTGTAAAATTTTTCTCCGTATCGCTCAATATTTGTTACATACACACATTCAGAAATGTCGGCAGAACCATTCGCTTCTATTTCACGGGCAAGACGGCTTATCTCCACCCGATACTGCCGGCTCCCATCGGTTTTGTCGGCAGCAAGAATCATATTCACGACAGCAAACAATAGGATTATAGCAACTGTAACTGCCGAAAAAAATCTGTTAAACGCTTTCATATTTATAACCCACCCCCCATACAGTCACTATTTTTTTAGGATTTTTGGGGGCGTCCTCTATTTTCTGCCGCAGCCATTTTATGTGTACCGTCAGTGTCTGTTGTTCTGAAAAGCTGTCGCTGCCCCAGACCTGCCCGAAAATGTATTCCTTGCTCAAAGCCCTGCCCTTATTCTCCATCAAAAGCAGGAGCAGCTCAAATTCCTTCGCGGTCATTTCCAGCTCTTTTCCGTTTTTGTAAACGGTGCGGCTCGCCCTATTTATGCGTATATTGCCGTCAGTAATTTCGTCAAGAGCGTATCGTCGCTTAAAAATCCCGCTTATTTTTGCGAACATAATATCAATATCATATGGCTTTTCTATATAATCGTCTGCGCCGAGATTCAGTCCGTTCAGCTTGTCATCCTTTTCCGTTTTCGCACTTACAATCAATACGGGCGTGTTGCTCGACCTGCGAATTTTTTCCAGAACATAAAATCCGTCCTTATCGGGCAGCATGATGTCAAGCACGACAAGCCTTGCGCCGTATCTTTCGTACAGCAGCAAGGCTTTTTCGGCTGTTTGAACCGCCGATACCGTATAATTTTCCGCACGGAGAAAATCACACAGCAGATCGGCAAGTTCCTTGTTGTCCTCAACAATGAGAATATCCATATTACCACCCTAATTCCAGAAGCCAGTTATTCAATGCGCGCTCCCGTTCTCTTATCTGTGTGGAACAGCCGCTTAAGTCGTACTCTCCCTTTATGTTCCCGTCAACAATGTACATGACCCTTGTGCATTTTGCCGCGACCTTAACATCGTGGGTAACGAGCATGATTGTTGTTCCCTCAGAATTTAATTTTACAAGTTCCTCCATTACCTCATCGGAGGAAGTGCGGTTCAAAGCTCCTGTCGGCTCGTCAGCAAAAATCATTTTCGGATTGTTCATCATACTGCGGCAGATACACGCCCGTTGAAGCTGGCCGCCCGAAACCTCGTTGATGTCGTTGTCGGCAATGTCGATAATGCCGAGCCTGCGCATGAAATCCTGGCCGCGCCGCGCCGTTTCCCTGCGAGGTTCACGCTGCTTTTTGGATTGCGTTGCAGGAAGTATGATATTATCCAATATGGTGAGGTTTTTCAGCATATACATTTGCTGAAAGATAAAACCCATTTCGTCAAGGCGCAGGTCTGCAAGTTCTCTTTCGCCCATCCCCGCAATATTTCTTCCACAGAAGTTCACCTCCCCTGCGGTAAGACTATCCATGCCCGAAACTGCGTACAGCAGCGTGGATTTTCCGGAACCTGACGGCCCCATAACGGCGACCATTTCTCCCTCGCCAATCGTGAAATTTACGTTTTTCAATACGTTGTTCTGCCGCTTGTTTACGATATACGTTTTGCAGAGGTCTTTTACTTCGAGAATATTCATAATTGATTCTTCCTTTCATTATTCAATGCTTGCTGTATCGGAGGATTTGATTTTTCTTGTGTACAAAGAGGTCAAAAACGCGCTTACGGCTGTGGCGGTAAGGACGATAACGGGGAATACTGCGTATATCTCCACAGGGTTTTGCATATATTCTACGCCCATTTCAAGCCCCATCGTCCTGAAAAGTGGGTCGAAGCAAAACTTTGTAAGGGGCATACCCAAAAGCTCCGCAAGAAGTACAGCCGCCGCCACCGCAATGAAAAATCTTAACGTGTACTGCCCGTATATTTTGGCGTTCCTGATGCCTATCGCTTTCATAAGGGCGATCTCCGCCTGTTCCTTCGCAATAAAGGAACGCGCCATAAGCACGGTTATAAGCGCGGCTAATATTACCGTAAGGACGGCGGACATTTTTTTAACCGCGTTTATGGCGTCGCCGACTCCGGTGGTGTCCTTTACGGTTTCGCCCGCTGTTTTAACGCTTGAAAACTTAGGATAAAGCTCTTTGATCTTTTCAATTCTGCTTAATACTTTCTTATCGTCGGGGTCATCGGTAAATCTTATCTGCGTACCGGGGGAGCCGCTTGCTGCGATATAGTTTATATCGCAGTCGGTATGAACTCTTACGGATATGCCCTGGTTGACCATTGCCTGATACAGAGCGGTTATGATGAACTCCGCCGTTTCGCCCGTCGGGTAGGACAAGGTAACGGTATCGCCTATTTCCACACCCAGCTTTTTTGCCAAAAGGGTTGTCACTGCAATTTCGTCGCTGTTTTGGGGAGGAGTACCCTCTAAATATTCGTACATATCCATTGTTGTTCCTGTACCCTGAAGTATAGCTGTCTTGCTTTCCTGTTCGCCGTATCGTATCATCGTATAAATATAATATTCTGTCATACATTCTGCGGGCATACCGTTTTCCGCAAGGGTCTGCTCCATATCATCAAGATAGTTTTTAACCTTTTCATGTCCGTCAACGGTCATAAATTCCATAGCTTCGTCGCCGATGTCCGTAACGGCGTGGCAGTCCGCCTCCCCGAAATATTTCAGCAGCTTTCCGCTTTTCAGAGACGCCGTGACATTGGAAAGCATTATCAGCAGCGACATACACAGAAAAAAAGTAAGGATAATGACAGCGTAGCGTTTTGGACTGCTTACAATATCGTTTGCGGCAAGGAAAGCCGTCGTGCCAAGCCGCGATCTTCCAAGGCTCATAACGCCTTTTTTGCGGAAGCGTTCCCCCGTCTGCCCGTTCCTTACAGCGTCGATAGGGGACATTTTGCTCACCCTGCCCGTGCAGCCAAGACAGAACAGGAGAATCACAGCCGCTGTCAGAACCGCGCAGGCAATGTTTACAAATCCGTTATTGCTGCTGTCTATTATAATAGACTCCGAGGAATAACTTATAAGCATTTTCCCGAATGGGTAGCTGAGTATCAAGCCGAGTGCTGCGCCGACAATGGAAATGGCGAAGTATTTTGTAAGGTACAGCCCCCGAATTTTTATGTTCCGTATGCCGATTGCTTTCATAACGCCTATCTCGCGGAATTCTTCGGAGAGGGTAAAGGCTATGGTGAACCGCAGTACCGCAAAGGATATGATGATAAGAATAAGGCTCACCGCAAGGATAAGACCCATGATTATCATGTTAAAAATATAGGCTTGACCCAGTGTATCCGTGTCACTCGCAAAGGTAAAGCTGTTGGATATATCCGCTATCTGGGACAGGGTTTTGTCAAGATCGGCGGTGTGTATGTATAAGAATTTCCCGCCGTACATATTTTTTATCGTCTCATCGGACATATATTCGTCAAATTCCTCGCCGTTCATGATAAACCTTTTAATGCCTATCAATTCCGTGCCGCAGACAGCGTCCCTGAAGCTGCCTGCAAAGGTAAATTCGTGGCTTACGCCCTCTATTTCGACAGTAATTTTGTCGCCTGCCTTAAGTCCCATGCTTTTCTCTATGAAACGGGTAGCGTAAATTTCCCCTTTCGGCACGCTTCTAAGAATACTTTCATCGTCCAGAAAATAATTCATCCCCATATCGCTGTCGCTCTGTAATACCAATATCTGATTGGCGCTGGAATCGTTAAGTGGTTCGCCGGCCTGCGTAATATTGGACTGGGACATACGGACGAACTCCTCGATACGGAACTCGTCTATCGCGGAGGCTTTTTCAAGCGTCCTGCAAATGTCCTTGTCTGAGGATTTGTTTTCGCTCATCGCCCAGTAATCGGGTACGTCCGCCATTTCAAAATAGCTGTCCAGCGCAGTTGTCACGGTGATGATGTTGCTCATGCCAGAGGACATGAACATCGACGCGAGTATAATAAACACCAGCAATATCACGTTCATCGCCCTTTTGCGCTTAAGGTCTTTTTTCAGTATTCGTAAATACATTTTTTTTTATTGCTCCTTTCGTTTTGTAATTCGATTGTAGCATAGAAGTTATTAAATAATCCTTAAATCGGTTTGCGGCAATCAAATTTGTATCGTGATGACGAAAATCATCTGTGTGCTTTTATGAAACCAAGAATCAGAGGTGCGACAAGTGGAAACCAAAAGCGTAGGCAAGCAATGAACCGGAATATCCTTTTGGGATATACATCCGCGCAGGAGAGAGGCGGCGCAAAATACGCCGTTGGCAGATTGCCTTAAACGATGGAAAACTTAGTTAAAGCGTTGCCAAAGAAAGATTAAAGTTCGTCCGGCTCCCCGATGTAGCGGTTGTTTTCCTGATAGGCTTTCAGGTATCTGTCCATGAATGAAAACGTATTTTAATCCCCCATCTGAGATGGTGAGAATGGAATAAGCAGTAGCGTTGCCCAGAGCACCGAAATAAAAACCTCCAGTGATATAATGAAGTGGGTCCACAACCACAGCAAAAATCAAAGGAGGTATCCATAATGGATAATCAAAGTATATAACTCAAACTTCCCACGTCAAAAATGGGATTCGCACCTTGAAAAATCAATACTTTAGTCCACAAAATACCCTTATGCGGCTGTTTCTCTCCGTTCCAATGCGTC
>CAJTEN010000051.1 GCA_910575245.1 Clostridia bacterium | reverse complement strand
CCAGTACTAATGGTGATAGCGAACCCGCCTCTGGCGGAACCAGTAATAGACCCCGGAGGGGTTACAATTAAACCCCCATTTGAAATGGGGGTTGCTAACTTAGAGCAGAACTAAAAAGATAGAAGCTAAGTGCAAGAATTACGTTGCCTTCTGAGAGGGCGGTACTATATAATGATACAATAAGCAGTAACAGTATTTATAGGTGATGGCAGTGAAATGAAAGATAAGGAGGCTTTTCCCAATGAAACAAGATCTGATTGTAATTTTGGATTTAGGCAGTACCAGTAATACTGTGCTTGCCCGGGCAATCCGTGAACTTGGAGTGTATAGTGAGATACATCCCCACGATATTACTGTTGATGAACTGAAGGCTTTAAAGAACGTAAAGGGTATCCTGTTAAATGGCGGGGAAAACCGCATTGTTAACGGACAGGCAGTGGAGATCAGGCCGGAACTTTATGATATGGATATCCCGATGCTCTCTATAGATTACCCGCAGTCAAAATGTGAGACACAGTTATATGAGATTCCCGGCCAGGAGACGCTGAAGAAATTCATTTTCAAAGAATGCGGTGCAGAGGCTAACTGGAATATGAAGAATTTCATAGAAGATCAGGTGGAATTAATCCGCCAGCAGGTGGGAGACAGAAAAGTGCTTCTAGCTTTGTCCGGCGGTGTGGATTCTTCCGTTGTGGCGGCGATGCTGATCAAGGCCATTGGCCAGCAATTGGTGTGTGTGCATGTCAACCATGGTTTAATGCGTAAGAATGAGTCGGAAAGTGTTGTAAAAGTGTTCCGTGATGAGCTTCACGCAAACCTGGTTTACGTGGATGCTTCCGAGCGCTTTCTGGGTAAACTTGAGAATGTGGCGGATCCGGAGCAGAAGAGAAAGATTATCGGTGGAGAATTTATTCGTGTTTTTGAGGAGGAAGCAAGAAAGCTGGAAGGAATTGATTTCCTGGGACAGGGAACGATATATCCGGATATTATTGAGAGCGGCACCAAGACAGCGAAGATGGTAAAATCCCATCATAATGTGGGTGGTTTGCCGGAAGATTTGAAATTTGAACTGGTGGAACCGCTCAAACAGCTTTTCAAGGACGAAGTGCGTGCCTGTGGTGTGGAACTGGGTCTTCCTTATGATATGGTATACCGTCAGCCGTTTCCGGGACCGGGACTGGGTGTGAGATGTCTGGGCGCGATCACCAGAGACAGGCTGGAGGCAGTCCGTGAGTCGGATGCAATTCTTCGGGAGGAGTTTGCAAAGGCGGGATTGGATAAGAAGGTTTGGCAGTACTTTACGGTGGTTCCGGACTTTAAGTCAGTAGGCATGAAGAACAATGCCAGAGTGTTTGAGTATATGGTGATCATTCGTGCAATCAATACCATTGATGCGATGACGGCATCTGTCGAGAAGGTGGATTGGGATGTGCTGGAGAAGATTACGGAGAGGATATTGGCGGAGGTTGGGAATGTCAATCGAGTTTGTTATGATATGAGTCCTAAGCCGCCGGCTACGATTGAGTTCGAGTAACGGATAAAATCCCGGAAATGCTGATAAAATGGGCGTTTCCGGGATTGCTTTATGCCGTTTGGCTCTAAAATGGCTCTATTTATTTGATGAATACTGGATTGGGGGTGGGTATCATGATACCTGCTTTTTAATACAGAGGAATTTCGCCCTCATAGTTGTCGGCTCTTTCCAACAGAGGACCAGTTGCACCCATTGTAAAAGCTATATCACTGCTTCGGATAGACAATAATTTCATTCCAATCTTCAGATTAAGAAAATCTAATATCTGCTGATTAAGCTGAATTACACCATTCTCTGAAATATTTACCCAACAATATGAGCGCCCTTTGTATTTGGCAAATTCGCCCTCTGCGGTCTGATAATTCAATAAAGCCGGATTATCAGTAAGAATGTGTCCTAACTTTGACGGTTCTAACAATCCTTTTCTTGTCACACAAAAGCCGCCAGTGACCTTGCTTCCAGTAAAAAGATAGACTTTTCTCTCTGCTGTAGCGTTGTACTCTGTAAGAGCCTGTGTTGGGAGATGGATTGTCAAGTCATCTCGTATCAGCGATTTTCCGAAAATAAATTTACCGCCTTTATTCATCTGTGGCATATATCATCAACTCCTTTTCTTAAAAGTGGAAGTCCACTATACCACGAGAAAATTCAAATGTCATTAAGGCTCTCTAAAGTAGCTATAATTATTTGACAAATACTGGATTTCGGACGGGTATTATGATACTTGCGTTTTTACATGGCAAGTCCACATTCAAAGGCAAGAACCATATACTTTTCTGCGTTGGTAAGACCATAAGACGTTAAATCTCTGATTTCCCATGTTTCAGAACTAAGGTTGTCCGCTCCATATAAAAATTGAATAAAAGGAATGTGTCTGTATTTTGAAACCGCGAACATGGAAGCACATTCCATTTCTATGGCAAGACAGCCCTCCTGTTGGCGTTCCTTGATAGCGGAGAGTGTTTCCCTGTAAATAGCGTCCGAAGTCCATGTTTTGCCTTTTACATAGGGGTAGCCACAAGCTGTTAATACATTTTCTAATATTTGAATGGAATGTGTGTTTGCTTCGATTTCCGGTGAGGGTGTTATATAATGATAGCTTGTACCTTCATCACGGACAGCGGAAACAGGGATAATAATGTTGTCCTTTACCTTGTTATCGTCCAATACTCCGCAAGAACCGAACAAAACAAACTTTTTAGCTCCCATAGCAACGATTTCTTCAAAACAAGCAACGCAGGCAGGCGCACCTACCATAGAACGGTAAAAAGCAATTGCCGTATTCTTGTAATTGATTTGGTAGACAGGTAATGTGCCGCTTGCGGAATAGAGTTCTGCTATTTTTTCTACATTATCCAAAGAAGAAAACTTTTGAATGATGTTGTCGGAAAATGTGGAAACACAAATTTCCGGGAAATTTTCTATTCTTTTGGTTGTGTCGGACGGACTGAATAGGGTTGGTTCTGAAATTTCTGTTCTTTGAAATATTGTATACAATTTTTACACCTCATTTCTATTCATTTTCGGGATATATTTTAACAGATATTCCCCGAACACCTTTTTTCACAATCTTACTATCATCAAGAATACTTTGCTTAACAGCGTCCAAATCCTTTGATAGTGCTTCAATCGCCCGTTGGTGTTCTTCTTCTGACGAAAAGCGTTCCGTATCATTCAAAAGGTTCTCCTGCAATTCTCTTGCTTTCATGTATACGCCCAACTTATGATTGAGCAGGGAGTTCTGAAAGGATATTTTGATTGTAGCGGGATTGAAACTTCCGTCCTCGTATCTCTCTGCTTCAAAGTTCATATCTAATTGTTCGTCCATTTTCAAAATCAAAGACAATACATCTGACACTGTTTCTATATCAAAATCCATGAAAACATTGATACTGATACCCAAAGCATTTGCAATTTTCAGCAGTTGGTCGGGCTTGGGATTGCGGATGCCATATTCATATTTTTTTATAGTGGCTGAATTGATGCCGGAAAGCTGACCGAGCGTTTCCTGCGATATACCACGCAAATTCCGAAAGTGTTTAATCTTTTCCCCGGTAGTCATGCCAATACCTCCAATTTATGTGATTTTCGTTAGTGCTTAGTTCAATTCTATCACATCAGGACACATTTGTGTATAAAAATTAAAATAAATACTTGACGTTCACAAAAGTGTACCGTATAATAAAAACATAAAGGTCACATATGTGTACCTAAGGTAAAAAAGGAAAGGACAGGACTATATGGAGAATGGAAAGAAAATGTATGTAACGGCAGATGAAGCGGCTGAAATACTTGGTGTATCAACGGGTTATGCCTACAAGATTATCCGGGGGCTGAATGAGGAACTGAAAGCAAAGGGCTATCGGACAATATGCGGTAAAGTCCCGACAAAATACTTTGAAGAAAAATTCTACGGTCTGACCGTAGCCATGTAGGAAAGGAGAGATTTTATGTCAGCGACAAGGGACGGAAAGATGTGGCGTTGCCAGTTCTATTATAAGGACTGGCAGGGCGTAAGCCACAAAAAGAACAAGAGGGGATTTAAGACAAAAGCGGAAGCGGAACAGTGGGAACGTGACTTTCTGCAACAGCAACAGAGGAATTTAGATATTAATTTTGAAAACTTCGTACAAATCTATTATGAGGATATGGAACACCGTCTGCGTGAAAATACCATGCGTACAAAGAAATTCATTATTGAATTGAAAATTATTCCGTATTTCAAGAAAAAGAATATGAATGAGATTAAGGCTTCTGACATTCGGGCGTGGCAAAATGCACTGATGAAAAAAGGATATTCGGAAACGTATCTGAAAACGGTCAATAATCAGTTGTCGGCTATCTTCAATTATGCGGTTCGGTACTATGATTTGAAAGACAATCCTTGCAGGAAAGCCGGGAGTATCGGAAAGAGCCACGCCGGGGAAAAAGAGTTTTGGACGAAGCAGGAGTTTAAGCAGTTTCTTGTGACTGTGGAGAACAAGCCGGAAACAAAAATGGCGTTTCTGCTCCTTTACTGGACGGGAATGAGGATTGGAGAATTACTTGCTCTTACCTACAATGATATTGACTTAGAGAAGCGCACCATTTCCGTAAACAAGTCTTATCAGCGGATAGAGGGCAGGGACATTATCACACCGCCTAAAACGCCAAAGAGTAAGCGTATCATAACGATACCGCCGTTTTTGACGGAAGAATTAAAGGAGTACATTTCGCATTTATATGGAATTATGGCAGACGAAAGAATGTTCCGTTTTACAAAATCCTATATGGAGCATGAAATTATCAGAGGTATCAAGGCTTCGGGAGTAAAAAGAATACGTTTGCACGATATTCGTCATAGTCACGCTTCATTACTTGTGGAAATGGGATTTACGCCATTAGCGATTGCGGAACGGTTGGGACATGAGAAAATCGAAACAACATTAAATACTTATTCACATTTATACCCCAATAAGCAGGGGGAACTTGCGGATAAATTGGAGATTGAGAACAGCAGGGAGGAAGAAGAATGAGTGGAGTGCATAAATACCCGACAATCAGCTTTCGCATTTCCCCCAGAGAGAGGGAAGAAATCGAAGCGAAGATTTTAGCAAGCGGACTTTCTAAGAAAGATTATTTTGTCCGTTCCTGCATTCATAACCGGGTGTGCGTGGTCGGTAAAAAAGAACTTGTTTATCAGTTGGTAGAGGAACTAAAGATAATGCAGACAAATATCCGGGAAGTGACAGAACAGTTTGAAAAAACAGAGATTGATTTAACGCTGGGGGGATTGGAAGATATGCGGAATGACTGTCTTGATATGCTGAAAGCTATCCTGTGGGTGTTAGACGGAGCAAAATATCTGTGGCAGGGAAGCACCAACGGAGAAGAAAAAAGCCCCGACAGCGGCAACTGTTAGGGCTGTGATAACTGGAAAACCTCTGTTATCAACCTCACAATACAAGTATAGCAGAGGTTTCTTCCAGTGGCAACGATTTTTCAGAAATGGAGGGCATTATGGAAGAAACAAAAATCGAATTACAGTTGATTAAGTTGTCGGAGGTACAGTCGCAGGAAGTTTCTTGGCTGTGGTTTCCGTTTATCCCTTATGGCAAGCTGACAATCATTCAAGGTGATCCGGGGGACGGAAAGACAACATTTATATTGAACATAGTGGCGAAGCTGTCTAAGGGAGAAAGTTTAGACAGTGGAATGAATTTTACAGAGCCTTTGAATGTAATCTATCAGAGTGCGGAGGACGGTCTTGCCGATACGGTAAAGCCCCGGTTAGAACAGGCAAAGGCAGACTGTGAGAAAATCTCGGTCATTGATGAAAAGATAAAATCCCTTTCTATGATAGATGAACGCTTGGAAGAAGCTGTTATAAAGACAGGCGCAAAGCTGTTGATTTTAGACCCGATACAAGCCTATTTGGGCGGCGGCATGGATAATGAACAAATCCAGCAAGCTGGATTTGCAAACGAAGCAAGGGATATGACGAAGAAATTAGCGGCACTGGCAGAGAAATACCAGTGTGCGATTGTCCTTGAAGCCGATTGGAACAATCGGCTTGGGCATAATGAACAATGCGAACAAAGTTCGCATCAGCGGCAGGAAATAAAGCGGCATACCGGGGAATGGGTTCGATTGATTTCTTTGCAGTCGCAAGAAGCGTTCTCTTAGTCGGCAGGGTTGAGGGAGAAGAAAATATAAGGGCTGTGGTACAGATTAAAAACAACCTTGCGGCGTTCGGACACCCAAAAGCATTTGCACTGTCGGAGGACGGTTTTAGGTGGCTTGGAGATTATGAGATTACCGCTGATGAAGTGTTAGGCGGCATTGCTCCAAAAGCAAATAAAATGGAACAGGCGAAGCGTTTGCTTCGGGAACTGGCAGAAACAAATAACGCCATACAAAGCAATGAGATTTTCAATCTTACAGACGAACAGGGCATATCGAAGCGGACACTGGAAAATGCGAAGAAAGAGTTGAGTGTCCGGGCGAAGCGGATAAACAACACATGGTATTGGGAACTGGATAAAATCAGACAGTGACGGAGAAAGGTAACAGCGCAACAATGCAGGGTATTAGAATTTTACAGTCTTGGAATTACGCTCTTGAAGATTGCAAGGTTGCAAAGATTATAGACATTGCAATGTTGCGCTGTTGAGAGAAAGCAGGGAAGCGGCGGTATCAAGGCGGCGAAAAGCCGCCCACCGTCCGTTAGGACGGTAGCCCCCGACAGGGCGCAAAACCCGCTTGCGGGTTGCATTTTTGTTGGCGTAGCTGACAAAAGTGCTTTTGCGTTACTTTCGCAGAAAGTAACAAAGGCTATGCGCCGTATCCGGCGCTCATTACCCGACAGGGAGAAAGGGAAATTGATTGAAGCGGACTATCAGCGTTATGACAGGGAAAGGCTCTGTCAACCATAACAGCAGAAAATTCCATGCAAAGAATACTGCCCCGGAGCGGAGCTGTCTGAATGTGGAATACTGCAATGAAAATATCAAGGACGTATACCATGAATTATTTGATGAAGCACTTGCCCGGTACAATGAGAAGCAGACCAGAAGTGACCGCCGGATTGATGATTATTATGAGAAAATCTGTTCCGGCAAACAGGAAAAGCCGTTCCATGAGATTATTTTGCAAATCGGGAATAAAGACGATATGGGAGCAAAGACAGAGGAAGGAC
The DNA here is from genome assembly GCA_910575245.1 of Clostridia bacterium. Classification (GTDB taxonomy): domain Bacteria; phylum Bacillota; class Clostridia; order Lachnospirales; family Lachnospiraceae; genus UBA3282. The sequence goes on along the minus strand of CAJTEN010000051.1, from coordinate 16,822 downwards.
AGCTTGCGGCAAAGATACTTGATAAATATATGCAGGACTTCCAACAGCGCAATCCTACATTGAGAGTTTTCTCTGCTTATCTTCACATGGACGAAGCAACGCCACATCTGCATATAGATTTTATACCCTATACGACTGGAAGCAAGCGGGGGCTTGAAACAAGGGTATCATTAAAAAAGGCACTGGCAGAACTTGGCTTTAAAGGCGGCACAAGGAGCGAAACAGAGCGTAACCAGTGGGTAGCGGCAGAAAAGGAACGGCTTGCGGAGATTATGTTACAACATGGTATTGAGTGGGAGAAAAAAGGAACACATGAGAAACATTTATCAGTTTTGGATTTTGAGAAAAAGGAGCGTGCAAAAGAAGTTGCCGAACTGGAACAGACCATTTCCGGCAATAAAGAGAAATTAGCCGATATTCTTCATCAGCAGATTGCGGCAGGGCAGGAAACGGAGCAGATACGCAAAGAGGGCGAAGTGATCCGGCAGGAAGTATCAGAACTTACCACAACAAATCATCTGCTGAAAGAGCAGACTGTAACGCTGGAGGAGGATAAAGAAAAGCTGTTATCCGAAAATGAAAAGTTGGAAAAACAGCAGAAAAAGTTACAGCAGGAAATCAATAAAATGGTGCAGTCTAAGGAAGTAATGGAGAGTAATATTCACGCCTATGATGAAGATGTAAAATGGCAGTTGGCAGAGCCGGGGGCATTGATGAGTGCAAAGGCTTACCGTGATAAAAAGGCACTTCCGCTTGTGGAGAAATTGAAAGAAGTGGTAAAAAATCTGACTATTAAATGCGTACAGCTTACGGAGCAAGGCAAGAAACTGACCGCCAAAGTGGACGGGCAACAGAAGCAGATTAGTCGTTTGACGGATAAGGTTATGGAGCAGAGCGACACCATAGAACGATTGCAGGAAAAAGCGTCTGATTTAGGGCGTTTGGAGCGTCATTTGGGTAGGGAACAGGCGCAGTTGATAATAGAACGGTCAAAGGCATTAGAACGGGCAGAAAGGGCAAATAAACGACCGAAACGAACTTTTGAATTGAGCCGATAGGAAAGTGAGGATTGATTTGATATGACGGATATGGAGAAGAAAGTCATGGTGCGGTTGTGCGCAAAGATTTTGACAGAAACAGAATTATATGAAATGGATATGGAAGTGCGGAATCTGATTGATTGGATATGTGTGTCAGAGCAGATAAAGGAAAACAATAATACAATCCGTAATCTGACCGGGGAATATAAGAGAATAGAGCCGGATTGCCGGGAGGGAGTACGGACGCAGTTGGAGCGTATGAAAGAACTCTGCAAAGAGCGGAATAATTTGTATGAGAAGCAGAATGACTTGAAAGGGCAGAAATGGAAGATAGAGAAGTCGTTGGAACGATAAAATATGTAGGGTGTGGCGGTTGCTATGCCCTATATTTTTGTGGTAAATGGAGTTCGGAAGTGATATAATTCGATTTGTAAGTTGAAAGTTTTTGGGAGGAGAGGTATGGAGTATTTAATAGCAACAGTGGAAATGGCAGATGCAATACATAATATTTTGCATACAACAATAAGAAAGGTATATCCAAAGTATTATCCTAAAGAGGTAGCAGATTTCTTTTGCCAACATCATAGCAGAGAACATATTTTAGAGGGGATAGCTTCTGGAAATATGGGAGTATTAATAGATAGAGATATTATTGTCGGTACGGGTTGTTATGACGGTAATCATATTACAGGAGTATATGTGTTGCCAGATTATCAGAAACAAGGTTATGGTTCAAAGATTATGGATTGTCTAGAAGTGGAGATCTCAAAAAAATATGATGTAGTTCTCTTAGATGCTTCACTTTCGGCAGTGTGTTTATATGAGCATAGAGGGTATAAAACGGTAGGGCATGGAATTTATGAATTACAAAATGATGTTAAACTTGTTTATGAAATTATGGAAAAGAAGCTGAAAGATAATTAAATTCATTTTGTGAGGTAGATAGGATATTTTTTCTTGGTAATGATTTGAACATGGTGCTAGCACCATGTAAATTAAAACAGATAAGGGAAAGGATAATTGGCGGTTTGGGGTAATAAGCAGATTGCCATATTTTTATGGAAAAATGAGCGGTTATGTGGTAATATATAGGGGCAAAGATAAAAACACAACGCAAGGCAATCTTGCAGAACTGGTAGGTAGTCCAGTCGCACCATTATGGTGTAAGTAGCCCTCCCTCCTTGGGTCGTCCGTTCTTTGTTCATTACAATTATTTTAAGGAGGAATTGTCATGGACAGAGTATCGGGAAAGTTGACAGTATTTTTTGAGGAACCGTTTTGGGTGGGAGTATTTGAACATGTATCAGATGGAAAGCTATCTGTGTGTAAGGTTACGTTTGGGGCAGAACCAAAAGACTATGAGGTTTATGACTTCGTTTTGAAAAATTACTATCGGTTAAGATTTAGTCCGGCTGTGACAACAGATGTAAAAGAAGCTGGTCGCAATCCTAAACGGGTACAACGTGAAGTACGGAAACAGGTGCAGAATAACAGAATAGGAACAAAATCACAACAGGCTTTGAAATTACAACAGGAGCAGTTGAAAACTGAACGCAGGATTGTGAGTCGGAAGCAACGGGAAGCGGAGAAACAGCGGCAGTTTGAACTGAAACAACAGAAAAGGAAAGAAAAGCATAGGGGTAGGTAATACCTGCTCCAGTGCTTCAACATTAGAGGAGAAGATGATGAGAGATGATAATAAATTTTCTTTAAGGCATATTATAGTAGCGCTTGTATGCGCAATTATTGGAATTTTGGGTATATGTTCGGAAATTTCGTGGGTTAGTAATGTGGGTTCTGTGTTGCTAATATCTGGAATCTATACTATTGTTGATAATATGTACTTAAAGAAGTCATTGATAGAATTAATAATACAAAAAGTTAGATTGGATAAGGAAATTGATGATACGGGGCTAATAAAAGTTGATTCAACCTTAACTAATATAGAATACAAAGAATATTTTGAAAATGCTAAATCAGATATTGACATCATACATAATTATGCAAGAACTTGGACTACAAACAATTTTGATTTTATTAAAAATACTGTAATGAGTAAAGAATGTAGGCTACGAGTTGTTCTGCTCAATCCAGAATCTCCTTTTGTTTCAGCGTTAGAAGCACATTATGGTTATGCGGAAGGACATTTGGTTGAACTTATTAACGAAGTTACTGATAGATGGAAAGCTCTTTATTGTGACGTGGAAGAGAAAAGAGAGGCTTGTTTAAAAAAGAAGAGTAGTACTTATAAGAATAAGCAATGTGGTAGTGTGGAATTATATTATTTTAATGGACAGCCAACAAATTCAATATATAGAATAGATAATAAAATAATAGTTGTAAATGCTAAAAATTCAAAAGAAAAGAGTGTGTATTTGCCATATACTATATTTCAAGATAACGGCGAAAAGGGGCTATATCATGTATATCTAAAAGAAATTGAGACAATTATTAAAGAAGCGAAAAAAGTGGATTTAGCGAAGGAGAATAATAATGCAGATAATTGAAAAGGATTTATCTAAGAAAGAAAGAGATTATCTTTTTGAAATGGGATATGTGTGTGTTGACACTGAAACTACTGGATTAAACTATTTAAATGATGAATTGTGTACAATACAACTTTTTTGTGAGGATTTTTCTGTGATTATTAGGTTTAGTAAATATCAAGAGTATAATAATCTAAAGGAAGTCCTATATGCAAATCAAGTGACTAAGATTTTTCATAATGCTGTTTTCGATGTTTCGTTTTTAATGAAAAATTTAAAAATGGATGATTTTGGTAAATTAGTATGCACAAAAATAGCGTCCAAAATAGCGAATGGTTTAGAACATAATAATTCATTGAAACCATTATTAAAAGAATACTTAAATATTGATATAGATAAGTCAGAACAATTATCTAATTGGTCTAACAGTGCTTTGAGTGACAGCCAGAAAGAATATGCAATAAATGATGTAAAATACTTGTATCATTTATGGAATAAATTACATATGGACCTTATTAGCAAAGGGTTAGAAGAAATAGCAATTAAATGCTTTGAGTTCATACCATATTATAAAAAAATTACTGATTTTGGAATAGAAAATATTTTTGCATATTAATGTGTTTTATTTTTGTAACTGCATGGTGCAAGCAGCATATTGATAGGACAGTTAGCGCAAAGGAGTGGCTCTATTTTGGCTCTAATAATTTTGACTGCCACAAAAACGAGAGCAATTTTTGAATCATATGGATAATAAATGCTTGAAAAATGAGGGAAATACAGTCAGTTCAAGCTATCCGCCGAGGAGTTCGAGTGATGAAATGGAATTTATGAAGCTAGTGTTTATGCGGGTTGCAAGCAAATTTGTTTAGGCTCTGGCAACGATTTGGCAACATTTTCAACATCACGCACTAAATAATTACATCATTGGCATAAGAAAACCTTGCTGATTTTCAGATATGAAAACTGAATATCGGCAAGGTCTTTTTTATGCTTTCTTCTTTTTCTGTTTAGATGTTTTCTTTTCTTCTTTCTCGATTGTAAGCGGTAAATAATCGGCGTCTATAAAAGGAGTACTGCCTGTGGTATCCTACAGACAGTGCTCCTTGATAATTTAATAGTTGCAAAAGTATCTTCTTTATCTGGGACTTTTGTTTCTTTTGAATCTCCGGTACAGAGTGCCGGCCCGCAAGCTTGCTGCTCCCGGGCTGTATACTCATTATGCAGTCAGATCGGTTTCTGTACCCGGGTCTCTTTTCCGGGGTGTCCTTGGACGCTCCGGCTCCGGAAACAGCTGCCCATACACAGACCGGCGCTGCTGCTGTTTCTTCTCTTCATATACCCTGTATTTTTCAGACCAGGGAATCATATCAGCCATGTAATCTTTATCACCTCCCGCCCGGTGTAATGGTATCTGTTCAAACAGGTATTGAAGGTAGATAGGTACATTTGCGTTGTTTGCCTTCGCCGTTTCTACTATAGAATACATGATGGCATTTACTTTCGCCCCACGGACAGTATCCGCAAACAGCCAGTTGGCCCGTCCAACCGAGTAACTCCGGATGACCCGTTCCACATGCCCGTTATCACAGGGGATATTTCCGTCTGTAAGGAACCGCCGCAGGTGCTGTTCCTGGTTGACGGCATAAGCAATGGCCTTTTTCATTCTGTCAGAAAAGATCACGTCTGAACTGTCCAGGGAATGGATATATGCAAAGAATGCATTCACTTTTGGGGCAACCGCTGCTTTCCTGGCAGCAGCCCGTTCCTCTGCGGCCATTTCTTTTAACGGATTTTCTTCCAGGTAGATATCCCGGATCAGCATAAGCGCCCTGGTCTCAGGAAGCTCCTTCAGTTCTTCGTCATTCATTGCAGCGACATCCTGTACAAAAAATGCTTCCGCGAAATATCTCCGGCAGTGCATCAGGCATCCGGTGGTATGGATATCCCCACCACTTTCTTTTTCCAATACCTGGTAGGAAATGTACGCATCACAGGTGATATATCCAAGGAATTCCCGGAATAGACGGCGCAGGTGGTCCGTCCCCCGTGTTTCTTCATAACAGAAGATAATGATGGGAGGAACGTCTGAAAGTTCACTGTTTGTATGGACCCACAGAAAACTTTTGTGCCCGGGGCCGTACCCATCCTTATTTACCTGGATATAGGTTTCATCGCACTGGGTATATCTGTAACCCACAAGCAGCTGCGTCATGAATTCATATATTTCTTCACAGACTTCCGGCACAAGCGTGTTTACCCAGTGGATGATGGTCTGCCTGCCCAGGGAGATGCCCTGCATACAGTAATCCGCCGCCTGTCTGTAAAAAGGCAGGCCCAGTACAAACTTCCTGTAAAGAATGTCCGCCATGATGGTGCAGGATACGGCGCTTTTATCAAGCAGAGGATTCCTGTAGGGATGCGTAAAAAGATCATGCTCCAGGCCGACGGAAACAACAGGTGTATAAACCACCTGTGTATAATAGGGCGTGTCCAGTTTCATAAGCTTTTTATGATGGTGCCAGTAAACGATCCGCCAGTTATTCTCACCATACTGCCCGTTTAATCCTTCCACATCCAGATCATATATGATCTGCTCCGGCAGTCCCTTAAGGGAATCCGCCAGGCCTGGATTTCTTTTTCCATGCCTGCCTCCGGTGTCCTGTCTGCTCTTATGGTCTTCAAAACTGACCACCCGCTGCTTACGTTCCCCCGCCGGCTGCGGCACGGTATCTTCTGCAGCATTTTCATCTACCGGTTCCTCCTGGGGATTATCTAAAGCGTCAAGCATAGAAAAAAGTTTTTCTGTCTTCCTTCCGAAGATGGATTTTGTCTTCAGGGTATTTTTCTCGATCTCTTTTGACAGGAGTTCCTTTAATTCCTTGTTTTCACGGACTGCGGCAGCATATTTCCTGTCCAGTTCCGAAAACTGGATGTGTGCCTCGGTACTGATCCTTTCGTTTTCACGCTGGAGCAGTTTTAGCGCGGCAAGCTCATCATAAAGGGAAACTGCAAGAGAGAGCAGGGTATCCCTGTCGGTCCGTCTGATCCGGTCAATAAAAATATCCCTGTCTGCCTGCATGGTATCCCCTCCTGGTGTGCTTCAGTCTGAAAGCTTCCGGCACAGTGCCTCAAGTGTTTTCAAAATATCCTGTTTCTGTCCGAGCAGCGCCTGGTTTTCTGCTTTCAGGACCCGGATCTGCTCTTCTTTTTCGGCGATGATCCGGATATGCTGCGCGGCCAGATCCGTAGAACTGTTTTCAGCTGTTTCCGTTTTGGAAGATTTTTTCCTTCCGCTTTTTCCGGTGGGGACGATCTCCCCGGTCTCCTCGTCCAGCTTCCCGATGAGTTTCCTACGTGACCGGGGCTGCTTCTTTTCCTTGTCCCAGTACGACTCCGACTCATATATATAGGTAGTGCCGGTCCGTTTGTCTTTTAACTTTACTAATGACATATGCTTCCCCTCCTTGATAGGTATAATTATATCACATACCTATTCTTGTGTCAATAAAAATAGGTATATTTTAAAATATACCTATTTAAGGACGCGAAAAAATGGCGGTTCTTATGACATCTTTATCTTTTCCGCTTTGCTTTCGGGTCATTTACAGACGCAACCCGTCCGGGTCCGACAGAGGAATCAACGGAAAAGCCATCCATCAGTCTTTTAAATTCCTCCGGGGTAATGCTTCTGGCTTCTTCCGCTGTCCCCGGCCATTGGAAACACCCGTCCGCCAGCCGGATATACAGAAGAATGAACCGGTCTCCGGTCCATAATAATCCTTTGGGCCGGTCACGCCTGACGCCGCAGAAGAGGAACAGGGTATCCTCCTGTAACGGATCAAGTCCGTATTTCAGCCTTACCATGGCAGCCAGGCCGTCAATTCCCCTGCGGAGGTCTGATTTTCCCACGGCCAGTATTACTTTTTTAAAAGTCAGTCCATTTTCAGTCAGCATGCTTTATGGCCCTCAAAACTCTGGAAAGCTGTTCTCCGTCTACACCGTTGCTTAAATCTATGGAAAAATCTCTGTAGCGGATATTTATGGAAGGAGGACAGGAACAGGCTGTTTGTTTCCCGGCACACTGGTCTGCCGGTTCTGCCATTTCCATAAGGGAAACTTGTGCGGAAGAAATCTCAACAAAACCCGTTTCATCTGTCTGGGCGGATGACGGGATGAGTGGAGGCTGGTCTTCCCATTGATTAAGGAGGTATGCCCTGACCCGCTTCTGCCACCGGAAAAAAGTGGTGCGGTCAACGCCATGCAGGGTGCACCACTCCGCTTTGTTTAAACCGCTTTTTCCCTGTTCTTCAATGATAGTTATCCATTGCTTTATCCGAAGTTCCATTATTCTTTTATCCATATAGAAAGCCTCCTGTCTGATAGTACTTCAAACAAATACTACCAAAACAGGAGGCAACTTATAAGACGCCGATTATTTGCCGCTTACTCTCGATTTTCTGAAATTCCTCCATAAGCATATCACTGACCGCCTGTGAGGGGACTTTCGCCCAATGCTTTGATGTGTCCAGTTCGGGGTACTTATACCGCCACTGGTCGTATTCCTCTTTGCTAATCTCGCCCTGTTCCAGTTTGGCGGCTTGCTCCTGCCATGCGTGGAACATATCAAACATGGACGAATAGGTGGAATAGTCGGACTTGTCAAGGCGTAGACAGATTTCCCCGTCAATCTCCCCGATTTTCAGCCCGTACATATCTTCCAACGCAAAGAGCGTGTGCATAAGCCCTATATAGGTATCAATATCCGGCACTGTGAGGGCGTGGGGGCTTATATCAAAGATACCCGCCATTTCTTTTACAAGGTCGTGCTTTGGTGTCCTCGCTTCGGTTTCATACTGCGCCATACGGACATCAGAGGTCTTTCCGAGAAAACCGAGGATTTCGCCTAGCTGTTTCTGTGTCATGCCCTTTCGGTTGCGGAAAAAGCGGATACGTTTGCCGATTGCCATAATAAAACCTCCGTTTAAGTGAAGTGTGGTAAAGTCATGCCAGCTCGATTACGCTACGCTTCATCTCGCTGTGGCGGTGCGCCATATACGCCTGTCAGAAAGCAGTTCAGCGTATGCAAGCACCCGCCGTCCTGTTTTCTTCCAGTCGTGCATGACTGTACTTAAGCAAATCTGTTGAAGTCAGTATAACATGGTGCAATAGAAATAGCAAGAATAACTTAAATAAAAAAAGTTAAGATTTTCTCGAAAGCCACTTGACTTAACGGAATTTATTTAGCATTATATCAACAAGACTTAAACAAAAACAGTTAAATATTGAAAGGAGAGGGTATCTGAATGACAGAAAAATCATTTATGACGGTGGAGGAAGTGGCAGCAGAATTGCGTGTGTCAAAGTCAAAAGCCTATCAGATTGTAAGGGAACTGAACGCAGAAATGCAGAAACAAGGCTATCTGACGGTGGCAGGACGTGTGAACGCTACATTTTTTCATAAAAAAGTATGTTACAGCGAATAGAAAGGAGTTGAGGGAATGGCTGTATACAAGGACAACGCTACGGGGACGTGGCGGGTAATCTACCGCTTTACCAACTGGAAAGGGGAGAGGAAACAGACACAAAAGAGAGGATTTGCAACCAAAAGGGAAGCGCAGGCGTGGGAGCATGAAGCCATGTTAAAGCAGGGCGCAAAACTGGATATGACGTTCGGCAGTTTCTTTGAAGTGTACGAAGCCGACAAGAAACAGCGTGTCAAGGAAAGCACTTGGGAGTCCAAAAGCCATGTGATACGGACGAAGATTTTACCGTACTTTGAAAACCGTAAAATCGCAGAGATAGAAGCAAAGGACGTGATTGCGTGGCAGAATGAGTTGATGGCGTACCGGGACGAGAAAGGAAAGCCCTATTCCGCAGATTATTTGAGGACGATACACGCACAACTGACGGCGATATTCAACCATGCGGTAAACTTTTATAACCTGCCCTACAACCCGGCAAGGCGGGCGGGAATGATTGGGAGCGAAGCCGTCAAGGAAATGGACTTTTGGACGAAAGAGGAATATCTGAAATTTTCCGAAGCCATGATGGATAAGCCCCGGTCCTATTATGCGTTTGAAATGCTCTACTGGTGTGGTATACGTTCCGGCGAACTTCTTGCCTTAACTCCTGCTGATATTGATTTTGAGAAACAGACGGTCACAATCAGCAAGACTTTCCACCGTTCCAAAGGGCGTGACATTATCACAAGCCCCAAGACGAAAAAGAGTAACCGCACAATCAAAATGCCGCCGTTTCTGTGTGAGGAAATGCAGGAGTACATCAAAATGCTTTATGACATCAAGCCGGACGAAAGATTATTTACAGTTACAAAATCCTATCTCAATCACGAAATGGAGCGAGGGGCGAAGCAGGCAGGCGTTAAGAAAATCCGTGTCCACGATATTCGCCATAGTGCGGTTTCACTCTTAATCAACATGGGATTTTCGGTACTGGCGATTGGGGAGCGCATGGGGCATGAAGCGGAGAAAATCACTTACCGATACGCCCACTTGTTCCCCACGGTACAGACGGAAATGGCGGAGAAATTGGAAATGGAGAAAATGACAAAGGAGGAAAATCCTCTGCTCCTGCAAGGGCAGTCGCATTTTCCTGCGGAAAACGGGGAGGATTAGGAACATGGAAAAATCACTGGATTATAAAGGAAGATGGCGCAATCATACGGTGGCGTTCCGGGTATCGGACGAAGAAGCAAAGCTGTTGAATGATTTGGTGGCATTGTCGGGACTGACAAAGCAGGACTACATCACAAGGCGGCTCTTATGCCGGGACGTTGTGGTGCAGGGCAATCCGAGGGTGTATAAGGCACTGAAAAATCAGATGACGGCAATCCATGAGGAATTGAAACGCATGGAAAGCATAAGCCCGGACAATGATGAACTGCTCTACACGTTACAGGTAATCGCAATCACTTTGGACGGACTGAAAGGGGAAGATGAATGACAAACAAAATAAAAACGACTGTTCCCGTATCATCTGTTGGCGCAGATGGGGAACAGCCGAATAAAAAATTATCCACTGAAATTATAGCAAATGAAACAGCAAAAAACAATCTGCAAGCCACTGTTTTTCGTGGCTTTGACACAAATTGCCCGGAGAAATCCGGGCAGGGCGGCGGGCTTCAAACCGTTTCCATGACGGAACTGTATGATACGGTGTACCCGCCGAGAACGCCTGTTGTGAACGGCTTTCTGTATGGCGGCACTTACCTCTTTGTGGGTGCGCCGAAAGTGGGAAAATCATTCTTCATGGGGCAGCTTGCCTACCATGTGGCAATGGGGCTTCCTCTGTGGAATTATCCAGTAAGAAAAGGAACGGTTTTGTATCTTGCACTGGAAGATGATTATGCAAGGCTTCAGCGGCGGCTGTCCGTCATGTTTGGTGTGGAGTGTGCGGACAATTTATTTTTCGCAACGCAGGCAAAGACGCTGAATGAGGGACTGGACGGAGAATTAGAGGGCTTCATAAAAGAGCATGAGGACGCAAGGCTGATTATCATTGACACGCTCCAAAAGGTGCGTGAGGTCGGCGGGGACAGGTACAGTTATTCCAGTGACTATGAGATTGTGACAAAGCTGAAATCATTCAGTGATAAATACGGTGTCTGCCTGTTGGTGGTTCATCATACCCGCAAGTTGGAGTCCGAGGACAGCTTCGATATGATTTCCGGCACAAACGGGCTTCTCGGTGCGGCAGACGGGGCGTTTATCATGCACAAGAAAAAGCGCACGGACAACACGGCGGTCATGGATATTGTGGGGCGTGACCAGCCCGATCAGGAACTGATGATAGAGTTTGACCGGGAACAGTGTATTTGGAAATTTCAGAAAGCGGAAACGGAGTTATGGAAACAGCCGCCCAATCCATTACTGGAAGCAATCAACGAATTTCTGACAGATGAAATGAAGGAATGGGAGGGAACGGCAACGGAACTTCTGAAACAGTTGCCGGATATGCAGTTATCGGCGAATGTGCTTTCCCGGAGATTAAATGTAGTGAACAGCCAGCTGCTTAATGGCTACGGTATTTTCTATGACAACAAGCGGGGACATGAGAGAAAAATCATTCTGAAACGGCTAGAGCAAAAAGCGTAAAGTGCGACGATATGCGTCGGTTGCGACGGTATTTTTGATAGCGGTGCGGTATAGAAAATATCGACGCTATCGACGCAAACCGACGCATGGGGGAGCAGTAAAGCGGCGAAAAGCCGCCCCGTCCGTTAGGACGGAAAGCCCCTGGCAGGGCGCAAAACCCGCTTGCGGGTTGCATTTTTGTTGGCGTAGCTGACAAAAGTGCTTTTGCGTTACTTTCGCAGAAAGTAACAAAGGCTATGCGCCGTGTCCGGCGCTCATTACCCGACAAGGAGAAAGGAAAAATTATTGAAGCGGACAATCAGCGTTATGACAGGGAAAGGCTCTATCAACCATAACAGCAGAAAATTCCATGCAAAGAACATTGACCCGGAGTGGAGCTGTCTGAATGTGGAATACTGCAACGAAAATATCAAAGACGTATACCACGAATTATTTGATGAAGCACTTGCCCGGTACAATGAGAAGCAGACCAGAAGTGACCGCAGAATTGATGATTACTATGAGAAAATCTGTTCCAGTAAACAGGAGAAGCCATTCCATGAGATTATTTTACAAATCGGGAATAAAGATAATATGGGGGCAAAGACAAAAGACGGACAGCTTGCGGCAGAAATACTTGATGAATATATGCGGGATTTTCAGCGGTGCAATCCCACATTGAGAGTGTTTTCGGCACATCTCCATATGGATGAAGCAACACCACATCTGCATATAGATTTCATACCTTATACGACTGGAAGCAAAAGAGGGCTTGAAACAAGAGTATCATTGAAAAAGGCACTGGCAGAACTCGGCTTCAAAGGCGGTACAAGGAGCGAAACGGAACGTAACCAGTGGGTAGCGGCAGAGAAAGAACGGCTTGCAGATATTATGTTACAGCATGGCATAGAATGGGAGAAAAAGGGAACACATGAGAAGCATTTGTCGGTACTTGATTTTGAGAAGCAGGAGCGGCAGAAAGAAGTTGCAGAACTGGAACAGACAATCTCCGGCAGTAAAGAGGAATTAGCCGATATTCTTCATCAGCAGATAGCGGCAGGGCAGGAAACGGAGCAGATACGGAAAGAGGGCGAAGCAATCCGGCAGGAAGTGTCGGAACTTACCGCAACAAATCATCTGCTGAAAGAGCAGACGGAAACGCTGACAGAGGATAAAGAAAAGCTGTTATCCGAAAATGAAAAGTTGGAAAAACAGCAGAAAAAGTTACAGCAGGAACTTAACAAAATGGTTCAGTCAAAGGAAGTCATGGAGCGTAATATCCATGTCTATGATGAAGATGTGAAATGGCAGTTGGCAGAGCCGGGGGCATTGATGAGCGCAAAGAATTATCGGGATAAAAAGGCACTCCCGCTTGTAGAGAAATTGAAAGAAGTGGTAAAAAATCTGACTATCAAGTGCGTACAGCTTACGGAGCAGGGCAGGAAGCTGACCGCCAAAGTGGACGGGCAACAAAAGCAGATTAGCCGCTTGACGGATAAGGTCATGGAGCAGAGCAACACCATAGACCGATTGCAGGAAAAAGCGTCTGATTTGGGGCGTTTGGAGCGTCATTTCGGCAGGGAACAGGTGCAGTCGATAGTGGAACGGTCAAAGGTATTGGAACAGGCAGAAAGGGCAAATAAACGCCCGAAACGTGCCTTTGAAATGAGCCGATAGGAAAGTGAGGATTGATTGGATATGACGGATATGGAAAAGAAAGTTATGATACGACTGTGTGCTAAAATTGTGGCGGAAACAGACCTTTACGAAACGGACAAGGAAGTACAAAATCTGATAGATTGGGTGTGCCTGTCAGAGCAGATAAAAGAAAACAATAATACAATTCGCAATCTGACCGGGGAATATAAAAAGATAGAGCCGGATTGCCGAGAGGGAGTGCGGGCGCAGTTGGAGCGCATGAAAGAACTCTGCAAAGAACGCAATAATCTGTATGAGAAGCAGAACGACTTGAAAGGGCAGAAACAGAAGATTGAGAAGTCGTTGGAGCGATAAGAAATGTGGGGCGTGGCGGTTGCTATGCTCCACATTTTTATGGCAAATGGAGAATGAACGTGGTATAATCTAACCTATCAATTTGAGCTATGGAGGTGATTTTAATGGATTTTATTAGAACAGACGGCAGGAATAAAGATTTTATAGAAAACTGCCGACTTCTTGATATTGATTTGGACAGGCGTGTGGGAAAAAAGATAAAGAGAGATAAATACAAGAAATATAACCAGCTAGATGAAATAAAAGAAGCAATCGTTGTTTATGAAAATGATAAGGTGGTTGGTGGTGGTGCTATAAGAAAGTATGATGAAGAAAATATAGAACTAAAGAGAGTGTTTGTGCATACTGAATATCAAGGACGGGGGATAGGGAGTAAACTTGTTGCCTTGTTGATAGAGTGGGCTATGGAATTGGGATATAAAAGGATGATTCTTGAAACAGGAGAGTTATTAGCTGAATCTTGTGCTGTATATAAAAAATTGGGATTTGATATTATTCCCAATTATGCTCCATATGTGAATATGCCAGAATCATTGTGTATGGCAAAGGATTTGAGAGGCAGATAAATTCCTATATTGCGAGAAAGATAGAATAAATTTTTTAGTAATGATTTTAACATGATGGTATTATGTAATATAGGTGGTTAGAGAAAAATTTGTATTTAGATATTTTGGGAGGAAAGTATGGAATATGTAACGGCGACTTCTGACATGGCGAGTGCGATTTATAATGTTTTACATACAACGATTAAAGCGGTATATGCAAAGTATTATCCCAAAGAGGTAGTGGATTTCTTTTGCCAACATCATAGTAAAGAACATATTTTAGATGGTATAGCATCTGGAAATATGGGCGTATTATTTGAGAATGGTGCGATTGTTGGAACGGGCTGCTTTGATAATAATCATATTACGGGATTATATGTGCTGCCTACTTATCAGAAGCAAGGCTTCGGATCGTATATTATGGATTGTTTGGAAATGGAAATTTCAAAAAAATTTGATGTTGCTGTTTTAGACGCTTCACTTCCAGCAGTGTTTTTATATGAGCATAGAGGTTATAAAACTGTAGGGCATGGAATTTATGAGTTAGAAAAATTATATTTTTATTATTTCCCGTTAAAAGAATGAGTTAAAATTACCAGCAATAAGATCTAAGATGGGAATATGGGTATACTATATAAGTTCATTGAGCTTTAGCCAGGTGCAAAACTATGTTAGTCCTATTAATGATGAATTACATAAATCAGAAATGCTAAGCCAAATGATTCAGAGGAGCATTACTGAAAATTATAAAAGTATTGCACATTATTTGACTTCACAAGAAGAACGTTTTTTTAATGCATTGATTCTTGCAGTATATGATGGTGAACCTCGTTGGAATGAAATAAGAATTGAAGATGAAAACGGACAAGATAATTATGATTTAGGAGTATTGACATTATCAGGTCAAGAAAAAATTTTCCCTGTTGACGGGCAACATAGGGTAGCTGGAATAAAAGAAGCATTGGAGTTAAATCAGGATATAGGTGAAGAAAGAGTACCAGTTATCTTTATTGGACATAGTAAGGATGAAATGGGAATGCAGCGCACCCGCAGGATGTTTAGTACTTTGAATAGATATGCAAAACCCGTTTCGATGAGAGATATAATTGCATTAGATGAAGATGATGTGATAGCTATTGCATCGAGAAATATAATTGACCAATCTAATTTATTTGAAGATGATAGAATTTTAGATTCAAAAACTAAAGCGATACCGGATAATAATGAAAGAGCTCTAACTACTATTATAACGTATTACGAGTGCAATAAGGAGCTGGCATGGCTTTTTGTTAAAGACATACCAGTAAAGGGATTAGATGAAAAACCAATTAAGGGCAAAGCAAAAGTCAATGAATATATTAGACATAGACCAAGTGACGATGTAATTGAATGTTTTACACATGAATGTGAAGCGTATTGGACTGCGCTTATTAATACATGCTATGATGCTTTTAGTGTAGAAGCTGGCATAGGAAAATATAGAAATAAGGATGGAGGGCATGTGTTTTTTAGACCAGTATCTTTAATTCCCTTTACAAAGGCTGTGGTACGAATAAAGGAAAAAGAAGATTTGGAATATAAAGATATTATTAAAAATTTCTCTTCTAATGTATTTTGGATTCAAAATGATATATGGAGAAAAATAATTTGGGATGATGTGAAGAAAAGTATGATTATGGGAAATGCGAAATTGATAGAATTAATTTTCTTGTATTCCTATGATAGTTCTATTTTAACTGAAGCCGAAAAAAAGAAAATAGTTAAAGAGCTTGAGAGTAAATGGGATTATCATGAAAGTGACATAATGGAAATCTTTTTGAGTCGTTTATCGGGGAGTGATTATGCTCATAAATAAGAAGTGATTTTCAAGGTTCTAGTGCTTTATTGGTTTGAGACAGAACGGAGGTTTTGCTATTAATGATATCTTTAAAAATAGAAACTCTATTAGGGGGTAAAGTGGTGGAAAAGAATAGGGTTGAATATAAGGAAGGATGGAATCCTTCGGATATTACACATTCAATCTGTGCATTTGCAAATGATTATGCCAATGTGAATGGCGGATATATTGTTATAGGTGTGAAAGAGGATAATGGAGTCCCAATTTTACCACCTCAGGGTATACCCAAAGAACGGTTAGACGGAATACAGAAAGAAATTTTTCAGTATTGCAATCTGATTGAACCACGCTATATTCCGCAGATAGAAGTTGTAAATTATCCAGATAAAGATACGCATTTGCTTTATTTGAAATGTTCGGCAGGTGATGCAGGTCCATATAGAGCACCTAAAGATGTATATTCCAAAAAGACAGGGGAAAAGCCTGATAAAACAATGTGCTATTGGATTAGACCAACTTCACTTACAACGATTGCCAAACAAGGAGAAATTGGAGAGTTATTTGAAAAGTTCAATGCCATTCCGTTTGATGATCGTGTGAATCGCAGAGCAAATATTGATATTATTAGAAGGGGATATCTCGAAGACTTTTTAAGGGATAGTAATAGCTCATTATCGACAGAAATAAATAATAGAAATATGGACGATTTATTGTCTGTATAAGGGGGTTAAAACCCTCGCCTTAAGGCGAAGCCTTTAGGTTAACCCCATAGCTCCAGGTTTAGAAAGAATGAAAAGAGAGATACTAA
>CAJTEN010000050.1 GCA_910575245.1 Clostridia bacterium | reverse complement strand
AGCTGGGTTCAGAACGTCGTGAGACAGTTCGGTCCCTATCCGGCGCAGGCGTAGGATATCTGAGAGGAGCTGTCCTTAGTACGAGAGGACCGGGATGGACGGACCGCTGGTGCACCTGTTGGCGACCAACGCCACGGCAGGGTAGCCAAGTCCGGCAGGGATAAACGCTGAAGGCATCTAAGCGTGAAGCCCCCCTCAAGATGAGATATCCCAGAAGGAAACTTCGTAAGACCCCTTGAAGACTACGAGGTAGATAGGCTTAAGGTGTAAGTGCAGCAATGCATTAAGCTGATAAGTACTAATCGGTCGGTGGCTTAACCAAAACGAAGAGCCCATCTAAGGTTCCAAAGAACGGAACCTAAGAAAGACTACAGCTTCGTTTAGAAGAATTGCAGGCAGTTCTTCCGGGGCTATAAAAGGATAGGAAAAAGCATTGTGAGATTTTCAGGTTCGGTTTTGAGGGTATAATACCCGATAAATAAAGCAATCTTTCAGATTAGCTTTGGCCCGGTGGCTCAGTTGGTTAGAGCGCCGCCCTGTCACGGCGGAGGTCGTGGGTTCGAGTCCCATCCGGGTCGTATGAGAGATCTGTAGTTACAGAAACGACTCATAGTATTAATAAGGGATCTTAGCTCAGCTGGGAGAGCATCTGCCTTACAAGCAGAGGGTCATAGGTTCGAGCCCTATAGGTCCCACTTAGGTACAATGCCGATATGGCTCAATTGGCAGAGCAGCTGATTTGTAATCAGCAGGTTAACGGTTCGAGTCCGTTTATCGGCTTATGATAGACAATATCATATGGATGGATTCCCGAGTGGCCAAAGGGGACAGACTGTAAATCTGCTGCAAATTGCTTCGGTGGTTCGAATCCACCTCCATCCATTTAACTTAATAACGCGGGGTGGAGCAGTCTGGAAGCTCGTCGGGCTCATAACCCGAAGGTCACAGGTTCAAATCCTGTCCCCGCTACTCAATGCCCAGATAGCTCAGTTGGTAGAGCAGAGGACTGAAAATCCTCGTGTCACTGGTTCGATTCCGGTTCTGGGCATTTTTCTATATGGACCACTAGCTCAGGTGGTAGAGCACTTGACTTTTAATCAAGTTGTCTGGGGTTCGAATCCCCAGTGGTTCACTATACTTTTCTAAAGAGTGGAAGGGGATTCGAACCCCGGTTTGATATCCCCAGTGGTTCATTATAATATGCGGTTTAAACCTTTGAAAAGCGTTGATATGATCGGCTTTCAAAGGTTTTATTGTTTGTGCAGAGGAAGATTTTGGGGTGCAGTATGTTGTTAACTATAAAAGAAAGGGAATGCTAAGATGGATAAGATAAAGAATAATATTTCTTCGATATTTGACCATATCAGTGAGTGTATGGTTCCGATTATACCAATTGTCCTGGCGGGTGGTATTCTCAAAATGGTGGTACTGCTTCTGACAACATTCCATATCCTGTCCGGGACAACGGAAGCGATTCTTTCTGCGATCGCGACAGCACCGTTCTATTTTCTGCCGGTACTTGTGGCTTATTCCGCTTCGAAGCATTTTGATACGGATCCTTTGATCGCGATTATCAGCGTCTGTGTTATGCTGCTTCCTGATTTTGCCACACTGATGGAGAGCGGCGAGAAAGTGACATTTGTGGGAATTCCGGTTATATCGGCAACTTATGCTTACAGCGTGATTCCGATTATTGTTTTGGTCTATTGTATGTCTCATGTTGTGAGAATTTTAAAGAAGCTGATCAAAGAGAGTCTGCAGCCTTACTTTCTTGCTGCATGTGCGATACTGATAACTGCTTTATTGGGAATTGTTGTAATAGAACCGGCGGTCAGTCTGATCAGCAATGTATTAGCGGATCTGTTGAACAACATGCAGACACGAGTGCCGGCATTGGCATGGGGACTTTTTGCGGCTATGACCTTGCTGTTGGTTTCTACAGGCATGCATTGGATTTTTATGACGCTTGCAATCACACAGATTGGGCTTACAGGTGTGGACTACGGGATCATGGCAGCAATGTTTATTTCCAATATGTCACTTGGAGGATGTGACTTAGGGGTACTGGTCAGAACGAAGCAGAGGGACAAGAAGGCAATGTCGCTCAGCGCTATGGTGATGGTATTGGCCACGGGTATTTCCGAGCCTTCTATATTTGGCATATGCTTTAAAGAAAAAATACCGATGATCGGCAATGTTCTGGGGTGTATGATAGCCGGTATTGCACAGGGATTTTTGACGGTGCATTGTTTTATTTTTACGTTTCCAAGTATATCTTCTGTTTTAATGTTCTATAGTGCAGACGAACCCAATAATTTGATAAAAGTTATCGTAGTCGGTATAATTGCCTTTGTGGCAAGCTTCTTTATTACTGCTTTGTTGTATCGCGACAAACAGGAGCAGGTATTATGACCGTTGCAAGTGGCATATGTGTGGAATAAATGTTCTTATAAGATTGATTTCGTGTCACCGGATACCGATATAAAATATAAAGACATCAGATGATTAAAATGGTTAATATTGCGGGCATAGTCGGCAATATCCAGGTAGAGGTAAGAATGAAAAAAATTATGTTTTTTGAAGGCGATATTGAAACCCAGGGATATTTTTCGAGACAGATCGCAGAGGCAATGGAGAAGATCGGACATGAGGTCTTTATTTATGATTTGAGCAGTCCATGGAGCAGTACAGATAAATTTTTTCGTTTTTTTGAAAAGGGAAATACGGTATTGATTAACTTCAATTTTCACGGTATGAGCGGAGAAGAGTTCTTTCTGGATGAAAATAATACTATGATGTGGGACGCGCTTGGCATACCGAGTTACAATATTGTTGTAGATCATCCGATGTATTATCATCACTTTCTGGAGAAGGTGCCGTCGAACTATCATCATATCAGTATAGACAGGAACCATGAGAAATATATGGAGCGGTTTTTTCCGGAAATTAAGCGGGCGCCGTTTCTGCCGCTTGCCGGGACAGAACTGTATCCGAATAAATCGAATGTGCCTGTTACTTATCGGAAATACGATGTGATGATGGTGGGTAATTACTGTGTTCCGCAGACATTCGAGAAGTTTATTACCAGAATTAATGAGGAATATACGGCATTTTATTACGGCATGATCGATGAACTTTTGGCGAAGCCGTATAAAACCGTGGAGGAGGTGGCTGAAGCCCACCTTCTGGCAGAACTGGGTGAGGTACCGGAAGAGGAACTTAGAAAAGCGCTGGGAGCGATGACTTTTATTGACCTGTATGTACGGTACACATTCCGGGGCAGAGCTGTGCAGGAGCTGGCCGACGCAGGAATCAAGGTGCATGTTTTCGGAGACGGGTGGGATTCCCTGCCTTGCAGACATGAGGAAAATCTGATTTTGATGCATAATCTGGATTCGGTCGGCTGCCTGAAGAAACTATGTCAGGCTAAAATTTCACTGAATGTGATGCCGTGGTTCAAAGACGGGGCACATGACCGAATTTTTAATTCCATGTTAAATGGTGCGGTGTGTCTGACGGACAGCAGCATATATCTTGACAATATATTGCACAATGACGTGGACAGCAGTATTTATTCTTTACAACGGATAGAAGAACTGCCGGAGATTGCAGGAAAATTGCTTGCGGATCCGGGCCGTATGCAGCTGATTGCGGATGAAGGATACCGCCTGGCCATGACGGGGCATACATGGGCACACAGGGCGGGACAGCTGCATACTCTGATTGAAGAGGGGTAGAAGACGGAGTTGATATCAGATATGGAAGAAGTACAGAATGGAAAAGGATATATCGGATTCGCGTTCAGACAGTCTGTACCGGTTATGCTGGGATATATTTTTCTTGGTATTGCTTTTGGACTGCTGCTGCAGGATGCCGGATATAGTTTTGTATGGGCATTTTTCATCAGCGTGATCGTATATGCCGGAAGTATGCAGTTTATCATGGTAAGTCTGATGACCGGTGGTGCAGGACTTCTGTATACTGCGGTCATGACATTTTTTATCAACGGAAGACATATATTCTATGGGCTGTCTTTTGTGGAGAAATATAAGAAGATGGGTAAAGCTTGTCCTTACATGGTCTTTTCCCTGACGGATGAGACTTATTCTGTATTGTGCGGTACGAAGGTACCAGAAGGGATGAAGGAGGATAAGGTCTTTTTCTGGATATCCCTGTTTGATCATAGCTACTGGGTGGCGGGCTCCGTACTGGGCGCTGTGGCAGGCAGTTATATTACTATTGATACTACAGGGATCGATTTCTCCATGACGGCATTGTTTCTTGTTATTGTAGTAGAACAGTGGCAGGAACAGAGATCCCATTTTGCGGCTATAACGGGAGCGATATGCGGTATTATATGGCTGTTGCTTCTGGGGCCGGACAGGTTTATTCTTCCGGCGCTTTGCTCCTGCGTCGTTATTCTTCTGGCAGTGCGGGGCAGCGTGGCGGGTAGGACAACCAAGCAGAAAGAGGAGGTGGCGGGATGATGCTTCATGCAGGGCATTCCCTGGCGATCGTTGGGGTGACGGCAGTGTGTACCATATTGATTCGTGCATTTCCATTTCTGGTATTCGGCGGACGGAAGGAAGTACCTGGGGCTGTACGGTATCTGGGGGCAGTGCTGCCGGCTTCTATTATGGCGGTGCTGGTTGTATATTGTATGAGAAACATGGATTTCATGGCGATCAGTCACTTTGCACCATCGCTGGCTGCGGGTATTCTGGTGGTGGGATTGCATGTGTGGAAGAAAAATATTCTTCTGAGTATCGGCGCCGGAACGGTGTGCTACATGATGCTGGTGCAGATGGTGTTTGTATAAGAATGAATAGGCTGGCGGAGGGGAAGTATTGAACATGAATATTTTTAAACGACACAGAGAGAAGAGAAAAGAGCGAATTAAAAGGCTGTATGAAAGGCAGAAACGGATTCATGCGTTGTTGAAGGAGCATGGGGCAGATATTCTGAATTCAGAGAACTTTAAAGGGACACGCAGACATATCCAGCATGGCAATATGACGGTACACAATCACGTCATAGACGTGGCAGGCTATAGTCTTTTGATCAATAAGAAGCTTCGGATTGGCTGTAATAAGCATGATCTGATCAGAGGTGCACTTCTGCACGATTATTTTCTCTATGACTGGCATGACAAAGAGCATATTCCGCAGAGGAAGAGACTGCATGGGTTCTGGCACCCGGGAATTGCCCTTCGCAATGCCGAGAAAGAATATGAACTGAACGATGTCCAGAGGGAGATCATCAGAAAGCATATGTGGCCCCTGTCTGTCGTGCCGCCTACTTGCAGGGAAGCATGGGTGGTTACAACCGCGGATAAATACTGTTCGCTGATGGAGACAATCGGGCTGCATAAAGGACATGGGGCACAAGCATCCTGAGATGTATAAATCGCCTGATAACCTGAATGAAAGAAAAGTGGAATCGGTATTCATGAATGATAAGAAAAACAGAATGGATGCTGCAGAAGAAGGTACCGGTTTATATGAGGCACTGGTTCGATACAGTGACAGCGACTATTATCCGTATCATATGCCGGGGCACAAGCGAAACAGGGAAGCGGGTGCAATGGCACGGTATTACGGAATCGATATTACCGAAATCGACGGATTTGATAACCTGCATCATGCGGACAGTATCCTGAAAGAAGCTCAGCAGCGCGCTAACAGATTATATGGGAACGAAGACACGGAAACTTACTATTTGGTGAATGGGAGCACCTGCGGTGTTCTGGCATCGGTCATGGCAGTAACTGGGAAAGGGGATGAAATCCTGATCTCGCGCAACTGCCACAAATCTGTGTATCATGCCGCAATTCTGCAGGAGCTGCAGCTGCGGTATTATTATCCGCCGATCCTGGGAATGTATGGGATATGTGACGGTGTGGATGCGGAAGAGATTGACCGCCTGCTGAGGCAATATCCGGATTGCAGAGCGGTAGTGATCACTTCTCCCACCTATGAGGGAATTATATCTGATGTTCGGGCGGTTGCTGATGCAGTTCACGCACAGGATAAAGTTCTGATCGTGGATGAAGCCCACGGTGCACACCTGGGGTTGTATGAGAATCCGCCCGGGGCAATAGCCGGCGGCGCGGATTTGGTGATTCACAGCCTGCATAAGACATTGCCGGCTATGACACAGACGGCGCTTCTGCATGTCCAGGGAGAACGGGTGAATCGCGGAAAGCTGGCAGGATATCTGAGTCTGCTGCAGACCAGCAGCCCGTCCTATGTGCTGATGGCAAGTATGGATTCCTGCATCCGGTATTTGGAAACGGAGGGTGCGGAGCGATATGCGTATATGCAGGGACAGTATGATAATTTCTGCAGAAAAACAGAAAAATGCCGCTATATACGGATTGGAGATATAAAAAGCGTACACAAGCCATGCAGCTCGTCTGCATGTGTTGGGAAAGAGATGAGGACAAGTACGGCAAAAGCTAAGGAAACGGAAGAAATGGCGGAGGGCGTATGGAGGACGGTCTTCGAAGATACAGTAAGGAAGAAGCATCATATGACCGGCTGGGATATCGGAAAGTTGGTGATTCATGTGCAGGATAACTTGCTTGGCGGACAGCAATTATATGATCTGCTGCGGGATGACTATCATCTGCAGATGGAGATGGCTGCCGGGAACTATGTACTGGCCATGATGACGATTATGGACACAGAGGAAGGCTGGCAGAGATTGGCTGATGCACTCTGCCGGATCGATGATAGGATAGAAGCAGGGGAGTTTGCAGAAAGCAGGGAAAGCATCGCAGAATGGAAAGACAGTTTAGCCGATATCAATAACGGAGGAGCGGCAGAAATGAGTGGCAGCATGACAGCGGCTAAGGCTTGGCTTGGGAAGCGTGAGGAAGTACTTCTTGCGGAAAGTGCGGGAAGGGTGGCGGCAGACTTTATCAATCTGTATCCGCCCGGGATTCCGCTGGTCGTGCCCGGAGAGGTTGTCCGTAAGGAAACGGCGGCACAGATAGGAGAGAGTATACGGATGGGACTGCAGGTGCAGGGAGTAAACTGTGAAGAGAAGATTGCGGTGGTTTGCGGTTTGTAAGAGCATGTAAATTAGTCCAATAGAGAATCTGCCCCTCACCGCAGGCAGCTTGGAATGGGAAGAGAAGGTAGTATTTGAAATTCTATAGAAAGTGTGGCATTATTAAAGAAGAGAGGGTTATCGATAAAAGGTATTTGGAACTATGGGAAAAATCGTGTGTCTGATGGGCAGAAGTTCATCGGGGAAGGATACAATTTATAAGAAGCTGTTATCCCAGGGCCAGGTGGTTCTGCAAAATATCGTTCCTTATACGACCAGGCCGATCAGGGCAGGAGAGAGGGACGGGATCGAGTATCATTTTACGGATGAGGAAGGATTTCAGGAGCTGCTTCGTCAGGGCAGTGTTATTGAGGCGAGAGCTTATCATACCTGTCTGGGGCTGTGGCGTTATTTTACGGTTGCGGATGAGGGAATTGATCTGAAGGCACATTCCTATGTGATGATTGCCACATTGGAGGCGTATGAGCAGATCCAGAAGGTTTACGGAGCGGACAAGGTGCTGCCGGTTCTCATTGAATTGGATGACGGTGTGAGGCTTCAGAGGGCGCTGGACCGTGAGAAAGCCCAGGATCAGCCGAAATACGAAGAGATGTGCAGACGCTTTCTGGCAGATGCGGAAGATTTTTCTGAAGAGAAGGTTCAGAAGGCGGGAATAGACAGAAGATTTTACAATGATGAGCTGGACAGCTGTCTGGAAGAGATTATAGTTTACTTACGGGAGAAGCTATAGCAGTAAGACTAAGAGGGAGGTGACAGGCACGGATATTAAGGTCAATAATATACAGCAGGCAATGCCGGTAGAGCAGACGGTGCAGCAGCAGGAGGCGGACGGGAATTTCAAGTTCACGCTTGTCAGCAGGATAGAAGAGCAGGAGCTGCAGAATGCGCTGGCACATATGATGGAAGAGATCACGAGACAGGGGGAGAAGCTTTCCAAACATCGGGATATCAAGGATATGAAGCGCTATCGGGCGTTGATTAAGGATTTCTTAAATGAAGTGGTCAACCGTTCGCATGCCTTTTCCAGGGAGAATTTTCTGGACCGGAAGGGACGGCACAGAGTGTACGGGATCATACGTCTGATTGATGAGAATCTGGATCAGCTGGCACAGGAGCTGGTGAAGGATGAGCAGGATAATCTGGCGATTTTGAGTAAAATAGGGGAAATAAGAGGTTTGTTGCTGGATATTTTCACGTAAGTCCTGTGAAGGATGGATACTTGCAGGATGCGGAGAAGAGAGCAGGGCAGAAACCTGCAGAGAAACGGTGGGGTTGATAGATGGCTAAATTTACGGACATAGTAGGACAAGAGCAACTGAAAGAACATTTACAGAATGCGATCGCTACAAACAAGGTTTCGCATGCATATATTATTAACGGAGAGAGGAGTGCGGGAAAGGAATTTATTGCACGGGTATTTTCCATGACCCTGCAATGTGAGAAGCAGGAGACGGAGCCCTGTGGAGAATGTCATTCCTGTAAGCAGGCGCTTGGTAATAATCAGCCGGATATAATATACATCAGTCATGAGAAGCCTAATACGATAGGCGTGGAGGATATCAGATCGCAGGTTAACGCAGATATCGGGATCAAGCCGTACAGCAGTCCGCGCAAGATCTATATTATCAATGAAGGGGAGAAGATGACACCGCAGGCGCAGAATGCATTGCTTAAGACGCTGGAGGAGCCGCCCGAATACGCGGTAATTCTGATCTTGACAATGAATGTGGACGCACTGCTTCCAACGGTTTTAAGCCGGTGTGTTGTGCTGAATATGAAGCCGGTGCCGGATGTACTGGTGAAGAAGTATCTGATGGAACAGCTGGCAGTGCCGGATTATAAAGCCAATATATGTGTGGCATTTGCCAGAGGCAATATTGGCAAGGCTAAGATGCTGGCCAGCAGCGAGGAGTTTGAGAAGGTTAAGGATGAGGCGATCACGCTGGTAAAAAATATCAATGATATGGAAATCAGTGAAATCGTCAAGGCAATCAAGAAGATTTCCGAGTATAAATTCGATGTCAATGATTATCTGGATATTCTGATGGCCTGGTACCGGGACGTGCTGTTTTTCAAGGCTACCAAAGACGTGAATAGTCTGGTCTTTAAAGAAGAGATCCAGCAGATCATGAAGATGTCGGACAGGAGTACGTATGAGGGGATCGACATGATTGTGGACGCTTTGCAGAGTGCCAAGAAGAGGCTGGAGGCCAATGTCAATTTCGACCTGACTATGGAACTGTTGTTCTTAGCCATTAAGGAGAATTGAAACCGCAGGCTTAGAGGAGAACATCTGCGGTGCAATGAGCATGGAGGTTGATAGATTATGATACGAGTGATAGGAGTGCGGTTCCGTACCGCCGGTAAAATATATTATTTCGATCCGGGTAAGCTGGAGATTAAGAAAAATGATCATGTGATCGTGGAAACGGCCCGCGGGATTGAGTACGGCACTGTTGTGGGAGACCCGAAGGAGGAGCCGGAGGAGAATGTGATCCAGCCGCTTAAGGCGGTTCTCCGGGTGGCGACTCCGAAGGATGACGAACAGGAGGCAGGTAATAAGCAGCGTGAGAAAGAGGCCTTCAAGATCTGTCTGGAAAAGATCAGGAAGCATAATCTACAGATGAAGCTGATCGATGCCGAATATACCTTTGACAATAATAAGGTACTGTTTTACTTTACGGCGGATGGGCGCATCGATTTCCGGGAGCTGGTGAAGGATCTGGCATCCGTATTCAAGACGAGGATCGAACTGCGCCAGATCGGTGTCAGGGATGAGACAAAGATTCTGGGCGGTATCGGGATCTGTGGCAGGCCGTTGTGCTGTCATACACATTTATCCGAGTTTGCCCCGGTGTCCATCAAGATGGCGAAGGAGCAGAATCTGTCTCTGAACCCGACTAAGATCTCAGGTGTCTGTGGACGTCTCATGTGTTGTCTGAAGAATGAGGAAGAGACGTATGAGGAGCTGAACAGGAGGCTGCCTAATGTGGGCGACTTCGTAACCACGGATGACGGCTACAAGGGAGAGGTACACAGCGTGAATGTGCTGCGTCAGCTGGTGAAGGTCATCGTGAATGTGGATGACGAGAAGGAGATTCAGGAATACAGAGTGGATCAGCTTCGTTTTAAGAGGAAGCACAACAAGAATCGCAAGGTGGATGTCAGCGAAGCAGAATTGAGAGAACTGGAGAAGATGGAGAAACAAGATTCCGCCAAGTCGAAGCTGGATGATAATTGAAGCTTGTTTTGCATAGCAGGGAATGATTATGCTGTCAGAAAATGAAATTTTATTAAAAGAAAACGAGCGCATAGATGATTTAGAGCGCAACGGATATCATATTATCCAGGACACACGCCGTTTCCGTTTCGGTATGGATGCGGTGCTGCTTTCGGGATTTGCCAAGGTGAAGGATGACGCCGGGGTGCTGGATCTTGGCACGGGTACGGGAATTATTCCTATTTTGCTTGCGGCTAAGACGAAGGCAGCTCATCTGACCGGGCTGGAGATCCAGGAGGACAGTGCGGATATGGCCAGGCGCAGTGTGCGCCTGAACGGGCTGGAAGATAAGATTGCCATAGTGACGGGAGATATTAAAGAGGCAGGGAGTCTTTTTGACGCTGCTTCTTTTGACGTTATCACATGTAATCCACCGTATATGACTTCGAAGCACGGTCTCATCAACCCGGAGGATGCCAAGGCCATTGCCAGACATGAGATTTTGTGTACGCTGGAAGACGTGATCTCACAGACGGCCAGACTGCTTAAACCGGGCGGAAATTTCTATCTGGTGCACAGACCCTTCCGGCTTGCCGAGATTATGGTGCTTTTGCATGCTTATAAGTTGGAGCCGAAGAGAATGCAGCTGGTATATCCTTTTGCGGACAAGGAGCCTAACATGGTATTGATTGAGGCGAACAGAGGCGGCAGGCCGCACATGACGGTGGAAAAGCCCCTGATCGTGTATAAGGAACCGGGTGTCTACATGCCGGAGATTTACGATATTTATGGGTACTAGTATAATCCACAATAATTATCCGCCCCTTTCACTTGTCTGAATTTCCATCTGCCGCGTCAGCTTCAATCGACGATGCTACCGGCATCGCCTCATTCAGCTTCCTTGCACATGAAAATTTATCCTGCGTGTAAGGGATCGGTAATTATCGTGGATTATACTAGTACAGCACCGCAGCGCTCAGCTGCCTTCAGAGTGAAAATTTATCCTGCGTGAAACATTAAGGAAATTAAAGTGATTCATACTAGCCAGAAGAACAAAAGAGAAAGAGTTGAACAACAAATCGGGTGGAGTAATATGAGACGAGGCGGACAGCGACGAGTATTTCTTATTTATCTTGTAACCATTTGCGCCTGTTTTTGCCAGGGCTGCGGCAGAATGGCGAAAGAGGCAGCGGCAGAGTATGGTGTGCAGGAACTGCCAGGGGATGGAGAGGCAGACGGGACGGATACAGAAATTACAGATGTAGAGGAAGAGCATGCAGATGCTGATATTGTGACGGACAGCGAAACCGGAAATGACGGAGCAGACGGAGACGTGAAGGAAGAGGAGAAAACCGAAGAGGACAGTCCGGAAGTATCGCGCAGAGATCCGGTCAAGGTTAAAGGAATCTATGTCAGTGGTCCTGTGGCCGGGATTGGACGGATGGATGAGCTGATTGATCTGGTGGATCAGACAGAATTAAACGCCATAGTCATCGACATTAAAAATGATGAGGGCAGGGTGACTTACGATATGCAGTCCCAACAGGTGCTGGAGATTGAATCCGGCATCAGTTATATACCAGATCTTGCGGCTCTGGTATCAAAGTGTAAGGAGAAGGATATCTATCTGATCGCCCGGATTGTGGCATTCAGAGATCCTTATCTGGCGGAGAAGAAACCGGAGTGGGCGGTCCATACGAAGGAGGGAGAGATTTTCCGGGACAAGAGCGGGCTGGCCTGGGTGAATCCATATCGGAAGGAGGTATGGGATTATCTTGTGGAAATTGCAGGCGAGGCTGCGGCGGCCGGGTTTGATGAGGTGCAGTTTGACTATATTCGTTTTTCCACGGATATTATGGCTGATACGGTGGATTACGGGCCGGAAGCCGAAAGGGTCGGTAAGATTGAGATCATAACGGAGTTCACAGAATATTTGTATGAGAAGCTGGCGCCGCTCGGGGTATATGTGGCGGCAGATGTATTTGGTACGGTAATCGAAAATGAAACGGATCAGGAGATCGTTGGACAGGATTATGTAAAGATGGCGGAGCATCTGGATTACATCTGCCCGATGATCTATCCGTCCCATTACAGGAACGGCTCCTACGGGATCCGTGTACCCGATGCGGAACCGTATCAGACTATTTACGGCGCCTGTTCTGCTTCGGTAGAGGAACTGAGCGCTCTTCCGGAGGAAAGCCGCGCCCATGTAAGAGCCTGGCTGCAGGGGTTTACGGCGAGCTGGGTGCCCGGACATATCAGTTATGGTCCCTCACAGATACGGGCACAGATCAAGGGAGCATATGATGCCGGTTACGAAGAATGGATCCTCTGGAATGCGGCTGTCAAATATCGGAGGGAGGCGTTTCTGACAGAGGAGGAAGCTGAGGCTGAACGGATGCAGTGGGAGACTGAGAAGCAGGAACGGGAATCTGGGCAGAAGCAAAATACTGCGAATGAGATAACCGGGGAAGCAATCTCCGCAGAGGTGCAGGCTGTACCGCAGGATGTTGTTACGGAGAAGGATAAAGGGGAGGAAACGGAGCAAGGCCAGACAGGACCGGAGCAGGAAGAGGCAGGATCGGAGCAGGGAGAAACAGGACCGGAGCAAGGAGAGGCGGGACCGGAGACGGGAAGGGCAGGATCGGAGCAAGGTCAGACAGGACCGGAACCGGGAGCGGCAGCGCCGGAAGCTGCGGATACGGATTTGCCAGGAACGGCGGAGACTGAGGAACCCACAGAGCAGAAACCGCCAGAGTAGAACCCCTAGAGTAGAAACGGACCGGACAGCAGCTGTAGGGGAAGAACAGGCCGGGCGGCTAACATGCAGCAGTGAGCGGCCGCGAATGACAGGAGAAGAATAGAAGATACTATAATGCAGGATATGGGTGTTTGGGAAGATGAAGGAGGAAAGTCATGTCGGGGATGCTATATTTGTGCGCGACTCCCATTGGCAATCTGGGAGATATGACACCGCGTGTGATTGAGACACTTCGCAGTGTGGATTTGATTGCCGCGGAAGATACACGCAATAGCATTAAACTGCTCAACCATTTTGAAATCAATACTTCTATGACCAGCTATCATGAATATAATAAAGTAGAAAAGGCAGACTACCTTGTAGCGCAGATGCGGCAGGGCAGAGATGTGGCGCTGATTACGGATGCGGGGACTCCCGGCATCTCTGACCCGGGCGAGGTTCTGGTAGCCAAGTGCCATGAGGCGGGCATTCCGGTCACTTCCCTGCCGGGGGCGGCCGCCTGCATCACGGCGCTTACCCTTTCGGGGCTTGGCACACGCAGATTCTGCTTCGAGGCATTCCTGCCGGCGGATAAGAAGGAGAAGGCGGCGATTCTGGAGGAATTGAAAGAGGAGTCCAGAACAATTATCTTGTACGAAGCGCCCCACCATCTGGTACGGACGCTGGGAGAATTAGCGAAGGCCTTAGGCAACCGCCGTCTGACGCTCTGCAGAGAATTGACGAAGAAGTTTGAGACAGTACTGCCGACAACGATAGAAGATGCGCTGGCCATGTATGAGACGCAGGAGCCCCGGGGCGAATATGTTCTGGTGATCGAGGGCAAGAGCCTTGCACGCAAGAAAGAAGAAAGGCAGGAGTCCTGGCAGAGCATGAGCATAGAGGATCATATGGCATATTATAAAGAGTCGGGATTAGATGAAAAAAATGCCATGAAACAGGTTGCAAAAGACCGCGGAGTGCCGAAAAGAGAGATTTATCAATATTTATTAGCAAAGTGAATTGACAAAATGCAGAAAAGCCGTAAAATTAAGGTTGACAAACATAGGAACAGATAATATACTTTGAGTGTCAAACTATTTTATCAACGGCGAAAAGGAGATTGAGAAATGTTAGAAAGAGTTATTGAGATTATTCAGGAACAGTTAAACTTAGAGGGAGTAGAAATCACAGAAGAGTCTTCTTTCAAGGATGATTTAGGTGCTGATTCTTTAGATTTATTTGAGCTTGTTATGGCCTTTGAAGAAGAGTATGGTGTTGAGATTCCTTCCGAGGATTTAGAGCAGATCACGACAGTAGGAGCTGTTATCGAATATATGAAGAGCAAAGGCGTAGAGGCATAGACGGAAATATGAAAACGAAGGTTACAGAACTTCTGGGGATTGCGTATCCGATCATCCAGGGCGGTATGGCGTGGGTTGCCGAATATCACCTTGCGGCGGCGGTCTCCGAAGCAGGCGGACTCGGAATCATCGGAGCGGGCGGTGCACCGGCTGCTTTTGTCAGGGAGCAGATTCAGAAGACGAAGGAGCTGACGTCGAAGCCTTTTGGTGTGAACGTCATGCTGATGAACCCGGAAGCGGATGAGATCGCCAGAGTCATTGTGGAGGAAGGGGTTTCGGTAGTAACTACCGGCGCCGGTAATCCGGGTAAATATCTGGCAATGTGGAAGGAAGCCGGCATCAGGGTAATCCCTGTGGTTGCCAGTGTGGCTCTTGCCAGAATGATGGAACGTGCCGGTGTGGATGCCGTCATTGCGGAAGGTATGGAGTCTGGAGGACATATCGGATCGGCTACGACCATGACGCTTGTTCCGCAGGTAGTGGATGCAGTGAAGATTCCTGTGATTGCGGCGGGCGGTATCGCGGATGGCAGAGGTTTTGCGGCGGCTATCATGCTGGGCGCGGAAGCTGTGCAGATGGGGACAAGATTTGTAGTTGCCAGAGAGTCCATTGTACATGAGAATTATAAGAAGAAGATTCTGGCGGCCAAGGACATTGATTCGGAAGTTACAGGAACAAGTCACGGACATCCGGTGCGCCAGCTGCGTAATAACATGACCAGAGAGTACCTTAAATTGGAAAAGGCCGGAGCGCCTTTTGAGGAGTTGGAGCACCTGACGCTGGGCGCATTGCGCAAGGCAGTGGTTGAGGGTGATACTGTCAATGGTACGCTGATGGCCGGACAGATTGCGGGTATGATCAAGGAGGAGATGACCTGCGCAGAGATGATTCAGGAGATTATGGAGCAGGCAGAGCGCCTGTTGAAATAGGAATGTGAGCAAATCGAAAAGAGTTTGCCCATGGGCAGGCTCTTTTTTAGGAACAAATACTTTGAAATTCAAAGTAAAAGCACAAATAGATTGGAAGCCAGGATATGAGGAAGAAACGTTTCAAATAGTAATATCCTAAAGCATCCGGGGCACATGTATCGAGTTGGGGCGGGTGGATGCAGCAGAGGTGCGCCAGGGGATGGAAGGCAACGAACAGGAAAGATGAATCAGTAGAAATGGAGGAGAATCATGGGTAAGACAGCGTTTATGTTCCCGGGACAGGGAGCCCAGTATGTGGGTATGGGGAAGGACTTCTACGAGCAGATTCCTGTCTGCAGGGAGATGTTTGAACTGGCAGGCAAGGCAGGAGGACTGGATATAGCGGCACTCTGCTTCGAGGAGAATGAACAGATTAATATTACGGAATATACACAGATTGCCATGCTGGCGGCAGAGGTGGCAATGCTGAAGGCAATAGAGGAGAAAGGACTTAAGCCGGATGTGACTGCGGGCTTAAGCCTGGGAGAATACGGTGCACTGACGGCCAGCGGTGTAATGAGCGCAGAGGATGTATTCCGCGTAGTGAGGAAGCGCGGTATTTATATGCAGGAAGCCGTGCCTAAGGGCGGCGCTATGGTTGCGGTTCTCGGACTGGATACTGCAGTGATCGAGAAGATCTGTGAGGAGACAGAGGGCATGGTGACGATTGCCAACTACAACTGCCCGGGGCAGATCGTTATTACCGGAGAGGAGGATGCGGCGCAGGCGGCGGTGGAGAAACTGACGGCAGCAGGTGCTAAGAGATGTGTGCCGCTGAAGGTGAGCGGACCTTTTCACTCTCCGCTGCTTGTCGGTGCGGGAGAGAAGCTGGCGAAGGAGCTGGAGCATGTGGAGATACATGATATTCAGATTCCTTATATTGCGAACGTGACGGCGGATTATGTGACGGACAAGGCAGATGTGAAACCGCTTCTGGAGAAGCAGGTATCCTCTTCCGTGAAGTGGCAGCAGACGGTTGAGAGGATGATCGCAGACGGAGTGGACACTTTCATAGAGATAGGGCCGGGAAAGACTTTGTCCGGATTTATGCGTAAGATCAATAAGGAGATGAAGGTATATAATGTGGAGAAGGTAGAAGATCTTGAGAAGCTGAAGGCTCTTGAGTGAAATACGGTGCAAGTATCGGATGCACACATGCAGACAAGCTGCAAGGCGCGTGTACGCTCAGCGCAGCGAGTGCGCAGAGCTGATTTATAGGTAATGATTTTATGAAGAGAATTCGTAATGATTGGAGGCGTGTATGTTAACAGGAAAAGTGGCGCTGGTGACAGGGGCAGGCCGGGGGATCGGCCGGGAGATCGCGTTGACATTGGCGGAGTATGGTGCTGATGTTATTGTGAATTACAATGGTTCCAGACAAAAGGCAGAAGAGGTTGTGGCTAAGATAGAGGAAATGGGCCGCAGGGCAATGGCAGTGCAGTGCAGTGTGGCGGATTATGAAGCATGCGGACAGATGATCACGGATATGCTGGCGGCCTTTGGCCATATTGACATTCTGGTGAATAATGCGGGTATTACGAAGGACAATCTGATGATTAAGATGACGGAGCAGGATTTTGACGCGGTGATCGACACGAATCTGAAGGGTACCTTTAACACGATCAAGCAGCTGTATCGGCCTTTTATTAAGCAGAAGGCGGGAAGGATCATCAATCTGTCTTCCGTGACAGGGGTGCTGGGCAATGCGGGACAGGCTAATTATGCGGCCTCAAAGGCGGGCGTGATTGGGCTGACCAAATCTATGGCCAGGGAGCTTGCCAGCAGAAATATTACGGTGAATGCGGTGGCGCCGGGATTTATCGATACGGATATGACCCAGGCAATGACGGACACGGCGAAAGAAGCAACGGTGGCACAGATTCCCTTAAAGCGCGTGGGTACCGCCAGAGATGTTGCCGAGACAGTGGCGTTTCTTGCCAGCGATAAGGCAGCTTATATTACAGGACAAGTGATCTCTGTGGACGGCGGTATGGCGATGTAGAAGAATTGTTTCAGGGTGATTCTTCCTGTGAATAGAATATGTGATATAGAATAAAGATGGAGGCAGGTATGAGCAGACGAGTAGTAGTGACAGGAATGGGTGTGATCACACCGATCGGACTTGGCGTGGATGAATTCTGGGCCGGAATCAAGGAAGGAAAGATTGGTTTTGACAGGATTACCAGGTTCGATACGACAGATTATAAGTGCAAGCTGGCGGCGGAGGTCAAGGGATTTGAAGGGAAAAATTATATGGACTTTAAGGCTGCCAAAAGGATGGAGCTTTTTTCCCAGTATGCGGTAGCGGCGACTAAGGAAGCTATGGAGGATGCCGGATTGGATATGGAGAAGGAAGATCCGTATCGTGTGGGTGTGGCTGTAGGGTCCGGTACAGGTTCCCTGCAGGCGATAGAGCGTTCCCACAGCAGGATGCTGGAGAAAGGACCGGCAAAGATTGAGCCTCTTTTCGTCCCCCTGACGATTTCCAATATGGCGGCAGGAAATGTGTCAATCCAGTTCGGGTTAAAGGGTAAGAGTATCAATGTGGTAACGGCATGTGCTACAGGAACCAATTCCATCGGGGAAGCGTTCCGTGCGGTTCAGTATGGGGATGCCGAGGTGATGATTGCAGGCGGTACGGAAGGCAGCGTATGCCCTATTGGCATAGCGGGATTTTCTGCTTTGACGGCATTGTCCGCAAGTGAGGATCCGGCGAGGTGCTCCATACCTTTTGACAAAGAGAGGAGCGGTTTCGTGATGGGTGAAGGCGCAGCCTTGGTAGTCCTGGAGGAACTAGAGCATGCCAGGGCAAGAGGAGCTAAGATTTATGCCGAGCTCGCCGGGTATGGGTGCTCTTCGGATGCCTACCATATTACTTCCCCGGCGGAGGATGGTGCAGGAGCGGCGAAGGCGATGGAGTATGCGGTGGCAGATGCAGGGATCGCGAAGGAAGACATTACCTATATCAACGCCCATGGAACGGGCACGCACCACAATGACCTTTTTGAGACAAGGGCGATCAAACTCCTGTTCGGAGAACATGCAAAGGATATCAGGATCAATTCCACGAAATCCATGGTGGGACATCTGCTGGGAGCAGCCGGTGCCATTGAGTTTGTGACTTGTGTAAAAGAGATTGAGGAAGGGTATATTCACAGAACGGTGGGATATCAGGTGCCGGATGAAGAGCTTGACCTGAATTATTGTAAGGAAGCCTATATGGAAGATGTGGAGTATGCATTATCCAATTCCCTTGGGTTCGGGGGCCATAATGCCAGTCTTCTGGTGAAGAAATATCATGAATAGTATAAAGAGGAGAATTTAGCATATGTCACTTATGACGGCAAAAGAAATCATGGAAATCATTCCCCACAGACAGCCTTTTATGCTGATTGACACGATCGAAGAGCTGGAGGAAGGAAAAAGAGCGGTGGCGAAGAAGTGTGTTTCCTATAACGAGCCTTTCTTTGCAGGACATTTTCCGCAGGAGCCGGTGATGCCGGGAGTGCTGATCATAGAGGCGCTGGCACAGACCGGGGCAGTGGCGATCTTAAGCCAGCCGGAGTTTAAAGGGAAGACGGCTTATTTCGCGGCAATTAACAGTGCGAAATTTAAGGGTAAGGTAGCGCCCGGTGACGTGCTCATGCTGGAGACGGAGATCATTAAGGTGAAGGGACCGATTGGGGTCGGAGCGGCAAAGGCTTATGTGAACGGTAAGTTGGTGACACAGGCGGAACTGACTTTTGCGATCGGGGAAGCATAGCAGTAGGGGCGAATTGCTGGAAGATACTGGGAGCCACAGCAGACAGGGGATGCACGCTGCAGATTTGTGTGCGGCAGAAAGGTAAAAGGCGGAGGAACGATGGAAAGAAAACCTCT
Source organism: Clostridia bacterium (assembly GCA_910575245.1). Taxonomy (GTDB): domain Bacteria; phylum Bacillota; class Clostridia; order Lachnospirales; family Lachnospiraceae; genus UBA3282. The sequence continues at coordinate 5,407 of CAJTEN010000050.1, read as the reverse complement.
CATAATAGGGAATTTGGTTGCAAAAGTACCTTTGATACAAGGCGGTATGGGGGTAGGTGTCAGTTTATCTTCTCTGGCTGGCAGTGTGGCTGCGGAAGGCGGCATTGGCGTGATATCCACGGCACAGATCGGATACCGGGAGCCGGATTTTGATACGGATCCCATCGGAGCCAATCTGCGTGCGGTCAGAACCGAGATCCAAAAAGCGCGTAAGATTGCAAAAGAAGGCATTCTGGGTGTGAATATCATGGTTGCCACCAGGAAATACGAGGAGTATGTAAAGGCGGCTGTGGAGGCCGGGATTGATCTGATCATTTCCGGTGCGGGGCTGCCTATGGATCTACCGAAATTGGTGGGGAGTGCGAAGACGAAACTGGCGCCTATTGTGTCCAGTGTGAAATCCGCGCAGGTCATCATGAGGTACTGGTGGAAAAAGTATACCAGACTGCCGGACGCAGTAATCATTGAGGGGCCTCTGGCAGGCGGACACCTGGGATTCCATAAGGAGCAGCTTGCGGATATTGAAGGTTTGCATTATGATGAAGAAGTGCGTGCGATTATCGGGAAAGTGGAGGAGATGGCATCAGAACATGGCAGAGAGATACCGGTGATCATGGCAGGCGGCATATACACCAGGGATGATATGGAGCATTATCTGGAGATGGGAGCTTCCGGGGTCCAGGTGGCAACCAGATTTGTGACTACCTATGAATGCGACGCTTCGGATGCTTATAAGCGCAGCTATATCGATGCGAAGAAAGAAGATATTGTTATCGTGCAAAGTCCGGTCGGGATGCCGGGAAGGGCAATTTTAAATTCTTTTATGAAGAAGGCCAAAGAGGGGCGGATCCCACATGGGAGATGTCATCTCTGTATCAGCACCTGCAAGCCGGATGAGACGCCCTACTGCATCACGGAAGCACTGGTCAATGCGGTAAAGGGCAGGATTGAGGATGGTCTTCTGTTTTGCGGGGCAAATGCTTACCGGGCAACCAGGATGGAGCATGTGAAAGATATTATGGATGAGTTTCGAGGCGCATAAAATCAATATATTTGACGAGGATAGAGATGGGAACAAGAATAATAGGAACAGGCAGCTGTCTGCCTGCAACTATCGTAACAAACGATGATTTGGCGAAAATAATGGACACTTCTGACGAGTGGATCAGTACGCGCACCGGTATCAGGGAGCGCCATCTGGTGAAAGAGGAGACAACCACGAGTATGTCTGCTGAGGCGGCGAGACGTGCCATGGAGAATGCCGGTGTGACGGCGGAGGAGATCGACCTGCTCATTGTGGGAACGTTGTCGGCGGACTGTGTGACCCCGGCATGCGCCTGTGAGGTACAGGCGCAGATTGGGGCGGTTAATGCGGTGGCGTTTGATATCAATGCAGCCTGCGCCGGATTTATGTTTGCCCTGAATATCGCAAATGCGTATCTGCAGACAGGTATCTATAAGACGGGATTGATCTTAGGGGCAGAGACCCTGTCCAAGATCATGGACTGGAATGACAGAAGCACCTGTGTCCTGTTCGGGGACGGTGCGGGTGCGGCGGTGGTCCGGGCTGAGGAGCAGGCGGGCCTGCTGGCTTTTGACCAGGGGTCAGACGGCGTGAAAGGGAAAGTGTTGGCCTGCCGGAACCGTTCCAACAATAATCCCCTTATGGAGACATCAAAGGAACTGGAATATGTTCATATGGACGGACAGGAGGTCTACAAGTTTGCCGTGACGGCGGTGCCTCATTCTCTGCAGAAGACAATTCAGGCAGCAGGGCTGACGGTTGAGGACATTGATTATTTCGCGCTGCATCAGGCCAATATCCGAATCCTGCAGTCGGTGGCAAAGAGATTAAAAGTATCCGAGGATAAGTTCCCGATCAGTCTGGATCACTGTGGGAATATTTCCGCGGCCAGTGTTCCGATTCTCCTGGATGAGATGAACCGTAAGGGAATGTTAAAGGCGGGGATGAAGATTGCAATGTCAGGGTTTGGCGGAGGACTTACGTGGGCTTCGGCGGTGGTTGAGTGGTAGGTGTTCCTGCATTGATTTGCATTTTTTAGGGATAGATAAAGGGAGCATAGTTGAGGAAGGTAGATGAGAAATTATCCACCTTCCTTATTTTATTGTATTATTTCCTGACGGAAGAAAAAGTTATTTTGCTGCAGCACGATGTCTTTTTGATATTAGACAAGAATAGAGTAATATGTTAGAAATATAAAAGGAGCGGTGATAAAGAAGGTAATTGTTATGGAAAGGCTATCTGAAGAAAAATGGTCCGGATATGCAGCATGGATTGCCGGGGTGGCGAGATGGGCTTTGGAGGAAGAGGTAAGGATGACACCTAAACCGGGATTAGTAGATTTGGGGTCGAACGGAGCGCATTTGGATATGAATGCGGCGCTCTTCCTGAAAAGCGCTGAAGCGCTGGAACCATATTTTGCACAGGCAGCCTGGATGGGAATGAGCCTGAACGTCAGTCCGGAAGCATTGTTTACTTTGTTACGGCGCTGGGGAAAGTGGGCGGAGCGGGAGATGTATACTGCTACAGGAGATGTGAATACTCATAAAGGGGCGATTTTCACCATGGGAGTTTTCTGCGCAGCGATTGGGCGTTGTGTACATGACGGGAACATGGATATGGAAAGCATTCGGACTTTGGAACAACAGATGGTATCGAAGCAGCTACAAAGAGAGCTGGAAACATTGTCACAAAGAGAAGCAATAACGTATGGAGAGAAAAATTACTGTCGTTATGGGAGCCGGGGAATTCGAGGTGCGGCAATCAATGGGTACAGCGAGGTATTTGAAGAAGCCTTACCGATATTGAAAGAAGGAAAACGACAAAACAAAGATTGGAATCGAGTGAAACTGCAGGTACTGATTACATTAATGAGCCGTATAGAAGACTCCAATATTATAGCAAGAAGGGATTTGCCCACTTTAAAAGCGGTACAGCAGAATATGAGAGATTTTCTGGCTCAGGGAGGCGCATATCAGGAAACAGCAATAGAAAAGCTTCAGAGAATGGATAGGGAATTCAGCAGAAAAAATATTAGTGGAGGAGGCAGTGCGGATCTATTGGCCTTAACGATTTTCATAAACCGGATCACAGAGGAACTGGAGACAAAAGCTTAGCTGGTAAAATGACAGAAAAGGGAATGAGTCAGGATGTATAAGATTGTTTTGATAGATGATGAGCCATGGGTTTTGCTGTACATGAAGAAAGTTTTTCAAAGAGAGGATTTGGGCTATAGAGTGGTGGCGGCAGAGAGTTCTTCCGGCGCTGCTTTGAGGATGATTGTTATGTATCATTATCTGAAAGATGATGCCGAGTTGAATCAGGTACTTGCCTATAATCGGTCTTATTTTGAGGGGGAAGAGCAGGTTCCATCCTTTCGGGTTATATACAATGAGGAAAAAACAATATCATATATCGTATATGTACAGCCGGTTAAATTTCTAAGCAGAGCGACTACTCGCTGGAAAGAGCAAATTGGCTGTCTTTTGATTTTTTTAGACGATGTTTTGATTAATGATATCCTGACAGAGCGTGATACAGACATTATTTCCGGCGTATATCTTCTGGATTCGCAGGATATGATAGTAAACGGTGTGGGAGAGCAGATCTGTGAGACAAAGCAGGAGGAACTGGAGATACAGCCGATTGCGGAAACAGGATGGAAAATAGGATATGCGCTGAATGACACTACATTGTTTAAAAGATATATTATGCTTCGGTATATGGTGGCGGCCAGTGTTATGATCGCTGTCATACTTTTTTTTGCACTTTTCTTCATATGCAATTATTACATTGTGCGTCCTGTTTTCGACCTGCATCGCCAGATTGCATTTGTGACGAGCGGCGGGCTTAGTAAGAGAATCCATATGGAGCGCAGAGACGAAATAGGAAGTATAGCGAAAGTGATCAATACCATGTTGGATCATCAGATGGAAATTTCCTATAGAATGCTGCATACGCAGCAGGACTTGTATGAGGCGGAATTGAAAGAAAAAGAAAATGAATTACGTATTTTGGAGAATCAGGTGAACCCGCATTTCATCCTGAATACCTTGCAGTGCATATGTGGGATTGCGACAACGTATAATGCGCAGGAGGTTGTTGACATTGCGACAGCAATGGGCAAGATCTTTGAATATTCGCTTCGCGCTCCCGAGAATGTAACGCTAAGGCAGGAAATGAATATTGTACAGGAATATCTGGAAATAGTCGATATTCGTTTTGAAAATCGATTTATATGGGATATGGATATACAGGAGGAACTGCTGGATGCCAGAATGCCGAAAATGATTTTACAGCCACTGGTGGAAAATGCAATTTATCATGGATTAGAGAAAAAAGGCAGGGGAATTGTGCAAATCTTTTGCGAAGAAGGCGAGGGCGGACTGTGGATCCATATCTGGGATAATGGAGCAGGAATAGAAGCAAAAAAACTGGAGAAAATAAAAGAGTTTCTGCAAGATGAAAGGGAAATGCACCGTATCAGCATGAAAGTAAAAAGAATAGGAATAGCTAATACCTGCCTTAGAATCAAAAATTTCTTTGGTTCTGCGTATGGTATTGAGATTGACAGTATAGAAGGAAGCGGAACGGAGGTAACGATTCACATGTCTTTAGAAAGAGAAGAAAGGGATCAGAGTAGATTTTGCCAATAATAAGTATAGATTATTGCATATAAGAGAAAGAAACTGTACGCTATAATCATTTTGTAAATTAATTTACGAGAGACAAGGTATAGAAAGGAAGGGAAAATGAGAAAGCGTGTTATAAAAAAATTATTCAGTTTGACAGTGGCTTCTTCAATGATATTGAGCCTGACTGCATGCGGCAATACCGGAAATACTGCAGCAGAGGAAACGCAGGAGACAGCTGATGCGGCAGACACAGAGAAGACAGAAGACAGCGAAGAAGGAATTACGCTGACTGCCGCCGGATATGATGCCAGATATTTTGACGAGGAAGGTAATATGCAGCTGCCGCTTACGGACGGTTCCTATACATATAAGATTTTGTGGAAAAAATTTGCAACGGATGTAGGAACCCCTGAGGATAAATATATGCTGCAGCAGGCACTGGAAGCAACAGGGATCAAGGTGGAGATTGAGGAAGTATCGGAGCAGGCCTGGGAGGAAAAATTATCTGTAGTTTTCGCTTCCGGAGATTTGCCGGATTTGATCCTGGGTGAAACAAATAATCTGATCAATTATCTGGATCAATGTCTGGATTTGACAGAACTGTTTCCCATGTACTGTCCGTTTATGAGTGATTTCTTTTTGAATGAAATGTGGGTACATTCCCCGCCCCTTGGGGCGCAAGCAAACTTTAACAGGATAGAAAAGCATGATACAATGTAGAGAAAAAGGAGAAGTGTAGATTGAGTGAGGC
>CAJTEN010000049.1 GCA_910575245.1 Clostridia bacterium | reverse complement strand
CCAGTAACAAAAAGGAACGGTTTGTCAGACCGCCTTTAGGCGGAAACACAAAAGACCCCGGAGGGGTTATAGCAAACCACCAGCAGAGCTGGTGGTACTGACTTGGAAAAGGCATCCATGACGCTCTTCGATACCTCCGGCATTGAAGCCTGGGTGACTGAAAACAATCCCAAATATGCCAACCGTATTATCAAACAGCTCAAATCATTTAAAAAAGCCAACGGACTGGACGGTTCATTTGATCCCTATAAAGCCGCCTACGGCTCCATGCCTTCCCATGCCGCCGCCAGCTCCGCAATCCAGCAGATGTATATCAATGGGCATTTCTGCTATGCCTTTAAATCCGGCATCGTTACAAACGGGCTGGGTATCGTCAGGCATATTTCCTTTTACAATAAAGATTTTCTCGAATCCCACCCTGAGATCATTGTTGGAAAGAAATCGGATTCCCCGGATGAGGACAAGAGCCTCGCAGATTCCAAGGCGCTGGTCCCGACACTGAAGGATTTCTTCCGGAAGCATCCGCTCATCAATCCCAAAACGTTTCTGGGGGATGCCGCTTTCGATTCCATCGAGATCTATAAATATCTGCTGATGGGAACATCCTTTGAAAAAGCGTATATCCCCCTGAAAAATAAACTCAGGCTCAAAGGAATCGATTACACCGTAAATGATGACGGCATTCCCTGCTGTCCGCATGACGCTTCCCTCCCAATGAAACGGGAAGGGAGCAGATCCCATTTGCGCTGCGGCCTTCCAACCATGAAATTTGCCTGTCCCAAAATGAAATGGGAACGGGACAGCCTCACAAAGAAAACAAAACGTGTATGCCATTGTGATACCCCATGTACAGCATCTTCCTGTGGAAGGATGATCTACATTTATCCGGAACAGAACCTCCGCGCTTATCCTGGAACAATCCGTGGCACCCAGGAATGGGATTCCATCTACAAAGTCAGAGTAAATGTTGAGAAATCTATCAACCACTTTAAAGATAGTTTTTGTGTTGCCGGCCGTAAAACCCAGAATGAGAAAACGCTTCATGCCGGCCTGCTTCTCGCCGGGATTACCCAGCTTATCACTGTAATGGTGGCTGACAAACTGCACATGCATCAATATATCCGCAGTCTAAAACCTCTGATCGCATAACCTCACATGCCACTTGCCATTTCGCAGGCAGATGTCCCTATCTGCTTTATTTTCATGTCTTAAAATCCGGTTACCCACATCCGCCACCTGAAAATCCGGCATGACCGGATTTTTTCCCTGCTGGAATCAAGATTGCGAACTTGTTTCGCAATTACCTATGTTTCCATTATATACGCATCAGATAGTAAAATGTCAACAATTTTCCTATCAGTATTTCGTATTATGGGAACCAGTCAGTGTGATATGCTGTGTAATCGGTGGAAACAGTTCCCCGAACATATGGATATGAAAAACAGCGTCACAGTTCACCACATACTCAATCTTGTCAGAATACTGGTTGAACTGGAGGCTGATGTTCTCCACCCTGTAATCTTCATTGGAAAGCTGTATCCTTTCTTCCATCCCATTGATAAAGCCTGCACGCAGGGCATCTTGATAGGCGGAGCTTAAATGCAGGTCTGTCATGTACGAGTCGAGGTTGGCTTCCCGCTGTGAATGGAAGGTATCCGCATAGATGCGGGCGCTGACATTGTTCAGTTCCATCTTGGCGGCATTACGGATGTTCATGCAGTTAATTTTGACGGATGCAAACAGCAGCACGAATGACATCAGCATGATAATTGCAAGGATAACGAAGATTGTAAAAAAGGACATATCCCCGCGCTCATTTCGTATGGTTTTCTTAAACATGGTGCTCCTCCCTCTTATTTCCAGTAGTGTTCGCTGACGCCCGCGCCTTGTGAACGGACGTTGATAGGCACAAGGTTGAACTTCCAGAAGCCTCCCAGATGGCAGCGCCCCGTAACCGTAACGTAAAAAGGCGTCCCGATCTGGATGCGGCTGGTATTGCCGGAACCGGACACCTGATAGGAAAGCCCGTCAACCTCACCCAGTTGGCCGGAGAGAAAGGAAAAGAGGGCATCCGTCTCCCCGCTGGTGCCGCCGTTTAGCTGGATCTGTTTTACAAGCTGGTCTGCCATGTGGTCCATTTCCTGCTTGACGGAAATGATGTGGAACACATTGATGATGAAGGCAATCAGGACGACAGCCACCAGAATGTAAACAAAGCTGCTGATATAAGAGGAATCGCCTCTTTCGGACAGCAGCAGCCGTTTCAGTTTCTTTTTCAATAGTTCACCTCCCGGATAATGGAAAACGCAGACGGGAAGCCGGGGTGGGACTTCTTGCCTGCGTTTCTCTGCGGCAGGGCTGCGTATGGGATACGAAGCGGCTGCCTGTGTATGATTTTTCACGATACTCATTTTAACATAGGGGATTTACCGTGTAAATCGCAAAGCTGTGCCAGTTTGTGAAAGTTCTGTGCCAATGTTGTGCCAGAGATGAAAAGAAATATTTCTTTGCAAAGCTGTATCTGTGATTTTTTGTGGATTGCATCCTATGCCAGTAAAATTGCAAATAAAATACATATAAGTGAGAAAAAATCTAATTTAGGTATTGAAAAAAGAGAAGATACGATATAATATATATAAAAGAAGAAATGAGGTGCAAATATGCTTATACAATTTAGTTTTAAAAATTATAAATCTTTCAGGGATGAGGCAACATTAGATTTATCTGCCGCAAAGATGACGGAGTTTTCTGACAGAGTAGTTTCAGAAGGAAATGACAAGATTTTGCCTATGGCGGCTATATATGGGGCGAATGCGAGTGGGAAATCCAATATTTATAATGCCTTTGGATATATGGCGGATTATGTGATTGAATCTTTTAAATATGGAGACGAGGAAGAAAAGTTCGAGGAATACAGACCTACACCGTTTTTGTTTGACAGTGTTTCAAATGATGCGGAATCCAGTTTTGAAGTATATTTCACCATTCCGGGAGATAAGGCTGAAAAAACATATAATTATGGTTTTTGTGTAGACCGGCATGGGGTAACAGAGGAATGGTTAAATGTTAAGGCAAAGACTGCACGCAAATATGCCTCTGTTTTTTACCGTTCTACCGAGGAAGATACATTGGATTTATCCGGACTTCCAAAGAGCAGCAGGGATAATATTCAGGTGGCTTTGGAAAAACAGGTTTTGATCGTATCTCTTGGTGCCAAATTAAAGGTAAATAAGTGTAAAGATATCCGTGACTGGTTTATGGCAAATGAATTTGCTGACTTTGGGGACCCGTTTACTAATTTCTTTTTGTCACGCCGTCTGCCAAAGGGATTTGTTGATGATAACAGCGTACAAAAGAAAGTAATAGAATATTTTGCCTCCTTTGATGAACACATTAAGGATTTTGAGATAGAAAAGCTTCCGCATGATGCAGATAGCAAAGAAGAGACTTATAAGATCAGTTCATTGCATAAAAAAATTGACTCGGATACATTTGCAGCGATTCCCTTGAGCATGGAGTCGGCAGGAACGCTGAAAATGTTTGCGTTGTATCCGGAACTGCAGGATGTCTTGGAAAAGGGAAGTGTGTTTTTTATTGATGAGCTGAATGCCCGCCTGCATCCGCTATTGGTCCGGAACTTTTTGCTTACTTTCCTGAATCCGGAAATCAATACAAGACATGCACAGTTGATTTTTACGACACATGACACATGGCAGTTGTCTAACCAGCTTTTACGCCGGGACGAGGTATGGTTTACCGAAAAGGACGAACTGGGGATCTCAAAACTGTATTCCCTGGCAGATTTTGTAGATGAGTCCGGAGCCAGAATCAGGAAAGATGAGAGCTATGAAAAAAATTATCTGATAGGCAAGTATGGTGCGATTCCTACGTTGAAAAGTATTGATATCTTTAAGGGAGAGTGACAGGTATGGCAAGAAAAGACAGGACTGGGAATCGTAAATCCAGAGAGCAGCGTCCTCCTGTTAAGATTCCGGAACTTGGGTATTATCTGGTCGTTACAGATACGGAAGCCACAGAGAGATGCTATTTTCAGGGACTGCATAAGGAACTTCCGAAAGAAGTACAAAGGAAATTGGTAATCAAGGTAGTGGAGACAAAGACGAGGGCAATGATTGATAAGTGTCTTGCAATGACCGCTTATGACGCACAATATCGAATACCCTGGATTGTGTTTGACAGGGATGAGGTGAAAGACTTTGATGAGATAATCAGAGAAGCCGAGTCTTTTGGCATAAGGGTGGGGTGGTCAAATCCATGTTTTGAAATTTGGATGCATTCTTATTATGGTTCGATGCCAGCTATTATGGAATCATGGGTGTGTTGCAGCGAATTTGAAAAAGTTTTTGAAAGAAACACGGGACAGAGGTATTCAAAGTCAGATGCAGCAATGTATGAAAAAATCTTCCGAACCGGAGATGAAGAAAAGGCACTTCAAATAGCGAGACAGAAACATGAACAATGTGTGCGGGATGGGAAAACCACTCCATCCCAAATGTGCCCATGTACAACAGTTTACCAGTTGGTGGAGGAAATAAGGAACAAAGTTGATGTTGGGTGAATAGAAATTATGTACTGAAAGAAGGTGTGATAATTGGGGAATTCTGTAGCGGCAAGGGAACTTGGAGATATCTATCAGGCAATGGTGTTTTGGAAATATGCAATACAAATGTTTAGGGACTCAGACATAGAGCAAATCGGTTATGAATATGGAAAGGTTAAATCGTTTGATGATATTGTTATATGCTACAAGAAAGAACAGCGTTTTCGGGATACTTACATAGATACGGAATATATTCAGGTAAAGTTCCATCTGAAGCAGTCAGATGAAATTACAATGGATAATCTGTTAGATCCGGCATTTATAAATGCGAAAACAAATTCTTTTCTACAGAATGTTGTAAATGCATATAAGAACGACAAAATAGACTTTTCGAGAAGTCTTTTACGATGTATTCGGTATGGCGAATTAGACCCGGAGATATTTTAAATAAGCTGATTAGTAATACAAATAAAGCATTTGATCTTAACGAGTTGCAAAAAGGAAAAACCGAAAATTCAGAGATGGGAAGGCTCCGTAAAAAATTATGTGAAAGATTGTCTGTAAGTGAAAGTGAACTGATAGATATTTTAAGACAGGTCCGCATAAAAGACGGGCAGGAAAGTATGGAAAGCTTAAAGGAGATATTAAACCGTGAGTTTTCCCAATATGGACTGCAACCGTGGCCGGATAGTATAGATACACTTCCATATTGTGATTTAGTGCGTGCATGGAACAGAAGTGACATTAATATGGTAAATGGTGAAGATATAAGAAACTATTGCAATAAGGAAGGTTTTTTTATTGCTACTTCAAATGTTGCTTCAATAGCTATAAAAAGTTTTACAAGACGTACAGAATGGTTGACAAACTGGGCAAGTGATGTATTGGATTTGGCAGACATTCTCGATCAAAGAAAACTAAGAGAAGGGAAGTCTTGGGAAGATGTTTTTAAGTCCATAGAACAATTTGTTAGCAGCAGACTCAATTACGAAATAGAGTATCATGTAGCTTTAGAGACATTGTTATCGGTTTCTTTTACTGTTGGGCGTATACTTAATCCAAAATCCGGGATAAAAGTGATTCCTGTGCAAAAGACATTGGACGGCTGTATTGATTGGAAAAGAAATGATACCAATGAATTGGAATATAGTAAATTTGTTATATCGGAGGAAGTATTATGCAACGGGGAATGTGATATGGCAGTATCTATAGGCATTACGCAGGATATCAACGGGGATGTTAAGGATTTTATAGAAAATAGTAAACTTAAAATTGGTCTTTATAAAAGTTTCTTACTGGAGGACTTTGGAACTGATGCTGTAAAAGACGGAACCCATGCATGGCAGCTTGCAAAGCAGATAAATGGTGAGATAAGCAGACGTCCAGGAATTTTGAAGAAAGGAATAATGCATTTATTTATTGCAGGACCTAATTCTTTGATGTTTTATTTAGGGATGCAATCCATGATGTATGGCAAAATACAGATATATGAGTTTAATGCAAATGAGAATACATACTACCCGACAATTTCGTTTCCGCAGAAAGGAGAATTATAATGGCACAGAAAATGGTAACTTATTTCAATGATTTTTTAAAGAATATCAGATTGACTGATAATCAGGTTAATGAACTGAAGTCTGCCCATACGACATTGAGGAACAGGCTGATGGCCGATGAGGATCTTAAAGACATTATTGTAACAACATTTCTACAGGGAAGTTACAGAAGGTCTACTGCAGTAAGACCGAAACAGGGGAAACGGTCAGATGTGGATATCGTGGTAGTAACAAAACTGGATAAAGAAGAAGTAACTCCAGAAAAAGCTTTAAATGTTTTTGAACCGTTTTTAGAGAAATATTATGAGGGTAAGTATAGAAAGCAGGGGCGTTCGTGGGGAATTGAGATGACACATGTAGATTTGGATGTTGTTCCAACTTCTGCTCCATCATTGGCAGAACAGGGGCTGTTAGAGAATATGGCAGTTCTTTCAGACAATGACGTGGAAGAAATGAGTGAATCGTTTGCAGAGATTGTAGAAAGTGCTTATAATCCATGGAAAACTGCATTTGCGGAGTTTTTGGCAGCAGATGACAATGCAAGTTGGAAGAATGATCCATTGTTTATTCCAGACAGGGAGGCGGAATTATGGGACGAAACACATCCACTGGAGCAGATTCGTTGGACTCATGAAAAAAATGCGAGTTGTAATGGCCATTATGTGAATGTTGTAAAATGTATTAAGTGGTGGAGAAAAGAAAAATTTACGGATATCAAGCATCCTAAAAGCTATCCTCTGGAACATTTTGTAGGTGACTGCTGTCCGGATGGAATTAAGTCCATTGCAGAGGGAGTAGTATTAACTCTTGAAAAAATAGTTTCTGATTATCCCCAGAAACCAGAACTGAAAGATAGAGGGGTACCAGAGCATGACGTATTTGGCAGGTTATCAGAAGAGGACTATGATGCGTTTTATGAGTCAGTATGTGAGGCGGCTGTTATAGCAAGAAATGCGTATGAAGCAGAAACTGTTCAGGAAAGTGCAGATTTATGGAGAAAGTTGTTTGGAAATAAGTTTCCAGAGGCACCTAAACAACAGCAAGCAGTATTTACAAAAAGAGAGGAGCCAAGTGTTAATTTGACGGGAGGAAGATTTGCTTGAAAATACCATCTGAAATGTTGCTGGAAGGCAGACGTTGTATTGATGAATTTAGTCAAGTGGAGCTAATAACGGATTTGGCATGGGATGTAGATGATTCAGTATGGTATTTCAGCATCAATGTACATCATAACTTTGCAGGAAGAAATATTCCGAAGGAGACTGTATGGTACATAACGGTTCAGGACATTTTCCCTTATGGGAAAGTGAAAATTTTTCCTTCCGTGATTGGAGGAATCTCAGATACATTTTATCACCAATCTAATAATGGACTGATTTCAGAAAATGGATTATGGAGAGAAGGTGATGTTTGCCTTAAAGATCCATTGGAATCTGTGGCTGATATAAATAGCGAACCTCTTGAGGCAACAGGGAGAATAAAGTGGAATATCATACGGCTTTTGGAATGGATAGACAAGGCAGAGAATGATAATTTAGTTTCTGAACAGGACAATTTTGAATTACCAGATGTAAATGAATTAAAGAAGACACAAATAATTTTCGATGAAGATTGCGTTTCTTTCATGCAATGGGAAGATGCAGGAACCAAATCGGGAATATTTAAGATGTATTACCAAGGAAACAGTCAGTATTTTGTTGATTCATTTTGGGATGAAAAGGGAAATTTGTGCGTTCAGAATGTGTGGGGTGGATATGTTGACAAAAGTGACAAAAATTTTTATAAAGGGATTTGGCTTATAGTGGACCATGTTCCAGTAGTAAACAGATGGCAGGCACCAAATACGATTGGTGAATTAAAGGAAGCATTTGAGTTAAATAATCTATTGTGGGATACGGATGTTGTAAGACTTCTGGATAAGATGAGGGATGGAAAGAGGCATTTGTTTTTGATCGGCTTTTCCATTCCGAGGCGGTTTGGAGGAGAGTATGAGAATTATCACTGGTGGGCATGGATGCTTCCTGTCCTTTCACATCATAACAAAACTCAAAAAGGATTTCGGGCAAACAAGGCCGGTTGGCGTTATAGGGACTCATCAAATGTCCTTAAAGACAATCAACAAATAGAATGGTGTTTTTCGGAGAACTGGAATCAGAAACAAATTTTGAACAGAGGAATGTTTGACAGGAAAATAACCAGTAAGAAGTTTGCGATTATCGGAGTGGGTTCTATGGGTTCTATTATAGCAGAATTACTTGTGCGGTCAGGAGTTTGGAAAATTCTGCTTGTAGATGGGGACAGTTTGGCAGTAGGAAATCTTGCAAGACATACTTTATCAATTAAAAGCTTGCATCAGAATAAGGCTGCTGAATTACAGAAACGTCTGGAGGAAATCAGCAGTCATGTACAGGCTGAAGCCTTAACGGAGTATTTATCACCTGATAATCTGAGTTATTTGAATTCATATGATGTGGTCATTGATTGTACTGCAAAAGATGCCATTATAAATCTGCTGTCACAAATTAGTGAAAGAAAAACTTTCGTTTCAGTATCTGTAGGCTATAAGGCAGAAAGGTTGTATTTTATATATTACAAGGGAAAAGGCTTTAATAGTTCGATGTTTGACAGCCGCATGGAGAGAATAACACAACAGGATAAAGAACAAATGTTAGCGGATGGGTTGCCATGGGAGGGCATTGGATGTTGGCATCCTGTTTTTCCGGCACTTGGTTGTGATATGTATTTAGCAGCGACATCAGCAGTGGAGATGCTTATTCAGCTCATAGCCAGAGAAGAGGAAGGATCGCATAATTATATCCTTCAAAAAAAATATGGAATGGATGGTTTATTCGCTGGTTATGAAAGAATATGAAAATATAGAACTTAAGTCAAAAATTTTTATAAAAGATGCGGCATACCATAAGCTATTGTCAATCGTTGCAGATAATAAGAACAAGTTGGAAACAGGTGGTATAATTATTGGCTATTACGACGAGATGTGTCAAAATGCCGTTATAACAGAATTCACAAAACCCCCTGAAGACTCTAAAGCGGCCAGGTTCAGATTTTATAGAGGTATCAAAGGGCTAAAGAGCCTATTACAGCAATGTTGGAAAGAACAGAACGAATATTATTTAGGGGAGTGGCATTTACATCCGAAATCAAATCCAACTCCAAGTGCAACGGATATAGCTCAAATGAAAAAAATAGCTCAAGATAAAAATTTTAATTGCAAAGAGCCAATTCTTATGATTTTGGGTGAAGTTGCCAAAGTTAAGGTTATTAGTCTGTCTATATGCAAAAATGACGAAATTCTTTATTATGATGAAAGAGCAGAAATATATGAAGACACTTAAGATATATTTGGAAGAAAGCGGTGATTTACATGAAATGGGAAAAACAGGTTTTGGATAATAGGCAAGATTTGGACAAGAATCAAATACGGCAGATGGTAATGGAAAGCTACCATGATATTGCAGCAGGAAAAGGTCATGACTACAGTGACTTTTTCAATGAATTGGAACGACTCGAGAGCGAAAATAATGGGAAACACTTGATATGAGCATTTAAAGCATAAACGCATGGAAGGTATATAGTAGATGGAATTTGCAGAACAGATTATGGTAGATTTGATTAAGCAGAAATACAGCAGCGATGATTTGCGGGATCATTTTAAGGAAGAAGTAAGCCATGTACGTCTGGCGATGGAGGCAATGCGCTCGCAGAAGCTGTAAAGATTGCTTCTTCAGGATCTAAGTACGTTTCTTGCAGAGATGCTTTTTGATAGCGAGGAGGAAGAATGACAGAAATAAGGAATAGCATTACAAGATCGGATAGAATATCCTCATCTGAAAGGCTCATCGAAGCATTGAAAGAAGGAGAGCAGTCTGCAAAAGAGAAAGGCTGGATAATGGCAGATGAAGTGGAGGCTGGATTGGAGCATGACTAAGAAACAGCATTATGTTCCTCAGTTCTATCTTAGAAACTTCACATCTGAAGATAATAAATTATGGGTTTTCGACAGGGTAAAAAGAGAGTATTATTGCAAAACTCCAAAAGAAGTCTGTTATGAGAAATATTTATATGAGACGCCATGGAAAGATGAAAATCCTAAATTGGGGAAGTTTGTATTAGAAAATCAGATTGAAAATTATTTTGCAGACAAAGAAGGGGAGTATAGTTACTTAATTAAACGGATAATTGATATATGCAAAAACCCACAAAACAAAAATGCGCTAATATGTAGGCATGAAGAAAAAGAGATGCTTGCAAGTTTTGTGACCAATATATTTGTGAGGAATCCCTGGTCACTAAAGCAGATAGAGTCAGACCTGCCGCTTGAGGAATTAAAGGAGAATGAAGAAATACAAGCAATAGAACAGATTATACAGATAATGGGTTTGGGCGATATTGATTCCTTAGTCCGGGCTGCAGATAAAAAAGTATGGCTTACAGAGGAGTTTGATGGATCGAGGCTTACACCACGCATTTTAAAAATGAACTATACGTTCCTGGTTTCCCCAAAGGGGGCATTTATTACGAGTAGTTTTCCGGCAATATATCAATTATGTGATACAGAGGAAGATGGATTCATGCCTAGCAATATATATTTATCAATCCATCCCCAAGTTTCCTTGTTATATAATGAGGATATACCGAAAACAAAAAGTAACCGGCTAAAATTAGTTGATGAAGAAATGGTTTGTGAGTTAAATAGCGCATATTTGAAAAGCGATGTGAAACAAATGCGATTTTTGATTGCTAAAGATAAAGAGACATTAAAATCTGTCACCGAAAATACATATAAAAATTTGAAGTAATAGAATGGGATAGCAGTTGAATGGAGAACCTGCTATCCCATTGCAATTAAATATTCTGCTTAATAATTCGAGAGATCAACCCCACCGCCACATTTCGGTCCGAATCAATCCGCGTTACCACGAAGCTCACTTCATCCTTCTTTCCAGGAAGGCGGTTATCGTAGCAGCTATGGGCGACTGCGTTGACGCCGATGTGGAGGCGGACGAAGACAGTGCCTTTATGGATGTCCGTGACCGTTCCGGCATATTTGCCCTGAATCTTGCACTTGCTTAAATTTTCCTTGCTGGTGTTTCCGTTTACGCTCTTGACATCTGCCTTCACGGAGATGTCTTCGAGGGAGTGGAGCTTGACACTCAGGATGCGGACAAGGATCTGTTCGCCCACATGGAAGCGCTCGGTGGCGTCGCCCATCCAGTCCCATGACAGGTCGCGGGCAAGGATGGAACATTCCGTACCGAAAATCTCCACGCGGACGACCTTTTCCGCAACGGCAATGACCCTCGCCTGCACGATGCGGTCTTCGCATACGCGGGAGTTTCCATTGGCGTCCGGAAGGTAAAAAATCTGCCGCTTTTTATACATGGCGTCCTTCCGGCTTGCCACCACGCTGCGGCTGGCATTGTCAAGTCCCTTGATGATGAAGTCAATTTCACATCCAAGCATGTTCCCCAGTATCTTGTTCTGGCGCTGCACCAGTTCGCCATAATCGTGCGCCGCATCTTCCACAAGGTTGATCATCATTTCAGCAAGGGGGATCACAACACGCATCTCCTTGTAATAGACAACGGCAATGGTGCCGCCGCCCTCCATCTTCTCAATGCCTCCTAATGTACCTGTCAGGATCTTCCGGGTACGGTAAGCGTTCTGCAGCTCATGCCAGATGGTATCCTCACGGCTTTCCTGTGTTTCGACTTCCGCATCGGCGCTCAGGGTAAGGATGGAAGACGGAGCGGTTTTCTTTATGGGTGCAGGTGCATCCGGTGTTTCCGTCTTTGCTGCCGAGGCTTTTGTCTTCTTTCTGGCAGGCTTGGATGCGGGTTTGGCGGATGGTGTTTCAGGCGGGCCTGCAGTTTCCGCCGCAGGATCTGTGTCCTCCCCATCGGGAATGGTCTCTTTTCTGACCGGCTCATCAGGAACGGCAGTTTCTTCCGGAAGGATTTCATCCATACCGGTGTCTCCCCCTGCGGATTCTTCATCCGTGGAAACAGGCTCTGCAGGTGTGGAAGTCTCTGCGCTTTCTGCGATAGCGGAAAAATCTGTACCCGCATCCACGCTCAGGGTATCGGGGCTTTCCCCATCCATTCCGGTTTCCTCCGGGACAGGTACATTTTCCATTTCCATGTCATCTTCATGGAGGATGTTTTCTTCAGTTACGACAGTTTCTTCAGTTTTTGCTTTTCTGGGCATAGTTTAATCTCCTTTATATTTCCGCGTGCAATGAGTCAAGCACCATGCTTGCATGAGTATTTGACGAATGCCGCGAGAGTTTAATATTCCGTAAGGAATATTTGACTGGTTTGCTGCCGGTAAAGCCGGCAGGTAGATCACATCAGGACATGATGGATTTTTTGTCCGTCATTACAATTTTGCAGTCCTCGCTCTGGGGAGGAGGCGTGGGTGGGGCATCAGGCGCTTCCGGATAAGGATTCCCTGAAGCGGGCTTATCCGGGACCGGTTTCTTTCTGGGCGCCTTCGGTTTTTGTTTCGGCGTCATCAGCCTTGAGAAGTCCGGTTCTTCTGTCTCAGGCAGTCTGCGCCATGCAGGAACATGGTCGCTGGCGCGGCATTCCCTTAACTTCCCGCTCTCAGGGTGGAGGGTGTAGTCATATTTCCCAACCTTCAGCACCTTCTGCCCCCCGCAGGATAATCAGTGCTTCATCCAGCGGGAGGCGCAGTACCTCATCAGCCGTCATCAGCTTCCGTTTCCCGACAGAGTGGGTTTCCCTGTACTCCGGCGTATAGTCGGATACCCGCCAGGTATTGAGCTGCTTTGCCTGGCTGGATACGGCCACGCTGACTTCCCCGGTGCGGTTGCTGATAAATTCGGCTGTCAGCTCATCCGTGCATCCAAGGAATAGCTGCGTATCACAGTTGCCGATGATCTCCTGCCACTGGTTTAACGGGTAGCGGTTCTGCATCTGGGGCAGGTTCTGGAAGATGCAGCTTATGGAGAGCTGTCTGGAGCGGATGGTGCTGATCTTCTTGGTCAGGTCGGCTATGGTACAGCCGCCGTTGGCAAGCTCGTCTGCAAGGATATGTACCGGGACGGGCAGCTTTCCGCCGTCCCCGTATTTGTCCGCATAGCGCACCAGCTTGATGAACACGAAGGACATGAACAGGGAGGAGAGGAAGTCAAAGGTGGAATCCTGGTCTGAGGTAATGCAGAAATAGGCGCATTTCTCGTAGCCCGGCTGCGTCAGGCTGATCTCGTTGTAACTGGTGATCTGCCGGATCAGTTTGTTCTGGAATACCTGCAGCCTTGTGCCAAGCCCGATGATGACGCCGCTGCGCACCGTGTCGGATGCCTGCTTGAAGATGTTGTAGGGCGCCTTTGCCGGGTGGGTGACCAGGAGCAGGTCAAAGAGGCTGTTCAGCTCCTTTTCGGAGTTCATGGTCAGCAGCTTGTAGACCTGCCCGATGTTCTTTCCCTCCGGCGGGAATCCCTGGTCCACATAAAGGACGAGGGCTTTCAGCAGGTTCATCTCCGAATTGTCCCAGAAATGGTCGCCTTTCGGGGATCCGGTGTTTCTGATGATGACATCGGAAAAAAGCTGCGCCATAATTTCCTGCCCCTCGATTTCCGCAAGGCAGTTCCAGCTGTCGGAGTTTTCAGGGTTGATGAGGTTGAACACCCGCACGGTGTATCCGTTTTCCTCAAGGTATAGGCACATATCCGCGTAAAGCTCCGATTTTGGATCGGTGATGATAAGGCTCTCCCCGCGTTTGACGCACTGGAACACCACATTTCTCGCATAGGCGCGGCTTTTCATGCTGCCGCTGGCTCCAAAGACGGCCACGTTGCGGTTCATCCGTGTTTTCTCCGGCAGGCAGACTGCCTTTCCATACAGCTTTCCCAAGATGACGCCCCGGTTCCCCGTGATGTCGGAAACCACCTCCAGCACCTCGTGCATCTCTGCATCCGTCATAAAACCGGAGGTGCCGTAGGTCCCCAGGTCAGAGTAGGCCAGGTTACGTTCCTTGTCGTAGGTGCCTTTTCTGCCAAAGCCCATCCGCATTACCATGAATATCAGTAACCCGAAGATGCCGGTGCACAGGGCAATCCCGTACAGGCTGTAAGGGAATACGGTAAGCGCCTTGAGGCAGGCAGCCAGTGAGCTGTCGGGAAATGCCGGCGAGGTGCCGTTCCCCGTCGTCCCTCCGGATGAAGTCCAGATCCGGTAGTTGATGATGAACTGGGATACATAGCCGCCTGCGTAGCCAAGCGCCAGAAGCAGCGCTGGCAGGGCAGTGAACAGAGTCAGTTGTTTCTTTCGGTTTTCTGTCAGTTTCAGTGCAGGAACCTCCCTTCAAATTTTTCTAAATCTATGGTGTCAATGGTTACTGCTTCCCCGAAGTATTGCTGCAGCACCGGTTTCTGGAAGTCAAAGCAGATCAGGCTGCCCGTAAGCCCGTGGAAGGACAGGGCGGTGCGGAACCTTGAGAGCCGCAGCATGTCAAAGTCGAAGGCGAGCAGCAGCGGCAGCCCGTCCGATACGGCGTCGTGTTCCAGCCCGTAATCGGGACAGGGCGCCTGCAGGTCGGACAGGAGCAGTTCCCGTAGCGCTCTTTGCAGGACAGGGGAACAGAGCAGCCGGAGCATGGTGTTCCCTGCGGCGTCATCCGGTATGTAATGGAAATAGTCGAAGCTGGAATCCAGATAGAAGTAGCTTTTCTGGAAACCGCCCGTGCTTTCCATCAGCTTCAGTGCCGTATCCATGCCTTCCCCGATGAGGAGCGCCTTGACCGGGGTATCCGGATGGTAACGGGGGCTGATGCCTGAGCCGGAGAGGATTCCCCGGCTGGCATGGTAGGAGAGCAGTGCCTTTACCTTCAGTTCCGTCCGGTATTCCCATTTCATCAGTGCGCCGCCTGTGCAGAATATGGCGTAGATGCACTCCGGAGCAAGCAGGATGCCGGTGGTTCTGGAATTGTTGATCTTTACGGCCTCCGCCCCAAGCTCCTTGACCTCACGGGAATGGTAGAAGGCGGGCAGTGTCAAACTATCAGGCGCCTTCTGGCTGGTTCCCGGCTGGAACAAGGGCAGCTTCCTGTCCCGGTATATCTCCACGCCGGCACTCTGGAGCATGGCGTAGGCAATGGATGCCTGCTGGAGCCTGTGCCTCCGAGGGAAATCGCTGCGGGGGCGGTTGGTGTCGGAGCTGCCGGAGAGGTAAAAGGAGAAGCGGGCGGGGTTTTCTTCCAGAAGGAGCTTTTTCCCCCTGCCTGTCAGCCTGTATCCCCGCAGCCCATCTTTATAGTGGGTTTTGATACAGCCCTCTTTTTTGAGCCGGGTGATGAGCTTTTCCCCATAGCTGGTACTCAGGTGTAAATGTGCCAGCACGCGGGGGCTGCACTCCCCGGAAATGGCAATAAGCTCCATCAGCCGGTATGCGCTGGTCGAAGTATCCATCGGTGCGCCTCCTTTCCAAATTTTTACCGTACACGCCTGCATCTCCGGTAAAACCGGGCAGGCGGGCGGCTGTTTTTCTGCCTGTAAACAGGCGGTCCGGCGGAAATTTTACCGTAGTCGGATTTTATTCTGAAAAACCGCTTAAAAATCCGATATGCTTTTTTCCCTGTCTTCCCGTTCTTTCAGCCATCCGGGGAAGCGGCTTTTTTCCATGACGGTAAGGATGGTGCAGTCCCGCTCCCCAAATTCCGTGGTGTGGTAGGCGTCGCAGAACAGCCCACTGTCATCGGTCATCAGGAAACCTGCCACGGTATCCAAAAGCTGTTTGCGCTCCAGATTGTCGTAGTCCCTCACCTTCCTGTCGGAGAGGTTCTTGTCGAACACATGGGAAAAGCAGACCACACATTCCTTAAAGTGCGGGAGATCATATTCCTTTGTGTAAGCTTCAAGCATTGTATACAGCGGATCAGTCAGGAAAGTGATGTTGACCCGTTTGTTCCGTTTCGGCATCAGACCGGGCAGGGTGATCTCCACGCAGTCCTGCGTATGCTTTATGGAAATGCCGTGTATCTTGGCTGCCGCATCCATGAGGACGGGTTTCGGCACAAGGTCTGCGGCATAGATGAGGTTGCGCAGGGAACAGGCGATCCGTTCCGCGCGTCTGGCGGCATCCAGACTCAGCTCCTCATAGTTTTTTCCGTAACTTCCGGTGTTGGCTGCCATGGCATTTAAGGTGTTTGACAGCCGGGGGAGTTCGTCCCCGATCCGCGCAAGGCGGGATGATAAAGTGTTTCGGTCCATTAAGTGTCTGTAACTCCTTGTTTTCTGTAATACTGCACCTTTCCGTCGGGCGTGACCGTACAGAAAGCGGCAATGCCGGGAAAGTCAAGGAGCGGTATCTGCCCCG
Organism: Clostridia bacterium; assembly: GCA_910575245.1. Classification (GTDB taxonomy): domain Bacteria; phylum Bacillota; class Clostridia; order Lachnospirales; family Lachnospiraceae; genus UBA3282. The sequence goes on along the minus strand of CAJTEN010000049.1, from coordinate 8,474 downwards.
CGTCATCCACAACGGCTATGCGGCGGGGTGAATCCTCCTTGTATGCGGAAAGCGCATGGTTCATAAGCATCTCTTTTTCCTCCGGTATGTGGATGACATCATAGGCATCCGACTGGGTGTAAAAGGTCAGTGTTACCGGAAAATCACTGGCTGTATGGTAGGTAATGTCCTCACGGAAGTCTAAAAGCACCCAGAAGGCGGTAAGGGTGGAAGGGTTCGGAACACTGTCTCCCGCGTGCAGGACAAGATCCCTTTCCGGCATCAGGGTAAGCCGCCCGGTCTTTTCCAACTTTTTTAGGAGCAGGAGCAGCTTCTGCTGCGGTAGTTCAGGGTAAAGCGCCTCAAGCTGCAAGAGGCTGAGGGCGTGGTATGTGGAAAGCAGCCGGATGATCTCCGTCAGGTGGCTTTCCTGCTGTTGGTTTCTGTGTTGCATGGGACAACCTCCTTTGTTCCTGCGGCACTATGGTTTCTGCCGCAGGTAATGGTTGTACTATAATTAGGAAGAAACTGTAAGTATTCTTTACATAAACCATACTTACAAAACGGCGGGCGGGACAGGAAACAGACAGGCTTTGCATAAACCGTACTTAAAGCATACTTATACCCGCCTGCTGTCAGTATCCAACTCCTTTCTGTGCGTAAACCATATGTAAAGTGTACGCATTAGACGGCCTCGTCCATCTGTCTGCGCTGCCTTTCCTTCTCCAGCAGCTTTTTCAGTTCATTACGGTCTGTGGTGATCAGTTCCTTCTCCAGTTCCGATGCCTTAAATTCCACGGTGACGTTATTGTTGTTGGTGGAGATCAGGCCGTTGCCCCGCTCAAAATGGGTGACTGCCATTGTCTCCGCTTCGGACAGGTGCAGGATGGACTGCACACGCATGGCCTCCTCGTCCTCAAGGTTTAAGACGATCTTGGTCTTGGAGTTATTGATGATGCCCTTGCCATATTTGCCGTCCTCCAGCGCAAAGAAGTCATTTAAGTCCTGGGTGGCGCAGATGGCGGAGCCGCCGTACCCACGGATGATCTTGAAGATCTCCAGCACGAACTCTGCGGCAAGGCGGTTGGACGCAGCGCCAATTAACTGCCATGTCTCGTCAATGAAGATGGCTTTTTCCACGGTGCGGTCTTCCTTTGCCTTGTCCCAAACATAGTCCAGCGCAACGAACATGCCCAATGTCAGCAGGTCGCCGGTCAGCTCGGAAATATCCAGCACGGTATATTTATTGTCAAGGTTTACGTTGGTCTGCTGGTTGAAGGTGGAGGCAGAGCCATGCACCAGCCGGTTCATAATGTTCGCAAGGCGTTTGGTGTCAGGGTTCCCTTTCAGGATATTGAAGACGTCCTCCAGCACCGGCATTTCCCGGTATCTTTTCGGGTAGTCCGGATCAGGCAGGCTGTCGTTGTTGTGGGTGATGCCCTTCTGGTTATAGGTCTGTATCAGCGCCTCGTCCAGAAGCTGCCGTTCCTCATGTGTCATGTCCGGGATCAGCAGGGAAAAGAAGATATGGAGCCGCTGGATCTTTGCCGCCAGCTCCGATTTTTCCGTCTGCGGGCCGTCCAGAATGTCATTGGCGGAGGAATCCACCTTCCTGATCTCCATGATGTTGATGCAGTTTCTGGAAGCGGGCGAGATCTGGATGAACTCCCCGCTGATGTTGCTGCAGGCCCGGTGGAACTCGTGCCCCTTTAAGGGGGCGATGATGAATACCTGTATGTTCCTGCGGCGCATCCGAAGCGCCATGAGCTGTATGGTAAAGGTCTTGCCCGCGCCGGAGGTGCCGAGGATCGCCATGTTTGCGTTCTTGTAGACGCGGGAGTTAAATATATCCACGATAATGAGGGAGTTGTTGTGCTTGTTTACCCCTAAAAGGATGCCGTTGTCGTCACACATCTCAAAGGAGGTAAAGGGATAACAGCCTGCCACGCTGCCTGTCAGGATGTTGCGCTTGGAGCGCTCAAACAGTTTTTTCTCCAGCGATACCAGCGGCAGGGCAGAGAGCAGCGCCTGTTCTTCCCGGAAGTGGCAGGACACCGCCTCCATGTCCTGTGAGAGCATCAGCTTTTTCATTTCGTTGGTGCGCCACTCCAGTTCCTCAAGGCTGTCTGCCGTGATGGTGATAAGGATGTTCATGTAATAGAAATCCTCATTGTTGGCAAGCCCTTCCTTCAGGAAATAGCCGGAGCGGATGGCGCTGTCAAGGTCATCGAAGTCCGAGTTGGTGTCGGAGGTGTCCTTGATCTTGGAGCGGTTGATCCTCAGCTGCTGTCCCAGTTTCTGCTGGATGCGGTCTTTGGGCTGGCGGTCAAAGAAAACATCCACGTCAATCCCCTCGCCTGCATTGACAAGGAGGGAGATCCATCCGGCGCACACCTGCGGGCGGTAGCCCCCGGAAGGCACTAAAAGGTAGGTATGGTAGGTGCCGTCCATGATGACATAATTGCCGTGGGTATAGTCGATGGTCTCCGGCGCGATAAATTCCATGGCGGGGATATTGCCGATCTCATCCCGCCTGCCTGCATTGATATACTGCCCGATGACCTCGTTGACGCGCACGCTCAAAGGCTTTGCTACGCTGGTCTTACGGTTTAGGATGCTGTAAAATACCTCCGCCGCCATCTCATCCTCATTGTCAGGGACAAGAAGTTCATTCCCGCATTGCTGCAGGTAGGTCTTAGCCGTCCGTACCGCAGTCGTGAGGGCGGAGATGGCGTCGCTTTCCTCATTTCCCCTGTTGGCGGAAAACAGTTCGTACTCAAAGATGATGAAAAAGCGCCTTGTGATGGCTTCCCTTGAGCCGATCCGCCGGATCAGGTTTTCATAATCATGCTGCAGTGCAAGGCAACGCTCGTCCGTTTCCGTGCGCATTTCTTCCCGCAGGGTTTCCAGGTGCTTATTGATGTCGGCGCGTCTGGTAAGGACCTTGAACTGGAGCTTTACCGGGCTTATCTTTAGGTAGCTGATAAAGGAATAGATGATGTTGCGCTGTTCCCTGGCGCTCCGCAGCAGGAAGTTGATGGGGATGACCTCTATGATCTTCACATAGCGGCGGTCTTTTGTGTAGATGATGCCGTTTTCGATCTTCCGGATGGGGAGGTAGGAGGCGGAAGGGTTTATCAGTTCCGGTTCCGGCTCCTCCCGCATACGCTCCCTGATCTGGGAGACGCCCCGTTTCTTATTCCGGTGTTTCCCTGATGCCTCGTCCGCCGCCTGTTTTGCCTGCCGGCGCTCCTTAAACTGCCCGAACTCCTCGGCATAGTCCTCTTTTTTGGGTTTTACTTTCTTTTCCGGCTTTGGTTTCTTTACTTTCCCCGGTTTCCCGGAAGTTTTTTCCCCTGCCGGTGTTTCACATGTTTCCTCCTGAAGCCCCACAATGCGGCGGTTTTTCAGGTAGACAAAAAAGTTGATGACAAAGGAACTGAGGCTTTCCCCGTTAATGCCGATGACGGCAAACAGGGCTGCCGGGAGCACGGTAAGGCAGGCGACAATGATCTTTGTTGTCAGCGTTGCCGGGATATGGAATACCGGGAAACCAATGAGCAGCGAGAGGATCAGCGCCTCCGCCGCGTTCCTGAGTTTGATGGTCCCGCCGAACACCGTTCCGGTATCAATGAAATTCGGCGGGATGATGTATATGTCGTTTTCTTCGTGTCGCATGGACATTCTGCGATGCACCTCCTAATTTTATGGCTCTGGCGGATGGGCATGTGGATGCCCGTTTCCGCCGGTAATCATTCTGTCTGTTACTCTGTATACGGCCTGCCGCACAGGACAATGCTGCGTATACTGTAGATGGGGCGGTAGACCACCTTTTTCTTGGAAAAGGAGGCGTCCACCACATAGCCGTTGCCTGCATAGATCGCCACATGGCTGACATTCAGGTAGCGGTTGTTGACTTCAAAGGAATAGAAGATCAGGTCTCCGGGGGCAAGGCTGTCATAGGATACGGCAAGGTTGTTTTCCGTAATGTACCTTGCCTGTGCCGCCGCCGTGTTGGAGCCGCCATGCTGCAGGTTTACCCCCAACTGGCTGTATACCCAGTAGGTAAAGGAACTGCAGTCAAAGTACCCTTCCTGATCCCGTTTCTCCTGGCTGTAAGGCGTGCCGAGCTTTGTCAGCGCAAGGTTCACGGCTTTGTTTCCGGTTTCCCCCGGTATCAGGTCAGGGTTGATTTCCACCAGATAAACCGTGTCAAATAAAAACAGGTGCAGGTTGGCAGCGTATTCCTCTGCCGTCCGTATCTGTTCATCGGTAAGGTGGAATACATTTTCGGCGTAGTAGCTGTCGCCTGCGTATTCCACCGTGTATTCATAATGGTGTATGGTGCGGGTTTCCCCGGTTTCTTCATCTGTTTTCTCATAGTCCGTGACCTGGACGGTGTAGGAAAAGATGCCGTCCGTGTTGTCACGCAGCATCCGTTCCAGTTTCGCAAGGTTGATCTCACGGTAGTCCTCCTGTGAGGCGCAGAACTGGGAAATGACCAGTGCGCTTTCATAGATGATGCGGTCTGAAAAATCATCGGTTATGCTGTATTCACAGTCGGAACCAAGAGAATCCGCCTCCCGTTCTATTTTTTCCAGCAGGAGGTCATGTTTTTGCCGCAGGATGGCTTCGATGGAGGTTTCCGTCTCCGCAATGTTCTCCATGATGAGGGTATTGTCATTCAGTACATCACCGGCGGCTGTGTCAAGCCCCAGATTTCCGAAAATCAGGGATGGGAGTGTCAGGATAAACAGGACGGGTATCAGTAGCAGTGCGCCGATAGCCGCCAGTACCTTCCCAATCACTTTCCTGTTTTCCCACAGACCTGCGGCAAGCATCCCGTAAGGACCTGCGGCAGCGCCTTTGGCAGCCCCGGCAATGGCTTTTCCCGCTTTCAGTGCGCCCTTTGCTGCACCGGCGGCGGAGGCTGTCCGGGATAAGACGGACTGCTCCTTATTTTTATTCTGTTCTGGCATTTATACGCGGTCCTTTCTTTTGGGCATGTTGGGGAGTTTCTGCACGATGTTCTCATGGTAGGCAATCTTGCCCTCCCCGGTCATGTAGGGTGTCCGGTCCACGGTATCCACCGCATACTGCCTGTACCATGTGGCATTGTCAGCCGTGGTGACAGTTTCATAATGCCCCTCCGGTGCCATATACTGCTCGGTGTTATACATGCCGAAGGCGGCGCCGTTTGGATATTCAACCGAGGTTTCCGTTCCCATGATGCGTCCGCCGCCGATTTCCACATCCGAATAGCTTGGCGCGTCCGGGATACCCGTCTGTCCCATGTAAGAGGTCAGCGCCTGTGCTGCCTGTGTGCCGGTCATGGAACCGGTGTAGCTGATGTTTCCCTTTGCCACAGCCCCGGTGACGCCGTTGGCAAAATCGCCGCCCTTTTTCACCGAGGATTCAAATGCCCTGCGGCTGATGGGGTTGCTGGAATGCCCGGTCATGGTGTGCATGGCGCTTTGGGTAAACTGGCGTCCCACGGCACCGGCAAGCCCGCCTGACAGGAAGGAGGACTGGCTGACGCTGCTTGAGCTTCCGCCCATTCTGACAGAACCGCCCCGGAAGCTGGAGCCTCCGGCGATGTTCTTTGCGGTGGTAAGCCCCCTTGCGGCAACCATCAGCTCCGCCATCATGTTGCCGCCGGTATGCCCCACGTTGATACCGAGGCTGGATAAAAAGCTGTCAATTTTCTGGCTGATCTTCAGAAAGGCGATGGTGCATAAAAACCAGATGAAGACATTGCCTGACGCAGTTTCTTTCCCGACTGCCTCCACATCGCTTTCCGTTACCGCGAATACGGTCATGGACTGGGAAAGGAACAGGGCGGCAGTAAGTATTATGGTATAAAGTTTGTTTTTTCTGTTTTTCATAGATACCTCCCTAAAGTGACAACGGATTGGACAGAAAACTTCCCGCCATGGATGTGAACAGGCGCAGACACCATGCGTTCATCATCAATAAGAAGATCTGTCCCCCGAACATCCGACACCACGACTTGAAGATATTTGAGGTAGACTGGGAAGCGCCGGTGGCAAACGCCATAGGCGCCGTATATACGACCACGCCAAGCAGGACATAGCGTTCCGCCGCCTCAAACAGCAGCTTGATATAGTTCCATGCCAGGATCAGCAGCAGGATCAGTGCGATCAGCGTAACGGAACCGCTGGCGCAGACGCCGAGTATCGTCAGCAGTACAGAGTTAAAATCCGCGAAGTTTAAGGGCGGCAGGTCGGAGGAGAGTATCCATGAATAGGGAGTCCCGCCGATGGAAAGCACCATGTCCGTGATCTGGTCGCAGTAATAGATCAGACCGATAAAGAGGACGGAACGGATACTCAGTTTGAACGGATCTTCCGCTTCCACGCCTGCAATCAGCCCGAAGTTCTTAAAAAGCTGCCATACCCAGTTTAGGAGGACAAGCCCTATGGCGGTTGCCACAAATACCTTATACATGGTCTCCGCAGCGGGAAAATACCGCAGGAAGGTTCCCATGTCACAGCCCAAAGCACCCAGTACCGAGGTGGAGATCAGGTCAAGCCCGTTCATCACCTGTTTGGCAATCCATTCCACGATGCCGTCAAGTATGCCCATGACTTACCCTCCTTTTTATCCGTTCCATTTGCCGTCGGAGAAGAAGGGTGTAACATAGGCGAGGATGAAGCCAAGCCCGTTTAAGATCACCCATGAGATCGCAATGCGCTTGAGCCATGCACGGGACTCGTCCACTGTCCTGCCGAACTTGGAAAAGTTCATAAGGAGCAGGGCAACGGAAGCGGTGACGATGGCGGCGATGGTGGAAATCCCCAGTATCTTGCCATACACATCCTTCATAATGCTTTCTGCCTTGGTCCACATATCCGTTGCAAGGACCTGATCTGTCTGAAGGACAAAGAAGTAGGCAAAGGCTGCCGCACCCACAATGATGTTCTGCCAGGGGACGCGGAATTTTCTTTTCCCGGGGAGATGGTTTTTGGTTGCATTGTTTTCTTTTTTCAATGAATTACCTCCTGTGAAATTTGTTATAGTAGAAAAACCGGCAATTCCCGAAGGACTGCCGGTTTCCAAAGCCCCTGTTTCAAGGGGGCTGCCATACAAAAAAGCGCATGGTGTATGTTCTGCAAAAAAATGACACCTGCGGGTGCAGATGCCTGAAAAGTGGAATGGATATGGGTGCAGATACAATTTTGAGCATGACCATTATAGCATGGGCATTTTTACCTGTAAATCGCAATGCTGTGCCAGTTTGCGTAATTTGTGCGCCAATCTGGTGCCATCTGGGAAATTTATATGGAAAATTATGGGAATACATGTTGAAGTACAGTTGTAAGAACGATATAATTAATATTAAGAAATTAATTTTGGGAGGGGAAATATATGTCGGATGAAAATAAAAATATTTTTGTATCACATCAGCATAATGATGCCGATAAAATAGAGGCTTTTAAAAATTTGATCGGAAGACATGGAATAAATATGCGGGATAGTTCCATATACGAAAATAAATTAAAAAACAATGCAAAAAATGAGCAATATATTAAGCAAGAACTTATAAAACCTCAAATGAGGTGGGCGGGAACAGTTGTAGTACTTATTGGAAAAGAAACGGCTAAAAGCGATTATGTAAATTGGGAAATTAAAACAGCAGCAGATATGGGAAAAAGAATTGTTGGTGTCTTTTTGCAAGGGGCTAAGGATGAGGACGTTCCTCCAGAGTTATATGAGCATGGACATAATTTAGTAGGATGGAATGGAGAAAAAATTGTAAGAGCGATTAATGGTGAAGATATGGAATGGGAAAAACCAGATGGAACTCCTCGAGATAGTAATCCAATGGATTTACCGCGCTTTACATGCTAGGAGAAGTAATTTATGAAATTTTATTCATATGTAATATCCAGGGATTTTGGATTTGCCCCTAATCCACATTTTGGATATTGTACTTTGGCGACTTGTAAGCAAGGAATTAGAAAAAGTGCACATGTTGGAGACTGGATTGGTGCTTTTGGGGCTGCAAGTATGACGATTCGTGGAAGATTAGTTTCGTTAATGTTAGTAGATGAAACATTAACTTTTGATGAGTATTGGGAAGATTCTAGATTTAGAAACAAACGCCCAGTATTTAATAAAAGTATGATGTTTATGTATGGAGACAATATATATCATACCTTGGGAGGCAAATGGACACAAGAGCCATCGCATCACAGCGAAACGGATGGAACTATTAATTATATTAATTTGAATAGAGATACACAGACTAATCGAGTCTTAATTGCAACAGAATTTTATTATTTTGGAGAAAATGCGATTAATGTGCCAACAGAGTTTGATTCATTAATATGGAGAAATATTGGTTACAAGACCTGCAAGGATGAAATGTTAATGAAAAAGTATTTTAATCCCCCATCTGAGATGGGGAGAATGGAATAAGCCGTAGCGTTGCCTAGAGTACCAAAATAAAAACCTCCAATGATATAATGAAG
>CAJTEN010000048.1 GCA_910575245.1 Clostridia bacterium | reverse complement strand
CGCATTGGAACGGAGAGAAACAGCCGCATAAGGGTATTTTGTGGACTAAAGTATTGATTTTTCAAGGTGCGAATCCCATTTTTGACGTGGGAAGTTTGAGTTATTGATAAAAACTTCTTTGGACATTGAACATCTCAAAATATTTGCCCTTGCACTTCATCAATTCCTCGTGATTGCCCATTTCTATTATGTGCCCATTACCAAAGACTAAAATTCTATCACATAGCTTTGTGGTGCTTAATCTATGGGAGACAATTATTGCAGTTTTGCCCTCACATATCTTGGTAAAATCCTTGTATATTTCATTCTCAATTATTGGGTCTACTGCCGCCGTAGGTTCATCTAGCACAATTAAATTTACACTGTTTCTAGCTAGTGCCCTATTGATTGCTAGCTTTTGCCATTCACCGCCTGACAACTCGTAAGCATTTGGTTCTAACTGCCCTAGCTGTGTTTCAAGACCATTTGGCAATGTATATGCTAATTCCAGTATACCGAAACGAGTACATTTCATCATATCAATTTCATTACCCCAATTTCCAGCTTTCAAGTTGTCGAGCATGGATAGCTGATACCTAATGAAATTTTGATATGTGCAAGTAGATTTTTTTCTGTACTCGTCCAAACAAGCATATAGAGGAATACCCCCTACTTTAATACTTCCCTTTGTTGGCTCATAATTGCCCAATAGAAGATTAGTAAACGTTGTTTTTCCACTTCCATTTTCACCAACTATTGCTATCTTTTCGCCGTGTCTAATTGATAGCGTTATATCCTTCAAAACAGTGTTGCCCGAATTGGGATATTGAAAACATACATTTTCAAAAGATATATCCCAATTCGGGATAGGTGCCTGCAAAGGGTCTTTTCTCTCGTCTTTCAAACTATTTAATTTTGTCCAATCGCTCAAATAGTAAAAAACAGTATTGATTGCTGTACTTTGTAGTATGAAAGTGCTAATGCTCAACACCACAGTATTTACGGCTGACATAACTAGGTGAATATCACCTATTTGCCTATTGCGGTATAGAATATCATAAGCACAAAGCATAAGGCATATACCTAATGCAAGATTGCGTAATACGTTAATAAATAACATCCTAACCGATTGCTTTATACTTAGCTTTATCTGCTCCTTATTTAGCTTGCGGTTGACAGCAACAAATTTTTCAGTTATATAATCGGTTAGCTTAAAAAGTTTAATTTCTTTGGCATATCGCCTGTCTGTCATTACAGTTTTTATGTACTCTGATTGCCGTTTCTCTTTGTTCTGAGATACTCGTTGTTGATATTTTTCCTTTCCGTCTAATAATGCTGTAAAGAAGTATGGTATAGACGGAATTATAATAAGAACAGGATACCATACGTTGAGTTGCATAAGCAAAAGCGAATAGGTAATAACTGATATTATCGGCGGGAATAGGGATAGCAGATCGCTTATAAACGTAGTTATACCTGATGATATTTCACTTAAAGAACGGTCAATCAAATCATAGGTATCTGGATTTTCCATTTCTTCAAGTTGTATCTTAGCTAGCTTGCTATTAACAGACTTTATCACATTATTCTCAATGAGATATTGGACTTTGAGAGCAATATGATTGCTTGCTAATTCAAGAATATCCTGCACAAACTGAATGAGTATGTACCCTATGATTATTGAAAGAACAATATCTAGACTTGCAGATAATGAATTGATAAGCAGGCTATAGAGCCATGCAATAAAAGGCGTTAATGCTCCCATAACCGATAAAAGCACCATATTTATAAATAATGCTTTCCTCGTTTTTCTATTCGATAATTGAATAACCGTTTTTATCCCAGTCTTGATTATTTTAGTTTTTTCTCTCATAGTATTCCTCACTCATACCATTGTGCCTGACAGTTATAAAAATTGTAATATACACCTTTCTTTGCCATTAAATCATTATGTGTTCCATATTCAATAATGCGCCCGTCTTTTAGGAAAACTATTTTATCAACGAGTTTTGTCAATCCTATCCTGTGTGAAATCAAAATCGTTGTTTTGTCTAATAGGCACTCTTTGATAAACTTAAACTGTTCATATTCTGCTATTGGGTCGAGTGCCGCTGTAGGTTCATCAAATATAATCAAGTCTGCATCAGCATATAAGCCCCGCCCAATACTTACCTTTTGCCATTGTCCTGTAGAAATATCTGTTCCATTTTTCAAAAACTCTTTACCCATGTAGGTATGAATACCGTTAGGCAAAGTTTCAAGATGTTTTCCCATACCACATTTTATTAGCATATTTTCTATAGCTGTAGTATCGTCTATCCTTTCAATATTTCCAAACCCAATATTCTCCTTTAGTGTAAAGCTGAATTTTGCGTAATCTTGAAATACTGCACTTACATTTTTATCATATACAATCAAACTGCCAGTATAGGATTTTAACAGGGAACACAATATCTTTGCTAGTGTGCTCTTACCGCTCCCGTTCTCACCCAATATTGCTATATTTTCACCTCTGCGAATATTTAAAGTAATATCTTCTAGAACTGTGTTGCCCTCTCTATAGCTGTAAGAAAGTCCCCTAATTTCTGCTACATTTTCGCTGTAGCCTGTTTGGACATCCCATTCGGCTTCTGTTTGTTGGGCATGAACACTCTGTATGATAAATCTATAATCATCAAAATAGGCTTTATTCTGCTTTAAGGTTGATAGTATACTGAAGCACAGGCTGACAGTAGATAAAAATTGTATTTGTATCTGAACAAGTGAGATAAATTTTGATATTGTTATATAGTTATTGGAGTAGAGATAAAAGGAATACACAATAATTATTCCCTCTAGCAGATACATGACAGCTGACCAAACGCCACTTTTTAAAGCCCATTTTTTATTTAGCTTTAAATGCTCGTTGCTTTTGTCGTGGTAAGCATCATACCTCTTTCTTTCCAGCCAGTCATATATTTTGTAACTCCGTATTTCTTTTGCATATTCTCTGCTCTGTAGTAAAGAAAGAAAGTAATCATGCTTTCTACCTACCCTATCAACATACTTTGAAAGCTGTATAGTTTCTTTAGTCATCTTCCAGATATAAACATTTTGGATAATAGTCATAACAGTAAAAAGGGCTATGTATACAAGATTGATTTCCTTGATTAGATAAAGCAAATATACGAAAGAAACAATGCTTGATCCAAATTTTATTATACTTTCTATCTGCGAATATATAATGCTATCTGCGGTCATGCAAGCCCTTTTAATTTTCACAAGGTAGTCAACGTTGTCCAGCTCTTTGAGATCGGCGACGGCTACAGATTTGAAAATCCTAGAATAAGCATTGTTTGTAATCCTATATTGAATGTGTGATGATATTACTCCTGTAATTGGTGATACTAAAAAGAGAATAATATAGCTTAACACAAATAATACTATGTAAGTAGCTACCATTTCATAGCTTTGATTATCTGTAATTGAGGATATAATATTTTGAGTAAATCTCACCCTTATCACTGGCACTATATAAGTAGGTAAGAAAGCTATAAAAAGGAACACGACAAGTAACCATGTTCCATGCATAGATTGTAGTATCAATTTTATGTTTGGTTCATGTTTCATGTCTGTTCCTCCATACAAAAAAGTAAAGCCCTCCAGCGTTGACTAAAGGGCCTTACCTATATTAAAATCTAATCTTTAGCACCTTTTTGTGGAACTGGATTTAATTAAAGCTGTGTGTTATTTAGCCCACAACGTATGAGTTGACACACTTGAACTTGCTGTTGCATTCGAAGTAAGAGTCTTTACACTTTACGGTTGCATCAAACACCTTGCTGTTACAAGTGTAGCCATTGTGACAGATGGTATCTAAAGGCATAATGCCGCCGGAAGCAACTACAGGAGCTACATATTTCATACGCAATACACCTCCTTTCGCTATAAAGGGCGCTAAAGATAGATTCTAATAACTAACTTAAATTACCCTTGCCAAACTCTTTTCTAAACATCATTTTTCTTTCTGGACATTTTCCGTCTGTACATTGTATTGAGCCGTTATTAACACAATCGGCTATGCACCCTTTACCACATGTTGATTGCCAAATGCAAGATTGACATGCGCTCATGTACTGACTACCAAACCGAAGAAACCAAATGAGATTAGAAAATTCAGAACTTGTTACAATTTGCTTCAACGGCATATTGTTTACATTGCCGACAGAATAGAGTTTGTCAAACATTATTTGACATATATGTACAAACCCTTTGGGGTCTATTTTTGGCGTTAGTGGTATATCTTTACCGTTGAGAATTAATGGACATCCTGCTGTTGTTTCTTCTTCTGGAACATCAACAAGCATACCGTCAATCTTTTCCAAAAATTCCTCATTGTGATTAAGATAATTTATGATGTCTATTTTCTCTTGCAAGGACATTGTAAGTATATCATTATTTGATGTTGCCCTGCCCATGTTGGTGAGCAACGCTATAGATATATTATTTAGCCCTAGTGATTTGATAAGGTCTATAAACTGTGGCATATCATGCCTGTTAATTTTTGAAAGAGTAGCGCGTACAACGATGTTATAATAGCCTATATTCAACAGGTTTTTTAATCCCGCCATTGTCCTCTCAAAAGCACCCTTGCCACATAAAACATCATGCGTATCTGCGCTAGAGCCATTGATGCTTACCTGTACCACAATATTTGCATCAGCCAGCTTACGGGCAACCTCCTTGTCAATGAGGGTGGCATTGGTTATGATTAAAGGGCGATAGAATTTACGTTCTCTTAGTATTTCTATGTAGTCCCAAATGTGTGGACTAAGTAACGGCTCCCCGCCTGATAGAGTCACTGTACCCGTTGCGCTCTCTAAATCACCCACCACATTTTCAAAGGCTATCGGACTGATAACATCTGCGGCCTGTCCAGATTTGTTATAACAATGTTTACAACGTAGGTTACATTCAGATGTTAATTCAATGTAAGCACCTTTTAATTCATAGTTTCCTGAAACATCCAAAAAATCACCCTTGTCTATCTTCATTGCCTAATTCCCCCCTTTATTATTTGACTTTTCAATCTTTACTGATAACGGATAAGCCCTTTAGAAACAAGATGCTCAATCAGTCTGGTGCAATCCGCTCTGATTTGTTCCACTGTAACTTCGTCTTTATTTATGATTTCTGCATACAGTTTATCAGTTATGGTGTCCAGTGTTTCGCCGTTACAGTTTTCGTATACAAAACGAGCGGTGGAGTTAAGCGTTAAAATCTCGTCTGGTTTCGCCAGCACAAGTATCTGTTCACCCTCCACTTCAACAGGCTTGTCAATTTTTATCAAAGTTTTTGAACTATCCATTTTTTCTCCTATGCACTATCCTTGTATATTTTTTATAGTTAAAATAATCTTATAAAAGATTCCCCTGAGAATCAGGCAGATTCAAAGAGGAATCTCATGTGATTTTAGGCATCAGCTAATTATTTTTTTAATGTTTTGATTCCATTTGGCTGTTTCGGCTGATGGAAAAGATACACACACCGGCTGTCTGTTGCTATTTCAGCCGATCTCCTTGCTACGGCTTCCATTAACTTTGCAGGCACATTTTTGTTATGTTTTTTCATTACTATTCCTCCTAATACATAATATATTTTATTAAAGTATATTATATATTTCTTACAATAAACTACTATATTGCACGAAAGAAAACCGACAATACACGTCATTTTTCCCCATAACACCCATACATCACCACAACTGCATGGAAAGTGCCATCATTGTACCCTGTTTCCAACTGCCCGTAATAAGGCTCCACTGCCTGTTCCACGAAGTGCAGTCCCAGGCCGTGGAAACGCCGGTCATTCTTTGTCGTAACATACCGCCCGTCCCTGCCCTTCCTGCGGGTGGGGCAGGAATTGCATACCTAGATCTAGAGTTCTTCCAGAAGAAACATGCAATTAATCTCCTCGTTTACATTTAAGCTCCATAGAACGGGAAGAATAGTCCCCATTCATGTAATCGTAAAGCACAATCTTCAAAAGCGTTTTGGGGATTCCGATTTTATTTTTTCGTAAATATAATATAAGTCAGTCGAATCCACTATCTCCACGAACCGACTTAGCAGTCGCATAGGATCATCTTCCGGAATGATCGTTTTAATATTTAACGAAAGTTTTAATTGATATCCGCCGTCATTTAGACTACAATTTTTCTGTAAGTCAATGTGTATAGTCATGCATTAATTTTACACCAACTGCTGGCTACTTTCGGTAGACAGTAGATCGTGCGCACCTATACAAATCTGGAGTAAACCTGTATGATAGAAACAGATTTGCTCCAGTCTTAACAAGCTAATCAATATATTAAATAAGCATCTCAAAATGGTTTTCAGAACTCACAAATTTGGGGTGCATGTTCCGTTATCTTTTTCATTTTCTCACTTACCGTTTATTAATTCTGAATATAAATTATATCTTTCTTCCTCCCATTATCACTTAGATGTTGAAAATCCAAGAAAACATGTAATAACTACAATAATAATAAAAATTTAAAGAAAAAGAAATTTGATTACCACCATAAAACTCAATCACTAATCTCGTAAACGGTAATTCTTATGGAATGAATAATGTTTTGAAAATACATATATATGCGTAACAATATTACTCCCATTATTTGTATTTATCGTCTCCCTTTTGTGTAAAAAATAGTCATAACGTGAAAGGACGATAAGATATTATGGCAATACAGAACCGCATCCGTGAACTCAGAAAGAACCTAAATTTATCACAGGTTGGGCTTTCTCTGGTACTCGGTACTACCCAGCAGACGGTAAGCCGCATGGAAAAAAGCGGTGATATTCCAACGGATCTGTTGGTAAAAATGGCCGGGTTCTTCAATGCAACTACAGATTACATACTAGGTATATCAGAATACAAGCGCGATCTTGGAGGCCAGATGCGCATGAACCATGAAATGGACAAATACTACGACATTGTGTTGCGTTGTCAGCAACTGTCCGAAGTCAACCGCCGAACGCTACTGGTGGTTCTAGATCGTCTGGAACAGGCGCAGATAGAAGATGCTGCGGATCAAGAAAAAATAAATAGTGTACAAAAGGGGGCTAATAAAAATGTTGAGGATAGCAGTGTGTGACGATGACAAACGTTTTGCTGCAAAACTTGAAGATATGATTCTGCAGGAAACACTGCAGGCAGGACTCAGTGCTGAGACGGAGACCTATTCCGATGGCGACACACTCGTTGCCGATATTCAAAAAGGTTACCGATATGAACTAATCTTCCTCGATATTGAAATGGAAAGGGTAAACGGGATCGGGGCGGCACACGCCATCAGGGAAATGGACCGTTCAGTGCTACTCATCTATGTGTCCGGATATGAGCAGTACCTCAAAGAACTGTTTGAAGTCGAGCCATTCCGTTTCCTGCAGAAACCGCTGGATGGCGGGAAATTCCGCCGCTACTTCCATGAAGCATGTGAGCGCATCGGTGATACGGACTCCTTTTATCAGTTTACGTTCAACAAAAATATCCGCAGGGTATCACTCAGGAACACAATATACTTTGAAAGCCGCAACCGGGTGGTATACATTGTTATGGATAATGGGACAGAGGAATATTTTTATGGGAAACTGAACGACGTGGAAAAACAGCTTGAAGAGAGCCGTTACCGGTTTCTTCGGATACACCAGTCCTACCTCGTGAATTACAGCTACATAAAAACGATGAGTTTCTCGGATATCACGATTGTGGTAGGCGGCGGGAAGGAGATTTCCCTGCGAATCAGCGAGGATAGGGAGAAAAAAATACGAGCACAGCTGTGCGGTATTGCCTCAGGGAAGGCAGGTGCGGAATGAGTCCTGTATGCCTTATTTTGGGCGGTCTTTTCTTCCCCTGTTTTCAGCTACTGACAATACACAGGATCATGAACGTTTTCTTCCATGACCAACGCCGAACCCTCATGCGTTATGCCGCATGGACTGCCTATTATCTCCTTCTGGCTGCATCACAGCTCGGAGCAAACATCTCGCCGCCTATATTCCTTACATTCAATGCGTTGCTAATCTTTGCTGCCTGCACCTTCTCCTACCAGTCCAGCATAGGAAACCGTTGCATTTTTTCCATGTTGATGCTTGCGGTCTGGATGATGGCGGAGGTTGCCATAGGCATTATCCTGTCCCTTATTGGCATGGAAGGTTGGGGGCTGAACACAGCCGGCACTGCCATATCGAACGTGCTCATGTTTGCAGGGTCAGTCATTGTCAGACATTATGCAAAAGGAAACTCCCGGCCAGATCTGTCGGTGCAATGCATAATAGCAGTAGCGCTTATACCGGTCGGCACCATTTTCCTGATGCACCACATCTTCCTGATTGTGGCAGAACACATGGAGTATTCATCATTCGCCATTGGTTCCAGCCTCATCCTCCTACTGTTGGACTATACTGCGTTTGAGGTATACGAGCAAATGATAAGGGACGCCAGTGCACAGGAAAGGAACCGCCTGTATGAACAGGAGCTGGAACTCCTGAGTCGGCAGGCGGAAGATCGGGAGGCTTATGACAAGCAGACACGCATAATGCGCCATGACATGAAGAACCATATGACGGGGCTCCTCGGGATGCTACATGACGGCGACACGGAGCAGATGGAAGAGTATATCCGGCTCCTGCTACAGAACACCGCAGACTGTCGGCCGCAGGATGTCTCGCGTAGCGGGAATGCGGTGGTGGATGCTATCGTGAACCATAAGAGCAACCAGGCAAACAGGGACGCTATCGCATTTGACGCAAATGTGTTCCTACCCTCCACACTTCCATTCCGCGCGGGGCATCTTGCCATCGTGTTTGGGAACCTGCTTGATAATGCCCTAGAAGCGTGCAAAGACATGAAAGAAGGGGAACAAAAACAGTGGGTCAGCCTGAAAGCTGACTATACGAAAGAGGTACTGATGGTTTCTGTAAGCAACTCCTGCCCCACTCGCAGGAAGGGCAGGGACGGGCGGTATGTCACGACAAAGAATGACCAGCGTTTCCACGGCCTGGGACTGTACTCCGTGGAACAGGCAGTGGAGCCTTATCACGGGCAGTTGGAAACGAGATACAGTGACGGCGCTTTTCATGCCGCCGTGGTGATGTATAGGTGTTACGGGGAAAAATGACGTGTATATCCACTAAATAATGGCAAATTTAGAAAATCTTATGTAGGAGTGATTTTATGGAATTGTTATCCAAGAAATTAACAGACTATATACTTGAAAAAGGTATAATTGACAAATGCAACTATGAAATATATCTATATGGTTTTCAAATTTTTTTGGAACTTTCCCTAAACATACTATGCAGTATTATCATTGCAATCCTTTTAGACATGAAAATTGAATGTCTTCTTTTCTTTCTTTTTTTTATTCCCTTGCGCTCTTATAATGGTGGTCTTCATATGGAACGTTATTTATCATGCCTCCTTCTATCATGCACTACGCTGGCTGTCGCACTATTGATTGTAAAAAACTTTACAGTAGCACCAATTATTTCGTATTTGCTGTATACTATATCTGTTACCATAATTATAATAACAGGTCCTATCAACCATCCAAACAGGGAAGTCAATGCCGATGAAGATATTCGATTTAAGACAAAAACTAAAATTACTTTGACATTAAATTTTATCATATCAATTGTTTTTTTAGTAACAGGCAATCATAAATACCTGTTTTTGGAATCGCTTGTATATACAATTGTTTCTTCGACTTTACTAATTGGCCGCATGAAATATGTAAAAAAAAGATAAAAAAAAGGACTGGGACATATAGATATCCCAGTTTCTTTCCAATTCATGAGGTCGTAAATTGGGGTCAATTCAGTAGAATGTCATTAACCTTCTTTTCTATTTCCTTCAGCTGTTGATGATATGCGGTTTTTAATGGTTCATCCATATCATTGTCCATTTGGGAAATATCCTCATAATCATTTAATTTCATAATCTGCTTATGCTTATATAACCACTGCCACTTCCAGTTTCGAAGAAGGCTTTCTGCCATATCATTCGATGATTGAAATATTTCATCTATAGTTACAGGTTGTTTATTTTCTGCATCCGTTATATCATATACACCGATGACTGAGGCATACCCCCACTTCGTAAATATACGCAATATGATAATCTTTGGATTGTTCCAAAACATCAGAAAATAAATTGATCAAATCTTCATACTTATCCATCATATCCTCCTGCATATTATTTAAAAAAAGAACTAAAACATAAGTAAAGCAAGATATTCCTGTCATAATTTCCATAGGTGGTACTTCCACAAAAAGAAAGTCCCGTGAACAATGCCACCGAACTTTGATTTATTATTTTTTTTTGAAAGTTTTCTTTTAAGTATATCAATTTATAATCCATTACTCCTCAAAATGTTCAACGGATATTAATTCTCCCTCGGAATCCAGCGCTTCATATGTATAAATATTCAATTCTTCAGCCCACCGCTTTAACTCTTCGAAATTGGGCAGAAGAAAAGATGTTCCGCTATAAGTAGAAGAACTGTAACAGATTAAGATATGATGAACAAATGACGGATCAGACTGCACTTGCACTTTTATTACTTTTTCTCCTTGCTCCAGTTCAGACTTCAATGTCATTAAGTTAGCACCAACAACATAAGGCTTACTGCGGGAAAGATGGCAAAAACAGGATGCCCAGCTTCCCCATAGGCTAATGTTGGCGGCCGCAGACACATTTGGGGCATGCCAAATAGACAGATTTCCCATCTGCCTAAAAAATGGTATAATGATATAGATGCTTAGGCTGCCCTATAGATAAAGTATCGTGGCTTACGGAAATGAGCTGTCTGAAGTCTTGGGTAATGGCGTTCATTCCGTATTGGGATCAGTTCTTTCTGCAGCAAGAGCATCACGTTGTATCGGTCTTTCTCCGTGGCCAGACGGAGAAAGACCCTGCAAATATGTGCAGCCATGGTGAAATTCACTTTGTACTCATGTTTTGTTTCCTTCTTTTCAGTGACGGCATAATTGACCAGTATTTCCGTTATGTTATATGCAATAAGGTTGGCCCATATTTCCTGTTTGATATACTCTGGCTTGTAAGAATGGTAGTTGCTCAGGCCGATCGTATATTTCAGTTTGCGGAACGAGGATTCAATGGACCATCTCCTGTAGTAGAGGACCTTGAGCCTTTCGGGAGGAAATTCTTCCCTTGGGAGATTCGTCACGATGCATTCGTAGGAATCATCGCCGATTGGGAACCTGGCGATACGGAAAGCAAGCATATATGTGCCAGGGGAGCCATATTCAATAAAATCGAAGGCGGATGCCTGGTCGATGAAGCGTCTGTAGGTTCCCGGGGGGATGGGGATTTTCCTGGAATGACTTCGCGTCAGGGTGACAGCCACGTCAATATCAAAGGATTCCGTTTCCGGGAATTCAAAATTTCCGACCAGGCCTTTGGAATGGATATCCTTTGTGCGGAAGAGAAAATACTGTCCCTGTTCCACCACATGGGCCATGTTGTTGTAGGAGCAGTAACCCCTGTCGCCAATGTAGACATTCTTCCTGCCGGGGAGCGTCCCGTGCCGGTCCACGATGTCGCAGAATGCGCCAAATTCGTTTTTTTCATGTACGGGCTGGAGGATGGCGTCCGTATAGATGTGTGCATCGAGGTCAAAAAAGGCATTGATATGTATGCTGTAGACACCGCTGGCGGAGTGGCCGGGGGAGCAGAAATACTCCGGGGAAGCCAGTTCTGGACTGCTGAAAAAAGTGGTCGTGGAGCCGTCGGCGGCCAGGTAGCGGTATCCGTCGTCTGTGGAGGGGAAGCCTGTTTCCCTGCTGACGGAATCGTTGAAGCCCGCAAGGACGGCTTCCAGAGCTTCGGGCTTAAGTTTCGCGCGCTGCTGGTTCAGCGCGGGAAGGGATGGCATTTCCTGGTCCAGCCCCCAGAAGTCCAGCATCTCCACCCTGGCAGAAGAAGAGCCTTTAGAGACAAGAAACGAAATAAGGGTGTCCGGTGTGATTTTCCGATGTCTGCTGAAATCCTTTTCCGGATTGACAGCAAACTGCTCCGGATCTGCGATAACGCAATTCACGGCAGATAAAAAGGCATCTTTGATTTTGTTGTGCGGCATATGGTATGTACCTCCTTGGATAAAGAATATTGATATGTCCTAATCCAAGGGCCGCTCTCGCTACCTCTTAAATACAATCAGCAGCGAGAGCGGCCGCACATTCCAGGGGATTTGTCAACCCCCCTTTTTTTAAAACATAAAAAATAGTTAGACCTCAAAAAAGAATCTAACCATTTCAGATAGTTCGCTATTAACTTAATGACATTGGTTCAGACTTACTAAACTCAAAACAACATAATTCTTTATTACTTCCCAGAAGAAAGTATTCCTCTGTTAGTTTTTTGCATGATTTTTTTGAAGATTTGTCATCTTTATTATCGATTAACCCTAAGGTGATTGTGCCAGTATATATTTCCCCAATGCCTCTTGCCATCAAATCTCCATTATGTTCAATCATTTCAATATATCTGCATTCACAGTTTTCACATTTAAGAATATAATCCATGATTTATTCCTTCCTACATAACTATTCTATATATGCCTTATATTTCTCCATCGTATTAAGAATATCTATGATTTTAATTATACGCGAGTTATACAAAAAATCAAACATTGTTGTGATCGGTTGAAAATTACCAACGACAATATTTATGGCATCATATAACCATGCTTTAAGGAGCATATCAGTATATCTTCCGCAGGAGCCACATCAACTCCACATTCCGGGATGCCTCCTTCTGCAGCCGTCCGGAGGAACGGATGTGGTTCAGGTAACCATACATATACAGTTTCAGCATATCGTGGGGATCATAACCGGGACGGCCTTCTTTTGCAGAATCCGCTTTGAAACCCATGAGGGATAGATCCAGCGAATCGATAAATGCATCTATGGCACGCACCTCATTATCCCCGCCAACATAATCATCGAGGGTATCAGGCAATATGATTACCTGGTTCCAATCTGCTCCTTGAATATACCCCATGCCTGCGTCCTCCTTGATGGTTCTGATGGCTTAATTATAGAATATCCTGAACCTTGCCTCCATGTTTTCCCTAGGTTTCCGGACAGTCTGCAAGTACTGTCTTTTTTTGTCGGTAGTCCACTTTTCGTACTATCTGTCAAAAATAACCGTATCTTGATTTTTCCCCACTGCCGGGATATACTCATGGGGAAAGAAGTGGAATGAAATGGCTGATAATAAATTCAACAACGAGGAAACCATCGCCCGCTGCGTCCCTATGGGCAGGCTTCAGTCCGTGATTGGCGGCAAATGGAAAATCCTGATCTTATGGTATGTATCCTTTTACAAAGTCCAGCGGTTCGGGGAACTGATGCGCCGCCTTGACAGCATCATGCAGTCCACGCTCACCAAGCAGCTCCGGGAACTAGAAAGCGAATATTCCTCCATCGGGAGATTTACAAGGAAATCCCGCCGAAGGTGGAATATTCGCTTACCGAGTTGGGGGGAGAGCTTCATCCCCGTCCTTCAGACGATGATGGCATGGAGCGAGACATACCTATGCCCTGATTACAAGAACCCATATGAAAAATAGTGCGTGGGGACTGGTTCATTTTGCAGATACAAATCCCCCGATTCCAGCCAATTTCCGTTATCAGACCGGACGGCCTGCCTGAGAAAAAGCAGACCGCCGCATATGGCGGGTGAAGTCCTTAGTGGAGCGGTTTGTCTTTTGTAGTATTTCTTATTCTTCTCCAGTTAAATAAAAAATATCCCTGCTACTCCTGAGTCACAACACAAGAACCTGACTTGGATTGCATTTCTCTCTGCGTGTGTTCGTCAAATTCCGCTTGACTATATTTTTCAACGCCAGTCAATGTCCCATTCCCCGAGGCGTCCGGACGAGAAAAGTCACGGACTGTGTAGATGTCAACGGTTCCGTCTGCGCTCCCCAAAAGGCGCATTGAACCCTTGAATTTTCCACTGGTCAACCCTTCGCCATTGGAGGTCAGCACGTCCCGGAAAAACCGAACCTTTTCACCATTGAAATACCACTGGTCATTTTTGATGTCATAGGTAACGCCAAACGCCTCGTATTCCTTTGCCATATCTTCAAGCTCCTTTGCGGAGGGCGGATCACCAGTTAAGGCAACGGCGGGAGGCGGATTTTTGATTGCCTCGATGTCACGGGCAGCAAATTCTTCCGCCGAAAACTCCTTTACTCCAGTCAACTTTCCGCCGGGGTCGAAAGAACCATCTTCGGTACGGACAATGTTGGTGAGGTCACGGACAGCATATACATCAACCACGCCATTCTCGTTGAAAAAATCATTTCCGACCTGCACTCCGTCCTCCACGGTGTAGTAGTCCTCGAACCACCGTACCGCTTTTCCATTGTATGTCAGTTCGTTTTTGCTGGCATCGTATGTCAGGCCAAACTGCGCATAGGGTTTGAACAGTTCTTCATAGGAAATTTCGGTGGGGGAACCGTTGCCTTCAGCAACCGCAACGATAGTCTGCTCGGATTCCTCCGTCATCGGCGGGGAAGCCGTTCCGAGCTGAGAGGTTCCGCCTTGGGATGCTGCTGCGGTACTGCACCCGGCCATGCATCCCACAAGCATTACCCCTCCGAGGGCTAATGCGAGTAGTTTCTTTGTGTTCATTGGAATAAGCACCTTCCTTTCTTTGAGTGTACCTAAAGAATACCACCCTTTTTTGTGATACGTTTGGGATTAGTTTGTGATTTATGTGTAGTTGAAAAGCGGCAGGCTAATCGCCCGCCGCTTTCCTGCATTTGTCAGATTGTAAAAGAGAACTTTACCCCAGCCTGTGTATTGCAGACCATACATTCACTTCCATGATGGTGTAGTATCTCCTGCACGATATACAGTCCTAACCCGCTCCCGCCGGTTTTACGGCTTCTGGATTGCTCCACACGATAAAACGCATCAAATAATTTTGGAATACTCTCTTCCGGGATATGTGCGCCTGTGTTTTCAACAGAAAATTCCATCTGTCTATGTTCTGTGTTGACAGAGATATAAATAGAAGCTCCCTGTGGGGAATACTTGATTGCGTTCCCTATCAGATTTGAAAACACTTTCTCCATCAGCAGTTTGTTTCCAGCGATAAGAGCAGCTGGTGGAGCATTGAGATCTATTTGTAAGTCCTTTCCCACAATCAAATCTTCGGTTTCACTTAAATAGGATTTGATGATCTGAACACAATCCAAACAGTCTTTTTTGAAATCTGGCCCCGCAGTTTCCAATCGAGAGATCGTCAATATCTCCTGCACCATTGTTTCAAGGGTATTCGCAATTTCCAGCGATCTTGTCAAATATTTCTCACGGTCTTTGTAGACCCCGATGCCGAGCAGCATCCCCTCTAACTGGCCCTTTATAATAGTGACAGGTGTTTTCAGCTCATGAGAAACCGCCGAAAAGAAATTTGTACGGGCCTTTTCCATTTCTTTTTCATGCTCAATATCTGCCTCAAGTTTTCTGTTTGCGTTTTGCAAATCAGACAGGGCTGCAGAAAGATTATGGGATAGCCTGTTCAGACTTTTTCCGAGTGTACCCAATTCATCAGTCCGTTGCTCGTCAACTGTCCAGTGCAACTGCAGATCAGACATTTTTTCAGATATGCGACTGATTTCCAATACAGGTTTTGTAATCATGCGGGAGTATAGCCCGGATACGACAAAGGAAACCGTCAAAACCATCAGCAGGATAATTGGCAAAATGCGTATAAAAGACTGCTGCAACTCCGAAATATGTTCTGCCTCCCCATAGACAACCAGCGTATAACGGTCACTGCTATCAGAAAAAGAAAAATAATACTGGTTTGATAAGACGGGAGAGGTTTCACCAAGGCTAGTGACTGCCGTTAGTGGATTATTTACACCCCACTCATTATCAAATTCTTTTGTGGGTAACGGAATCCAGTCACCATTACCATTGTATAGCTCAACGGATTTGATTTCCATATCCGAAATGAACTGGTCAAATAAGCCGCCGCTGTCCGAAAAGGCTACCTGTCCCAATTCTGAAATAAATGCCTGCGCCCGTTCATCCAAAACCGCATTTAGTCTATTAGAATAAGTCTGCGGCATCAGCCATGCCAAAAGCCCATACACCAATAGGGAGACGCACAGCAGCATGGCCGCCGTAATAAAAAATACTTTTGCAAACAGACTGCTTTTAACTTTCCTTATCAATTTTGTACCCTACCCCTCTGACTGTCTGTATAAACTCAATGCCCAGCTTTTTGCGCAGGTTCTTGATATGCGTGTCAACTACCCGCTCATCACCATAGAAGTCATACCGCCACAGCTTATCCAGCAGGTTCTGTCTCGTCATGATCCGCCCCTGATGGGTCAGTAGCTCCCTCAACACTTCAAACTCCCGCTGTGTCAGTTCATAGGCAGTTCCGTCCACCGTGGCAGTGTAATTATCCAAATCTAGGGACAGATTCTGATATTCAATGGTCTTATGTCCTTCTTCCTGCGCCTGGCTGCTCCGCCGCAGGACGGCCGCAATTTTGCGGATCAAGATGGGAACAGAAAAAGGCTTTGTGATGTAATCATCCACCTGTAGGTCTAATCCCCTTATCTGTTCTTCCTCACCGCCCAATGCAGTAAGCATGATGATCGGCACCTGAGACTGTTTTCGTACCAACTCACAGACTCCGAAACCGTCAATCTTCGGGAGCATTATGTCCAACAGAATCAAATCAAACTTATTTTTCGCAAACAGCTCCATTGCCTCAATGCCATCATTGGCGGCCATCACTTCATAACCAGCCTCTTTCAAAAATTCCCGCAGCAGTTCCTGAATATCCATATCATCTTCAACAATTAAAATATTTTGCATGGGAACACCTCCGTACTTTGAGCATCATACCATACTTTTTTGTGTTTTGTGTGTAGTTTGCCAAAGTTTTATGAAACCATCCCCTCTGGCATTCCATCTCCCTGAACATGCTGGCTATTCCCCCGACAAGGCTCCACTGGCACTGCATATAGGATTTCAGATTTTCCGTGCTTCGCCTGTATGACTCTCGGACTGTTTCCAATTACTTCGGCAGAATACCGCTCCTGCTAAAGCAAAAGCATCCACTGAATTATACCATAAAAATTTTCTGTTTTTCACCCGATGGCACGAAACGACTATTTTCTGGGAATGGAAAGCAAAAAAGAGCCATTGAACAGCCCTTTTCCTCCCGCTATCATTTTTTAATTTTTCTGTATACTATCACGCAAAACCCCATATTATCACGGAAACTCATATACAAACACGAAAACTCCGGGCGGTTTCCGTGTTTATATCATATCCCCCATTTTTCAACAGCATTTTCCGTCAAGCTAATACAACTTTCAGCCAAAACCGCCAATATCCTACACCTTTTTACCTTTCCGTTTTATACTATCACGGAAACCCCTGACTTTTGCGTGAAAGTATACTTTTGCCTGTTAGTACGATTTTCCCCCTATCGCCATCCTATCAGCGGTATCTAAAAACACGAAAAAATGGGACTCACCACCCACCGTGATGAACCCCACCAAGCCTAAAAAACCTTGATTTTAAGCCATTCTTCCACACTTTTGCCTGCGAGTACCCAAAACCCTATGGCATCATTTGGAAATCGCCGCCTGTGCCGCTGTTATACTTTGATGACTTTTACCCCTCTTTACCCCATTTACCCCACCCAATTCGACATTCAACAAACGGGATTCGACAAAATCCCCTTGCTTTTATGCGGAATCCAGTATAGAATGATTTCAGCGGAACGCTCCGCAGCGTTTGACAGATGCGGGGAAATCTGCTACAATGAAAATACAAAAGGGAATACTGCCGATAGACGGTCAGCCCAAGTTTAATTACCTAAAAAAGAAAGTAACCGTATCCTTGGCCGGGGCGGTTACTTTTTTGTGTTTATGTATGCAATCAGAATTGATACGATGATTCCAAGAATCATCAGAACAACCGTCAGCAGTTCATAGTCACTCATAAGCAATCCCTCCTTTCCCGGTTTTACCCGTTGTCGGAGGGATAGTCCCTCCGCGAAGAAGGACTGACCGCCTATCCCGTTATGGCAGTACCCCATGTGGATATATTATCAGAAAATGTCGGACACTACAAGATAGTTTCCGGCTTTTTTCTTTTTCCACTTGCTATCCCGCCAAAACAGAGGTAAGCTACGACACCAAGAAAGGAGGGGTTGGATTGGAAAAAGATTCTGCATTATACCAATTGATGGACACCCGCATGAACGGCGTCATGAACGGCATTGTAAGCAGTGACGGGGAATACCAGGCGATTCTCCGAAGGTCGGACATATACTCCGGCGAACTGGACAGGATGGATTTATCAAAAGAAATCCGGCTGCTGATCGACCGCTACGTCAGCGAGCAGAACGCTCTCGGCTCCCGGTTTGGGATGCTCGCCTACCTGCTTGGCTTTTCCGACTGCAAGGCCATGTTCTTGGGGAAATGCCTGCCGACAGAAGCAAAAGAAATGACCGCAGAACTGTAACCGCAAATTGACTGACAGGGCGGAAAGGCTGCGCCACAGCCCTTCTGCCCTGTCCCTCTTTCGCTTTAAATGAATATCCACGCCTCCAGCTCCGCGTACCTGTTGGACTTTGACCACTGCGGGTGCTTCCTGAACCACGCCCGCTCGTCATCCGGCGTGACCGTTATCTTCTTGAAATAAACGGGGGAACCGGCATCATCCAGTCCCCCTCCCGCATCGGGGCTTAAGTTTAAGAGCCACTCGAAGCGGTCTTCGTAAACCCTCACCCCTGACACATATTTATCCATTTCCTCTTCCGAAAACTCGCCATCCTCCGGCATGGTGAACTGCCCCATGAGCTTCTGCAGGTTCTCCAGCTTGCCGCTCACGTCTGCCTCCGTGGCGGGCTCTATTATGCCCTCGCATCAAATCCGCCCTGAACTTCCATCTCGGCAATGCCGGAATTTATCTCCTGCCTTGCCGCATGGTACGCATCATAATAGGCAGCCTTCAAAGCCCCGTGTACCTGCGTCTCCGTCTTCGACTCCTTCTCATGCCAGCCCACGCCCGCCGTGTAGGTCAGTACCTCGTCGCCGTTCCCGTCATACACATGGACTCCCCCGGACTGGAACTCCGCTTCATACGGCTCCCCGAACAGAAGACGCAGCCACCGCTCATCGGCTTCCCGTATTTCCTTCATATCAATCTTTCCCATCAGCGCCGCCCTGTCCGGTGCGACTTTGGCGACCTCGCTTTTCCGCAGGGCGAGGAACTTATTCCCCATATAGACACCTTGCGCCGCATCCTCCCTGGCGTATCCGGCTATCTGCTCCCGGAGGGAATCGGACAGCTTGAATGATGCCTTTCCTGCCTTGTGGATGTCCGCTTGATGGCTTTTTGCTATTCCCGTTATATCCATTTCAATTCCCCTCTCACTGTTTTGCCGGAACGCCGGGGATGCCTGCCCTGCCTTGTCGGGCGGTGGGTTATCGGGGTATGAAACATAAAATTCCAAATGATAACTTTATAGTCTAAAGTCATGCCTGACAAACTGAAATTAGTCACGTTTCCCATTCCGATAAAACCCAAAACATATCACAGTCCAAATTCCCGGCACAACCGCATATCCCGCATTTACTTGCCCATGATTTATAAGAACATATCCACCGCCTACAAATGTTAAAACCAAAAAAATAATTCCTAAAATCAATGCTGCTTTTTTCATCAACCCTAACTCCATTCAACAACTTTATTATAAGGTTCCCCGATACACCAGAACGCTGGGGATGCCTGCCCACCTTGTCAGGTTACTCCTGCGTTTTCTTTCTAATAAACATAGAAATCAGCATAGCCATTATCCCTATAATGAGATAGACTGCCGCATATAGGATAAATGCCGTTTCTCCCATGTCAAAGAATATCCATGTTCCTATCAGAAATAGCACTGCTGAAATAACTGGAAGGCTCCACAGATGCTTCACATCTTTTCCCGCAAATACTCCGATTAGCACGGAATATAATGGATTGACAGCAAAAAACAGAAGAAAACATACCGCCATTCCTGCATCGCCTTTTACGAAAGTAACCGCAAGCCACGGAAACGCCAGCATAACTACCGCCGAAGCCGCAAGCCATAAAATAATGTTCTTTTTCATATGATACCTCTTCCAAAAGCTGTTTTAATTATTCCCTGATCTGCCGGAATGCCGGGGATGCCTGCCCTGTCCGTCCGCTGTAGCTTATTGGGGATATGAAACAAGATTAAGACATTTCTTAAAAATGAAATTTCCCCTCATCATATATCAGCCGTAAAATGGCGACATTTTTAACTTTCTCCACAGCACATAATTGTTCCGGTGCAAAAAGGTATAATAATGTTTTTATAGCAAAGGCATGAGTAACCACTAAAATACTACCGTTCTCATTATACGATTCGTTTTGAGCTATATCTTCAAGTACACCTTTCAGACGACTTGCTATAGCAGTAAAGGGTTCTGCCATACCTGTTGAATCATGCTCATAAATCGCCGCCGCAACATCCGGAAGCCTTTTAATTAATTCCGCAAATGCCGAAACACCTAACCAGTCAGAGACCACTTTTATAAAAGTTGTATTATGCTCTGCATCCATAGAACCTAGACACCACTCCCGTAGCCGCATATCTTTCTGAACTTTAATATCACTATTCCCACTGATTGATAAAATCATCTCCGCCGTCTGCACAGCTCTTAATGTGTCACTCGCATATGCAGCGTGGAAAATAGTGCCTTTAATTTCGAGCCCTAAGTCCTTTGCTGCCATTTTCCCATTATCAGTAAGCGGTGAATCACTCCAACCCTGTGCCCTGCCCAGACTGTTCAGCAAGGTTTCCCCATGCCGGACTATGTAAAAAGTAACCACGCTATCATCCCTTTCCTACCCGAAAAAAATTACTTATGCGTCTGCATATACTCTGCTTTCACCTTATCAATCGTTTTTCCGCCAATGCCAAAATTTTTGTCCGGCACCTCCTTAATTGTCGTAACAAAAAATTCCTGCGGCACTTTCATAATCTCAGAAGACACTTCTGTCAACCGCTTTATCAGTTCTTCTTTCTGATTATCTGATAAAGTTCCGCTTTCAACTGTAATGTAAGGCATTTTACCTCTCCTTCCCATTGTTATAAAGTCGCCCCCACTCCCCGATCTGCCGGAACGCTGGAGATGCCTGCACTTATCGGGATATAGGGGCAAAGAATAACTTATTTATTATCCAGAAAATCCCAAAACTGCTTATAGTCCAGATATCCTTTCAGATTCCCGGCATCATACTGCGTCTGCATAGCATCCTTTAAAACGCTGATCCAGTCATTCATCCCGAACAAATCATCATGTGTCCTATTGTCAGCGCCATGCTGATTTGCACCTGCCCTTATAAAAGCAGACTGTGCGCCCGGACATTTCCCGCTTGCAGATAAATGGCTGGAATATGCAAACATATCTATATAGTCGCTGCCCGTTGTATCTACTTTCGACACATCCACCATGCGTTCTGTCACATTTCCGCCTTTATCCCATACCTTCACTTTATATACCGGGTTTGCAGGGTCAAAGTCCTTCGGCTGATAGACCGTAAGGGAATAATCCGCCCCACACATTGAGCCGATTGCCTTTCCGTCCTTATCGTTTGAAATATGTAACTCAAATGTGCCGCCGGACGACTGTGTTGCCGGAACCATATTACACATCTGGTCAGCGTAATTCCTTCTTGCCCTTCTTGTCTCATACCCTGCCGTCGGGTATCCCGTTGCTCCTATTCCATTTACATTCATTTTTCTTAATCCTCCATTGTTATCAATATTTATTGGCGTTTCTTCTGTCATTCAGAACCACCCATGCCCTCTTATAATAAGTCCAGGCATTTCATTACCCCAAAAACTCTAAGAACTTTTTGTAGAATATCAATTCCTGCCCTGCAAAATCCGGGTTTGCCGCTGGGGTCAGCGGATTCTCCAGCCTATGTATAATCTTTTCAGCCATTGACTTTGCGGAGCCTGTGCTGTCACCCAAAAATGCGGAACTCAAACCCTGCTGCCCGCTTTCAACGTGCAGTACCAATGCCGTTGAAATGCGGTTCATCGGGAAAGGATTTACTCCCGTTTCCGCAAGTGCCTTATCCCATGCCTGCATCACCTCATCAGAACTCTCCGGCCTGAAAGCATTCGTTTCTTTCTTTGGTGCAGCTTTGTTTATTGCATCAGCAAATTTCCCTCCTGTCACATTCCTTTCCGTCCTTCTTGTCTCATACCCTGCCGCCGGGTATCCTGCTCCTATTCCATTTACATTCATTTTCTTAATCTCCTCCATTATTTTTGTCAGCCCCTCTGTCGTTCAGAGCCGCATCTGCTCCCTTGTAATAAGTCCGAGCAGTTCACTGTCTCCATGCAAATATGCCTGTTAACCTCCCCGGCCAAATTCCATACCGGCCTTCACCTCCTCTCACTGATCTGCCGGAATGCCTGCCCTGTCCGGCGCGACTTTGGCGACCTCGCTTTTCCGCAGGGCGAGGAACTTATTCCCCATATAGACATCCTGTTATCTTCTCCCGAAGGGAATCGGACAGCTTCCATTCCTTTTTAAATGATGCTTTTCCTGCTCTCCGATTCACTTACCTGCCGAAAAACTATCTGTCCTCTATATCTTATCACTGCTTTTGATTTATACCGTATCGTCCTTGATCGCTGCCACAATGACATCATCCCTGATTTTCTTAGATGCCAGCATATAAATCGCATTGATTACAAACAGCACCAATATAATATACGCCACCAATGCCCATGCCGGAAAGGCATATAGGAATTCCACTACGGACACTCCCTCTATATAGCACTGTGCGGCGCATACAATGATGAGCAGCGGAAGTCCAATCAATATTGGCCTGACTGACAGCAGAAACCCTTCCATCCCAAGCAGCCGCCGGATTCCTTTTTCATCCACTCCTACCGAACGGAACATGGCAAATTCCTTCCGCCTTTGACCTAAGCTGTTCAGAATTGCAGAAAGCACCGAGGAAATGCCCACAACCCCGAACAGCGCCGCAAGGCTGCACACGATAAACATTGTCGCGCCTGTCATCCTCCCACGGTTTCTCATCCGTTCCGTCTTACTGGAAGTCATATAATCACTGCTGCCCAGATATGCGCCGCATATCCTTTCCGCTTCGCCCTGAATTTCTTCATCCATTCCATCTGGCACAGCATAATTTACATAGTTCCTGTAATTATAAACCGCCATCTCATCACTGAAATTCTCGATAATGGCATAATATTCCTCCATCGGCACGATAACAGGAAGCGTATAAAACGAAGGATCAAGCCCGATCTTCGGCATTGACGTGAGCACTGCCGCAACATCCACGGTAAATTCATAGTCGCCCTGGACATCATCAGAATACTCCTCTGTCAGCTCCACCCTCTGCCCCTGCTGGAGATTCAGATAAGAGACCGTTTCCTGCATTGCCTCATAATCCCTTGCACCGGGGTTCTTTGCCACACTGTTTACAATGATGGCGGAAGTTTCCGGTAAAGCCTCCGCGCCCGCTTCCCGCAGAACGCTTTGATATGCATCCTGCTCCATCCCCACCAGCACACACGGCACACGGTAACGCCCGTCACGCTCCACGATATAGCCGTCTGCGGCATCAAAACCTCCTGCCTGCAGGAATTCTGCCGACTGGTCACTCCCGGAAAGCCAGACAGCGCAGTTCGCCCTTGCATAAACAGATATTCCCTGTACCCCCTGCATGGCTTTCAGTTCTGCAAGGAGCGCACCGTCTATCCGCTCCCCTGTCCTCAACGTGATATTTACATCAAAATGATTCCTGTTTTCCGCCTGCGCATTGCTGATATCGGAAACCGTGAACGCTGCCAGGAACCCAAAGGCAAGGAGCATACACAGGGAAAGCGTCACCATGCAGGTATGGTACAGTTTTCTGCCCGCATTTACCGAGTTCACCGCTATCTCCCCAAGGAATCCGAAGTGCTTTGCCAATACGGGATGGCTCTTTGCTTTCTTTACGGAAATGCTGTACTGCTCCCCGCGCACTGCCTCTATGGGCAGAACCTTTGACATCTGTTTCGCCGGCCCGTGCGCGGCAAGCAGGACCATAGCAAAGGAAAGCACTGCCGCCATGAGCGCCGCTGCCGGGGAAAAATAAACCTCCATCCTGCTCCCGAACACTTCACTGGTCATATCGGAATAGGCAGACAGGACGCCGAGGGAAAACAGGTATCCCAAAACCATTGAAAGCAGGATGGGAATAACCGAAAGGATACACGCCTCATAAATGACCGTCCTTCCTATCTGCTTCGGCCCCGCCCCCACAGATTTCAGTATGCCGAGCTGATGAATCTTCTGTTTCGCCGAAATCCCGAAAGCGCCCCTTATGATATAGGCAAATACCGCCATCGATGTGCCTGCCGCAAGCAGGAGCCCCAGGAACAGCTTCGGCACATCACTCCCCCAAAAACTCCCCGGCGCATATACCCCGTGCCATGCAAGCAGCGCGGCATGGTAGCGGCACGGGTAGTTCCCGTATTCATCCTTCGGAAGCCCTATTGCCTCCGCAATCTGCGGGACTGCCGTATATACTTCCCCCCTCCGCTCCATCTGGAGGTAGACTACCACCTCACTGTCCGGCGAAAGCGCTTCCGGCTCCATAAAGCCATAGGCAAGGTATCCTTCATAACCGGAGGAAACAGACACATCCAGTTCCCCCACAATGGTCAGGCTGGCGGCATCCTTCTGCTGGCTTTCTTCCATGTGCGTCCGCACATTGCTGCCTATTCCCACAGCAAGCGTGTCGCCAATGCCATATGCCGGGTTCTGCAAAAAGAAATCCTTGCTGACCACGACCTCGCCAGAAGCCTGCGGGATGCGCCCCCGCAGGAGCATATTCTTTTCATACATGGAGCCCCAATAGCCGCTGTCACAATTCTGTATCAGCAGGCGGGGGAGCGCCGTCCCTTCCGGCAGGAAAGCGGTCTTATTATCCCCTTTCACAAACATGGCTTTTACGCCTGCATTGTCCCTCACCATGCCAAGCCTGTCTGCCGGGACATCCATAAGCTCCGCATCCCAATCCCCGCCAATATAAATCTCCTGCTGTACCATCTGGTTCCAGAAACTCTGCGCAAAAACAAGCAATGTACATAAGAACGTGGAAGCAATCAGAACCGCAACCATAATAGAAATGGAGGTGCGGCGGTTTTTACGCACCTGGTCTAAGCTGTATTCCCGTATGATGTTCATGGCCGCACCGCCTTATCCGAGATGATCTTCCCATCCTCTATCTTAATGATGCGGTCTGCCTCCAGCGCCACATTCTCATCGTGGGTGACCAGCAGGATGGTCTGTTTATACTGGCGGTTGGACAGTTTCAACAGGGAAATAATCTCCTCCGTATTCTTCCGGTCAAGGTTCCCTGTCGGCTCGTCCGCCAGCAGGATCGCAGGCTGGTAGATCAGGGCGCGCCCGATTGCCGCCCTCTGCTGCTGTCCCCCGGAAAGCTGCCCCGGCAGGTGTTCCAGCCTGTCTCCCAGCCCTAATGTCCTTACAATGTCATCAAACCGTTCCTTACCCGGCTCCTTATTATCCAGGAGCATGGGCAGACAGATGTTCTTCTTCACACTGAGCGTGGGGATAAGGTTATAAAACTGGTAGATAAGCCCCACCTTGCGCCTGCGGTACTGCGCCAGCCGTTCCTCCCCAAATGTCGCTATGTCCACATCTTCCACAAATATCTTCCCGCCGTCAGGGCGGTCAACGCCTCCCAGCAGATGGAGCAGTGTTGACTTGCCGGAGCCGGACGCCCCGATGATGGCAACGAACTGCCCCCTTTCCACCTGCAGGTCTACATGGTCTAAAGCCGTCACTATTGCCTGCCCCACCCCATACTGCCTGGTCAGACCCTCAGTCCTCAAAATATCCATAAATGTCATCCCTTCCACTGTTCATCAATCTTCCGTATTTCCTTCATATCGTTCTTCCCCATCAGTGCAGCCCTGTCCGGCGCGACTTTGGCAACTTCGCTTTTCCGCAGGGCAAGGAATTTATTTCCCATATAGACGTTCTGCGCCGCATCCTATTACCTTCTTCCAGAGGGAATCAGACAATTTGGATGGTGCCCTTCCCGGCTTTTGGATTCCCGCTTGATGGCTTTTTGCTATTCCTGTTATATCCATTTCAAAACCTACTGTTCAGTTGGAAACCGTGGATACCTGCCCTGCCTTGTCAGACTATGGCTTATCGGAGATATTCAGCCGTAGCTTCATTTCCTTCTATGCCTTTGCATCAAAGCTATTCTGCGGACTCTCCGCATTAACCGCTTCTTCACCCACCAGCGGAATGCCCCTCTTTGCATTTCCCCATGCCTCGTTATAGATCATGCACATTTCCGTCTGTCTGGCAGCCTCCGCATTGGTGGTATACATCGTCCACCCATTATTGGAATAAGTCGCCACCATCTCACCGTTCTTATCATAAAACTCTATGTAATCGCTGTTGCCTGACGGCAGTTTCTGATATTTCACTTTCCCTTCCAGCAGCGTCGCCACAAAGTCTATGGGCTTAAGCACATTCTGCCTGTTTCCTGAAACAGCCTTTAGACCGGAAGTGATGATTCCTTTTCTGTCCGGGGACACTTCCGAAGTGTA
>CAJTEN010000047.1 GCA_910575245.1 Clostridia bacterium | reverse complement strand
TATAGCCTCACTCAATCTACACTTCTCCTTTTTCTCTACATTGTATCATGCTTTTCTATCCTGTTAAAGTTTGCTTGCGCCCCAAGGGGCGGGGAATGTACCCACATTTCATTCAAGAGGTTTATTCTGGAGCAGCATTTTACAATAATATTGGAAAGCCCGTTGTCGTTACCAATAACGAAGTGACATTCAATGCCAGAACTTATGCCAAAAAATTGGGTGTAGAGATCATTGCGGATTCTGAATGGGATGAAATTAAAGACACTTGTAATTCCAAGAAAGCAAAATATCAACATACTGGTTTATTGGGAATAATTATTTCGAGTGCAATTAAAAACGCAGAATACGCTAAACGAGCTGTAGCAACTGAACAAGAGCATATTGTACCAGAATTAAGTGATAAAGACGAGTACAGACTTCAACTCCAATCTGATTTTGATATGGCGGAGGAATACTTGAAGGAGGAGGAACGCTTACAACAAAAAGCTCTCAAATATCGGAGGATGGCACTCGAGCGGCAGAAAAAAGCGATTCTAGCAAGTCTTGACTATGGTTGAAGGGTAAGCACCGCAGAGGGTGCAAACAATTTAATAGCATTAGGAGGTTTTACAATGTCCGACTTCTTCAACGAAGCGTTGAAGGGTGGCCTTGATAGTTTGACAGCTGACCAACTGGATGAACTGATAATCATGGCACAAGCAAAAAGGTCGGAAAGTAAAGGGAAAAAGGAAATTAAAAAGTCGGATAGTTGTCCATTCTGTGGGAGTATCAGGATTAAAAAGCATGGAAAGTCTAAAAAGGGTACTCCAAGAATAATTTGTAAGGATTGTGGTAAGACATTTTCGTCTGACATAGATATACTTGACCAAAACTCTCGTCTGTCAGATACACAACTTGCAGCTTTATATGTGGGGATTGTAGAGAATCAAACAATTGGGAATCTTGCTCAAAAGATGAATGTCAGTAGATCAACAGCGGCACAGCACAAATTAAAGGTCATGGACATTCTTTTTCAACGGATGATGGCGCAATATAGTGTATTAGATACAGAGGGGAAACATAATTTCAAATTTGAAGGTGAAGTGCAATGTGATGAATGTTTTTGTACTGTATCATTTAAAGGTAAACGCGACCCGGAGTTTTTCATATTCACATTGAAAAGATTTCCCAGGCATAACTGTTCCAACGCAGATCAAGAGGAATATTTGAAAAAGCATGGTCTATGGACGAGGGTAATATCAATACCAGGTTATTTAAAGGAACTGCGGGAGAACACCAAGAGATACAAAAGAGGAATCAGCAATGAACAGGCCTGTATTGTTGTTGCGGCGGATGATGAAAAGAACTTAATAGCAAAACCTGTTTCTGTTGGCAGATTAGAAACAGAAGATGTTAAAAAATTGTTATCAGGGCATTTTGATAGTGATAGCACTCTAATTACTGACAGTCATTCAGCCTATCCGATTTTGGCAAAGAGCGAAAATATTCGTCATGTTCAAATCAAAGCAGATAAGCACACTGAAGGCAGATATAATCTTGCAAATGTCAATGGAATTCATTCACAGATAGAAAAATTCATGCCAGAATCAGCAGAACGTATCCCAGCAACAAAGTATTTGAATCAATACATGGCTTTGTTTACATGGCAATGGATACATAAAGGTTTATCACTGGATGAAAGGGTTATTCTACTCAAACGTACTCTTGCAGACAGTTGGGATGATTACAAAGAATCCTATGACAGCATAAAATCTCGTCCGCTTGACATTAACACCAAAGGTCAATTCCCTAATGTGGTGTGATAATAATGATTTTGAAATGGGCCAGACACTGTTCTGGCCCATTTTTAATGATATCATGTAGGCAGTATGATATAATAAGAAAAAAATTTTTCAAAATAGGTGTCAGATTTTTGCCTAGAAGTTGTGTATATAGGTGGAAGGAGGATTTGTATGGATGATAATGGCATAATCCAGCTCTATTGGGATAGGAATGACCAAGCCATAAAAGTAACATCCGATAAATATGGTCATTACTGCAAAGCTATTGCAAGGAATATTTTAAACAATGAAGAAGATGCAGAGGAATGTGTCAATGATACCTATCTAAACGCCTGGAACTCCATGCCAACCCATTGGCCTGAACAGTTGGCAACATTCCTCGGTAAAATCACACGGAACCTAGCTTTTAACAGGTACAAGCACAATCATACCGAAAAACGCGGTGGGGAAAAAATAACACTTGTTTTAGACGAATTGACCGACTGCATATCGGACGTTGATGATGTGGAGCAAATCATTGACCGTCAGGAACTAATAAAGGCTATCAATTCATTCGTCAGAAGTCTTTCGGTAAGCAAGCGAAATATATTTGTACGGCGCTATTGGTATGCGGACTCAGTCACAGAAATTGCACATGACAATGGAATGTTGCAGGGAACCGTATCAAAGACACTGGAACGGACAAGAAAAGAGTTAAAAGCATATTTGACAGAAAGGGGCTTTGAGATATGAGAAAAGAAGATTTCTTTGAAGTCCTTGGTGAACTTGATGACGACATTGTGAAAGGGGCTAAAATAACTATGAAGAAAAAAATGAATTGGAAGGCTTGGGGTGCAATGGCAGCTTGCCTGTGCCTTATTGTTGCAGGCACTACTGCTCTTTTACAGCAGGATTCTTCAACAATACCCGGTGGAATTTCGATTCCCGGTACTGGCGGCACTGCTGGAATTGATGCCGGAAACAGCGATGGGATGACATCAACATACAGCGTTGCCGTATATCCTAGCACCGAGAGCGAAGAAAATGTAGAATCGGCAGAAGTGGCAAGCCTGACAGAAGAAGAAACCTTGGCACATCCATTAGCAGAACACCTTCCCAATCAGTTGCCAGACGGTTTTCACTATGGGCGCGGAAGCGTTTATAACACAACGATGAAAGATGGAACCCAGTATAATATGTTGAGAATTGAATACATTACCGGCGAGATACCAGAACCAGAATTTGCAGAGGACGGCGGAGAGGTTGTGCCCAATCCGGAACTACTCGGAGACTCTTTTACTGTATGTGTTATGAACTATGAACCGGAAACTGATATAAGCATTTATTCCAGTCAGGAGGATATAACAATATCGCTTCTTGAAAAAGATGAGGCGGCTTATATTCATTCTGGAGATTACTATATTGGCGTTTTTACTGATACAGCGGAACTGGAAAATGTGTTAGACGCTTTGAGAAATATTAAGTAGATTCATGCCCTTGTTTTGAAAAAAAGCTGCTCCGATTTTGGGGCAGCTTTCTTCTTGAAATTTGCACACGCATCATAGACAAGATAAATTCAGATAATTTTGTAGAAATGAATGCTTATACACTAGAACATCGGATTTTAGTCACCGGGAACACAAAAGCGAATTGGGAGATTTATTTTCTTTTTTATATTTTTGTATTTGCATTGGACTTGCATCTGCCGGCATCATCACTGTGGTTTGGGACTTCTGCGGTAAAGTCATTAAAAAGCAGATTCCGATCATGACACAGGCCAAAGAAGAAAAAGACACAGCCCAAAATCCTGGTTTCTTATAATTCAATATAAATTTCACTCTCTGTTTCACCCCTATTTCCCCAAATGTTAACGGATATACAATCATTAACCTTTTCTTAACGCTACATGACAATAGAGAGTTTGCATAGGCTTTCTTTTCCGGCATACTTAAATTTTGGATGACCTTTTCATCACAAGCCAGCTCTATATCTCTGCAAAATAATATAAATGTAGCCCAACTCAATGGATCAAACCAATAAACTACCAAAAGAAAAAATGCAGCTACTTTCCATATATGGTCTTTACGTTGTAAATGTGCCTTTTCATGTGCGAGCGCATACTCCATATCTGATTCATCTAATCCTGTCGGCAAATAAATGTGCGGACGAAAAAAACCAAAAATGAAAGGAGAACGCACATGATCACAAAGATAGCAATTTCCCTGATACCGAACTGCCTCTTTCAAATATCTTCGCACATTCAGGCTCACGATTGCCGCATAGAGCAGCAATCCGCATGACCCGCATGTCCAGATCACCTCTAACCAAAAGATCAAACTATTTCCGTACCCATACGCCACAGCAGCACCATCATGATAAATATCTCCAAGATATTCTTGCACCGGCTCCACTCCGGCTATGGTATTCCATTTGTGCTGCAATTCCGATATGTCATCTGCCGTTATCACCTCTTCTAATGGAATCACACCAAAGGATCTTTCAATCGAAACTGGACAGATCAGCCGAATTGCCACAAGTCCCCATAACAGGCATATGATCCGCCTCGGTGCTTTTCGTATGATCAGCCTTAAAAGGATCACCGTCACGATCAGCCAGTTCGCCGCAAGGCTCATATTAAGTAATGTCATTAAAAAATCACTCATCGGTATTTTCCTCTGCGTTGTCAATTATTTTTCTCCCTTTTCGGAATTGTGTACCCATTGAGTAATAACTTTTCGATATACATTGTAAATGGCAGATAACTATTTTATAATTAAATATAAAAATCGAAATTTTTTCGGGGGGGTGCTGACTATGAAGAAAATTAGATTACTAATATTGCCAATTATTACAATTATTTTACAAATTTTGCCTTGCGGAGCGGTATTAGTATTTGCACCATCGCCAACAGAAAGAGTAAGGGAAACATTTTCATATTTCAATTTAACGCCGTTTGGGTATGCTAATTTTGCGCCATTTATAACTGCTTTACTTACCTGCATCATTTTACTGCTTGCATTGATTTCAATAAAGTTAGAAAAAATGCGCAAGGCTGTATTTTGGCTTTCACTGGTAACGGCAATTATTTCGTTACTGCCTTTGGTATTTGGAATAGACTATTATTCTGTGGTAGGTGGTATTATTACAATAACGCTTGCCATTGAAAGCGTTTTGGCAAAAATATCAGCCAAATAAGGAAAAACACCAAATATTTCAAAATTTATGCATTAGGAACACTTTTCCGAAAAGGGAGTTATTTTTCTAATTTCAGAAATCTTCTCAGATGTCAATTGTATTTCCTGCACGATTCTCAACCTCCATAACAGTTCACCCTTTCGGCTTCCCTGTTACGGAATCTGCCAATTGAGCAAAGCTCAATTTTTCCAAGTCGCCTGCGGCAAGGGGCAGATTCTCTCTCGGCTAAATCTATGCGTTCTCACGGACTTTGCAGTAAATGCAAAGTCCTGGACTGAACTGTTACCAATCTCCTATGCTAGGACTACTGCGTGTAGCCTTACAAGGAGACTACCACATGTAGACGCCATTGTCAAGTGATTTTTCAAAATAAACTATATATTTATAGTTTACGGCATTAGAAATCTCGTTTTCGGCCTTGCAGAAGCTGTCTCATATGGCTCCTGCAAGAGCCGGAAACAGAAACTTGTTATTTCGTCTACTATAATTTATTATATAAAAAACCAGCGCGGGAGTATGCGGCAGATGGCTGCCGCTTCCCGCGCCGGTCTCTTAGGACTATTATTATTTTAACAATGATTTCTTCTGGGGTTCTGCCGTCTCCTTCTGCAGCACTACCTTATCCAGCTTCCAGATCTCATCCACGTACTCCTGAATGGTTCTGTCGGAAGTGAACTTACCTGCGCATGCCACATTCAGAATCGCACTTCTTGCCCAGCTGCTTTCATCCTTGTATGCCGCTTCCACCTTCTTCTGTGCCTCCGCGTAAGACTTAAAATCCTTCAGGATGAAGTAAGTATCCGCCTTGTTCGTACTCAGCGTATTCAGCAGAGAGTTATACAGCGTTCGGAACAGCTCCGGATCCTGCGGTGAATAGGTACCGTTGATCAGTTGCATCAGGACTTTTCTAACATCAGGATCGTTGTTGAAGATCTCATTCGGGTCATAGCCGCCATAGTTCTCATACTGGATGACTTCATCGGAGCTTAAGCCGAAGAGAAAGACATTGTCCTCGCCCACTTCCTCCACGATCTCTACATTCGCGCCGTCCATCGTACCCAGCGTGAGAGCGCCGTTTAACATAAATTTCATATTACCCGTACCGGATGCTTCCTTGCTTGCGGTAGAAATCTGCTCGGATACATCGGCAGCCGCGAAAATGATCTCCGCATTGGATACACGATAGTTCTCAATGAAGACTACCTTGATCTTACCGTTGATCGCAGGGTCATTATTTACCACATCCGCCACGGCGTTGATCAGTTTGATAGTCAGCTTGGCGTTACGATAGCCTGCTGCCGCTTTGGCGCCGAAAATAAAGGTTCTCGGATAGAACTCCATATCCGGATGTTCTTTTAACTCGTTGTACAGATACATAACATGCAGAATGTTCAGAAGCTGCCGCTTATACTCATGCAGTCTCTTGACCTGTACATCGAAAATAGAACGGGGATTCACCTCAATGCCGTTATGTTCCAGAATATACTCAGCCAGACGGACCTTATTCTGATACTTGATGTTCATGAACTCCTGCTGAGCCTTCTCATCGTCCGCATATATTTTCAGTCTGCCAATCTGCGGCAGATCCGTGATCCAGTCGTTTCCGATATGAGCCGTAACCCAGTCAGCCAACAGTGGGTTCGCATGCAGGAGGAAACGTCTCTGTGTGATACCGTTTGTCTTGTTGTTGAATTTCTGCGGCATCATCTCGTAGAAGTCTTTCAGCTCCTGATTCTTGAGAATCTCCGTGTGCAGTTTTGCAACACCGTTGACAGAGTAACCTGCCGCGATTGCAAGATGTGCCATTTTCACCTGACCGTCATAGACGATTGCCATCTTACGGATCTTCTCCTGGTTGCCCGGATATTTCTGTTCGATCTGGAGGATGAATCTGCGGTTGATTTCCTCCACGATCTGATAGATACGCGGCAGTAGTCTGGAGAAAAGTTCAATCGGCCACTTCTCCAGCGCTTCCGACATAATCGTATGATTGGTATAAGCACAGGTCTTCGTGGTCACATCCCATGCCTCTTCCCAGGTCAGGAAATACTCATCCATCAGAATACGCATCAGTTCTGCGATCGCAACCGTAGGATGTGTATCATTCAGCTGGAAAGTCACCTTCTCATAGAATTTCCTGACATCATCATGCTTTCTCATATATTTCGCAACCGCAGCCTGCACGGAAGCGGAAATAAAGAAATACTGCTGTTTCAGACGCAGTTCCTTACCGGCATAGTGGTTATCGTTCGGATACAGTACCTCCACAATATTCCTTGCCAGATTTTCCTGTTCCACCGCCTTCTGATAATCGCCCTTGTCAAAGGAATCCAGATGGAAGCAGTTCACCGGCTCCGCATCCCAGATACGCAGCGTATTGACAATGCCGTTGCCATAACCGACGATAGGCAGATCGTAAGGAATGGCACGCACTACCTGATAGCCCTCCTGACGGAAATTCTGTCTGCCGTTTTCATCCATATAGACATTTACATAACCGCCGAATTTGATTTCCTTGGCATATTCCGTTCTTCTCAGTTCAAAAGGATTGCCATCCTGCAGCCAGTTATCCGGTACCTCCACCTGGAAACCGTCCCTGATCTCCTGCTTGAACATACCGTAGCGATAACGGATACCACAGCCGTATGCCGCATAGCCCAGGGTTGCCAGGGAATCCAAGAAACATGCTGCCAGACGTCCCAGGCCTCCGTTTCCAAGCGCCGGATCGGGCTCCTGGTCCTCAATCACATTCAGATCCAGCCCCAGTTCCTCCAGAGCTTCCTTCACTGCCTTATGTGCCTGCAGGTTGATAATATTATTTCCCAAAGCACGGCCCATCAGGAATTCCATGGACAGATAATATACCATCTTAGGATCCTGTCTGTCGAATTCTTTCTGTGTCTTCATCCACTGATCCACAACGGCATCCTTAATCGCATAGGATACTGCCTGAAAGATCTGCTGGTCTGTAGCCTCCTCAAGACTTTTCCGGTAGAGTGTCTTAACATTATACAGGACACTTCTCTTGAAAAGGTCTTTATCAAAAGTTGATACTGCAGTTTTCTTTGCCATTATGCGCCTCCTCATCTGCTATTCGTACATCCGTAACAGCCTGACTGTCCTTGCTGTTACATCACTTTTACACAAATACTATTATATATTGTATTTTTACTTTTGACTATCAGCAATGTGCTTAAAATTACAGTTGTTTTATCGTCCGCTGCTGTTCAGGCCGTGCCGGATCAGCAAAATCCAGACTCTTATCCTACCTTCTCAATGCCGATCGTCACTTTCTCGCCATTCACACTCCACTCTTTGCATACCGGCAGACTTTCCTCTGCCACAATCGCTTCCGCAAGTACCTTCGCCGAGATCGCCTCTGTATTCTTCTCTACGATTCCGGCTACCCTGTCATTGCCGCTGACCGACACCTTAATGTGATCCATTACCTCGAAACCGGCTTCCTTACGCATGGTCTGGATCTTACTGATCACCTCATACATAAATCCTTCCTCGATCAGCTCTTCTGACAGATTCGTATCCAGTACAACGGTAACGCTGTTGTCGGCTTCCGATACATAGCCTTCCTTCTGCGCCGTCTCGATCAGCAGATCCTCTTCTGCCAGTGCGATCTCCACACCGTTCACTTCAAATCTCAGCGCTCCCTGTGCCTTCAGCTCTTCCATAGCCTTCATGCCGTCTACGGCGCTTAAGTACTCCCTGATACCGCCAAGCTGCTTACCGAATTTAGGGCCTACCGTCTTAAGCTGCGGCTTGAAGCTGTAGCTTGTGAACGCAGACACATCATCACTGAACACAATCTTCTTCACATTCAGCTCATCCTTAATGATCTCCTGATAGAAATCGCTCAGCCCGTGTTCCGCCTTGACAAACATGGTGCCGATGGGCTGACGGTTCTTGATATTCGCAGCATTACGCGCCGCACGGCCCATCACGACGGTCTTCAGCACCTCTTCCATATCCTCTTCCAGCTGTTTATCGATCATCTTTTCATCCGCAACAGGGAAGTCACACAGGTGGAT
This sequence comes from Clostridia bacterium, assembly GCA_910575245.1. Taxonomy (GTDB): domain Bacteria; phylum Bacillota; class Clostridia; order Lachnospirales; family Lachnospiraceae; genus UBA3282. The sequence continues at coordinate 18,510 of CAJTEN010000047.1, read as the reverse complement.
ACTCTCCGGCGCGCCCTCGTCGATGCTCTTAACCAGGTTCAGATAGATTTCCTCTGTCATAAAAGGAATCATCGGCGCCGCGCATTTACAGATCGTAACCAGTGCCGTGTACAATGTCATATAGGCATTGATCTTGTCCTGTTCCATTCCTTTGGCCCAGAAACGCTCACGGCTTCTCCTGACATACCAGTTGCTCATCTCATCCACCAAATCATCCAGTACGCGGGCAGCTTCCGGAATTCTGTAGTTGTCCAGATTCGTATCGACCTCCCTGATCGCCGTATTCAGTTTGGACAGAAGCCACTTATCCATGGCAGGAAGTTTATCATATTCCAGACTGTACTTCGTCGCATCAAAGCTGTCGATATTTGCATACAATACGAAGAACGCATAGGTATTCCACAATGTTCCCAGAAACTTACGCTGTCCCTCCTGCACTGCCTTGCCATGGAAACGGTTGGGCAGCCACGGCGCGGAATTGATATAGAAATACCAGCGGATCGCATCCGCACCGTAAGTCTCCAGAGCCTCGAAAGGATCTACCGCGTTGCCCTTAGACTTACTCATCTTCTGCCCGTTCTCATCCTGCACATGTCCCATAACGATAACATTCTCAAAAGGCGCACAGTTGAACAGCAGCGTGGACTCTGCCATCAGTGAGTAGAACCATCCCCGGGTCTGATCCACTGCCTCGGAGATAAACTGTGCCGGGAACTGCTTCTCAAACAGGTCTTTATTCTCAAAAGGATAATGATGCTGCGCAAAAGGCATGGCACCGGAATCAAACCAACAGTCAATTACCTCCGGCACACGTCTCATCGTCTTGCCGCAGTCAGGACAGATAATGGTAATCTCGTCAATATACGGTCTGTGCAGTTCTACAGTCCTGGCAGCCGGATTACCGGACAGCTTTTCAAGCTCCTCCCGTGATCCCACTGACTCCATGTGCCCGCATTCCTCGCATTCCCACACATTTAAAGGTGTACCCCAATAACGGTTACGGGAAATACCCCAGTCCTGAATATTCTCAAGCCAGTTGCCGAAACGTCCCTCGCCGATGGACTTCGGAATCCAGTTTACCGTCTTGTTGTTGCGCACCAGGTCATCTCTCACCGCCGTCATCTTGATAAACCAGGACTCACGTGCATAGTAGATCAGCGGTGTGTCGCATCGCCAGCAGAACGGATAATCATGTTCGAACTTCGGCGCATCAAATAATTTGCCTTCTTTATCCAGATCTTTCAGAATTTCCGGATCCGCTTTCTTAACAAACATTCCTGCATAAGGTGTCTCAGACGTCATATTACCCTTGCCGTCCACGAACTGTACGAAGGGCAGATCATATTTACGGCCTACCTGTGCATCGTCCTCACCGAAAGCAGGCGCGATATGGACGATACCGGTACCGTCGGTCATGGTGACATAATTATCGCAAGTCACGAAATGCGCTTTCTTCTTCTGTTTCGCCGCCGCTTCCCCTGTGCAGGCGAAAAGCGGTTCATATTCCTTATACTCTAAATCCGTTCCCACATAAGTCCCTAATACTTCATAGGCAGGCTTGTCATCCCCGGACAGTTTGCCAAGCACATTGTCAAGCAGCGCCTGTGCCATATAATAGATATAGCCGTCTGCCGCTTTTACCTTCACATAGGTTTCGTCCGGATTCACACAGAGCGCCACGTTGGAAGGAAGTGTCCAAGGCGTGGTGGTCCATGCCAGGAAATAAGCGTCCTCACCTACTACTTTAAAACGCACTACCGCTGAACGCTCTTTGACGGCCTTATAGCCCTGTGCCACCTCATGAGAAGAAAGCGGCGTCCCGCAGCGCGGGCAGTAAGGCACGATCTTAAAACCTTTATACAATAAGCCCTTGTCCCAGATCTGCTTCAAGGCCCACCATTCAGACTCGATAAAATCATCGTGATAAGTGACATACGGATCGTTCATGTCAGCCCAGAAACCAACCGTGTTGGAGAAATCTTCCCACATCCCCTTGTATTTCCAGACAGATTCCTTACATTTACTGATAAAAGGATCCAGCCCGTACTCCTCAATCTGTTCCTTGCCGTCCAGCCCCAGAAGCCTCTCCACTTCCAGTTCAACCGGCAGTCCGTGGGTATCCCATCCCGCCTTACGGGGAACCATACAGCCCTTCATGGTGCGGTATCTGGGGATCATGTCCTTGATCACGCGGGTCAGTACATGCCCGATATGAGGCTTGCCGTTGGCCGTCGGCGGGCCGTCATAGAAGGTGTATGTCTCACCTTCCTTGCGGGAATCCATGCTCTTTTTGAAAATGTCATTGTCCTTCCAAAACTGGCAGACTTCCTTCTCCCTGTCTACGAAATTCAAACTTGTGTCAACTTTTTGATACATGATGTGCTCCTTTCCTGTAGCTTCTATATCTCTTTTCTTGCCTCTTCTGCCGATTGTTCTGCGAATATAAAAAACAAAAAACCCCGTCCCGTAAAAGGACGAGGTCACAAAGCCCGCAAAACCACCTATTACGACGTACCGCCATTCCCATTCCAAATCCTGCTCTTTGGTCCTGCATATCGGCTCTACAATTTCAGAACCCTGCGCCGATTCTCTAAAGCAAATCAGACTCAATGGCTATACGGTTCCCGATAACGGCGGGATGCCGTCATTCCCTACTGTTTTCTGTCCTAAAGCGAATCCACAGTTCATCACGCTCGGATAAAAGGTTCGGTCTGAGACTCGGAAGTGATCTTCCCTGATCTCCTACTAACACCGGTCTTCCACCATCACCGGTTCGCTGTGCCTTTGAGAAACCAGATACTGTCTTCTTCAACGTCTTTGCTTGTGCTTATTACTATTTATATTTTATAGTATATCTTCCTTATAATTGTCAAGGGGATTGGGTGAAAAAAGTTTCACTCCTGGAAACAGTTCGGGCCGATCCTTTTCGCCTCCGGAAACCTGCAGGGTTTCGTTGCTGATCTGTGTATCCAGCGTATATCCGTTTGCGGCAAAAAACTTGTCGAGTTTTACCTTGTTGATTTATAGCAAGCAGTTCTTCATCCTTACAGGTTCCCTTCAGATCAAGGTTACGCCTGATCGTATCGTCAAAAATATAAACCTGCTGCGGTACCACTGCAGAATGACGGTAGATTTCAGAAGGGGAAAGCTCCTGTTGGCCAATCCTGTCGTAATATATGTGGCCGGAACTGCCCCGCTGTCTTTTTTCTCAAACTCGTCAATGGGCATGGCGTAAATACTGTCAAAGACCTGCCTGCGCAATTCAAACTCACTGTCCAGTAACAGATTTACCTTGATATTATCTGCAAACCAAGCAATAAACAACGCAAGCAGCGAATGAATATGAAGAAATGAAAAAAAATCCAGATAAGCACCAACGTTATGAATCCTTTGACCAGATTCTGGACGAGGTATTTACCGATGCTTAAGATAGTTCCGTCCAATCAATTAAAAAAAGATCTCAGGCTTGCCCAAAAGCGCGGTTGCAAAATAGAATATTTGCAAGACGTTGTCAATACACTGGCAGCTGGACGGAAATTAGATAAAAAGTACCGGATCATACATTAGCCGGTAATTATACCGGCTTCGATTTACCCAATCACTGTGCTGAAAGGCTCATGCAGTTTTGACTGCCTTCGGCTTGGAGGTTATGCCATTTAAAACCCACCTTGAGTACATCTTTTTATAAGAAAAAATCCGTTGCATCATCTTCTTTTCCCCAAAATTCCTTGTCCAACCACCTCGCCTGATGACTTTTAAAAAGGATCACGGAGTCCAGTTCCTTATCGACATAAGGTTTTAATTCCTGTTGTAGTTTTGTGATCTGCACCTTGGATATCTCACCTTCAAATGCAGAATTTTGTATATGAGATAAATATTTTTTGCATATTTTATAAACATGCGACCACCTTTTCTGTCCATTTTTATCCTGCGCAATATCATATACCAGTACTACATACATATCCTACCACCATATTTTGAATCCTTCATATTCTTTTTCACCGATCAGATGTTTGATCAGCTTGTACGCTTCCAACCTCATTAAATACTGATAACTGACCTGTCGCCCCAGTCCCCTATGCATGATTGTTTTTTTCATACGTTCCTCCAATTCCCTGGCAATCAAGGCCGATGACGCTTTTTTCAGATGCAGAAAATTCAGTTCCTTCGTAAAACTGTCTTCCGTTATCTGTCTTCTGTTTAAAAGAGAAAAAATCAACCTATCGCCGATCAATGGTTTAAACACCTCAGCCAAATCAAGACAAAGCGAAAATCTGCGCACACCTGGCTCATGCAGATAACTGATTGTCGGGTTTAGCTGCGTACGATAGATCTCGCTCAATATTTTCGCATAAATCAACGCATTTACAAAAGAGATCAAAGAGTTTATCATATTATCCGGCGGATGCATTACCCGCTTTTCAAAATGAATCTCCTGATCCACAATCACGTTCCACGCCGCATAATACTGTTTTCTGATGTTCCCTTCTATTCCCATCAATTCTTCCACGGATTCTGACGAGGGTATTTTCTTACGTAGATCATCCACTTCAGACATATAGCCGGAAACATCCTTGCCACGCCCGTTATAATAACGTAGATTCCTGTAAATATTGTCCGCCGCTGCCTCAATAAATTTTCTGGCAAGTATTATGCGCTTATCATAGTCTGTATAATGCTCCACCTGCTTCACAAGCAACTGTCCAGCAAGCAACTTTTCTTTCGGATAAAAGCTGCCCGTATAATAATTATAATAATTAAAGAAATGAATCGGTATCCCATACTGCGAAAGATAGCTGAGAAAAGAGGTGTTGAATGTCATTTCTGCCATAACATAAATATCTTCAATCCGTTCTATTGGAATATCCCTCTTCTCGCCCTCTGCATTGGTAAACTGCAGAGTATTGTCTTTTCTTCTCAAGTCCCCGTTGTTATAAACATAAAAACTCTGGCCCATATCCTCTCCTATAATTGAAATATCATCTCATGCCAACCTTGTTCTTTATGCAGCCAAAAATCCCAAATTCTGTCTATAATTTCAAATAAAACACAAATCGTGGTATGCGCACTTCCCGCATATTTTAACTGCCTGAAATTGTGGCGGATACTCCTCCTCCTTCAAAAGAAGGATCTCTTGAATGATTTCCTCCAGTTGCTTCTCATCTTTTTGCGTAAGTTCCACGGTGAGATTTTTCTTGACCAAAGGATAATCTATTCTGGCTTTGAGTCCGTCCACACCACGCTGTTTCAGATAATACAGGTAGTATTTCACTTGCCAGATACCTGCCTCTTCTATCAAACGACTCTTCTTAACCTCATGCAATTCCTTATGTTCCTTGATAAAATCAATATTGATAACATTGTCGATATTAATATGTTTTTCATCCCGTTGATAACTGCTTTCATCCAACAATTTCCCAAGCAAAACATTTTCATTCTCGCTCTCCATATTAATTTCATTCACGAAATACCATAATTTTCTTTTACAGACAAAATAGTAGTAAATCATGACTCCTGTAATTCGGTTTTCCATGGTGGCTCCTTTGCGAATGTCACTTTGTAAAATTTTCTATTGCTAAGCTTGCATTTCTATTATGTATGTTAATATCCTACCTTCACTTAAAAGCTTCATAGTGTTCCATTATGTATCTATTTCAACACCACTTGTCTACAAGTCCCTGCTTCACGGAATGCTTTACATTCCACTATGTATCTATTTCAACCCCGCCGTCCCTGCACTGGACGCTGCCGCAGATGCGCCTTTACATTCCACTATGTCTCTATTTCAACCATTTCCGATAAATTGTGTTGCTAATCCGACTATATCATTTACATTCCACTATGTATCTATTTCAACCGCAGTAAATCCGGCAATCCTTTTTCTAATACCCACATTTACATTCCACTATGTATCTATTTCAACGGTACCAGGTGTTTGTCTTCAATAGAATATCCGAGATTTACATTCCACTATGTATCTATTTCAACCCCTGTGACAGCCACTATGAAAATGAAATGGAAGTTATTTACATTCCACTATGTATCTATTTCAACCCGTCGCGTCAAGTATTAGCCCCCTCTGGGGGTTGGGATTTACATTCCACTATGTATCTATTTCAACACGCATCTGTATATAAAAATCTGTCTCAGTATTAGCATTTACATTCCACTATGTATCTATTTCAACGCCGCTGGTGCTCCTTATGCTCTTACATGGCGTATATTTACATTCCACTATGTATCTATTTCAACCCATCAAGGTAACACATTCCCGTATCTTCAAAAAAATTTACATTCCACTATGTATCTATTTCAACAACTTCCTGCACGAGTTTGTGCTTTATGGCTTCTTCATTTACATTCCACTATGTATCTATTTCAACCTGCTGCCTTCATGATTTTTTTGTCTACCTCCGTCATTTACATTCCACTATGTATCTATTTCAACCCTGATAAGTACGCCCATCTATATCTAAGCTGAAAGCATTTACATTCCACTATGTATCTATTTCAACAAAGCTATCCTCTGTTTCATGGACATTTCTACCGTTATTTACATTCCACTATGTATCTATTTCAACGCGGCATCACTGCCGTTCTTCTGCGCTTATATTTTCATTTACATTCCACTATGTATCTATTTCAACCGGTCTTTTTCAATCCGTTCATCAGTCCAATATTCATTTACATTCCACTATGTATCTATTTCAACCCCGTCCTATATTCTCCCGCTCTAATTCAGCAGTTACACCTCCTATTTTGTCGATCTCTTTCCTTATATCGATTTTACCACAAATTTCTTCTTGTGATAACATCCTTTTCGCATATCAGACTATGTAATCTCTACTAAATTCCATCATCTCTCGCGCTTGTCAACCTCCCCGACTTTTAGCGTCATCAAAGGTAGACAAAAGTTTATAACCTGAAAAAGCTTCAGACTTTTTCTCCACCTGACCTATCAATTATTTAACCGTGAAATATCTCCACACTTACTCCCCATGTCATCCCAGATACAAACGCTCTGCGAAAAGTGAGCACAAGTGTCAATGCAGATCTGCATATATGCACACATACAGACATGCTGCATGACGCATGTGCGCTCAGAGCAACAAATGTGCAGCACTATTGCCCTAAATATTCTTTTCATACTAACCTTCATGATTCCGCTCTGCGGAATCTCAAATCTGTGCGGAGTATGCCCTGTTTTGGGCATTCTCTGGCATGAAACTTAAGACTTTTTAGCGAAGCGTCTTATGGTGCAAGTTTTAGAAGTTCTTTTCACATCATTAAAAATATCATACTCTGTGAAGACCTTATACAAAAATCATTTCATCTTCCACTTTCCCTAATACCAGGCCCAGGCCGGAATCCTCTTCAAAGTCATACTGCAATGCAGTCCGGTGGATATCAAACAAACCAATCGTACACTTATCAATCCCCTCAGGAATACCATGGATCATGCTAAGGCTTAGTGTAATATCTGCCAGTTTGGATTTCAGCATTTTTTTGATACTGATATCGACATGCGGCGTTTCCAATAAATCGGCGATGCTCTGAATCACTTCATAGTTTTGATCATAGACAGCATCCGGCATAACAGTGATGCTTTGTATTGCTCTGAATTCCTTCTGAACTTCTTTGGCGTCATATTCTGCCGGTGAAAGCGTCTTTAAATGATCGACATATTTTTCTATCTGTCGGAAATACTGCGTTTTTCTTATTTTCTCAAGGTCATATACTTTATTGATATAGTCTACTTTATCCGCTTCCGTAAGCAGTCTGTCATCATATGTTTTCAGCAGTTCCACTGACCGGTCATAAATATCTTTATCATATACTGTGCCTCTGCCGGAATCATTCAGATAAACATACACGTTTGGCTCGGAAACATGCCTTTTCCCCGCCCGGTTACATCTTCCCATCCTTTGCAGCAGGCTGTCAGCAGTACACATTTCCATATATAGAATATCAAAATCAATATCCAAACTCGCCTCAACAATCTGTGTGGTCACCCAAATACCCACCTCCAATTCATCAGCGGAAAATTCCAGTATTCTTTTCTCCAGAATATTTCGGTGTTTTCTGATAAAACGAGAATGCAGCAAACCAACCTCCAGACCTCTGTCTTTCAATTCTCCGTAGACATGCTGTGCCCTTGATACTGTATTACAAATAACCAACACCTTCTTGTCCTGCGCAGCTCCTGCCATTTCCTCAAAATCAAATTCTCCTGCCATCATTTTAATCCAATGTCTGTTCACCACCGCAGTATCTGAAAAATCATGCCAGATGTAATCTCTACTCTCCAACAGTTTGCTCTTCTTCATAAAAAATTGTAATACCGGCGGAAAAGTGGCCGTAATGATCGCAAATCTGCCTCCCATACGCCTGATTTCCGATAAACCAAAAATCAAAGATGCAACAACTCTCGGAGAATAAGACTGAATTTCATCAATCACTACTTTAGAGTATTTTAAGGTTGCTGCAAAAATTTCTGTTCCTAATGCCTTATACACAAATTTGAACAACTGATCCACGGTGCATACAGTAATCGGATAAGAAAACAGCTTTGCCTGCTCATAATTTCTATAAGCATCTGCCAATTCTCCTTCTGCACTTAGATAACTGTTCATACTGTCGGAATGAAGCAGTGCCACATCCTGATAATGATATTTTTCTCTGATTCTCTGATAAATAGCATTAGAAGAAACCTTAAGCGGCAATGTATAAAATCCCTTTTCACCATTCATCCACAGAAGCGCCGCCTCTGTCTTACCAGAACCAGTCGGTGCAATCATAACCACATTATTATCTCTGTTTTCTATCATAAATTTCTGGGCTGGCCTGAATCTTCCTTCCCATGCTTTTACAATATTCTGACAGAGCTCCTTCTTTAAAATATCCGGTGCAATTTCCGCAGTCTCGTACCCAGCGCTGACCGTCCAGTCAAATTTATTCAGCATTCCCTTCACAAGCATGTATTCGCACCATAGTTTTTCATCAACGTCAACGGTGCCTTTCTCATGCCGGTCAGAAAAGAGAAGTTCATTCCTGTTGCTGAAAAATATCTTCGCTTCTGCATTGCCCAAAAATGCTCTTAAATCATTTAAATAATACTTTTCACAATATTCCTTCAATTCATCTGCATCATAACGATCTGAACGAGTATGATGATAATAGATCGCTGTGAGTAAAACGCTGAAATCGTCCCTGTCACACTCAGGATTATCCCTCAAAAACTCCTTTTCAGACAAAAACAGCGCACTCAAAAAGCCATGCGGAATCTGATTCTCTTTTTCTTTTCGCAGAGACGGATTTACCTTTGTCTGAAAAACATAGTTTGCTTTACCAATATCATGCATTTTGCAGGCATACTGAATCAGTTTTCTCTCTTTTTCGCTGAAATACTTTCCATACAAGTGAAAAAAACTGTCTGCACATGCCGCCGTCTCCTCCAAATGCTGGCGTAAAGTCTTATGTTCTATTACAATCTGCTCCGTTATCAGTTTTTCCTGATATCTTCGGAGCAGATTGTAGCTGTCCTGATCTGACCGGCTGTCAAATACGGCAAGTACCTCCCCCAATTGTTTCAGCAAACATCTCCTGTTTTCCTCCTTCAGAACAGGCACTGGTGATTTTGCATAATATTCCATTTTCCACTCCACATATATTGACCAATACGGATCTCTCTCTTTAAATATTTACTGTCACTCCCTGTATCCCTCTATGCCAACGCTACAATATCCCCATACTGGTCAACCAATGTATTTTTGACAAATTCTCCGTAAGGGAAATAATAGGCTCTCACTTTCCCGCCCTCTGCTTTCCAGCGGCGCAGCCCCTGCTTTGTAATCTCATACTCTTTCGTAAGTGTGTAGATTGTAACACTTTTTCTTCCTATCCCAGATTCTGAGTTTACCGGAATATAGATATCATTATTGGCTATCGCTTCCTCTTCCTCACGAAGTTCGACAATCTCAACTTTTCTGATGTCAAGGATATCTTCGTGTCGTCCGAGAGCCAGATAGACCGACGGATTGCTCAAAGACAGATATACTTTATCAAAATCATCTTCTGACGGAACGATATGCAAAATCATCGCATTGTTGCAGATCAATTCCACATGAGCGATTCCCTTGAAAGCGCCATAAGCCTTATCTTTATCCTGTATACAAATCTGATGTCGGCCGCTTTCATATTTTGTGTCAAATGAAAAGGAATATCGCGTATACAATTCAGATACCGAACCGGCATTTTTCCCCTGAATGCTGACCTTCATTGGATGGAATTCCCTGTAGCCGCATGCTGTATGAATCATCCCCAACACTGTAGAATAGGGCGGCAGCGGAAAGGATTCTTTGATGATAAAACTGCTGGGTTTCCTGTAATTGGCCAGATTTTGAAAACATTCTACTCTAATCGCTTTCTCCATAGTATTCATCCACTTCTTTCTTTAACTGCCTGAACGCCTCTGCAACAGCCCCCGCTTTCAATTCTTTCTTTACTTCAGTATCATTCTCAAAAATTCCACTGGTAACCCCTGCCACAGTGTGGTCTCTGACATCATCACTGCCCATCATTACTTCAGTCAGCGTATTTATCTGAATTTTCCCCTTATTCAGAACGATTCGATTCTCAAAGAAAGGATTTTTTCTCTCATAACGGCCACCGATCACAAATACCGGCGCCAGATTCTCTCTGCGCCCTTTGATATCACGATACAAAAACTGAACTGTATCCAGAAGTGCTTTCATACGCGCCGCCCGCTTCTCCTTTGACACAGAAATCTCACCGTCGATTCCGACTTTGTCAAGGTCGGCCACGATCGTGTAGGTGTAAAAAGAACGATGAATCTCGCTCTGCGCAATTCCATTTTCCAGATTCTGTCTTCTTGCCAGTCCCATATTAGTCAAAAATTCCAGGTCGCTCTGATAGGGCTCCAGGGCAATCGCATTACTTAGTCTGACCACCGCGCTTCTTGTTGAGGCACCGCCTTTTTCACCCTTGCCCTCTTCCTTGGAACTTGTCTTCATATATCCAAACAGATCGATCTCCGGATATTCCACTATCGTCGCTGACGGAGCAAACTGCACCACACCGCTCTTGCCGTCTACCGGTGTATTATCCCAGCCAAGCTGCTGGATCATATTATAGCGCATTGCCTGTCTGGATATATAAGTGTACTGCTCATAATTGCCTCTGGACATCTTCTTGAGTGTGGAAATATTGCCGACTCCCTCTCCATAATTTGCGCTCTCCGCAAGAAAAACCACTGTCAATGTCAGTCCTTGTCTATTCATTTACTTTTTCCTCCTTTTTCTCGTAATGGCTTCCCTGCAGTCCCAGCAGGAAGGCATACCCGTACTCCGTGAACGTATCCCTGTCTTTCAAAAACTCAATGAATGCATCTGGCACCTGGAGTCTTGTAGAACAGTAAACACGCATGATCACTTCCATAAAACGTTCCACATTACCGACTGACAAAGCATTCAATAATTGGTAGATTGTTCCTCTGATACACGCATCATCGCTTGTTCCCTTTGCCCCTAACAATGCATTCCGCAATTCATATCCTCTTTCTCTTACCGCATAACAATTCATCGATTCACCTCCCCTATTCGATGTCTTCTCTTTCTTCCGCGCCAAATTACTTCTGAGTTGAATATCATACACCAGTGATGCTTTCATCAAAAAGCCGTCTCCCTCTATCGCCATCTTAAGCAGTTTATTAACCACTTCATACTGATTACGATACCGCAGCAGATTCAGGATCACGGTTTCATGAACATTCCAATACTCTCTTCCTGTTTTTGCATAGGGATATCTGCCGAGTTGTTCTAAATCCCGGCGAATGTCTTTGTCATTCAACAGATTTAAGATATCTTTGGAAATGACGTCAAAAGTATATCTGTCGCTTTCTCCCATACCTCTCGCAATCACCTGAATGTTGCCCAGTTCTCGATCCTTTTCCTGCAGCAGCAGATTGATCGTTCTTGCAATCCATGAAGAATACCGTTCCTCTTCTTTCTGTTCTGAATCAATCGCCACTTTTCCGGTCGGAGAATTTGCCAGTAACAGCAGGTCGATATTCTGGTTCATATTGATAAACACAAATGTTCTGCCTGACAGTGTAAACCCTAGCGGCGCCATTGCATAAATAAATGCACATACAGGACACAGATAAGCATCTACTTTACAGTTCCAAAATGCTGAGCGTTTCCTAGTCAGATCATCTGCCTGATCTTTCATAAATGCAATGGAGACTTTCTCCTTTGCATCTATTTTCCCGTCACAGTCAATACAAATATCTTTTGCCTTGACATGATCGGCGGCAACGTATTTTCTTAACGGCTCGGAAAAATCCACATCAAAAGTCTGTTTCATATCTTTAGAAGCATTTGTTCTAAGCAAAAAACTTTTACCATCCCAGAAGCGATTGATATAATTATAAATAATACTCTTCATGGAGAAAGTCTCTTCGCACAAGGGCTGCTCCAGAAATTCCAGAAGCTGCTGCAACCGTGCACACAGTTCTTCCTTTTCCATATTCTCTTTTAATTTATGGCTTTTCAGAAGCATGTACACATCCGGATTCTCTATACTGTCTTTTATATTAGCAAAACCGGATTGATAACTGTTTGACAACATCTTATCATTGATGAATTTCAAATCCTCTTTACAGAGCTTCTGATCCCATTCAGGCTGCTTTGCTTTTTCAAGAATGTCTTTGATCTTATCCAGCGCCGAATCATAATTCGTCAATTTCCCATACCGTTTTACGTATGCTCTAAAATACATGTCCGTCCAGTCAGTGTTTATCACAAATTGCCGGTCAAGCCATATTCCCTGCCGGTCATCAGTAATTCCGTAGTCAATCTCTTCATCAGCCTCTGATTCATCCAACAAATATTTCAGACCGACCAGACCGGCATTTTTCAAAAAATCACCGATCCATAGTTTCATCTCTTCCACCCTTCTTCCCCTCCGTTATTTTTGATATTTTGTCTGCTTGGTTTCTCTGATGACCCATATGTATTTCCTTCATTGGCAGAAGTCAATTATCCAACTACCTCAAATTTGCCATGACCCTCTGATCTCCTGGAGCCCAGACCTGACAGAAGAAGTATATTTAACAGTTGCCGGGATCCTGTCAATTTAAAAATCCCCAAAGACGCATCCGTATTCCTGCCAAACACCGGGATGACCACCTTTTTCCCCTTAATCATCTCTATGGAAAACTTTTCCGTTGACACAGGCAAACTCATTTTCTCAATAAAGAAGTCTGTATTTTCTTTAAGCGTTCTCTCGAATCCTTCCATCCCGCAGGTATAATAAGTGTCCGTATTTCTTTCTGAATCATGCCGTCTTACGATCAGCGGACTTTGCATTCTGATCACAATTTCTTCTTCTTTCATTTCGCGTAGCTGCTGCATCCTAATGGAAGTAAGCCTCATGGAATTACCGGCAATCGGATACTCCTTGTACTTCATCTGCTGGAAACCATTAAAAAAAGACAAAAGTTCCATCTGGTCAAAGTCAGAGAAAAACAGGCAAAACTCCTGCCCGGCAAGTTCTATCCCGTCTTTGTGGAATTTCGCCCCCGGAAGATAACAAGAATAAGTATATCCCTTTATAACCGATCTGCTTTTATCGTACAATTTTTCATAAAAATGCTGAGAACAGGCTCGCGCAGAAGACTTCAAAAAGCTGACCAGAAGCCTGTCCATTTCGAGCGGCAGCCTGTTATTTGCCAGTGCAAATGTCAGTTTATATTGATACATGGCACCACCTCCTTTCATTAGAGGAGTACTCTCGGAAACTCGCAGCCCTTGAAAACACTGTGTTTCCAATACACTCCATTTTTTCTTCACCTCCACTTTTCAGTGGATTTTTAACATATTTTCTATATTTTCATCAGGAAATTTTCAAATATCTATTGACAAACCTGCCAGTTTGTGCGGCCGCGTTCATTGATTGAAATGCAGAATCAATGAACGCGGCCCTTTGGTTAAGGAGAACTATCAACTTTTCACCAAACCAAAGGAGGATACACTTATGTTAATTCACTGGCAGTCCCATCAGGAATATTTGAATTTCCTGCATGAGGCAAAAGTACATCTTGATTCTTCACAGCGCATAAGGCTTCAGCTTGAATTCGGCTCCGTACGGGAAAAACTCAGGCTGCTGGATCTGGATCCCGTTATGGAATTCCTTTCCGGGTTCTTTTCCCACCTGGGACGTCCTGCCAAAAACCAAACTCAGATCCTTCGTTCCCTTGTCCTTATGATGATGACAGGTTTTACAAGCCTTACTGCCTGGGTCAAAAAGCTCAGAGCCGACAGCCTCCTGGCCGTTCTCATCGGCTGTCCTCCGGATTCCCTGCCTCCCCTTGGGTCTTATTTTGACCTCATGGACAGGCTGTGGACGCAGCCCCAGGCTTCCCAGAAAAACGGCAGGCAGGACCTTTTCCCAAAGGATACGAACGCAAAGCCTTCTAAAAGACCTGGCAAAGGGAAGAAGCTTCCCAATAAGCATTCCGGCATTACGGAAACACTGGCCTCCTATGCCCTCACCCATGAAGAATTCCCCTTTTATTTTGAGCAGAGGCTCCAGCAGGTCTTCCGCCTCGCCGCGATCCTTCCTTCCCTTAAAGACGGACTCATCCCTGCAGATGGCGTCACCCTTTCCGGCGATGGCACCTGTGTCCATTCCCATGCATCCCCTTATGGCCATAAGGTCTGCAAATGTGTGGAAAACAACATCTCCCATTGCACTTGCAAACGCCATTTCTCCGATCCGGATGCACACTGAGGATGGGACAGCGACGAGGGAACTTTCTATTTCGGGCATACGCTTTACATGCTCTGTTCCCACAATGCCCGGATCGGCATTGACCTGCCACTGCATATCCGTTTTCTGGACGCCAGGAGGCACGACAGCGTCAGCGCCATTGTCTCCCTCCGGGAATTTAAGACCATTAATCCGGATATCCCTGTCAGGGATATCTGCCTGGACTCCGCCCATGACAACTATGCCACCTATGGGCTCTGCCAAAAATGGGAGATCCGGCCTTTTATTGACCTCAACAGTAACCGGGGACGGCCGGACACCATTCCGGACACCATCTCCATTGATGGTGACGGCACTCCCCTGTGTATGGCCGGCCTGCGCATGGTCAACTGGGGATATTGTAAACAGAAGCATTCCCGCAAATGGAGATGTCCCCTTGCCTGCGGCAAAGTCGGAGTCTGTTCCTGCAAGGACAAATGTTCTTCCTCTCCTTATGGCCGCTGCGTCTACACCAAACCTGACTGGGATATCCGGCTTTACACGCCGGTTCCACGCGGAACCGATGAGTATAAGAAGGTTTATAACAACCGTACTTCTTGCGAAAGAGTGAACAACCGGGTGCTCAATGACTACCATCTCCATGATATGGGCATCCATACCAGAAAGCGTTATTCTTTTTTCACCATGATCATCTGCATCTGTATCCATCTGGATGCGCAGATGAAGAAGCATTCGGAACAGGCGGCATAAACCTGTTTCTAACTTATATGGGTTCTCTGTTTCAAAATCTGCCATAGGGGAGGTTTAAAAGCCATGCCCTCTATTAAAATTTTTCGCTGCAATGTCGAGCATGCTCCAGTCCCGCTTATTCCCTTCCCGCTTTTTTCAGCCTGTAGTTTCTGTTCTTCGCTTTACCTATCTACTTTCCGAGAGTGCTCTAGAGGAATCATGGCATATATCTATGTATTTGTCAAATACAATATTATTATAAAATAACTATGGTTAATAAATTCCACAACTATAAATATCATTACTACAAATAACATATTTAGCCATGTTTAGCGCGTAAACGCATAAGCCTGCTTGAGTTATTACTAAACGTCTGTAACAAACACCTCTATGATCATATAATTTCAAAATTTGCCATATTGTAATTTAATTTCTCTTTCGATATAATACACTTACATTCTGGAATGTAAAGTAGTTCTTTTATAAAAAAATTAAAGTAATAGACACATATTGGAATAAGCTGTTATATCTCTTCAAGATAACAATTCTCATAATAATCCGCTTGGCAGGATCTACTACGATTCTTTTCATGTTATCACATCCGTTTTATACGAAAAGAGGAACCAGATCATCTCATCGATCTTCATTATTCTGGTGCTGATGATGGCTTCCTCTCTGTGCATGTACAGTGCGGAGCATGATGCACAGCCTGAAGTTTTTAATAATGCCTTCTCAGGTATATGGTGGAGCATATCAACGATTCTTACGGTGGGTTAAGGTGATATTTACCCGGTAACCGTACTGGGCAGGCTCATGGCGATCCTGATCGCTTTCCTGGGCGTAGGCGCTGTGGCAATTCCTACCGGTATTATTTCAGCAGGATTCGTGGAGCAATATACACGGATCCAAAACCAGAATCAGGTAAACTCCGGTATCAGGGGAACAGTCAGCGCTGCCGTGGACGGCAACAGTCCTTTTCTGAACCTGACAGTGCAGGCCATAGAAACCGGCTTTCAAATCGATGTGATCGCCCTGGTGCGGAAAGGAACTGTGATCTTGCCCTCAGACAATCTTGTCATAGGGGAATCGGATATTTTGCTTTATCAGATTTATAGACATACCGAATCTCCGGCAGAAGCAATATCCGCCGTGAAATAAGAATTTACGGGAGGAACGCTAAAAATGCTGTATCTAAGACCCTATAAAAAAGAAGACGCGAAGACTACTTAGAGGCACAATGATAATTCCGGCTGATGGATATCAGAGAAACCGTTAAAGCTTGTAGAAGAACATTAATGAAACATTGGAAAACAATGCGAATGACGTCGGTGAAATCCACCTGATAAAGCGAGACTCCCCAATGAAAGGTAACTGCTTATGAATAAGGAATGGTCTGAACTTAATAAAACACTGCAGACACAGATCAAAAAGAGAGAGACCTATGAGGCCGGTACCAATACTCTATTTGATCTGCGTAATCAGTTAATGCAGGTTTTGACGTCATTTTATGATGAATTAAACAGGGAAGAATTTGATGCAATCCCCTTTATAAATGCAAACGGTTACCACAGTAAAACGATTGCTTATTCTATCTGGCATATCTTCCGTATTGAGGATATCGTTGCGCATACTTTGATCGGTGAAGAGTAACAAATCTTTTTCGCAGGTAATTACCAGAAGCGTATTCATGCACCCATCATCACAACCGGAAACGAACTTGTAAAACAACAGGTTGCAGACTTCTCAGGACAGCTTAATCTAAAAGAACTTTATTCCTATATTTATGAAGTCAAAGAAAGTACCGAAAGAATCATCAAGGGTCTGCCTTATAACGAACTGAAAAGGAAAATATCAGACGAGAGAAGAGAATATTTACAATCACTGCATGTTGTGAGCACTGATGAAAAAGCAGTCTGGCTGATTGACTATTGGTGCAACAAAGACATCAGAGGGCTTATTCAAATGCCATTTTCCAGGCACTGGATCATGCATGTAGAAGCCAGCCTGCGCATTAAAGGCAAGATACACCCATAGGCCGGATCCACAGAAATCCGGTTGGAATTCAGGCCCACCTGTTTCATTACTCCGAAAAAAGGTATATAATATTTCCACAAGCGGAGGGCACATTGATATGGACGGAAAAACAACAATTAAATATCTGCAGCATTATATAAAACAGAAAGATCACAATCCTGAGCTGTTAAAAGATTACTTTCTAAAGTTATCGGAAGAGGTCGGCGAACTCTCCCGGGCCATGAGAAAAGGTCTCAAAGCGCCAAATACCAAGGATATCAAGGGAACCATAGATGAAGAAGTATGGGATGTGATCTATTACGCCATAGCGATCGCAAACATCTATGATATTGACCTGGAACAGGTCATTAAGACCAAATCAGAAATGAATCAAAGCAGATATCCTTCATCTGTTATGTTTGAGGAGAACAGATAAGCTATGAATCTAAAGTATACAGATACAATGACCGGCAAAGAATAGCTTCATAATCAAGAACTCTTCCACCCATGACGTCTTTCACCCCTTCCCTGACATTCACATATTTCCTGGCGATATGCTTCAATACTTTATCTGACATATCCAAAATAGTGCATTTCGTGTACTCACTGATATCTCCTGCATTCAACAGCTGTTCGATCCTGTTATCCTCCTTCGTAAAATATTTATTATATTTTAGTATAGGCTTTGTCATAAAAATGTCAATACCATATCGTTTTTTTGATCGTTTTATTTTCGTGCCTCTATAACATATTCCTTCACTGTTACTACGTGCCTTTATACATAATATACCAGACCGTCCTCTCTGAAACAATATCTTTCCATTGAAAATCCGGAAAAATTAAAAAACGAAAGCTCTTTTAATCAACTACCCCGGTGCAAGCACTCAAGCACTGTGAGCGGCTCCTACGTCGCCTCTCACAGCACTTGACTTTTTCGCTCGCTCTGCTCCCTCAAAAGCGGGGTATGCGGATTTCCTT
>CAJTEN010000046.1 GCA_910575245.1 Clostridia bacterium | reverse complement strand
AACAGTAAAATATAATTTTATCCGCATCTTTTTTTGAAAGAGCCCTTGGTTAAACGGCTTTTCATAAAAGATGCGGATAAAAAAATCCGTCGGATAAGTTTTTCCGGATTCCGCAGACAAGAAAAACCGGAGAGAACTTGAAGAAGCCTGCTCTCTCCGAGTTTTGGATTATCACTATTAAGATAGCGCCGAATGTTGATAACTGAATACCTATTTGTTTCCAACATTTGCTTTCTCCCATTTTGCCATAAATTCCACCAGTTCTGCTTCGTCTGTTATCTCTCTCACAGCAACAGGTATATGAACAGGACGGTTCTTGGCAGATTCTTCAATCGCATTGATGAACATCTCCACCTGTTCCTTGCCGGAAATGACAAAATTCTTTGTGATACTTGAAGTTGCCATGATAAACACCTCCTTTGTTAGTATGGTTCTTCCGTTGCAATTCATACTTTTCTATCTCTATTTTATTATTTTATATCGGTTAATGCAACAAAACATTTTATGAATTTTTTATAACTTATTTTTTCACTTGCAATCCCGCCAAAACAGAGGTAAGCTACGACACCACGAGGAGGGATTGGATTGGAAAAAGATTCTGCATTGTACCAGCTCATGGATGCCGGACAGCGGGGCGCTTTCTTCTCCGGCTTCGGCTCGCCCGTGTTAAGGCTCCGCTTGCCGGGGTTGCCCCCCAGCGCCTTGACCGCCGTGGGCTTTGGTTTCCTTCCGCTCTGCACTTTTGCCGCCTCCTTCCCCTTAAATTTACGCAGCAGAAAAGGGCTCCCGGAGGAACCCTTACCGCTGCTATGTATCTATTTTATTCCTGCGCCGGAAGCGCGTCCGCCGCTGCCCTCGCCGCTGTCAGTGCGTTCTCTTCATAAAAATATGGGTCTATGCTGCGGGAAACCTCCGCGCCGTTTTTGTCATGGATGCTGAATCCAAACCCAAGCGCCTCATCATCCCATCATGGCTCCCCTCCTTACAGGTGCCGCAGGTTCTCACGGTATCTGCGCAGCTCCTTTTCATCCACAGCGCCGATGACCTCATCCAGCCACTTTATCATTTTTTTCCTGTCCTTCGGCAGGTGGCCTTCCACATTGACGCAGTTCGATGCGCCCATCGTGGCAAAATAGGTGTCAATGCTCAGTTTTTCAATCAGCGTCCTCAGTTCATACAGCTTTTCGATCTCCGTTTCCTCCGTCCAGTTCCCATCCTGAATCTCCTGGTACAGCTCCGAGGATGGGTAGACCGTCAGCATGGATGAAACGATGATCTTCGGATGGAGCTGGTTAAACACCTCCGCCGTGTTCTTCACCCCTTCCTCCATATGCCCGGAGCCGTATATCCCGGCAAGGTAGAAGAAGTTATAGTCCATCCCCACCTCATCCAGTCTTTTACATTCTTCTATGATCTCCTTCGTGCCGAATCCTTTATGCATGAAGGACAGGGATTCTTCGTCACCCGCCTCCACGCCGATGGTAAGGCTGTTGTACCCAAGCCCCCGCAGCTCCCGTAGCTGCTCCGTGGTCTTCGGCGTGATGTCCGTGATGCGGGCGAAACAGCCGATGGACTGCACTTTTGGGTAATATTTCCGCACCAGTTCCGCCAGCGTTTTCAGCTTGTCAAAACTTAAGACGAACGGGTTTGCCCCGGTGAAGAATACCCTCTTTGCGTTCCGGTAGTAGCGGCTGATCTCCTTCAAGTCCGCTTCCACCTCGGATAAAGGCGACATCCGGAACTTAAACGGCACGTCCTCATAAAGCGTGCAGAACTTGCATTTGTGGTGGGTACAGCCCGCCGTCACCTGTACCAGTGCGCTCCCCGCCTCATAGGGCGGCCTCCATATCGTTCCCGTGTAATGCATAAACCATCTCTCCTTCCTGTCTGTAAAAATCTAACTGACAATACCCCTGATCTCCTTTAAGTCCCGGATACCGTTTTCCTCCATGTACTTTTCCAGCCCGCCGATGATCTCCGGCATGGCATAAGGGTTCCTGAAATTCGCCGTCCCCACCGCCACCGCAGCGGCACCGGCCATGATGAACTCCAGCGCATCCTCCGCCGTCTGAATCCCTCCCATCCCGATGACCGGGATATTTACCGCCTGGCAGGCCTGCCAGACCATCCGCAGCGCAACCGGCTTTATGGCAGGCCCGGACAGACCGCCCGTCTTGTTTGCCACGCAGAACGCCCTTTTCTTCACGTCAATCCTCATGCCCGTGATGGTGTTGATCAGCGAGAGCGCATCCGCACCGCCGGCCTCCGCCGCCTTTGCGATTTCCGTTATGTCCGTGACATTCGGTGTCAGTTTCATGGAAACGGGCTGCGCCGCTTTCTTTTTTATCT
Organism: Clostridia bacterium; assembly: GCA_910575245.1. Taxonomy (GTDB): domain Bacteria; phylum Bacillota; class Clostridia; order Lachnospirales; family Lachnospiraceae; genus UBA3282. Next base: position 25,316 of record CAJTEN010000046.1, on the reverse strand, counting down.
CCTTCGTGATGTACTCCACCATCCCCGGCTCCTGCCCGAAAGCGATCCCGCCATGCTCCACGTTGGGGCAGGAGATGTTGGCCTCCAGCATGTCTATCTCCTGCCCGGACAGCCGTTCCACCACTTCCAGGTAATCCGCCACGGTGCTGCCGCATATGTTCACAATGACCTTCGTGTCAAACTGTCTGAGGAAAGGGAGATCCCTTTCTATAAAGACGTCTATCCCCGGATTCTGCAGCCCCACCGCGTTTATCATCCCGCTGGCCGTCTCCATGATCCTTGGGGCCGGGTTCCCCTCCCACGGGACGCATGAGACACCTTTCGTGACCATTGCGCCTAACCGGTTCAAATCCACAAACCCACTGTATTCCTGCCCGGAGCCGAATGTCCCGGACGCAGGCATCACCGGGTTCTTAAATGTGATGCCCGCTATATCCACTGATGTGTTTATCCCGTCCGCCTCCTTTCTTGAATCACATTATATCAACTGGCAGGAAAAAGAAAAGTACTGTCTTTTTTCGTTTATAGTGCGTAAAATGATACCGGTATCAAAAAGGATAGTACCTTGAACAGATAGGACGGATATAGTATAATGCCGTTAAAAGGAGGGGAACCTATGAGCAACATGAAAGCGCCGCTGCCCCAATGCGCGGCTATGGTCAGGATACAGAACATCTTAAGCGGGAAATGGAAGATAACGATATTATGGTACATCGCGGAATATGAGGTGCAGAGGTTCGGGGAACTGAGGCGGAGGCTTGGGGACATCACGCAATCCACCCTTACCAAGCAGCTCCGGGAACTGGAACAGGACGGCTTCATCTCCCGCTATATCTATCAGGAAGTGCCGCCGAAGGTGGAGTATTCCCTGACTGGCCTGGGGAAAAGTTTCATCCCTATTTTGAAAGATATGAAAAGCTGGAGCGATACGCATCTGATGTAGGCTGAACCGATCGGGTAGGAGGCTGCCCATTAGTTGAGTAGCCGACCTCCCACACCACTGTACGTACCGTTCGGTATACAGCGGTTCAATAGTTTTCACGATACTTTTAGATAATAGTCAAGCATGGAGATATAGCCCAGCTTGGCTATTATTTTATTGGTAAGGGCAACTCTTAATATCTGGGCTGTCCTCCAGTAACCTTTCCGGCTGTTGGCTATCTGATGCACCTGCCATTCTTCAAGCTTTAACGCCCTTAGGTTTCGGTACCTCGTCTTTACCTTTTTCCATTGTTTCCAATAGATTGCCCGTATCCTGCGCCGGAGCCATTCATCCGTCTCCGTCATCAGTCCTTTCATGTCTGCAAGTTTGTAGTAATTTATCCACCCTCTGACATACTCCGCCAGTTTCTGTCTCCGGTAGTCATTGCCCCACCCTTTGTTCTTCCGGGTTATCTCCCTTATCCTGTCCTTCATCTTTTGGACACTCTTTGGGTGTACCCGGAATCTGCATTTCCCTTTGTTCCGGTAAAAGGCATATCCCAGATATTATATCTTGCCCACATGGGTTACTGTTGTCTTGGTTCGGTTTACTTTTAGGAATAACTTCCCCTCTATAAATGGGATGATGTTCGCAAGCGTCCTTTCCGCACTCTTCCTGCTCCTGCAGAATATCAGCACATCGTCCGCATACCTCACGAACCGGTGCCCTCTGCGTTCCAGTTCTTTATCCAGTTCATTCAGCATCACGTTCCCACACAGCGGGCTTAACGGCCCGCCCTGTGGTACGCCTTCCTCCGTTTTCTCGAAGAATCCGTTCTGCAGTACTCCTGCATTCAGGTATTTGTGTATCAGCGACACCACACGTCCATCTTATATTGTCCGTGACAGTACCTCTATTAGTTTGCTGTGGTTTACCGTATCAAAAAACTTCTCTAAATCCATGCTCACCACATACACATACCCTTCGTCTACATTCTTCTTGCAGGCTTTTAATGCATCGTGCTGGCTTCTTCCCGGTCTGAACCCATAACTGCTCTCTGAAAACTGCGGTTCAAACAGCGGCGTCAATTCCTGTGTAACCGCCTGCTGAATCAGGCGGTCTACAACTGTTGATATTCCTAATTTCCTGGCCCTGCCTTTCCCTTCCTTGGGTATCTCTACCCTGCGGACTGGGTTGGGTTTGTATTTCCCTTCCTTTATCTTCTGGATGATTTCGCTCTGGTTTCCTTTCAGGCAGGGCAGAAGTTCATCCACCTGCATTCCGTCTATTCCGCCTTTGCCTTTGTTTGATTTCACTTTCTTGTAAGCCTTGTTTAGGTTGTCTTTCCGTAAAATCAATTCCAGTAGATTGTCCGTCCAAAAGTCCGTGATGATGCCGTTGTTTTCAGTAATCCGCTGATAGACGGACACTTCCGCATACTCTTTCTGTTCCGCAGATACCATTTGCAGGTAGTCTTCCATATGAAGTTGTCTGTCCTTAAACCCATCTTTGGTCACATTCATTTACTCACATCTCCTAAAGTTCAGTCCTTCCCACCACGTTTGCAACCGTAGTGGTACTATGACCTCTGCTGACTTCTCGTGGTAAATCTTGTTTCAACCGCTCCCGCGAATGTTCTATCACTTTGGATGCGTCCACGAGACCTCCCCGGGTACTCACACGCTCTTTCCCTCTTATACCCACTCCATAACTACTAACTACAGTTCCGTGCAGTTATCGGACTTTGGTTTGTTTGGCAACCTTATCCCTGTATTTAGCCTCAAATGTAGCAAGCCAGAGTTTTGCCTAATCCTTTCTTCAGATTCCACCTCACGGTGGACACCCTTGGCTTCGGCTGTATCCTTCCCACTGCCGGGCGGATTGGGGACTTTCACCCGTTAGAACGTGTGCCCACCGGGCACACCGAAAAAACAGGAAACCTTTTCTTGATTTCCTGTCTTAGTGTGTCATCCTATCCAGCGGCAATTTTTAGCTTTTGGTTAATGGATATGTTCATCGTAAAAATCTAAAAAATCCTTGAACAACTCCAAATCCAATGAATTACACCATTTTTCCCTGTCAAGGTTTTGATATATATAATTAGCTTTATCCTCCGAAAACCGTTCCCTGTTTTCCTCTGTGTTATAGTCATAGTCAAGCGTTTTGAGCCATTCATCAAATTTCGCATTAAACTCATTGCGATATGTGTCATCATTGAAATAGTTATGTCCTTTATTCTCAAGAGGAATAAAGCTAAATCGGGAATTGTCCTTGTATTTTTCGTAATAAATTTCGTAACCGTATTCGGCTGGAACAACTTCATCATCAAAGCTATGTACAATCATAACAGCGGCATTGCTTTTTGAGAAGCCATCCAACGCAGTATTTGAGGCATACCCGCCATATTGAATCCTCTCATGCAGTTTCACAAATGGTAACATCAAATAAATACCATTTCCTACCTGTTTTTTCCCCCCGGCTTCAAACAGATTCGGTGAAGCGTTAAAACCCGAACACGCTATAACGGCTTTTACTTCGGGGTGGTATGTAAGCACACTGCAAACACTGTAGCCGCCCCAGCTATGCCCGAATAAAACGATTGGCAGACTTGGAAATTTCCCGCTTTCTTCCACAAATGTAATTGCATAGTCAAGGTCAATTACTCCTTGTGGAAGTCCTCCGGCTCCCTCACCCTCGCTTTCATCATTTCCCGTAGCGTCATAGGAGAAAACATAATATCCATGACAGGCAAAATAATTCACACAATCCATATAAGAATTATGTCCACCTCCACCAAAGCCATGTGCCATTACAACGATACCACGCTGGTTTTCTCCCGAACTATACATATATCCCGCCAGTTTCTGCCCCTCATTGGAACTAAACTCATATTTCGTGCGGTGCAATCCGTCAAAGTCATCAACATAGAGCATAAGCGGCTCATAGCTCTCAAATCGCTGGTTAAAATTCTCGTTATACACCATTACAGACAATATCCAATCGCCAGCAATTATTAGTACAGCCACGATAGCTAATACAATAGAGAGAATCTTTTTCTTTTTAGATTTCGGTTTCATTTTTTTCATATCCTTTTCGATTTATTGTTTTGTCGGAAAATTCCGTTTTACCATTATTATACACTTGTTTAAGCAGAATGAAATAAATATTTATGCATCATGTTCATCAAAACGGAACTGGAACAGGGCAGCGATAAGCCGTCGTTTGATGTTATCCTCGGTATCCTTGTTGACGTGTCCGTTTTCAAGAGAAGCAAGCCGGATTCTTTTGCCGTAATGCCGTAAACCTCGTCCACGGCTTCCGGCTCTCCGCTGGCCGCTCTGACAATGGTTTCATACGGCACAAGTTTAGGATTCCTCACGGAAAATCACCTTCATTTCTTCATGTAAATTGATAAAGAATCGGTTATCAAAGAAGCCGCATATATGGCAAATACGATAGGCATAGAAAACTTATCCTTAAAAATGCTTGCAGCGCAATTAGGTGTTAAGTCCCCATCGCTTTATAACCATATTGATGGGCTTGATGACCTAAAACAGCAGCTTATGCTTTATGGCTGGAAAGAATTAGAGAACAAAATTATTGAAGCTGGACACCTATTGCTGAATGGGGCATATTTAGCGTTGGTTGCAGTGGCGGTGTATCCAATAGCAACAATAAGAAAATGGAAGAAAAAGAAACAGACAACGAGACTGATACTCTTTGACATTACAAGGCATGGCATATTGCCACTACTGTTACTCTGTTTGCCCTATATGGTAGGTATTCCATTATGGGTAGTATGGTATTTTGTAAAAGACTTGTTCCTTGTTTTGTTGGTAAATTCAAGTCTGCTTTTGGTTATGGGATTATACAAAATATTATTTGCGGTATTCAAGACATGACAGACTACGTGCTGTTATTGCTCTGAATTATAAAATGCAACTGTAAACCATACAATGCCCTATGTGTGAGAAAGGGGGAATTATTTATGCCTTGTACAGAAGCATACAGAGAACACATCATGTATACTTTCAACGGCTATTGCAAGACTGTCATACGCTTTGCGGCTATCACTGCATGGCGTGACAGGATCAGACGGCGGCAAAAAGAAATATCTGTTGAATACCTCACAGAAGAAAAGTTTTACCCTTTAGGCACAACAGACGAATATTTTGAAGCACCCTATGAAGAACACCCCATTACGATATGCGGTCAGACAGTTATCCTCACAAATGGAGAGCTTGCCGCCGCCCTGTTATCTCTGCCGGAGAAGAACCGGGAAATCATTTTCCTTTATTTTTTCGGGCATTACACACAGCGGGAAATCGGGGAAATGTACGGACGCTGCCGGAGTACGGCATGGCACCATATACACAGTGCCTTGCAAATGTTACATGAAGAAATGGATGTGATTTTCCGTGAGGAATCCTAAACTTGTGCCGTATGAAACCATTGTCAGAGCGACCAGCGGAGAGCCGGAAGCGGTGGACGAGGTTTTACGGATACCAGCCCGTTCACAAAATTACAGAACTTCGTGCCATGGGAAGCATCCAACAGCAAACGGAATTCGTCAAAGTGGTCGTAGATGTAATCCACCATTCCAAGCATCGCATCAGAAGAATACTTCCCAACCTCCCGACGCTGGACATCGCTGTCAAAAGAATGGAAGGTTTCCTGCACATCCAGGCAGCGGGACATGAACTCTTCTGAAACCGGCTCCACAATGGCGGCAAACAGCCCTTCCTTACCTTTAAAGCGGACGTAAATGGAATTGGTGCTTGTTTCTGCTTCCGCGGCAATCGTCCGCAGGGAGGCATCTGTGTAGCCTTTTTCGAGGAATTCCTTTTTTGCGTATTTCAGTATCCTCTCATATACGCCCTCAATCTGCTTTGCCACCTGTTCCTTGCCGAAAATGACAAAATTCTTTGCGATGTAGCATTTACCTCTTTTATACCAGTCTTCCATGTTCCATCTCATATACCGTATCACACAAAACCTCTATATCCTCTTTATTATGGCTGGCAAGTATGACGGTTTTTCCTTCTTTCTTTAATCCCAAAAGAATATCCCGCACATCGTTTACCCCCTGATTGTCCAGTCCGTTCATTGGTTCATCCAAGATCAAAATATCCGGGTTTTCCATAATTGCCTGGGCTATACCGAGCCTCTGCCTCATACCAAGGGAATATTTTCCAACTTTTTTGCGGCTGTCGGGATCTAATCCTACCCGTTCCATGCTCTCCCTGATCCGCTCCCTGCCTATCAATTTACGGATAGATGCCAAATATTCCAGATTTTTGTATCCTGTGTATCTGCTTAAAAATCCGGGATTTTCGATAATAATTCCCATATTGTCTGCAAAATCAATATCTTTTCCGATTTCCTTTTCCCCCACTACAACCCTTCCGCCTGTCGGTTTTAAATATCCAATCATCGTTTTGAACAGTACAGTCTTACCGGAACCATTCCTTCCTATAATCCCATATATTTTTCCTTTTTCAAAACTGATGTTAATACGGTCGAGTGCAACAACTTCGCCAAACCTTTTTGTTACATTCTCCACACGGATTGCTTCTGCCATATTCGCAAACCTTCCCTTCTTTAAATATAATCTGTTTCTTTTTTCAAATATTCCCGCCCGATAGCAAAACTGGCTGCCTGCAAAACAGCTTCCGTTACAATTATCACTCCGACCGGAAAGCCGCCTGTTTCATATAAGCTGCTTCGCAGATACATCCCCCACATTCCATACATTGCATGGGAAACTGCACAAATCCGGCAGCCAATCATAAATGTCACGCCTTCCAACAGGAATAGCATCCCTGGAACAAAACGCCTGATGGGGAATAAATCCAATAACACGAAAAACGCTGCCATACTGATACTATGAAACAGCCACAAGACACTGATTTTTGCAAGCAGCCCTGCGGAAAGTAAAATCAATTTCCCCATAACAATATCGCAGGCCAAAACAATGAGCAGGAGCAATACTGCCGTCTTTATACCAAATATCACCCTTTTCACAAAATGCCTTATCCACCAGTCCGAAACTGTTCCACAACGGTACAGGGAAAATATTTCCACCTTTCTGTTCCGTTCTGAATAAAAACCCACTGTCAACAGAAAAAATCCAATCGGCAGAAGCCATTGTCCAAAAGGAATCAGCGGTATGGCTTCAAAATAATCTGATGGTACTCCTGCAAACAGCCTGATAAACACACTTTCCAACATTATCCTTCTACCTCCGTTTCCGGCTGAAACTCAATTTTTTTCACAAAAACAGATGATAAAACCATTAAAATCACAATCAATGCCAAAAACAAAGCAACAGACTGCCAGTAAGACAATGTCCCATCTATAAAATTTCCCGGAACTGCCCTTGCCAATAAAGAAGTTTCCGTATAACCGTCCATCATCCGTAAATATCCGGCCAGATGCACCCCTATTACAGCCACCATTCCGGCTATTCCTGAAAACATCAGTGCAGCAGCATATAAAAGCGCTCCCATAAAAGCAAGATACAGATAAAGAAACAAAAATGTCACTGCAAATGCCTGTGGAACAGACATGACCTTCATCATCGCAAGCCACGGAAATGTAATATTATACTTGGCTCCGATGTTGTTTGTGACATCAAGTGCAAGAGAATACACCGGACTGCTCCACATATTCCCCACAAACCCGAAAAAACTGCTGATGATTATAGTAAATACCGCCATAGCCGCAGTGTAAAGAAATGCCTGCATCAATATATAGAAAAACATTCCCATATTCCAACGCTTTCTGCCGCACCGATATAAAAGCAGGTAAATATTCCCTTTCATAAACGGGGCGTCTGCCACTACCAGAAGCCATCCTAAGACCAAAAACAGCATATTCACATAATGCTGCTCAACCACGCAGAAGGCTTCCAGTATATTAACTGGTTCTCCTGTGTCAGACGCATACCGCAAAAAACCGCTCATCCAATAGCCCATGACTGCAAATCCCAAAAAATATCCCATGATAACCCTGCCGCTTCTTTGCTCCTGCCGGAACATTCCCCTTAGGATTACTGCAACGCTACCCATTCCGATACCTCCTCACGAGTCCTGCCATAATGACAGCTGACACAACAATGATATATACACATTCCACTCCTGCCGCCAAAGGATAACTTCCTACATCATCTCCCCGCAGAAGCCGGATAGGATTCAGCCATACAACCTTGTCCAGTCCGACCCACATAGATTCATACAGTACAAAAGGCGCAATTAAGGCAACATAGCGGTTTGGAATCCATACCGCAAACAGAAATCCCATAAGCGCCCACACACATCCAAACAAAAAACCGAGAACGGTTTTCCCAAAGGCAATGTACCAATCCCCATATTTGACGATATAGGTAAGCATAATTGTCCCATCCAGCATTCCTTTGTCCGATCCTTGCGGCACGCCCGGAACGCCAAGAATATAAGCCATGATACAGGCAGACGCAATCGGGACTGCCAGCATGATGCCCCCGGACAATGCAACGCTGCATATACGGATTCTTCCAAAGCATACCGGGCTCATCCTTGAAAAAATCATGCGGTAATACCCACTCTGATATTCTTCACAAAAACGAGTCGCATAAGCCAGCACGGGAAAGACAGCCGCAAAAGGACCAAATCCTGAAGCGCCAAACACATTGAACAAAATATAGTAGCTGCTCCGTATACGTCCCGGCGGTGTCCCCGTCGCCACCGCAGCCGCCAAAAGCGCTGCCACAGAAGCCAACCCGACAAAAAATCCCACATTCAGGAAACTTCTTTTCATATCCTTCCAAAAAAATCCATTCATTTTATTCTACCTTTATTAATTCTCCCGTCACGGCATCCAGATAAATATTCCACGCCGTGCCATTCTCGGCCGCTTCCTGCCATGCTTTATCGCCGGACTCCATTGCATCCATCATTTCATTCAACGGAATGTAGATATGCCATGCCGGTGTCAGGATCAGTTCTGATTCCTGAAGTTTCGGATAATATACAAGCTCTGCCTGCGTCAGTTTTGCCTTTGAATTTCCGCAGAAAGTATTATTTTCCAAATATTCTTCCAAAATATCTGTCACCTGTGAAAACGTCAAAATATTTCCGTTTTCAGACTGCTCTGTAATTTTACCACAATAATCCTCCAACCTCATCGTCACTATGCCGTCCTCCGTAATCCATGCGGTTCCTCTCGGCTGAACCTCCCCAAGCACAATCTGGCCAAACTCTGACGCTACTCCAATTGTTTCATAAGAAGGCGTAAATGTCAGTTCATAAAATGCGGTTTGGTCAAGTTCATAGTACAAAGCCCTGGAAATATGTATTTCCGTAATGTCCAATACTGCCAGCTTCTCCAGAAGGATATCCTCCGCATGGGAAACGGGAAATCGGGCAGGAGCGGTCTCACTATCCCCTGTAACATCAATTTCCGGAGCTTTTTTATAAATTGCATCACAGTTCTTTTTTAATATTTCATCCACATAACTTACAGATGTATTTCTTGCAAAAGATACCTCCTTCTGTCCGTCCGATAAAATCATAAGAGAATCATCACCGAAATTCAGCCATTCGCCCGGCTTATCCTCTTCAGCCATTTCACTTAACTCTTTTTCCCTCTGCGCAAGATATTCTGCGGTAATGTCCTGCACATTTCCGCTTTCGCTGCCAAGCACCTCCCTCAGCTTTTCCATATCCCAATCATCCCGTTTCTGCAAAGTCAGCGTCTGGACTGTCTGCGGCGCTGCGGGAACTTCTGCACAAATCCAAATGCCGTTTTCCTCCGTTCCGACCAAAGCATCGTAGCTTCCACCTGACTTAGGCTTATCTGTTCCTGCTGTATTTGTGTCAGACTCTTTTGTCACAATATTCTCCACTTCGCCCTCCAAAGAGCTTTTGGCATGGTAAACATCGCTGTCCGCAGATGCTTCCGGTGCCTTCTGGCATCCCGCCAATACACATACCCCTAATGCTCCTGCTATTAGTACGCTCAAAAATTTTTTCTTCATCTCATATGCCTCCTGTAATTCCCTGTATGGGTTATGAGATGGATTATACACTTTGTCATCTGTTCTTTTTTACTTCGGCGAAATTCTACCATATTTTTTCCGAAATCAACCCAGAAATCTGTTACAAAAATCTTTATAAAAAAGCTGCCCACTTACTCTACATGGATTTCCCTTGAAATGACTGCCCTGTCCGCAACGCTGCTGTCCATTCCTTCCTGCTCCATCAAAGACCAGTCATCAAGATTGTCAAAAATGTAGACATACAATGTTTTTATCTCTTTCCCCTGAACAGCAAACCCGGCTCTGCCTGCCATTTCCATATCTGCGTAAAGCAGTTCCCCATCCTGGTTAAAGCAAATTGTATAGCAAGGCTCATGCATCCTGTCATCATCATACCCAAGACCGTTTACATTTAAGTTCAGTTCGCCGCTGCCCGTATACTTCTCCTCAAGATTTATCTTCAGCATATCTGCGAATGTATAGCTGTCGATTACCTTGCCATCAAATGTATTTTCGAGCCATTCAGGTGAACTTCCATCCACACTCCATGTTCCAAAGATATAAAATCCCGCGGCTGTCTGGTTATCTGCAGCATTCATGCCTGTATAATGCGGCGGAATATTCGTGAAATCCGCATCTTCTGATTCAATATTTACTGTAAGGAATATGGAATATCCATCACAATAAGCTTCCGATGCGGTTAATGTGATTCCTTTATCAGACACAGTATAGTCCGATGTATCCAAATTCCCCGCAGAATCCTCATTTGTCAGGACAATTTTCTTATCCGTATAGTCTCCGGAATATGTGGCATCATCCTCAACCTTCTCAAAAATCTTTCCAATCAATGGAATCTTTGCTGCAAACACCGGATTAAAATATCCCAGTCCGCAGGTTCCAATAACCGCAGCAACACCTGTTCCTATTTTTCCAAAGATAGATTGAAGTGGATAAAGCGTAACTCTTTGTATTCTGCATAGAATCCAGTCTTTGCCGTTTCTAAAACAGCTAATGCCGAATATCGGGACAAATCGGAGAGATGGGAAGAAAAATATATATCTAAGAATTTATTGTTGAGTAGGCTATAGCATCCACCTGGAAGAACAAATTACCCGGATCGGCAAATTCAGTCTGAAATGACTTGCGTACGGGATATTTGCCATTAAATCTTCTCTTAATTACCTTTTCCATTACCGGAATATCCCAGATATTTTTAAACAGGCAATTCATCTGTACGACATTTTCAAGTGTCAATCCCACTAATGCCAGCCGTTCTTCCATTTCATCAAAGGCACCGTCAATTTGTTCTTCAATAGTACCGCCTATATTGCGGGCACAGTAATTTATAAAGCAATAGTCTCCCGCTTGAATAATTCCTGAATGTGCCCAGTTCTCATTAATGTCGTATCGTCTGATTTCTTTCATTTTCTACACTCCTCGTATAATAAGTTTGTAAGCAAGAAAAACAGCTTACAGACTTATTCTTTTTTTGTTAGACAGAAGGATAATTCTAAACATCCTTTCCGAAGATTCTTCTTCAATCATGCTGGTTCATCCATTCTCTGTCTATTGGTTATTAAGTTACTTTATATTCATGGTCCCAGATGTTACAATAAGTTCTATAAGAACTGTAGCTATGGTCATTGCTTCATCACTCCTGCAAAGCATTTGCTATTGCTTTCAAGATGAATTACTCTATCATGACGATTCGCTATTTCCAAATCATGAGTTACAGTAATAATAGTAGTGTTGAACTCCCTGTTCATTTTAAAAAGCAAGGTTACAATTCTTTCCCTATTCTCCATATCCAGAGATGCCGTAGGTTCATCAGCTAAAATAATTTGAGGTTTCATAATTATTCCTCTGGCAAATACAGCTCTGGCCTTTTCCCCGCCAGAACATTCAAGTGGCTTCTTTTTTAATATAGGCTTAATGCCAATTGCATTAATTACACTTTCAAAATCCTCTGGCTTAAACTCTTTTTTCCCAGAGCCTGCGTAAAGTAAAGGTAATTTGATATTATCCTCAATCGTCAAAGAATTGATCAGTGCTGACTCTTGGAGAACAAAACCAATCTTTTGGTTTCGCCATTGTGCTAACTCACTTGTATGTAAATTATTAGTAGCCGATCCCAAAAGCGTATATTCACCGTTATAATCCCTATCTATCAATCCTATAATATTAAGCAAGGAGCTTTTTCCTACGCCAGATTCGCCTACAATGGCAATTTTTTCACCAGCAGCAACTTCAAGGCTGAAATTATTTAATATTGAAAGTTTCGACTTTTTACTCTTATAGATTTTTTCTTTAACGCTTAAATCAATAATTTTCGTCATTGTAACACCCCCAATGAAATTGGAACTTTTTTGATTTTCCATAACATACTTTCTACAATAATTATTCCGATAATAATATCAGAAGCGACTACTGACAATAAAGCCAGCCAGTCCATCCCTATCAAACCAAATAATCCGTAGGTGGCAAAGGTAGCATCTTTTCTTAGCCAGCACCCATATCTGTTAAAAGCGGTGAATATAGAAATAAGTGCTACATTAATAAAGGCGATCATCCCAAAATAACCATAAAAAATTCTTTTTAACTTTGAGTAGCTTAATCCAACCAATAGATTGATTGTAAAATCTTTCAGCATTAAGCGAACACTAACTAATGCGTTCCAAACAGAAAGACAAGTTATGACTATCAGAAGGATAAAGGTTGTTATGAATATGATTTTTAATGAATGAAGATAGTATTCGTTGAAATAGTCGTAATTTTCTTTTTGGCTAAAGAAATTAAATCTTAAACCCAAATTGTCTTTGATAATCTCACTCAAATTCGCTATTTCTTCTTTTGAGGTGTCCAAAAGCGTAATATCCATAAGGCCATTAAGTTGAATGTCCATGCTCGCATGATTTATAAATTCCTCATTCACAGGAATGAGGATTGAAAAATTGTAGTATGTCTTGGAATTGAGGGCATAGTAATTGGAATGATAAGCATTTTGCTTCAACACGCCCTGAACCTGCAGAGTTAAAGGCCGCCCAATAACAGATTCTTCAATTTTTATTGTTGATCCAACGGGATATGTTTTACTTAACCCTTTTCCTATTAAAACAGGGATTTCCCCTTCTAATTGGTAATCAAAATATAAATCTGTCCCTTGTGACAGCTCAAATCCATTCAATCTATTATACTGCTCGTTCATATAGCCCAATGATATTTCCATATCATCACTGTTGGGAACGGATACAATAAACCCGTCTGTATAAAATGCATACTTAAAATTACTGTTCAAATAGTCATATACTGCTTGTGTTCCATTTTCGCCAATTATGTTCATATCAATATGACTATCCGGGTCTAAGTTAGCAATATAAACCCCTTCTTGATTTACATACTTTGTTTCCTGATACCCTTGAAATGTTGACAAAATGGAACGGGCAGCAGTAAAGGTTATGTAATTCGCCATGCACAGCAACAGCATTACACCTATACCGAGGATTGCTTTTCTTAAAAATATTTTTGAAACAATAAACTTAAAAATTTTCATATTTCCGTACCTGCCTTGCGCTAATTAGTATGTATGCGACAAAAATAAGGACTAAGTAAAAATTGCTGGCTAAATTAAAACCCAAATGGAGATTTACTAAAGCCAATAGAAGATAAACGAAAAATAGTACCGTGATACAGTCCAGCATATATCGAATTGCAATGTTAAACACAGTACCGCCCACAAGTATTCTGCAAAATATTTCTGCCTTTCTTCTTTCCAGCATTTGATAATGGAAAACTATCACAATGAACGTAAACAGCGAAACAATCAAGGACTGACAATCAATAAAATTTTTCAAAAAAGCCTTTAGAATATAAGCATCCAAATCCAAAGTCTTTGCATAATCCAAAAGCAAATTTAGAGAAAAGCAGATAATATATGCAATACTTAGTTCTAACATATCCGTTAGCCTAAATAGAGATCTTTTCATGTCTCCCCCTCAAGTTATCCTGCGTTTATATTCATCCTTACTTTGAGAAGTCCTTTTTTTTGCTTTATACAAAGCTTTTCCTGTCAACATCACAAAATAAAACAGTATAGCAACCAGAATGATAATATAAAAATCTCGTTGTGATGAATATGTTGTAAAGCTAATTCCTTTTGTGCAAAGCTGGGCTGCCATATAGGAAACCGGGAACAATATAGCTCTGTCAATCCACACAATTATTGTTTGCCTATTTCTTAAAAACAATCGTAGTATTACAAGTATAGCAAGGGCAAGAAAGGCTAATAAGAAATACGGTATTAAAACCAGCCTTGGCAGTGTTACGCTATTTTCTTCAGTATTTTCATTTAACCCATAAACCAGTATATCTTCAGAACCATTGTTTTGGGCATAGAAAATCTGAATTTGGGTTCCTCTATCAGAGGGTATAACCATATTTTGTTTTCCACGGTTAGACGAATATAAGTCCCAAGTCGTAGTCCAGGCATTTATGCGATAAACTGTTGATTCAGTTTCATTGCCAAACTCTTCAATACAGCTATAACCTGTCACCTTATTATCGAAGGTAATGATAATACTCCCATTAGAGCCGTCAATAACATCCAGCAAGTTGTCGGAATAGGGGAAAAATTTAGGTGATGTTAAAATCCCAAAAGCAACCGTCACTATGGCACATGCCAAAATTGCCGTGAAAAAAATAGTCTGCAAGCGTTTGAAAAATAAATCCTTCTTTATTCTTTTTAACGGAACGATGTCAACATCGGGGATAAAGTCCGCAGGCTTTCTCATATGTTCAAACTCTGCATGACACTCTTCACAATGTTCAAGATGTTCACTAACAAACTCTCGTGTATCCGCACTTACCATGTTTTCTACATAGAGCGGAAGGATGTCTTTAATTAAATTACATTTATTAATCATCATTGTCCTCCATTTGCATTAATATTTTATTTCTTGCCCGATGATAAGTGACGCAAGCCCAGTTATCTGTTTTCTGAAAAATATCTGCAATTTGTTTGAAACTCAGCTCCCCCAAAACCCGCAGCATAAAAACTTCTTTATATGGTTCAGCTAAATTGTGTAGCAGGAGATGTACTTGCATAGCATCGTATTGCTTTAATATTTGCTCCTCAATGGTGTCTTTATTGTCTGGTAAATCAATATCATCAATATTTTCAATTCGCTGCTGCTTTTTCAAATAGGAAAAATAACAGTTTTTTGCAATTTGGCAAAGCCAGACACGGACATCTGCTTCACCATGAAAATTATCTATTGAACGCATTGCTTTGAAAAAAGTTTCGCTTGTGATTTCCTCTGCAATACTTTCGTCTTTTGATATCTTTTTGAGAAAGAGAAATACGTCATTAAAGTATCTTATATAAATTTTCTCAAATTCTTCTTCGGAACCTGCCACTTTCTCACCTCCTCACATATAAGACTTCGTATTTCAAAAAATCTTACAGGTTTTTTTGAAATAATTTTATTTTTCTTTTTTCGCGCATCATCTGGTTTAACAGCAGCTTGTCACGCGATTTATATTCAAAGCTCCCTCAACGCAGTTTTCCTTGCAAAGCCGTTGTACCCAGCGCCGCCACGTTCGCCTCCAGTCCGGTCGTCCAGAGCGCATAGGAGCGGGGTACGAGGTGGAAGGAATCGTGGATATCTTTAATTTTATATCCAAAAAGAACCCTGCCTTTATAAGCAATACCATTAATGATCGGACACAGACAGCTTCCTTTACTATAGATATGGTATACGAAAGTGATATACTCTATCGTATAGCCTGTCATATTACTAAATTATTGGGACGCAAGTCCAAAAAGGAGTTTAAGAGCCAGCAGGCTTTACCTCCCTATCAGGATATAACGAATCAATCCGAAAAAATTAAATTATCCGATCATTAAAACTGCACTTTTATTCTTCCTCACGAAACTAGTAAATAATTCTCTTAATGACTGTGATAAAAAAAGAAATATCAGACACACGCGCTCTTAACAGCATTGTCATGTTCATCATAATGAAACGGGCGAACTGCTCTCTGGTAAATGTTTCATTAAAGACTAGCCTGATTCCAATATACTTCCGTGAGAGCCAGCAGAATCTCATCTTTGTTTGAGAAGTAATTGTATACGATATCGTTATAAGGTTCTGTCACCACCTCCGAAATCACCGATACACCGTCAGGCGTCATAAGCCGATCCCCGGCCTGCAGTCTTCCTGCCGCTGTGCGTCTGCCGCCCGGCACTGCTTCATCGCAAACCAACATTGCATGGCCGCCGGAAACCCGGATGGTTTTGCCGTCTTTGGTCATAATACGAATGATCTCCGGATCTCTTCCGCGCCAAAGACCCCGATGACTGGACGGGTTCCTTCTTTAAATCCCGGAAAATAGTGTTTATCCATGATTTTTTCCCAGTCGTTTGCTTCAAAGACTCACCCGCTTTAAGCAGAATTTCCTCGATCAGCTTATTTTTGATAAGCTTGTTGATCTTACGGAACCAGTCTGTCAGGCCATCGATTCTGCAAAAGCAGATATGACCATTTTTGATTCTTCCGGAATTGAGGCCTGGGTCACCGAAAACAATCCCAAATATGCCAACCGTATCATCAAACAACTCAAAGCCTGTGCAAAAGTACATGACTAGAAAAATCCAGAAACCGGCAAGTACCACCGGCAGTGTCAGTGCGAAGAACCATGTTCCGATTCCCGCTGCGGACGGATGGTTTATCTATATCCAGAAAAAATCTGCGAACTTACCCGGATACATTACGCAGCACGCCGGAATGGGATTCTACATATAAAATCCGCACCTGCGTTGCGCGCTCCATTAACCATGTAAAGAATTCCTTTGGTCTTGCAGGCCGCAAAACACAAGATGAAAAAACTCTCCACGCATACTTGCTTCTTTCCGGCATTACGCAATTAATTACCGTTCTGTTAGCTGACAAAATGCACCAGCATCAATACATTAGAAGCGTAAAGCCATTAATTGCATAGGACTTACCACCAGAAAAATGAAAATATATTGTCTCACCACCAGTGCGCCCATCTTTAGAATATGGCTCAATTTCTTGCCGCTCTTACCCTTCTGTCAGTTTGCCTCCAGTAATAAAACCATCGCTCATGCTAAAATCATCCAACAAAACTGCTAATTTTCAGGCAACTTTCAAGACGTTTCGCAATCACCTATTTCATTGGAAATTCCTTCTGCAATTCTCTGTGCCAAACTTTCCTGATAATCATCATCCAACAGCTTTTGATTTTCAGAATAATTTGAGAGAAATCCCATTTCTACCAAAACAGCGGGCTTTTGCGTATTTCGCAAAACATAATATCCCGCTGTTTTTGCATACCTCGTTTTAATATCTTCACTTAGCGAAACTGCGTTAATGATACTATCTGCATATTCTTTGCTTTCTGTCGCATTTGAATTATTGTAATAACATTCCAAGCCTGCTATCTGGGCATCTTTCTCATAGTAATTGCAATGAAGACTGATAAAAAAATCTGCATTGGAGTCATTTGCAACAGAAGTACGATCTGCAAGGCTTATATTTTCATCGGAACTTCTGGTCAGAATAACTTCTATATTGTCATTCTCCAGAATACCTTTCAGCTTCAATGCAACCGAAAGGTTAATATCCTTTTCTACTGCCTTGCCGCTGACAGTACCTCCGTCACTTCCTCCATGCCCTGCATCCACGACAACACAAAACCCTGGGACATTATTCTCTGTTGAAGTAACAGGAGCAACATCATTGCCAGCTTTTCTATCTGTGTATATATCTGTGTATATATCCGTGTATTTATTTACCTTTTCATCTTCCTTTGTAAATCTCTCGTATATGTAAAGACATCCGCAAACCATAAGTATCATTATTATAATTGGTATCAGTATGACGATTGCCCTCAGAAGATACGCAATCATAAGCCGCTTAATCTTTCTCTTCCTGAGTTTTTTTCTCTTTCCGTATTGTTTCCTGTTCATTGCCGCATTTGTTCCTCAATTTGGAATAAATCAATGACTTTTTGGTAAAGCGATTTCCTCCCCACTTTCTTTTGATAATACATAAATATTGCCTGTATCACAGGTAACAGACATTGCTGGTATATGACTGATCAATTCCTTGTTATTCCCGTCCTTGCCGCAAGAATACAGACATCCGTCGTCTGTCCTGGAAATATAATAGATTGACTGCTCATCCATGCAGAAATCATATGCAACTATATTTTCATAAGTGTAAGTTTCATTACTGGAAACGTCATATCTTGTTAAAACCCCCTGTTCATTTTTGTAAAAGATGCTTTCCCCATCGAATGAAATATTTCCGTTTGTAGGAATCTCGAGTTTTACAGTTTTTCTGGTGTACCGGTTTACTTTTGTTATGCCATCATCGCCAATGAAAAACAGGTTGTCATCATTCAGGAAAAAAGCGTGGTGAAAATCCAGGAACTTCCATTTATCCCCCGTTTCATAGTCAATGCCCAAAAGAGAACGCCCGGAATTTGTCATCTGCTCAAAGATTGTTTTTTCCTCAAAGGTATTCAGATTCAACTCGACCACTGACACTTTCGTTATATTGCTGTTATAGTTTCCTACACGGTTGACATAGCTTTCCATAACCGATGTGGTGTAATACAGATATGGCGGACACACATAAAACGCACGTATTTCTTCTTCATCAGAAAACACCCCAAACATAGGGGAACGTGCTAAAGGATATGTTTCCCCCGTGGAAGTATTTTTGAGAGAATAATCAAAATCTCCTGCATCTTGTATGATTTCATAACCCATACAGTCATAGCCTGCCGATGAATTATAGACAACGCTTCCCGTTTTTTCACGGCCTGCACATCCCGTCACTGCCAATGCCAGGCCAAACATGACAGCGAAAGCCGCCCCACGCTTCTTTTGCCCTGATTTCATCAGCCACCTGTTAGAATTGCGCCGTACAATCCAGACAACGGCCAAAGTACACAAAAGCACGGATACAAAGAGCAATGTCAACAGCGTAACCGTGCCAACCTCCGCAAATATAATTTTCTCATCACCTGTCAGGGCATCGCTCATAACAATATCCCCTGCAAAAAAATCTGTTCCAAGCAGAAACGGCAGCGGCAGCGGCAGACGATAAATGCTGGTTTTTGATAAACCTATATAGGGAATAATCACGGACACCGCACCAGTCAGCAGAGTGACCGCATACTTTTTTGCTAAAACGGAAATGAATATCAGGAGTATCGTAAGAAACACACCGCCAAACATCCGGAGCAACCCTATAGATACATATCCCTCCAACAGCGACATACCCTTGCTGCTGTCCGCAAAGTAACGGATACTCTGAATCGGATAATCCCCATCCGGCAGTCCGTATTTGAACCTGTAAAATCCGTATTCAATAAGCGAAATGCAAAGCGACAGGAAGAGGACAACCGTGGTAATTATGAGCAGCTTATACAGAGCGCTTTTTCGCCCCTCCCTTGCAGTCAGGATCAGGGTGTCCATCTGGCAGCTGTACTCAGAACAGAAAACAGGCGTAACAATCAGCAAAATGCCAAGGAAGAGAATGAAATTAAGCGTACCTTTGCCAAGAAGCCCCATCCATCCGTTTGTCTGGAGAAAACAGCGGTTCCCCGCATTTTCGCAGATATAGAGATACTGCTGATAGATAACCTCAAATCCATTTTGATGCTCCAGAACCTTCTCTATTTCCCGGCTCTCTTTTTTATATTCACTTTCACTGATCTTCCCGTCATAGTAGTTCTCCAAAAGGCTGTTCTGCCTTTCCTTCGCTTTCGCAATCCTCTCCGCCTCCTGCTCCAGATAAAGGGAAGATTCCTCGGTGCAGTATCCGTTTACCTTTTCCAGATACCATTCATATTCATTCTTATACTGCTCCATCGCTATGTCTACAGGGTTGTCGGACAAGGCAAGCCAGACCGTACCAAAGAGCAGGACAAGGGCAATATAGAACAGCCCCCTTTGCCAGAGCATAATCTTTTTTACTTCGTACATAAATCCAGACATTTTATCCTCCTTTCCCGGCAATAAGAGTTCCTTTTAGAAAGTATCATCATTGCCGTTATGGAAACCACCCCTACGGCTATGGCAAAAATAATTGCTGCCTGGAAACTCTGTACCGGATATCCTGCAAAACCAATAAACTCGGTCTTGCCAAACAGTATGCGGTTAGCAAGCAGCGAATATGGGTTTATAATCTTGAGCCAGACATTACTGAAACAGCTCTGTGACGCACCTGTAATAATGAAACACAGGGCTGCTCCAAAATCAGCGACAAACGGAACAAGAGCACTGTGCCCAAACAAGGAAATCAATAGAAACACCATGCTCATCGTCCATACGCCCACTGCCCTTATCACTGCGGACAGAATCGCATATTGCCATAAATTACAGTTTACCGCAGCCGTGCTGAAATTGCGGACAGCATACAGCGGAAGATTTCCTCCTTCCGCCGTTCCGAAGAAATACGCAAAACCAGTATAATCCACAACAGAAAACCATATGGCCACACTGATTACAAACAAAGAAGCCGCAGCAATTTTAGCAAATGTGGTCTTTTTACCGCCGCCCGGATTTGTCAGCAGCAGCATATCCATCTGTGTTTCCTTTTCGCAGACAAAGGTACTGACAACCCCGTACAGACAAAGAAATAAAACCAATATGCCCGAAAAATCATAGTTCAGATAATAGTTATACATCTCCTCATAGGCAAAGGCTTTTATGCTCCGCCCGGAATAAAGGTTATAGATCACACTGTTTTTGCGCGCTTCATAAGTCTGCCCCCGTTCTTTGTAAACAGCGGCATTTTCCTTTGCCCTCTCTGCCACTTGAAGCGCATAAGTCCGATAATGATAGAAATATTCCATAGGCTCCACATAGTATTTATCCAAGATATTCCGGTCACTGTATATATTCCCCGTCATCATATCCGGATTGTCTTTGGCTGTGCTTGCTGTCATATCAGCCGTAGCGTCTGCTAACGGCTGATATATGGAAAGAAGATGATTGATTTTTTCAGCAGTGATCTCCCCACTGTAATCCTCATAAAGCTGCCAATACACGCTGTTCCAACTGCGGCTCTCATTTCCGTCCGCCAGGTAGGAATACGAGTGGAATTCGCTGTTAATTTTGAACAGGTTTATTACACTGAACAATATGAGTACAACAAGTATTGACCGCTTGCAGAATAATTTGTAAAATTCATATTTGATTAAGCGCGTCATGCTATCTCTCCCTTACCTCATTGCCCACGGAGGGTCTTGCGACTCTCGCGGCATTCGCCAAATGGACATGCAAGCATGTCCGCTTGGCTCATTGCCCACGGAAATAATACAGAAATACATCTTCCAGATTAGGGGAAACCTTTACTGCGTCTGAAGCAGGCAGCGTATCGCTTACAATTCTCACTAAAAAGCGTTCCCCCTGCTGTTTCATGTTGCTGACATAATATTGACTGCCAAGTCTGGCAGCGTCTTCCCCGTTTACTGTCACCTCCCACACTTTCCCATAGATATTCTGTTCTAATGTGTCGGTAGTTCCCTGGGTTATTAAGGAGCCTTCCTTTAAGATCATAATCTCCTTTGCGATACACTCCACATCGGATACGATATGGGTGGCCAGCAAAACGGTCCGCCCCTGTGCGAATTTTGAGATCAGGTTGCGGAAGCGGATACGTTCACTGGGATCAAGCCCTGCTGTCGGCTCATCCAAAATAAGAATTTCAGGATCGCCCAGCATCGCCTGGACAATGCCGACCCTCTGCCGCATACCGCCGGAAAGAGCGCCAATCTTTTTATCTTTAGCATCTGAAAGATTGACAATGTCCAGAAGCTCCAAAGCCCGTTTTTTACCCTGTTCGTCAGGGATTCCTTTCAGCGCACACATATACAGCAGAAAATCCATCACTGTAAAATCCCGGTAAAGAAAAGGATATTGCGGCATATATCCGATTTTTGACAGGAAGTCCTTACCCAGTGTCCTTGCATCCTGTCCGTCAATCAAAACCGTTCCGCTATCGCTTCCCAAAATACCCACAAAGATATTGATCAGTGTCGTCTTTCCCGCACCGTTAGCGCCCAAAAGCCCATAGACACCCTCCGTAAGTTCCGTCGTAAAATCCTTTAAGGCATATATGCCTTTGGCATACTTGCCCAAAGCGCCCCTGCCCTTATACTGCTTTGAAACATTTCGTAATGATATTTTCATCAAGAATTACCCCGCAAAGCCAAAGGTTGTTATCAAGGTGCTTACCTCGTCAATACCCCGTCCAAGCACAACGATACAGGTGCCGGATTCATCCAAAATCAAAATCTGTGGAATACGCAGGAAATAGGTACTGTTGCTGTCCTGAACGGTTTCCGTATGGATCCTTTTTCCCGATGCCGTATCATAAATGTTGATTGTAACACTGCTTTCCTCCAAAATAGCAGTAGCCACATATTTTCCCTGCCCGGAGCAGTAAACACCGTCTTTTCCCTCGCTGCGGCTTGAGAACGACATCGTATTTTCTGTATTGGATATGGTATCAAGCATCAGCAGGGTTCCATTATTTTTGTCAAAGCTCTGGGGCATAATAAGCAGGTTTCCGCCCTTTTGCACTTCTTCCGTATCTATCTTGTAATCCCCCTTTTTGGTAATCGTGAGATCTGCGCTGTCAGTGGATACTGTACCATAAACACTGACCCCATCCCCGCCAATGGAGGTATCTGTAGCCATGCCTACATAGACTAAAGTGTTGTTCCCCGTAAAGGTAAGGCTGTCCATAGTTACAATCTGCAGATTACCTGCCGTGCCTTCTTCGGAATAGTTCAGAACGGTACGGATCTTTCGGGAAGAAACATCATAAAGGTAAAGTCCCGAAAGTCCGCCGAAAGCAACTTGTTTTCCGTCCTGTGAAACAGCGATCCCTGTGATCTGCGGGATAAAATCGTCACTTAATAATCCGCTGAAGGAAATGGTATCCTGAACAGCAAAGTCCTTATTCAGTATGTATCCATTGATACCGCCGCTTTCTGATGCAGCAAATGAACCGTTGCTGCCGCCGCCAGCCTTTCCCTGGCCCACAACAAAGTAGCCGTCTGTAAAGGTCTGTACGCATAAGTCTTCCATAGAAATATCCGCACTCGCGATTGTTTTGCCTTTCCCCGTATCGTAAAGATAAAGCTGATCCGCCGCAACGATAATCCGGCTTCCACCGGCATAATAGCAGCCGCTGACCTTTCCTGAAAAAGCGGAATCCTTGAAGCTGCTGACTGCCATAATATTTGTATCTGTACCGTTATCCTTCAGATCGATCACGTTCATTTCGCTGCTTTTATTTCCGGTATTTTCCGATGAATCATCTTCTACGGATTGCGGCTCAATGTCTATGGCTCCATTTTCAGAGCTGTTTCCATTCTCCTGTCCGTTCCCGCAGGCCGACAGATTAAGAGCCAAAGCAAGCATAAGTATCATACACATCCATTTTGTTTTCATTTTTAGTCCTCCTTGTATAATAAAATTGAACCTGTTTTACTTGTAACTGAATTTTCGTCCGCTGCAACGGCTGTCGCATAAAAAGTATTGAAACCATCCAGCTTAGCGGTATCTATGGTTGCCTCAATAATCCACACATTTCCTTTGCTTAATGTGACATCACAGGAAACCGCTCCATCAAAAGATATGGGCTTATGGTTTAAGAAAAATGATATACCATATCTTGCGCCTGGCGTTCCGCAAAGGGTGTAGCGCACGGTAAGCATATCTTTCCCGGTAAGGTTGATATTGTCATACACCACCTCACCGTCATAGACAAGCGTCCAATAGACACTGTTATCCAGGGTATCCATCGTAACGCCATCCCATCCTGCTTTCACAAGCTCATTCTCAATAAAAGAGGAAGTGACTTTTTCCTCTGAAATGCTGACATCACGAAAAGCAGTTATACTTTCTCCATAAATACTGTCACTTTCCGGAGCATCCTCATTAAAATGCAGTTTCAGGACCCTTTCAAAACTTTGGTGATACCAGCCATAGCTTGAGGTTTCTTTCATATCAGGCTGGAAATCGGGCCTGGTGACGCTCACAACTGTCATATTCAGGGTATCTCCCTTTTTCCCTGTGTCCGGTGTGAACACAAAGGAAAATTTCTCCTCGTGCTTTTCTGATGTCCGGAAGCAGTGGAGATACTCATATTCCGCCCCCGTGTCGTTCACCTTGTAGGCTTGCGGCTTTCCGTCCAAAAAAAGCAGGAAGCCAATGCTGTCCAATTTTCCTTCTGACACAAACTGATAGTCCAGGACAAATTCTCCGCCATGATACTCATAAGGCAAAACACTCTGGTCATCCGCTCTGGCGGGATTTGCTTCCCCGTGGCTTAGAAAGCCTAAATCTCCGTCTTCCTGCACCCCGGCGAACGGGTCTTCTTCTACATTTTGCGGCGGGGCATTTTCGTCCGCAATGTTATAATTTCCGCAGGCCGCCACAGCAAAGGGCAAAACAAAAATCACAGCTAATGATAAGAATCGCTTTCGCATCGTCCATCCTCCTTGTTTTGGATTCTATTATCTAAATGCCATTATAAAAACCAAAAGTCAAAATGTGGTCAAGGAATAGAAAAAAATTTCCGGAGAAACAGCTTAGTTCTTTATTTACATAAAGAGAGCCAACAAACTGTGATTTCTCACAAGTCTGTTGGCTCTTTGAGCCGCTTCTTTTCAAGCGGCGATACGAGCAAAATCAACGCTTCTTTAATATTGGTGTTAGTCAAAAAACGGGTTGGTCGCTCTTATAAGTCCGTTTATTTGGACATTTGAATCGGTATAATGGTCTCAACATTTAAGAAAGGCATCCTGCGCTGTCAGGATTATGGTGATTAATATGTTGAACCGTCAGACCGTTGTTGAATATCTGAGATCGCTATCACAGGACGAAATAGACGGACTGCTCCTTGCTGCCAATGTGATTCCGCATGGCGACGGTGCGCAGCAGACTACATCGGAACGCATTCCGTGTCCGCACTGTGGATCCCATAATATAATTCTTTATGGGTTTAAATGTGGAAAGCAGCGTTATCTCTGCAAGCCCTGTGGGAAAACCTATGTGCCAACCACAGGAACCGTACTGTCCATGTCACACTTTGGAATGGACGTGTGGCAGGATTTTTTAAGGCAGACATTGGAGGGCGATTCCCTGAGTTATGCTGAAAAAACACTCGGACTCACACATCAGACTGCTTTCAACATGAGGCATAAGCTGCTCATGGCACTTGAGGATTTTTTTTTGTGAATTCCCCGTGGTTCTGGGGGATGTCACTGAATTTGACGAAACCTTCGTGCTTGACAGCTATAAAGGGAAACATATCCCCGAAACAGCCGGCC
>CAJTEN010000045.1 GCA_910575245.1 Clostridia bacterium | reverse complement strand
TTCGTACCAGATACAAAGAAATGTCCATTATCTTGGCTCATTCATCTGAGATATATAATTAAAAAATCCTTGAAAAATAAGGAAAAAAGACTTGACTAAATAGGGAGGACTGGTCATATTGTATGGACGAGTAACAAGATATCATCATGACAGGAGATATGGATTTATCAGAGGTGAGGACGGTAACACCTATTTTATCCATTATTCGAATCTGAGCGGTGAATATATCGATTCCGGATATTATGTATTCTTTAAGCCATTCCAGAATGACAGGAGTGATTACAACGCAAGAAATCTTACAGTGATTGAAGCACCAGAAGGGAGGCACAAGCATGGCAAAACACATAAAAAACATGAAAGAGCTTGCAAAAGCACTACAACCAACACTATTAAATATGACTGACCAGTTGGCAGACAGAGTATACGAAACATTGAATTACTTCCTGTTAGACTACTATGCAGGCTACGAACCGTCAAGTTACCAGAGGACAAAAGATTTTCTTTATTCAGTGGTAAAAGTAGATGCACACCCATATAAAGATGGTGTCCGGGCAAGTGTATATATTGATTATGAGAGCTTGAACAGTTATAAAGGCGTAACAGGCTACCAGGTTGTTAAATGGGCTGATGAGGGCAAGCATGGCGGTATGGAAGTGAATCACAAACCGCATGTATGGCAGGATACTATGGATATGACAGTCAATAATGGTGAACTTTTAAGACTGGCAGTAAATTATTTGAAAAGCAAAGGATTTTCAGTAAGAGCATAAAACGAAGGGAGAAATATAATGGCAGTATTGAAAAAAGAATTTATAGACAGGATGGCAGAGAATGGCGGTATAACAAAGAAAGCAGCAAAGCAGGGACTTAATCTGTTCTTTGAAACGTTGATGGAATGTATGGCGGAGGGAGAAAAAGTAATGCTATCAGGACTTGGCAGGTTCGAAATGAAGAGAACTAAAGAGAGAATAGGAAAAGTGCCATTAAGTGGAGCGGAATGTATTGTACCAGAGCATAGAAGAATGAAGTTTCATGCAAGTGAGACATTGACTGACAAAATAGAAGAACTGCAGAAGGATTAAATACATATGGGATTGGATAACAGAGTATCACATTGCGTTGAATGCGAATTCATGAGAATGTATAACTATGGCAATAGGATTTATTATTGTGATCACGAAGCACGAACTAACGATATGGGTAAGTTGAGTGTGGATCATCCATCTAAGACAAGCCCTGAGTGGTGTCCGTTGGGAAGTAAATAAATGAATAATACAGAGTAATCAAAATAAACTGTAAAACCAAAATTCAAGAAATTCTAATAACTGTCAACAATGTCGATTGTGTGAATCTACACAATAATTCCATTATATAAAAATTGAATATTTCAAAGATTGATAAGGGCTGAATGAAATGTTCAGTCCTATTAAAAAAGAGAAGTGGTATTTATGGGTTTCAAATTATTTGTAACCCTATTTACCATGCAAAAGTTAACATTTTCAGTCATGGAGTGTAACAAGATATAAAAGTCAAATGATGAATTTTTGTTAAATTTGTGTAGAAGAGTGGATATGTGGTGTCCCAAAATGGGATGTCACATAAAAAGAGAAATAGAGGGAGGTTTAAAAGTAGAAATATGTATTGTAGAAGAACCGAGTCAATTATTTAGATGAAAGAGATGAAAGGAATAACAGATGAAAAAATAATTACAGACAAAAAACAGAACTTATCCCCGTTAGGGATAAGAATGGATCTCTTGTAGTAGGAGGGATCTCCTTTAGTAGTAGTATCGAAATGGGCAAATTGATGCCCACTTGTCCTAGGAGAAAATAGGAAAAAGGGCAAATGATTGCCTAAAACGAAACTTAGGCTAATTTTACTTTATGAAAGGGAATTGATTTATGTATAACAAAAATATTTCTTTGATTGGAACGATTAATAATCAAACTAAAGAATGGCATATGCCTCAAGATGAAATGGTAACGCTATGGGGATATGGGAAAGAGACCGTCAATGATTACCTGGAACAGTTAGAGAACATGCAGCTTCTTTACATATACAGGCATAAAAAGCGTAGATTAAACAGTACATATTACAAGCTGAATAATTCATATGGCAGATATTGTGACAAGGATGCTATTATTGCAGAAGCATTGAAATATTCTGATACTGTAGAATGTGAAGATTTTGTTGAGAAACTTGACAGAAGGGCAACCAAGCTAAGATACAATGCTTATTGTGAGGGTGCGAAAAAATATGTCAATAATCCTGGTGCCGTGATTGCTTTGTATAGGGAATGTCTTGCATATAATAAATCCTTGGAATATAAGACAGTGGAAGGTTATTATGATGGCGAGTATAAACAGGGTGAATTATTAGATTTAACTGTATTTCCTGATGAAGTGAGGAATGAAGTTGATGATAACCGGGGAAAACCTGTTTCAATGGAGAATGATTATTCTATAGAAGAAATACTGGATATGCCAATAGAGGGCGAGGTTCAAATGAACCTGACAAATACAGATTGCGTAGAACAGGATGAACTTTGCAAAAATGAATCTCACGGCGGAAAAATCCCTTGTGAGTTATTTTGCGTTACTGGAAACAATTCAGACCTTGTTGATATAGATGATCTGTATTAATGATAAAACTGTTATGTAATTTGGATGTTAAAAGTTTTAACAGGCTGTATTTTGAAAATATATCCTTATAGAACTTTGCTAAAGGGATACGAAAATTTTTGTACCCCTCCTGAAAATATAGAAGGTGTGTCAAATTAGACGCTGCTATGAAAAACTCATCTCCAATTGGAGCGCAGATATTAAGAATTGATTTTTATAGGACACTGTAAAAACTTAGCATCCAACATGTACTAAAAAGTACGGCTTCGACAGAATTGACGGAGCAGATTATAGGTAGGTAGTATTTCACGACATACCTTGAAAGAAGAAGCTGTATTGTGTCCATAGTGGACATTTTTGTTAGGACTACTCTATTTCAAGGCAGAGGTATCCACGATTCATAGGGTACTCATTTTAAGCGTATCCTTTGAAGAATATGGTTATTTGCCGATTAGTCCGAGTGGAAAGTGTTGTCCACTGTGGATAACGTTGTACATCATGTACAACCATTGCAATCCGTGAAAAATGAGTTGTGACACCATGACACAACGGCTGCTGCCAGCGTAAATATTTAGGTGGGCGGTATTTTACCGTATACCGTAGCCCGTGGGTAACTGGTGTGTATTTGTAGGTACGGAGATTATATGTTGGTCAGATTCGACTATAAGTCAACGGGCTAAGTTTAACTTAGTCGCCCACAAGTGGTCGAAAGACCCCAAGGAAAAATTTCCTTCGGCTAATTCTGGTTTCTCAGGATGTGAGATTAGAAATTTGTAGTATGCAAGGATGTGGTCGATTAGTTAAATCGGTAAAGAGAATTGCAAGAGTGTTTCTTATCTCTGCCACTGATTTTCCCAATGAAATTCCTCTTTCATTAGTTAGGTGATCTTACGTACATTGACATAAAAATGGCCCCTCTGGCAATCAGAAGGGCTATATTTTACTCAATGTCGAATAGTTCATCAAAAGTAATCGTGAAGTTAGGGAACATAACAAGCTGTAAGTCATCTTTGTTTTGTTCCGTGACAGTTTTATAAAGGTAAGGATAAGACGTATCATCATCTTTCCAGTCAAACATATAAATTTCGACTTGTTTTTTGCGCCAGTCAACAATCCAATATTCAGAAACGCCCACTTTACAGTATATCTGCATTTTTTCATTTCGGTCATATTCCTCTGTGGAATCAGATAAGACCTCCATGACAAAACGGGGAATACCGGTAAATGACACATTTTTTCTGTCACGCATGTTACAGATGATAGAGACATCAGGAATGATTATTTTATCATCATTTTCGCGCCACTGATATTGCACACTGTCACCAAATACACGGCACAAGCTGTCTTTGATCTGACTGCCTATTTTAATGATAAAATTATGAATTACCATGGAATGTTCAAGGTAAGTTTTGCTCATATCTTCTATTGGTAAGGTATTCATTGTGTCACCTCCTGATTGTTTTAGCTTGATGGATATTTGTATTATAAAATTATGGTGAATTTAGATTATCTCTTTAGAAGTTCTTATATGTCGGTATAGCCCGTATTTTCGGGATTTCCCGGCATTTTAGATATGGGGAGAAGTTCTTATATACTCTCAAAACTTCTTATGTTTTCCCGCTCAATGGTAGTAAAAGAAGTAGTAAATCCGTCTGCGGCTATGCTGCAATCAGCCTTTCCGTTTCAGCCCTTGCGGAAGCAAATGTTGCGCGTGCGTAATAGTTCAGCGTCATGGTGATGTTGGAATGTCCCATGATATACTGTAACGCTTTCGGGTTCATGCCCGCATTGGCTAAGTTGGTGCAGAACGTATGGCGCAGGGTGTGGGGTGTCATTACTTTGGGTAAGGCTTCCTCATGGCACTTGTTGTACTTCTTCGCAAGCCCCCGGAACATGGTCGCGTAGTTCACATTCGTTTTCGGGCAACCGTCCCTGCCCCGGAAAAGGAAATTGCTGTAACCGTCAATGGTGAGCTGCTTTGCTCCTTTGTGGTTCTCCAACACGCGCCCCAACGCTTCATACACTTTTTCACTCATTGGAATTTGTCTGATACCGCTTTGCGTTTTGGGCTTCTCTATGTAGTAGCCTGTTTCCGCGCTCCGTAAAAGCTGGTGGTCTACATTGATTACCCGGTTTTCAAAGTCAAGGTTGGTTTCAGTCAGCCCGCAGAGTTCGGAAATCCTAAGCCCCGTCCCCAGCAGTATGATAACCTCGTCACGGTATTTCTGATAGACGCTATCACCTTGCATAAAGGCTAAAAGGCTTTCTTCCTGTTCTCCTGTGAGGGGTACTTTCGGCTCTGTGTCGTCCTCGATCACGGTGTTTAGCTGGAAGTCAAAGGGATTTTTCCTTATGCAGTCATCCTGTATCGCTGTGTAAAAAGCAGCTTTCAAAGAACGTTTGTCGTTGCTTATGGTTTTGTAGGATATTCCCTTTTCTTTCATGCGCAGCGCCCATTCTTTCGCGTCGGACAGCTTCACACTGTCAATGGGGCAGGAACCAAGTTTATCCGCTTCTAACAGCTTCATCAGCCGTTCGCGCCCCTTTGTGGTGTTGTGCCTTACATTCCCCCGGTGGCGGTT
The DNA here is from genome assembly GCA_910575245.1 of Clostridia bacterium. Lineage (GTDB taxonomy): Bacteria > Bacillota > Clostridia > Lachnospirales > Lachnospiraceae > UBA3282. Next base: position 22,815 of record CAJTEN010000045.1, on the reverse strand, counting down.
CTGCTTCGCGTAAAGCTCGCAGACGGTCATTTTCTTTCCGATAGTGTCTATCCCGTCATCAAGGTCTTTCTGTATCTCTTTTTCCTTTTCTCTAAGGGATATGTTGTCACGCTTCCCGGCTGGGGTCTTGTCCGTAGGTACTAACTTCCACGCATAGACAAATTACACTTTACCAAAAGTATCGGTATATTTGTAAGCATATCTCCCGTCTTTTCTCTGGCTCTCTCCCGAACGCAAAATGCGGTTTCTGTTATCACGTCTTTTCTCCGACATTGTTTTTGCTCCTTTCCGTGTCGGAAAGAGCCTTGATATGCCTAAACTTATTATAGCATATTCAAGGCTCCTTTTCACTATCTTTTTCGCTAAATTGCGTCCAGTGTGTCAATGACTTTTTCAAACTGTTTCCTCTTGATCTGAATACGGTTGCCGTTCAAGATTACCCAGCCCGACGTTGGATTTTCCTCTGCAAGTTTCCGCAGCTTGTTTTCCCCAATGCGGAAATATTTTGACGCTTCCTCAATGGTAAGCGTGTACTTTTCCCAAATAGGCACATCAGCATTGCTCATTCTATAAATCCCCCTTTCAAAAATTGGTAAAAGGTTAATAGTTATAAAGGGGCTGTAATCGGACGGTTAGCAGCGTAACCTCACGGGAGTTTCACCCCTGCATGGTTCTCATGCAGCCCTACCCATTGCCTGCGACGCTTTTAACGCTCGGACTGTGGCGGTAAGGGAGTATCATTATATATTCTGCGCTGTCATCGCCCGCAAGCTGCTAAACTTGCCCTGTTCGGTGTTACCAGTCTTTCCTATAAGTGTGTTCCTCCAAATAGCGTTTTAAGAGATCAAAAGAGCTTGTCCGGCGATATTGCACCGTGCTTCTCGGAATGTTTTGGAGTTTTGCAATCTCCGCGTCATTCATATCAAAGAAGTAGTGCAGCAATACGGCTTCGCGCTTATCGTCCGGCAAACTGTGCAGGGTTTCGGCAAGCAGCTTCGCAGTTATTTCTTTTCCTGCCACGAAAAAGGACTTTTCAGCTTCGTCATTTGCAAAATATGAGTCATAGGTGCAAAGCTGATCTTCCTCCTGCTGTGTCAGATCAGAAAAGCTAACTTCGCGTAGATGCCGACGCTTCATATCCCTGTGAGCAACAAGCTTTTCATTCATTAAGGATCGCTTGCAGTAAGCGTTAAACGCACAACGGATTTCCCACTGGGTACGAATAGGTTCATTCATGGTATCACCTCATTTCGCAACCGCGAAAGCGGGTGATGACTTCCCCTTTCGTACCCCTCAGTTCCACCCGGCGAAAATTTGCCAAAGATTTTGAAAGGTTTTGGGAAAAATTTTTGAAAATATAAAATGCGCCTGTCTGAAAAATACAGACTGGCGCAAAGGAATTATAAGCAGTATTTAGTTGATTAGACAGTTCATATTTGTGGGTAGAATTTCCCCCCCCCGGTGGTGGACGGGCTTTTGATGTGTCAATGACCGTCGGATTTTTTCGATATGGTATGTGCTTCATGGCTGCTACCTCCTTTAGCCGCCGCTTTTAACAGTGATACCGCGTCATTTCTTGAGAAGATAAAAAAGAAACGGCGGCTTTGATCTCTCAAAAGCCGCCGTGTAAGAATAGGCGTGTGAAAATACCTCTGCTGTACGACGGCTTTTTTTCTTTTGCCGTCGTGCGGCAGACAAATAAAATTATTCGTTCAATTTATTATTCAATTGTTTGCTGCTATTGTCAGATAGATAAAGAAGATAAAAAAAACATAGATAAACTTTCTTTGGGTGTGAGTATACTTCCGCTAACGTTGTTCATTATTCGACAACTAAAAATTGGCATGATCGCCCCATGGACTTACATTATTTTTGCTGTATATGCGTTAATAATTGTTGCTGGATTTGTGTTCGCTTCATTTTTCCACTCCTTTACCCGGCTACTATATCCGCTTTTTTCAAATGACATGTAGCTAAAACAATGAATATTACAGTATATAAAATTATCATTGGTACAAATGTGGCTATGCTTTCAACTGGTAAATTTTTGTCCTGTGAAGATAAGCCAAGAATGATTTGTGAGTAAGGAAACATACTGCTTAAACCAACAATATGAAACGCTAAACCCACAATGCTAAGACAAACTGCTAAACCTACTGGAACAGCAAAGCTCCGTATCCGCATAGACAAATAAAGTTGTACTGCTCCAACACTCAAAGCGGAAAACCAACCCATAAAAAGCCACCACATCATATTGATAGGGATAGGCTGCGTGAAATGGAAAATAAATTTCCCTACAATCAATACAAATATCATCAAAAGAGCCTGTGCTATTAGGATAGATTTTGCCAGTACAGCCAGCTTTGCAATAAAGACTGTTGGACGGGAAAGCGGTATAGTCATTAAACTATTCCAATTATGATTTGTATGTTCCAACCTCCATAAGTAGGAAGCGCAAATCGCAATTAGAATAGGAAAAAAGAAATATCCATAAAACAATCCTGTTTGTAACCAAAGCTGCTGCCATACCGCACCGTCATATAAATTTGCAGAAGCATTGATACCATAAATAATTGCGCCAATCATGGCAGTTAATAGGGGCAGAATAACAACAGCTACCCATATATTAGAATGGCGGCTTTTTAAGTTTTCTGCGCGAATTGCATTGATAAGCATTTATATCCCTCCTCTAATATTCATATTTTTGAAATTTTCTTTGAAAGAAAGCAAATGCAATCAAGCCAGCAACAAACAAAATAGTAAGTGGAATAAAATTGATATTCTGCACAATCAGTTCACTTGATTGTAAATTGCCGGAAGAGGTATTTTGCCCTAACACCATTAGCTCCGCATAATTTCCCCATATTAAAATATTTCGGATGCCCGCAGGAAGCAGCGTTGAAATAAATCCTATTAAAGCCCCAATCATACCAACAGACATTGGAACGAGCTGATTAGAGAAAACAAGTGAGAAAAACACTTGAATGGTAACTACAACAAAAGTAACCATAATTGTTCCCACGGCGTAATCCAATAAAGTCTTAACAGGTAATGGCTGCACAATTCCAACAGCATTTCCATAGGCAACGACAACAAATACTTGTATGAGGATAGCTGCCAACATAAGAGCTGCTACAACAGTAAACTTACATAGCCAGATAGTGTTTCGGCTTTCATTGTTGCACTCTAAGAGTTTCCATGTGTTTCCTTTATGCTCCATGTCGCAAATCCTACTAGCGACAACTGCCGCCAACATAGGGAAAAATAAACCATTCATGGCAGCGGGACCGATAATCAAATCTTCCCATGCCGGTGCGTTTGGGTCAGAAATCATGCTAAGGAAATTGCTGTTATTCCCATAATTTGAGAAAATAAAGAGCAACTCCATACCAAGAATAAGAAAAAAGGTCAAAAACACTTTTCTACGTTTTAATTTGTATAATTCAAGACATAAATATTTCATCACAAAGTCAACTCCTTTCCCGTAAGAGTGAGGAAAATATCTTCCAAACTTTCCCTATGTTCTTCCATACGATAAACAGAAAGATTATTGGAACATAACTCCCGCACAACTGCGCCTGTCTGTTCATCGGTCAATGCCCCAAGCTGTAAACCGTTAAGCGTTCTTTGCGGATTGAGTTTTGCAAGAAAACGATAAGCCGTATCGTCATCACTGGTTTTCAATAAAATTTGTGGTTTTCGTTGTTCATCAAGTACGGACATTCTTTCTTGAAATATCAGACTGCCTTGATTGATGATACCAATAATTGTAGCCATTTGGTCAATCTCGCTTAGAATATGACTTGAAATCATTACAGTCATGCCGTATTTTGAGGGGAGCGTCTTAATGAGTTCCCGTATTTCTTCTATTCCCGCAGGGTCAAGACCGTTTGTCGGTTCGTCCAGTATCAAAAGTTTTGGTTTTCTTGCTAACGCCATTGCAATGCCAAGCCGCTGCTTCATACCAAGAGAATAATTTTTCACTTTTTTTTCCATTTGGTTTTCTAAGCGAACAATGTAGATAGCTTCGTCAATATTTTTTTGAGGCAAATCAAGAAGTTTGCGAATAAGCTCCATATTCTCACGTCCGGTTAAATGCCCGTAATAAGACGGGGCTTCGATCAATGAGCCGACGGAATGTAAAATGCCCTTTCGGTTTTTCTCATTAAAGAGCTTACCCATAATCTCAATCGTTCCGCTGGTAGGCTTAACAAGACCAAGCAGCATTTTCATTGTAGTAGACTTACCAGCACCATTCGGTCCAAGAAATCCGTAGATATCGCCCTCTTTGACGCGAATATCCAAATCTTGAACACGGTAAACACCGTCATATTCTTTTGATAAATTTTCTGTTGCGATAATCATTTTTTTACTCCTTTCCTAAGCTGCTTACAGTATATACCCCTTACCTTGCGTTACATTGGAGAGAACCTTGATTTTACCTTGATTTTTAAGGGTACATTCGCAAACGTGAAAAAATATGATATAATTATGAAAAAAAGGAAGTGAGCCTATGAACACAATCAAAGACAAAACTATTCTTTTGGTTGATGATGAACCAGCAATTTTGCAGATGTGCAAATCTATTTTGAAAGAGAATGGATTTGAAAATATATTAACTGCAAACACGGCTCTTAATGCATTGGAAAAAATGAGCGTAAAGCCGGATATGGCAATTTTAGACGTAATGTTGCCGGATATGGACGGCTTCACGCTGGCAAAAACTATCCGCGAACAAAATATAACTCCTATCCTTTTTTTAACGGCAAAAGGAGAAATTAACGACAAATCGAAAGGTTTTGAAGTCGGGGCGGATGATTATATGGTAAAGCCGTTTATTGCACAAGAATTTGTATGGCGTATCACGGCAATTTTGCGACGCACTTACAAAGAGAGTGAAGAAACCAGCTTTTTATTAAATTCTTGCAAGGTGGATTTGGAGCAAGCCGAGGTTTACAGAGAAGGACAAGAGCCAGTTACACTTACAGCAAAGGAAGTTGAAATCCTTAAAAAGTTGTATGCCAATGCTGGACGGATTGTAACTTTAGGAGCATTGTGCCAAACTGTTTGTGGTGACATATATATTGGCTATGAAAAAACGCTTATGTCACATATTCGACATATCCGGGAAAAGATAGAAGAAGAACCTTCTTCTCCAGTTTCTTTAATTACAGTAAAAGGAATTGGCTACAAATTGGTCTTAAAGGATAAAACAAGGTAAACCTATGAATAATGTTCAACGATTTTTCAAGAGATATGTTTATTCCAGCGTAAGGCTGTTTTGTTTTTTCATCTTTGTAAATATTGCTCTCTTTATTGCACTAACAGTAATTTCCGGCAGTCAAGGCAGTCATAGCCCTACGCAACTTTTGGAAGCTATTACAGAAGATTTACAACAGAGTGCAAGCAGTTATGTACTTTCGGATAATACGATTGCGAAAATGGAACAAGAAAACGTATGGTGCATGATGATAAGCAACGAAAGCGGTAATGTCCTTTGGAATTACAAATTACCGTCGGAGTTACCTCAACATTACACACCGGGCGATGTAGCAGAAATGACACGGTGGTACTTACAGGAATATCCTGTATTTGTGTCAAATCAATCAGACGAATTGTTGGTTATTGGTTATCCGAAAGACAGTTTTTGGAAAATATCTGCCTACAAAACGTTTGCAAGCATTAAAATAGATATTTTGGGGTTAGTTTCTCTTTTTCTACTGAATATTGTGATTGTGTTAATTTTGTTTGTCCATAATAGCCGTAAGGTAGAGAAATCCATTAAGCCTATTTTGACTGGTATCGAAGAAATATCCGCAGGAAAAAATACGCAGTTAGTCGAACATGGAGAATTAGCAGAAATCAATACAAAGTTAAATAAGGTAGCAATCACATTGCAACAACGGGATATGGCACGGGCAAACTGGATCAGCGGTATCTCACATGATATTCGCACCCCGCTATCTATGGTATTGGGATATTCCAGTAGCTTAGAAACAAATAATACACTGAATGCAGAACAGCAAGAAAAGGTTGCTGCTATCCGACAACAAGCAGCTAAAATCAAATATCTTATCGAAGATTTGAATTTAACTGCAAAATTGGAATATGATATGCAGCCGTTACGGGTGGAAAAAATCCACCTCGTCGAATTGGCTCGCCAAGTTGTTTGTGAATTTTTAGACAGCAATCTTGATGACTCTTTTTCTATTGATTTTATAACTGATAGCGATAGCGAACTGCTTTATATAAATGGCGATGAAACCTTATTGAAAAGAGCAATTACAAACCTTATCGAAAACAGTATAGGGCATAATCCAAGCGGTTGTGAAATTACGGTTTCAGTCTCATGTAACAATCAAAATGCTACGGTTATTATTGCTGATAACGGCATAGGTATACCTGCCCAAAAGTTGAAGGAATTAAATTCTAAAACACATTATATGGAAAGCACCGACGAAAAACTAAATTTACGTCATGGTTTAGGGATGCTTTTAGTACGACAGATAGTTGACGCTCATCATGGAGTTATAAAGATAGAAAGTAAGCCACAAGAGGGATTTAAGACAACATTAACCTTTCCACAATGATTTTTTTAGCGGTAGCCTTTGAATTTGATTCAATAGATGGTGCTGCCGTACATATTGTGATGTTTGATGAAGACGGAACGCCTGCCGCAACCTGCCGCGTGTTTTGGGATGAAGAGATGGGATCCTATGCTATCGTGAGGCTTGCTGTTGTAAAAAAGTATCCTGGAAGAAATATCGGTGCAGATATGGTCAGAGAAGCGGAAAGATATATGAAAAGGAAAGGTGGAAAAGATATTATTCTTCATGCACAATGCCGGGTGAATGGCTTTTATAAAAAAATGGGATTCGCCGAATTTGGAGATATAGAAAATGATGAGGGATGTCCTCATATCTGGATGAAAAAGGTGTTATGAGATAACAGCAGTCATCTATAGTATTAATTCTTTGCTGTATAAATGCTGCATTTAACTTTTTTGCCTGCCAGTAAATGAGGATTAGAGATAATAATAAAAAATCGGGAGACCACTTCATAGCAATCACAAAATATCCCTTCAAAAATAGCGGAAACCCCTGAAAATGCGGCTTCCGCATTCCCAGAGGCTTCCTTAGGGGAGGATAAGTATGCTGGAATGAATTCTTAGAAACCCGATAAACAGGGCATTTGCGCGTCCTCTAAAGGTGTTGGCAACACTTGGCAACAGTTTTTTTGCAGGTGTGGGAGAGGTTAAGTTTTTGATATGTTGAGGATTAAAAAACTGAATATGGAATAGCGTACCGGAGTGGATGAAGTGAATAGGAATAGCAATTCTTTGGTGGTATGTGATGGGATATCCCATGTGCTGGTGGTAGTGCATGGGGTATCTTTATGAAATGAATTTTTTTGTATAAATGAAGAATAAAAATATAAATGAAGATAATTTTGTATAGAATAGAATGATTAGGTTGAATTTATCCTAAAATGTAGTATATACTATATTACAGATAAAAAGAAGGGAAGTGTGTGTTATGCATATTGATTTAAAGAATCTGGTGTCTATTTCGGAAGCAAATCAAAATTTTTCAAAGGTTGCGAGGATGGTGGATGAGAATGGGGCAGCTGTGATACTAAAAAACAATTCACCCCGATATGTTTTGATCGACTATAGCAAGCTGCAGGAAGATACGGACGCGGATAATGAAGCATTGGAAGCTGTTGCAACCCGCATATTGCAAAAGCATAAGAAAGCGTTTGAGGAATTGGCAAAATGATTTTATTGAACAAGGAACAGATCAAATACCTCCACAGCAAGATGATACAGGAAACTGGAGGAAGTAATGGGATACGTGATGAAGGTCTACTGGATTCTGCACTGTCAGCACCTTTTCAATCTTTTGGAGGGATGGAGCTTTATCCGTCCATGATTGGGAAGGGAGCGAGACTGTGTTATGGGCTGATAAAAAATCATGCCTTTTTTGACGGGAATAAACGCATCGGTATTTACGCTATGTTGGTATTTTTAGAATTGAACGGAATGGAAATAGAGTGTAGCGAAGAAGAATTGATTGCGTTAGGTTTGGGGATTGCATCTGGTGAAATTGAAGAAAAGGATGTTGGTATTTGGATTGTAACGCATAATAGGGGAGAATGAGTTGGCGAATACTGGTGAAAAGGGGTTACAACTTGTAACCTGATTTGTTGCCATATGATTATTCTGTTTCAATAAGGGATGAAATTGATGAGTGGGTTTAGAGAGTTTTAAAATGAGCAATTGCAGGATGATGAGTTTAGAAAGCAGTGGGAAATGATTCAGCTGGAAATGGATTTGATTTGTGCAGTTCCAGATACAAGTTTATTACAGGATTTTGACACAAAGGAATGAGTATAACTTGTGTGTGCCGGTTTTGTATATTTGGTTGAAAAGCTGGTTAGTGCTGGTGTGAAGCATTTTGTATGCAATAATCAAGTAGGAGATGGTTTTGATCATATGCTTTGATGTAGAGGGTGTTTCGATAAGAGGGATTTGTGGATAAATGATAAAATGGAGGTAAATCGCATGGAAGCAGCAGTTAAGAAAATTTATGCGGAAACCTTGGAACAACAGCAGATAGAGGTAAGACAGGGTGTAATGGATGGGCTAAGGCAGGCGAGGGAAGGAAAGGCGAAAGATTTCAACGCAGTTTGTGATAGATTGGAGGAAAAGTACACGAATGCAAAAATATATAATTGAGAAGTCAGAAATGCCTATTATTGATGAGGTCATCTTGTGGCTTTAAAAAAATGCGAGGTGAAACAGAATAATTTTAAGTTAGACAGATGCAATCATTTTATTGCAGGGTGAGGACTATCCAGGTGTACGTGCTTGGGTAGTCCTTATATTTTTGCAGAATTTTAGGAGGAAGGGAACGTATGGAACTGAATGAAATGGAAAAACGGCTACTGTACCAGACAGAAGGAAGTGAATGGTATGCCGTCCTGCACGAGCTGGCTATGGCTTCAAGGTATGCAAAAGACCCGGACAGGCGAAAAGCGGCGGACAGCCTTATTAAAAAGCTGAACTCCCTGACGGATGGTGAGTGCATGGAGATTGTAATACGATATCAGGAAAAACTACAGGCTTCCCAAAGGAAGCAGGACTGTCGGCGAGATGCTTGCGGAGGCAAGGCAGAGGTCCGGCGCTGAACAGCTAAAAGGGCATGACATCATGGCACTGGAACGGTTTGACCCGGAAGTGCGCCACATGGTCATCTTTGAAGTGCTTTCAGGTGATTCCTTTGCAGGCAGTAAAGGCGACAGGGTGCGCCTGTTCCTGACGGATACAGGGTATCAGAAATTTAAGGAACGGCAGGGGCAGGGGGAGATTAGAATAGAGAACCATGCAAAGGTTACACCGGAAGGGCATCTATATTATGACCACAACAGGGATATGGACTGTACCCGGTAGCGTGGATATATGGAAAGGGGGATTTTGATATGGCTGTATTCAGGGTAGAGAAGACAAAAGATTTCACTGTCATGTGCAACCACCATTTACGCAACGTGAAACTGTCGCTAAAGGCAAAGGGGCTTTTATCCCTCATGCTTTCGCTTCCGGAGGATTGGGATTATACAACAAAAGGGCTTGCCTGTATCTGTAGGGATGGGGTAGATTCCATTGGCAGTACGTTAAAGGAATTAGAGCAGCATGGGTATCTCACAAGGAAGCGCATCCGTTTTGAAAATGGGCGGCTGGGGGATATCGAATATACGATACATGAGAAGCCTGCAAGACAGGAAACGGGAGAAGATCCACCTAAACGGGAAAATCCAGAACAGGTAAAGCCAATACAGGCAAAACCCGGACAGGGAAAACCCGCACAATTAAATACTGATCCATCAAACACAGACAGATTAAATACACATCAATCAATCTATCCGGCAGGGCCGGAGGCGGCAGGCTGCCATGAGGGGATAGGTGGGATGGATGAGATGGGGGTGGCAGAAGCTTACCGGGAGATCATCTGTGAGAATATCGAGTATGGTATCCTTGCAGAACGGCATGGGAAACAGAGGATGGATGAAACTGTTGAGCTGATGCTGGAAGTAGTCCTGTCAAAACGCCCCTATATCCGCATTGCCGGGGATGATTTCCCAAGGGAGGTTGTAAGAAGCAGATTTCTCAAAATTAATTCCAGCCATGTAGAGTATGTCTTTGGCTGTATTGACAGGAACACCACAAAGGTAGGGAATATCAAGGCGTACCTGCTGGCAGCACTGTATAACGCCCCGGCGACAATGGACAGCTATTACCGGGCAGAAGTGAACCATGACCTGCATGGCACATAAGCTGTCTGGATAGCATTTATATTTTACAAAAAACAGAGGAAAAGGAGAAGAAGAGTATGGAACAGGTTTACAGGATCGGCATTGACCATGGGTATGGGAACATCAAGACGGCACGCCACATTTTCCAGTCGGGAGTGGTGCAGAAGGGGAGCATCACAGAATTATCCGGCATGGTGGTTGAGTTTGAAGGAAAATTTTACGAGATCGGCTCCACCCATAAGGAGTACCAGATGGACAAGGTATGGGATGAAGATTATTACGTGCTTACCCTTGCGGCACTGGCGAAGGAACTGCAGGGCAGGGGGCTCTGCAATGCTTCTGTTATCCTTGCAGCAGGGCTCCCCATCAAGTGGCTGGAAGAGCAGGCAGGGGCATTCCGAAAATACCTGATGCAGAAGAAGGAAGTGGTCTTTAAATGCAATGGCACACGCTACCATGTGAAGATTGAGGACGTGGAAGTGTACGCACAGGGATTCGCCGCCATTGCTGAAAACCTAAGAGACTATCAGGGATTCAATATCGTGGCGGATATCGGAAACGGGACCATGAACGTTATCTTTGTGGTGGACGGCATCCCCGATTCCACACGCTACTATACGGAGCGTTTCGGGGTAGACTGCTGTGTGATCGAGATGCGGAGCGAACTGACAAACAAGGTGCATTCAGTGGTGGATGACCTTATCGTGAAAAAAGTCCTGAAAGACGGAACAGCGGAGATTGGAGAAAAGTACCTGAAAGCAATCGGTGAATGCGCTACGGAATACACCGAAAAGATCATGCGGAAGTTGCGTGAGTATGGCTACAATGAAGAACTGGCGAAGCTCCATTTCCTTGGAGGCGGCGCCATGCTGATGAAGCACTTTGGGAAGCTGGATAAAAACAGGGTGCGTTTCATTGAGGACATCAACGCCAATGCCAAAGGTTATGAATACCTTTCCCACCAGCGCCGGATCAGGAAGCTCCGGCAGAAGTAGGGGAGGGAAAAACAGATGAGCGATAAAAGAGGGATAATCAAAAACATCAAGCCGGTATTCTGCCGGTTTGACATGGATGATGAGCCGGAGCGGAGGGCGTGGCAGATCATCCAGAAACTTAGCAAGGGGAACGGTGAAGGAAAGAACCGGAGCTATAACAGCATCATTTCAGAGGCCGTTGTCGGGTATTACGATAAAGTGACCATGAGCCACGAGGAATTATTGGAGAAACTGGAAGAGGTCATTCATAAAGAAATAACAGCGATCCCCAACATTCCTGTGCAGATACCATACCCCTATCCGGCAGCCCAGCCCCAACAGACGGGGCAACAGGAACAGGCAGCCCCAAAAACCGAAGAACTGAATGAAGCCGCCCTGGACTTTATGGATGGCTTCATGGGAATGTAGCAGGGTGCATTATGCATCCTGTTTTTTTTCAGTATAAGCAGCGCAGGAACAAAGATTTTTCTGACTATGTAGAGATAAAGATTGTTACTGTCAGATATGAAAATGTCTTGCATAGCGCAGACAATTTATTTTGTAGGGAGAAATCATTGAAAGAGTACAGGATCAAAGATGTGGATATACATGAATTCCTGCATTTTATCATGGAAGATGGCGGAAAGCTCCCGGCAGATTTTGATATGTTACAAAAGAGCGGAAACTATCTCATCCATGTGGATGGGGAAAAGGCATTCTGCTTAAATGAGCGGGAAATATACCTGAAGGACAGCATGGAAAACCTGATGGCAAGGTCATTGCCATACTTTTTGGATACACGCATTTCTTTTTCCGTACGCATAAAGGACAGGCCGGGAAAGGCAGACATAACAATCCTTGATAACCGCAGGCTTTCCAAAGAGATCACGAGGAAACAGGCAAAAGGGAAATCCCTTACCATCCGCTACAGGAGCGGAAAAACTAGGAACACCCACCTTTCCACAGAACAGTATATCAGAGGACCGTTCGGGGAGAAGGTTAGCTGTATCTGCTATGCCTACCTTGCGGATGCACTGATACGGATGCGGCAGGATATGTTTTCCGGCAGGGGAGACTTTTTACCCTTTGTCTACCAGGCAGAAAATGAACGCTCCCTGTCAGCAACAGTACGGGAAATCCATACCATGCGGGAGAAGACCTTTGAAGCAGCAACTTTGGAGCAGTTCCGCAGGGATTGGGAAGGAATGCAGTCCTTACGGATGATGGACCAGTACAATTACCAGAGGGGCAGGCCGGACAGCGAAAGGCTCAAGTCCTTCCAACAGGAGATAAAACAGGCAGGGTACCAGCAGGTGACGGAACAGATGGCGGCGCAGGCGGCTTCCTTCAACCTTCCGGTTTTTTCCCTGACAAAAAGAGGAACCATTGCCTATGTCAGGGATATCAATGCACTGGATAAGAAAGCGCCTGTATTTATGAAGAAGGACTGGCTTGTGATGCTGGATATCCTTGCCAATAAGAAAGAGATCCCATGTTCCCGGACTACACTGGTACGCCTTAAGAATGCGGCAAGGGATGCATACGGTAAAGCGGAGGAAGCCGACAAGCCGCAACTGGCAGGCATAGCGGCAAAAATAAGCTGTTTCCTTGAAGCGGTAGATAAAAAGGGGCTATCCGGTATTTTACGGGATGACAGTATTCTTTTCAGTGAAAAAACAGAGCTGCCGCCTTTCCTTTCCAATACAGAAAAAGAGAGGTTCCGCCATATCTATGAGGCAGGGGCAAAGGAGCAGATGGCGGTGGCAGAAAGAGCCGCCTATTACCCTGCAAGAGAAAGATAGCTGATGTGTGGGGAAGTGCGGCACAGCCGACACCCCCGTATACTTTGCCTTGTCAATCCTCCCATTGGGGAGGGCAGCCGCTGTCAAGGATTTTCGGCTAGGACTAAAATACTTGACAGCGGATGTTCTCCCCGATACAATGCAGGCGGCAAAGTATGCGAGAGAATATCCGAAAAAGTGGAACCGCCACCCATAACCCCGGATGATTTCAAATACCAGCGGTTTGATATCCGGTCATTTTGAGACGATTTCAAAAACCGGTAGTTTGATATCCGGGTGTTTTAGGACGATTTCAAAAAGCAGTGATTTGATATCCGGGTATTTTCAGGCGATTTCAAAAGCCGGAGATTTGATATCCGGTCATTTTCAGGCGATTTCAGAAAACAGGGAATTGATATCAAGGCATTTTGAGACGATTTCAAAAACTGGCGGTTTGATATCTGCCTGTTTTCAGGTGATTTCACTTCCAGCGGTTTTGATTTCACCTTCCCGGTTTCTTATATCAAAGGAGCCGGAACTGATATCAGCATGTAAAATATGTCAAAAATAAGGGGGTTCGGGGTACTCCCCGACAAGATTTAGCATTTCGTGCCCACGAAATGCGTATCTTGCGGCGTTCCATGGAACGCCCTCTCCCCAAAAGGAAGGAGTGGCACATGGCAAGACCGAAAGGCGAAAATGTAATCAGGAAGCACTTCAAACTGACCGAAGAAACAGCAAAACTCTTAGCAGAACATTCCAAAGCTGAAAATATGAACGAATCAGAATACATCCGCTACCTACTCCTAAACCAGTCGGAGCATCCAAGAAGCAAGGAGTTGGAATTGGAGATAATGCGGCTGCGGAATGAAGTAAATAAAATCGGGCTGAATATTAATCAGATTGTGAAAAATAGTAATTCTCATATATATAATGAAGATGATAAAATAAAGCTTAATGTACGGATGAGCGAACTTAATGATTTATTGAAAAGATATATTTCCATTATTGATGTGTATAGTAGGATATAGCGTAGAATGTGTTTTAAAAATGGTGTGTTATTTTATGATGGGTTTCTATTATAGAAGAGCAAAGGAGGAATGCTTCTAAAGTTGTAGGAAGTATGGTAAAATAAAGTTAAAGGAAATTTTTGGAAATAAAAATAAATGACATAAAATTATTTAGTGATAAGAGGATATAAGGAGAACAGATTATATGAGAGATTCGGAAATTAGTTCGAGGCTAGATAAAATACTTATATATAAGGAGTTGAAAATGCGATGTGAGGAAGATGTAAGTTTGGCTTCTGTTTTAGCCTTGGTTCATAGCATAGGGGAAGATGCAATTAGCCTTTCTAAGGCTATCATACTGAATATGCCAGAGTATACATTGCATGATGAAAATCATATTTACAATATGTTGTATTTGGCAGGGAAAATAATTCCTCAAAATGTAATGTCTAATTTATCTACTCCAGATTTAATGATGATCATCTTATCTGTTTTTTTACATGATATTGGAATGTCACCCAATAAAGAATTGGTGCAGGCATGGAAAGGACAGTTAGAAAAAGAAGATGAAGAGAAGTACAAAGATGAAATTTATAAATTTCAAAGATATAGAAAAACTTTTGTTCAAGAAATTGATGAGATAGAGATATATCATCAAAATGGAGAAGATTCCAAAGCACAATTAATAGAAGATCAAATTATAACGAACTATATAAGAACTACACATGCAGAACGTGCCAGAAAAATGATTGCAGAACGGTGGGAGGGAAAAATAAAATTTTTAGATACAGATCTAACGGCGGATTTAGCGGAAATATGTTTTAGTCATAATGAAAGCCATATGGCACTATTAAATATGGAAACAATTAAATTATGTGCAGAAGATACATACTTATGTTTGCCATTTGTGGCGGTTATTTTAAGATTAACAGATATAATTGATTTTGATGCAAAGAGAACTCCGACGATTTTATTTTCCCATCTCACTATTAAAAATCCGGTATCGTTAAAAGAATGGGTAAAGCATCTATCAGTAACAGCGTGGTCATTTGGAAGAGAAACGATAACTTTTGCTACTCAATGTACACACCCGGCTATTGAAGCTACAATTAGAGGATTCTGTGATCAGATAGACGAAGAATTAAGAAATTGTACGTTGGTTTTGACAAATTTAAATAGTGATATAGTTGATGTAAATTTATATAAAATAAAATTACCGGCATATGTTAATAGAGATAAAATATGTGCAAAAAAAGATATAGTAACAGGAAAACCGATATATAGATATCATGATACAAAATTTACATTAAATAAAAAGCAAGTTATTGATTTGTTGATGGGAACTAAGTTATATGGAAAACCGGAAGTAGCATTAAGAGAACTTATACAGAATTCAATTGATGCGTGCTTGTTTAGGGAGAAACTTTGTGAATATTGGGGAGATTCGTACATTCCAGACATATGTGTATCATATAAACAAGAAAATGGATATGATTATTTAATTGTTGAAGATAATGGTATAGGTATGAATCAACATATTATAGACAATTTTTACACCAATATAGGACAATCCTATTATACTTCGTCTGAATTTTTTGATTTGATGGCAGAAACACAAAAAACATATAAACCAATTTCCAGATTTGGGATTGGTATTTTAGCATGTTTTATGGTTTGTGATAGTATGGAAGTAGAGACAAAAAGAATGACGGGACCATATCAGACTGATGAGGCAATAAAAATATCTGTTGAGGGATATGATAGTTTATTTGTAATTTCTGAGGGAAAGCGTAGGATGCCGGGCACTAAAACGGTATTGAAACTTAGGCAAGTCCATCCTTGGCAGAGGATGAGCGAAGAAGAATTTATTGAATGTGTAAAGGATATTGTACCATTACCGCCCTTCAAAATAAAAATAACTACAAAAAATGTAGAAGATATTTGCACACCAGATAGATTCGAAAAGTTAGATTTTAGTTTGAAAGATGACTATACTTGGAAGGAAGATGAAAATATTAGAGTTATTAAAATTAACCTTAATGACAAAGAAAAAGGTTTTAGAGGAAGGGCAGAAATTGCATACATCTCAAATTTAGCAGGAGATATTTTGGAATCGTTTGTCATAACGGAAAAGAAAGTGCGCGTTGATAATGAGGATTATACTTTATCAGCAAATATTACTTATGGGGATAATTATATTGAAAAAAATGTTACAAGTCTGGAAGTAAATGAAGAAGGTGATGTTGAAACAAAAAATAATTTTCATCAAATATATAAGTCTAGTGCCTCCTTTTCATTGCATGGAATAGATGTGCCATGTAACATGTTTTCTGATTATTCTAATTTAGGGCAGAAAGCAATATTGCATTTTCCGTTTCCCATACGATTCAGATTAGATATTGGCGCACCAAATGATTTAAATTTGAATTCGGCACGTACACAGATTATTTATGATGAAGTATGGGCTAATTTTGAAAAAATGTTCACAGAAACAGTTTGTGATAAAATAAAAGAAAATGTAAGAAAAGAAGACTGGGAACAAATGAAAAGGGTTTTTGTAAAAAGACCAAAAAATGAAGTGTTTGATCAGGTAGTTAATATAAAAATATAATCTGCAAAAGTAAATAGGGTTTTCTTATAACAGGAGATACAGAAGTGAAACATTATAATGCAGAAGAAAAGAATAAAATTGTTGAATTGATTTTAAATAAAGAAAAAACAATTAAGGAATTAGCCAGTGAGAGTGAAGATAGTCCGAGTGTAGGGACAATTGCGCGGTGGAAAAAAGAATATTTAAGCCAAGGTCCATATGTGGATGATAATAATAATGATGCGATTCCCTCATGGAGTGGATACAGTTATCAAGGGAAAGTGGCAATTTTATGTGTATTGGAAAAAATAAATGAGTTAAATAATCTCTCTGAGTTAGATGGTTGGGCGATTCAGCTAGAGAAAGTACAAGATTTCATTTTTTTTAAAGATAAAGAAATAGTTTCGCTATGGCAGGTTAAAGCGATGCTTTCATCAGTAAGGTATCAATCTTATGTAAATACTATGGATAAACTTTTAGAAGATAAAAGCAGAACTGGTTTTTTGGATGCAAAATGTTATCTCGTAGCTGCAGTTGATATTACTAATTGGAATGATGAGGATAACGCGTATAAAGACAACATTCATTTATATATGCGTGACGAAAGAGCAGTTACGATTAAGGAAGTTTCAAATGAGATAAAAAAGGAAATTGGAGATTTAATAAATCAGATAGGTATAACAGTAGATGAGGAAGCAGCATATCTGAATCTGTGTTATTTGATTGATAAAAAGGTATCTGAATTTCATCAGGCAGGTAAAAAGGATAATTATTTGATTAGCTTTACTGAGATCATTAAGCAAATAGAGGAAACAGAAGCATTTGAAAAACGAATAAGTGAACTACGGATAAAGGAAAGTATATATCAAAATATTTGTGAAAAAATTCAAGGGGGAATTAGTTCATATTGTGAGGATTGTGAAAAAAGAGAAAATGGAAGCTGTGATCCAGGGTATTGTGCCATCAATCGAAATAACGAACTAGTAGGTGGAGTAGATGTTCAAAATTATATGAAAAGTATTCGTCCTGAGATTGAAAAAGATATTGATTATACAATCAATCATCCAGAGGATTATTCAGATACAATATGTTATAGTATAAGAACTGCTCCTGCCATAGCTATGCAGCAAGAAAATGATATAATCTCTGTTACTTGTTATAATGGGAAAATTAATGTAATACCAACAATGCTTGACTTGTCACGTGGGACAGAAAGGAGATTGTCAAAAACGTTAGAAGCAGTTGAGAAAAATGAGTGGCTTAAAAGCAATATAGGAAGAAAAATTTTGGTTGGAAATACGCAAAATGTGATATTTGGTACTGAACTCACGAAATTCACCAATATAAGATTGAATGATTTGTTAAAGGGTGAGGAAGTTGACAATACGAAGAATATAGGCGTCAAATATTTTACAGAGAGAATAGATGAAAAAGCATCTACAGTACATAACAGCATTATTGTAATTGATAGAGAACAATTAATAAATTATTTTGGAGAAGATGATGAATAAAGATATTATAGAAATATTAGAAAAAAGTGAAGAAATTAAGTTTGAAGTGAAAAGTACTGAGGATTATAAATATTATTTTATAAAAGGTTTATATGGAAAAGTATTTTTATTATGCGAAGAAAGAAAAAATTTAGAGGACACCTTAAAAATAGTAGAGAAATTATGTATCAGTGATGAAGTCCTAAAGGATATGTGGCCGCAATTTATTTATGTGATAATTATGAAACTAGTAAATCAGGTAAATAATCAAACATTAAAAGAGATTATATCAGTAGAGGAAAATGAGTATTTTTGTAAAAAATATGTTCTTTATTATGAGAAAAAAGAAATTGATGCATTGAAGGAGTGGATGAATAAAGAAAATGAATATAAATTAGGAAATATGATAAATTTGGATGAATGTGTACGTTATATGAATGAAGAGGAAAAGAAAGAAGTAGAGGAAGAAGAGAATAAGAAAGAAGAAGGGGATAAAAAGGGCAAATATGCTGTGAAAATGTTGCTTCGATTGCTGATAAAATGTCCTTTTGTTCAATATAGGTTTGGTAAGAAAGTTTTTGAAGATTTTGATGCAGAATTGGATTCCAAGCTCAAAGGGATAAGAAAGATAGATAAGAAGAGAATGATGGAATATAAAGAGATTTTTTTTGATAAATTAGAGCCAGATAATATAGAGAATATGGTAGATTTGTTTATTCAAAGTGTACGAAAGGAAGAGAAAAAAGATGTCATATAAAATAAGAAATATTTCTTATAGTAATTTGAAATATGTTGGAATGAAAGAGATAAGTTTGGAATTAAGTAATAATTTAGTATTGTTGGATGGACCTAATGGATATGGAAAATCAACAGTATTTGATGCTATAGAATTATTACTGACGGGGGAAATAGAGCATAGTGCGAAAGGAAAGTTAATTGCGCTGGCAAACAGAAAAGATAAGGATATTGTTATAAAAGGTATTTTGCAGTCCGATGAGGAGGAGGTTAAATTAAAGCGTATCATTGAAGCTGAAAGTCAATTTGTGAAACACGAAATTTGGTGGAATAATTTAGCTATTACACAGGAAGAATTATTTCTAAAGTTAGGCTTTAATAAGTCAACAATGGGGGTGGCTATTTATGTTTCTCAATTGAAATCTTTAAGTTATCTTGAAAAAACGGAAAGAAATAGAAAAATGATTGTTGCTGATCTCATCGATAATAAAAAATATGATTCAGAAGTAAAGTGTTTGGAAGATTTTAGAAATAAATTACATGAAAAAATACAGCAGGAGGAGACCAGTTTAAATGAAATGCTAAAAAAAGAAAATGAAACCAAAGAAAACATTTCAAAACAGATAGAGAATATAAACAAAATTCAAAAGAAAAAAGGGTATGAAAGGCTATTTCCTGAAAGGGATTATGATTTTGATAAAGAACAGTTGGATAAAAATATTCGCTATATTGATATGATTAGACCTCTTGAGGATATTAAAAATTTTCTTGAAAATTATAATCAGTATAGAGATTCTAAAAGAAATTTGTTAATTAGTAAAACGTTAGAATTGACAACAGATCAGTTAAAGACTTTTTATTATCATGATTTAATTGAATCAATTAATAGTAACTTGAAATTATATCAGAATATAGAGAAATTACAAGAAATGATGATTCACAAAAATGTGAATGATATTAGTGAAATAAATCGAATATTGCCATTAACTGAGAAAGAAAAACAAAACATTGAGAGTATAATTGAAAAAAAGAAAAATTTGGAAACTACCTCTTCCAAGAATGAGAAACATATAATAAACTTAAGTGAAAGAAGAAAAGAATTATTTAGCGCTTATCAAGAAGGAATACAAAGCCAAATATGGGAAAAAGACATCTGTCCTTTTTGCGGACAGAAAGATGAAAAAATAGAGAAGCTATTTCTTGAAACAGAAGAAGCTTTGAAAGAAAGCAATAAGGTTATTTTGGATGATCTACAGCATATTAACAGTGAAATAGATAAATATTTCGAAATAAGGACAGCAGAAGTTGAAAGTTTGGTAAAGGAGCACTCTGAAGATTATAAAAATTATCAGAGATTAAAAAACTTATTGAAAATTAATATCGGATCAGATGAAAAAGGTATATTGGAAGAAAAGAAGTTTTATTTTGATTCAGTAGGAAAAGCGGAATTTGAAGAATCGTTTCTTGCATTAAAAAATAGTTTAGAAGAAGAACAGAGAGCCTTTGCTACTATTTTCGAGGACGAACTAATTGTTAAATATGATAATATTTTAATAGAATATTATTCAGACAGAAGTCAGCATACGTTAGAACAGATAAATGATAAGATAGCGTATATTGCTGATTATTATAGTGATGATTATCAAAGTATATTGACAGCATGTTGTGAGAGAATAAAAGGCTTGCAGGATGAACTGGCCGAAAAACAAAAATCTAATACAATTATGATTGAATATACAGACAAATACATAGATACGTATAAGAAGGCGCGTAAAGAATATCAAACAAAGCTGGTAGAAAGAATAAAAGTTCCGCTATATGTATATTCTGGAAAGGTGATTCAAAATTATCCGATGGGTCTGGGTGTTATTGCAAGGATTAAAGCGTCACAGATTGTTTTTGAGACAGAAAAAAAGGATGATGATGTTTTTGAATATTTAAGTGCGGGGCAGTTAAATGGCGTTATGCTTTCAATTATGTTGGCAGTAAGAAGTGTTTTGGATTTGGATGAATCAATCAATTTAATTATGATTGATGATCCGTTACAAACTATTGATGATATCAGTGCATTTTCGTATGCAGATTTGTTAGCGGAGCAATTTGGAGATGCACAAATTATTCTGTCTACTCATGAAGCAGATAAGTCAGATTTGCTGGAGTTTAAATTTAGACAGCATGGAAGAGAAATAAAAAAATACAATATGCATAATAATTATTTGGCAGATGTTTGAATAGAAATGCAGGGCTATACGATTTAGGAAATTGAAAGGAGGCTCAAAATCGCAATCACAAAAATATCCTGCATCCACCAGACAGGAAAAAGATACATGGCTATGCACCTTGCAAATGCCATTTCCTATATTACAGACGAAGAAAAGACGCAGAGAGGCGCACTGGTGGGAAGCCATAACTGCAACGCAGATACCGCCCTGCAGGAAATGCTTGCAACGAAAAGGAAGTTTGGAAAGATGGATAAGCGGCAGGGCTACCATTTCATCATATCCTTTAAAAAGCAGGAAGTAAGACCGGAAACCGCTATGGAGATCACCCAGAAGTTTGTAGAGAGATATTTAGGGGATGATTTCCAGTGCCTGTATGCAACCCATGATAATACAGAGCATGTTCACAGCCACATTCTTTTCAACAGTGTTTCATGGCGTACCGGAAGGAAATACCGCTACGAAAAAGGCGATTGGGCAAGAAAGATACAGCCCATTGTCAATGAACTCTGTAAGGAGTACGGTCTTTCCATACAGGATATTGAGGTAGGCACAGAAAAAGAACCAAAGAAATGGGATAAAACAAAACAGGGTATTTTTAAATGGAATCACCAGATCAGACTGGATGTGGAGGATTCCATTTCTTTTGCCAATCATTATGAAAGTTTCCTCAAATTAATGGAACTGAAAGGCTATGAGATAAGGCGGCAGTCAAGGGAGACTTATCTGAAACCTATGGGAGAAAAGCGGTTTATCCGCCTTACGGATATTTCAGGGTATTATACAAAAGAAGCTATAGAATCCCAAATAGAAAAGGGAATCCGGCATGAGGTTAAAAGAAGCGGAAACCGTACCTCAAGGATTATCGGGTGCAGGAAAAATTACCGAAGATATATTCCGCCAACATCATACCAAAAGGCATTTCTTGCAAAGATGTACCGCACCGGACAGCTTAAACGGAAGCCTTACAGCCAGATGTGGAGATATAGGGAGGAAGCGGCAAAGTTTGAAAAGCTGCAGTCGCAATACCTGTACCTGTGCAGGCACAGCATCCGCTCCGCAGAAGAATTAGAAAAACGGAAAAAGGATCTTGATGTCCGCATGGACGATCTAGACGAAGCAAGGCACCAGATATACAAAAGGCGGTACCCACACAAGAGCGCCCTTGCGCTGCTTAAGATAATTGAAGAGAATGAGACACGTGCTTCCTATTACAAACAGGGAAGCCTTTTTTATGCTTCAAATTATGAAAGGTGGAGGGAAGCGGCAGAAATTTTAGTTCAGAAGGGATATACGATAAAACAGGTTTCAGAAATGAAGGAGGCATATCAGACGGAGCTTGCATCCGTAGCAAAGGCAAAGCGTGAACTTAAAAAAGAAGAAAACCTGATCAGCGGTATTCTTTCAGGGAGAAGCAGGGCGCAGGTAATGGAGATTACAGTACCGGAGATAAATGCACCGCATAAAGCTAAGGAAAATATAAAAGAGACAGATAGTATACGGAAAGCTATTTCCGCCAGGAAAGGGGGTGATGCAGAAAATACAGGATCAATCCGGGCAGAAATGCCAGCCCATACAGAAGCAGGCCATTTAGAAAAGCAGCCAGCCCATAATGGGAAGAAACAGCCGGAACAGGCAAGATAGCAATTACAGGAAGGAAAAAAGATGGAAAATGATTTAAATGATAAATTGAAGCAGGAAAAAC
>CAJTEN010000044.1 GCA_910575245.1 Clostridia bacterium | reverse complement strand
TACCAGATACAAAGAAATGTCCATTATCTTGGCTCATTCATCTGAGATATATAATTAAAAAATCCTTGAAAAATAAGGAAAAAAGACTTGACTAAATAGGGAGTGATGAATTTGACTGCCAAGAGAGATTAACGGAGATTGTTGATGAGATTGAAGAGAAGTGCTTTCAGCTTATTATGAATTCGTCTAATCAAGTATTTTCTCATATTGAATATCTGAGGGACTTGAGCGACGCAAATAAAATTAAATTGACAGGGGATAAAAATGCTACGTTGGCATATGAAATTGAGTATAAGGAGAAAACAAAAGATATTTATGATTCAAGAGTTAAAAAGCATTATATACAATGCTTTGGAAGAAACCCAAAGAAGCAGGATATAGAGAAATTTATCGAAAAAGTTAAAAAAGGCAAAACATATGATAATAATGATAAACTATTTTTACTATCTAATCATGGGCAGCGTGAAAAGTTGATGGGCGATACAAAAGTCACAGAAGAGAATTTTGACGATTATATTATGAATCTTGAAAATGTAGCGGGTGTTAAAAGGCAAAAGCGCAATAAGAGAATTATTCTTTCAGGGGCTTTTCCGGATTATGATGAGATATATAAAAATTCTTTATTGGAAGCAGTCTCTATATACTCTAGGGAAATTATTAAAAATGGTTATGTTTTGGTTTTTGGGGCGCATCCTACTTTTCAAAAACTTATTTTTGACATAGGAAAGTTATATGCTTCAGATATGCAGTATTCTATTGAAATGCATATGGATAAAGCATATCTTGACCAGTATGACTTAGAGGAACTTGAAGAAAAATGTACGTTGGTATTGTCAGATGGATTGCAAGAGATGCGCGAAAATATGATTTGTAAGGAAAAAAGTGAGCTATTAATTTGCTTGGGAGGAAAAATAAAGGATGATAAATCTCAGCAAGGAGTAGATATAGAAGTAGAATTAGCAAAGAGCGTTAATGTTCCGGTAGCTTTAGTTGGTACAGTGGGAGGACGCTCTAGTGAGTATGCTTATGAAAAGATTAAACAAGAGGATTGGTCTGATTTAAACCAGTGGGATAAGAGTTTTAATGAAAGCATGTTTTATAATGTAAATCATCGTCTGATGATTAGGCGGTTGTTAAACGCAATAGAGTAAGAAAGGATAATATTGTGGATATGTATTCAGGGGTGTATGTATTTGAAGGAATTGATAATGTTGGAAAAACATCCATTATACATGCATTAAAACAACAAATACAGGAAGCAACAGATTATAGGTGCGTTGACATTGCCTTTCCGGGGAATGAGCCGAGAACTCTTGGTAATTTAGTATATAATATACATCATCATCAGGAGCAGTATTTTAATGTACCGATAAATGAGACAAGTTTACAGTTACTTCATATTGCATCTCACATTGACTTAATCCAACGTCAGTTGATGCCATTGAGTAATTCAAGATGTATTGTTTTATTGGATCGATTTTGGTGGTCAACATATGTATATGGTTTAGCTGGAGGAGTGGAAGAAAATATTATTCAATCCATTATAGCCCCAGAATTATTATATTGGAAAGATATTGATATTAAAAAAATTTTTTTGATAGAACGTAGAGAGAGACAAAAAGATTATGAACTAAGTAAAGAAAGTAATATTATTGATGAATATCGGAAACTTGCCAAAAAGGAGTTAAAGTGTGAAAGGCTAGATAATAATGAGAGTCTGGTAGAAGTAGTAAATAGAGTTTACAAAAGTATTTTTGGAGATAAGATATTATGAATTTTGCAGATTTAAAACCAACACCAGTATATGATACTTATTGGAAATTTGCAGTGAAACGTCAGGAAATTTTTTTTAATCGTATGGAGGATAAAGTATTTCCGTGGACTGATGATGAAATTTTGAAAACTTATAAGTTTACAAATGCATATAGAGCTTCAGACCGTGTAAGCCAATATTTAATTAAGAATGTCATATACAGTGAGGGTAATTACACTCCCGAAGATAAGTGTTTCAGAATTTTACTGTTTAAGCTATTTAATAAAATTGAAACATGGGAGTATTTAGAAAATAATTTGGGCGAAATATCAATGAAAACCTACAATTATGATGAGTATAATAAATTGTTAATGAAGAAAGCAGATAATAAGGAACAGATATATTCTGCTGCATATATAATGCCATCAGGTAAAAGTTGTTTTGGATATGAAAAAAAACACCAGAATAATTTGAAATTATTGGAATATATGATGAAAACAGAGTTGTCCAAGAAAATTGCAAGAGCCAAAACATTAAAAGAGTTGTATGAGGTTTTATTGATGTATCCGACAATAGGATCTTTTTTAGCGTTTCAGTTTGCAATTGATATTAATTATAGTGAACTATGTGATTTTAGCGAAATGTCTTTTGTAGTAGCTGGACCTGGGGCAAAAAATGGAATAAAAAAGTGCTTTGGGGATTTAAAAGGTTTTGAATATGAGGATATTATTAAATATGTTTCAGAGCACCAAGAAGAGGAATTTGAAAAGAGAAATTTAAATTTCAAATCATTGTTTGGAAGAAAGCTTCAAATGATAGATTGCCAAAATTTGTTTTGCGAAACTGATAAATATGCGAGAGTTGCTCACCCGGATATAACTGGATTAAATGATAGAAAAAGAATAAAGCAACAATATATTAATCGTGGTTTGGAAAAAATTAATTATTTTTATCCTCCTAAATGGGGAATAAATGATAAGATTGGTGTATAACGAAAGGGGAACTTAGATGGCAGAGTTTATTGTAGGAAGAACAGCGAATGAGGTATGGAGAAAGGCAGCAGATAAGCTTTTGCATCAAAAGAATATTGTAGATGGTAGAACGGGGGAAGTGTTTGAAATTCTGCATTCCTTTATTTCGATTGAGGAACCTAGACAGAAATGGGTATATGATCGTATTCCCCCTGTTAGCATTGGCTACGCTTTGGCAGAGTTAGTATGGATTATGAATGGTGAAGACTGTTCGGATGTTATTAATTATTTTAATCCTCAGTTGGAAAAATTTGCAGGTAAGGCAAGATTTTATCATGGGGCATATGGAAAAAGAATACGTGCGCACTTTGGGTTTGACCAATTAGAAAAAGCATATTGTGCATTACAAAACACCCCAGAAAGCAGGCAAGTAGTAATTCAGATATACGATACAGAAGTAGATTTTCCGATAGACAATGGGAGACCGAGAGATGAAGATATTCCTTGTAATATTTGTTCTATGATAAAAGTAAGGCAGGGAAAGCTGGAATGGTCTCAAATAATGCGTAGTAACGATGTGTTATTAGGGATGCCATACAATTTTATTCAATTTACTGGTCTACAGGAGATTTTGGCAGGGTGGCTTGAATTGGAAATGGGATCTTATAACCATTACAGTGATAGCCTGCATTTGTATGATCGAGACATTCCTAAAGTGGGGATTGCAGAAGAGGCTACAGTAGACAATGACGACAGCTTGTCTTTACGCAAAGATGAAACAGATAAAATATATAAAGAAATATATGAAAGAATGAAATCTTTGGTATCTAGCAGTATTATTGAAAAAGAGATTTATTCCTTGGCTCAGATAAATTCTGAATATGTGGCGTATAACAATATGATGCTAATTATTGCATCATATGCTGCACAGAAAAATCATTTTGATGATTTAGTAGCGGAGTTGGTTGGCAAATGTAGTAATAGAGTTTATGTGGAGATGTGGAATAGATGGATTGGACGAAAAGGTGTGAATAAAGGATAATATAGGATTATGGCGTATTGACAGATAAACAGATACCATAACTGTAGAACAACCAGTTTATTGGAGGTTGAATATGTATATTCCCAAAGATGCTATTTTAATGTTATCTGGAGTATCATGTGCTGGAAAAACAACCGTGGCATATGAGATAGTGAAAAATTATCCTGTATTTAGAAGAGTAAGCGAATTTGATTTATTAAGAACAGTCGTAAGAACTGCATATGAATATTTGGCTGAAGAAGCTTATATAGATAAAAATGAATTAACAAGTAAATATAGTGCATTGTTTGAGTCTATTACAAGTAACAATTTTGAAATAACTAAGTTACAATCAGAACAACTACTTCCCTATGTAAAAGAGATAGTCCTCAGACAACAGCGACGACGAATTCCAACTATAATAGAAGGCGCTGGCATTGTACCCAGCACATATTTCCCCGATAATCAACCATTAGCATGGTTAAATAACCATGTAGTATTTATTAATTTATATATATCTGACGAGCAAGAACATATATCTAGGAGGAGATCCCGTTCTGAAGAACGGGATTATCATGAATCGGTCAGCAAAACCGAAATAATTATTTCCCAATCTAGAGTAGAAAAAAATCAATTATTACATATGCAGACAAATGAATTACATCAAATATTTAAAAATGTATTTAGTTTAGACGTTTCAAGTTGTACTCCAAGTCTTGTAGCAAGCAAAATAATGGGGCTTATTTTTGATTACTTTAATAATTGCAAATAAGAGAATAACAATTTATATGTCATACAGCTCATTATAAAGTTTTTCAGTTAGAGGAACAGCTTGCTCCCATACATCTATAAATATATTGTAAAAATGCCTACCTCGATTCATTACATCACTCTCACAAATCCCTATTATTTCAAATGAAGAGTTAGTGATTTGAAGCGGGTATCCCTCGCCGTCGCATGTTATTGGACTATACAACACGGCATTATCACTTATAATTATTGACTCTTTGCGCGGGCATTTGTATAATCTAAACATTTCGCTTATAGGCAAGTGAAATCTATTTTGCATCCTAACAGCTGCCTCCAAACAAGTTTGCAAATCTGCTAAGAATCTTCTCTCTTTATCTTTACTTACAGCTTTGATCATAGCTGCACTTTTAGGGTGTGGAAATAGACATTTAAAATCCACTCCGTTATCTATTCCCTCAAAAGCCAAAAACCTGAAAAAATCATCGTTTTCTCCAGTAAATATTTTTTTATTCCGCCGACCATAAAACCATAAACGTTTACCTTGATAATCAATTACATTTCGAATAAGTATCCTCGTAAGAACACTTGTTGAAAACCCTTTATGAAAAAGAATATGTTCCTTTGTAATTTCGGGACTAACTATTGTGAAATTTCCATAGCTGTCTTTCATAATTTGGTCAACCAAGTCTCTGCAAGTGTCAGGAATCATTTGTTCGCGTTGCAGAATTTTTTTAACTTCTTTTATATATGTATTCCAGTAGCCACTATAATTCTTAATTTCTGTGTTTAACTCATTTGCTAATTCTTGTAAAAAGTCTTTGAATTCTTCACGCGATTTTTTATAATTATCGTTTTCGTTGCTTAATCGTATAGGTACATACCGGTTTAGAGGTTTATCGACCCAGGATGACCAATCGGGAACATGTTCAAATAGTATTGGTATAACTATACTCCCCCCAGGTTCGGCAAAATGCGCGCCATATATAACCCCTGCTTCATACATTAACCAAGGATTCTTAAAATTATCTGATGTTATACAAACAATACATTTATCACTTTTCAAAAGATTAGTATGTATTTCGTTATCAACTGAAGTTCCCTTATACATATCGGGTGAAAAAAACACTTCTATTTTATTGTCTAATGTATTTATTATAAATTTTTTTGTTTCTAATGCTAATAATTTACTTTTATCTTTTGACCAGCTAATAAATATTTCCACATTGTTCCTCCAATAAACTGGTTGTTCTACAGTTATGGTATCTGTTTATCTGTCAATACGCCATAATCCTATATTATCCTTTATTCACCTCCATCAAGTTTCTAGGATGTTTATGAGCTAAAATATCCTTCTGCTTTGTATTCGACACATGTGTATAAATTTCGGTTGTGCTAATGGAACTATGTCCAAGCATTCTTTGTATGTATCTAATATCAACATCCTGTTCTAATAAAAGAGTAGCAAAAGAATGCCTGAACATATGTGGAGTAATATGTTGATCAATACCGGCAAGCTGTGCATAGTGATTGATCATAAAGCGAACAGATTGATCAGATAACTTATGTTGTAATCTGTTCACAAAAAAATATCCACAAACTTCAATATCCGTTTTGAAAGTTTCTTGATACAAAATTAGAGCGGAGATAACTTCTTGATTACCAAGCTGTATAATCCTTCCTTTAGCACCTTTTCCATAAATTAAAATGTTATTGCTCTCAAAGTCCATATCTGATGGTTTCAATGAGCATAATTCAGATATTCGCATTCCGGTAGCAAATAGTAATTCAATAACGGCTATATCTCTGATACAGCAGCGAAGCTGGTATTCTGATTCGGCGAGTTCTTTTTGTGCATAAAGCGTAGAAAGAAATGTTTGAATGGAATGAAAAGGAATTGTTTTAGGAAGGAGTTTGGCTTCTCGAAAGCGGATGTCCAGCTTTGTAAAAGGATTTTCATTCAACAATTCTTTATATTCCATATGATGAAAAAAGGCTTTTAAGCTTGCAATTTTACGTTTGACAGTTTTAGGTTTATATTGTTTGTGCAAATTGGTAATAAAATCGTCCACTACATTTTTAGCAAAGCAATCAGATAGATCAGTACAAAATATTTCAAATTGCTTTAAATCTATCTTATAGGCCTTCAAGGTTTTGGAATCTAAGCGTTTTCGGTATTCACAATATTCAATATATTCTGAAATATAGTTTCTCAAAGTGTTCATAAACAGGCACTCTCCTTAGTTTTTAAATAATTATGAGTGCCTGTTTATAAATTGTCTATTGGGCATCTTTCGGAATAAATTTGTCCAACATTTCCAGACAGTCCTTTGAGGTGTATCCCCACAGGATGGAACTGAGTGCCTGAACAGCCTCCGGGCGCTTGCGGTAGTAGGTTCTGTGGGAAATGTTCGCTATATGCGGCCGCAGGCTCTCTATGATTTCATCTGTATTTTGGAGCTGCTGGGGAGACAGGTAGCTGTAATAGAGTATCCAGTAATACTGCTCACCATGTTTGTGTTTGTTCCGAAGAATGTCTACTGCAGAATTTAAGAGTGTCAGCATTTTGTTGCTGCCCTCAATACTCTTGGCGTAGTCCTCAAGCCTTGTACCGCCGATGTCAGCTCCTGCAAGGTAGATGGAGTCCAGAAATTCCTCAATACTGCTTCCGTATTCTATTTCAAAGGTGCTGCGTACCTGCTGGACAGCCAGTTCAAGGTTCCAGACAGCATCACGATAATTCTTCAGTAACTTCCATGTATCGTGAAACAGGGGATTCTCCTGCTCTGAGGGGATATTTTTGTTTGGTCTTGTGTTTGCCATAGTGTTTACCTTCTTTCTTGATTTTTTGTGTCAGTCTGGTTAGTGGGTGCGTGATTACTGTTTTCTGCTGGCAGAATGATGGGAGTAAGCGTCAACTCAAACCGGTAGGGCATCTTGCCGTCCGGACAGACAATCTGCAGGGAATATCTTAAATCAGTTTCTTTGCAGTCGGATAAGGGATATAACTTATATTGCGTCCGGGGACATTCGCAGCACGAAACCCCTTGTGTGGCAAGGATTTGCGCCACTTTCTGAACTACTTTTTTCATGTGCGGTTTGGAAACGCAACCGGGCTGTCCTGAAACGCAGTCGTCTGCCTCCATAATCGTAATCTGTTCATCCCGGATGGTTTCTGTTTCGGGAAGTGATAAATCCTCCGGAATATGTACGGGAACCTGAAATGTCATGGAAATTTCCTCCCTTGTCAATCATTACGTCATTGATACCAAACATGGTAGACAGGTAGCTGCACAGATAGATGACGCTGCCGTGCCTGCCAGTGAAGGATACCAGCGAGAGATATTTTTTGTCCTGCAGTTTGCTTAAAATCCGGCTTACCGTTGCCTTTGATATGCCCCAGCGCAGGGCAAGGTCACTGAAATTTGTGAGCGGATTGCCGGTGGCGTTGCGGAAATAGACCACAGGCCCCAGCTCAGAGCCTTGCACCTGCCGGTCGTTATAGATGGCGTGTACCCACAGGTCAAGTACAATATCCATCTCTGAGCATTTGCCCATGCTGATCAGTTCATGGACGGCAGCAACCGGGAAAAAGAAAAAGCCCACATCCTTCAGACATGGGTAATTGTAGTCGAGCGCCGTATTGTGCTGTTTCCAGCCGTTGATTGTGAATTTAATCAGGTGGTTTCTGCCAAGTTTGGTGTAGGTAATGTAATTCTGCTCCTGCAGGAAGTCAAGAATGGCGACTGCCTGATGCTGGAAGCGTGTGCGGAACCATTCCGCCAGTTCTGAGGTCTTGCAGATCCACTCGCCCGGACCCACCAGATAGGAGATACCTTCTATCCGGCGGTAGGAGGAGCGGAAGTTGGCATAGGAGCAGAGCGTCATGTAATAAAAAAGATAGGAACTTCCGTTTGTACGGATGTCCCTATCGTCCATAAGGCTGCGGATGAACTCACGGTAGATGCGGCACCGTGGATAGTCCACAATTTGTTTAATTTCTAATTGATAGTCCAAAATAAAGTCCTCCTTTGATAAAAACAGACACCCATAAAGGGGTGCCTGCGGATATTGTGTTTCGACAATGAGAATGGATTGCATTCATTGCATTAAAATTGCATTTTTTCAGTTTCTAATATTTGTTTATATTGCTTTATACCTCTTGAAATTGCCGTAAATTCGTTGTATTCTCTTAATATACGGTACTGTCTGTATGGAGTTCGAGTGATGAAATGGGCTTCAAGAACCCAGTGTTTATGCGGGTTACAAGCAAATTTGTTTGGGTACTGGCAACGATTTGGCAACATTTTTCAACATCACGCACTAAATAATTACATCAATGGCATAAGAAAACCTTGTTGATTTGCGCGAGCAATGAGGAAAATGGGAATGCTTGCATTTCCATTTGACGAATGCCGCGACAACCGCACGACAGTGCGGGTTCAGATATGGAAACTGAATATCGGCAAGGTCTTTTTATGCTTATTTTTGCTTTTTCTTTTTCGCTGTTTTCTTTTCTTCTTTCTCTATTTTCTGAAATTCTTCCATGGATGCGCTTGTGCATCCATTAAGCATATAATCACTGACCGCCTGTGAGGGGACTTTTGCCCAATGCTTTGATGTGTCCAGTTCCGGGTATTTGTAGCGCCACTGGTCGTATTCCTCTTTGGTAATCTCGCCCTGTTCCAGTTTGGCGGCTTGCTCCTGCCATGCGTGGAACATATCGAACATGGACGTATAAGTAGAATAGTCGGACTTGTCAAGGCGCAGGCAGATTTCCCCGTCAATTTCCCCGATTTTCAGCCCGTACATATCTTCCAACGCAAAGAGCGTGTGCATAAGCCCGATATAGGTATCAATATCCGGCACTGTGAGGGCGTAGGTGCTTACATCAAAGATATTCGCCATTTCTTTTACAAGGTCGTGCTTTGGTGTCCTCGCTTCGGTTTCATACTGTGCCATGCGGACATCAGAGGTCTTTCCGAGAAAACCGAGGATTTCGCCTAGCTGTTTCTGTGTCATGCCTTTTCGGTTGCGGAAAAAGCGGATACGTTTGCCGATTGCCATAATAAAACCTCCGTTATTGTGAAGTGAGGTAAAGTCATGCCAGCTCGATTACGCTCCGCTTCATCTCGCTGTGGCGGTGCGCCATATACGCCTGGAAGAAAGCAGTTCAGCGTGTGCAAGCACCCGCCGTCCTGTTTTCTTCCAGTCGTGCATGACTTTACTTAAACAAATCTGTTGAAGTCAGTATAACATGGTGCAATAGGAATAGCAAGAATAACTTAAATAAAAAAAGTTAGGATTTTCTCGAAAGCCACTTGACTTAACGGAATTTATTTAGTATTCTATACGCAACACTTAAACAAAAACAGTTAAATGTTGAAAGGAGAGGATATCTGAATGACAGAAAAATCTTTTATGACAGTGGAGGAAGTGGCAGCGGAACTGCGTGTGTCAAAGTCAAAAGCCTATCAGATTGTAAGGGAACTCAACGCAGAAATGCAGAAACAGGGCTATCTGACCGTGGCAGGACGTGTGAACGCTACATTTTTTCATAAAAAGGTATGTTACAGCGAATAGAAGGGAGTTGATTTAGATGGCTGTATACAAGGACAATGCCACGGGCACATGGCGGGTAATCTACCGCTTTACCAACTGGAAAGGGGAGAGGAAACAGACACAAAAGAGAGGATTTGCAACCAAAAGAGAAGCGCAGGCGTGGGAACATGAAGTAATGCTCAAACAGGGTGCGAAACTGGATATGACTTTCGGTAGCTTTTTTGAGGTATATGAAGCCGACAAGAAACAGCGTGTCAAGGAAAGCACATGGGAGTCCAAAAGCCATGT
Source organism: Clostridia bacterium (assembly GCA_910575245.1). Classification (GTDB taxonomy): domain Bacteria; phylum Bacillota; class Clostridia; order Lachnospirales; family Lachnospiraceae; genus UBA3282. The sequence goes on along the minus strand of CAJTEN010000044.1, from coordinate 21,927 downwards.
GATACGGACAAAGATTTTACCATACTTTGAAAACCGCAAAATCGCAGAGATTGAAGCAAAGGACGTGATAGCGTGGCAGAATGAGTTAATGGCTTACCGGGACGAGAAAGGCAAGCCCTATTCCGCAGATTATTTGAGGACGATACACGCACAACTGACGGCGATATTCAACCATGCGGTAAACTTTTATAACCTGCCCTACAATCCGGCAAGACGGGCAGGGACGATTGGGAGCGAAGCCGTTAAGGAAATGGACTTTTGGACGAAAGAAGAATACTTGAAATTCTCCGAAGCCATGATGGATAAGCCCCGTTCGTATTATGCGTTTGAAATGCTCTACTGGTGCGGTATGCGTTCCGGCGAACTGCTTGCGCTCACGCCTGCTGATATTGATTTTGAGAAGCAGACAGTCACGATCAGCAAGACTTTCCACCGTTCCAAAGGGCGGGACATTATCACAAGCCCCAAGACGAAAAAGAGCAACCGCACAATTAAAATGCCAACCTTTCTCTGTGAGGAAATGCAGGAGTACATCAAAATGCTTTATGACATCAAGCCGGACGAGCGTTTATTTACGGTCACAAAATCCTATCTCAATCACGAAATGGAGAGAGGGGCGAAGCAGGCGGGCGTTAAGAAAATCCGTGTCCACGATATTCGCCATAGTGCGGTTTCGCTCTTAATCAATATGGGATTTTCGGTACTGGCGATTGGGGAGCGCATGGGGCATGAAGCGGAGAAAATCACTTACCGATACGCCCACCTGTTCCCCACGGTGCAGACGGAAATGGCGGAGAAACTGGAAATGGAGAGAATGACAAAGGAGGACTAAAGGCATGGAGAAATCACTTGATTACAAGGGAAGATGGCGCAACCATACGGTGGCGTTCCGGGTATCTGATGAAGAAGCAAAGCTGTTGAATGATTTGGTGGCGTTGTCGGGATTGACAAAGCAGGATTATATTACAAGGCGGCTCTTATGCCGGGACGTGGTAGTGCAGGGCAATCCGAGACTAACTATTAAAAGTCAATACCTGAAATGAAGTTTTTGAAAAAAGTGTAGAGATGTATTTTTGATAAATCAGTACCTTGAAAATCGCATGACAAACAGAGCATCTGGACAGATGCTCGCAGAACAGGTGATGGAGTTGTTTTGGTTTATTTTCTGTATGCCTCGCCGGTTAATTCCATTCTGTAGATTGTCCGGACTAGTTTCTTGGCTGCATGAGAAACAGCAACATTATAATGTTTGCCTTCTTGAATCTTCTTTGCAAGGTAAGCACCAAAGGTTTCATCCCATTTGCAGACAAACTTTGTGGCATTGAACAGGGCATAACGGAGATAGCGGGAGCCGCGTTTCTCCATATGCGCATAGTTTGATTCCAGTTGTCCAGATTGATAAGTGGATGGAGACAGACCAGCAAAGGCAAGTATCTGATCCGCATTCTCGAAACGGGAAAAATCGCTTATCTCGGCAAGGATCATTACTCCCATACGATAGCTGATCCCGGGGATTGTCATGATAGGGGACGCACTGTCATCCATGATCTTTTTGATGACGGCTTCAATTTCTACGATCTCTTCGGTCAACACGTTGATCAGGTGAATGGTGTGCTTGAGTTCCAGCGATTTTACGGGCATAACGGAGCCGATAGAGACTTGTGCGGCATTTCGGATCTCAATAGCTTTGTCGCGCCCGTAGCGTCCCTTGGAGGCTGTTTCGAGCAGATTCTTGAGGCGTGTCAGATGGCAGCCTGCGATGTGCGATGCGCCGGGGAATTCTGAAAGCAGGGCGTACACAGAAACCATATGAATATCCGGAACAAGCTTCTCCAGCTCTGGGAACAGGATGTTTACAAGACGTGCAATAGAGACTTTCAGTTTTGCACGCTCCTGAACTTTGTCGAAACGATAACGGGTTAGTGACTTTAGTTCCTCGCTGTGGTATGATGTATCCGAGTAGGGCTTGAGGGTCTTATCGGTTATAAGCATCATAGCAATCGAACAGGCATCGACTTTATCCGTTTTCGTCTTTCTAAGGCTTAGACCTTTTCTGTAAAGATTTGTATGTAACGGATTGATAACAAAGCTGGCGAGGCCGTTATCAAGAAGCGGGCGCAGGAGATTGAGATGATAGTGTCCGGTAGCCTCAAGTCCTACTTTTATCTGGTCATTATCAGTTTCTATGGTCTGAATCTTCTCATAGAGTTCGTCAAAGCCATCCCTGTTGTTCGAGATAGTGAACACTGGATAGAGTTTTTCGGCATCAGAGCCAAGGATACAGCAATCGTGCTTATCTTTTGCAACATCAATACCAACATAGATCATACATGTGATCCTCCTTCAAAGTATTTTGATGCTGTTGGTAGATCCACAGGGCTCCCTGCCGATGTAACCTCGTTCCAAATAAACCGTCATGCAGTATCTAACTGATTAACATTGTAGCAAAGAGGCTGTGGTTGGAGCCTATATGAAACCGTCTGTGCGGTAGGGAGGTAGAACCAATCCACAGCATCTTCAACAGCATACCCTATAACCTAGAATAGGTAAAGAATGGGTATGCCTATATAATACGAGGGAGAAAGGAAAATTGATTGAAGCGGACTATCAGCGTTATGACAGGAAAAGGCTCTGTCAACCATAACAGCAGAAAATTCCATGCAAAGAACACTGACCCGGAGCGGAGTTGTCTGAATGTGGAATACTGCAACGAAAATATCAAGGACGTATACCATGAATTATTTGATGAAGCACTTGCCCGGTACAATGAGAAGCAGACCAGAAGTGACCGCCGGATTGATGATTACTATGAGAAAATCTGTTCCGGCAAACAGGAAAAGCCATTCCATGAGATTATTTTATAAATCGGGAACAAGGACGATATGGGGGCAAAGACAGAGGACGGACAACTTGCGGCAAAATACTTGATGAATATATGCAGGACTTTCAGCGGCTCAATCCTACATTAAGGGTATTTTCGGCACATCTCCACATGGACGAAGCAACGCCGCATCTGCATATAGATTTTATACCCTATACGACTGGAAGCAAGCGGGGGCTTGAAACAAGGGCGTCATTGAAAAAGGCACTTGCGGAACTTGGATATAAAGGCGGTACAAGGAGCGAAACGGAACGTAACCAGTGGGTAGCGGCAGAGAAAGAGCGGCTTGCGGAGATCATGTTACAGCATGGCATTGAGTGGGAGAAAAAAGGAACACATGAGAAGCATTTGTCGGTTTTGGATTTTGAGAAAAAGGAGCGTGCAAAAGAAGTTGCCGAACTTGAGCAGACAATCTCCGACAATAAAGAGGAATTATCCGATATTCTTCATCAGCAGATATCGGCAGGACGGGAAACGGAGCAGATACGGAAAGAGGGCAAAGCGATCCGGCAGAAAATGTCGGAACTTACCGCTACAAATCTTCTTTTGAAAGAGCAGACGGAAAGACTGGCAGAAGATAAGGAAAAGCTGTTGTCTGAAAATGAAAAGTTGGAGAAACAGCAGAAAAAGTTACAGCAGGAACTTAACAAAATGGTGCAGTCAAAGGAAGTTATGGAGCGCAATATACATGCTTATGATGAAGATGTGAAATGGCAGTTGGCAGAGCCGGGCGCATTGATGAGCGCAAAGAATTATCGGGAAAAAAAGGCACTTCCGCTTGTGGAGAAATTGAAAGAGGTTGTAAAAAATCTGACTATCAAATGCGTACAGCTTACGGAGCAGAGCGGCACCATAAACCGATTACAGGAAAAAGTGTCTGATTTGGGGCGTTTGGAGTGTCATTTAGGCAGAGAACAGGTGCAATCGATAGTGGAACGGTCAAAGGCATTAGAGCAGTCAGAACGGTCAAATAAACGTCCGAAACGTGCCTTTGAAGTGAGCAGATAGGAAAGGGGATTGATAGGATATGACGGACATGGAGAAAAAAGTTATGATACGGCTGTGCGCTAAAATCGTAGCAGAAACAGACCTTTACGAAACAGATAAGGAAGTGCAAAATCTGATAGACTGGGTATGCCTGTCAGAGCAGATAAAGCAAAACAATAATACAATCCGTAATCTGACCGGGGAATATAAGAAGATAGAGCCGGATTGTCGGGAGGGAGTGCGGGCACAGTTGGAGCGCATGAAAGAACTGTGCAAAGAACGAAATAATCTGTATGAAAAACAGAACGATTTAAAAGGACAGAAATACAAAATAGAAAAATCGTTGGAACGATAAAAAATGTGGGGCGTGGCGGTTTCTATGCCCTAAATTTTATAATGGCAAACAGAGAATGGAAGTAGTATAATCAAATGGAGAGATCAGGAGCGAGGGGATAACGTGAATAAGAAAACAGAAGAATCAAGAATTGCATACAATAAAATAGCATCTGAATATGATGCGTCAAGGGAAGGACAATATACAAGATTTCATATTATGGAACTATCTAACACTATAGATTTGCATGAGGGTAATGTTGTCCTTGATGTTGCATGTGGAAATGGAACTCTGTTGCGGGAATTATCGAAAAAAGCAAAAATCCAAGCAAATGGAATAGATATATCAGAGAACATGATTTGTTCTGCAAAGATGCGATATCCTAATATGAGTTTTGAGGTCAAACCATGCTATCCGCTTGAATGGAGTAATGAAAGTATTGATATTATAACTGTATGTTGTGCGTTTCATCATTTTGACAATCCGCAAGGATTTGTAAATGAGTGCAAAAGAGTTTTAAAGAAAAACGGTACAGTGTATATAGCTGACCCTAATTTTGGAGCAGTAGTCAGATTTATAGCAAATAAATTATGGTTTCCCTTTTCAAAAAGTGGAGATGTAAGAATATACAGCGAAAAAGAGTTAAGGCAAATCTTTTACAACTGCGGATTTAAAACAGTGCAGGTTTATAGAAAAGGAAAAGGGGTGTTTCTTAAAGCTGAAAAATGAGCATCAAATTTTCGTCTGTAAGAAAGGCAGAATATTTTTCCTTAGCAATGATTTGAACATGGTGCCAGCACCATGTAAGTTAATTCGGATAGGGAAAATGTGATAATGTGGCAGTTCACACTATTAAGCGAATTGCCACATTTTTATAGCAAAATAAGCGGTTATCTGGTAATATATAGGGGCAAAGATAAAAACACAACGCAAGGTAATCTTGCAGAACTGGTAGGTAGTCCAGTCGCACCGATTTGGTGTAAGTAGCCCTCCCTCCTTAGGGTCATCCGTTCTTTGTTCATTACAATCATTTTAAGGAGGAATTGTCATGGACAAAGTATCGGGCAGACTGACAGTATTTTTTGAGGAACCATTTTGGATAGGTATTTTTGAACGAATATCAGAGGGTAAATTATCTGTATGTAAGGTTACATTTGGTGCAGAACCCAAAGACTATGAAATATATGATTTCGTTCTGAAAAATTACTATCGGCTGCGATTTAGTCCGGCTGTGGCAACTGATGTAAAAGAAACAGGTCGCAATCCTAAACGGGTACAGCGTGAAGTACGAAAACAGGTACAGAATACCGGGATAGGAACAAAATCGCAACAGGCTTTGAAATTACAGCAGGAGCAGTTGAAAACTGAACGCAAGACTATGAGCCGGGCACAACGGGAGGCAGAAAGACAGCGGCAGTTTGAACTGAAACAGCAAAAAAGGAAAGAAAAGCGTAGGGGCAGGTAACACCTGCTCCGGCATTTCTTAATGAAATGTATATACTGTATTATTACGCTTTAGGGTGCGTGAAACGCTCGTTTTATAAGGCTTTAGAAGTGCAAAAATGACAGCAACGATATTTTATGCTTATATTGTTAAAAGAGGCTTCGATTGCGTAACGGGAATATTTAGCTGCTATCTGCATAAAATTTTAAGGGAAAGTTTTATTGACTTTCTTCTTTGTGCTTGTTAGAATGAAAGCACAAAGAAAGTTTACCACTGACCGATATGTGGTATATAAATGGTCGGGTTGAAAGTTTACCGCTGACCAATATGCGGTATATAAATGGTTGGGTCGAAAGTATAGTCCTTCGCCGTAAGGCGGGGGACTTTTTTCCATAATGAGGACAAGCAAATGAAGAAAACGGGATTTTATATCATAAAGGATATATTTTTTGAGGATATGGCCGATCCGTACCTCAAAGGTAATAAATCAGGGAACAGACCACATTATTATTGTTTTGAAGATATAAATACAGGAATTTACTGGATGATACCTTTGTCCAGTCAGATTGATAAATATAAGCGGATTGTGGAAAAGAAAGAAAAAGCGGGAAAGCCTTGTGATATTATCCATATTGTGAAACTAGATGATAGCAGGAATAGTGCATTTTTGATACAGGATATGTTTCCAATAACAGATGAATACATAGAACGGGAATATACCATAGCCGGAAATCATTTGATGCTGACAAGCGAACATACAGCTAAAGAGATTGAACAGAAAGCAAAAAGGTTATGGGTATGCTGAAGCGTGGTGTAAAATTTACGCCAACGCAACCGAATGTGATAGCCATATTAGAAATGTTGAAACGGAGCAAATAGTTGTTCTTTAGGGGCGTTAATTATATGGTAGTCAAGGAGAAAATCTGTGATACCCGTATGATACCTGTTTGCTCTGAAACTGTAAATAAGGTGTAAAATATAGATATTGTGCGAGCTGAGAAATCAGCAAAGCTGATTTCCTCTAGCGAGCGGAGGAAACTCTGCTTGCTTTTGTAAAAAGAAACAAGCATATGTATTGCATAGTGCTTTACAAATGCTTAGAAGTGTGATATGTTAGTCATATCAAGAAAGAAGAGGTGATATTATGGCTCAGATCAGTTTGCGCATAGAGGATGATGTAAAGAAAAAGGCAGAACAGGCTTGTGCTGATATTGGTATGTCTTTATCAACAGCTATAAATATTTATCTAAAAAAATTAGGCAGAGAGAAGCGCATACCGTTTGAAGTATCTGTTGATCCGTTTTATTCGCAGGAAAATATGACCAGACTTAAGGAGTCTGTAGCACAAATGGAAGCTACAGGTGGTACAGTGCATGAGGTGGACTTTGATGATTAAGGCATGGTCAGATGCGGCATGGGAAGATTTTGAATATTGGACAAAACAGGATAAAAAACTTTAAAACGCATTCTCCAGCTGTTGAAGGATATTGACCGGAATGGCTACGAGGGAATAGGAAAACCTGAAAGGCTAAGTGGTGATTTGGCAGCTTATTGGAGTCGGCGGATAGATGATTCGAATCGTATTGTTTATCGTATAGAAGATAATACGATAAAGATTGTCCAATGTGGTTCTCATTATAGAGATAAGTAAGGGTGGCAACATTTTGGCAACAGAAAATCAGCAAGCCATAATAAAGGATGTAATTGATGTAAAAATAGGCGTGTATTTGCATAATACTTAAACAAAAATAGTTAAGAATAGTAAAGAACACGCCGAGTTCGAGTAGATGACGAAACGCCGGGAAGCCGCATAAACAGCGGGTTTTCCGGCGTTTGTTGTCGCCTGTGGTTCTATTCTGGTTCTAAAAACGTTCGTTTTCCAGATTTTTCTCGGAAATCGCATCAGAAATTATTTTATTAAAACGTTCGTTTCTTTCGGCTGTCTGTGTCTTATTCTCATGGCGTTTACCACAGCCACGCTTCCCTGCTGATTTCAAAGCTGGGAGTACAGCCAAAACTTGTGTCAGAATGACTTGGGCACGAGAAAATCCAGCCAACACTTGATACATATTCCCATCTGTACCCGGATCAGTCGCGGAACCTTGCGGATCAGTTGAACGGTCTTGTAGATGGATGGGAAGAGGAGGGAGGGAACCATATTGCCGGGAAAGCATAAGGAACCAACGATAGCGTTCCGCCCCAGTGCGTGGGCGAGGGCGGTTATAGAGCAGAGAGCCGCATTAAGCGGCATTTATAAGAAAGATTCTATTACGAGAAGTTGTGTGTATTCTCATATTACTGTAGTAGGGAAGAAGGAGAATATACAGCGGATTGTGGATGCTTTACAGGAAATGCAGATGGTTATGAGGGAGATTGCCGGGCAGATTCAGTCCGGCGATTTTTCTCTGTCGGATGAGGGGTATCAGGAATTAAAAAATGACTATCTCGCACTGGTGCTGACGGTTGTTGATATCGCTGACGGAGCAGCTTATCTGTTTGAAAAAGAGAGTCCGACAAAACGGAGAAACTGGAAAGCGGAACTGGAATTGGAGCAGTACCGTCATGTGCTGGAAATGGAGGGGAGACGGAATAAGTAAAATGTTGGCGAGGAAGGAGTGTAAAGGTATGAGAATACTGTTTTCATGGATTTGGTGGATTTCTGGAATCCAGAATTGCATGGTGTAGAAGAAAAAGGCAGAATATTTTAGCCTTTCTGTAAATGGAATGCAGATGGCGGGCTCAATTGAAAAAAGGAGGAATCCATGATATGATACTTAGTGAAACGGCAGGTGATTTGATGGGAGCGGATAATCAGAAACAATTAGAGAGACAGGAAACATTAGAAGCAATAGGAAAATTAAATCTTTTAGACGATAATCTAATGACGCTGGTATTTGATAGATATATCGAGGCTACGGAATTATTGCTGAATGTTATCCTCCAACGCAATGATTTAAAAGTGTTGGAAGTGGTAGCACAGAGAGAGTATAAGAATCCAATGCCGGGTGGACGATCTATTACGATAGATATTTACGCAAAAGACGGGAAAGATAAGGTCTATGACATTGAAGTGCAACGTGCTTCAGCTGGAGCAGATGTCCACAGAGCGAGATTCCATAGCAGCATGATTGATACAAAAATGTTGAAGGCTGGACAGGAATTTAACGAAATCCATGATTCTTATGTGATTTTCATAACGGCAGGCGATGTTATGGGAGCCGGGTGCTCACTGTACCATATTGATAGGGTGATTAAGGAAACAGGCGCATATTTTGGCGATGGCTCCCATATCATATATGTTAATGGCAGCTATAAAGATGACAGTGATCCGGTTGGAAAACTAATGCATGACTTTAGATGTTTGAGTTCGGTAGACATGTTCTATCCGGCATTGGCAAAACAGGTAAGGTATTTCAAGGAGACGGAAGGAGGTCAGGACATTATGTGTCAGGTGTTTGAAGAGTTAGCTGAAAAGAGAGCCGATGAAAAGGTTTTAGCTGAAAAGGCAAAGTTGGTTAAAAATCTTATGGAAACAATGAGATTAACGGCAGAACAGGCGATGGAAGCAATGAAAATTTCAGAGACGGATAAAGAGGTTCTAACAACCAAATTTTGACAGTAAGCATGATTATATTTTTCATTAGTGCTGTGAAGCAAAAGTGAGGAATTAATAAATAATGGTGCGGTTGTTTAAAACGCTTACAAGGCAAGCGGTTTAGGAGACTGTTTGTCTTGTAAAACCAAGGAGAATATTTCTTTGTTATTTTACATACTGAACTAATTGCGATCGGTGATATGCATTTGTGAAAATAAAATGCGCCTGTCCGCAAAAAACGGGCAAGCGCAAATGTATTGTAAGCAGTATTTAGATGATTAGACAGTTCATATTTATGGGCGTGATTTTCCTCGGTGGTGGTCGAGTTTTTTTTGATGTGTCAATGACCGTCGGATTTTGTCGATACGGTGTGTGCTTCATGGCGGCTACCTCCTTTAGCCGCCGCTTTCAACAGTGATACCGCGTCATTTCTTGAGAAGATAAAAAGAAACGGCGGCTTTGATATTTCAAAACCGCCGATAGATTAGATATTATGAAAAAAGGCACACAAAAACATCTGCTCCTCTAACGGTTTTTTTCTTTCCCCGTTAGGGGAGCAGATAATAGTATTTAAGGATTGTGTACGGTTCAAAGAAACTTTCCCCTAAAGATATCTACTTCTTTAGTTGATAAAAGTCATAAAATGCAGCGTGTTTAGTAATAAGTTCTTCAAATGCGCCATGTTCAATTATTTTGCCGTCTGCCATAAATACAATTTCGTCATAGAGTGTAAGAATATCGCTGCTCATATTATGAGTGATAGTAAGTAGCGTTAAATCAGATATTGCCAATAGCCTGCTTTCAATATCATACGCAGTTTGCATATCAATAGCAGACGTACCCTCGTCTAAAATCAACAGTGGCTTCTTACGAATTAAGGCTCTTGCTACGGCAATTCTTTGTTTCTGTCCACCGGAAAGGTTATCTCCATTTTCTCCAACGTGATATTTAAGTCCGTTTGGTACTTGCTCAATAAACTGTGATAAACCACTATCAGACAATACGGATTGCAATTCTTCTTTACTGAAATCTTCGTGTAGGCAAATATTGTCAAAAATGCTCTCATCAAACATATAAACATTCTGATGAATGACCGACGATAGCGCAGTTATTTTATCAATATCCAAAACGGAAAGACTATCTGCGTCATATAGTACATCACCTTTGAAATTAGAGTAATATCCGGCAATTAGCTTAATAAATGTAGACTTTCCACACCCACTCTTGCCGACAAAAGCATATTTTTTCCCTTTATCAATGGATAGTGAAATACCGTTTAAGACTTCGTTTTCCTTATCATAGGAAAAATGCAAATCATCTACATAAATCATTTTTTTGAAAGAGGGTGATTTTTTTGTATTTGTGTTCTGTTCCTTGTAATCTGAAAGGTTATTTAGCTTCTGTGTAATTGGTTTTATACTCTTGATTTTGGGAATATTGCTAAAAATAATCAATAATGGATTTGCAAGGTTACTGCTTACCTGTACCATGCCTAACAAGGCTCCTGCACTGATACGATCAATGATAATGAAGTATGCAGAAAGAAAAACAACAACCACTTGAACAAGAAGCGCAAGCACCATAGAAACCGCTTCATTTGCCGCAATCGCCTTGTCAACAGAATATTTTGCTTTTATAGTGTCCTCGTTACTTATTTCAAATCGTGAGAGGACATATTTTTTCATTCGATAAGACTTGATAACCTCAAAACCGGATAACAGGTCTTTTACATGGTTTGTAAAATCGGATAGCATATCAGAATATTTATCCTGTCGTTTGGAGAGTAGTCCTCCGAATAGACTGGGTACAACAAGCATGATAGCGATTGCGATAATCACGCAGACTGTAACGATAATGTCAAAGTAAATCATTACAGCAAGGGAAGCTATAAAAATAATCGTATACTGGATAACTTGTAACAGGGGAAGTAAATAGTTATCTTCAATCATTTTTACATCATTCGTAATTGCGGATAAATAATCAGCAGTATTATTTTTAGAGTAGTCCTCAATCGTGTGCCGTTCAATTCCTATAAAGGTTTTAGAACGGACAGCTTTCATAATTTTACAGACAAATTTTTTGCTAAACAAAGATTGTAAGTACATGAATACTCCCATAAGTGCAAAGTAGGCTAAAGAAAAGAGTAGTATTCTGATAAAGCCGTCCATATCGCCCATATCTACAATATCCATAACTTGTTGCAATAAGATAGCAATAAATACATAAGATAGAGAACTGATTGCAGTAAATAATGCGGTAAGGAAAAGCAAGAATTTGTATTGTTTTAAGTATCGTATCATATAGCGGTGTCCTCCTATTTTCTGTTAAAAAGTAAATCGCAGACAAGCCCTACTGCCCCTAAACCAAACAGGCAGGTGGCGGCTGATTTATAGCCTTTTTCGGATAAATGTGCAGCCCCTATCATCAGTCCGATTTCTGCCGTAGCAGATATAGACTTAGATACAATGCGGAATGACCGCTTTTTCCATGCTTCATTTGCGGCAACTTCAATTTTGTTTGCAGCATTTTCGATTTTTTGGTCTAATTTTGACATAGTATTCTCCTTTCATACATTAAGACGGTATGTATGCGTTTAAAAATAATACCTTACGAATGAATGTAAGATTTAAAAATAAAACTGCCTTTTGCAAGGCAATTTTATCTATTCGCCTACGTTTAAGTGTTCAAAGTAATTTTGTGCCATACCGAAAATTTCATCATCAATAATCGGCAAGTTCATACTATCTAACAAATATTTGATAAATGCAAACTTTGAAAGTAGTTCTTCCGGGGTTGCAGGATAGACAGAGGGAATTAACCAAAAATTTGTAAGTAATGGCAAAAGTTCAGATAGTTCTTTTGCATACCCGGTTTGGATAGAGCCGTCCGCTATTCCCTCTTGAATAAGCTGCAACCAAAGAGGGGCAATCAATTTCCTGTTTGTATCAGCCAGTTCAGCCAACAAGCGGGGATTTTTCAAAAGAGGTATACTCTGTTTTCCAAGTTCAGTTCTATCATTATCTGCGTGGTTTAACTTAATGACTTCACGCATTTTTTCTAAACCATTTAGGTTCTTCTGATTTTGTACGGTAACAAATGGATTGTTGTCAAAAAAGAGTTTTCCCCCTAATGCGTCGATAATTTCCTCTTTTGATTTGAAATGATGATAAATTGCTCCTTTCGTCAATCCGCCAAGTTCATTTACAATATCTTGAATAGTTGTATTGTCGTACCCCTTTTCCATGAATAACCGCTGTGACACTTCTAATATCTTCTCAACGGTTATTTCTGGATATTTATTACGCGCCATGTATCTACCACCTTTCATTTCATTCGTTTGGTATGTATTATATTCTTTTTGTGTCTGCTTGTCAAGATACATTCAGCCGGTATTTAATTGCAAGGCGGAAAAATATGATTTATTTTGGCTAACTAATAGAATAGTGTAGACATATCCAAAGGAAAAGGTGAACAGTAAAATGTAATAGGGTGAATAACTATGGCAAAAAGACCAGTACCGAAATACGACTTCAAGGCTTTTGGGGCAGCGATAAAGGCGGCGCGGACAGGGCGCAAGGAGAGCCGCAAGAAAGTAAGTGACGAAATGTTTATCTCGCCGCGCTACCTTGCGAACATTGAGAACAAGGGGCAGCACCCAAGTTTACAGATTTTCTTTGAGCTTATGCTCCGCTACAATATCTCCGTAGACCAGTTCCTTTTGGAAACGCCGCCGGAGAAGAACACGCAGCGGCGGCAGCTTGACGCGCTCCTTGACGGTATGAGCGATACAGGCATACGGATTGTGAGCGCAACGGCAAAGGAAATAGCGGAAGTCGAAACAGAGGGCAGTTAAAATGTGTCCGTCACAAGTGAACAAGGTATAGAGAGCGTTGTAATCTTTTTTTGGGATTGCAGCGTTTTTCTTTTGTGGAAGTTTGGCAAAATGAGTATTTCCGGCATTGTAGATAGTAGGAAGAACTTTCGTAGTTATCACGACTTTTTTGGTATCACGACCTTTGATCATAAAGCTGGCAAACTCAAAGAATTTCTTAAAAAAGTCGGGATAATATTTTGCAATAGACACCAATTTTTAGTTTTTGAAACCGACAATATTTCTTTAAAAGTCGGGATAACTTTTTTCAGCGAATGTGTAAAAAGTGCGATTTTACTTAAAAATGAGTTCTCCCATTTTGCATTCCTTAATAAATCAAGCATTTTTAATGGTTTATCAAAAAGATTATCACGACTTTTTACTGCCATTGCATCGTTAGAAAAATTTATAAATGGACGAAAAGTCACCCATATTATCACGACCTTTTTTCGAGGAAATGGTGCAAATACAACATTCTTGATAAAAAGTCATGATACCAAAAAAGTCGTGATAACTATTCTTATCAAGAATTATTGACAATCATAGCAAGCATAGGAAAAGGGTACCCTTTTCCGTAAATCTACCCGTCCGCTCCATGGCTTGCCGAACAGATTTTGCTTGTTGGGAAGAATCCCAAACCCTCTTGAAAACCCTCTCACTACCTACAACACCGCACAGGGCGTTTTTGACGGAGTTTTGAGAGAAATTCTTCAAAAAGTTTTCCTTGTTTCTTAATACGGGGAAGTTTGGGAAATGCCAATGCCACAGAATAAATCAGCAAAAATTTTTTTGTGCCATTGACAAATTCTCAGATTTGCAGTATCATATAACAGCGATATATAACGCCGTTATATACAGGGAGGTGAGAAAATGAGCGAAGCAGAGCAGACAACACTACATTTAATCCATTCAGCCGCCATGCAGGAATTTCTTGAAAAAGGCTATAAGTCTGCTTCCCTGCGGAATATTGTCAAAACGGCGGGGGTAACGACAGGCGCGTTTTATGGCTACTATAACAGCAAGGAGGATTTATTTGAAGCACTGGTAGGCGAACACTACAATTTCTTATTGGAACTCTTTTGCAAGGCACAGAAAGAATTTGCAGAAATACCGCCAGAGGAACAGCCCGACAATCTTACTTCTACTTCCGGCGTGTATATGTATGAAATGCTCTTGTGCGCCTATGAACACTTGAATGAATTTAAGCTCATACTTTGCTGTTCGGAGGGAACACGTTTTTCAAAGCTGATTGATGAAATGGTGGAAATAGAAACAAAAGGAACACATGATTATTTAGCAGTTCTTGAAAAGTTAGGCAGACCAGCGCCGCCCATTGATGAACGGTTAGAGCATATTTTGATTACGGGAATGTTCAACACATTTTTTGAGCTGATTATACATGAAATGCCGCTTGAAGAAGCAAAGCACTATTTGAAAGAAATGAGAGCTTTCTATACCGCCGGGTGGATGAAAATTATGGGGCAATAATAAATCGAGCAGGCTCGATTACAAATAAATGTCCAATAAGATTTGATAATGGAAAGTTTACACTTTCCATTATATTTGACACATAGGTTAGTTTTAGCTAACTTCATAAAGACACCACTAATCAAATAAGGATATTCGAGGGCAGTTATTTAGTCCTCATATCATAAAAAATTTTCAAGGAGGTTTTTTTCAATGAAAAAACAGTCTAATCTATCAAGACTGATGGGCTATGCCGGAGGGCATAAGATTTTAACCTATCTATCTTGGGTACTGTCCGTAATGAGTGCGCTGTTAGCTCTTGTGCCTTTTTGGTATATATGGCGTATCATTCACGACATACTGGAAGCTTCCCCGGACTTCGTGGAAGCGGGGAATGTCACAGGCTACGGCTGGTCTGCGGTATTGTTTGCGGTTATCTCTATTGTTGTCTATATAGCCGCCTTGATGTGTTCGCACATGAGCGCGTTCCGGGTTGCCGCAAATATCCGAAAAGAGCTTATGCGCCATATTACAGCCTTGCCGCTTGGGGTAACGGAAAAGTATGGAAGCGGAAAGCTGCGGAGAATAGTAAATACTTCCAGTACCGCTACGGAAACATATCTTGCACACAGGCTTCCCGACAAAGCGGGGGCGATTGCCACACCCATAGGGCTGCTTTTCCTGTTGCTTGCCTTTGACTGGCGGTTAGGGCTTTTAAGCCTTGTTCCCGCCTTGCTTGGTTTTCTGATTATGATGAAAATGACAGGAAAAGACATGGAAAAGCGAATGGAACAATATCAAAATGCGCTTGCTGATATGTCAAACGAAGCTGTTGAATATGTACGGGGCGTACCCGTAGTAAAGACTTTCGGGCAGACAATTTTTTCTTTCAAACGCTTCAAAGACGCGATAGACAATTACGAAACATGGGTAATTGCATATACAAAGGGGCTGCGTCTGCCTATGATGTTCTATACAACAGCAATTAACGGCGTATTCGCGTTTCTGATTGCCGGGGGTATTCTCTTTACAAGGGGCGGCGTAACAAATGAACTTCTGTTAAACCTTATCTTCTATATTGTGATTACTCCCGTCATTGGTACGACGCTTACAAAAATTATGTTTATGAGCGAGGACGCAATGATTGTAGGCGACGCAATCAACAGGATTGATGAAGTGCTGAACGAAAAACCATTATCTGAAAGCAGCGTGAATAATATTCCTAAAAATAATGGAATTACATTGGAACACGTTAGTTACGCTTATGACAAGAGAAGTGATTCTGCGAATCCCATCTCTAAGAAAAACGCGCTCAATGATGTATCTCTTTCCATAAAGCCGGGGCAGACAGTCGCATTGGTAGGAGCGTCCGGCGGCGGTAAGACAACGCTTGCAAATATCGTCACAAGGTTTTTTGACCCGCAAAAAGGGCGCGTACTGATAGGCAATACCGACATACGCGACATTCCGAAAGAAACATTGATGAATAAGGTATCTTTTGTATTTCAGAACAGCCGCCTTATTAAAGCGTCCATATTGGAAAATGTGCGTATGGCAAAACCTAACGCTACACGCGAAGAAATCGCCCATGCACTGGAAGCTGCACAGTGTTTGGATATTATTGAAAAATTACCGAACGGCATAGATACGGTTGTCGGAACAAAAGGCGTGTACCTGTCCGGCGGTGAACAGCAAAGAATAGCGATTGCCCGCGCAATTTTGAAAAATGCACCTATCCTAATTCTTGATGAAGCAACCGCGTTTGCCGACCCCGACAATGAGGTGCGCGTACAGCAGGCTTTATCTGCTCTTTCAAAAGGTGAATCAGCAGATTCACCTGGAAAGACCGTCATTATGATTGCACACAGGCTGTCGTCAATCACAGACGCGGATTGTATTTATGTACTGCAAGACGGTGAAATTGTCGAAAGCGGCACACATAGCGGACTGATAGAGCGAAATGGCATATTTACAAAAATGTGGAAGAATTATTCCGAAGCGGCAGAATGGAAGATTTTGAATGAAAGTAAGGGATTGGAGGTAAACGCATGATTAAGACATTGCAAAGACGTTTTGCATTATCAAGACAGGGGGCTGTCGATTTGATAAAGGGCTGTATTGCTTGTGTCGCACAGGATATATCCTTTATGCTTCCCGTCGGGCTGCTCTATTACTTTGTCATTGATACCATGAACGGGGGCATAAATGGAAGCCGCGCCCTCTTCTACGCGGTTGGTGCTCTGGTTTGCTTATGCTTTATTTTTATTGTGACATGGTTTCAGTATAACGCCACTTACTTAGCGACTTATGTGGAAAGCGGTGTAAGGCGTATATCCTTAGCAGAACAGCTCCGTAAAATCCCATTGTCCTTTTTTGGCAAGAAAGACCTTGCTGATTTGACAAATTCGATTATGGGCGATTGTGCTACTCTTGAACAGGCATTTTCACATTATGTACCCGCACTGGCAGGCTCCCTTATTTCCACAACATTGATTGCAGTTTGCCTTTTTGCCTACGACTGGCGAATGGCTCTTGCGGCGGTTTGGGTTTTGCCGATTGCATTTACAATCACATTCTTTTCAGCCCGCATACAGGAATATTTTAACCGCAAATCCGTAGCGGCAAATGTCGCGCTTGAAAGCGGCGTACAGGAGTGTATCGAAAGTTTGCAGGACTTAAAGGCGAACAATGCGGAAGAAAACTATTTAAGAGGGCTTGACAAAAAAATTGACTATGTGGAAAAGCGGCACATTATAACAGAACTTGGGACAGCACTTTTTGTTGTTTCTTCAACGTTGATATTAAAGTTTGGGATTGCTACGGTTGCGCTTGTAGGTTCTGCGCTGCTTATTCGTGGGGAAATTGATATTCCGCTGTTCTTTATGTTTTTGCTTGTGGCTTCAAGGCTATATGCCCCGCTTGAGGGTGCATTGCAAAATCTTGCTGCGGTAATCTCCACCAAAACGAACATAAACCGCATGAATGAAATTCTTGACCAGCCTATTCAGACAGGAACAGACAGAGTAACAAATAAAGGTTACGATATTGTGTTCGACCATGTGGGATTTGCTTATAATAGCGGGGAAACCGTATTGAAAGACGTGTCCTTTACGGCAAAACAGGGAGAAGTTACCGCCTTAGTCGGACCGTCCGGCGGCGGTAAAACTACGGTATCACGTCTTGCCGCGCGGTTCTGGGATATAAGCAAGGGGAAAATCACTGTCGGCGGTATGGATATATCGAAAATAGAGCCGGAAACCTTGCTGTCGCTGTACTCTATCGTATTTCAAGATGTGACGCTGTTTAACAACACAATTATGGAGAATATCAGAATAGGCAGAAAGGACGCGACCGACGAAGAAGTGATTGCAGCGGCAAGACTGGCAAATTGTGAAGAATTTGCGACAAAGCTCCCGGACGGTTATAACAGTATGATTGGTGAAAATGGCTGCGAACTATCCGGCGGGGAAAGGCAGAGAATTTCAATCGCCCGCGCTTTCCTCAAAAATTCCCCTATCATCTTACTTGATGAAGCAACGGCAAGCCTTGATGTGGAAAACGAAACATTGATACAGGCTGCTTTATCAAGGCTGATAAAGGATAAGACCGTACTTGTTATCGCCCACCGTATGCGTACCGTAAGCGGCGCGGATAAAGTGGTTGTGCTTTCAGACGGTTCTGTTGCGGAACAGGGAACGCCGGAAAAACTGATGAACACAGGCAGGATTTACCCGCATATGGTAAAACTGCAAATGATTAGCAGGGATTGGGGTATTTAACATGAATACCGAATGGATAATATGCCCCATATGCCAAAGCAAAACAAGGTTAAAAATGCGGAGTGATACCGAACTGAAAAACTTTCCCCTATATTGCCCGAAATGCAAGCACGAAACCATTATTAACGTACAACAAATGAATATATCAGTTATCAAAGAGCCAGACGCACAGACGCAGAGCCGATAACACGTAGATTAAAAATGCGGTTATCGGCTCTTTCTTTTTGGTAACACTCATAAGCCGCCGTTTCTTCAAAACGGACAGCGGAGGACTTTTAGAAACTATGACTAATAATGCGGCGGTATCAGGAGGTACCGTCGTGTTATTTTTATATCCGCAAAATCAGACAAACTATTTTCTGTCAAAAAAACGCAGTGTTCGTTTAGGGGATATACTACCCATGAATATGAACTGTCAAATCATTTAGTATGTCTTGATAACTCGTATTACTCAAATGCTTATGCCGCTTTATGCTGTATGGGCATTTGTTGTAATAGCCCCCTACTGGGAAGAAAGGGGGTGAGAGAAAATGAGATATTCTGAACAGTTCATGGAACATATCGAATATGCTTTCCATACGTTCTGCAAGATTGTCCTGTGCCATGAAGCATATAATGGCGAATTAAATGTAAAAAATCAGAAAGGAAAAGCACAGTCCAGACGGAAACGGCTAAGTCAAGAAATATTTGTGAAATTACAAGAATGATGTTATAATAAAAGCCAGGCTTTAAGGCTTATTTAAAAATATTCCCGACAGTGGAGAAAGGCAGGGAAACAAATATGCACATCAGCTACAAACCGCTCTGGCATACACTGGTGGAGCGTGACATGAGGAAAGAGGATTTAAGGCTTGCCGCCGGTCTGACTACAAACATGATTGCCAACATGGGTAAGGAAGGGAAAAATATCAGCATGGATACATTAGTTCGTATTTGTGAAACACTGGACTGCGGCATACTGGATGTGATTGAATTAGCCAGTGACGAGCCTTCCGTTACAGAAAAGAGAAAACAACAGAAAGAATAATTAAGAAGTGGGAATAAGCAGATACCCGAACGGGATAATCGACAGATATTGATATTTTACGGAGAATTTTTGTGAAAACTTATTCCATCTGGAAAGACAGTGTAATATAATAGAGCCAGCGAAAAATGGGGATTAGGAGGAGTGAATACAATGATAAGGCATATATGTATGTTTACATTAAAAGAGGATAATAGGGAAAAGAATATTATTGAATTTTTTGAAAGAGCTGAAAAGTTAAGAGGATTAGAGATAATAAAACAATTTAATATAGTTAGAAATGCGGAAAGAACACCAGTTTCTAATTATGATGTTGCTCTAATTTTTGACTTCGATACAGTAGAAACATTAGATGAATACCAAAAATCACGACTACACATGGAATTTGGAGAATTTGTATATTCCATTAGAGTTGAAAGAGCCTGTATTGATTTTGAAATTTGATTTTGCTAAAAATCGAAATTTTATGGAGGAACAGAAAATGAATTGCAATATTAGTTCACTTTATATCTGTGTAGAAGATATGGATAGGGCAATAAAATTCTATGAAGATTTATTTGAACAGTCGGTTACGGAACGTGATAATATATATAGTGTATTTGCTTTAAATGGTTTTCGATTTGGTCTATTCGCATATAAGATTGTCAACGAGAAACACACTTTTGGAAGTAACTGTTTACCAAGTATCGGTGTGGAGAACCTTGATATACTTAATGCAAAAATCAAAGGCAAAGAAATATGTTATCCGTTGACTAAAATAGGTAAAAATTGGGTTGTTGAGTTTGTTGACTCAGAGGGTAATCACATTGAAATGACTACATCTTCATAACAAATAATCATTTGTGGAACTGAAAAACAGACATTGGTTAATTTGAAAGGAACAGCATCATGGAAGAATTAAAAACGATTATGGAGAAATACGCTGCATCTGGCTGGGATTTAATATCTGTTCCTGCCCAACAATGGTTAGACGGAAAAGCTGATAAAGACGCCTTAGTATCAGCAATCAAACAGGCAGACAAAGAATGTGGAAGCTGTGGCTGTAATTTAGACCCACTGTATAAAAGAACTTTAGAACTGCTTTGACAGCACTATCAATTCAATCTGCCATCTGAAAACTACATAAGCACCCCCAAAATGCCGCTGCATGGACAAAATCCAGACAGTGGCATTTCCTTGTCAGCGCTTCCGGCTTCCTAAAGGCGAATCCTTGTAGATGCCGGATTTTTTCATAATGTTTTTCAAGTCCGTTCGTTCTTTTTCGTAAGCGCTTAATTTAGGGGTGGATTTCAAACAGCTTGTCGTTATGCGATAATGGTTACAAAGATGCAAGCATTTTACCATGCAAACTACTTGCATGCTTGCAAATGATTCAGTGTAAAGGAGATGACCATTATGCGTGCTGTCAGAAAAACTTCCGAAGAACAATACCGTCTGGTCATGGAATGCCGTCAGAGCGGCCTGGCTGATTGTGACTGGTGCAGGGAAAACGGAATTAATATCAACACCTTTTATGCTTGGGTGAGGCGTCTCCGAAAAGAAACCTGCCATACGATTCCAGATCCCGGCAGACATCATGCGGACAACGGCATTTGTGTCAATGAGGTTGTCAAGGTTGGGATCCTTCCAGAGGAACAGCAGGATCCGTCTGATGCTAAAGATAATCCTGTCTCACTGCCAACGGCCGGGGTTCCTATGGTTGAAATAGAGGCAAACGGGATTTTATTCCGATTTACAGGAACGGTTGACGCAACCTTGTATGAAAAGACCCTGCCCATGACCGGAGGATGGCTATGATTGGTGATATCTCCGTTAAAACAAATTTATATCTGGTTTCAGGCTACACGGATATGCGCCGCCCAATAGATGGTTTGTGCGCAACGGTCCAAAACATGCTCCATACAGAGCCGGATTCCATGCCCGTCTACCTTTTCTGTGGAAAACGGTGTGGCCGCATAAAAATTCTTATCAAAGAACCGGACGGCATGTGCCTGCTGTACAAACGTCTGGATTGCAGCATACAGGGCCGTTTCCGGTGGCCACGCAACCGGGATGAGGTAAAGCCGGTCACCTGGAAGCAGTTCGGCTGGCTCATGCCAGGTTTGGAGGTTGAACAGCCCAAGGCATTGAAAATGGATGTATAATACCTGCCGCAGGATTCCGGAAACCATTGGTTTTACTGGATATTTTCTATATTTTGTGGTATCATTAAACCATCAGGTTTCGGGGGAAAAGCCAGTGCCGCGGGACGCAAAAGACATCCAGTTTGCAGAGCTGAAGGATATGACTGCCCAACTGAATACAACCATTGCCGCCCTGACGGGAACCATCCAGGAAAAGGATGCGGCCATTGCAAAGCTTACGGAGGAGGTTTCTTATCTGCGCAGGAAGCCCTTTGGCGCATCTTCCGAAAAACGCCCGGGCATCGGTCCAAACCAGCTCTCCCTTTTTGATACGGATGAGGGAATGGAGATCCCCGTAGCCGATGTGGAAGAAATTCCGGGAACCGTTGTCCGGGAGCATACCCGCCAGCGGAAGAAAAAGC
>CAJTEN010000043.1 GCA_910575245.1 Clostridia bacterium | reverse complement strand
ATAGCCTCACTCAATCTACACTTCTCCTTTTTCTCTACATTGTATCATGCTTTTCTATCCTGTTAAAGTTTGCTTGCGCCCCAAGGGGCGGGGAATGTACCCACATTTCATTCAAGTTCCTTTATTAAGTTTTCAAGGTTCAATGTTTCTGTGTTTCTATTGCCACACATTTCTATACTGGCAATGCCAATACACAAATCTATAGCAGCAAAAAAGTGGTTAGGACAATAAAAAAGTTTCTATCGGTAAATACTTACTTTTACGGATTTCAAGGCATACTGCACCTGTTACTTTCCGCCACATGTTATAAAGTATCTTACCAACCGAAACAATCATGTCCTAACCACTATGTTAAATGGGTTGATATTCAATTTTTCTGTTCATTCTTTTTGAACGTGGGTTTACTATAACAAATTTTCAAAATCCTGTCAACATATTTTTCAAAAAATTTTGCAGAATCATTTTCCCCTTTTTCTTACTGCCCTAATGCCCCTGTTTTGCTAGACAGAGCCTGTCTAGCTCCCAACATGCCCTGAAGCCAGTAAACATCAATGTTTCAGAGCATTTTACCCATAAAAGAGGCCCCATTTTTCCCTTATATATAATACATACTTTTTATGTTCTAATTCTGTTATCTTTATAGAACTTAATTCTTATTGTAAAAAATTTGCCACTTAAAAAGAAAAATAATAGGAATCAGGTTCTGTATTGACTGCTACCTGTCAAAGAAAACAGATATATGCCTTTTCTTTCAACTGGTAGCTCCCATCCAATAATGCACCAACCCCACTTTTTCTTTTTATATGGCATCCTTTTCTTCTGTTCTGGTATTACTACCTATTTTAGAGATAGTACATATTTTCGTGATAGCAGATACACCCACCATCTACAATAAAGTATAAAGTGCAGAAAAAGTCAATGCCTTGTCAACAAACGTGTTTACTCTTACCCCACAATACAGCAAGGCGAAACATAGAAGAGCTGGGGGCTCGCCTCCGCAATGTGGCACTTCGTGCCCCAAAGCTCCGCCTGCGCCCCATAAACAGGGAGGAAATGCTTCGCATTTGCCGCTGGCAACCTCCCATGGGGCTGGGTACGCTCGCCCCCAGCCACAGACTTTACAAGTGTTATGTACAATCCTAATTTTTTATATTGGCTGTCCTTCGGACAGCGGGGCATCCACTGCCCCTTGAAGCAGTGTTTACATAGATTTTTTAAAAGGAGTTGAAGATACATGGCAAAGAAAAAAGGTGGACTGTCACATGTCTACCCAAAGGACAAAAGGGCTTTTTCCTTGCTTGCGAAATCAGGTGCCATGAGTAAAGATACTCTCCATAAATTAGAGATTACCGACAACAGAATCAAATCCTATAAGCAGGCAGGACTTATCAAAGAGGTCAGTGTACCAGATAAGCATGGGAACAGCATCAAAACCTTTTATGAGTTGACAGATAAAAAGGGCAAAGCCTTCTGCCGACAGGAATGTAACATCAAACAATTTATCAGTAATGGAAATGCCTCTATCCACAACAGCAAAGTCTCTGAATATCTGGCCGACAATCTCTCAAAAAGGGAATTGGATTCTATTATCAGCGAAAGGGAATTGCAGCCATTCATAGAAAGCAGATTGCAGGAGTATCTGGACAAACAGGAGCATGACCATTATCAGGAACTTGTGGATGCACTGAAAAACAACCAGTTATCCATGCCAGATATCATTTATCAGACAGAGCAGGAAACCTATGAAGCAATCGAGGTTGTTACAGATAATTATGGAAATGAAGAAATCGAAAGCAAAGCCATGACCTGTGAACTGCTCTCCCTAAAAGTCACTTTTGTTCCTACTTAACACAACACATACGCACATTTTTTGAAAGGAGATTTTTTATATGAGACACACAACACACAAGCTGACACCAGAACAGAAAGAAAGCCTGTTCATCAAATATAAGGATTTAATCTATATGATCTTCTGTTGCAACGGCTACATGCTCCGCAAGCAGATAAGGAAGTTATTTCACATACTTTCAGACAGATCAGAGAAAGATATTGAGTTTGATATTGCCGAATTGATCCTTACTGGATTCCTGTTGCAAAAGACCATCAACAAGGATACAAGGACACAGATGCTCTATCTTTCCAAATATCCAAAAAGCCAGTTTCTTAATGTAACCAGCAGGGATGTACCAGCAATAAACTGGAGCGAACAAAAGATTTTTGAGCAGATTTTCAGGGTTGATTATTTGATTGAGAAAGTTATCCCCGATATGCGGAAACAGGATTTTGACATCAGCATGGACAACATCATCACCTATCTGAATTGGAGCGGCAGCAATCTTCTGCTCTCAAATAATCAGGTTGATATGGTGGATTTCTACAATAACCTCTGGAATGTCCTTGCTGAAAATGACCATAACCTTACAGATGATTTTTTTAGGGATTTAACGATTGCCACAGAAGAGAAACAGGCTTTTGAATCAAAGCAATTAAGAAAAGATATTGAACCAGTCCCCTGTATAACGAAAAACCGCAGGGATAAGGAAATGGACAGCTACAACAGCGACATTGATAAGTGCAAGCTGTTCTACAGTTTAAAGAACCTCGCTTCTCATGGCTTCTACATAGAACATGTTAAGCACAATCTTATAAATGTCTGCTTCTTTGACAGCAATGACAGCATCTATATTAAAAAACTGTACCAGCAGGCTTCTTATATATTGCTCATGTTTCAGAGATACTTAAACAATTACAATCTGCATCTCTTTGTCACCGTTTATACATGGGATAATGAGAGGGCTACAGAACTTCGGGATTTTGAAAATACAACGGCATATGACTTCTACCGCCAAGAATGGGTGGAGGAAAACAGGAAACAAAAGATCATGAAAGATATAGGGATTCTTCCGTCAAACTGGAACAGCATCACCGTGAACTATATCGGTGAAGAAATCTATTCCAAATACAATGTCCATCTGTAAAAAAGCAGACAGCATGACACAATTTAAAATCTTATAACACACATTAAAATACTATGACACAAAATAAAATAATATGCCATAAACAAAGCGAAAGGAGTTAAAAATTATTATGAAAAAGACTGACAACAGGATATTGGAACTTGCCGATCTGCAAAAAGTTCTCCTGTCCACTTGCACCTACTTAAACAGACCGATCAGAAAGAACCAGCTTATCAAAATGACTACAGAACTCTTTGAATGTAATACAGCAAAGGAAGTTGAATTTGCCTTGCTTGACCTGATTGAGCAGGGGAAATTACAGCAAAAAGATTACTTTATCACCACACCCGAATTTGCTGCCGACTGGAATGGAACAGTCACCGCTGCGGACGAGGGCATTATCAAATTTCTGCTAACGTTAGGCGAAGAAGCAAAACATGACCTTTTCTTCAATGTGTATGCGAAAGAACCCCTTACACCCCATAATTTCTTCAAGTATATTGAAATGAAGTATCCAGCCCTACTCCGCAGAACAGACACAGCCCTTGCCTATATGGAGCAGTTAAACAACCATTTTCCCTTTGAACTCAATAATGTTTTCTATGCGGAGTTGAATGATTATCCTGCCAACAGATGGTTTACTAAATTTTTCGATTCCCCCGACTGCAGAATCTTAATCAGGAACATTTTTAGTGGAAGAAATTATGCCAATTTTCAGATTGTCTTACTCCCTGGAAAAAGGAAAAGCTATAAGAAAGCATATAAAGATTATGAAGAGTTTCAGAATAATATCTCTTCACTTTTTAACAGGGATGTTAAAATACAGGTCAGGAGAAGTCTGGTTACAATTCCATTCAGCCAAAAGAAGAGGAAATAACAATATGGCAGAGCAGGATACCTACCTATACAAAAAGCACGTTCCAAGGGAGAAAGGGATTCCTGACCAGTTCCCTTTCAAATGTTATTTCCCAACCATGGACAGTGTTTCCCTTGATTTACCGCAGATAATGGTCGGCATAGATTCTGGTGTCAGTAATACTGCCTTTGCATATATAAACATCATAAGGGATGCACATAAAGCCATCACTGATTTTGAATTTGGGGATTCCTATTACTTTTTAGATGATCTGGATATGCTTGCACTACAGAAAGACAAACAGATTTTCTTATGCCAGAAATACTATGAATTATTCGCCCATAGACAGGTATTATCCATGACCTTTGAGAGACTTTCCCTAAACACAATTCAGGATACCGATACCCTGAAAGGTGTGATAGATGCACAGGAAACAACTACCCTGCTTACCACAACCGCTTATGCTTTGAACCATTTCTACAAGCCAATACCTGCCACTTCTATAAAATACTGTCTCACTGGAAACGGGAAAGCAGATAAACAGGAAATGTGTCAGGCAGCCTACAACCTGACAGGTGACATTCAGCTTCTTAACAACTCCCACAGGGCAGATGCTTTTGCCTGTTGCTTCTATTCCTTTATTCACCGCCGAAAGGCCCAACCACCAGCTCAGCTGGTGGAATGGGATAGCCCCCCTGGGGCAAAACCTTTGCATTTCCGCCTAAAGGCGGTCTAGCAAACCGTTCTTTCTTTACTGGTAGGCCGCTTAAAAGCGGCTCTCTTTTAATGCTCCATCCTATCCCTTTCGTACTGCTCCTGAATATACTTCTTTATTGTCTCTTCGTTGACATTACCGACCGTTTCGTAATAATATCCTCTTGCCCAGAAGTGACGGTTTCCTTTCTCTCTATATTCTGGATGCCTGTCAAATATCATAAGCGCACTCTTGCCCTTAATAAGGCCTACGGCCTTTGATACGCTCAACTTGGGCGGAATTGATACATACATATGCACATGATCGGGAAGCGTAGCCGCCTTTATGATCGTTACCCCTTCCATTCTGCACACCTTTCCCAGAATCTCTCCTACATCTTTCCTTAACTCTCCGAACATTACTTTCCTGCGATATTTCGGAATAAATACAATATGGTACGTGCAATTGTACCGGCTATGTGCTAAACTATTATTATCCATATGGATATACCTCCGTTGTTTCTAAAGTGGTTTGCTAGACCCACTTCTATTATACAACGGGGGTAATTTTTTGGTACTCTGTTCACCGCCACTTGCATCTGTTATTCCCCCAGCTCAGCTGGGGGATTGATACTGTTTCATTCAGGAAATGAAAGAAAGCTGTGTATATTATGAAATCCCCATCCCATCAAAATATGCACACATGGAATGGAATTTCAGG
This sequence comes from Clostridia bacterium, assembly GCA_910575245.1. GTDB lineage: Bacteria > Bacillota > Clostridia > Lachnospirales > Lachnospiraceae > UBA3282. The sequence continues at coordinate 28,856 of CAJTEN010000043.1, read as the reverse complement.
ACAATGCCTAAAGCTCCATGGGAACATTAGAAAAGATTATCTGCTTCTTAATCGAATAGATAATCTTTTTTGTCTGTTCAACAGCCTAGATTTCTCTAACCCCTCTATAGTTTAATCAGACCAAATTGTATAGTAAACACATTCCTCGTCAGAACCTGTTACTTCAAGATAGTATTCAGTCCAAGAATTGCCTCCATGACCACCAATAGCAGCAGATTCAAGGTTTGTTTCTGCCGCCCATTCAGCATAACCTTTATCAAGATACAAAAATCCTGTACCCCAACTTACCACATCCTTAATAGAAGGATTCCAAGACATGCCACCTGCTTCCATTTCTGCACGAAAAACAGCAATTGCTTCATCAGGAGTGTATTTTTCACTTTCAACTGATTCAGTTTCAACGGGAGCAACCTGCACAGGCTGTTCGGAGGGAACTGTTTCCACAGGTGTCTCTGTCTTCGCAGAAGCCTGTTCCTGTTTATTGGCTTCTTCTGCCATTGCTATTGCATCCCTTTCATCCATAGTAATTGAATTTTCTTCAATATCTGAAAGTCTTGCATACTTATTCTCACCATCCAGATCAAATTGGCACCAGCCTCCATATTCTCCAAGAATAATGATATCAACACCCTCTTTGACATAGCCCATTTTAACACCATTTTTTGCATAAATGGGAACTTTTGAAGTGGTGACATACCCTGTAAAATCTGTGCCATTATAAATTACAGAACCAAAGATATTTTCATCGCTATTACAAACAGTTCTATCTTCCATGCTATAGTAATAATCTTTTAAATCAAGCTCTGAATCATCTTTCTCCGTGATTTTACTGTCAATGTCATCTGATTCAAAAGCAGAGCTTTCAGATTCAACAGTTTTCCTATCTGTGGCATCAGAATTTCTATTTTCCACTGTCTCGCTGGTATTGCTCTCTGTCATAGCTGTCTCTACCTTGTTTGCATCTTCTGTGTTGCCACATCCAGCAGCAAACACCATTACCACAACCATAAGGATTGCATAGATTCTCTTCCTCTTCATAACATTATCTCCCGCTAATTTTTAATATTCTAAATCAAATAAATCCTTATAGTAAATTCTACAAATGATCCAACCATCAGTATCTTCTTCACACTCAATATACAGTGTTTCATAATTCGTTGGCCTAAATTCTTCACTATATATTTGCTGTCCAATCCAATATGTGTACTCTATTTCATCATCATATACTGAATCCATTCTACATTCAAAAAGTTCCATATCAGAAGCTTTTTCATTTAAAAAGGTGTATTCAATTTCTTCCAGTCCATATTGCTTGATATAATCTTCAATCCCCTGTTTCATGCTAACTGCATCAAGATGTAATTTTGTAGATTCAATAAAATAATCATTCAAAATATACAGATAATCATAATCTGTTCCATCAACTGGATTTTTAAATCTGCTCCACGCGATATCTTTCGCCTGTTCAGTCGCTATAATCGGATGCCCAGTTTTAACATAACCAACTTTTCTCCCCTCACCATTGTACAGATACATTTCCTCTGTTTCAGATACAAATGTTTTGTCCTCTTCATAATATTCCGAATCAGAAAGGGGGATATATTCCTGTTTACCTGCTTCTGCATACAGAACAATGTTTTCATCTTCTGCTCCTGCAAAATCACTTGTTTCGGCGTCTTCTCCAACAACCTCTTCGTTTGTGATTTCATCATCTGCCTCTGTTTCAGCACTACTGCTTTCAGAAAACTCCTGATCTGTTGCATCTGCCTTTGTTCCACACCCTGCAAGGGATGCAATAACCAATCCTGTCAGTAAAACAATCACAACTCTCTTTTTCATTTTCTTCCTCCTCATATTCAGGATTTCTGCCATCCTGCCCTTTTGTATTTTATCTGGGGATATATCCCTGTCCATAAGTAATCGAGAATCCGCTTATTTATAGATTTCATATTACCCCTATCCCTACTGTATTATAACGTACCTGCCACCGTTGTGCAAGGTCTATATTCAACATGTAACCCCTATTAAATATAATGAATGTTCAACATTTTACATTGATACTAGAATGAACATATAAGATATTGGGAACCCTGACAGGAAAGGGGGGATATACATGATTTCGTATGAACCGCTATGGTCTACCATGAAAGAAAGAGGAATATCAAAATACAAGCTCACATATTACTGGGGGATTTCATCAAATACATTAAGAAGAATGGGGCATGGAGAGCCGATAAGCTCCAACACCCTCAATGAGTTGTGCCTGATACTGGACTGCAGGGTAGAGGATATTCTGCTGTTCACTGCAACAGAGGAAGAAATCACCGCAATCAATGAGCGGAAAGAGGAAATCATCAATTTCCATAGAAAGAAGCGAAAAAAATAAGCCCATGTTCCCCTCTTCCAGGGAACATAAGGCTTGTTTTTCTCTATGCAGATTTTCCTCAGTTCTTTTCTTACCATATTATAAAATTCTGTATAAATTCTTCTCCCTGTTATTTTTTCAAGATTATAGAATCTATATCCTCAATCGGGATTACATTCACGCCCCCTAAGTTGCAAAATACTGCTATTATTGCGATTATAAACGCTCCCCCTATCATCTGCATCACATATTCATGGTAAACTATGACAAACAGAACAATACTTAACACCGCCACGGGTAAAATGACTTTCCAACGGAAGTGATACTTTTTATCCATTTCCCTGTATTGTTTCTTAAACACTATAACCCCCATAAATGCCCCAACCAGAATACAGATAACCCGTGCTGCCAGCAGGTAAGAAAAGGTCTCCGAAAACTGCGGGCAGAGGACTATTATTCTCAAACCAAAATAAAGCATTTCCATCACACTGCATCTTGCAAATCTGGCTCCCATACATTGTCCGCCGACTACCATAGCACATATAAGGTAAAACCCGCCGTGCAGGGCCACCGATATTGGATTGCTGTCCGCAACGGAACTGTAATTATACCTGACCATCACCCTTCCAAATGCATACAGGGTATTAAAGATATAGAAAACTATCCATAAGGTGTCATCATAAAGGATATCTATTATTGTCAGCTTCCTGTGTTTTGTTTTTACTTCTCCCATATCATTCAACCCCTTTCCTCCGTGTGCCAACCGATAGTGTGTTCATCATTCTTCTCATAGGTATCTCCTTTAGCTGTAATATTTTCAGGTTTTTACCCTGTTATATAAGGGAGCACTGTTTTCTCCAAAAAGTTTCACTTAAAATCAAATTATAATATGTTCAACATGTTGCCCCTATACCATTCAAGTATAACGTACTCTCATTATCAATGCAAGGAAAATATAGTATACATATTGCACCCATTACATATAACCTATATGCTTAGTGATTTCTGTTCCAAAAATCCTAATCTATATTAAAAACGTCAAAAAAATAAGCCTGTGTTCACATAAACATAAGGCTTATCTTGTTTATTCAGCTAACCTGCTCCCATTAGGGCAACATGCCGTGAACCCTTTGAAAAAATGACTGTTTATGTACCGCCATCCTTCAATTTTTTTTGCATTTACAGGTTGCAGGCCCGATAAGGGCCTCCCCTTTGTGGGGCTATATATTATAGACACCTGCCATATAAATTATAACTAAAATCAGAATTTTTCTAAAACAAAAACATCTGCCTATTAAAAAGAAAAATAAGGGATTCAGGTTCTGTAATGGCTACTACCTGTCAAAAAAAGACAATCTTATTTTTCTTTAACATGCAGTTCCATTCCAATACAGCCCATACCTACCTTTTTCTTTTATGAGGCAGATTTTTTTATCAGAAAATACTTAAACCATATATTCTAACAACAGCTAAAGTATATATTATATATAAGGAAAAAATAGACTTCTTCTCCTCTCCAAAACCCCTGAAAGTATTGATTTTACTGGAAAAACTGACATTCCTATGCTAGACAAGGCTTGTCTAGCTCCAAATGACAAAATCCCCCATCTCTGGGGGATTCATAATGCCTTTACAGTCAGTTTCTTACACTGTCTGCTTTCCAAACATTTTGATATATTCCTGTGCCATCTGCAATGACAGGTTCAGTTTCTCCTGCAACCTTTTCAATATATCATTTTCAGAAAGCCCAAAATCAAATCCTGTCTCAACAATGCCCTTTGCTTCATTTTCTTTTGCAATTTCATCAAACAAAGTACACATATCAAAATCTCCTTTCTCAGATAACGCATTATAATCAATCTTACAGTTGGTTGCTCCTGCCACTGTCATAATCACAGACTTATCTACCTTGTGTTCCCTTGCATAGTCTATGACTTTTTTCCTTGCTTCATCCCTTGACAGGCTTTTATCAAGAATCACTTTCATCAGATTGAAAAAAGCCACATTCTTCATATTATGGAGTGTCAGGCTGTTCTCCCTCGCCTCCACAAGCAGAATCTTATAGTCATTCACAAATGCTTTCATTTCTTCGGTAATATTTAACATCCCATGGAGCGATACTGCCCCATCCCATGGCTTCTCACCATAGTAGACAACCATCGTAATGACTGGGATAAACCTGTCTGTCTTTTTCATCCCCGACAGGTATTCATCTTCTTCCAGCCCCTTTGCTGTCTGATACTTCTTAGCATTGCTGTCATACTGCTTTTTATAAGTGCCGTAGTCATATCCCATAATTCGCATAGGCATTGCATAGTGGATATGCTCCTGTGATTCCATTCCCAGCATCACAAGCTCCACTCCAAATGCGGTGGATCTCTTGCTTACCTTTATATTGTCTCTGGATGCCCTGATGCTCTCCGCATAGTCCTTATGCTCCAATACAGAGGATTCCTCCGTATCCACATCCTCCAGCTCCTCTGGCCTGATGGCCTGTTTTCCCTCAAACAGCACTGCATTGAAGAGGTCGGCAAACTGCTCATTACCACTCCAGTAATTCTTTAGCACTGTATCTGGTTTTAAGTCCTGTGTTTTCTTTGCCATCCTTACGATTCCTTCCCTCTGCTTCTTTTAGTATACTATCAAACCCCGTTGATTTCAAGGTCTGACAGGGGATATTAAGGAACCCCAGCCCGAAAGCCAGAGTTCCCCTGTTCCTATCCTTTAAAATAAAATTCTTCAAACACCTTTTCACAGTCCTCTATGGATTTCAGGTTATAATGCCCAAAGTTAAGGCTCTGGCTTGATTCATTCCATGCAGTCCACACCGCATAAGTGCCATCCTCTTTCTTTGCCGATACCATCCAAAGATAATTGTCCGCTGGATGATAAGATTTCTGCCTAATCTCCAATACTGTATATTTAGGAAGATGCTCTTTAAAATATAGCTCCACATGCTTCCTGATTTCGTTTAAATCAATTCCCATAAAACATCATTCTCCTTTCAGATCAGGGGCAACCTGTAAAAGGATTCACCCATAACCGCAATAAGCTCTTCAGATTCTTCCTTATCACAGGACTGCAGAAAATGGAAAAACACAAGCCCTGAAAAAGTCTGCTGCAAAGTCCTGTGGTCTATTGCCATCTCCTTTGCCACTTTTTCCATCTTCCCATTGCTGACAGATTCCATCTTCCTCTTAACAAAGGGAATCTCCGCAAGCTGTCTGCCTGTTTTTGCGGATGCTTCATTCCTCAAATCTGTCCTGTATCCGCTGTCAGATATTACCTTTATCCAGCAGATGTCCAAATCCTCCATCTGTCTGGAGCCATTCTGTTCCTCTGCTATCTTATCAGGCTTGAAGAACATGTTGTTTACCTCATAGGAGAAATACTTCGCAATCTCCTGTGGGCTGGCAGTTTTTAAATCCATCATAATATCTACCTCTTTTCCTTTATGCTTTTGCAATCTTTTTCTTTTCCTCTGTGTCCTTTTTAAACCTGACTTCCACACAGCCATATTTTTCCCTGATATAGCTCATGGAAGCAGGTTTTGAGCTAAACTTGTGGAAATCGTCAAAATGCAGATACCACATCTGCTTCTGCCTTGCCCAGTGGAAGCCTAACTCTTTCAGTTCCTTTCGGTAGGCATAGCAGTTGGACACCCATATCCAGACACCAATAATCTCCACCTTGATCCCTTCAAACCTTGCAAGCTGCATGACCTTTTCCCTGATCAGCTTGTCTTTCTGCCAGTCATAGGCCTGCTTCTGCTTGTCGGTTGCATCTTTGTATGTGTCCTTATGCTCAAAATCACTTTTCAGTCTCTTGAACAAAATGTCATACTCTGCATTGACTTCTTTGATGATATCCTCTGAACCGCCGTTATCAGGATGATGCTCCACAACAAGCCTCCTGTACAGCTTCCGCAGTTCCTCCAACGAATTAACATCTTTGAACCATTTCATAAAGCACCATCCTTTCACAATATCTCTGCTTCTTTAAAGCTCAAATAGGAATCGCCCCCAATGATGATATGGTCCGCAAGGGCTATGCCCATCAGTTTCCCAGCTTCCTTAACTTTTTTTGTTGCCTCCATATCTGATTCACTCGGCACGGCACATCCTGACGGGTGGTTATGGCAGAGGACGATCTGCACCGCCCCTGAAAGCAATGCCCTGATATAGACCTCCCTCGGTGAGATAAGGCTGACATTCACTGTCCCTTTGGAGATAAGGAATATCCCAAGGACCTTGCAGGAGCTGTTCATGGCGATCATGTAACAGTGCTCCTCCGCCATCTGCCCCATGTTCAGGAGCTTCCGCATCATCATTGCAATGCCTTTTGGGCTGTTCAGTTTCCCATCCTCATAATCCACCCCTTTTTCCTTTACCAGCATTGTCCTGTCATCTTCGGACAGTCTGGCTTCATAGAAGTTGATCTGCATATTACAATCCCTTACCCTTTCTGTATCCTGAATCCTGTGATCTCAAGCACCTGACACCCAGTCCCAGCGACAGACTGCTCCTCATCCACAAATTCAATCCTGTTGTATACATAGTCCTTCGCTTTCTCCAGACTGTCCATGTGCATAAGGTATCGGCCATTCTTGTGGATGCAGATGTTATCCTCTCTGAACCACATCAGTTTATAGACCATCACCATGCCTGTGCTGTCTCCAATCTTTCTGATATGGAGTGTCATCTCGATGTCCTTCCTGCTTCCAGCCATGCAGATGTCGAAATCCTCCTCCAGACAGTGCTGGACCATCTCTCCGCATTTAGAGGTGCTGTCAGATACAAGGGTATGCCCCCTGCTCCCCCAGCTCCATGAAGAGATACCCCCATCTTTGTAGAACAGGGTGCAGGTCTGTGTCTCCCCTTTTGTGAGCCTGATCATCTCTTCATTGCCATTGAAGCATCCCAGAGCGATAAGGGCCATCCTGCTGTCAGGCTTCACTTTCAGGATTACACACTCCATGTTGTTTTCGATTATCTCCACATAGTCAGCCAATGTCTTCATATGAACTACCATCCTTTCCTTTGATAAAGGGGCAGACATTCCTGCCTGCCCCTGTCCTGTGGCTCATATAACCGCCACGCCTCTATATGAAATTTTTATGCAGGCTGTATCATTCCTCTGCATCCACAGGAAGACCACCTTCCCCTGTTTCGGGAGGTTCAGGGCCATCTTTACAATGCCCTGCATCTTCTTCCTGAATTTCAGGGGTATCCTCCTGTGCTATGGGAGCATCTGCACACTTCTGAACAACAGATATTTCTCCCTGTTCCTCTGAATCAGATTCTTCCTGTTCCAATAATGGCTGTTCTTCCTCCTGCTCTGTATTTTCCGCATCAGGGGCATCGCCGCCCTCCTTTTCTTCCAGCACAGGATCAGCTTCCAATGAAGATTCCTTTTCCCTTTCTTCTTTTATAAGGGCAATCTTTTCCTCCACTTCCGCCACCATGTCTTTCAGTTCTTCTGGAATCTCAATCTCATGGTAGAGGCAGAAGCTCTTAACCATAACCGCCAGTCTCCCGTTGACCTTTTCCAATTTCGTGGAGCCTGTTGAGCAGAACAGCTTGTAGTCCTCAAACAGGGAATCTTCCTCTGTGAAGAACTCCCACCACTGCCGCAGATACATAGGCTTTACTATCCCTGCATCCATTGCCACATCAGCAAGGTAAATCAGCATGGGGATGTTAATCTTCTTAAGCTGTTTGTTCTTTTCAGGAAAGGCATCCGTCAGGTATTCGATTGCAGACCTGAGTGTGACAATCTGCTTATCACTGTAGCTCTCCCTTATGCTTTCCGAATATTCCAAAATGGAATTTTCCGAAAAATCTTTCAGTTCAAAACCACTCACATAGTTGGTGTCAAGGAGCATCATAGCCTGTAACAGGCATCTCTGGTCATCGCTTGCTTTTAACTGTGCCCCTGTAAAGCTGCAGCTCACCGAAAAGAATCTGGATTCCAGAATCTCGCTGACAATCCCTGCCAGCTCCACACCAATCTTAGCCTTCGCAATCTGTGATTTTGTGAGTGCCGTGCTGTTGTTCAGTCGGAAGAAGATTTCCTCTATCTCCCGATTGCCGCAGTCCTCAAATGCAATGATTTCAAACTTGTATCTTTTGATTTCATACTGCACAGGCTCTTCCAAATCACAGAAATACTTCCCAGCAATCGGATACTCTGTGTCCTCAACAATAATGTTAGGAATATTATCATCCAAGGGAAAATCTCCCCAGATATAAGACAGTGTGCTTGTGAGCCTCTGCTTGCCGTCCATAACATAATAATTAAAGATGGGCTTCTTCTTTTCATCCACCTGCTCGCTGTCCTCCCGAAGCACATAAATGTTGGGCACAGGGTAGTTGGCAAGCATGGAATGGATAAGAAGCGATTTCTGTGCATGTGTCCAAATCTCCGATTTTCGCTGTATCGGGTGGTCAAAGGAAAGCACCTTCTTGTCCTTGTGCATCTTCTCTATGTTTGCGACTGTCCATGATAATTTTGTCCTGTTCATAAAAATTTCTCCTTCCGAAAATAAAAATATGGAACCAATGCCTGTGACAGTATCACAGCACCGCTCCCATTCCTGTAAATATCCTATATAGTTGTAATGCACTGCCTATCTGAAAGGCAGTTCCTCATCCAAATCATCGGGGATGTTCATAAATCCCTGGCCATCATAGGGCATAGGGGAATCTTCCTTTCTGCCACAGTATTCGATCTCCTTTACGAAACATTCGAGAGTGTAGACTTTCTTCCCCTCTTTATTGGTATAGCTCCCGCTCTGCATCTTTCCGCAAAGAAGAATCTCCTTGCCTTTACAGAGGTTTGCTTCCGCAATCTCCCCCAGCTTCCCCATGCATATACAGGGGATAAAATTCGCTGGATAGTTGCCATCTTCTCCTTTTGCCCTCTCCCTGTCCTCAACGGCAAGTGTAAACCTTGCTATGCAGACAGGCTCGCTGCTGGTTGTATACCGCACATCGGGATCCCTTGTTAATCTGCCTTTTAAAATTACCTTATTCATAGTCCATCCCCTCCTGCATTGTGATTTTCCCTGTCTCCCTGACAAACAGGTATGGATGGTCTGAAAGGATTTCATCGGGCATGACCGCCGTTCTGTTGGCCTCACAGATCATCTGTGACATTCCCCCATAGCTTTCCACTTTATCCATCGGCATCAGTATAGTTTCATGCACACTGCTAGGGATGATGCAGATGTCACAGCCCCATTCCTCCGAAATCTTTTTCAGGAGGTTTTTGTAAAGGATACATCCATTCCCATGGATCTTGTATCTGTTGGTCAGCACATACATGGGGAACCTGTTGTCATCTGCTTCTTCCACTCCCCACAGGCCTTCCAGCAGTTCCTTTTCCCCTTCACTGTCCATAAGCTTCTGGAGCACTTCTTTCATATTCAGGAAACTGCACCCCATCAGTTCAGGGGTGTTCCTGAAAGCTGTGGTATGCAGTTCATCCTCTGTTACTTTCCATAAATCCAGATGGCTGTTATGGATAAGTATGGATGCACCGCCCCCATCATTCACCCCCAGAAAACATTCATACACAATGGCGAGGTCAAGGAATTTCCTGTGCGGAATATCATTCAGGAGTTCCCTGTTCCTGTCGAAATTGACAAGTTTGAATATGATCCTCTCTTTCACTTTCTTCCAATCTGTGAAAAGGGAGATGTCAAGCCTTTTTTCTGTCCTGCTTTCCCGATAGACCTGCAGTATAGCCTCTTCAATTTCAACAAGGGAAACCCCATTCCTGTACCTGTCATAGAATCCCTCCATGTAAATGTTGGGGTGCAGGTTTGTATCCTGCTCCGTGATGACTAAGGCTTTCAGCTTTGTATCATTGTTTTTGGTGACATCGTTCAAATAAACAAGGAAGCTGTCGCCAAGCCTCCTTTGTATGTCGATCCTGACAGATATACAGAATCCATCAAATGACATACAATCCCTTTCTTTAAAATCTTTTCCCTGCATAAAAATTTCTCCTTCCTGTGCTTTGCACATAAAATATCTGGCTCATGCCATCACCTTTAGCAACCTGTCAATGTAAACCTGTAAAACTGCAACCTGTCTCTCTGCTGTCTTAACCTGTTTTAAGGACTTCCATCCTTATTTTCATTGACCATAGATTATAGACAAGAAGAAGAAAAATATAATAAAAAGAAAATATGCCCCTAAAAAAGAAAAAGTGGAGTTGTGCATTATTGGATGTGAAATACCAATCAAAAGAAAAATATATATCTGTTTTCTTTTACCGAGTGAATCACTTTCCATCTATATGCTACCTATCTTTTTCTTTTTAAGAGGCATATTTTTTCCAATTAAAAAGTATTGTTTTTTATCCAAATACCCTTGATTTCCAATAATCATTTATATCATGGAACTCTTGCGGATAATCTAATGCCACATAATCATATTTCTGGTTCTTCAGCAGATTCTGGTTGTATGCTTCAAAGAATCCTTTTAATTCCCCTACCGCTTTTCTGCCAGCATCATCATGGTCAAAGCAGATGACAAACCTCTCATTGCGGTGAGGAACATGTTCCTCCAACAGATAATGGGTCAGGGATTTTAAGTTTGCAATGCTGTTAAGCGATATGCTCTTTATCCCATTCATGGAACAGGACAAAGCATCTTCCATACCCTCACAGATGTAAATATCATTGTTCTTATTATGCTCCATCCCCTTTGTGATAAAGTTAAAATCAGAAGCTCCTAATGCCCTTTTTGTATGGCTTCCGTCAAAGCTTTTCTGTATCGCCATGTGTCTTTCTGTATCCATATAGAACTGGTCAAGACACAAATCATCTTCATCATCAGCTTCGTAGTCAACAAGGTAAATAATACTATTCACACCTTCCCAATAGTTATGCTTAATCTGTATTCTGTTCGCTCTCAGGATGGGAGCAATCCCCTTATAAAATCTGCCTTTGGTCTTTATCTCATTCAACCGATTGATTTCATTTTGGTCTGTCTCTGTCCGCAATGCTTTGTCAACGTTCTGTGCTGTATGGATTTCTCCATCATAAATGTAGGAATCATAAAGGATTATCCCTCTGCCATGGAGATAATTTAATTCATATCCTGTAAGTGGTCTGCTGTTGCCGACTATCATTTCATAGGGAGTGACATTGTTACCATTACTGGCTTGACTGCTCTTATTACCGCCAAACTGATAACCACAAGCCTGACTACTACTGTTATTTATCACCGCATTACCGCCACTCCCCTTTGCCATATCTTCCAGCTTTAGGATTTCCTCTACCGCTTTATAGAATGGTACTACCCTTCCATTGACTTTTTCACACAAGCACTGGTATAGATCAATGGTATCAAAAGTCTCTCCGCATCCAAAGCACTTACAGGTATTCCTTGATTCCGAAAATGCACAGCTCGGTGTACTGTCATTATGGTTGGGGTGTGGGCATCTGATTCTGCCATACCTGTCTTTCTCCCAATTAAATTCCTCAAAAATAATGTTTATGTCCACTGCTTTCGCAGCCTTTATTGTTTCTCTGTCAATCATATATAATTTCCTCCCATTAAACAAATTTTCTGCCTTTCTTTTATCTGAAATCTGATTTCTCAATCGTAAAAATATCCTTTTCATCGGTTTTCAGTTGGCTGCGGATTACATCAGCCCCTTTGGACTTGTACATATTTTTCAGCATCTTTTTCACCCTGGTCACAGCCCCCTTTTCATTAAGAGACAGGGATTCTTTCGGATAAGCTTCTTTATAAAATCTTATTATCTCCCCTGCCAGTGCATCTGTGATGGTGTAGCATCCGCACCCTTTCTGTTTTAGATAACAGTATACAGCCACCTGTAAGGTATCTTTTATCCCTTTGTGATACAGGGGAATAGCCGATGCATCCATCCCGTCAAACTTTTCAAGCATCTTGTTTGAGATAATCAAGTTATAAGCATTTTTGTACTTTGTCACTTTTCCTTTCGATTTGGAGCTGACCATCACACGGAGTATATTCTCTTTTGACATATGCAGTTTTTCAAGGCTTTTCATCAGCTCTGCCAGATACCCTGTTCTCCTGATTCTTGAAAGATTGCCGCTGTGATGTATGTCCGATGTATATTTGTTTTCCTCCCACTTTACGATTGCATTATAATACGCTTCCTCACAGACCACTTCCTGCCTGACATATTCCAGCCCATCCCAGAGATTATTTCTGTCATAATCCCTTTTCTCTTTCCCTGTCGCAGTCTCCACAAAATCAACCCTGACCTTCATTCTGGCTTCCAGCTCCTCTTTCAGCCTGTCTGCATGGTAAAGGTACTGCCTCTGGTACTGGTCGTAGCTCACCATATACAGGAGCCTGTAATCTACCCTGATTTCCCCATCCTCATATTTCAGGCAGTCTTTCAGCCTTTTCTGGGCTTCAATGCCTGCAAGTGCCATAACCTCCATCAGTTCATTGTCATCCAGCTCCAAACCCTCCATTTCATCATCAGTCAGGTTTCCTGTCCTCTGGTTTTCATCCCTTACCTTTGCAAAGGCATCCGCATATCTCTGGAGGGTGGCTGTTACCTCTTTGGCAGCCCTGTAATTTGATTTCAAAATACCCATCAAAGGACTGAACCCTGCCCCGTTAAAAAATACAGGCTGTGAATCCATGCCGTAAGTAGCCTCCCCACTGTTCTCCGTGGATCTGATATATAGATTTCTTATCACTTTTCCACCGTATAAATCCAGCTTCACCTTATATTTTCCACATGGGATGCCATCCATCTGTGCGGTATCTTTTATGACCGCCATACCATTCTCCAGCACAACATTATGGAACTCGCATATCTTATTCCCCTCCCCATCTAAAAGGTATGCTTCATTTGCCTTTGGTTTTGGCAGTATGACCTTTGCGCACTCAATATGAGATGTGACAGTCCTCCTCGCCCTGTTGAAAAACTGCTCGATACTGTCAACGCTCATGTTCCAGTCAGGAAAGGCCGCTATCATCTGCAAATTCGACGGATAGGAAGTCACATTGATTCCAACCTCTGAAACACTGGTAGTAAGAATCCCCTTAAGTGGGGAGTTTTGGATTGTCTCCCTGTCTACAATGGAATTATACAGGTCACTGTCCTTTTCCTCGCTTGTGAGCACCCCATAGGATGGCAGGTAATTTTTCACCAAATTTCCAATGCGTTTCGTGCTATTGAGCCTGACGAATGGGAAGTGTTTATCCAGGTCTATCTCCTTTATATATTCAACCACATCATCCACGAACTCAATCTCAATCCTGTCCATCACAGGCCGATAGCTGTCGCTCTCAAACTCAATGCACTTATCGCACCGAAACAGGGGCATGGGGGCTGGTGTGGCTGTCAGCAGTATCGCACTGTCATAAAAATTCTGCTCAATGCCCGATATGATCCCTTTCATGGCATATTCCCTGAACTTATGCTGTGTCACCAGAAAATGGCACTCGTCAAGGATGAGCACATACCTTTCCTTAACCCCAAGGGCTTTCTGCTTCCTGATATAGTCCTGTACCTTGTCCAGTTTTTCATAAGTGGTCGCCGTAATCTTTTTGCTGGTATAGAACATGTCGCCGCCGACCATGGCCCTGACATCAGGGATGTTCCCTGTCTGCTGTACTGTGTTCACCGTCGGAAGTGCTATGAATACCTTGCAGTCCTTATCCTGCTTTACTACCTTTTTCGCCACATCTGCCAGTGTCCTGCTTTTCCCTGAACCTGTGGGGGCAACCACAAGTGTAATGCCCTTATTTGTCATTGCATCCTCTAATGCTTTGACATTATCAGGGTTATCCGCAATGTACCTGTCATATTTTCTTGTCTCCACATCCCTGCAGTAATGGCTGTCATTATAGAACAGCTTCCTGATTTGGGGAGACATCTCCCTGATCAAGTCTGCCCTCATTCCCATAATATCCTCCTTTCTCCCCCGTAGGGGAGGCTTCAGCCCTTAACTGAAGCCCCGCCAATCTATTGCTTATCTTACTCTATAAGAGCACAATGCCATTCCCAATAACTTCTTTGTCGGATATGCCGCATATATGCTCCTGACATTCCCCAGATAATCCTGCCTGTCAAAGGGTTTCTCTTTCTGCTCCATAGCCATTTTAACAAGCTTCCTGCTGATTTCCGTAGACAATGACAGCAGCCTGTTATGGAGCAATCTGCCTGTCTGTGTGTCGTACAAATGGACTGTCATAGCCAGTCCCTGACCATCCGCAGGCATCTCCAGCCTGTTCAGGTTCCTGCTAAGGTGTACATTATATGGTGCATCCATCCAGCTCATATCGCCAAATTTGAACATTGGAAAAATAACATTCCTTAATTGTGCCAGTTTCATTTCAAATGGATTTCCAGATGCAAACTGTTCAATCTCATGTGTAGTTGGTTTTCTCATGTATACATGCAGGTTTATGCCACAATCATCTATATCAAATAAAATCCCCTCCTGATGATTGACCGCTTCCTGATAAACATCCCCAACCGTGTAACACTCCACCATTTCTTTTTCCTCCCCATCATAATTAACAATCTCTGTCATGGCTTCTAACATATCAGTCATTCTTTCCATAACGATTACATGCATGTTGCTTTCAAAAAACTGCAAGGGCATTACATTTTCCAAGGTAAGCATCCACCCATTTACCCCTGCCACGCCGACAGCAAACTTTTGTGCCAACTCCTTAACCTTTTTATGAACAAAATCGTCATCGTACTCAACATCTGAAACAAATACATTCAGTTGTACTTTTTCATCTTCTATTTTGTAGCAGACATTCATTTCCTGTCCTTTCTGGCTGCACAATGTTGTGCCGACCAGATAAATACTTCCTTCCTGCATCATCTGGAAATTCCAGTGTGTAAATTCATTTACAAGCTCCATCACCTTTACGGCAAGTTCTTTTTGTCTATTCATATCATTATCCTCTCTTTCTTTTATTTCTGAAATGATGTGTGTTCCCTCACACCTTGTCGGGGCTTTTTATAACAGCCCTGCCTCCACCGTCGGCTATCGTTGAAGTAACAGCAGGGAATCTGGTCCCTGTGCCTTGTCTGGTTATATACCAGCCTCCCCACTATCTTACTGCCTGGGAAGTGGCAGGCAGGTCTTTCCTGCTGTGAACTATTTTCTTTATTATCAGTCATTTTTTTCTTTTGTGCCGAGCACTAATAAATTGCATTTTTAAGTCTTCATTTCCTTATTTCCCTGACTCTAGGGGTAGTCTATCATGGTTTTTCCGCCTGCTCCGAGCACTGCTAAATTGCATTTTCGCACACAAAAAAAGAACCCCCATTGTCTGGAAGTCCTTATTTTTATGTTATTTATATATGTTCCCCTCTAATGATGTGACCTTTTTATACTTCCTTTTCCCAAACCTGTAATCCTTTCTTAAGATTCCCAGCCTCTCTGATATGGCAAGGTCCATGTCTTCCTCTATCCGCTTTAAATATTCATCAGCAGCCTGTATCATCAATTCTTCCGATTCCGCACTGCCAATTTTATTTTGATATTCTTCTTTATATTTTTCTGTGATATTCCGAAAATCCCCACGTAAGGCATCCCATATATCGTAGTCTTTCAATTTTATATTATCAGTCAAATGATGGTATAGCCTTTTCCTCTCATGCTGGATAATGTTTTCAATGATGTCTGACTTCTCTTTACCATAAGCATCTCTCTGGTATTTTTCATCTTTACATACATACCTGTACACCTTGATAACATTGCTTTCCTCGTCATACATGCTCCCATCATAGTACCGCCTGTTGCACAGCCTGCTCCGCTTATGGTCAGAGACAGTATACATACCGCAGCCCTCACAGATAAAGAGGTTTACATTACCCTTTATCATGGCATAACATTCTTTCGATAATGCCTGTTCCAGTGACGACGAAGTGCTCCAGCCCTTCGGTATCATACTCTGCAGTTCTTTTTTGCTGATTTCCTTTATTTCCTGACAATACCTTACAAAATTGCTCCTTTTATCATTTTTATCCTTTGGGAAAAAAACTTTACCGCAGAATACTTTTAACCGCTCCTGCAGGTCTTTAATCTTCTGCACTTCTTCCAGATCATACTCCCATTTCTCTTTATTGATGAACCTGCACCCAAACATCCTGATGAAGAATGGGATGCTGTCATGCAGCCCATCATCACTGTCATCATTGTCTATTACCGTAAAAGAATTAACCATTGGCCTTACCCACGGCTTACTTAAATCAAACCCCTCTGTTTTCTTCCAGCCGACAATATGGCTTCCCCTGCCCTCTTCTCCTGCTTCCCATAGCAATCGGTAGCCCCCGTTCATAAAGCAGTCAATATCAAAGTTAAGGAAATTGGCAAGCTCTGTTCCCACAAGGGGAAATTCATCCTCTTCCAGATTATACTCTGCCTGTGGCATTTCTGTTTCAATCCAGACTGCCTCCGTAAGAGGGTAATTATCCACACCATCATCTGTGCCTGTGTTATCTGTTACTGGCAAATGTGTATGTTCCTTATCATTTTTTGCCATGCCTCTCATTTTGCTGTTGTCCTTATTATGAAATTTCAGGCTCTCTATTTCTGGCAGTTCTGGAAATTCAAATCCTTCCTGCAAGTATTCAGGAGGACTGGACATCTCCTCTCTCTGCATATTATCATAAAGCATATAGGTTCCATGGCAGTCTGCTATCTCATGCCCCTTATCCCCTGTTCCCTTAAATATGTATTTTATCCTGTATTCCAAATCTATCACCCTCCAAGTAGTTTGAACTTCTGCTATTATATCATTTAGAAGAAGAGAAAGAAAGCTGTCAGACCGCTTCCACCCAATATAATATTTTCCCAATGGGATATGTAAACAGCCTGTTTCCATCCCAATTCTGCCAGACAAAGCCTGTCTAGCACTCGACATGTGAAAAAGCCTGTAAACATCAGCATTTCAGGGCATTTTACCTGTAAAAAAGGCCTCATTTTTCCCTATATATAAATACATACTTTTTATGTTCTAATTCTGTTCTTTATAGAAGTTAATTCCGATTTTATGAAAAAATATCTGCCTCTTAAAAAGAAAAAGATAGGCAGCATATAGATGGAAAGTGATTTACTCGGCAAAAGAAAACAGACATATACATTTTCTTTCAACTGGTAGCTCCCATCCTATAATGCACCAACCATACTTTTTCTTTTTTAAAAGGCATATTTTTTATAAGATACCCAGCACCATTTCATATAGTTCTGGTTCTGCTATCTCTTTCAGATATGGCAGACACGCCAGTACATTGTCTTTCCTCATATTTGTGAGTGTCCTGACCTGCTTCCAGTTGGGGGTTTTCCCCTCTTTCTGGATTTTCTGTACAGCCCATACTATTTCCCTAGCCCAATACTGTTCCTGTGATTCCTGATGCTTTAATATCTCCGCCTTGCATAAAGGCATCAGTTCTAATCGCTTATCAGGATAACCTAATAATTTGCTGACTGCAAATTCTGTTACCTTGTGCGGTCTTTCACCTCCACTACCCCATAGCTTTCTGACTGCACCTTTTACCAATGGCAGTGATTCCCTGTCTATCTGTTTCCAGTTTTTAGGCTTTGCCCCGCATTTCTGATGTGTTTCTTTTTCATAGCTGTATTTGCCATATCTCCCACCACCGACAGACTTCACCACATTATAAGATGCATTTAATCTTTTTGCTATTTCGGGATATCTCAATCCCTGTTTATGAAGCTCTTTTACCTTATCATCAAATAGCTGTTCCTGTGTTCTGTCAGGCAGTTCCATACTGCATAATTTTTCTATCGGCACATTCAGGAACATTGCGATCTGGCACACCTCAAAGCAATTAAGCCTGTAATTGTTAAATACTTTTTGTATCTGCCACAGTTCCGTCAATCCCTGTTCAGGCAACTCCTTATAAAATACCATAAAATCATCATAAAACTTTTGAATATTCCTCTGCTCTCCCCTGACTGACAGATATTCTGTGCCTGACATTTCAGAATGTAGGAACTGACCGACAGCAATAGGATTCTTCATATCCATAGCTGACTGGAAAACTACCCTCACATATCCTGCAAGTTGCTTCTCAATTTCATTCCCAAAGATAATATCCATCTCTTTTATTTCCTGTTCTGCCGTAACCAGATTAGGACTTGCTTTTCCGCTGAGCATTACAGAACTATTCGATAATTTACAGCCATGCACAGGACATATCCCCACCCCTGTTAATTGATGGCTTCTGTGCCAGTAGGATTCTCCATAAAAGGTTCTATCTTCTTTCACACATAAAGGGCAATATCTCAAATACCTGTGTTCTCCATTCTTCTGTTTTGGAATTGCAAGCAGATTGTTGTAATCTCCTCCCATACTGCACAGTGCTTCAAATGCCCTGTTTCTTCTCACATGGGGCAGGAATCTCGCATAATAAGGAAACATGGTATGTTTTTCAATCAGTTCAGCCATAGACATTTTCTTACATAGGGATTCTAGTCTTTCTGGTTTCATTACATTCAGGAACTCCATATCTGGTCTTACCCTTTTATTTAGAAAAATATCCTCGGCGCAAAATGTATATGCTGGATAACCGCTATGCACATAAAACCTCGCCAAAACACTATAAATAAGTTCATCTGGATAAATCTGTGGAAAATATCCAATCTCCATGATGCCACCCCTTTCAGACCGCAATCTCTGTGATGCTGATTTTCCCTTTTAACAGCGATAACATATCACAACGATTCTTTTTCGCCAGCTCTGCAAGTTCCATGAAGCTCCATTCAGAACTATCACCTTTATCCACTGAATAGGTAACTGGCTCTACATTATCCTCTGCCTTGTCAATACTGCCTGTGGCTCTGCCATCTCTATTAGAATCTGCTTCCTGTGGCAGTATACCAGTCTCCTGCCTTTCTTCCTGACCAGAATTGCCGACTGCCTCTAATGTACTATTCCCCTTTTTCCTTTTAACGGCATCCTTTTTTATTACCACAGATGGTCTGATATGGCTGTGCAGCATGTTCATCCTCTGCTCATATGCTTCATTCAGGGAAACAATATCCAATATCTCCCTGTCATTTAAAATGCTGATCTCCTGTGCATCATGGATCAGGCTCACCACAACCGCAAGCACTCCTGCCGAATGTTCATACAACCATTGGATGATACTATCCGATATAACAGTCTCCTGCTTTATATACTGATACTGAAACAAGCTTTCGCAAAACTCCCTGAAATAGGCATTATATTCACAGTTTCCATACCGAAGCCCTAATGCTCTCCTTGCCAGGTAATCAACACTCTCAAAGAATACTTCCGCTTCTGGTGTTCCAACCATGCAGATAGAGATACCGCTGTTATTGATAAGCTGTGTCAACATCCCCACAAGACTTTTCCCCTGCCTGTGGTTTACAATATTCTGGATTTCATCCACCACAAGCAGTCCTATATGATTCAAAGCTATCTGACTGACACTGCCAATCAGCATATCTGTGGTAGCCCTTGCCCTCACCGCCATATCATAATAGTGAGTATCCAGCTCCATATCAATCTGCCGTAAAATCTGTAGCAATAAACTCTTTACTGAACAGTCAAAAGGACATTGAACCACAACTGCAGGGATAATCTTACAGAATGGCTCTTCCATCTCAAGCACCCTGTTTTCTGTCGCAATATTGATAGCTCTGCTTATCGCACTTGATTTCCCGATTCCCGAACTGCCGATTATCGTAAAGCTATCTGAACCCCCTATGATACCTTGATAGCCATAATCAGAACCATCTATATCTCTTATCCTTTTGCCATTCTCATTCCTCTGCTGTATGGCCAGTTTTCCCTCTTTCTTCTGCAAGCTCCGCAGCATGGCAAGATATATCTTTGAATAGATTTCCTCCGACATCACAGAGGGCAGATAAATGTTGTAGATTTCATTCAAAGCCACCAATCTCTCCGATTTAGTTTTGGAACGAATCTCCCCATCATAAAATGGCTTTATCTCCAGTCTCCTTTTCAGTTCCTCCCCCGACAGCATGGGAGGCAGTTTCTCCACAATATTCCATTTCTCCTTAAGCATTTACCGCCACTTCCTTTCCAAAGTCCTTATGAAGCCTTTTCTGCTCCTTTTCCCTGTTTGTCCTAATATTCTTAATGGATGGCTTTTTCTGCCCTCCTGATGCCCCTGCAACCGCACTGATATGTCCTGCAAGGTCTATTTCTGCCTGTGTCCTGTTCTCTGTCTCCTGCCTGATTAACTCCCTCTGTCGCTGCTTCATGGCCTGCACTCCTGTTAAATCTTTCTCCCTGAATCTGCTTTCAATCAAATCAAAAGGAATATACACACCATTCTCAATCAGCCATATCTGACACACATTATCAGGGTTATAAGCGACAATACATTCTTTCCCATTCAGGTATTGCTCCCTGAACAGCTTGTTATGGTAATGCATCCCATTCACTGACAGCCCAAACCTTGTGAATCTCCCCTCTGTTCTCGGAAGCAAAGTCAAAATCAACTGCTCCTTATCAACTGTTATCAGATTACATCCATCCTGCCCACAGCCATAATTCCATATCTCATTTGCATAAGGTTTAATTCCCTGTGAAAGCATTTCCTATGTATAGGGGAAGTTCTCTAAAACCCTGTTGCAGTTATAGAACAGGATGCAATGAATGATTATCTTCTCAAACTCTGCCATGGTCAGACAGGCATCTTTCCTGTAATCATGTACCCCTCTTTCCTGAAAATCAGGTTCCACAACCCCTTTTCCTTTCAACTGGTTTTTATAATAAGCCTGTATGCAGTCAAAGAATTTCTCCACTTTGGACTTCAATTCAGGGCGATAGGATGGCAGATTGATAATCTGTATTCCTAAATCTGTTATCTGCTCAAAATTACTGCTCTTATATTCACTTCCCATATCGGTAACAAGCTTGCCTGATAACCTGTCACAATTCCAATCTTCCCGACTGATTTCAATACCAAAAGATCTGCAGTGTTCCACCTTATCGGATATGATATTCAGCATCAGATTTCTAAGGCTGTATACACCGCCCTCCCATGAAAGGGCGTACCCACAGCACAGGCCGCTATAGGCATCCACACATGCAGTCAGGATAGGTCTGCCTACAATGCCCCCTGATTCATTTATGAGATAAATGTCAAGCGTTGTTGCATCTAGCATCCCCACTCCCACATTGGGAGCAAATGCCTGTACCCCATCCCCTGTCAGCGGTCTCTGATTCCTTTGATAATAAGACAATCCATTCCTGCTGATATATTCTGTCTGCTTTGTATTGTATTTGCGGAAGAAATATCTAAACTGATAGAAAGATGGATACACATTTAGCAGCTTGCCCTCTTCATCACAATAGGAATCTCTTAACATCATGGTATAAACATTCTTCAAGGTTCGCTTTTTCGTAGTGTAATAATACTTGTTCAAAGCTTTCCGCATGTTCTTTTCATCCTGTGTCAATGCCCTGTCTGTATTCCTCTCTTGTGGGGCAAGGCTTCTGATATCCTGTGACGAAAGATACTCACAGAGATATTTCCTTACCGACTGCTTACTGATGCCATGTTCCTCTGCCATCCTCGCTATCAATTCGCTCCGCATGGATTCATTATCCACGAAAGGCAGTATTGCAGAAATGATGTTATATCTCTGATAGATGGTCTTCCTCACATCAGGGCTGTAATCTTCCAGAATGTCAAAATCTGCTTCCCCTGACTGTTTGATTTCCTTTTCCTCTATGAAATCATTTAGCTTCTCAATCTCCATCCATACAGGCATTGTCTTCTTAATACAGTCAATCACAAGGATTTCTTCATCCGCTATCGCAAGCACCCTGAAAATCTGCTCTATATCTCCGATACTGTTTCCCTTTATTTCTGCATCTCCCTGCTCCTTAAGCTGAACCTCTCCATTTTTCCTTTTAAAGAGCATATTTTTCTTCAATCTGTTCTTATCCATTGAAAGCCCCCTCTTTCTCAACCACAATCCCCCAGTCATTAACCCCACGTCTTAACCAGAAATCCTTTGAAGCCTGTAATAACTTCACTGTCAGCGGCTTTGTGAGATGCTTTCTTTCTACACACTCCCTGACCATCAAATCATTGTCTTTCTTAACACAGACAAAATCAGAAGTATAACCACCATCTATGCCATCCAGCAGGACATTCACCCGAAAGCTTTTAATATCCTCTGAACCATTTAGCAGGTCAGCATAGGCAAACTGGATAGCATCAAATGTCCTGCACACATCCTCACATTTAGGCAGTTTCCTCTTTTCACATCTTCCTTTGAAATTCTTCTTTCTCACTATGAGACACCTCCAATGTCAGGAATCAAAGGTATTCAGGCTATACAGCTTTTGTACCACTTTTTGGGGAAATCCCCAAAAACAGACACCCTTTCCCCAAAAGCGAAAATCCCCAAAAACGGCAAAACAGGCATTTCATTTTTGGGAAACAGGAATCCCCATTTTACAGGCACTCCCAAAACCAAATCCCCAAAAATAAGCTCCCAAAAATGGTTTTGGGGAAATTCTCCATGTTCAGGGGCAACCCCGATTATCCTCAAAAGGCAATCTCGCATATCCTCGCCCCATTTTTCCCAAAAATAACACAGAAGCAAAATACACGGGAAAACTCTCCCTCTGATTCAAACCGTATTGACACCTGATACCTCTAAATCCCTTTATTTTCAAGGCTTTCTCTCTCCATCCCTCTAACTTAAAATGACCTCATAGAAAGGATTCATCCTCTCTACAAGGTCATTTGAACTTACTCTATTCGCTTTTTGGGGCTGCCCTAAATTGCCCTCACAGGATAATCGGGTGTGCCTCGGAATAATAATCCCTATTCCAGTTCCACTGTAGCCGGCGGTTTCCCGGTACAGTCATACAACACCCGGTTGACCCCCTTGACCTCATTCACAATCCGGTTCGTCACGATTCCCAGCACCTCCCAGGGAATCTGCGCCGCCTCGGCCGTCATGAAGTCACTTGTCTCCACCGCCCGCAGTGCCACCGCGTAATCATAGGTTCTCTCATCACCCATAACGCCCACGGACCGCATATTCGTAAGCGCTGCAAAATACTGCCCCAGGCCTTTATCCACACCTGCTTTGGCAATCTCTTCCCGATAGATAGCATCCGCATCCTGCACGATCCTGACCTTCTCTGCCGTCACCTCGCCTATGATGCGGATCCCCAGCCCCGGTCCCGGGAAGGGCTGACGGAATACAAGATGCTCCGGTATCCCTAATTCCAATCCGGCCTTTCTCACTTCATCTTTGAAAAGCATCCGAAGCGGCTCAATAATTTCTTTAAAATCAACATAATCCGGCAGTCCGCCCACATTGTGGTGGGATTTGATCACCGCCGACTTTCCAAGGCCTGATTCGATCACATCCGGATAGATGGTGCCCTGTACCAGAAAATCCACCGCTCCGATTTTCTTCGCCTCTTCTTCGAAGACCCGAATAAATTCTTCTCCGATAATCTTTCTCTTCTGCTCCGGCTCTGTCACGCCTGCCAGCTTCTGATAGAAGCGTTCCTGTGCATTGACACGGATAAAATTAAGATCATAGGATCCGTCCGGACCAAATACTGCTTCCACCTCATCTCCTTCGTTTTTGCGGAGCAGGCCGTGATCCACGAATACGCAGGTAAGCTGTTTCCCCACTGCCTTAGCAAGAAGGACTGCTGCCACGGAAGAATCCACACCGCCGGAAAGCGCACACAGTACCTTGCCGTCGCCCACTTTCTCACGGACCGCCTGAATCGTTGTCTCTACGAAGGAATCCATCTTCCAGTCCCCGCTGCAGCCGCATATATTCATCACAAAATTACGGAGCATCGTGATACCCTCCACGGTATGCATGACTTCCGGATGAAACTGTACCGCATACAGTCCCCTCTCAGGACATTCCATCCCGGCAACAGGACAGACCGGCGTATGAGCTGTCACCCGGAAATCCGCAGGCGCTTTCTCAATATAATCGGTATGGCTCATCCAGCAGATTGTCTTCTCCGATACGCCCGCTAACAGCGCCGCATCCGTATCTGTCTCTACTTCCGTCTTGCCATATTCACTGACAGGCGCCGTTGTCACTTTACCACCCAGCAGATGCGCCATAAGCTGAGAGCCATAACAAATACCCAAAATCGGAATGCCCAGTTCGAAAATCTCCTTATCGCACAACGCAGCGCCCTCTCCATACACGCTGTTCGGGCCTCCGGTAAAAATAATCCCCTTCGGCTTCATCTCCTTGATCCTGTCAAGCTCCAGACTATATGGGTGCACCTCACAATAGACATTGCATTCCCTGACCCTTCGCGCAATCAGCTGATTATACTGCCCGCCGAAATCCAATACGATAACCGTTTCTCTCTCCATCTTATCTCTCCGTTCTCACTCTGCCGCATTCACCCAAACATTCTTCTTAAATCTTACCGCTTCTCCACACCTCTTGTCAAAACATATTTCTTACGCTTTGCCTTTCATCGCTTTCTCCCACTTCCCGCTATGGAATCTGGCCTCGTAACAGATTCCCCGGAAGATCCAGTCAATCGTCATGGCGATCCATATCCCCATAAGTCCCAAATGGAAAATGTTACTGATAAAATACGCACTCCCGATTCGGAACACCCACATGGAAACAATGGCAATCATCATTGTCCACACCACATCGCCCGCCGCCCGAAGCGTATTCGGCAGTGAAAAGGAAGGAGCCCATGCGAAAGTGCACATAAAGGCATGGTAGCGGATGACCTGTACCGCCAGTTCCTCTGTCTCCGGCGTCAGATGATAAAGCAAAAGCATCATCCTGCACAGAAGAATCATGGCCACAGACACCGCAATCATACAGATGCTTGTCAGCCGCATCAGTTTCTTCGTATAATATCTGGCCTGTCCGTAATCTCCCGCGCCTACGCAATAGGAAGCCACCGACAGAAGCGCCATGTTGATCGCCATGCCTGGCAGGATATTAAAGTTCGCGACCGTGCCGCAGACCGCATTCGCTGCAATCGCCGAAGTGCCGAATGTAGAGACAAGGCTCAGGAGCATTATTTTTCCTAATTGAAAAAGGCTGTTCTCCAAGCCATTCGGTACACCGATATACAATATCCTCTTCGTCTCTTCCGGATTAATCTTTGCAGTAATACGATTTCTAAAGCAAATTGCTCCGCCTTCCCGAAATAGCAGGTAAAAGATCAAAACTGCCGCAACGGTTCTTGACACAGTAGTAGAAATTGCCGCTCCCGCCACTCCCATCTTAAACCCAAAAATAAGCGTTGCATTCCCAATCAGATTCAGCAGATTCATCAACAGTGATATGTACATTGTAATTCTGGAATTTCCCATAGCCCGGAAAAGCGCAGCACAGCCATTGTAGAGCGCCAACGGACAGATGGAAAGACCCGTAATAATCAGATAAGTAACTGCACTGTCCATAACCTCCGCTTCCACCTGTCCGAAGATTCCCCTGAGAACAGGCTTATGTGCCCCGATCAGTACGACCGTGGTGGCCGCCGAAGCATAGAGCAGAAACAGAACCATCTGCCATGCCGACCGGCCGGCTTCTTCCTCATTGTGCCGCCCCAGAGCATGTCCTGCCACAACGGCGCCGCCGGTGGCAAGTGCCGAGAAAACCTGGATGACCAGGATGTTGATATTATCCACCAACGAAACACCCGACACCGCCGCCTCTCCCACGCCGGAAATCATGACAGTATCCAGCATACCGACCAGAATAGCCAGAAGCTGTTCCATGACCAATGGAAGAATCAGCTTCTTAAGATCAGCATTGCTGTATATCGTTCCCAGTACTTTTTCTTTCTCGCGCATAGCCTTCCATTCCTCACATAAATTCCGAACTCTTACCGTAATACCTATGTACGCTTAATATCCAGTCTAAACCACGCATATACTGCGCAGTTCATGTACATTTCACAATTTACTGCATGCATATGCCGATTTACCGGCAAAATATTCGATTCAGAATTTATTCTATGCCTATTCACAATTAATGTAAAGTGCATTCAGAAGTCTTTTGCATATATAGTGTACAATATCCCTGAATTGATAAAGCTTCAGCATACGTGCTGATGCAGATATTTCTCCCTTGTCGCCAGTCCCCCGCGGATATGTCTCTCTGACTTATTGACATCGAGTACTTTTCTTGCCTCTGCTGCCAAAGACGGGTTTAACTGTGCAAGACGGTCTGTCACATCCTTATGTACTGTAGACTTTGAGATTCCAAACTCCTTCGCCGTCTGTCTCACCGTTGCATTGTTTTCAATAATATAATTGGCAATGTTCATCGCGCGCTCTTCAATATAATCCTTCAAGAGAAAACCCCTCAGAATACTTTTTTACATTGTATGAGGGGTTGTGAGGGGTTATGACGATTTAAACGGCAAAGTCTTTATTTCCTTCAATAGGCATAAGTCCATACTACCTACAATTTGCCCAAATACGGGAAACAATGCTGCCAGAGCGGACTCTCCGATTATCAGTGGTGCCAGAAACAGGGCATCAATCCCGGGACCTTTTACAACTGGGTCCGCAAGCTGAGGAAAGCGGGGTATACGATTCCTGATTCGGCAGGTAAGGTTTTAGGAGTGCCTGTCGTGCAGGAAGTTGTAAAACTTGATCTGGCAGAAAGCGAGACATCTGCCCCAGCCGTGACGGAGCAAAGTACCAGCCTTCCAGATTTGTCTGGCGATCCCTGCATTGCTGCTGAAATCGAATGCGGAAATATCAGAATCCGGCTTTTTAATGGAGCGGATGCTTTCGTGGTCCAAAATACTCTTCATTGTATCGGAGGTATGTCCCATGCTTGGTGATATTTCCGGTGCTGCAAACATCTATATCATTACGGGTTACACTGACATGAGAAAAAGCATAGATGGTCTGTGCGCAATTGTTATGGCACAGTTAAAAGAAGAACCCGATGGTCATTCCATCTATCTTTTCTGCGGTAAACGCTGTGACCGTATCAAGGTTTTATTACGCGAGTCTGATGGATATGTCCTTTTATATAAAAGGCTTGATGTGATCCATGGTAAATATCGCTGGCCAAGGAACAGCTCAGAGGTAAAACCCATTACCTGGCAGCAGTTCGACTGGCTCATGTCCGGGCTTGAAATCGAGCAGCCAAAGGCTCTGCGAACAGCCTGAACCCCTCAGGGTTGTTTCATGAAGAATAATTAAAAATAGTAGATGCGGTATTTTTACGAGGGTTAAGGAAGCTATACAAATGTTCCGTAACCCTCGACTTTTCTGTCATGTAGAGGTATAATGTCTATATAGTATAGGTGTATTCTACCTATACGGAAAGGAGGACACTATGCCAGTAACAGAGAAAAGATACCCAGAATGGGTGCAGGCCCAGCGGACACGGGGAACCACCGTCAAAAAGAAAGGAGATACCTATTATCTTTATAAACGTACCTCCAGACGCGTCCCGGGGAAAAAATACCCACAGCCGGTAGATACTTACATCGGCATCATCACTCCGGAAGGCGTCATAAAAAGCGAAAAAAAGAAAATATCCCTGGGTGGGATTGAAGTGAAGGAGTATGGATTTTCCCAAGCGGTCTGGCAGCTGTGCCCGGAAGGGTGGAAGAAGCCCCTGGGGGATGACTGGGAGGAAGTCCTTTCGGTCATCCTGCGGAAATGGTCGCCGGAGACTTACCTGTCAAAAGAAAGAAAGATAAAAATGGAACAGGACTTCCACTATCAGTTCAGTTCCCAGGCAGCATCCTTAAGCAGGCGGATCTATAAGGAACATGGAGTGGAACTTCAAAACCTGCAGATATTGAAAAGTATTTATCTGTTGTATTTTGAAAAAGAAAGGGTGGTGTCAAAGATCAGCGCAGAACAAGAAGAGTTATTGGCAAAAACAGGAGTGGAATTTTCCGTGTGCTGAAAATGGATTCCGGACGAAGCCGCTGTTGGAATACATGAAAGCAGTGCCGGACCCGCGGTGCGGCCGGGAGACAAAACATGACCATGCGGAAGTATTGGTATGCCTGATCATCGGTTTTCTGGCTGGGCGGACTACCATACGCAGAAGTTTAAAGTGGTGTAAAAAGCATCTGGAAGAATTAAGGGAATACCTTCCATTAAAAAATGGCATTGCCTCACTGTCGACGGCCTGCCGGATTCTGTCCGGGACAGATGTGGAACTGTTTGCGCTGGAATTCATGGAATGGATTGGTGAAATCCTGTGCACAAAGGGGATCCATATATCCATTGATGGGAAGGCGCTGCGGGCGGCAATGGAGAAGGTGAAGAATTTCAGGGCGCCAATGGTATTGAATGCGATAGATGCAGCAACGGGATTGGTACTTGCGCAGCTCCCCATTCAGACTTAACCACTACCGGCTAAAGCCGGTAGGTTCGGTTTGCTGCTAAAGCAGCCTAAAGGTGTGCACCCTATAAGTTTTCTCTTCTCCTTTACGTTCACCCTATCTCGAAGTTATCAGAA
>CAJTEN010000042.1 GCA_910575245.1 Clostridia bacterium | reverse complement strand
GTCTGCTGCGCATCCATTCAGTCCGCTGGTAAATATAATTTACAGCGCCGACTTCCACAACATCATTCAGAACCGGATTAACGCACTCCCTCCTTGCCCTGCTTAGAACCAACCCCTGTTCAGTTATGCTTCCAAGTATTTTCCCGGACTTTTTTCTTGACCGTCCGAGCCGGGGATCATAAACATTGCTCCGCTCATATAAATACCAGTGCCCCCGGATATACTTGATTTCCGTGTTGGCAGGCCGTACAAAATTTAGAACATAATCGGGCTTTTCCACCATATCTTCCTCCTTATGGCATACCTAATTAGGTATGCCATAAGTATAACACAGAATGACTATAGAATCAATGGAAGTGGCATATTTTAGGGATTTTTCCAAGTTGTACCAGCCCGGTAGTAGGTTATGGCATACCTAATTGCAATCGTTACAGTTTAAGTATTCTTTAAAAAGTCTGGCTTTCCCAGCTACAATTTATTGTCGTGAAACATTTGATCCAGGAATTTTATTTGTTGTTCTCAACCCAGATGAACGTGGTTCCGAAAGAGTGTTTTGGAAATATATGTCTGTGGATTTACTTAACTCTATTGATTTTGAGAAAGATAGTGTAACCATAAGTTTTTCATCAGATGAGGAAATTTTAGATACTGATGAGAGTATTGACACATTTTGTAAAACACTCGAAACTATAATGAATCATCATGCTTTCGTTATTAAACTTAGTGAAAACGATTATTCAAAAAAGGATATGGAAAAGATCATCATGGCGCGTGATGAACAGATTACGGAAAGCCTTGATAGAATGGATATTTTGAATGCTACTCGTGATGATGTTTCAAAAAGAATTTTGACACAGTTGAATGACTTATGTACTGCGACACTCTTGTTGAATGCAATGGCCAGTGGACTTGAAAAAGCAAATCTTCAACTGGCATGGGAGCGGTCGTTGCTCAATATTGAAACCAAATATCTTGGAACCTTTCTAAAAGGCCTGAGATATATAGATAACAGAATTCCTGATGAAGGACAATCAGAGCGTTTGATACTCAAATACTATAACTTTTTGTGGCAAATTAGGAAATTCATGAGAGAGCATTATGGAATGTCTATATTAAATAATTTGGAGAAATTTCCGATTAAAATAGATGAACTAGATAAGGAATATTATGATTTGGTAGCGTCTGCTATTAATTCGATTGATATTAGTCCACGTGCTGTTTCAATGTCCCGTTTTTATGTTCAAAAAAAGGTGCCCTTTTTTGTTGGAACTGAAAGATTTTATGAAGTTGTTCTACAATTAGCAAGTGTGTATGCAACAAAGTATAATAGGGTTACTGTTTATACAAAGGAAAATATTTCTACGAGTTATTCTGTTCAAATTGCATATGTAGATGCAACAATTAACCTATGGGATATTACATCTAAAATAAAAGTTATTACAAATTGGAAAGTTTCCATAGGACCCAGATGTTTAAATAAATTAGGTAAAATTTTAAAAGTTCAAACCAAGATTAATTCTAAATATGGGGAATACATAGAGTTGATGAATTTTCTTACTAAAACTGGGATGAATTTTCTTGATTTAATTGATTTACAGGAATTTGATTTTTATGAACTTACACCACTTTACAACTTTATAAGTAAGAACTCTGTTTCCAGCATAGATGTTTCAAGGCCTCAGCAATAACATTTGATTTTATGTAGGTTTCGATGTTTTTCGCCAAGTTTACATAAAATATCTGCTGGCGTATCTGTTCGCTGAGAGCAAACCGGAATTCCTGAACACTGACATTCCGGTACTGTGAAAATGTTTCTTCCTTATATGGAAGCAGTTTCATCGCACAATAGCTGATATTGATAAGGTTGACCATCATCTCGATCCCCTTCCGGCTGCGTACCATGTATCCGCATAAGGACCAGAAGGTCTTCTGTTCATAATAGCTAACTTCGATGTTCCATCTGAATGAGTAAAGGAACAGGGGGATATACTGCATCCAGTCACTTCCGGTGCGGTTCAGGGGTGATTTTTCCTGCCAGGCGCAGAAGATCTGCAGCTGGGCCGGAAAGATAGTACTGAAAAACAGTCTTCTGGTGCCATTCTCTTTATTGGCGGCAGTCACATACGCCTGCACCTGCCTTGTCCCAAAGATGTTGGTCAATACACGGCGGCTTCCGGTAAAATAGTCCCCGATCTTTTCCGAAGACAGGCTAAAGTCCTCATATATGGACAGACGGCGTCCATGTTTTGGCGGCCTGCCCTTCCTGCCCGTCGGGGCAGGCGGGAGGTCATAGATGACAGAGTCAGACCTTGCATTGCCGATCAGGTCAAGGTTTTCATAGTTGTCTACTATGGACACCAGGTTCTGTTTTACGTACCAGCTGTCACAAAGGATGATGACATTTTTCTTATCCCTGAATTCCGGCATTACCTGCCGTACCATGGAAGCAGCAAGTTCCAGTTTGGATCCTTTTTCTTTCTGCCACATGCGGTAGCCAAGCGGGAGGGAAAGATAGGATATCTTATTTTTATTCCATACCGGGATACAGAGCATAACACTGACAAAACAGTGCCCATTCAGATAATTGGATCCATTATGCGCCGCATGGTCGAACAGTTTGGAGATATCCTCGAACTTCTTTCCGAATTTCGAGACCATGGTATCATCTATGCAGAGGAATACCGGCTGGGACTTCAGGTTGTCGGGAACCAGGCCAAGAGCCAGTTTTGCCGTAGCATTCATAAAACCCGAAAAGTCAACTTTGGCATAGGAGCAGGCATAATAGAATACATTCAGGGATTTTGATGTTATGCCCGCCAGAAAATGCCGGTACAGGGACCGGATGGAACCTGCAGATTCCGTCGCCAGCATGGACAGCACGAGCAGGAATAGCGTTTCAGCCGTAGGCGCTGACAATATGGAAAAATAAATATAAAAATATCGATAAAGCCTACCGATTATGTATTTTTCGTTGTATAATAAGGTTGCCGTATGAGGTCACTCACTTTCGTGTTTATTGTTAGCAAACTTATTATACACCAAAGTGCTTCATACGGCACTTTTTGTTAAAAACTTGTAAAGTGGTGTGAACTTATTAATTCCATATATAGAAACACCAATACTTCTGTGTTTAAAGAGATACTCTTGATACTGAGAAAAAGATTTTGCATGACATCGAAAGAAACTGGACGCAATGTAATAAGATATCTGCTTTTAAATTTAAGAGAAGAAACATTGAATAACGTTATGCCTAACCAATTTTATCAAAAGTTGCTTTGCGAAAACCTTAATCTTTCAGCAAAGTGTATTCCTTTTGAAAAGAACCCTTATATATCTAATTTGGCTGGAGGAAAAACGAGTGAAGGAAACCTGACAAAAATAGTAAATGCAGTGGGAAGTGAAAAGATGGAAATAGTTCGCCCATACTTGTCGTTAAAAAATGCAATAAAAAGAACTGGTGAGATTTATTTTGATGCAAGAACAGTCGCAGCAGAAAAAGAGATTAAAGATTATAATAACCATTTAGATTTTTGGGAACGGAAACAGGGATACAAAATTAATATTGTTGATGGCATCGCAACGATTGATTCTTATGAAAAGGTAACGTTAGATGTTTTGGGTAAACTTTTGGAATTATCAAAAAGGGGGAACAAAGGGCAAAGGGAATTAAATCAAAAATTTCTTAGGGAGAGCAAAATTGATTTTGCTGATATTTTAAAGGAACAAGCAATAAGAGAAGTTTTTGTAAATTCTCATTTACTTTTGATTTATGGCGCAGCAGGTACGGGAAAAACAACACTAATTAATTATATATCAAATTTGATGTCGAATAGCAGGAAACTGTTTCTTTCAAAAACACATACCGCAAAACAAAATTTGCAAAGACGTATTGACAATCCGGGTTCATCAGCAGATTTTGTAAGTATAGATAGTTTTACTAAAAAAGTAACTGTACAGGATTATGACATTATATTTATTGATGAATGTAGTACAATAGATAATCGCACAATGGCGGCATTTCTAGATAAAGTTGAATCAGATACTTTTTTAGTTCTTGCGGGGGATATTTATCAAATAGAATCAATTGAGTTTGGAAATTGGTTTTATTATGCAAAGGACATTATTAATATAAAAGGTGCTAATGTAGAATTATTAAGTACATGGCGCACAAAGGACACAAATTTAATAAGTCTTTGGAATGAGGTTAGAGACAAGGAGAGTTTAATTACTGAAAAGCTAGTTATTGATGGTCCTTTTTCAGAAGATATTGGCTCAGGTATATTTAAAAAGCTGGCGAAAGATGAGGTTATTTTATGCCTTAATTATGACGGAAAATTTGGACTGAATAATATAAATAATTATTTTCAAAATGCTAATTCTACTAAGGAAGCAGTATATTGGCAGGAATGGAGCTATAAGGAAGGAGATCCTATTCTGTTTAATGATACAGCACGATTCTCTCTTTTGTACAATAATTTAAAAGGAAGAATTATAAAAATTGACAAAGAAAGTGATAGGATATCTTTCACTATTGATGTAGATGTGGTTTTGACAGAAAGGGATTGTAAAAGAGAGGAAATAGAACTTATTGATAATAAGGAAAGCTCTACAAGAATTCGTTTTACCGTATATGCATATAATGATGAAAAGAATGATGGAGATGATGAATTGCGAATGAAGTCCATTATCCCATTTCAGCTTGCATATGCAGTTTCTATTCACAAGGCACAGGGGTTGGAATATGATTCAGTAAAAGTGATTATTCCCAGGAGTAATTCTGAGAGAATAACTCACGGAATTTTTTATACGGCTATTACCCGTGCAAAAAAATATCTGAAAATATATTGGAGTTCGGAGACTATGACAGATATTGTGAAAAGTTTTTCGGAAGATGAGTCTGGATGGAAGAGTTTGGAGATAGTAAAAGAAAAACTAAATAAATGATAATATGTCGTTATTTGGGAGATATTGTCGAATTATGTCAGGGTGTCTCCTTCCCTAGCAGATACAGACACGGAAAGCCTGCAAAGCCCGTAAACACGGCACTTTTGGCACTACATAGCTTTCAGAGTTACATTATTTCCGTGTGTTTTTAAGGGCGTTTTTACATTTGTGAGGGTACGAACTTTTGTTCTGGGGTTCTTTTGCCTGATAGTATATACTCGTAGGCAAAAGTCGGGTATTATCACGGAAACTCGGATACTCGCAGGCAAAACTATACTTTCACGCAAAACCCCTTATTTTTGATATAAAGATGATAAAAACAGAACGTATAAATGATAAAAGGAACTGCCGAGCAGTCTTTTCTTGTTTCTGGTACTTCATTACACTGCATCTCTTATATCCGAAACTGGCACTGTTCCAGTTAGTTGTCGGTGGATTTAGATTTGAGCATTGCTTCTGCTTGGTTTGCACGCTCATACTCCCGTCTCCATAATTCCTGATCTATCTCCAGATGTTTGCTCCATGCAAGGAGCGTAAAAAAGAGGGCAGTCCGTAGATCCTCTTCGGGAATTTGGGATACGGCAGACATGAGTTCATCACGGTCCGTTATTCCGGTTAATGATTTGAAATTTTCAAAAGTGAACATACTTTTCCTCCTCTTGTGTGATATGTTTATTATAAGGGCAGGCTGTAAGGAAAGCAATAAAGTGCGGCTTTTTCCAATATCTTTTTTTGTATCATTTCTGTTATGCTTCGAAACATCCTTGTTTTTACGGATGGTGTCTGACAGTCAAAAAAGATGAACTGGTAGGCAAACCTCATAGCGCATTCCGTTATTGCTTTCGGTAAGTTGAATGATGGAAGGTATGCGGGAAAAATATTCACTTATAAATTTGCGCAGGTTGCTCACAGGAGCATTAGGGGAAATGGAAGTCTTTAGGGAAGCATCCAGTTCTGCCTTGTTAGCTTTTTGAGTCAAAATTATCAATATGGAGTTTCCTTATGTTCATGTTTGTGCTATTCTTAGTGATAATAGGATTAATGACTGAGTAGTCAAAGCCCTTATCATGAAGGAAACACAGAAGCGAGATGTGGTAGATCCTAGTGGACTCAAGGAAGTAGCGGCTTTCAAGAGAATACGTTTTTTATATTTATTTTATTTTTGTAGTTAAAAGATTCCTGAAATGAGGGCCAGAATGCAGGAAACTGAATGGCTTACCGGTGAGGGTGCCGTTCGGAACCTTGATGGACATACATGAGAAGTCAACGCAGACATTGAGCCAGACGGAGAGGTAAGGGATGTTTTCGAGTATCATAAGTACTTTTTGGTAGTACATGATGCTATCCTTTCTTGCAGGCACCAATCTGTTTCCAAGAGGTGGATACACAACTTGGTACTTGAAGTTTCTGTGCAAATTTCCGAGGATATTTTTTCGGGTATGCAAGTTCAGAAACGTAGATATAGTGGGCTACATTGAGTATTCTGAACTTGGGTAATTGGGAAAATAGGCTGAAATATTTGCACAAAGATTTTCAGTACAGAAAGTACTAGAATATGTCAATGATCCTGCCTTGGTTGTTTGGTACATTAAGGAAACTTCAGATATGGTAAATGTTTATAAGCTCTGAAGGAGAGGGACTTCTCCTTCTGGTATTGATCAGATATGACTTTGCAACTTATTAACTATATCACTCTTGTGGCTATATCATTATTATACTAGGAGAATTTACAGTGGATTCTTTATGGAAAAAGTACAGAAATTTCAGCATTTGGACAAAACTGATGATTGGGTTTCTGGCAGTATTGATTCCGATTGCCAGCATGCTGGTGATTGTTTTGTATACTTATTCGTCAAACATCATTTCGCAGAAAACACTGGAGCAGACAAGTGAGACAGTGGAACAGTTTTCTAATTCGCTGGATAATTATATGACATTGATGATCAATAAGATGGAGATTATGGCTGATAGTCCTGTCATTCAGGAGGAACTGAATGCGGAAGAAGACGAGGTCAATGTTGTCAGCGATTCCTTTTATGCGAGAAGTAAGCAGATACGGAGGATTATGATCCAGCAATATTCCAGCGTGACCATGAATGACATGGAGTTGTACGGAATGAACGGTGCCAGCTACTATTTTTCTGTATGGTCTCAGAAGCGTGAGATTGAAAATGAGGATGAACTTTTCAGGAAAGCGGACGAAGCAAGGGGCAGATGGGTGCTAGTGAATGACGAAACAGGTGATACGCTGCAAATTATCAAATTGATTAAGGATCTGCAGACTTATACGCCAATGGGTTATGTGAGAATAGGGCTGAAAAGAGATTATATCAATAAAATGACTGGAAATATTAGTTTCGGAAGTGACGGAAGTATTACGATCCTAGATGAGCAGGATAAGATTATTAGTGGTGAGATAGATGACATACTGTGTGATTATATGGAACAGGAAACATCGCCAAAGGGCAATTTTCTGTATGGAGAAGGAAAAGATAAATATACGGCGGTATATGTGCACTCTAACATAACCGGATGGGATACGGTGGGACTTATTCCCATGGAATATCTTAGCAGGGATCTGGCGGGAATTAGAGGCGTTTCCATTGTACTGATCCTCCTTGCAATCTGTATCGGCATCATGGTAAGCATGTCTATTGCTCGTGGCTTGGTATCTCCGATCGAGGATACGGCGGATGCGCTGGAGCACTTTGCGAAGGGGGACTTCGATGTAAGGCTTTCGGAAGACCGCACGGATGAAATCGGCAAAATGAATGTTGTATTCAATAAAGCAATCCGGGATATCAGAGAATTGATGCAGAAAGTCACACAAGCGGAAATATTGGAGAAGGAGATGGAATTCAAGACATTGCAATCGCAGATGAATCCGCATTTTCTGTACAACACTTTAGATGCGATCAATTGGATGGCTTTCAAGCAGAAGCAGACGGAAATCTGTAATCTAATCAGCGCAATCAGTAACTTAATGCGGATCAGTATCAGCAATAAACAGAGTCTTATTCCGCTGGAGCAGGAACTTGGCTATGTGAAAGACTATCTTTATATTCAGAGTATAAGATATAAGGATAGACTTGAGACTGTTTACGATATTGATGCGGCATTGCTTGGGCAGGTGATTCCGAAGCTGATCATACAGCCAATCGTAGAGAATGCCATTGTTCATGGAATTGAAAAATCTTATGATAAGAATACACTGTACATCAGTGCGATTCGCATGGGCGGCAACATTGATATTATCGTGAAGGATACCGGAGTGGGAATGCCGGAAGAGAAAGTGAAGGAGCTGTTGAAGGAACCGGAAACTGTGAAGAGCAGCAGCGCATCGCACACGAATCTTGGTATATATGCGGTTCATAAAAGGCTACAGTTTTTATATGGCGAGGATTATGGACTGAGCGTGCAGTCTGAGATGGGAGAAGGTACTACGGTGGTGATTCATATCCCTTACATGGAAGATCCACAGAAGGTCTATGAGAAATATAATGGGTTGTTGGGGAAAAGACAATGAAGATTAAAGTGATGATCGTGGATGATGAGTATATTATTTTGGATGGTATGGCTTCTTTTCCGTGGAATGAATATGAATGTGAACTTGTGGCAACGGCACAGAACGGACGGGAAGGACTGGAAAAAGCGCTTGAATGCAGCCCGGATCTTATTTTTACGGATATTAAAATGCCGGAGATGGACGGGCTTAAGTTTGCTGCTGAGGCTCGGAAGATAAACGATAAGGTGAAAATGGTATTTCTGACCGGATATGATAATTTTGAATTTGCGCAAGAGGCTGTTAGGCTGGGAGCTTCGGATTATCTCTTAAAGCCCGTGAATTTTGTCAAGCTTGATCTCCTAATTAAAAAGCTGCGGGACGCTATCTTTGAGGAAAAACAGACGAGCAGGTATTACAGGGATCTGGAAAAGATTTTTCAGAATGAACTTCCTTATATCCGAAGTAAATTTGTCAATGATTTGGTTCATGGCAGAATCAGAACCCGCTATGATTTGGAGTACCAGACGAAGGCAGTAGGTATCCACATCGAGAAGTATATCTGCATTGCGATCACAAGGGAGAACGCGCATTCCGGCAACGAGGATTCCTGGCCGGAGCAGTATGCCTTTTTGAATATCGGAGAAGAGATATTCAATGAATTTTGTGAGGCAGTTCTATGCGAATATGACGATATGAATTTGCAGTTTAATTTTATACTGCTCTTTCAAAAAGAGGATCCGGAGCGATATTGTATGGAGCAGGCGGTGGCAGCTTGCGATAAATTAAAGCAGGTGGCAGCGGAAGTCATCCGTTATAAAATCTGTTTGGGAATCAGCAACATGGAAACGGATGTTTATAACATGAATGCGAAATATCTCGAGGCTTGCCGTGCGTGCAGCCAGAGTGTTTATCTGGGAGATAATACGATCATTCACTATAAGGATTTGGATGATGTGCTTAGGCATGATCACGAAATTACGGAGGGTAAAAAACAGCGTTTGTTTATGAAGATATATTCGGGACAGATCGCTGAGGCCAACAAAGATATTGAAGAGATGCTTTACATACCGGATGCGGAGCTGAATGACTGTAAATATATGGCGCTTGATCTTCTGGTAGCCTGCATGCGATATCCGTTCATGTGTAGAATCAAGTGCAAGATTCAGGAAGAAGAGTACGATTTTTCCTTTTTGCAGGATGGGATCAAAGTGATTGGCAATGCGAGGTCGGTCAATGAAATCGTGCAGTATCTGACGAAGGGATTCAGTATTCTGGCGACACAGAATTATAAGAACGCCGATGACCGTTATCGAAATACTGTCAATCATATTATGGATTATCTGCAGGAGCATTATAGCGAAGACCTGACGCTGGATTCTGTAGCCGATCAGTTTTATATGAGCAAGACATATGTCAGCAGGCTTCTGAAACGTTATGTTAATCAGAGTTTTCTTAAAATTCTGATTGACATCAGGATGGATGCGGCGAGGAGGATGATTATGGAAGATAATTATAAGATGTATGAGATTGCAGAGCAGGTCGGATACAATGATTTCAGTTATTTTATTCAGGCATTTAAGAAAAAATATGGCGTGACTCCCAATGAATACAGAAAAACAATTTGAGGAACAAATATAAAAATCGAGTAAAAATATAAAAATTATATATGTATATACTGCAAAGTAACATAAGACGACCAAAAATGTGTACATTATTCATATTTTTGGCCGTTTTTTAGATTACAGTATTGGAAGTGAGCCTTTATAATCATATTTGAAATAGCAACTGTTAACATTATCAGGAGCGGTGGAAAGGATACCGCTTGATGAAACGGAGGAAAGAAATGAAGAAAAAGACGATTGCAATGTTACTTGCGGCGGTTATGTCGGTTTCTGCCGTTTTGACAGGATGCGGCCAGTCTTCGGGCGGGGCAGGAGCATCCGGGGAGACGGCGGAGCAGAATGCTCCTGCCGCCCAGGGGGACAGCAATGATACTGTTCTGGATATAGGAGAGAGGACGAAGATCACAGCCCTATTAAAAGGAACGGAATCTACAGAACAGTTCCAGGTGTTTGATCATCTGCTCAGTAATTTCTGTCAGGAAAACGGACTGGAATATGAGATAGAACTTGTAAATGATATGCAGGATTATTTCACGAAGCTGCAAATGTATATTAACAGTAACACGCTTCCGGATATTTATGGCTGTCCGAATGGAACATTGTCCAGAGCCTGTCTTGACATAGACGCTATGGTAGATGTAGGAGCAGAGCTGAAAAGAAACGGTTATTATGACAAGATGAATGGCGCGATTATTGATTTCCTTACGGATGCGGATGACGGCAACCTATATCTGTTTCCACAGGGCCTGTATTGCGAATATTTCATGTACAGGACAGACCTGTTTGAGCAGGCCGGGGTAACAGATGCGCCGACAACTTGGGCAGAATTTGAAGAGGCATGCCAAAAGATAGCGGCAACCGGAGAGATTCCCGTTATTGTAGGCGGTTCCGATGCATGGCAGCTGATGCGCTATTTGTCATTCTCTCCGTGGAGAGTTACAGGAGATGATTTTATTACGAACTATCAGGCAGGAACGGACTCCTTCAGTGATAATGATTCGGCGAAATACGCGGTCGAACTGCTGAACAGACTGGGCACAGAAGGATATTTCGAGCCGGGTTTTGCAAGCGTTGATTTTACTTCGGCATGCAATCTGTTTTTTGGCGGTACAGGTGCAATCTTCTATACAGGTTCCGGACAGATTGGGTTGGCAGAAGAGATGTATGACGAAGGAAAATTAGGATTCTTCCCAGTTCCGGATACGGAAGGAATGGATAACATGTCCACCAATGTTCCGATTCATGCAGGCTTTGCGGAAGGCTTTAACAAGGCAACTTATGATGCAACCATGCAGGCTTTCTTTGACTATATGTGTGAGAATTTTTCAGAGGCATGCTATACGAAGGCACAGATTTTCTCACCTTTTAACGAGGATCTCCCGGAAGGGCTTCCGCAGTTGTATTATGATACGCAGCCTATGTTTGCGACGGCTGAGACTGCATGGACATCTTGGGATGATAAACTTGATTCGGATGTTTTGACCAAGATTGTGGATGAGCAGCAGAAATTGGCTCAGGGGATAGTCACTCCGAATGACTTTATTAGTACATGTGATTCGCTGATCTCTAAGTAGGACAGACAGTTGAGAATATTGGAGAGACCGGCGTTAGTCGGTCTCTTTCAGAAAAGAGGTGTTTTATGCAAAAGGCATTTGGGAAAAAGTCTATTATATTGTTGTTTATTTTTCCGGCATTTCTGATTTATACATTGTTTGTGATTGTGTCGATCGTCTGGGCCGGGTACTATAGCTTTTTTGACTGGAGCGGCGTGGGAGAGAAGATATTCATAGGCCTGCAGAACTACATAGAACTTCTGTCCAGAGATGATGTGTTCCGGTCAACAATCTGGCACACAGTAATCTATACGATAATAAATGTATTGATCCAGGTTTTTGGCGGGTTGCTGTTTGCCATACTACTCAGCAGGGTAAAAAAAGGAAGAGTGGCGTTGCAGACGTTATACTATGTTCCGGTGGTCATTTCGTCGGTGGCAATCTGCCAGATTTTCTCTAAGCTGCTATCGGTTACGCCGACAGGAGTAGTCAATCAGTTGCTATCTGTTTTTAATCCGGCGTTAAAGGTGATGGAATGGACTTCCAATCCAAATATTTCATTGTATGTTACGGCTTTTGTGGAAGGGTATAAATATCTCGGTTTGTATATGGTTATATTCTATGCAGCATTGATTGGTGTTCCTGACGAACTTGGAGAAGCGGCACGGATAGATGGAGCGTCACTTTTTCAGGAATACTGGCATGTTAGAATTCCCTATATCAAACCGGTGATCGTCGCTAACTGTCTTCTGGTGCTGAACGGTTCTTTGCGGTCTTTTGAATTTTCTTATCTGCTGACACATGGCGGGCCGGGAAATGCGTCAGAGTTGATGACCACTTATATGTATAAGCAGGCGTTCACGAGTATGAAATATGGGTATGGCAGTGCAGTCGCAATCATGATTGTGATCATCTGTCTGATTGTAGGAGTATTGTTTAAAAAAATTACGGGAGAGGAGGCGGAGAAATGAAAACGAAGAAAGTGACAGTCGGTTCTGTAATAAAGTGGATTCTGGTAGTGCTTCTGTTGGTCATTCAGGTATATCCTTTTGTTTATGTGATGATTTCCAGTTTTAAATCGCTGGATGATTTCAGGAAGCTTCCGGCATATGCGCTGCCATCCTCTTTCTACATTGGGAATTATGTGACAGTATTTACGAAAAGTCATATGTTGACTTACTTTAAGAACAGTGTAATCGTTTTGATCGGAGTTTTGATACCGTTGCTTTTGATTGCCCTCATGGCGGGATTTGCGCTCAGTAAGATCAAGTTCAGAGGTAAAAAGTTTCTTCTGAATTATTTTCTGTTGGGATTGATGCTGCCCATGCAGGTTGCGTTGATTCCGCTGTTTACCATTTTTAATAAACTGGGACTAATCAATACCTATGCAGCAATCATTTTACCCCAGATTGCGTTCTCCTTGTCCTATTCCATTCAGCTGTTTTATTCCTTCAGCAAGTTCTTTCCGGAGGAAATCCTAGAGGCGGCGATTATTGATGGGTGTTCCCCGATGGGATGCTTTTTTAGGATGGTGGTGCCGTTGTCCCTGAACTCAGTGATTACGGTGGCGACTATGCAGGCAGTTTTCTGTTGGAACGAATATATTAACGCGTATACTTTTACCAGATCTACGGACATGAAAACGGTCACATTAGGGTTGAATGACTATGTGGGAAGTATGGGCTTAACTGACTGGGGAGCAACCTTCGCAGCAATCACGGTGACGGTAATCCCGGTGTTTATTTTCTATTTCTTCAGCAGTAAGAGAATGCTGGCGGGAATGGCATCCGGAGCAGTCAAAGGCTGACAATCAGAATAAATTCAGTGTCAGACAGAATCTATATCAAAAGCATAATTTCTATGTCTTTAATGAAAAAAAGGAGGAGAAAAGAGAAAGATGAATAAATTATATTACCAATTTCCAGGCACTTGGTTCGGTGACTGTATGCCATACGGAAAAGGAGATGAATTCTACCTCTTTCATCAGAGGGATAACAGGAACCCGTGTCCTTTCGGGGAACCTTTCGGATGGGATTTGGCTGTAACGTCTGATTTTGTGGAATACAAAGATATGGGAACGGCGATACCCAGAGGAACGGACGAAGAACAGGATCAATTTATTTATGCGGGCAGCATCTTCGAAGCAGAAGGTAAATATCATGCCTTTTATACAGGTTATAACAGGGAGTATCCGAAACTCGGCAGGGCATCACAGGTCTTAATGCATGCGGTCAGTGACGATTTGGTTCACTGGACGAAAACTCAGGATAAGCTGACCTTTACACCACAGGAAGGCTATGATCCTGACGATTGGCGTGATCCTTTTGTACTGCGTGATGAAGAGAATGACCAGTATATGTTGATTCTTGGAGCGAGGAAGACGGGACCAAAGACACAGCAGACAGGGAGAACGGTGAAATTTACATCGAAGGATCTGAAAGAATGGCAATTTGAAGGTGACTTCTGGGCGCCAGATCTTTTTACAATGCATGAGATGGTTGATCTTTTTAAGATAGGGGACTGGTGGTATCATGTTGTAACCGAATATAGTGACCGCAGTAAAATGATCTACAGGATGAGTAAGAGCATCAACGGACCTTGGATTGCGCCAGAGGATGATGCATTCG
Organism: Clostridia bacterium; assembly: GCA_910575245.1. Classification (GTDB taxonomy): domain Bacteria; phylum Bacillota; class Clostridia; order Lachnospirales; family Lachnospiraceae; genus UBA3282. Next base: position 20,232 of record CAJTEN010000042.1, on the reverse strand, counting down.
ATGGCAGAGCATATTATGCGGGCAGGACCTTTGAATTGAATGGGCACAGGATGCTGTTCGGATGGGTGGCAACGAAGGAAGACTGCGATGATAAGAAGAATTATGAGTGGGCAGGCACATTTATGGCGCATGAAGTCTACCAGAGAGAAGACGGGACACTGGGCGTAAAAATACCGGATACGGTATGGAATGCCTTTATGGATCGGGAAAAGATTGAGGATTTTACAATAGAAAGCAACGACAGGAGAACTGAGAAGGTGATTAAAGGAAAGTGCGGAGATCTGTACAGTTTTGAAGCGGATATTACCTTTTCGGAAGGAACTCGGACCTTTGGCGTGCGTTGCTATGATAATGTAGAGACAGGGGAGGCTTATCAATTTATATTCCACTGTAATGAAAATCGTTATCTGTGTGAAAAAAATCCGAATTGGCCATGGTTCAGTTACTTTAGTCAGGGTGCAGAGCGGCCAATAAAATTATTAGCCGGAAAGAAATATCACGTACAGATGATCGTTGATGATACGATTGCAACGATTTATGTGGAAGGTGTGGCGTTGAATGCAAGACTCTATACGAAACCGGGTGACGGACTTGGAATCTTCGCCTCGGAAGGAACTGTTCGTATAGAAAACTGTACTGTTTCCACAAAATTGAGGAATTGTAAAGATTAACTTTGTAACAATATTAAGCGGAAAAATGTGAGGCGGGCAATATGACGGATATTGGCAATTACTTAAACGGTTTACAACATATAGGGCTTCCTTGCAGAAGCATGGAAGAAACAGTGGCATTCTATGAAAAATTGGGAATGCATGTGACTTTTCAAACAGTGAATGAAGGGCAGAGGGTTTGCTTTCTGGAACAGGGAAATCTTGTAATCGAAGCATATGAGGAACCGCAGATTGCAGATCGGACAGGGGCGATTGATCATATTTGTTTTGACGTAACAGATATTGAGAAAGTGTTCGAACTTGTTAGACGAATGCAGATAATGTTCTGTAAGGAAGAGATATGTTCCCTGCCTTTCTGGGAGAACGGTGTTCGGTTTTTCACTATCTTGGGACCGAACAATGAACGGATTGAGTTCTGTCAGAAGGTATGAAACTCACAAAAAAGTATGGGATAGAAGCATAAGGTATAAGGTGGAGGATTAAGTCCTCCACCATTAAGGAACTATAAAATCGAAAAGAAGAGCATGTGAACATAATTTTTCCTTTTGAATGGCTTGACGCTTCCTAAGACATGAGTCGTTTTCATTTTGACAGGCATATTCCTTCTTGGGCAGGATTATGCCTAGGTGACAATAAGAGTGCCAAAAAGCGGAAATCTGACAGAGTTCGGGACTATCAGACTTCTCTTAGTTTTCGCCCATATGAAGCAATCTTAAAAGTTGACAGGAAGTTTTCCGGTTCCCGGAGGGCCATTATTCACCAGAGAAGATGCCTGATTAACAATCCGAATGGCAAAAAAAGTGAATTAAGAATAAGGGTTATCTTGGACTGCTACAGCGTAGAGGAATTTGTAAATGATGAGGAACAGGTTATGACAACCATATTTTATACAGACCAGAAGGCTGCGGGCATTTCCTTTTATGCCGATGGTGCAGCAAATATGGATATTGTAAAATATGATTTGGAGTAAGGAGATAAGTCTTAGATGAAAAGATATGATGTAACCGCGTTAGGGGAATTATTGATTGACTTTACAGAGAATGGGAAAAGCCCCCAGGGGAACCCTTTGTTTGAGGCGAATCCCGGAGGCGCTCCCTGCAATGTATTGGCAATGCTGACGAAGTTAGGTCACAGGACGGCTTTTATAGGGAAAGTTGGCAATGATTTTTTTGGGGTACAGCTTAAAGCTGGTATCGAAGAAGTCGGAATTGATTCGTCATTTTTATGCATGGATGACCAAATACATACTACGCTGGCATTTGTACATACTGCCGAGGATGGAGACAGAGATTTTTCTTTTTACCGGAATCCGGGGGCGGATATGATGCTGACGAAGGAAGATGTACCTGAAAAGGTGATACAGGATTCAACAGTTTTTCATTTCGGGACTCTTTCCATGACTCATGACGGGGTTCGGGAAGCAACAAAGGAGGCAGTTTGTATTGCCGAGAAAGCAGGCACTTTGATTTCTTTTGACCCTAATCTGCGCCCTCCTCTCTGGAAAAGTTTAGACGATGCGAAAGAGGCAGTGCTTTATGGCCTTGCCCATTGCCAGATATTAAAGATTTCTGATAATGAAATTCAATGGCTGACGGGGGAAGAGGATTATTCAAAGGGGGTAGAGTGGATTAATGAAAGGTATCATATTCCGTTGGTGCTGGTTTCTATGGGAAAGCAGGGGAGCCGGGCGTATTACAACAATATGATGGTGGAGGCCGCCCCTTTTTTGCAGAAAGATACCATTGAGACCACCGGGGCAGGCGATACATTTTGTGGCTGCGTGTTGCATTATATTTGCGAACATGGGATTTGTAATTTGACGAAAGATAATTTGCGGGAAATGTTAGTATATGCAAATGCAGCCGCCTCTTTGATTACAACACGAAAAGGAGCTTTGAGGGTAATGCCGGATAGCAAAGAAGTGGAAGAGATGCTGGCACATTATGGGTGTATTGCAGCAAATGATAAATAATGGCAGTGTGGCATGAGGGGGCGTTTATTGGGGGATACCAATATGCGCCTCCGCATTTTTGGAGAGGAGGTGGTAGGTATCCAGAAAATTAAATGCCCGAACCATAAGTGCGGGAGACGGATTTTTGATATCGGCATAACGCGGTTCAGGATCATAGTAGAGCTGAAATGCCCGCACTGCGGCGAAGTGGTACGGGTGTACTGGAAACCGAAGGAGAAGAAAAAATATACATAGATAAAAAGAACGGCGGGAGGATATCCTGCTGTTTTTGCTTTTGCGGATTAAAGCGTTCTTTTTATGGGCATACTTATGCTATCAATGGAAAAAAATGGAAATTCCATTGTACGCAAAACTGAATAAGTACCGAGCGAGTGGGACCGCATTGCGTCGAGTCACGAATGGCCGGAGTAAAGCTAGTGAGTTGTTTTAAGAGTGTATGTATAGTGATAGCTTTCCCTGGCCATTCTCTGCCATTTTTTCAAAGCCAGTCCCACGTCTATATGTTAAAGCGTTCCTAACTTTACGAAGCCGTAAAGGAAGGAACGCTTTATGTCTTTTAGGAAGATCACAGTCAAATCAGGAGACGAAGAATTCACACTGGAAGTTACGGAAGAGGAATATCAGAAATATTACCGCCCGTGGTGGTTATCTGAGTTCTCAGATAACCACCATTATCCAAGAAGTCTGATTATCCAAGGAATTCCTGAAACTCCGTAAGGCACGGTACTTCTGCCACATCTTCTCGGATAATCATAAATCCTTTAGAATGAATAGAAGAAATCTTAATAAGGAGGATATCAACCATGGAACCAGCTGAAATTCAAAATGAACAATTTAGGGAATTGCTGGAAAACTTCATAAATTTCCTAAGAAAGAAATGTTACAAAGAACGTCCTATAAACAAATGCTCATGTACGGTAAAGAAGCAAGCAACCGAAAACAAGAGATAGACCGCCAGCACCACACTATTCCGAACCAAAGAAAGCAAAGACCAAAAGACAAGCACCGTGGAAATGTGTATAACTTGCTATTCCGTCATGGAAAAGTCTGTTCACAGAACATGGAAAAGCTAAAGTGCAGCTTTCCCACATTCTGCAAACAGACTTTCCCACAACTCCATAAGACAGCAAGTTATGCACATTACGCACAGTGCCGACTACTACGGAATCCCCCTTCTTTCATATCTTTTTATAAATTCTTAAATTTCTTTTAGGGTATTGCATTATCACCTACAAGGTGTTAAGATGTTTATACACCCACAAAGCGTTGAGATAAAAGGAGGACAACATGGCACAGCAGATTTCTGAATCCGAACTGGTACTAATGAAAATCATCTGGAAAAATGGAGGGGCAGCTTTATATTCCCTCATCATGGAGGAATTGGAAAAAGATAAAAACGAATGGAAGAACAACACCGTACTCACGCTGCTTTCCCGTTTAGGAGAAAAAAAGTTCTTGAAAGTCAAAAAAATCGGCAGGAAAAATGAGTATGTGGCTACGGTAACAGAAGCTGAATACCAGACCATGCAGACCCACAGCTTTCTTGATAAAGTCTATGGCGGGAATGTGAAAAACTTAGTATCAACCTTGTTGCGGCAGGATATTCTTTCGGCAGACGAATTGAAAGAGATTGAAACATTTTGGAGAAAAGAAAATGAATGAATTTATAAAAATATTATTGTCGCTGTCTGTTTCCGGCGCACTGTTACTGCTTCTCATTTTGGGATTGAAGCCGCTGTATAAAAACAAATTCAGCAAACGTTGGCAGTATTATATCTGGATAGTTGTTGCGCTGCGGTTTCTGCTTCCCTTTACTCCCGATACTACGATTGTTGGGAGCCTGTTTGAAAAGTTCGACACAGCAACAATAACGAATGAAATCCCTACAAGCTCCAACATACCCATTTCAGTAGATACGGGTAACGGAAAAGCGGAGCAGATACAGACAAACCGGGAAATAACCACCGCAGCCATGCGTGAATCATTTAACAAATATGTCTACCTGTTTTTTATCTGGTCAGCATTGGCACTGGTTTTATTTGTTCGTAAGATAACGGTCTATCAGGGATTTATTCAATACATCAAAGCGGGTAACACAGAGGTATCGGATATAAAGATTTTGAATCTGCTATCTGATTGTGAAGAAAAATTAAATATTAAGACGAGGGTTGAATTATCCTATAATTCGTTGATTGCTTCCCCTATTATGATTGGATTCTTTCGACCAAGAATTGTTTTGCCTGTCCGTGAATTGGAAGATAAGGAGCTGTCTTATGTCTTTGTGCATGAGCTAACCCACTACAAACAGGGGGATATGTTTTACAAATGGCTGATACAGATTGTTGTGTGCGCCCATTGGTTCAATCCTTTTGTATATCTGCTGGAAAAGGAAGTGAATAAATCTTGTGAATTGTCATGTGATGAAAAAGTCATAGCTGTACTTGATGACAAAGAAAAGCGTGAATATGGGGACACATTGATTTCCTTTTTGAAGTCAAACAATCTCTACAAAAGTTCTTTAGCTTCCGTTACCTTAACGGAGGAAGCAGAGCAGTTAAAAGAAAGGTTAGGTGCTATTATGCATTTTAAGAAGAAAGGCAAGGCACTGCGGATTTTAACAGGTGTATTGACAGTGGGCATCATTTTTGCGGGAGTATTCGCTGGTAATTATCATGAAGCAAGCGCATCTATGCCTGTTAACATAGATAACGATTTATTGATACAGTCTGATGATATACCAGCAATGGAAACCTTAGAGTTTAGAGGAACAACATATTATTTGGTTTTTAACGAAGCCCAACTCAGAGCGATTGGAACAGGTGAGTATGGCATGAATCAGAATTATATGCAACAGGCTGATATTCAATTATCTACGGACGAATGGGTGCCCATTGGAACATGGGACAATCCATTTACAGGCACTTTTAATGGTAATGGTTTTGAAATTGCAGGTCTTACCATGACCGACCCAGATGCAGAGATTATAGGGCTATTTGGTGTTGCCCAAAATGCTCATATCTATAATGTTATTTTGCGGGATTGTGACATCACGAGCGCGGGTAGAAATATTACAGGAAAATCGGTTGGAGCAATCCTTGCGATTGGACAAGGGAGCCGTTCTTATGATAATTTTGTCTATCCAAAAGAAATAGATTATGATGAAATTTTTGATTGAGATTTGAAAAGTTACAGTTTCTCTGAATTATAAAAGCACAACTGTAACCCACGCACCGCCCTATGTGGGAGTAAGGGGGAATCATCTATGACTTGCACAGAAGCATACAAGGAGCATATCGAATATACATTTAACGCCTTTTGCAGAGTTGTCATATACTATGCAGCTATCAACGCATGGCGCGACAGGGATAGGCGGCGACAAAGAGAAATATCTTTTGAATACCTCACCGAAGAAAAGTTTTACCCGTTCAGTACGTCAGACACCTATTTTATAGACCCCTACAAGCAATATCCTGTTACGATATGCGGTCAGAGGGTTATCCTCACAAACGGGAATCTTGCCGAAGCCTTGTCTGCCTTGCCGGAGAAAAAAAGGGAAATCATTTACCTTTATTTTTTCGGACATTACACACAGCAGGAAATCGGGGAATTATACGGACGCTGCCGGAGTACGGCGTGGCATCACATACACAGTGCCTTGCAAATGCTGTATGAAGAAATGGAGGTGCTTTTCCGTGAGGAATCCTAAACTTGTACCGTATGAAACCATTATCCGAGCGACCAGCGGAGAACCGGAAGCTGTTGACGAAGTTTTACGGCATTACAGCAAGCGAATCCGAATTGCTTCCCTTGAAAACGGACAAGTCAACAAAGACACAGAGGACAACATCAAACGGCGGCTTATCGCTGCCCTGTTCCAGTTCCGCTTTGATGAACAGCCATACCCCAAAACTGAATAACCGCCGCCACATAGAACGGCACACCAAGACAGGAAATCATAACAGGTTTCCTGTTTTTTTGCGTTTATTTTTGGCGTTTTTGAAAAACCGCCGTATTGCCCCACGAAAAGGGAAACATGACATGCTCTTTGTTTGGCAGTTTTCAATTTTCGGTGGTGTGGGGAATGAAAGGAAAATGAAGAAATTTCTCAAAATTCCCGCCTATTCCGGCTTGTGTGGTTTTGTAAGGAATAGAGAGAAATTTCCGCAAATCACCGTCATTTTTGCTTTGCGTGGTGTTGTAGGTAGTAGGGGGAGAAATCCCGCCGCATAGCTGGCAGAATCCACGCCCCGCCCGCCGGAGGTATCAGCAAAAGCCTATACAGAGGAAACCGCCACTTTCTTAGAGCAAGATTCTACCACAGTACCAAATTTCGCTAATCGCTCATTTTGTCCTATGGGAATCTTGTTGGGGTTGCCACCCCAAGCCCGCCTTTTTGCGGCTTGCGCCGCTTGAAAAATCCCCGAAAAAATATTTTCGGATTTTTCAAAAAACACTTCCGCTTTGCCCCCTGTTTTTCTCCTATTAGTGAGAGGGCAAACCATAAAAAGAAAGGAGCTGAAAGCCATGAAAAGATACAACACGCCCCACCGCCACCGGGTAATCAAGACACGCTTGACCGAGGAAGAATACGCCGGGTTTTCCGAGCGTGTCACCCTCTGCAAAATGAGCCAAGCCGAGTTTATCCGGCAAGCACTTATCAAGTCAAGCATACGCCCGGTCATTACCGTTTCCCCGGTCAATGATGAATTACTCTCTGCCGTTGGGAAACTCACAGCCGAATACGGAAAAATCGGCGGCAACTTGAATCAGATTGCCCGCTGTCTGAACGAGTACGGCGTACCTTATAACGCCCTCTCCCAAGAGGTACGAGCCGCCACAGCGGAGCTTGCCGCCTTGAAGTTTGAAGTCTTGCAGAAAGTAGGTGAAGCCATTGGCAACGTTCAAACATATCAGCTCTAAAAACGCCGACTATGGAGCTGCCGAGCAGTACCTAACCTTTGAGCATGACGAGTTTACCATGAAGCCCACACTGGACGAAAACGGGCGGCTTATCCCCCGTGACGATTACCGCATTTCCTCTCTGAATTGCGGCGGCGAGGATTTCGCCATAGCGTGTATGCGCTCCAATCTCAAATACGGCAAGAACCAGAAACGGGAGGACGTAAAGAGCCACCACTATATTATCAGCTTTGACCCACGTGACGCACCCGACAACGGCTTGACCGTAGACCGGGCGCAAGCATTGGGCGAGGAATTTTGCAAGACGCATTTTCCCGGACACCAAGCGTTGGTATGCACCCACCCGGACGGGCATAACCACAGCGGCAACATTCATGTGCATATCGTAATCAATTCTTTGCGGATTGAGGAAGTACCCTTGCTGCCCTACATGGAAAGACCAGCCGACACAAGGGAGGGCTGCAAGCACCGCTGTACGGACGCAGCTATGGAGTATTTCAAAGCGGAAGTCATGGAAATGTGCCACCGGGAAAACCTCTATCAGATTGACTTGCTGAACGGGAGCAAGAACCGCATTACCGAGCGTGAGTATTGGGCGAAACGGAAAGGACAAGCCGCACTGGATAAGGAGAACGCTTCCCAAGCCGCCACGGGAGAGCCGCCCAGACAGACCAAGTTTGAAACCGACAAGGAGAAATTAAGGCGCACAATCCGAGCCGCCCTGTCCTCTGCTATCTCATTTGAGGACTTTTCCGGGAAACTGTTACAGCAAGGCGTGACCGTCAAGGAGAGCCGGGGGCGGCTATCCTATCTCACCCCGGACAGGACGAAGCCCATCACCGCCCGGAAACTGGGTGATGATTTTGACCGTGCCGCCATACTGGAAGCACTCACCATAAACGCACAGAACGCCGCCAGAGCCGCCGAAACACCCGCACCCAAACAGGAATACCCCCACAGCATAAAAGACCGCTTACAGCGTAACAGAGCCGCCATAAACGCCCCGAAAAATGACGGAATACAACGCATGGTAGACATAGCCGCCAAGAGAGCCGAGGGCAAAGGGAAAGGCTACGAGAAGTGGGCGAGTTTGCACAATCTGAAGCAAATGGCGGCGACCATGAGCATTTACGAGGAATCTGGCTTTTCTTCCCCGGAAGAACTGGAAGCCGCCCTTGCTGCCGCCAGCGCAGAGCTGTCAAACGTCCATGCGGAACTGAAAGCCGTGGAAAGCACTTTGCGGGAGAAAAAGGACTTACAGAAACAGCTATTGGCGTACATCAAGACCAAGCCAGCCCGTGACGGATTGCGGGCGCAGAAAACCGAGAAAGCCCGGAGAGCCTACCGGGAGCAGCACGAAAGCGATTTTATCATAGCCGAATCTGCCGCCCGGTATTTCAAGGCACAGGGCATTACCAAACTGCCATCTTCCAAGACCTTACAATCGGAGATTGAGCAGCTTACCAAAGCGAAAAACGCCCTTTACAACGAGTACCGGGAGAAGAAAGAGAACGTCCGGGAATTGCAGACCGTGAAAAGCAATCTTGACAAGATATTACGCCGTGAGCCGGAACGGGGAAAGGGGCGGGAAAATGAACGGTAAACGCCCCTACATGGACTACCCACAGCACAGAGCCGCCCGCCGCCTTGTGCATGAGTGCTGTAACTATGATAACGGCAACTGTATTGTGCTGGATAACGGCGAGCCTTGCGTATGCGTCCAGAGTATCAGCTATTCCCTTTTATGCCGCTGGTTCATTACCGCCGTTCTGCCGCTGGACGGGAAACTGGAAGCCGCCCTACTCCACCGGGCAGACAGGAAACGCTGTACCGAGTGCGGCGGGTATTTTCTCCCCAAGTCAAACCGGGGGAAATACTGCCCGAACTGCGCCGGACGCATGAAAAGAATCAAAGCCGCACAGCGCAAGCGGAAACAGAGGGATAAATGTCACGCTTTAGGATATTCCAGACCCCCGTAAATCAAGGCTTTTTTGACCGCCCTCAACGGGTAGCCGATACATTTATCCTTTACCCCCGAAAATGCCGTTTTAACTGCGTAACAGAAGCCACAGACAGGAGGTGAGAACCATAACCGAATACATCACAGCCGACACCATATTGCCCCGTTTTCTGCCCTATCCCTATTTTCTGCTGAAAATGGACTTGTCGCATACTGCAAGGCTGCTCTATGGGCTGCTTCTTGACCGTTCCACCCTCTCACAGAAGAACGGCTGGCAGGACAGCGAGGGCAGGACGTATATTGTTTATCCCGTTTCGGAGATAACGGAAATGCTGGATAAAGGCAGCACCGCCATAAAAAGCGCACTGAACGAGCTGGACGCTGCCGGGCTTCTGGTGAGGGAACGCCGGGGCTTCTCCGCACCGAACCGTCTTTATGTGAAAATACCGCAAATGCCAGTGGTACAGTTTTCCGACCATATGACTGCCATACAGCCGGAAAACCGACCCTCTGATAGCCGGAAAAGCGACCCTCATAAGGTCGGAAAACCGACCTTTGCATTGGACGGAAAACCGACCCCTAACCAACTTACTATAAACCAACTAAAAGAGAACCAACGAAAAGGAGTGAGTGGGGAGCAGCCCGCACCCTTTGGCAGATATAAAAACCTTTTCCTCTCCGAATCCGAGTATGCGGAGCTGAAAGGGGAATACCCGGACAGGCTGGAACGGTTCATTGAGGAATTGAGCGAGTTCATAGCCGCCTACGGGAAAGTGTACGCCAACCATGCCGCCGCTGTCCGTATGTGGGCAAGACGTGACAGGAAAGGCACAGGAAAGAAAGGAATCCCCGATTATTCCTACAAAGAGGGCGAGAGCCTTTGACCACATAAATACAACGCCCCGTAAACAGGGCGTAAAAGACCATGAACAAGGAGGACGATTTTATGAGCGATTATGATAACGCCATTTTCCGGCTTGCCACGGCACAGGAAGCAGAGCCGGAGGACTACACCGGGGAGGACGGGCTTTTATATTGCGGGAGCTGCCGCCAGCCCAAAGAAGCCTACTTCCCGGAGGGCAAAACCTTTTTCGGGCGTGACCGCCACCCGAAAGAATGTGACTGCCAGCGCAAACGCCGGGAAACACTGGAAGCCAGCCATAGGGAATCCAAGCACCGGGAGGAAGTGGAACGGCTGAAAAGAAAGGGCTTCACCGACCCGGCTATGCGGGAATGGACGTTTGAAAACGACAACGGGAAATGCCCCCAAATGCACAAAGCCCATGCCTATGTGGAGTGTTGGGAGGAAATGAAAACCACAAATATCGGCTATCTGTTATGGGGCATGGTAGGCACAGGGAAAAGCTATTTTGCCGGGTGTATCGCCAATGCACTCATGGAGAAAGAGGTTTCCGTCTGTATGACGAACTTTGCCTTGATACTCAATGACCTTGCCGCCAGCTTCAAAGACCGTAACGAGTACATAGCCCGCCTTTGCAGCTTCCCGCTGCTTATCCTTGACGATTTCGGCATGGAGCGTGGCACGGAATACGGGCTTGAACAGGTTTACAACGTGATTGACAGCCGATACCGAAGCGGCAAGCCCTTAATCGTGACAACAAACTTGACTCTGGAGGAATTGCAGAACCCGGAGGACACCGCCCATGCCCGGATATATGACCGCCTTACGGAAATGTGTACCCCCGTCCGTATTACCGGGGAGAATTTCAGAAAAGCCAAAGCACGGGAGAAAATGGAACGCCTTAAAAAGCTGCTGAACGGAAAGGAGATTTGCCTATGACCGACACGCCCAAGAGAAGCACCGCCACCACCGCCCGCCGCCCGGATTGCGTGACAGAAGTACGCCGGGGGAACACCGTCCTTGTGGTTTCCGGCTATTTCAAACAAGGCACTACCGCCACCGCCGCCGACAAGATGATGAAAGTGCTGGAAGCGGAAAGCGCAGCCGGGGGAACAGCCGCACACGCTATATAATGCGATAAGCCTTAATAAAATAATGTGATATTTTTCGACATAAAGTAGCAAAAATGACTGTACAGAAAGCCCCGCCCTATGGTATAATAAACCTACGGAATAGTGGGGCTGGCTGTCGGAAATGGAGGAAACCATGACAAGACAGACCACCCAAAAACTGATTACCGCCCTATATCCGAGATTGTCGCACGAGGACACGCTTCAAGGCGAATCCAACTCCATAAGCAACCAGAAGCGAATCCTTGAAGCCTACGCAAAACAGAACGGCTTTTCCAACCTCAAATGGTACACGGACAACGGATTCTCCGGGGCAAATTTCCAAAGACCCGGCTTCCAGTCCATGCTTGCCGACATTGAAGCGGGGCTTGTGGGAACGGTTATCGTAAAGGATATGTCAAGGTTAGGGCGAAATTATTTACAAGTGGGAATGTACACAGAAATGATTTTCCCACAGAACGGCGTCCGCTTCATTGCAATCAATGACGGCGTAGACAGCGCACAGGGCGAAAATGATTTTGCGCCCTTGCGAAATATTTTTAACGAATGGCTGGTGAGGGATACGAGCAAGAAAATCCGGGCGGTAAAACGCTCAAAAGGCATGAGTGGGAAGCCTGTCACAAGCAAGCCCGTGTATGGCTACCTCATGGACGAGGACGAAAATTTCATCATTGACGAAGAAGCCGCCCCCGTGGTGAAGCAGATTTACAGCCTTTGCCTTGCCGGGAACGGTCCGACCAAGATAGCCCGTATGCTCACGGAGCAGGAAATCCCCACGCCGGGAACGCTGGAATACCGCCGGACAGGGAGAACCCGCCGCTACCACCCCGGCTATGAGTGCAAGTGGGCGGCGAACACCGTGGTACATATCCTTGAAAACCGGGAATACACGGGCTGCCTTGTGAACTTCAAGACCACCACACAATCCTACAAGTGCAGCAAGATTATCTACAACAGCGAGGACAAACAGGCAATCTTTGAGAACCACCACGAGCAGATAATCGACAAGGACACATGGGAGCGTGTGCAGGAGCTACGCAAGCAGCGCAAACGCCCTAACCGCTATGATGAAGTGGGCTTGTTCTCCGGCATACTCTTTTGTGCCGACTGCGGCAGCGTCATGTACCAGCAACGCTATCAGACGGACAAGCGGCGGCAGGACTGCTATATCTGCGGCAGCTACAAGAAGCGCACAGCAGACTGTACGGCGCATTTTATCCGCACCGACCTTTTAACCGCCGGAGTGACCGAGAATTTACGGAAAGTCACCAGCTACGCCGCCAGGCACGAAGCCCGGTTTATGAAGCTGTTGACCGACCAGACCGAGGACGGGAGCAAACGCCGCAACGCCGCCAAGAAGAAAGAGCTGGAAGCGGCAGAAAAACGGATTGCGGAACTCTCCGCTATCTTCAAGCGGCTGTATGAGGACAGCGTGACCGGGCGCATATCGGACGAGCGTTTCACGGAGCTTTCGGCAGACTATGAAGCCGAGCAAAAGGAACTGAAAGAGAAAGCCGCCGCCTTGCAGAGCGAGCTTTCCAAGACGCTGGAAGCCACGGCAAACGCTGAAAAGTTTATGAAAGTGGTACGCAAGTACACCAGCTTTGAGGAACTCACCCCTACCCTGTTGCGGGAGTTTGTGGAGAAAATCGTAATCCATGAATCGGAAGCACTGGACGGGAAACGGCGGGGGAAGCTCCGCAGACAGGAAATCGAAATCTATTACTCTTTTGTCGGCAAGGTAGAATTGCCCGACTAAAGCCCGACCCGTCCGGCAGTCAGCCGGACAGGGAACGGCAAAATTTTTTACACTTCTTTTACTTCTTTATCTCACATGAGCAAATACCGACGGATTCTCGCAGGGATTGATCTGTATATGCAGGAAAACGGTATTGATGGGTATGATCCGGATGTCGGCAGGAGCTATTATGATTACATAGCAGCGAGTGGCACCCGCCATTTCAGAATTGTGGAAACGCGCACTGCTGTTAGAAGGCTGAATGATTACTGTCTTGGCGCGGAATACAAAGTCCGGAAATCCTACCACACAACATATACCCTGCCAGAAGACTGTGAACATGCCATCCGGTCTTACGAACAGTATTGCCGTGATATCGGGAACAAGGAAAAGACTGTTTCCGACAAACGCCGGATGTTAAGGACTTTCTTAACGAACTGTCCTGCCTGTGGAAATGATGGACTAAATGGTTTGACTGTTTCCAGTGTAACCGGAGCCTGTTTTAAACTTAAAAACAAGGATGCCTGGGCGGTGGTACGCTCTTTCCTAAAGTTCCTTTTTACCAGAGGGATTGTGGCGGCAGACTACTCTACATCCATCCCTCATTATAAACGGGAATTTAAACTTCCTGCCAGTTACACCACCGAGGAAATTCAGAAAATTGAGGCCGCAGTGGACAGAAACACCGCAACCGGAAAACGTGATTATGCAATGCTTCTTTTTGCTACAAGATTAGGGATGCGTTCGGGAGATATCGTTCTGCTCCGTATGGACAATATTGATTTTCTGCATAAAAACATATCATTTGTACAGCAAAAAACCGGCGTGGAACTTTGTCTGCCTCTGCTGCAGGAAATTGAGGCGGCACTGCTGGACTATATTCACAATGCACGCCCGGCAACAGATGAAGACAGGATATTTCTGCGGCACAATGCGCCATACTTTCCGGCAACAACGGCGCTGCTGCGGTCTGAAACGAAAAAATACTTTAAAGCCGCAGGAATCAATACGGAAGGAAAGAAACGCGGACTCCATGTATTCAGGGCTTCATTGGCTACATCCATGGTTAATGACGATGTCCCATACGAAATAATAAGGGGAATTCTGGGGCATGCAGACCCTGATTCAATCAATCATTATGCAAAATTGGATATTGAACGGCTCCGCACCTGTGCGGTTGCTGTTCCTGAACCGACAGGGGCATTTAAAGAATTTTTGGAAGGAGGCTGCGGGATATGAAGGTTTATGAAAGCATCTTTTCACCGGAGATCCGGGATTTCCTTTCAATGCGCCAGAAGTCTGTAAGCAGAAGCGCATATGGGCATGACATACAGACACTGGAATTGTTTGACAGATATCTTTGCAGTGTTGGCCATACTGATAAAACCATTGATGAACATTTGGCTGTGGGATGGATAAACACACTCACAGGAAGACCGAGAACCATTGCCGAAAAGGTAAAAATTCTGCGCAAGTTTCTTGATTTCCTATCCGGGTACGGAATAAAAGTATTTATTCCGACAGTTCCAAAGGTACATGATGATTATGTCCCCTATATCTTTTCCGATGATGAGCTGGAACGTATATTCCTGCAGGCTGATACCTGCCCGCCAGTAAATGGCAACTCAAAATATCCCCTGATCCATCTGCAGATGCCCATGATTCTCCGGCTAATGTATGGGTGTGGCATGAGGATCGGTGAAACGGTTTCCATAAAAATGAAGGATATTGACCTTGAAGCAGGGCTCATTACCCTGCGGCATACAAAAGGTGACAAGCAGCGTATCGTTCCAATGCATGATACCCTTACAGACATACTCTACAGGTACTGTTGCGCAGCTGGTCTGATAGGCAGCCCTGATGCCTTTGTATTTGGTGTGCCCCATAGCAACAATGCCATTCCAGCCGTCGGGGCAAAATATAGATTTGAGAAGATACTGGGGGTTTCCGGAATAGACATTCCCGGACGGAGCAGGCACGAGCGTGGTGCATGCCTGCACTGTCTGCGTCATATATTTGCATTCAAGGCATTCAGACAGGCTGATAAAATGGGAGTCAGGATTGATGATGCCGTTCCTTATCTCTCTATCTATCTGGGACATAACAGCCTTGCAGAAACACAAAAATACCTGAAGTTTAATACCGAGATCTTCCCGGATGTATTGGACCGGTTTGGAGACTTTACATCAAATATTTTTCCGGAGGTGGAGTATGAAGAATAAACCGTCAAAGTTTATGGAGTTATTGGAAACCTTTTTTGACAGGCACCTTCCTGTTTCGGTGGGTGTGAGTCCAAATACGATAAAATCTTATAAATATGCATTCCGGCTTTTGCTGGAGTATATGTATAACAAACACGGGATTCCGGCAGGTGATATCAGCTTTGAGGATCTTAATTATGAGAACCTTACGGGATTTCTGGACTGGCTGGAAAATGAGCGCCACTGCAGTGTATCGACGAAAAACCAGCGTCTGTCCGCACTCCTGTCATTTTCCGGATATGCACAAAACAGGGATTTTGATGCAGCAGCCGTTTTCCGGAACAGCCTTTTAAAGATTCCTCTGAAAAAAGGGAAAAAACAGCTGCGGACAATATTTACGGTCCCGGAGATAACCATACTTCTGCAGATGCCTGATGAAACGAGAAGCACGGGACTCAGGGACAAAGTGCTGTTGAGCACCATGTACGCCAGCGGGGCACGCGCGCAGGAAATATGCGACCTCACTGTCAGAAATGTCTGTTTTAACAGTAATGAAACAGCCTCGCTCATCCTTACAGGGAAAGGCAGAAAGGCAAGAAAAATCGGGATACCGGCCAGATGCGCAAAAATGCTGAGGCAGTATCTTATCCATCAGGGCATCCAGAACCAGTCAAACAGACATGTATTTTCAAGCCAGACTCACGAGCATATGAGTGTCTCCTGTGTGGAAGAAATTTTCAAAAAATATGTTGGCGCCGCCAGGGAGAAACATACGGACATGTTCATGGCAGAAAGCTATCCTCCCCATGCAATGCGGCACACGACTGCAAGCCATATGCTGGAGGCAGGGATACCGTTGGTAGTAATCAAAAATTTTCTTGGCCATGTGTCCCTCAGCTCTACCCTGATTTATGCAGAAATGACACAGGATACAACGGACAGGCATCTGCGTGAATGGAATGAAAAATGGTTTGGAAGCGAACCGGTCGAGTCCGGCAGCGACACGGAAAATAAGATGCCTGGGTTTTTATCTGTAAAATAAACAGCTATGATTATCCGAGAAGATGCGGCAGAAGTACCGTGCCTTACGGAGTTTCAGGAATTCCTTGGATAATCAGACTTCTTGGATAATGGTGGCAGCAGAAAAAGCATGAGCAGAGGAACCGGGAGGCAATGGAGCAGAACGGCTATACGGAAGAATCCTACGAGGCGTGGCGGGATAATGCCTCGGAGGGAGCGGGCATCCCGGACATGGAGCTGCCGGGGGTGGATGAGCTGGTGGAGAAAAAGCTGCTGCTCGGCGTGCTTGCGGATGCGATGGATTCCCTCCTGCCGGAAGAGCGGGAGCTTGCCATGAAGGTGTTCGGGGAGCAGATTCCGGTCACTGAACTTTCACAGCAGATTGGAGGGAGCAGGAGGACACTGGCTTTCCGCAAGGATAAGGTGTTAGAAAAACTGCGTCATTTTTTCCGGGAGCATGGATTTGATGTGTGATTCTCCCCATATTCGACAGGAAAAGATACGTTTGTCGAACGGTTTTCAAAAAAGTTCCATTTTTCATTGCCAGATTTTCAAAAAGTGTCATTACGAAAGGTAGGAGGGTATATTTCCTAACCTTCCAAAACGGCAGGGAAGGAGGAATGGAGCCTATGGAAAAATTACAGGAGCTTATCGGCATCTTGCAGGCAATCAGCATCGTGGCGAAGAGCCTCGCCGCCAAGCTGATGCAGATCGAGAAGGAAGTGGAAGCCTACGAAGCCGCGAAAGCGGCGCATGACAGGAAAATGAAGAAAGGATGGAGGCACTGATGCGTAAGAAGGTTTTTATCTGCAGCCCCTTCCGTGGCGACATGGAAGGGAATGCAAGGAAAGCGGCGGCCTACTGCCGCATAACATGCGGATGAACAACGAGATACCGAGGGAGGTGTTCAGCCGCAAGCAGCAGGAGGTGGAGAAAAAGATAGCGGAGCTGGAACAGCAGATGATGCAGTACGGCGATGTGAAGCCCGCCACGGAGGCGGACGTGAGGGCAAGCTGGAAAACCTGCAAAGGCTCATGGGGCAGCCGCCCGTGCCGGAGGATGGGGAGTTTTCGGAAAGTGATATAGATAAATATGTTTTCGGGGTAAGGGTTTACGAAGACCGCTTTGAGTGGCTCTTAAACTTAAGCCCCGAAGCCCGCGGGGAACTGGATGATGCCGGTTCCCCTGTTTATTTTAAGAAGATAACGGTCACGCCGGATGACGAGCGGGCATGGTTCAGGATGCACCCGCAGTGGTCAAAGTCCAACAAATATGCGGAGCTGGAGGCATGGATTTATATTTAGACGAAAGAGACAGGGCGGAAGGGCTGTGGCGCAGCCTTTCCGTCCTGTCCGGCACTTTGCGGTTACAATTCTGTATTCATTTCTTTTGCGTCTGTCGGCAGGCATTTCCCTAAAAACATAGCCTTGCAGTCGGAAAAGCCAAGCAGGTAGGCGAGCATCCCGTACCGGGAGCCCAGTGCGTTCTGCTCGCTGACGTAGCGGTCAATCAGCAGCCGGATTTCTTTTGATAAATCCATCCTGTCCAGTTCGCCGGAGTATATGTCCGACTCCCGGAGAATCGCCTGGTATTCCCCGTCACCGCTCACAATGCCGTTCATGACGCCGTTCATGCGTGTGTCCATGAGCTGGTATAATGCAGAATCTTTTTCCAATCCAATCCCTCCTCTCTGTGGTGTCGTATCTTAACTCTGTTTTGGCGGGTTGGCAAGTGGGAAAATAAAAAAGCCGGAAACCGCTTGTAGCGTCCGACATTTTCTGATAATATATTCGCATGGGGTACTGCCATAACGGGATAGGCGGTCAGTCCTTCTTCGCAGAGGGACTATCCCTCTGACAACGGGTAAAACCGGGAAAGGGGGAATGCTTGATGAGTGACTATGAACTGCTGACGGTTGTTCTGATGATTCTTGGAATCATTGTTTCGATCTTGATAGCATACATAAACCACACAAAAAAGTAACCGCCCTTTAGCCGAGGTTCGCGGTTACTTTTTGTAACTAACTTTCGGAACTGACCGTCTATCGGCAGTATTCCCTTTTGTGCTTTTATTGTAGCAGATTCCGCCGCATCTGTCAAACGATGCGGAACTTTCCGCTGAAATCATTCTATACCGGATTCCGCACAAAAGCAAGGGGAATTTATGAGGTGAACACTAAATGTTGAAAATATATTGACATCACATACAAGATATGCTAATTTGAAAAATATAGGAGGTTTTGTTTTTTGTGTACAAAGGAAGGCAGCACTAGAGAAGAAACATTGGAGGACTGGAAGTAGCAGTCAAGCACATTCTTGATGTGGACGATGATTGTATACAAATGTTGCGGTACTTCTTAAATGAAAGATATTTAGCAACACCAGTGATGATACAAATGAGATAAATTTAGTTTAAGAAACTTTAGATAGGAAAATAAAAAGAATCATCACAATAGTTGTCAGTTTAAGGAGGAAAAAAGATGCAACGTGATATGGATTTAGTAAGGAAAATTTTATTTTATGTTGAAGAAAATTATGTAGCTGGTGGCCCGGAAATATCTGTTCATATTGATGGCTATTCAGATAGTGTGGTTTATGAACACTGTATCTTAATGAAAAATGATGGCTTGATAGGAAGAATTCTTGACACTTCGTCATTGGAAAGCAAGTCTTGTGATGTGGGAAACCTAACTTCGGAGGGGTTTGATCTGCTTGATAAGATACGGGCAGATACAGTATGGAATAGGACAAAATCAGTGATAAGTGAGAAAGGGCTTCCGCTGATTACGGGAACAATAAAAACAATTTCAACAGCACTGATTACGGCGGCAGCCGAAGGAGTCACCAATTCGATATTAAAAAATAATGGCCTTGTGTAAACCGCAATTTGTCGATTTGTCGAATCGCAAAATAGGGTGGGGTAAATTCCTCATAGGTGGGGTAAAAGGGGTAAATCATTTACCCCAGGGGTAAAAGTCATCATAATCTAACAGCGGCACAGGCGGCAATAAAAAAATAATGCCATAGGATTTTTGGTACTTGCAGGCGAAAGTATTGAAGAATGGCTTAAAATCAAGGTTTTTTGAGGCTTGGTGGGGTTCATCACGGTGGGTGGTGGGCCCCAGTTTTTTTGTTTTTGGATGCCGCTGATAGGATGGCGATAGGGGAAAAAATCGTACTATCAGGCAAAAGTATACTTTCACGCAAAAGTCGGGGGTTTCCGTGATAGTATAAAACGGAAAGGTAAAAGGGTGTAGGATATTGTTGGTTTTGGCTGAAAGATGGATTAGCTTGACGGAAAATGCTGTTGAAAAACGGGGGATATGATACAAACACGGAAACTGCTCGGAGTTTTCGTGATAATATGGAGTTTTGCCTGTTAGTATGCTGTAGATGTTAATGGAATATTGAAGATAGGTGTGGTGTAGATATAGTAATAAAAAGCATGGAGCCTTATGAAAAAGTATAGGTTTATAACTGCCTGTCTGCTAATTTTATTGGCATTTCTATTGTTCAATATTTTTAATAGAAATAGGAATTCGACCATAGAGACATTCAATGCGGATGCTGCAACAAAGGAAGAAATTACAGACGAACTGGTCATAGCATTATTTATTGAGGAAATCACCAATGCGGTTACAAATTTCTAGTTAGCAACCCCCATTTCAAATGGGGGTTTAATTGTAACCCCTCCGGGGTCTATTACTGGTTCCGCCAGAGGCGGGTTCGCTATCACCATTAGTACTGGTTGCCTCCGGT
>CAJTEN010000041.1 GCA_910575245.1 Clostridia bacterium | reverse complement strand
CTATAACCTTGGCAGCCTTGCAGCATACTTTGCGCGGATGAATACCGCCGGGGATATCCTCGGTTCTGTTGTTGTGAAAACAAAACGGGAACATATCCCTGTAAAACTTGTGTTTGTGCGCAGCCGCAACAACAAAAGCGAATACATCACCATCCTTTCTACAGACTGTTCTTTGTCCGATGCGGAA
The DNA here is from genome assembly GCA_910575245.1 of Clostridia bacterium. Classification (GTDB taxonomy): domain Bacteria; phylum Bacillota; class Clostridia; order Lachnospirales; family Lachnospiraceae; genus UBA3282. The sequence continues at coordinate 36,159 of CAJTEN010000041.1, read as the reverse complement.
ATCATCCGCAGATATGGGTACAGGTGGTCGATAGAATGCTGCTTCAAGGTCAGCAAATCCCTGCTGAAACTCGGCAGGGAATTCCAGCCCGTGAATTATGACACAACCGTATCAAGTACGGCACTGGTATTCACAAGGTATATCATACTTGAATGGATACGCAGAAAAAACAGTGATTACCATTCAATGGGGGAAATCTTCTTCTTATGCTATGATGATGTCCGCGACATAGAGCTTTCAGGTGCGTTAAATAAGCTTGTAGCTATCATTGCGGATGGATTGGCAAATGGTAAAATCCAGATGGAGGAATCCGTAAGGGGAGAAATCCTTAACTGGTATATATCCCAGCCTAACTTTATCCAGTCGATCTGCCAAAAGCAGATGGAGGATGCAGGGCTGTTGGCATCAATAGAACATAATGGTGGTGAAATGTCAACAGGTGCATAATTCGAGAACTATTGCCAGTAATTACAAGGTTTTGCCTAATAAATGCTTATGGGAAGTTTGAGTAATTATATCTATAAACCTCAATCTATTCTTTAAAACTCACTTGTCCATTCATTAATAAAGGTAAGAGGAAATTTCTAAGTGACGCTAGTTCCTCATTTTCTTTACGGTTTGCCTGTATCTGCTTATAAAAACTCTGAACCGCTAAATCAAAATCTTTTAATATCTTCCTTGTCGGTATTATAGTTTTTAAATCATATATGATTGAAGAAGTCATACTTGGTACTCCTGTTCCTGTATTAAGTTTTTCAAAATCATATAATCTCACAGAATAATATGTAAAAATCGCAGTATGATCCATTTTCATTTTAGAATAAAACATAGTATCAACCGTCCAGAAAGCACCATTCACATAAATAATATTATTTAAAGTGCCCTTTCTCGGAATCAAGACGGATTCTCCATCATAAATAGCCTTATCTACGAATCGCATCACGCCTCCAGAACCATAAACAGGTACTTTACCATTATGTAACCCTTTATGATCTTTTCCATTTCCAATTTCGATTAGATCAAAAAAAGTTCCTTGTTTCCACCCTGCTGGTATCTCTCTTTTCAATTCTTCATTCCAAACCATTTTCCCGCCAGATGACTTATATGGTTTTCCATCCTCATTCGGAAATTCGAATTGTAAGAACCAATAATCATAGATTGTTTTTGCCATTGACTCTAATTCAGCATTAATTTTATTATTGTTCTCAATTTTTTCATCAATTATAGTTAACAATGCTGCTATCGAATTCTGTCTTTCTGAATCTGGTAAAATAATTTCAACTGTTTTTAGAATATCTGTGTTAATAGACGCCATCGTAGAGCCAACGGATGAATTATTTATCTGCTTTTTTACACGGTCAAGCATTAAATAATACGATATATATCGCGAATTAATCCCCTTTTCAACTCGTACTCTTATGCAATCTGAACCTTGCATCCAATTTTCATTCTCTTCTTTTATGTAACAATGTCTATCAACCGATCCCTTTCGTCCAAAAACAATATCTCCCTTTTTTAGCAAATGATTACTTAATCTTGAGCATACTGTAGCTGGAACATAATCTAAATCATTGAGTATCAGATTTCCATATCCAATATTTTTTACATTTATCACGGGTGTTCCCGTGGCTGAATATTCGCTTGCTTTTAGCTGCGTTCCAAATGGTCCTGTTTGGAAAGATGCTATTTCTGATAATTTCACTCGCCTACTCATACCTCAACTCCCCCAGCATCTCCTTAATTTCCTCTTCCAACTCCTTCCCTTCCGCAAACAACTCCTCAAGTCTCGTAGAATACGCCAACATTCTCTTCTCGAACGCCTCCTGCGACAGCTCCACATACTCAATCTTCACTTCAAAATACTGACCTGCCGAAAGCGAATAATTCTTCTCAGCAATCTGCTCATAAGATACAGACACGCTGAAATCATCCATTACTACCTGATTGATAAACGTATCCTCAATCTTCTTCACTTCCTCAGGATGCAGAACTGTCTTCTGGTTCTTCCCCTCTTTGCGCTTCTCCCCGAGTTTAGAAGCATCGATCAGCATTATATTCCCATCCTGATTCGACTTATCAATAAAAAGCACTGACACATTCGTGCCCGTATTGGCAAAAATATTAGAGGGCATGGAAATCACGCCTTTCAGCCAATGTTTTTCAACAATCGTCTGACGCACAGTTTTTTCAATTCCCGACTGCGCTGTGATAAATCCCGTCGGAACAACGATTGCCGCTTTTCCGTCCTCCTTCAGGCTCCAAAGAATATGCTGTATAAAACACAGATAGACACTCATAGATTCCTTTTTCTTATTCGGAATCTTGGGTACTCCCGCAAAGAATCTCTTAATTCCGTCCCTTATCTCCGAGTCCTCCCACTTCTGTTCAATAACATTTCTGGTAGATGAGAAATCCATCTTAAACGGTGGATTGGATGTAATAAAATCGAACTGTTTTACACCGGAACTCGGATCATGAGGTACATTATAATGCGCGGGTGTTTCCAATGTATCTCCCTCAATGATATTGTCCAAGCTGTTAGTAAGTCCGTTCAGCAACATATTTGTTCTGAGAAAACGTGAAGATTTTCCGGAGATATCTTGTGTATAGACCTGCGCTTTATCTCCAAAGCTACCTTTTCCCAGTGCATTTGCAAGATGCAGCACCAGCGAACCGGAGCCTGCCGACGGATCATATACATCATATATCTTATCTTCCACAGGCGACATCTCGACCAGAATTTTGGAGATGATCGCCGATATTGCCTGCGGTGTAAAATATTCGGCATACACTCCGCTGGCAACATTATAATCTTTGATCAAATGCTCGAATATCGCACTGTAAAAATCAAAATTGTTTCTAAATGCCTCACCAAAATCAAATTTATCCTGGCTAATGATACCAAATATATTTTTGGCAAAATTATTTCTCTTAGACGCCTCTACATTTTCTGTTACTCTTGTAAAAAGCGGTTTTCTCCCTCCATCTGCCGTATCGATGCTAAACTCTTCGTTTGCCGGATAATTTGAGATTCTGTCAAGTGCATCATCAAAAAGCACATAGAAATCATCTCTTCCAACCTGATTGATCAGACACTCAATCGTATCCTCATATTTAAATGCTACATCCTGCGGATAGGAATCATAGAATCCTTCAAACATGTCCTCATCTTTAAGAACTCCATCTGTACTCATGCTCATTTCATTCGCAAATTCCTTCATGTTAGCCATGAATTTGTCGTTCAGAAATTTATAGAGAAATACAGAAGTAATCACGACTTCCTCACTTGCCTGATTCGCCAATCCGTTAGTCTGACACAGCCCTTTCATCTCATCGATCATCTGCTTAATCTTATTTTCTAATGTAAAAATATCAAGCATTTATGATTTCCTCCTGTTGTATCCCAGCATAATGTATATATGTAACCAGTAATCCCTCACATTATCACTTAAATAATTGTATATTGGTATAAAGTTCATTTAAAAGCTGTGTATAGAATCCTTTGATTTTTCCATATAACTTCTCCTTCAAAAGAATTTTCGTTGCTCTTGATTTGACCGCATCTGCAAAATTCTTTCTGCCCTGAATCATCACCACTTCTTTATCCAGAATATCTTCTATCATTTCATATATGATAACCAGCGTGCGTTCTATCTCTGATCTGTCTGCCGCATACATTTCTACCGCATCCTGATAGGTTTTGACAAAAGCATAGTTACCACCATAGATACCAGCTAATCTCTCATTCTCATAATTGATATTTCTTGCCCTTTCAAGCGCTTCCAACAACTCATCCGTGATGGAATCAAGATCATTTAAATCGGAAATAGAAAGATCATTGAATATTTTTTTTAGAAGCTCATCTAATTTTCTGATCTTGATATCACCTTTATTCTTATTCTTCTTGATTTCATCCTGAATCTCTCTGACAACTTTGGAAAATCTCTGGAACCTGGGATTATCCTGTGTAATCTGTCCAAGATCCATGATAATAACCTTTACTTTAATAAATTCATATAGAATTTCCACTACCTCATCATTAGATATAACATCCATCATACCAACCGTATTTTGAGACAAATTGATAAAATCGATCCTGTTCTGTGTTTCTTTTAAGAGTTTCTTATTTTTGTCAGAATCTATTTGATCCGAATAATCCATTGCTCTTGAAAGAATAAATTCCGTCTGGCATTCTTTGATCCCATTCAGAAGGCGCCGGATTTTGAGCAATGTTTCTTTGTTGTAATAACTCAACTGCCTTGAAAATCTTTCTGGATTGTCCGTAGCAATAATATCTTCCAATTCTTCAAGATACTTATGGTATTTCTTATTAATATCCTCTTTGTCAATAACAAGTCCTGCAAGAGATCCTTCATTCTCTCCGTTTTCATTAAGATCCGCTTCTAATTCTTTTATGTATGCCTCTATGGTTTTATCATACTCCTGCTCTATATCTACAAAATCTACAATATAACCATACTTGTATACTTTTCCGTTAGATGACTTATAGGGTCTGTTCACTCTGGAAATCGTCTGTAAGAGTGACTGCGCGTGCGGACCTCGTAAAAGATACATCTTCTTCAGTCTTTTTACATCATATCCTGTAGTCAGCATAAAATTGACGATCAGCATATCCGGTTGATTCGTATCCCTGAAATCAAGCTGATTATTTCGATTAATGTTTTTCTGCCTGGGATCATTGCTATCCGTTATAACAAGTCCGGTATTTACTTTAGAATTTGCCTTAAACCACTCATGAACTTTCTTTGCCTGTGGATTTGTCCTGCATACGACCATACCGCCAATCGCAGGATCAGAATTCTGTAATCTGAAATTCATAAAATCCTTTTCAATAAAGGCTCCCAATGCGTTTACATATGCATCCGACTCATATACATCTCTATCTTCCAGTCTATTATCTTCTATCTCCAGGTTTTTCTTAATTTCAGACTTTGCTACGGTATCAATATTTTCTTTCTTGATTCTGAGCGTGTAGCCATCAGCGATCGATTTATCATAGAAATATTTATGAATATAATCACCGAATTTCAGATTGGAACGCTCTTTGCGTGTAAGGAGCGGCGTACCTGTCAGCGCAATATAAACGGCATCCAGATCACAGGTCATAAGATTCTTGAAAAATTCTCCCGTAGAAGAATAGCTTCTGTGTGCTTCATCCACAAAGAAAATCCGCTGTACATTCGCCTGATAATCGTTCTTTGCCTCGGGCATCCTTCCCTCAAACTTCTGTATATTGACTACACAAATTTCACCAATCGATTTACCATTTGTATCTGTCGAAAGTGTCTTATTCAACTCTTTTGTAAAGGACACCTTATCCACGCAGTTAACCGTATTTAAGCCCCTATTGGTAAACTCAATACTTGCCTGTGTAAGCAGATCAAGCCTGTCCACTACAAAAAAGAATCTCGTACTGATATTTTTCTTCGCATAATAATCTTTGATTACACGATTTGAAAAAGCAGCAATAGCTGTCTTACCTGAACCCTGTGTATGCCAGATAATTCCACCTTTACCGCCGGATTCGAGTCTTTCGATAATTTTTCTTGTGGCAAAAAACTGCGGATACCGCATAATGTGTTTCTGTGGAACCTGTTCGTTTATAAACATAATTCCATATTGTAAGAAATATAAGAACCTTTCCTTATCAAATACAGATGTCACAAAACGATTGCATGGCGTTGTGGTCTTCAAGTTCTCCATAAACTCAGGCGTATTTGCTTCTGACGGACGATAACCACAGTCCTTCATCACAAATTTTGTCATTTCCATGTCAACGTTTTTGTATGGATATTCCGTTTGGTACAGTTCATTATCCTCCCTAAAGAAGGAAAAACTTGTATTATTTCCGTTAGGCGTCGTATAAAAAGAACCGGCTTTTACATCTTCGGCATCATCATCTTCCTCATACTCCATATTATTGGAAAACGCTACAAATTGAATAAGATTAAAGAATTTTCTATAATCCGGATTCTTCAACCTTTTATTTATCATTCTGTCAAATTCCTTCTTAATACCACCCTCATTATTAGGTTTCTTTGCTTCCAGAAAAGCCAGTGGCATTCCATTGATCAAAATATTTATATCTGGTCTGAAAGAACCTTCCGCCGTTCCTTCCACTACACTAAATGGTAATTCACCCACTACTGCAAAATCGTTCCTGGAAATATCCGTAAAATCTATGAGTTTTACTCTGCCTTTAGGATCGATGAGCCAGTTATAGAACTCTTTCCCCAGATCATTATTCTTCAAAATATTATGAATATCTGTGAGAATTATCTTGATTTCATCATAAGTAAACTTTCTGCCATTAATCCGTTCAAGCGCAGGTTTGAATCTATTGACAAAAATTTTCGTATTAAAATCTATGTCAATATCATCTTCCTTAAGCGACTGATAGTTGTAATCCAATCTGAGAAACTGAATGGTAGCCGGAATCTTTACTCTTGTATCTTCATTGAATACCGCCATTGCACAACCTCCAAACATTTCTGCATTTTAGCTCTTCTTATCCTTCATTGTCTTTTCAGTTACGAAACTATGTACAAAGAACTGCCATCTTCGAAATAGTACATTCCCGATTTTACTATGTGCACATTCCAATTTAGATTTCTTTTCTATATCTGATTCTGTCTGCATACGTTTTTCAATTTCATCATATACCTGTTTTAATTCATCAAGAAACCATGCCATCTGCTTAGTCGGGCGATATAATTGCAAGCGCTTGATCATATCTTTCCCCAATTCGTCTTCCGATTGGATCCGCCCTTTTTCATCTCTGGTAAATATCGTATTATAATCAATGTCTACAGGATTATGAAAATACGGATTACTGATTTCATTTGCAGGTATTTCCCCATCATATGCATCACTCTTTAATCTATTGCAAACCGGGCACGAATACATTAAGTTACGATAGTCATTATCTAGGTCTTTTCTCCCGGCCTTTTCGAATTTTGCCCTTGGTATAAAATGATCTATCTGAAATGGCAACGGCATAATCCACTCATCATGCATGTTACAGTACGCACAACGATTCTTAAAATCTGCTTTCAAGTACTCTTTATAATTATGATAATCTTTATATTCCTTGTCACAGGTTCTTCTAATGGTATGTTTCTTAAACTCATTTGTCATTTAACTTACCTACTCCAACAGACTCTTGTACTCTTTAAGCATTTCCAGCGCATCTTCCATGCTCTCCATGTTATATGCTTCATCAATTCCCGTCATCTCAATCGGAACATATCGGTTCAACTCTCGCTCTATATCCAGCAATTGTCCGTAAGCCTCCTCATCATATTCCGGTCCTGCAACGATCTTATCCAACACCTGATCTCTTCCGATTTCCAACCCAGCCCTTCTTTTTGTATACCGATCAAGGTTACGGATAATATGATAAACCATCTCTTTTGTTGCCGCCGCATCCGGTTTCATAAATATTTCCTTTGCATATACCTTATCCGGATCTGCCAGATCATTTTTTTTGCTCCTCTCCGGCACATCCGTAAGAATAATCACTGGAAATTCCGGCACAGTTTCATGCATAAATTTTACTACCTCAATACCTTCTAAAACTTCATCCAATGTATCGAGCTTATAATCTACGATCAGGCATTGTATTACATTCTCCTGAACATCCTTTATCAACTTCTTAAAAAGTTCCTCACGGAAGTTCTCTTTTTTCTCCAAATCATATAACTTGAATGACTCTTCCCCTAAATCTTCCCCTAATTGTTTGGCGTTGACAACAAGAGACAGCATAACAGCGCTCGCCTCAGCCCGATCATCTTCTATCATACCAATGTAAAACATGTGCCACCTCCATTATTTCTTCAGATAAATATCCAGCCCAAAGCCCTGTTCCTGCCCGGAAACCTCTATCATTCCATCATACCGTTCTACAGTCTCTCTCGTAATCCAAAGACCTATACCGGTTCCTTCTTCCTGATCCTTGCTGGTCTCTCCAAGTTCAAAAATGCGATTCTGAACATCCTTAAATTTCTCATCAAGTTCTGGTCCATTATTCCACAGGTTCAGATAAAAGTAATTCTCCTGTTCTTTCAGCATAATATTTATCCTCCGTTCAGGATTCTTCGTTTTCTCCAAAAAGTATACCGAATTTAACAAAAAATTATTCAGAATAATATATAAATCCGCAATAGCAATTGTATACATTACTTCTGGATCTGTATCATCATTTAATTCTATCAAAATATCTTTAGAAGCAAGCAGTTCTTTCCATATTTTGATTATCTTTGCAATCTCTTTGCCTAAATAAACCTGTTTTGAGTTCAGCTTTTCTTTCCGAGTCCCCTCCATTGCCACGTTTAACCATAATGCCAGCATTTCGTCCGTGGATTCCATTTTATCAATGATAATAAACGGATCAAAAACAACCCCCGGATGTAAATTTTCATTCTCGATCATATAATTGATCCGGTGTTTAAGCTGGGCTGCCCTGGAACCATAATGCGCCTGAGCCCCTTTAAATTCATGAAAAAAAGTATTCAAAATCAAACCCGAAGAACTGAGCATCTGAAGAATCTGTTTGGCATTCAGCACTTCCTTCACTTCCATCATTAAATTATATACCGTCTCCTGGTACTCTTTGTCAGTATATTTATTATGTTTTCCATTATATCCGTTACTATTTCCCTCATCTTCCTCTTTGAAATCATTCGCCGGGCTATTCTCGTAACTCTTTGTTCTTCCTGTCACTTCCATATTGGCAACAGCATCTGCCCGGATATTTGCGTCTACACCAAAAGTTTTCTCTATTTCGTCATGCCATCTCATATATTCGCGGTAAAATCCCTGACGGTCTGTTTCAAACACATGGATTGCCTCTTGAAGAATATCCACAAAAATATGGTACTCATCGTTTTGTGTCAATCCTTCTCTGTTCGCCATATCATAAAGTGCCGGGTTCTGTTCCCGCCCAATCTGTACCTGCCCAATCAGCTGATACGCCAATACCCGCCACGATCCACTTTCACTTCCTACACCGCCCGGGCTTTCCGCCTGACGTTTCCCCAGTTCTAACCAGTCAAAATAATTCCCATCATCGCCATAGGGCCGGACTTTGAATTTATCTCTGTATATTTTCACACCCGAAAATTTTGACAGCAATTCCTCTCTGCTTTTCTTTGAGACCCTTTTAATAATTTCTGCGTCACTCCCCGTACTTTTCACAAAATACAATTCTGCCTCAAAGGATCCAACATTCCTGATTTTGGCAGGGTCATCTTTCAACACCTTTGTCATATCCCTGTCAAAAATAGCTTCCTGCGCAAATTGTTCTCTATGGTATTTATCCTTTTTAAAATAGAGCCTTGACCAAAACGAATCCAGGCTCACCGTCTTTCCATATTTTTTAAACAGTACCTTCTTCTTATGTATGTCAACCTCGTTACGTCCCAATATAACAGAAAGCCTTTTTACTCCATCGAACGAAATTTTTATCCTATAGTCATAGTCCTTTACACTAATCGATACATCATCCGTCTCATAATCATATTCCGGATAATACCCATTGTGGATAAACACTTTAAAGGGATCTGCCGTTCCAAGAGGATTAATACTTTTCAAATTAGTATTCACCTTTTCAAAAAGACGTTTCGTCCATTCTTCTCTGATCGGTGATAGAATAATTGTGGTTCCTTTCGTCCAGTCATGCTTATCTGTGAAAGCTTTCGGAAATTTATTCCCTAAAATGTTTCTCACTGTATGGATATAAGTATCTTCTGACTGATTAAGCTGAGCTGTAATCTGATTCAAAAGCTTGGAATTCTCAAACTGTTCCCAGTCAATGTCCCATTCTACCAGCTTATTCCCTTCACATTTTGTAAGCATCCGGGAAGTTGTGGATAATTTATCCAACGCAAACCGCCCAATCCCTTTTTCACCTGTCTTGATTCGTCCCTTTTCACTTCTGTAATTAACTTCCTTATCACTTGTACCTATGTACATCCACTTTGTCTTGACATCAGATAATGACATTCCTACCCCATTATCCGCTACAATAAGACGGTTGTATTTTGAGAAAATTACACGCAGTCTAATATTATCTTCTTCTGTTAATCCCTCCTTCTTTTGAAATCCTTCCTGGTCATCCTTTTCATAATATGCCAATATACTGTCGCGGTCTTTTTCATTCAAAATTTGCTGCAATTTATGTGCAGATACTTCAGTTGGAACATACGGAAAGGGCATATCAAACCAGACACATACACAAGACGCGTCTGCATCATACGCATTTTTAATCAATTCAATCAGAGCGCCGTCTACATCCGTAATATTTTCCCGCCCTATTAATCTGGCAGCTTTCGCTCCGACTTCAAAATTAATTCTTTCCATAACAGGCTACTCCCAATCTTCAAATGTAAAATCTGCAATATCCTTTACCGTAAGTCGCCTTGACTTACCCGTTGTAAAGATTCCGCTCTGTTCCAAATAGTCATAAAAACCCTGGCTTTCCAATAATCTTTTTGCCTGCGATAAAGTATACTCACTATTTTTCGTCACAAAAAAACCCGCGCAAGGTATTACCTCTTCATTTTCCAATGTGACGTTTACCCTGGAAGAAACAATTGAAGGCATAACCAATTTTTCTCTATGCATTTTTGTAATCGCCTGGCTTCTCCCATATTCGAACCACTTTGCATTTTTATCTGCATCTCTTTTTTCCAGGTTTTCTTTATAACGCATTAAATGACCTGTTGCCTGAGGGAATTTTTCCTTAAACTCATCTTCTGTATAATGGTATAATATACCACTTTCATAATAATAAGGAAAAATAATTGCTATTTCATGAGATTTTTTTCCCCGCTTTCTGCTCACCGCCGGCTTCACAAGTTCAGCCTCTATTTTATATCCATCAGGTAATAAGTAATACTTATCATCTGTAGTATACTCTTCAAGGACAAAGGCCTTATTATATAAAGTGGCAATCGTATTATTCACCTGAAAATAATCACCAAACCGATATTTCCTATTAAGCTCTTTTGTTTCTGTAAATTTCCACTTTTTTCCTAATATGGATTTATTGATTTCTACCTGCTTTCCTGTAACTACATCTATATATGAGAACTGCGCAGTAGTCCTTTTCTCCAATAACATAATCGTGGAGGAAGTTGTCGTTCCCGGAAATTTATTTTGATAAGTATAGTCATATAGCTTTGTTATATATGCTTTTATATATTCCCTTAAATTTTCCGCAAACACATTTTTATAAATGCTATTTGGAATGATATATGCCATCCTGCCATTTTCTTCTAATTCCATAATACTCTTTTCTATAAAAGCATAATAATAATCAAATTTGCCATCTTTACAACTTACAAAGTTATTTTTTAAGTACGTCCTGTCTTCTTCTTCTATGTCTCGGTATACAATATAGGGTGGGTTACCAATCACAAAATGAAACCCTCTGTCACATTGCATCCGCAGATAATCTCCCTCTATAATATTCCACGAAACTTCTTTAATCCCAAATTCTTTAGCCAAAATATCCAGATTCGTTTTGCATTGAATCACATTAGCATGTTCCAACTCTATCCCGCAAATATCCTTTTCCAGACCTTGTTTGATTTCTTCATCATCCATACTCACACTTTGGCAAAATGTAATATATCTACGCACTACCTCTATCAAAATCTTACCGTCACCGCAGGAATTCTCTAATATACTTTTACCATAAAGCTGGTCTTTATATCCGATTACATCCAATAGTTCTTTGACATACTCAATCGGAGTAAATATCTTACAATTATTCGCCATTTTATTACCTCTGAATGTATATTATCAAATCCACCATTCCGGCGTCAGTTCCCCCAGCGTAACGACTCTCTTCCGCTCATAATCCAGCATGATCTCAATGTCCTTATAAGTATCCGGCATCAGCTGGACCATAAGCTCCCGGCAGGCCCCACAGGGTGCTCCCGCATGGCCGTCCGGCATGATCGCAATCACTTTGTCTAATTCGTGCTCACCACTCGTCAGCATATTAAAAATCGCATTTCTCTCGGCACATATGCCAAGTGTCGAACAGGTATCCACGCATACTCCCGTATAAATATTTCCGGCTTCGGAAAGCACTGCTGCCGCCACACCGCCTGCATCTACATAGTCGGAAATCTTTCTGCCATTCTGCACTGCAAGTGCTTTCTCATAAAGGGTATCCCATATATCCCATGTGCCGTCAGGCTGTGTCCTCTCTTCGTATTCCTTTTTCAGAATGGAATACCATGACTCATCACTCACTCCCTGATTATTGACACCGCCTGCCCTCCATGTCCCTTCATAGGTCATGCCGCATTTCCTCATAACCTTACCGGAATTGGGATTCCTGGGATCATGACAGGCATTGACACAGTTCATGCCAACCTCACGAAAGAAATATGCTATGACTTCCTTCAATGCCTCCGCCGTCATTCCCAGCCCCCACCAGTCACGGCCGATACAGTAACCAACGGTGGCTGACTCTGTGCTGTCATCCGTTTTCACGGTGCTGATACTGCCGATCGGCTCATGAATTTCCTTCAGTTCGATAGCCCAATGATAGTTTCGGGAATCCTTATAGTCGTTCATCCAGGCTTCCACCACATGTTTTGTAACCGCAACGCTTTCATGCACCGGCCAGGTCATGAATTTCGTCACCTCCGGATCAGATGCCCAATTACGGAACATCGGTTCCACATCGCTTTCACGAAACGGTCTGAGAATCAACCGTTCCGTCTCTATTGTTTTTGTGCCTTTATGGATCATAACCATTTCCTCCCGATCTACTATACATCGTTTGTAACAGTTCATCCTTCGGTTTCCCTGTTACAGAATCTTCCCATTCCAAATCGCCCTGCTCCCTCGGCGAGGGCAGATTCTCAATAACATTACTTCTTGCCATTGTACCACAGTTTTGCCTTTTCAAACAGGTCTACTTCATAACAGTTCAGACTTCGGATTCCCTTGCACGGATTTTGAGTAAATGCAAAGTCCTGGACCGAACTGTTACCTATTGCCTCCGGCATACAGTCTGGTATCGTTGACAAACTTCTTTTTCCTTGGGTCACCTTCGGCACGGTAAACGGCCAGGCTCTCTAAGTCAAATATGGAACTCCAGACTGTTTCGAAATCCGGCTCCTTATCATACTGACACATAAATCCAAAATCGCCTTTCAGAAGCTGTTGGGTTGTTTCGATGTAATCTTCCTTAATCTTCCCCGAAGCAAAACTGTCGATGACAACCTTATACCGCCTGCAGGAATCATAATCATTCCCGTCGGTATCGTCGTATGCTGCCATCTCCTCGGATATAAAACGATTGACCGTGCAGACTATTCTGTCATGATCAATCTTGACTGCTTCCCGGATTTTCTTTACAGACGGTGCACATTCGACCACCACCATTCTGCCGTTTCTGTCTGCCAGCAGTATATTGCAGTTAGAAGCTGTCGGCAGGTTCATAAGCAAGGTGACTGCCTGCTCTGTGTCCTTCGCCTTTTCCAACAGATATCTCACAAGGAAACACGAATTAAATCCTGGCTGTATCTTTTCGAGTCTGGTCATCACAAATGTCATGGCAACCGCCAGACCGTGCTCATTCACTCCTTCTTCCCCGTTAATAAAAGAAGAGGTTGTAATATTAAATCGATTTCCATTCTTCGGGCTATAAATCTCACTTTTACTGCCGTCCCGCAGATAAGGCGGCAGATCATTATTTCTGCCATATATGATTCTGCCGCCCCTTACATAGGCGAAAGCAGTGCATCCCCGAATTTCAACAGGAACATTCTTCTCCAGATTATACATACAGCAGCCCATACAGAGCATCCAGGAAACAAACTGCAGATAATCTATGCCTGCCGTGTCACTTACTCCCTTTACTTCTTCACATACTTCGGGAAAAAACGCTCTTAATATCTCCTCACTCCGTCTTCCGTGTTCCAACTGAAAATCATCCAGCTGCAGCGGAAAAGATATCTGGCTCTTCTTAAAAATCTTTCCACGTTTTACTCCCATTTCATAATGATCACCTTTAAATCTTAAATGATACATCTCTCACCTGTCCTCCTTGTTGATTCATCATAGAATATCCTCTTGCCCGGACAACCTTCTATGTACGCAATGGCTGCTCCATATTTTTCAGCCTTTCTGTCTTTTTACCTCCCTGCGGATAAGAGTATCCCGATTTGAATTATATTTCCTGACATTTTTTGCTATTTTTTGTCAACTTACAGATAGTATCTCTGAACCAATGTCATTAAGTTAAGTCTATACACAGCGTCTGATATGATAGGATTCTCCTGAGGGCCACCCCCTAACGCCGGTACTTAATGAGGTTTTTCACGAATTTAGTACCGCTGCGTTTGGAACTGAGCGAAAGCGCGTCCTTAGGAGATTCCTATCATGTCAGGCGCGTCCGGCTTAACTTAATGACATTGATCTCTGAACTATTACTAAAAAGTACTTCAACTGTAAGGATCCAATTTGGAACTGGTAAGTATGCTTCGTTTCCTTATTTTATAGCATAAAAACACCCACAATTCCCCGAACGGAACTGCAGGCATCGTCTTTTCCCATCCGGTGCCAATCAAAGCGGCCAGTCCTAACCGCGTCCCATGCAGCCATACCCGAGTGCCGAAATCTTAATCTCTGTCTCTCCAAGTTTTCTTGTCTTTTTCATTTTCAGTCTCCTTCTTAATTTATATTTATAAAATTCGATATTTTTAATTTACAAGCCTATTATATTTTTCTATGCCATTGCACTCAACACCACATCAACTCTGAATGCGGTTTATGCCACACATTCTGCAAAAATGTAGTCTAACTCACTCCTTTTGCAATATCCGGCCCACCAGCTATCCCATCTTAACAGCAAAACAACACCTCCCGAAGAAGTGCTGCTCAGTTACATTCCATCTTAAATTTTATGCTGTCAGACATTCACTCATTTTCTCTTTGTAAGAAATCCGCTTCCTTATCCTATTCGAAGAAACTAAACCCGCAGAATTTTCTTGACATTTCTTACGCCCTTTTCTATCACTTCCTCACCATCTGAGCATTACCTCAATCCTATGATTTCTTATTGTTTATAATTTCCCAGTACCCACTTTTGGGAGAGCCATGACGGATTAGAATGCCCTTTTCTTTCAGTTTTTTGATGTTCGCCTCAACGTTCCTGCCTGCCATGCCAAGCTGTTTGGCCATTTTTGCTGCCGAAAGGTATATATCCACAGACAAAAGCTCCAAAATTCTTATCTGCGTATCATTCAAATCTGCCCTAAACTGTTCAGCATATTTCTCCGATGCTTCTCCGATGTTTCTCCGATGCTTCTCCGATGCTTCTCCGATGTTTCTTTGCTGTTTATGAAATGCCTGATCATAATCATTCTGTCCTTCTGTCATTTGATTACGATAAAGATTTACTCTAAACATGTTATCAAAAGCCAATATTTCCGGGCTTGGAAGACCGTAACTTTTTGCCGCTTCTCTTATTCTCCGTATTCCGGTTCCCCACGCTTCAACAAGTCCCATTTGATTAAAAACATTGGCAATCGCCCTGTTCCTGAGCTTCGAATGCCCACTCATAATCTCTTCATAAGTAAGCCCATTATAAAGTCCTCCCGGCGATGTGACCTCCAACCGGTCATCATACACTGCCACTTGTACGCAGGAAGCATCCGTCAGATTACGATGACAATGTGCATTGACAATCATTTCACGAATGGCTTCTACCGGAAGCTCATAAGACTCTTTTCTGACCAGTCCCTCAATTGCTGCGCCTAGACGGATATTCCGTAAAACAAATGTTATTGCCTCCTCAATCTGTTCATAAACAGACCCGGTAAATTCCCGCTTATCAAGAAAAACCGCTCTCTCTGTTCCTTTAAACACAGCACACTGCGTTTTGGAATACGGAAAATAATCCGATACCAGCAGAACATAGGCATTTGATGCAAGGAATGATGTATCTGTTTTGCGCAAAAGTTTCCAATTGACAAGTTGGGCACTTGTCACATTACGTTTAGGCAGTCCTGCTTCCTCCCGATATTGCATAATATCTCTGCAAAGCTTTTTCATCTCCTTATCTGTCACTTTATACCCTATACATGCCAGTTCATCCCACGAAATATGAGCGCCCTCCATCTCCAGTTCTTTGATTTTTTCTGGAGATGCCGGTCTGGAGGTACCCGCAAGGCGAATATATGTTCCAAGTTCTTTTCCTTTTGACTTTAAATAATATGGTCTGTTTGGTTCCGGTGCGACTGTTATAAGAACCACCGTACGCTGGTCAATCGTCTGCAATTCTATATTGGGGACAATCTGCGGTACACATGAGTCCGCTACAGCATTTGCAATGCTATCCGTGATTTGAAAAGCAGAATCATCGTCCACACCTATCACTCTCCGGGTCACGTCATCCACTCCGATAACCAGACAGCCGCCCTGTGTATTTGCAAAAGCAATAATGGTTTTAATATATTTGGCAGAATCCTCCGGCAGTTTTACTTTAAACTCAACATTCTTTGATTCACCACGTACAATTTCCTCAATTGTCATATTCGCGTCCTCCAAATACAATATATCCCGCTATTCCTTCTTAACTTTTATTTTTGCCAAAGCATCCTTGAATATCTCATAATTATACTTTACACCATCATCCAAATCGACCGCAATCATCTGATAAAATAATTCTGCAAAATATAAGGACTATCCAAGCATATGCACCTGCATAGTCCTTCCCCTGCAATGGAATGATTGCACCTGCTTAACTAAGGAAGCGTATCTGCCTACTTTCTTAGATACAAACCACGGAAAGATTTACTGCATGGAAAATATACGGGGTGTCGATTCTCCATTGTTAAGGGATCCACCCCATAATTCATTCTCTTATCGGGTGCCGTATCACGGTCTTCAATTTCTCCGGTGCAACCCTTCTCGCATCACTCAAATAGATCTCATGGTGGTATCGCTGATCCGTGATATCAAGAGCATATCCCTGTTCTTCCATAAAACGATGCATTGCTTCTACCGTGGCTGGCTCATCATCATAAGCTCCGATATGCATGCACTGAACACACAACCCCTCATCATAAGTGAAGAAATCCACCTTGGAGAAATCCTGCTTTTTCTTCTCCGTCGCTTCCCTGACAGCCCACTCATAATCTTCTTTGGTAACAAAATCCGGAAGCCGGATAACCGATATCCACTCAAACTTATCCTTATGGGCATAATCGATTCCGGTCGCTCCGTTCTGCCACCAGAAGCCTTCAAGCGGCGGAACCACATAATCAAAGTATCCATCAATCTGATGATTACCCTTCTTGCTCATTTTGATCGTGAAAGCAATTCCATACAAAAGCCCTATGGATTCCTTATACGCTCCATCCTCTGTGTTTGGATCTCCGCTGCCCCTCACTGCAAGAAAATTCATTTTTGGAACTGTAATAATACCTGGAACTGCCTTTGGAAGATAAAATTCTTTATATTCCTTCTTGTAATCGAAAGCCATACCCGTCACTCCTTTACAAATAATCTAATCCCCTGTATAAATTCGTAATGTTTCCTCCGCGTTCCGGCGGATGATATTACGTGCCTCAACTGGTTCCAGCACCTCAGCCTTCGCCCCGAATGTCAAAAGCCACGCAACAAGGTTCTCCATGTCCGAATAATCAGCAGTAAAGAGCAGCCTTCCTTCATCCGTTTCTGTAAAACAGTGTAGGCCAAACTCTTCGACAAGCCGCCATTTCATATCCGGAGTAAAAAGCGCTTTCACTCTGATACCTCCCGGAAATATCTTTTCATTCGAAAGATCCGGCATAGGCACCACCCTGCAAACAAAATTCTGGTTGGTTTCCTTGACTCTATCCATACGGTTCAGCTTAAACAGCCTGTAATCCTCTCTGGATTTGCACCACCCCCACACATACCAGCTTGACCACCGAAAGACCAGATAATATGGTTCTATCAGTCTGCTGCTTTCTCCAGACGGCGCATAATACTTGAACTCCAAAAGACTCCTGTTTTCTATCGCATCCTGGATCATCTCAATCTTTGGAGCAAGAGACCCCTTATACCATGAAGACAGATCAATCAGTACGGAATCCCTGCCACTGATAAACTTGGAAGAACCGGCCTGCAGCTTTTCCATCAGCTGGCCATAGTATCGGCTTCCGCTCACACTGTCAAGACTTCTGAGGCCGGCAAGAATCATCTGCATATCCTTTGATGTCAGAATTGTCCTGTCCATGCGGTAACCATCCATAATACTGATACCACCGCCAGCGCCTTGGGCAGTCCTTATAGGAATCCCTGCTTTACAGAGGTCTTCGATATCCCGGTTTATCGTTCTCCTTGAAACTTCAAACCTTTCTGCCAGTTCGGGAGCTGTTGTCTTTTCTTCCTGCAGTAAGATTGACAAAATCCCAATCAGTCTGTCTATCTTCATAATCTCTCACGCTCCGTTCATAATTATAGCAAGCTTAACACGACAACTGTATGTCATGTTAATTATACCATCCCTTACTTTTTTCTGAATCAAAAAACAATGGTCAGCAGAGAAGCAATTCTCCACCGACCATAATTCTTAAACTCTCCGGACATATCTCCCTCAGGCATCTGTGGAAACACACGCACACTTGAGGACGTACACCAGCAATAAAGGATTCTTCATACTGCTTCCAGCATTTGCAAGGAATACTGCTGTACCAGTACCCTCTTACAACGGCAGCGCCATCAATATATCATCACTATAAGTCCCATCATCGTATTTGTTTGCCTTGGGGATTCGGCCACACTCTTTGAATCCCAGACTTTCATATAGATGATAAGCCCTGTCGTTTCCGCCAACTACAGTTAATTCAGCCTGCTCATACCCCTGTTCTTTTATCTCCCGCAACAGTATCTCTAATAATAGTCTTCCCAAACCAAAACCAGTAAATCTCTGGAACAAAGCAATTCCTATCCCAGCGCGGTGTTTTGTTCTACGGCTGCTTGTCTTTCCTTCAAAAGAACAGTTTCCGGCATATTCGCCATCTACAAAAACAAGAATCAATAATGCATTATCCGATTCGTTATGTTCCTTGATAAAACTAAGTTCATCATCGGTAGTATATTTCACTTCGTCAGGCTCGCACATTAAAAACCTCGTTTCACCAGTAACCGTTTTCAAATAATCTATCAACATATCTGCATCATTTTTATTTGCGTTTGCGCTGCGAAGCATTATTGCTTTTCCGCCCAACTCATATTTTTCTTCAGCAAATACCATTCTTCTTTTCTCCTGTATCAGTTCTCGCCTGTGGTGACAATTGGGCACCACAATGTCACTCTTCTCTTTTCGCATAATGCGGTTCCACATCAAAGCCCAGATTTTCCATCATAGTCAGAAATGTCTTATTCATGATCTGCTCTTTGCTGGGGGCGATCTTATTCACATATGATGGTGACGTGCCGATATTCTCTGCTATCTTCGATTCTTCTCCGCTGTATATCTCAATCACTTGGCTAATAACTCAATCAGTATATCATAAAGCTTTCCTTTTGAACAGTCCCCATACGAAAAAGCTTCATCTATGCACTCCTCAAACCCTGTATGAAAATCGCTTTTAATTCTTCTGAAATCACGTATGACTTCTCCTCCCAGTGGGGGCTATTACAACAAACACCCATACAACATGAAGCGGTACAGCCGTTTGGGCAATGTGAGTTATTAAGACATGCGACATGATGTGTGTATTCATATCCATAGGCGCAATAGACCTTGTTAATGACCCGGCTTTTTTGACAGGTCAACGGCTATCCGATTCTATAAATCCACTCTGTTTTCCCGTTCATTTTCTATTTTTCTCCTGTTAAGGCATTTTCAACAGCTTTCTTTATGACGGTGCTTGAATTTGTTGCCCCCGATACTGCATCAACATCTATTTTCTGTTCTTCAATGATTCTGTCAACAACAACTTCTGCGCGGCTTCCACGCCCGTTTTTATGCTCCAGAATATCAATGTTTGTAATTACTCCGTTTTGAACCGTTACTTCCACTTTGGCATAAACAAAACCCACGTCATATTCCCCGACATAAACTCCGTCGGGAACATTGATAATATCTAAATTTCTAAACGTTGTTTCTTTTACTGACCTTTTATAATCTGCCACGCTTTTCAGATAAACCACCGTAAAAAACAAAACAATAAGAAAAAAAATTGCTGTAAAAGACAGGATTCTTTTTCGGGATAATTTCATTTCAGACACCTCTCAATCTTTTTCATTGTTCGCTTAGGCAGTTCTTTCTTATTCTTTGCATTTGCACATACCACTTTTCCCACCGATTTCATGCCTGCGGTCTTGAAAAATTCGTCCATATTTCGGATTGCCCCTTTGCTCTGTCCGAATATCCACGAAAAGGGAGCAGGAGTATTGCAGGAAGTCAAAATTAAATATTGCTTCCCCCGTAATCGTGGTTTTGGAAATGTATCTGTTTCTTCCATAGCCGTTCCTAACAATCGGTCAAATAAATTTTTAACAGGAGCCGGAACATTCGCCCAATAGACAGGGGCGGCAAGAATAACAAGCTGACTCTTATGTAATAACAGGGCGATTTCCTGTATGTCATCTTTCTGAATACAAATATGTGTATCCATGCAAGCCCGGCAGCCGGTACAGAAAGAAAGTTTCTTTTCATACAGATTGATTTTTGTTACAGCATAATCCGCCTGTTCAGCTTTATGAACTGCCCAATTCAACATGGCTGCTGTCATCCCATTTGTATGAGGACTACCTAAAATGGCAAGCATATTTTTTTCACTCATAATCATCACTCCTCGCAATCGAATGGTAAACAAGTGAAAAACCATATTCCAAAAACTTTTCTTTTGATAAACCCATTGACTTTTTAATATATTCTTCTTTGTTAGCAGCAAGCTGAATAATTCCGGAAATCATACCCCAAAAATTAAATATGGCAGGCATAATTTCCAAATCACCTCGTAAATCCCCCTTTTTTATGCCGGATAACAAAAAGATTTTTATCTTTTCATTTATTTCTTCCCCAATATGATAAGTTTCCTTTTCTTCCGGCAGATAGGCTTTGCTCTCAAAATCAATGTTGATTTTATCCAATACCATTTTGAAATAAAAAGGAAATTCCTCATGATACTGCACCAGCCCGCGACAGATGAAGTCATATCTTGCTTTCGTGTTTTTATGCTGTATGAGAGCAGAAGATATATAGTCATAAAGTTTTTTCATACTGTTCAATACCAAAATGCCGACTATCTCCTCTTTATTTTCAAAATATACATATAATGTTGCCTTGCTGTATCCGGCGGCTTTCGCTATATCGTCCATAGAAGTCGCGGCAATTCCCCTTTCCATAAATAAAACAGATGCCGCAGACACTATGTTTTCCCGATGTACACTTCTAGGCTCTTTCTTTCTTCGTCCCATGCGTTCCTCCTTGCGATAATTAAACTCACAGTTTAATTATATAGAGAGTATTTCCTCTTGTCAATGAGGTTTAGAGTGTCAACACGGAAATCAAGCATATCCGGGGCATTGGTATTTATATGGGAGGGGAATACACAGTCTGACCCTTCCAGGGGAAGGCTTTAACATCCACCTGTTCCTTGATACGGATCTTCTGGCACAGGAAATCGCAGACATCACAAAAAGAACAGAAAAGAAAAACAGTGCCATGGAACTGAAAAAGGAAAGGGAGATAACACGCCGGAACAAAGGAAGGAGCCGTCTCACTGACGAGGAACTGGAATTGCTGGGATCCATTACCATTCAGGAGGCTTATGCATATAAAGAAGAAATGGGCACAATCACATTAAAAACAAACCGTACAGACTTAAATGCTTTCCAGGTGTACAGTATATATAAACAGAGGCAGTCGGTTGAACAGTTTTTCAAAACATATGGGGATACCATGCCCTATGAGGCATCCTATATGAGAAACAATTATACAGAAGAAGCATGGCTGTTTCTGAACCATCTGTCTACCATCATTGGAGTAAATGCAATCGAAGAAATTGCTTCCATCGGGAAATCAAAGAACATATCCTACAAAGACCTGACACAGACACTAATAAAGATTACGGCAGGAAAGATGGATGGAACTCATTCCACATGGAGCGAACATACTTACATCAATTTTTTCTTTAGACATTTTCAAACTTGTTTGCTCCTTTTTGCAACTACCGATTTTCGCTCTCTACAACTTCTCGAAAAATGGAAAAGTTATAAAATCTGGTAAGCTACATATCCCAATAAAAATATGCCTACCAAAATACAGACGAGCGAAAGTACAAATTTTCCTTTCGCTTGTTCTCCCCTTTTTCTGTTAGAAAGCAACAGCCAAATGCCATATATCGCAAAAAAAAGACCAATAAAACATTGAATAACCACACTTACAATTTCCATAACAGGTTTCTCCTTAACCATCAATTTAACTTGCAAACAGGAATTCCGATAAGACACTTTGGTGTATAATTAGTTTGCTAACAAAAACACACAAAAGAGTGTGATCCCATACGGCAAATTTATTATACAACGAAAACTGCATAATCGGTAGACTTTATAGATATTTTTCTATTTATTTTGCCACATTTTCAGCGCCTGCCGCTGAAACACTGTTCCTGTTTGTCCTGTCCATACTGGCAATGGAATCCGCTGATTCCGTGCTTTATGACCTTCCTCCTGCCCCGACTGGCAGGAAAAGCCACCACTCAACCGTACCGGGAGCAGTTGGATGCAGTATATCCCCTTGCTGCTTTATTCCTTCAGATGGAACATTGAAGGAAGCTACTACGAACAGAAGACTTTCTGGTCCCTGTGCGGGTATATGGTGCGCAGCCGGAAGGGGATTGAGATGATGGTCAACCTGGTTAACATCAGCTATTGTGCGATGAAAATACTTCCATATAGGGAAAGAGGATTTTCACAATACAAAAATGTCAGTGTACAGGAATTCCGGTTTGCCCTCAGCGAACAGATACGTCAACAGGTATTTTATGTAAACTTGGTGCGAAATATCGAAACCCATATAAAATCAGCTGCTATTATAGAAGACTTAAAACATCTATGTTTGAGACAGCAGTCCTATTTATAAAGTTGTAAAGTCGTGTATAAATACAATCTACCTTTCCTGCATAAAGATATTCGAGCAATTGCAACGCATGATAATTGTCCGCTTCAATCAATGTATGCCATAAATCACTGTCCGGCGCATTGCACACGCTATCTATCTGTTTCAAATATGGATAGATTGGCTCTCCAAATTTTGCTACTACCACGAGGTCAGCAATGTTCCATTCCGTCTGCTCATCTTCTTTAATGCATAATGCTTTTTCATTATTTACGGCAATTACTCTATAAATGTCATTGATATTTCCGGATTTTAATGCAACATTACTCCCACAATTCACAGGCATTTCATATAATGGTGTACATTCTGGCAAGTGTTCTTCAAAAACAAGACCAAATTTCTTCTGTTTATTCATTCGATTTACTTCTTGTTCTATCTTATTTCTAAGCTCGACATCCTGTATCTGAGCTATCAAATCATTAATTGCTGCCATAAATCAATTGTTCTCCTTTAAATTTTTATCTCTGTACTCTATAACACATTCCAATATCCTGCTTTTTTTGATCCTACTCTCTCAATATAGCCATTTTCACGCAGAAATGAAATGTTGTTATCTACTGCCGTTTTACTGATTCCTAAAATCTTGCGAAGTTCCTCTGCTGTTATATTGGGGTTATCTCTCATTTCTGCCAAAATTTTTCTTCTCCTTACATTTAAAGGTTTTTTATCCCCAAGTTTATTCCCAACTTTCCTGATTTTTTTCAATGGTATTGTTACAACAATTGAATTTTCTCTAAATGCAAACGCCTCTTTACCATATATTTCCGTTATTTTAGGGACTCCCCGTCCTGATTTCTCACTGATATGCAATTGCAAAAATATCTCCGACAACTTTTCATTCACAGGCACAGACTCCCCCAGATAAAAGCCTTCCATTGTCTGTGCGGGCGGTAGAGAGCCTCTTGATAAAATTTCTATCCTGTCAGAAAAAACGGAAATCATCGGCTCGTTTCCCTCTGTCCATTTGTTATGCAGGACAGCATTGATGATTGCTTCCCGAAATGCCTTGTTATCAAACAGCGGCACTTCTTTCCTTTCCACAACCCGATCTGTTTCATCTGCCTGTATGATATTGAGTACATCACCATAGCGTAATAACTCATCCAAACTGTATAAAAGACAGTTATTCCCAAACTCCCTGACCGAAAACAGATTTGTTCCTTTCGTTTTCCCCTCAAATATAGATACTCTGAGAGGAAAATGAGAATCGTCCGAAAGCAGCTGTGCCAATAAATTGAATTGTCCTTCTTCATTTCGCAGACCTAAATTTTTTATAAAAGTCTTATCACTCAGAACAATTCCCTTTGAACCATAATATCCAAACAACTTTTGAAAAGTAAGTTCCTGATATTTTGCCGGAATTGTTTCTATGGTTTCTGTTCTCCCATCAAGCATCTTAAAAAGTTCAATCTCTCTCCTGGGATAGTCCTTGATATTGCATTTCGATGATCCAATCCTTATATACCGCTTTTCCTTAAATGCAGTAGGTATCTCAAAAGCCGCAGGTATGACCAATACGACAACTCTTTTTTGCTGAATCTCAACTTCCTCAAAAGAAAAATTCAGGCTCGGAGAAAGATTTCGTGCAAGATAATTCTGATAAGGTTCTTTATTATAGTCACAATATTGGTTGAACGTCGTCCCAACTATTTTATGATTCTCATCCTCAACTCCCCATATAAAATAAGCATATTTCTTATAATGGAACGCCGCAGCATTTGATAACGCGGAAACATACTCTCCTAATGTTTCCGGTTGAAACCAATTCTCTTTAAATTCAAACCATTCCTGTTCATCATTCATGGCACATAAATCTAATACAATCTGTTTAATATCCATTGACATTCTCCTCGATACGGATTTATTCCCAACTTTATTCCCAATTTTTTATATTATTACACATTGGGAATAAAGTTGGAATAAGAATTTATATTATCTTGCTCTTTTTTACAAATGCAGGTACTTCTTGGAACATTTCAATTTTGAATTTAAGCCTGCTATTTTATAATTTGTCTACTTTGACACTTATGATTTTGACTCATCCCTACACCCATAAGCCACACCTGCTTTTCGACAGCCTCCACATTCTGCGCCAACTGCTCTATTGTGCCTGTGCGGTTTTCCGGCTTGATTTCCGGCTGTATCAGTTCTTTTGGGTATTCTTTCCTTGTATGGATATCCATGTAAGATTTTATGCGGTAACAGTAGCCCTCATTTCTGTAATCTTCAAACACAGGAGAAACTTCACCCTTTGAAGTCTGCCACCGCATAAGGCGTGGGAACCAGCATAATCCGTCTTTAATGATCTCCTTAAATGAATTTAGCAGTTCTCCAAGTGCGGTCAGCAAGCCACGAAAGCTGTTTCCTGCCTCTATATCCGCCCCACGCTCCACATGGTTCGCAAATTCCTCAATCAGCGGCGCAAAGGGAAGATATGACTGTATAAACTGTTTTATCTGTCTGAGTGCTTTCAGGAAGATATTGGAACTTTCAACCTCCCCGTCCAATTCGTCCAATTTTTTGCTTGGTGGACTTTTTATGGTTCAGGACGAGAATGTCAGCCTCCAGTCCTATTTTATCCGTTGATAGTTTTTCAATCTTTTCTTCCTCTTTTGCAACCTTGTATTCCGCAACCGTCAGGTCATTGTTTTTCCCTTTTTCTTTTCCTAGGAACTGCAAAGTTCCTTAATTCCTGCTGGAAGATGGCTTTCATATAGTGGTTGGCGTCTGCCCGCATTTTATCCTGCAAAACTTCTGACAGGACTTGGGGCGTGAATACGGAACGCTTTGACACTTTTGCTGACAAGCCACGCTTAAACCCTCTCCCCACCGGAACACCTACAACGTGCATATGCGGGCTTGCCTCATCATCATTCCGGTTTGCGGTGTTCCCGAAGCAGTACATCACATTCAATCCCATGCAGTATGTGGTTATGCGGCATAAAAAGGACGATATGGATTTGATTGCGGAGGAAACGGACACCGATACTGGCAGTGTCAAGCCGCTGTCATTTGAGCAGTACCAAAAGCTGATTGCACAGCTTGGCAGGACATCAGCCTTGAGGAACAATATCTGACAGTCCGCAGGAGCGTCCGTTACAACGGTGCTACCCATAAGCACGAAATCGGCTCAACCAAGAGGAAAAAAGTGCGGATAGTTGATTTTGGAAATGCCCTCGCTGACATTTTGAAAAAAACAAGAAAACAACAGCTTAAAAACCTATGCGGTATGGCGAACTCTATTACAGGAATTTCTATAGGGAAGTTACCGAGAAAAACAGGGTGCATTATGAGTATTACAATCTGCCAATGACAGAAGATGCGCCGGAGGATTATACGGAAATCTCCTTTGTATGTCTGAGGGAAGATGGCTGTCTGGAACTTCCCGCCACCGTAGAAACAGCCTGCCGGACAGCGGCAAGAAAAGTGCCGGAGTTAGAGGGTTTCCACTTCCACACATTAAGACACACCTACACAACAAATCTGTTATCAAACGGGGCGTAGCCAAAAAACGTGCAGGAACTTTTAGGACATTCGGATATAAGCACTACAATGAATGTCTATGCACATGCTACAAGGGAAGCAAAACGGGATTCCGCAAAGCCTTGAAAATAAAGGAAAGTTAAGACAGTTAGTAGATAAGTTTGAATTTGTCGATTAGATTGCTAACCAGAGTTCCCGCTGAAAGCAATCCGCATTTCATGTCCTTTCCGACTTCCGTCTGCACTACTGCGGCGGCTGTTGATAGGTTTTGCGGCGGCTCTGCCCCCGCGCCCCCAGACCGTCCAAAAACTATTCCTCTGGTTTCGTTTCCGCTTTCATTTTTTGCACATAAAGTGCCAGGAACGATCCTCTTCTCTACAAAAAAATCCCTGACCCCGAAAACTGAATAAAATACACTGCCTCTATGCTGCTTTTCTCCCCACTTACTTTCCTCATGCCCTTAAGTAGAAAGTAAGCCGCTCCCATTGCCCTCTTGATCGTTCCGAACGGGTGCTCAGAAATTCATAAAGGAGCTTATGGAGATTGAAAAGACCGGGGCAGAGCTAAGCAGTATTCAGTTGATTGATTAGACAGTTCATATTCATGGGTAGAATTTTTTCCGGCGGTGGACGGGATTTTTTTGATTGTAGCTTATTATGCGGGTTAAAGAAAGTAAAAAGGGACACGGCGATACCTCCAATAATGCCGCCGTGTTTATCAGAAGCGAAAACGGCGGTACTTTGAAAAAAGTACCGCCGCCATATAGAACGAATATAAAACTAATGTGGATCCTGTGTGAAATGTTGCTATTCTCTTATTCTTTGGGACTAACTACAATACCGTCTGCGCTTTCCGGGTCTTTGAAATCAACAACAATATCATCATCAATCGAAATATCGGTATCGCCCTTTTTTTCTGCCTCAATATCAACATCAATATCAACAGCGTTGCCTAAACCTGTATCTGAATTGCTATTGTCTTTATCGTTCGTACAGCCGGAAAATAGGCATAAACAAATTAACATACAAGTCAAAATGATTTCTAATTTCTTCATTACATATTCCTCTCTTTCAAATGTCCTCTTCTAATTTCCAGTACCATATCTGCCTGCTTTGCTACCTCGCCGGAGTGCGTCACTACTACAACGCATTTTCCAAATGTATGTGCGCTTTCTTTCAATATCGCTGTGATTTCCTCGGCGGTATCTTCGTCTAAGTTCCCGGTCGGTTCGTCCGCAAGAATAACCGGAGCGTCAGACGCCAATGCCCTCGCAATCGCTACACGCTGCTGTTGACCGCCGGACAATTTCAGTATATTCCGTGATATTTCATCTTTTTTCAGTCCCAAACGTTCCAAAATGGGTATCGCGTCTTGTTTCGCTGTTAGCTGTACATTTTCAATCGGCGTCATGTAGTCAATCAGATTATAGCTTTGGAAAATCAGCGAAATGTGATTTCTGCGGTGATATTCCAATCCTTTTGCCGTAATGTTCTCTCCGTTAAATAGGACTTCGCCTTTGGTTGGTGTATCAAGTCCCCCCAAGAGGGACAGCAGCGTTGTCTTACCCGATCCCGACGAACCAAGAACGGCGTATAGTTTACCCGCTTCCAGCTCTGCGCTTATGTTTGATAAAATAGATTTCCCCTTTTCGTAAGAATAGAAAATATTTTGCAGTTCCAATGTTGGCATGATTGTTCCTCCTTTAACTCATTTTAGACAGAATTTCCCGTGGCTTTAGGCGCATAACTGTGATAGACGATATGCTAACAGCCACTATAATGATTACAAAACCAATTAAATAGAGTAGGATAAGACTATCCAGCCCTACGGAAACATGAATACCGTTTTCTGCAGGTAAGGGCTTTTGGATAAGGGTATCTGCCCCCACTTCGACAGCAGTAGCAGCGGAGCTGCTATTATCTTCCTGCTCTACCTGTACACTCTGTCCCAACAAGTGATTACCAATTTGTCCCGCAATGCCATTACTTGTAAAATAGGAAAGTCCAAAGGCAAAGACAGCAATCAGAAGCACTTCTATTAAGTATTGTCCAATGATAGACGATTTCCGAATACCCACGGACAGGAACACTCCAATCTCATGGATACGGGTTTTTGTCCAAAGGGTCAAGATCAAAGCAAGTATGATAGCACTAACAACAATAATGACTATCAGCAGTGTAACAACTAATTCATTCAGTGCAGCCAGCGGAGCGGCAGCGTTTTCGTAGGTTTCATTGTCCTCCTCCACGGTAAAGGCTTTCCAGTCAATTCCCGGCAAAGCTTTTACAGCGGCTACCACCTGCGCCATGTTTTGAGGGTCATCTATGGTGACATGGAGCGCAGAAAAACCGTAATTGATTTCTCCACCGTCAAATTCTTTCGAGGTCTGCAAATCCACAAATATACGGTTTTGGATTTTGTCGTAGGTGGTGACGGTTTCCCCAAACTGTTCCACCGCATTTGGGGTAAACAGTCCGATAATCTGCACCTTGATTTCCAGCCCGGTAAAGCCGTTATCTTCCATGCTGTAGCTATGGGCAGTGAGATAGTCCCCGATTTTCAATTCGTTTCTCTCCGCTAAGTCCCGACTGATGATTGCCACATGGGTATCGTCAGCGGAGATATGCCGCCCCTCTGCCAGTGTCAGTGTGCCGGTGGTGAAAAGTTCATCGTCCTCCGTGTTGCATACGCCCAGCGTCTTTGTGTAGCTCTGATACTTCGCATCAGTTGAGATCGTTCCGGGAAACAGGGAAAGCTCATCGAATGGCAATAGATTGTCCTGCCTTGCACTACAATACTTTACGCCGGGAGCATCTTTGATAGCAGCAATATTCTCCGGGGTAAATTGTACAGTAGAATACATGAGAAAGCTGCTTGTTGTCTTGCCGGTTTCCTCGTCCACTTCATCTTTGACGGGTTCTTTCACTACATAGGGGCTATTGCTCCAATCTACAAACACATCAAATTTGCCACCCAAGCTCTGCCGGAGATTAAGCTGTGCAACTTCCGATGCTTTCCAAATAGAAAGCCCTGTTAAAACAAAGGTTGCCATAATTAGCAGTATGGCGAATAGGAGAATTGTTTTTCCCCGTTTTCGTGTGACGTATAAAAACGCCCTTTTGAAAATACTCATTTTTTGTACCTCCATTGATAAGCTGCTCTTCTGAACGCTCTCAAAGAATAATCCTCCAATATGGAATGAGTATGAAATGGATATGGAATTTAAGCAGATTATGAAAAAACTCCCCAATGCGGGGAGTTCATTCATGCTTAAAATTGGAATGTGAAACACATTCCCGGCGGATTTTTCATAGGAATAAAAGAATAGGAAATATTTATTGATGTTAAGAGCGCGTCTACAATATAGAGTCCTAACCCATTACCGCCATTTTCACGGTTTCTGGAAAAGCCGGGGCGATAGAACGGCTCAAACAGCCGGGGAATTTCACTTCTTTGGATAGGGACGCACTCATTTTCAATCATAAGGCTGCGCCCGTCCATAAAGACGGTAACAGTCTTTCCTGTTTCTGTATAGGCGACAGCATTAGCAAGAACGTTAGATACTGCTTTACTGAATAAATTGATCGGAAGCGTCATGGTAAAAGTTTCCGGCAAATCAAGGGAAAAGGATATGTTATGTGCCGCTGCGATTAGCTGGTATGGCTCACATAGTTCTTCAAGTAATTCAGATAGATCAACAACCGCTGGCTGTTCTGTAACGCCATTCAGTTTAGAAGTTTCTAAAATTTCATGTATCATCTTAGAAAGCCGATCAACCATATCTTTGCACTCCGGTAAATATACGGCGTAATCTTGATACTTTCCCACACCCAAAATCATATTTTCAAGGGTAGCGTTCAAAGCAGTCACGGGAGTTTTTAATTCATGTGACGCAGCCCGCAGAAAGTCTACTTTTGCCCGTTCCATTTCACTAACCCGGTCTTTTTCTTGCTCCAAATGCTCAATAGTAGATAAGAGATTAGAATACAGGTCATTGACATTCTGTGCCAACAATCCAATTTCATCTTTTGAGTGAATGATGCAAGCTGCCGCCCGGTCTAATTTCATCATTCGTTCAGTAGAAGCAGAAATTCTCTCAATAGGGACAACAATCGCTTTAGAAAATAAGAGAGAACAGATAACAGAAATTACCAAGCTACAAATGAGTGAAAATGGCAACGCCTTTTGTATCGCTTGCACAACTATTTTTTCCTCGCAAATATCGACTGTGATTTTCTCCGCAATATTATCAGCCGTAGAAATTACCATACCCATTTGGGGTGCAAGCAGATAAATCAGAATGTGGGCAATCACAATTACAAATATCATTATTGTCAACGTGTAAAAAAATGTTTTTGGAAATAGTTTTAGTTTTTTCATGCCTGTACCTCATATTTATAACCAATTCCTTTGACCGTCACTATACAGTCAAGCCGCAGTTTCTTACGCAGATTTTTGATGTAGGTATCAATCGTTCTGTCAATGATCGGGGCGTCAATACCCCATAAATCATCAAGAATTTGTGAGCGCGTCAATACCAGCCCTTTATGCTCTATAAGCAATCGTAGCAAGTCAATTTCTTTTGGTGTAACATCTATTTTTCCGTTAGAGTCTTGTGCCGTATAGCCGGAAAAATCAACGGTTACGTCACCGAAGGTTACCGTGTCGGGTATAATACCTTTCCCGCATCTTCGTAAAAGTGCGGTGACACGTCTGCCAAGTAAAACCATAGAAAACGGTTTTGCAATATAGTCATCTGCCTGTTCGTCAAAACTTGCTACCTGTGTATATTCATCGTTAATAGCCGTGAGCATGAGAACGGGGACAACACTTTTTTTCCGTATTTCATGGAGTACGGCAAGTCCCGTAATTTTGGGAAGCATTATATCTAAAACAACAAGGTCAATATTCCCTTGATTGAAAGCCTGCAATGCGTCCGCTCCGTCGTAGGCAGGAATGATTTTATGTCCTGCCGATTTTAAGTATTCACATATAGCTTCATTAGTTTGTTTATCATCTTCCACAATAAGTAATGTTGCCATAAAAGCACCTCCTTATTTTGAGTTTATCATGTCAATGTGGAGCAAATATGAAATCATTCTATTTTGGAGAAGTTTTATGTCTTTTATCTGCTGGTTTCTCCGCGTCATTTGGCATCAGCCACATACGTCTAAATTTTGCCACGCCGGGTATGCGGTTTTCCTCACATAGCTTTTGTACCCGCCTTTCTGAAATGCCCTATTTCTTCGCCGCTTCACCGCTACGGCGCGGGAGATCTTTCTCAAGTTTCTGGTAGTTGATGCCCATGCTGCGCTCCTTGCCGCCCAAAAACAGGACGCAGGAGCAGTTGCCGATAATAGTTTCCGCATGGTCTTTGTAGACGGCCTTTAACTGGCTCTGCGTCTGCACCACGATATGCGCGGAAATCTCGCAGCTGCGGATAACGGAGATCAAGTGCTGGAAATCCGGGATTTTCTGGTTGGCAAATTCGTCCAGCAGGCAGGTAACATGAATAGGGAGCGCAGCGCCGTTTTCCGGTCGCCAATCTTTTCAAGTTCCAGTCCGTCGCCCTCCATCAGTTCCCGCACTTCCCGGATATCAAAGGGAGCCATACGAGCGCCGCAGGAAATCAGGATCGATTTTGCTGTCTTGCCAGTGACGTTTTGTAAAGGACTTTTTAATCAAATTCACAAAAATTTACAATCAGCCGACTTCGCCATTTGTATAATACATCAAATCAAACAGTAGCAATTTAGACACGTTTATGCTATGCTTATAAAATATTCAGGAAACGCAAAGAGGATATATTATGAGTGATTTAGCATATACTGATTCTATGATAGACGAGATTAGAGAACTATTATTAAACGCTCGGCAAAAGGTTGCTACACACATCAGCACGGAACTTCTGCCCACCTACTGGAATGTGGGGCGTATCATTGTTGAACATGAACAGAATAGCAAAGAGCGTGCCGCTTATGGTAAACAGCAGCTACGTCAGATTTCCAAAGAACTTACAAAAGAGAAATGCAAATCCAGGATCGCCAGGATTGTGAGAAGTTGTAGGAGGTAAAAGAGGATTATGAGTTTTTGGGGGCTTTTCTGCAGTAATACCTTTGGTTTGACAATAAGTGTGCTGTTTACGATCTGGATCTCTATGTTGCTCCTGGAGCGAAAACCATATCAAATGAGAGAGCGCAAAGTGAAAATGATTGCGTTTACTATATTATTTATCTGTGTCTGGGCATTGATGGGGACAGTTTTTTATAAAGCGGGTATCTTTAGATGGAGGTATAGTGCAGGACAAATCTTGTTTACCTATATGGGAATGACAGGAGCAATGTTTTATTTATATTTTCTCTATCGGGAAAATCTGCTGACTTGTTGGATTTCGGCTGTTTTTTTAGAAATGTTGGAATCTTTTGCGGTACACATAGGCGTTTTATTTTCACCTAATATGACTTTTCATTTGGATATTTGGGGAGAACGGTTAATATATTATTTTTTTCTGTATGTATTAACACCACTCATAGAGATCATCTGGGTGTTGTTTCTATATAAAACCGGAGTTGGGAAAATGTTCCGACTGTGGATTGAACGGAAAGAATCGAAAAAGGTAAGTATTATTTTTATCAGTTTATACCCGATTTTGTCTGAAATACTTTATTATATGGTGCAAATAGGAGAACGGGTTGGTAACGATAATGCAGTCGTTTCTCTGTTATATCTACTGATTGTTTTTATTATTTTTGGTTATGCAGGGCGTCAGGAAATGCAAAAGAAGCAAATTCAGACTCAGCAGATTAGCATGCAGCAGCAAAGTGCTTATATTGAGAGTTTAGAAAAATTGCAGAGTGAAATGCGAAGGTTCCGTCATGATTATAAAAATATGATGTCCGGCATGTACCTTCAGGCAAAAGAGGGAAATATGGAAGCAGTGCAGAATTTTATCCAGGATATGACAAGTGATTTTGATTATCAGGTGGGGGAACAGATACGCAGATTGACACAGCTTGGAAATATTCATATGCTTGAGGTAAAAGGGCTTCTGTTGGGGAAAATGGAAAAAATGCAGCAGGAGCAGATTTCCTGTGAACTGGAAGTATTGCGTCCATTTGATAGAACGCGGCTGAGAACGACTGACTTGTGCAGATGCCTGGGGATACTGATTGACAATGCTATTGATGAAGTACAAGGAAAAAAGGGTAAGAAGCCAAAACCTCAGATACATATTATGATTAGCAGCCAGGAAGAATGCACAACATTTCAAGTAAGAAATCCATTGTATTCAAACATTGATTTTCACAAGATCTGGCAGCAAGGTTATTCTACCAGAGGGGCGGACAGAGGAATTGGCCTTGCAAGTTATAAAAGTATTTTAGAACATTATGAAAATGTCTTCTCTCTAACAACAATCAAGGATGGCTATTTTATTCAGGAATTAAAGATACAGGAATAAGAAGTGTTAAAAATTGTGGAGGAAAAAATATGCTTCCAATTTATATTTGTGAAGATGATGCGATGATACTCGCTGCACAGAAAAAGTTTTTAGAAAAACAAATTATGATTGAAGGTTATGATATGCAGATTGCTCTGTGCAGCAGGCATCCCCAGGAAATTATTGCAGCGGTAGCGGCGTCCCCAAAGAGAGGAATTTATTTTCTGGATGTGGAGCTTAAGGATGAGGCGATGGATGGATTTATGCTGGGACAACAGATTCGAAAGTTCGATGCCAGAGGTTTTCTTATCTATGTGACTTCCTTTCCGGATCTGGCATTTGAGACATTTCGTTATCACCTGGAAGCGCTGGATTATATAGTAAAGGGCAATTCAGAAAAGATGCTGTCCGGAATGTACAAAAACCTTGCGGTCATTACTGAGCGGATGTGTAAGGAGCAGGGAGAGCAAAAGGAATACTTTACAGTAAAGGTGTTGGATATTGTAAGGCATGTTCCAGTGGATGAAATTATGTTCTTTGAGACAAGTGCCCGTACACACAGAATAGAACTTCATGCGAAGAATGACTGTATTGATTTTATTGGCAGTATGCAGGAGTTACAAGAGCAGTTTAGAGAGCATTTTTTAAGGGTTCACAGGTCATATCTGGTCAATGTAAATAAGATTCAGGAGTTAGATTTAAAGCATCGGGAAATTCTTATGGATAATGGAGAAAAATGTCTTTTTTCTAAAAGTATGAAGGGGGAGTTGTTGAGCAGAATTTAAATGACAGTGTTCAAAAGCCATTTCAGGCAGTATGGTATATCATTCAGGCAAAACTCAGCATAAAGGCGATAAAACATTATACGATACTTCCATCATAATTACTCTGCGATAGAAGAACGGGGCAATTATAAAGAAAATATTTAGAAAGAGGATTATGTTATGGAACAAAATGTATTACTGGATTTATCACATATTTCTAAGCGCTATAAGACGGAATTGGCGCTTAAGGATATCAATATTACGCTTCATAAAGGCGAAATTCTTGGATTTTTAGGGCCGTCGGGCGCCGGAAAAACAACTACGATTAAAATAATCACAGGACAGTTAAGGCAAACATCTGGAGAGGCAAAAATTCTTGATACAGATACGGTTAATATTGATGAATCAATTTATGAAAAGATTGGCGTGGTTTCTGATCAAAGCGGAATTTATGAGAAAATGACAGTATGGCAGAATTTAAGTATGTTTGCAAAAATATGGCGAGTTCCCAGTGTAAGAGTGGAGGAAGTCTTACATCAGGTGGAATTGTATGAACATCGTAAAAAGCCGGCAGGTAAACTTTCCAGAGGGCAGACGCAAAGACTTGTTTTGGCCAGGGCAGTGCTTCATAAGCCAAGAATTTTATTTCTTGATGAGCCGACAAGCGGATTAGATCCATCGACTGCGGTATCTATTCATAAAATGTTGTTGGGACTGAAAGAAGAAGGTATGTCAATTTTTTTGACTACACATAATATGGAAGAAGCCACAAAACTTTGTGATAGAGTTGCACTTTTGTATCAGGGAAAAATTGTCGAGTGCGGATCGCCCAAAGAACTTTGCCTGAAATATAATCAAAATAAAAAATATCATCTACTTTTGAATAATCAGGAAGAAGTTGTCTTAGAGCAAAGTCCTCAAAATATTGCAAAAATTTCAGAATGGATGCAGAGAGATGAAATACAGTGTATTCATTCTTGTGAGCCAACATTGGAACATGTATTTTTACAAGTAACAGGGGCATCCCTTGGATTAGCCAGTATTTGAGAGGAGTTTTAATATGGACAATATCAATAAATTAACAGCAGTTGCACAGATTAAATGGATTTGTATCAGCCGCAATACAGCGATTATGATCGGGCCGCTTCTAACCGTGGCGATGGTATGGATATTCAAAATTTTATATAGCATCAGTGTAGTCTCGGAAAGTCCATGAAGAAGCAGAAAAGAATTATGTTATATAAATGGAAGTGACGGGGAGGAATAAAAAATGCTTATTTTTGAGCGGTTTTCGGACAGTGGTTAGA
>CAJTEN010000040.1 GCA_910575245.1 Clostridia bacterium | reverse complement strand
AAGTGTACTGCGCATAGAGCGGCCAATCTCATCCATTCTCTGGCGAAGAATTTCCGGTGATGGAATCCGTTTAATCCCCATTGCCTGGCAGAAAAATTCCGGGTTGTCATCCGTCTCACGGACTGCCTCAAAATCAGGCTTTCCCATGCACAGGCATCCGATATAGGAGCCAAGGATATCACCATTTTTAATCTGATGTCCGGAGCGCCTGCCGGTAATATCCTGCATATTCAGGCGGTCAATGAAGCCACTGTTATCCAGAAGATAACCCACCAGGGTAAGCCCTCCTGATGGAATAATACGTTCATTAGTGAATTCAATCTGGAAATGTGTTGGTTTCATAAAACTGCTCTCCTTCAGTATGTGATATTGACGATATTCTCAATAAAGATGATACCATATCTGGCGGTTTTATACTATAATCTGTTCACCAGGTGGGTGTGAAAAAAGATAGAAGGAAAAACTTCGCAAATGCTGATTAAATATGCAGTTGTCAGCGTTCAAAGCAATTGAGTTTCACTGATTCAGGATGAAAACAAAGCAGATAGAGATATCTGCCTGCGAAATGGTATGTGGTATATGAGGTTATGCAATCAGAGGTTTTAGACTGCGGATATATTGATGCTTGTGCAGTCTGTCAGCCACCATTACAGTAATAAGCTGGGTAATTCCGGCGAGAAGCAGGCCGGCATGAAGCGTTTTCTCATTCTGGGTTTTACGGCCGGCAACACAAAAACTATCTTTAAAGTGGTTGATGGATTTTTCAACATTTACTCTGACTTTGTAGATGGAATCCCATTCCTGGGTGCCACGGATTGTTCCAGGATAAGCGCGGAGGTTCTGTTCCGGATAAATGTAGATCATCCTTCCACAGGAAGATGCTGTACATGGGGTATCACAATGGCATACACGTTTTGTTTTCTTTGTGATGCTGTCCCGTTCCCATTTCATTTTGGGACAGACAAATTTCATGGTTGGAAAGCCGTAGCGCAAATGGGATCTGCTCCCTTCCCGTTCCATTGGAAGGGAAGCGTCATGCGGACAGCAGGGAATGCCGTCATCATTTACGGTGTAATCAATTCCTTCGACTTTGAGTTTGTTTTTCAGAGGAATATACGCTTTTTCAAAGGATGTTTCCTGCAGCAGATATTTATAAATCTCGATGGGATCGAAAGCGGCATCCCCAAGAAACGTTTTGGGATTGATAAGCGGATGCTTCCGAAAGAAATCCTTCGGTGTCGGGACCAGCGCTTTGGAACCGGCGAGGCTCTTGTCCTCGTCCGGGGAATCCGATTTCTTTCCAACAATGATCTCAGGATGGGATCTGAGAAAATCTTTATTGTAAAAGGAAATATGCCTGACGATACCCAGCCCGTTTGTAACGATGCCGAATTTAAAGGCATAGCAGAAATGCCCATTGATATACATCTGCTGGATTGCGGGGCTGGCGGCGGCATGGGAAGGCATGGAGCCGTAGGCGGCTTTATAGGGATCAAAGGAACCGTCCAGTCCGTTGGCTTTTTTAAAGGATTTGAGCTGTTTGATAATACGGTTGGCATATTTGGGGTTGTTTTCCGTCACCCAGGCTTCAATACCGGAGGTATCGAAGAGCGTCATGGATGCTTTTTCAAAATTAATCCGTTGGCATATGGGTTCGGTCAGGCCAACAAGGTGATCGAACATAGATTGTAAGTCCAATAAGAAATCCTGCTTGAAACGGGTAAATTTAGATGCGTCCGGAACGACATCAAAACCACAGAAATCCCGTAATTCCTGAGAATATTTGAGGAAAATGATCAGGAGGGAAGTGGTAGGAATCGAGAAAATAAGCTGTAATAACAGAGCCCTGAGCATTGGGTAAAGAAGATGCCTGCGGGGTCTGCCGGTGGCAGCATGAAAGTGAGAAACAAAAGACACCGGAACAATTTCATCAAGGTTGATGGTTTCATCGAGTATGGAAAGAAACTCATATTTATCGTTATCAAATTTATTTTGGCAATCGGCAAAAAAATCTGCCAAAGAAAGCTGTTTGTATGGTATCATGTAGGTACAACTCCTTTCTGGTGGATATGGTTAATTGTTACTCACATCTCAATTTTACCACAAACCAGTGAGGAGTTGTTTTATTTTGTGACAAAAAGAATTCCGTATTTATGCGGGTTCTGGCGTTTCGCAAACGCCTAATAATAATTGTCACTGGAAAGGAGTAAAAAAATGGAATGGATAGAAAAACTGAATAAAACAATTTCTTATATTGAGGAACACCTTGCAGAAGAAATAAGTTATGATGAACTTGCGCGCATAGCATGTTGCTCTACATACCACTTTCAAAGAATGTTTGCATATATGGCAGGTATTCCGCTTTCGGAATATATCCGTCGCAGGAGAATGTCTTTAGCCGCTATTGACCTGCAAAGCGGAACTGAAAAAATTATTGATATTGGTATGAAATATGGGTATTCTTCCCCGACTGCATTTAATAGGGCATTTCAAAATGTGCATGGCATAGCGCCATCAATGGCAAAGAAAGGAGGCGTTCCTATGAAGTCTTATCCCCCTATCAGCTTTAAAATAACTGTAAAAGGAGTAGAGGAATTGAATTATCGCATTGAAGAAAAAGCAGCCTTTCGCATTGTGGGAGTATCTCATCCGCTGGATAAGGAAATAGAAAACAATTTCACAGCCGTACCGCAAATGTGGCAAAATGCAGCTGTAAACGGCACATTAGAAAAAATTGCACCGCTTATGAATAATCAGCCTATGGGTGTCTTGGGTGTAAGCGTGTGCAATGGCGAAGAGGACTGGCAATATTTTATAGCGGTATCTTCCTCCGCTGAAACCGACAATTCCTTAGATGAATATGTTGTTCCTGCTTGTACATGGGCTATTTTTAGCGGAACTGGTACAGGGATATCCATTCAAGAATTGGAACAACGCATCATAACAGAATGGCTTCCAACCTCTGGATTTGAATTTGCCAATGCTCCTGATATAGAGGTTTATCTAAACCCTGACCCCAATAATATGCAATATGAAGTTTGGCTGCCAATCAGAAAAATATGAGGTTACAACATGATAGACAAAAATTATGATGAATTTTTAGAGACTATCGGTGCAAGCAGAAATTTTGTAGAAGATATAAATCATTTTCTTCTGGATAGCAACTGCAAACGTGAAATCAAAACAGCTAAAAGCGGCTTTACTGTTTCCTATCTTTTTCGGGATACAAAAAAGACATTAGCTACTTTCGTTTGCAGAAAAACGGGAATAAAGATTAGAATTTTCCCACAGCATCTTAATGAGTACATGGGGTTTTTAGATACGCTTCCGGCAAAGATGAAAAAAGAAATTGCAAAAGCGTCTGTCTGCAAACGCCTTGTGAATCCTAATGACTGCAATCCTAAATGTGTTATGGGATATGACTTCATTATGGATAAGGAACGCTATCAAAAATGTAGATATATGGCGTTCATGCCTTCTATAACCGAAGAAAGCACACCTTATATCAAAAGATTTTTACAAAATGAACTGTTGCAGTAAAATGATAAAACCGCCCAACGGAAAATTAAAAAACCGTTGTTCGGCGGCAAAGTTTTCATGCGTCCGAATAGCACCATGCTGTTTGGGCGCATTTCTGTTTCTATGAGACAGCCTCGGGCCAACTTGGCCCGAAGCCCGGCCCCGGTGCCGTTCCCCGCCGCCTCCGTTTCGGCAGCCCATTCACCAAACATCGAAACGGAGGTAAACATGTCTATCATCAATCTTCGGGATTTTTACCCGTACTATACAGCGGATTCTTTTATTGAAGTGCCTGACGAGGTAGCGGAGGCAACGGCGGAGTTTGACCGCAAGGAGGCGGCCTACCGTCTGCGTACATACCAGCACAAAGCCTATTATTCCCTTGACCGGGAGGACGGCATTGAGCACTCGGCCTTGTTCGTTGCCCTCTCCCCATGTGAGATTTACGAGCGTAATGAAATGGTATATAGAAAAGGCGCCTCGGGACAAGCTGGCCCGAAGCGTGGAGAAAGACGAAGGTGCAGCGCTCTTTGCCGGGCGCTGCCTTTTCGTGTTTCCCCACCGGACAAGAGGGAAACGGAAGGCTTCAACCCCGATTCGGAAAGGAGACCCAGATGGTACAATCTGTAACCTACCAGAGAGAAACAAGAACCGTCCCCTTCCAAGGAAAGACGATTGTGCTGGAAAGCCTTACCCCGGGGCTGACCCCCGGCAACATTGCCCTCCGGGGCTATCAATGGTATAATATACTTGTAAGGTTGGTAGCTCCATTCCCACAGGAAAGGAGCCTGCAATGAACATTAGAGAAGATTATATTTATGCCAGACAGTCCGTTGACCGCAAGGACAGTATCAGTATTGAGAGCCAGATTGACTTCTGCAAGTACGAGCTGAAAGGCGGCAGCTGCAAGATTTTCAAGGACAAGGGCTATTCGGGGAAGAACACCGACCGGCCCGAGTTCCAGAAACTGCTTGACGAGATCCGCAAGGGAAAGGTGCGGCGGGTCATTGTCTACAAGCTGGACCGGATCAGCCGCTCCATTCTGGATTTTGCGAACATGATGGAGCTGTTCCAGGAGTACGACGTGGAGTTTGTTTCCTCCACGGAAAAGTTCGACACCTCCACCCCAATGGGGCGGGCCATGCTGAATATCTGCATTGTGTTCGCCCAGCTGGAACGGGAGACCATCCAGAAGCACGTCACGGATGCCTACTATTCCCGGTGCCTGAAAGGCTTCCACATGAGCGGCCAGGCTCCTACGGTTTCCAGCTGGAGCCGACCACAGTTGAAGGCATCCGCGCAAAAATGATGGTGCCGGACCCGGCCGCCGCAGACCATGTACGCCTGATGTTTGAAATGTACGCCGAGCCCGGGACCTCCTTCGGGGACGTCAGCAGGTACTTTGAGGAAAACGACATCAAGGTTTACGGAAAATCGCTGTTCCGTCCCTTCCTCTCCCAACTGCTCCGCAACCCGGTATATGCACAGGCAGACCTGGAATTGTATGAGTTCTTCAAAAGCCAATGGGCGGCAGTCATCAATGACGCCGCCGACTTCGCCAGGACAAACGGCTGCTATCTCTACCAGGGGCGGGACGTGAAGGAGGACAAGGACAGGAGCCTGAAAGACCAGATACTTGTTATCGCTCCCCATGAAGGGCTTGTTTCCTCTGACACCTGGCTGAAATGCCGGAAAAAGCTCATGGCGAACATTACCTTCCAGAACGGGCGGAAGGCCCGGAATACATGGTTGGCCGGAAAAGTGAAATGCGGAAAATGTGGTTATGCTTTAAAAGTCACCCGCAACCCTTCCGGCTATGAATACCTCCGGTGCAATAAACGGTCCGACCACAAGGGCTGCCCGGGGCAAACGCTACCCTGCTTGCCTACGCCAACAAGAAAATCGAGGAACTGGACACGCGCCGCCAGAAAATCACAAAGGCGATTGCCGATTTATCCGTGGAGACCATTTCCCAGCAGCAGATTGATCTGCTGTCCGGCTATCTGGATGACTGGGAGAATATCAGTTTTGAGGATAAGAGGAAAGACACGGATGGCTTGATTTCATCAATCAGCGCAACCAGCGAGTATGTAAAAATAGAGTGGAAAATCTGACTTTTCCACTCTGCATATCTGAAACATTTCTTTATATCGTTTGTAGCCCCTTGTATACTGATGCTTCACAAATTTCGGATAATTCTGCTTTGCAATCAACGCTGTCCCGTTTTCCATAACAGCAGACACAGCATCATACCTCAGCACATACTTAAAATGAATCAGATACGACCTGTGTGGTCTGAAAAAATCCTCTCCAACTTTTTTCTCCAAATCGGACAGTTTCCCATAATATTCTGTATCGCCGTTTATGGTATGAATGATGACTTTGCGGTTGAACACTTCCGCATAGATAATATCCTTAAACAATATTTTTGTATGGACTCCCCCTGCCTGTATCATCATGTAGTCTCCATCATCCCCATCTCTGCCCTTATTCCTGCGTCCGATTTCCAACAGCGCATTTCCAAAGACCTCATCGAATTTAACAAGTACCATTAGTACTTAGCAGCCCACAATGAATATTTCGGTTTCGAAGTCCATACTGTCCGGTAATAAGAAAACTGATTGGCAATTATGCAGGATATAAGAAATTTCACCAATATAAAGCCGGCTTACGCCCTGCAAAGCGGCTCTGGACTTGACATTCGCTCAATTTTCTTATGAATTGTAATCAAGCCAATCAATGGCGGTTTCCGCTCCGGAATACCGGTTTCCATATTACCGGAACCATGGGTTCTTGGTGCAAGAATATTCACACAAGGCAGTACATAGTCGATACAGGGAAACGGCAACCGCCATGTAAGCATA
Source organism: Clostridia bacterium (assembly GCA_910575245.1). GTDB lineage: Bacteria > Bacillota > Clostridia > Lachnospirales > Lachnospiraceae > UBA3282. The sequence goes on along the minus strand of CAJTEN010000040.1, from coordinate 31,417 downwards.
TTAACTCTGATTTCCCCGCTTTCCAACTTATTATTTTCTGAACCATTATAAAAATATCTGTGATATTTGAAATGTAAAGAAATGAATTGTGAAAACTTAAGACATGAGAAAAAGGACTGCCGAAACAGCCCTTTTCCCTTGTTGTCATTTTCCCTTTTTCTTTTTACCGTTTTATTCATATATCATTTGGCGAAACCTCTATACTTTTCGACAAAACCCTATACAATTTGGCGAAACTACAGGCTTTTGTCAAATTGTATAGGGTTTTGCCAGAATTGTTTCACTTTTGCCAAAAGGTTTATACTTTTTGGCAAAAGAACCCCAGAACAAAAGTTCGCCCACTCCTGAATGTAAAATTGCCCCTAAAAACACAAGAAAATAATGTAACTTTCAGACCTGTGTACTGCCAAGAATGCCGTATTTACAGGCTTTGTGAGGTTTCCGTAACTTTATCCACCGAGAACTAAGACACCTTTGGGTGCTAAGCCTATCACCCATCTCTCTTAGAAATATTCCAAACCATCTGACCCATATTTAAATTTTAGAAGGAATTTATTCAAAAGCAATATTCAATTAAAATACAGTAACCATGCGGGTTTCAGCAGTTAATGCTGTTATTCTGTGAATAATCCAGTATTAAAGTTATTCATTGAAACAACCTCATTCCGGTATCGATCGCTGTTATTTGTATCCTGTCTTCTCACCGCTCCGAAGCACTCCATATCGTGCCTGCCGAAGGGTATAATAAATTATATGCGTGCCATACGATTTTGCCTTTGTTTAATATCCATACCGCTTTTTATATTTCAGAAACATAAACGCGGACAGCATAAGCGCCATCAGCTCCGCCGCCGGAGTCGCCAGCCAGATACCGTTCACGCCAAGAAGCAGCGGAAGCACGATCATGGTGATCAGCATAAAAACAAACGATCTGGAAAATGCCAGCACGGCCGAAACGATCCCGTTGGACAATGCGGTAAACATCCCGCTGGCAAAAATATTAAATCCGATAAAGAAGAGCGCCACCGTACAGATCCTGTTCCCCGTTACCGCCAGTTCGTACACCGGATTATCCGGCCGGGCAAATACCGATACCAGCGGCCTTGTCAGCATAAAGGAGGCGGCAACCGTGATCAGGCAGATACATGCGATCACTTTCAGACTCGTGGCAACCAGCTTTTTCAGTTTTTGGTGGTTTTGTTCCCCGTAGTAATAACTCAGCATGGGCGCCACACCGTATGAATACCCCGTATAAAGGGAGCTGGCAAACATCAGCACATACATGATGATGGTGACGGCCGCAACCCCGTCCTCCCCGACATAGTGAAGCATCGTCCAGTTAAACATCATCGTGATGATCCCGGTGACAAGCGCGGTAGCCATCTCCGAGCATCCGTTTGTGGCCGCACCGGCGAGAACCCTGAAACGGCATACCGGTTTCGTAAAATGCAGCAGACTCTTTTTGCGGCTGAAAACAAACAGACCGGCAACCGCCGTCACAGAATATCCCAGCCCTGTTGCCACCGCCGCACCGCTGATTCCCATGGAAAACCCTGCGATGAACACGTAGTCGAGTACCATATTGAGGACGCCGCCTGTAACGGAACAGATTAAGGACAGCGTCGCCTTCTCGCTGGCGATCATATAGAGCGTAAAGTTGTTCATCAGCAGGATCGGCACGGTGAACACAAGATAGCGGCTCAAATATTCCACACAATATCCCTCTACGGCCTCCGAAAGATTCATGCCGGCGAAAATATGCTCCATCGCCACATATCCGGCCCCGCACATAACAATACCCACCACTACATTTACCAGGATCAGAAAGGTAAAATCCTGCTTCGCCTCCTCTGTTTTCTGCTCTCCCATCTTTTTCATGATCACCGCGCTCCCTCCGGTGGCGAGCATGGTAGAGACTGCCGTCACAAGCTGGATGACAGGAGCCGTCAGATTGATGGCCGAAAGCGCATCCGTACTGATCAGATTCGATACAAACAGGCCGTCTACCATCGTATAAAAAGACATGAATACCGTCATGGCAATGGTCGGCACGGCAAATTTCAAAATATTTTTCAGCGTTACAGGTTTTTCATATACATTTTTGTTTTCCATATGTTTATCCTCCGATCATCTTGTATTTTCTTCCTGTATCAGGTATCATAGACCGTACAGTAACTGTACGGTCAAGACAATCGTACAAAAAATCACTTGGAAAATTTTTTACACGAAAAACAAAGAAGGAGGCAGATCATTATGGACAAAAAGAGCAGGCTGCTCACCATAGGCCAGTTCGCCGCCATGCACGGAATCAATAAAAAAACTCTGATGTGGTACGATGAGATCGGTCTGTTCAAGCCCGCCGCCGTCAATCCCGAAAACGGCTACCGCTGCTATAACTACCATCAAAGTCCCATTCTGGAGACGATCCTGCTGCTCCGGGAACTGGACGTTTCCATTCAGGAGATACAGAATTTCATGCAAAACCGCTCTGCCGGCAGCTTAAAAAGCCTGCTGGAAGACAAAATCGCGGAGCTTGACCTGCGCATTACCCACCTGCAGGCAGTCCGCTCCACCCTGTGCTCCCACCACCGGAACATGTCCACCCTGCTGACGATGGATCTGTCCGAGATCAGCATCATAGAGCGGGAAGCGCGCTGTCTGGTCACGGTCCCCATCGACCGGGAAACCACCTTCGAGGAGGAAGTAGAACTGATCACTGCCGAGACAGAAAAATACAGGCTGGGACGACTCCATGATGCCTTCTACGGCTCCATGATCGCCGTCTCCAGCCTGCTTGCCGGCAAATATGACGAGTATTCCAGACTCTTTATCGAGATTCCTTTCCTGCCCTGCCAGCCGGATCTTCACACGGCTCCCGGCGGACGCTATCTGAAGGCCTTCCACAAAGGATCCTTTGACAGACTTCCCGGGCGGTATGAAGAAATTTTTGCTTTTGCCGGAGCACACGGCCTGACACTCCACGAATTTTCCTACGAGACGGGCATCAATGAGAATGTCGTTGACCGGATCGAAGACTACATTGTACAGATTGAAATCCCTGTGAAGGGATGACAGCGAACTAAAGACCGGGGAGCTTGAAGAACTGACCTGCCGTTTTTTTCAATGTGCCATGACTCATTTCATACACTTCATCACAAAGCACCTCAATGTCTTCTTTGTTGTGACTGGCCAATAGTATCAATTTTCCCATACTCCTTTGATCCGAAAAAAATTTTCTCATTTCCGCAACTCCTTCTTTGTCGAGACCATTCATCGGTTCATCCAAAATCAGAATCTCCTGATCTTCCATGGTCGCCTGTGCGATCGCCAGACGCTGACGCATCCCCAGTGAATAGTTGCAGACTTTTTTCCTGGCACAGGGGTCAAGTCCCACCTTCAACATGGCGGCGTGAATTGCCGCCGTATCTTTTTTGTTCGATATCCGGTACAGATATTCCAGGTTACGAAAGCCCGATAAGCTACGGATATATCCGGGTTCCTCAATGATGATCCCCGTATGCTTCAACATATCCAGATCCTTTCCCATCACTTTACCGTTTATTGCTATATTGCCGGAATCCACCCGCAGAAAACCACAAATACACTTAAATAATACGGTTTTCCCGGAGCCGTTATGACCGACTATCCCATATATGTTTCCACCGCTGCAGGTCATATTTACATCGTTCAATACCTGCATCCCCTTAAATGACTTGCTTACATGTTCAATCTCTATCACGCACTGTCCCATCCGGCATCCCCCTATTCTTCTTTATACCACTGAAATTCCATCCTTTTGATCTTTATGCATATGAGACCTGCACAAACTGTAATGCCAACTGCCAATACCGCCAGCATATACACAACCGAAGGCTGCATAAAACTGTCATGCATTTTGATCCCGATCTGGGTTACCCGCATCCAGTTGACCGGTACAAACATTGCCGTCCCTCTTCTTAACAATGGATGAATATTCTCAACCAGATAAATCATGACCACCATAAGAAATGCCAGCGTGACCACAACACTTCTGTTTATGTACAGACTGACAGCAAACATCAGAAGACCGACAAAAGCGATCACCAGGGTGCCGATCAATACCGTCAGGCCAAGCAGTTCCAGCGGTGAAAATCTCTGCATCGCTTCATAGGAAAAAGCGAACAAAAGCCGATACGCCTCCGAACCACCTGTTAATGCCAGGGTATGATACAGCTTTCCCCATTCCAGTGTATACTCACAAGATCCAGCCAGTAAAAGCATGGGAAAGAGCGCGTTTACAGCCATAAGCAAAAAGGCCTGCGCGAAGATCACGCTGATCTGTCCTGCTGCCCATCTCATCCTACCTGTACGAATCACCTGATACATGTTTTTGTTCTGCATAAATGGAACGTCTGAAAAAGAGTAAACGATCCCAACCATAAACAACAGCAAAAAGAAAAGATTCGACAAAAGAAACGGAAATACCCATGGTGACGCACCACACTCCATATCTTTTGAAGCACGTACAACAGGACACATGTACAGATACTGGATAACGCCCTGCAAAAATACCACGCTGTAAGTTCTGGAACAAAACACCCGCTCCGTAAGCGCCTGCCGGAAAAAGCGACCATATAACATTCTGCTCATATCCTCCTTTTCAGCTGCCATATGCCTGCAAGGCCAAGGAGCAGCCATGCCACTCCTCCTTGTGCAAGCGCCCATGTGAACATCTTAAAATCGCTGTTCCATATATTGTATCTTGCGTCGAAAATCACACGGGGATCAAATGCCGCCGCTCTTCGAAAACTGTCTGCACCAAATTCAGTCAATACCTGATAAAGCAGGACCGGTACAGAATATACGAGCAGCTTATTTGATAAAAAAAGGGAACAAAACGCTGACGCCATCGACAAAATACCCGCCAGCATCCCCCACTGTATTCCATAAAGTAAAAACCACAGCAGATAATGTCCATGCGCCAAAAAGTAACGATAACCGCCAAACTGCAATATGTATTCCGCCATTCCTTCGTCCAGCCAGGGCATATTTACCGCACAACATACGGCAAAGCAGGTGATACCGATCCCCATCGCCAGCACGGAAGATATAAAAATGACAAGCATTTTGGAAAAGACATAGCTTCTTAAGTTGCCGCGGATCACCAGATATCTGGCATAATTATATTCCAGTTCCTCGGTAAAAGCGGTTGCATATGGAATAGCTGCCAGAGAAAAAGTCAACAAAAATCCGGCATCATAAGATGACAGCAATACAGCCGCCAAAACCGAATCCCCCATATGCCCCATTCCGTCATTCGCCGATAAAAACAGAATCAAAACAATTCCCGAAACAGAAAAATAGAATTCCTTTTTGCCAAACAGGCGGCCGACCTCTGTCCGAACATATGCCTGCCGTTTTTTCACTAAATAAACACCTCCGTCCCGTCTGTCGCATCAACAAACATATATTGTGTATATTCATATGCCTCACCGGTGTCACTGTCCTTTCCTGCCTCCTGCACTTCAAACAGCCATACGATCTTTACATCATAGGTACTGTCCGCCGTTTTCACCGGCATCTTGTATAATTCTGCACGCTTCACGGTATAGGAAGGCCCCACGATATCTCCGTATTTCTTCGATACGGTTTGCACGATCGTATCAAGATCCAGCAGACTTACGGCTTCGCCCGGCTCAGAAAAGGAATATAGCCGCGAGACATCCAGTCTCTCTATTCCGTTCGCGGAACACAGCGCGTGGATCGGCCGATTCCCCTCTTCGTCTTCCGGAAAATCCTGACTGCCAAAGTATATGGGAAGCCCTTCCTGAAGCTGGACTGCTGTATAAAAATAGCAGTCATCCTCCACTCCCCAGGAAATCCCTTCTGTGCTTACGGTTTCACCCGTTTTATCAAGGAGCATGAATTCTTCCGCCATGGTCTCATGATCCAGTGCAAAGTAATCATATGCGACATCTTCAAGCTGATAACCCGCGTCGCGGATGCTCTTTAGCACATTTTCAAACAGCATCTGCGGGTCGCCGGCTTCCAGTACAGTGTCTTTTGCATAACGTTCCGTATTATTATGAGAATAGAGGCGGAATGCTCCATTGATCTTCTCAAATACCGGCGTATGGCTGTATGTCAAATTTGAGCTGATATTCAAAAAAGTATCGTCATCATAATCAGCCCGATAGCACGGATATTCGATGCCGTCCTCCCCCGATCCGGTGTCGTTCTGCTCCTCCACTACCGTCCTGCCCGCTGCAAACACTGCTTTGGCTTTTTCTATATCCGGCCGCTGAAGTGTCGCCGACGTTCTGTGCAGATTCTCCATGTCTGCCTCTTTAGAAATCCGCACATCCATATCAAAACACACGCCATCTATGGTTTCCTCAAATCTCTCCGGAAACACCTGTCCGGGGACGGCATTTTCTGTCTGCACTGTTTCCTCTGTCCTGCTTTCGGTTTCCATCTCTGTCACGGGCTCTGGCTGTTCTTTTGCACATCCGACACAGGCCAGGCATGATAATGCTGTCACTAAAATAATGCTTTTCTTCACTTTCATAAATACTCCATCTCCTTTTTTGCAGTTTATTTGTAGAGTATAGGACACCCTGTCCAAAAGTGGTCTGTTATGTCCGTAAACCCCGGGTTTTATGTCCGCGAATCTCCCGTAACATAAAAAAAAGAAGCCATCCTGGTACGTGGCTTCCTTCGTTTCGCAAATTTCACTGGAAAAACAACATGACTGTTATTTTGAATTCCGTTTCACTAAACTGGTATTGCATGGTTCCGTTATACTTTTCCAGGGCGGCCTTTACACTCTGCATTCCCCAGCCGTGCTTTGTCTTGTCCTCTTTGTCCGTAACCAGCCTGCCCGTCCTTTCATCGATCAGTGGCCGGCTGGAGATCGTATTGTAGACCCGGATCACAAGAAACCGATGTACCCGGCATATTTTCAGACACACCTCTGCATTTTCTGTTGCTTTGCTTCCGTCGATCGCATTGTCCATCAAATTTCCGAGAATCGTACAGACATCATTTGTGCGGATGCCTGTATTTGACGGAAACTCCACATCCATGCTCACCTTTATTCCAAGCTGCTCCGCTTTTTGCTTTTTACTGCTGAGGAGCACGTCAATGATATCATTCCCCGTAAAACTTTTCAGCATAAGTTCCTTCATTGGTTCGCTGATCTGACTGATATATGTTCTTGCCTCATCCAGCCGTTGTGCAGCAATCATCTGATACAGGATGTCCAGATGATTGTTCAGATCATGATACAGCCTTGCATTGCTTTCATACAGATCGCTTACCATCTGATAGTTTTCCCGCAGCAGTTCATTTTGCATTTCCGCCATCCGGTTCCGGATTTTTTCGTTGCGGTTTTCCAGATAACTATAGACGATATAGATTCCAAGACCGCAGAGAACAACCGTCAACCCCCAGATACTGGACAATTCCACCATAAAAACGCTCTGTGATCGTTCTCGATAATATAAAAAGCCTAAAAAGGCGGCTCCCGTTATCAACAGTATACTTCTGTCATAATCGCTTCTTATGACCGGAATCAGCCACTTTTTCATTAAAACTATAAACGCGGTCATGACAGACTTTGCCAGAACGACCAGTCCTATTCTCTGCAGGGAGAATGTCATGATCGTATCACCATTTATGTTCCATCGGTCTCCAAGAGAGAGATAGAGACTGCTTACCAGCATGTCTGTGCTGCAGAAACAAAACGTATAAAACAGAGAAGCAGACAGGAGCTTTCTATAACTGACCCTGTAAAGGGCCCGTGCCACCATACTGCTTATGACCACAAGCTGCACAAGCGTAAAGGATGAATAGAGTACTATATTATTGATGAACAATACCCATGTCGCCATACACACTACATAGATATAATCCCAGTATATGCCGGCATTTTTCCGCTGCTCTTTAAACGCTTCCCAAAACAGCCAGGACAGTAATCCAATCTCGGTCAGACAGGCCACCCACTCAATAAACTCAGATAAAAATATCATACATACTCACTCCAATATATTACCATCCGGTTTTTGACTTCCTCCATCCTTGTGTGGCTCGCATGAAGGCACACGCCGTTGCTGAGCAGGATCTTGTCCTGCCGGATTCCTGTGATCTGTGCCAGATTAACGATACTGCCCCGTTCCACAAAAACAAAGTCTTCCGAATGGAGTTCTTTATATACATCCGAAAGACTCTTTCTTTCTTTTTTCACACTGCCATCTGTGCAGATGAACATCGCGTTCTTCCCGTCCTTCTGAATATAGATGATCTGTTTATGCATGATTTTTTCTATTTTTGTGGCTGTCTGTATCAGGTAGCTCTTATCAGCCTGGCTTTGCATCCGCTTTACTACGTCATCCAAAGCCCGCGGCAGTTTTTCATCCAGACTGCTTTTTGGAATATAGCGAAAGATATCCAGTTCATAAGCATCCACGGCATATTTCAAATATGCCGTCACAAAAATGATGATAGCATCCGGCAGACAGCTCCTGACCTGCTCCGCAATCTTCATACCATCCGTATCCGGCATCTCAATATCACTCAGCACAAGATCGAAATATTTTCCTTCCTGAATGTCATATTTTAACAGATCGCTGCGGTCATAGGTTTCCAGCATCGCCATGATATTTTTTTCCTTAAAATAATTCTGCACCTTGTTCTTTATGTTCGCAAGCAGAGAACTGTCATCTTCACATACTGCTACATACAGCATTCTTACTCACTCCTGTCTGCCCCGTATTCTATCATGATATGGTTGCTCTCTTTATCCAAATAACAGTATTTGCGCTGAGCGGATCGACGCATCAACGAATCACCTCATAACGTAACCTCAAATAGGAGTTCTCCAAGATCACACATTCCTGCAGTTTCAGAACTTCTAATTGCGACAATTCACTTTGTGAAACCAGCGCCTTACCATCAATTAAGGTAAATGTGTCTTTGCCGTCTGCTCTATTATAACTGTTCCCATCCAAAATGTAAAACTGCCCATTGAGATTCACAGGCATGAAAAAATACACCTCACATTGACCGCCGTTTCCATAGCGGATTACAAAAGCGCTTTCCTGTCCTCTCGCTCTTATAAAATCCTCCTGCTTCTTCCGTAATGCAAAAGCCTTTGCATCTCCTCCGCGATCCAGGATAATTAACCTGAATTATTCACGGCGGTATAAGATCACATAAAATCCGCCGTAGTTACCATTACACCCCTCCCGATACCTCACTCTGTCACAAGATAGCCTAAAAATGGGCAGACTTCGCCTGTGATAGGGGTAAAAGTTTTTGTGGCTGTCAAGGTTCATTAACTGTTGCTATTCCAACTGCAGCTGCAGGTTTCGGATATTTTCCAGCGTCTCATAGAATTCTTTCTTGTAGGGACAACTGCTGCACAGCTTGAAATATTTATATCGTGCTGATCTTACCACTCTTGCAGCTATTTTCAGCAGCTTTAAACGGATGGTATCTATACGCTGTTTTCTCATGCCGGCTGCAAGTGCTAATTGCCTAAACCAATTGAACAGATTATACGCTAATGCATGAATTAGAAAGCGGTTCGCATTTACCAGCTTTGAGGAACTGCTTACACAGGCAAAGTCAAAGTCGGTTTTTCCTTCTTTGATGAAGTTCTCCATTTTGCCTCTTCCGCCAATTCACGGAGTTTTGCGTTCTCCTTGAGCCGGATAGCATATCTGCAGTTTTTGTCTTCAAGAACTTCGTACAGATCCGGTGACGCAAAGCCGCTGTCACCACGAAAATAGAGCGGCAGGCCAGGGAAATCGCAGAGGAATTCATCCAGAAGGGATTTCATAAAAATATCCGCCTCTTTGCTGCAATACATGGTGCTGTCACAAAGCTTTGCTTTCAGGAGATCGCCCGTCAGTCCGCCGTAACACAGCAGCGGATGATAGCCGTGTGTCTGATAATGATAGTTGGAACCTTCCCCTTCCTGATTCCCGTAGGTACCAAGAAGTGTGGAATCAAGATCAAAAAGCATGAATTCCGGTTTTTTTATGGAATAAATGACTTTACGGAGTTCGCGGATGATCTGATTTAGCTGTCTAAGCGTATCCTCATCCATACGGTTAAAAAACCGTGACAAGGTAGGCCGGGATGCCAGGGCATCCTTCTCTAAAACAGCTGTCATAACGGGTTCGTTTGTCCAGCTCACCTGTTTGGTTCATTAAAAATGCTATTTTTCCCCATTTGTACAACATTTTCTGGTATAATAAAGACAATGAAAAACCAGAGGACAGGGGCATAAACCAATGAAAAATATAAAAATCGAATTCACCAATGAACGCATCATCCCGGCTTCAGGGCTGGCAGTTGTGGGCGCCATTCTGGGCAAAAGTGATTTTGTGAAACGCTGCAACCGTATGGATGTCACGAAAAAACGCTCCCAGCACCAAATCAAATAGGGTGTCGTAATATAAAGATAGCATTTAGCAGCATTTATCATATTCAGATACACATTTTTACCAATAGTATCTGTATAAATAGGTGCAGGACCGGAACCGAAAGGAATAACAACGCCTTTACAGTCTGCCGGACTCCACTGCATTTTCATGTACTTTGTGTAGTCAATTGGTTCCTTACTCTGTGTATTCCAGTTCACAAGGAATAATGACATTAGATTTCGCACTGCTCCGCCTTCAATTTTTACAGCAGTGTCTTTCCAATGGCCATGCTTCATAACGGCATTTATATATTCATCTGCCAGATTGACACCACCCGTAAAACCCACACACCCGTCAATAATGGTAATTTTACGGTGATCCCGGTTGTTATGAATATGGGAAAGAACCGGTGAAAACCTATTAGCAATCACACAATGGATACCCTCATTGCACAACACCTTATGGTAATGCCATGGCAATGTTGAAATACAGCCAAAATCATCATACATAAAATAAACTGAAACACCCTGCGCCGCTTTCTCTTTTAAAATATCATGAATAGGATTCCACATCTGTCCTTCCTGCACAATAAAATATTCCATAAAAATGAAATGTTCTGCTTTTCTCAGTTCTTCCAGCAGTGCGCCATGAAAATCCTCGCCAACAGGGTAGTATGTTGTTTTAGAATTTCCATAACAAGGATTCCCGCAGAGCCATATAAATAATTTGCCTGCAGCCATGCGTCTGCATCCTGTTCCCGCAGACTGTCTATCTCTGCTGTCTGCTGCTGATATTGTTCCATTCCCTTTGCCGCCATTTCAAAACGGGCATATTCTTTATGGCTGGTATTGTTGCTTGACAGGAGCATAAAAATAAAAGAACCCAAAACAGGAAGCAGAAAGAGAATAATAACCCACGGCATTTTAAATTCCGGTATTTCATCCCGGTTAATCAGATAAAGTAATATGCCAAAATGGAATATCCATGCCAGAATTGTAACAGGCAAAAAGAATTCATATAGCAGAATAAACACAGCCAAAAGCTGTGCAAACTCCAGTAAAATACAAAATACCCCTACAAAAAAACGTGAACATACGAATTGAAATATCCTGCCCATAACAACACCTCTTCCCATAGATAATCAAATATTTTGTTCCTATTCTACAGTTTTATTGTTTTTGAGATATTCGAGAAATGTTTAAGAAATATTAAAATTAGATTTTATGCACTATAAGCACACCAGACCCCCTCTTTGTCACGAACCTATCATCTTTTGATTTTGTCATGGAGGCAAATTAAATTTTCTTTTTACTTTTACCAAGCCGGACTCTCCAATCCGGCCTAATCATGATATGTTTATAAACGAATAAAAGTTGACAACAGTATGTGCTTAGATTATGGGCTTCCTACAGCAAGGAATTGTTTCAAATACCCTATCGCCGCCCTGTCATGCCTTTTAGAAAATCCATGCCTGCCGCCGTCTAACGGGAAGAACGATACGGTTCCTGACCCATCGTTCTTTCCTCTATTCTCCGAATACATTTCATACGCACGTTTTGAATATTCCATATTCACAATTTTATCTTTTGTGCCATGGACTATTAAAATATCTCCTGAAAAATCCTGTATTTCCTGATAAGTGTCCATCCCTATCACATCCCGGACATAGCATTTTCCCAGCTTCATCGGCCCGCAGCGGATGATATCCGGGATATTGCCCGGATCAAATTTTGCAAACATCATCTTTCCTGCCCTTGCGTCATCGGGGATGCAGAGGGCAGGATAAAACATCACTAATTTTGATATGATGCCGTTCAGCTTTGACGCCGCGATTGCTGATACAAAACCGCCCTGGCTGCATCCCATTAAAAGGATTTCTTCCGGATTGCTGTATTCCCTTCCCCGTGCGTACTGGATAACCGCCTCTAAATCTTTCACCTCTGTTAAAACGGACATTTCTGCTGTACTGCCGTCACTTTTCCCTTTTATCACGCACCCGCCGCAAAAATCAAAGCAGTATGAAACATATCCCATTTCCGCCAGGACAACCGCATACTGGCGGACTGTATCCTGAAAAGCCATAAAACCGTGACTAACAATAGCGATTGGCAGGCAGTCCCCCTCTGGTCTGTACTCTGTGCCCCGGATGGTAAGGCCGTCTCTTTGGCACGCAAAAGTGCTTTTGATAATCTTAGCTTTCACCTTATTAGAATGGAGCGCCATATTATTCCTCCGTAAACGGGTATTCTTTAGATTTTAACGAAAGTATACCACAAAATAACGCCTGCCGCTATCCCGTTAAGTCTGCCCTTTGGGAATCGTTTTTACGCCCAGCATGAAATAAAGGATATGAAATACCCACACGCAGGCAAGGACAATCCTGCCGACAGGAACCTGATCCATCATAACGAACCCCACCGACATCAAAAGCGTCACCGTCACCATGATTTTAACCTTGGTTTTCCGTGTCATGCCCCTGCCTCTTATGTAGCTTTCCAGATTGTTTTTGTACAGTTTTGTCCCGGTAAACCAGCGGTTCAGCCTTTCCGAGCTCCTGGCAAAACAAAACGCCGCAAGCAGGAGGAACGGGAAAGCAGGCAGGAGCGGAAGGACTGCCCCCAATGCCCCCAATGCAACGCCGATACAGCCTAAAACCACATACAGTATTTTTTTAAGTTTCATCACACATCTCCAATCGCTTTTTCTTTTTGGAAGTTTACTTCCAAATTTTCACTTCCAATACATGGCGCACAACCGTTACCGGGTGGCGGAATATCATCCTCGGTCCCGAAAAACGCATGACTGTGCGGATTTCTTCCCTCATTTCAACGCCAATCTCCTGATTGGCGTTCTTATAGCAGTGTACCTTACAATTAGAGCAAAATGTCTTTGTCTCCATAAACGGGCATTTGTCGCTCCTCTGCCTTGCGTATGTATTGAGGGCTGTACATTCCGGGCAGAGGCCGTTTTTCCTGCCATGCTGTTTCCTGCAGTAAAGTGCAATCATCTCCGACACCACAGCCTTTTCCCGTTCCCTCTTTGTATTGATACCCTTATGCATCAGCTTACCCTTCCTCCTGTCCGTGAAAGATCTTCTACCGAATATACGGTGTCAGCAACCCGCATTGTAGACTGCCTGTGGGACACCAGCAGCACCGTTTTCCCATCCTGCCCTTCCCGCAGGGATTTCAGTATGACCGCCTCATTTAAGCTGTCCAGGTTGCTGGTCGGCTCGTCGAGGAGCAGGAAGGGCGCATCATGCAGGAAGGCCCTTGCCAGCCCCAGCCGCTGCCTCTCACCGCCCGAAAGAGTATCCCCAAGCTCTCCCACAGGCGTATCATACCCCTGCGGCAGCCCCATGATAAAATCATGGATGGAGGCTTTCCGGCAGGCAGCTTCTATTTCAGCATCCGTTGCAGAAAGCTTCGCAATCCGCAGGTTGCTCCTTATGCTATCATGGAACAGATGGGTTTCCTGTGTCATGAAACTTTCCATATCCCTTAAATCCGCCGTGTTGATTCCGGAAATATCCCTGCCGGAAATCTCCACGCTGCCGTTCCCCGCATCCCAGAACCGCATAAACAGCTTCAACAGCGTGGATTTCCCGCTTCCGCTTTTTCCGACAATCCCGATGACCTGCCCCTTGGGGATTTCCAAAGACACACCCTCAAGGATGCTTTCAGCCCTATAGGAAAAGCTGACATTTTTTGCGGCGGCACCCTCAAAAGCTGTTTTTTCCCGGCCTGCCACCTCCAGCACGGCGGGAATTTCGTCTAAAATGTCCAGCACACGGTTACCCGCTGCGAAAGTGTTCTGCAGCGTACTTCCCAGATTTGCAAGCGCCACAGCAGGGCCAAAAGAGGAAAACAGGGCAATGACCGGAACGAGTACCCCGGCAAAATCCACTTTTCCGCTTTGATACAGCATTGCAGATACAAGCAGCATACATAAATCAAATAGAAGGATTGCTGTATTCGTGACCGCCATATTCCTCCCTGCGGTACGCTTCATCCGTTTCTCGGTTTCCGAAAGGGCATCTGTCCTGTCATTCATCTGTATCAGGCGTTCCCTGCCCCGGCTGTACTGTATTGTTTCGGAAAGCCCCCGCAGGCTGTCAAGCACGAACCCGCTTAAATCCCCGGAACCGGTACGGAACTCCATCCCGTCCCTGCTGCTTAATCTTGATGTAATGAGGGGTATGATAATCCCCACTGCCAGATATGCCAGAAGCGCCAGGATTCCCATCGCAGGGTGGAAGGAACCGATAAACAGGCACATAACCACAGTATAGAAAAATGCGATTGCCGCGGGGGAAATGGTGTGCGCATAGAAAACCTCCAGCAGCTCGATATCCGAGGTAATGACCGAGATCAGGTCCCCTTTGTCCCTGCCCTCCAGCTTTGCCGGGCAGAGTTTCCGCAGTGCGAGGAACACCTGATCCCGGATCAGCGCAAGCAGCTTAAACGCAATAAAATGGTTGCAGGACTGCTCCGCATAACGCAGGGCTGCCCTGAGTACTGCAAACAGGACTACACTGGCAAACATGGCTTTCAGCCCCAGAGGCGTATCAAAGCCGAGCAGCCCAAGCACGGCGTAACTGCCAAAGATCGTGATGGACGATGCGCACAAATGGCCTGCCAGCCCCATGACCACCGCCAAAACCATAAATCCCACAAGGGGCTTCACAAGGCCGATCAGCCTTGCCATAACCGAAAATCCACCTCTTCTTTTCATCCGGCCGCACCATCCTTTCTTCTGTCCCGGCCTTCTACACCAGCAGAATGGCCATCCAGGTATGTCCTTGGGGAATTCCCGTAATTTTCAAGGCTCTGCTGTGTATCCCACAGCTTTGCATAAACGCCGCCTCCTGCCAGCAGTTCTTCATGGCTGCCGCTTTCCGCCACATTCCCTTTGTCCATCACATAGATGTTGTCTGAAACCGTCACATTGGCAAGACGGTGGGAAATGAGAATCACCGTTTTCTGCCCGGCCAGTGCATGGATTTCCCGCATAATGTCGTTCTCGCTCTCCACATCAATATTGGAGGTGGCTTCATCAAAAATATACACCGGGCTGTCATGTAAGAGCGCCCTTGCCAGCGCAAGCCTCTGGCGCTGCCCGCCTGACAGGTTCGAGGCTTTTTCCGTAAGGAGCGTCCCAAGCCCGCCCCCGGATTCCAGAAATCCCGCCAGGTTCACCCGATTAAGGATCTCCCAAAGCTCCCGGTCAGAGGCATCCGGCTTTCCCATCAGAAGGTTCTCCTTCACGGTGCCCTTGAACAGATAGCTTTGGTGGCTGACATAGGTGATGTTTTTCATAAGCTCCGTTTCCCTTATATCCGAAAGTTCTTTGTCCCCGATTTTCACCGAACCGCCATAACCGCGGTTCCTCCCCATGAGGACTGCCGCCACCGTGGACTTCCCGCAGCCGCTCTCCCCGACAATGGAAACAAATCCCCCTTTTGGGAACTCCATGTTGATTCCATGCAGGATTTCCCTTCCTTCCCTGGAAGAATTTCCCTTGGATAAATTTCCTTTGCGGGAAGTTCCAGCAGAAAAAGTTTCATCAACAGAATTTTCACCGTAAGAAAAGCGCAACCCGATACAGACAATCCTGCAGTCCATCGGAAAACATCCTGTTTTCTCTTCCGGTTCGGGAAGGTCCAGCAGACGGAAAATCTTATCGCTTGCCGCCATGCCGTTCATGGCCACATGAAAGAAGCTGCCAAGCTGCCGCATGGGGATAAAGAAGTCCGCCGAAAGAAGGATAATCAAAAGGCATCCGGAAAGCGTGACATTTCCTGCCCGGAACTGCGCTGCCGCCATAATCACCCCTAACGCAGCGCCTCCGTAGGCAATAAAATCCATGATTGTGATGGAATTGAGCTGCATGGTCAGGACTTTCATGGTAATTTTACGGAACTTTTCCGACTCACGGTTCATTTCTTCATGCTTGAAACCATCCGCCCGGTAAATTTTCAGCGTGGTCAGCCCCTGCAGATTTTCGAGAAAGGTATCCCCCAGAGCCGTGTACTGCCCCCAATATTTTGACAGCAGTTTTTTCGCCCACGTCTGCACTGCCGCTATCGCAATGGGGATCAGCGGCACACAGATTAACAGAACGACAGCGGACGGTATGTTTACAAAGCACAGATACACAAACAGCGTCAGGGGAGCAAGCATGGCATAGAAAAACTGTGGAAGGTACGCCCCGAAATAGGTTTCGAGCTGCTCCACTCCCTCCACCGCCACCTGCACCACTTCCGAAGTTTTCACCTGTTCCCTGTAGGAAGCACCAAGACGCAGGAGCTTCCCATAAATCTTTTCACGAAGCATTTTCTTGACGGATTTTGATGAGAGATACCCCATACGGCTTGAAATGACCGTACAGAGAAAACGGAGTGCAGCTGCGGACGCCGCGGCAGACACCGTTATGAAAACGCCGCTTTTATCTGCCGTTTTATCATAAAGAGAAGCGAGCAGCCCCGTCACCGCCGTCATCATGGCAATATTTGCCGCAAGGGAACACCACTGTGCCGCCACATTCCCCACTATGTACTTTTTGCTTTCACCGACTGTTCCAATCAGCCTTTTATTGATCATCATAATGCCTTACCCCGCACTTTCTCCTTTTTCTTTTCCAGCCAATGCTTTCAATGCCTCATAGCTTTTGGAACTTACACGTGTTCCATCTCGCAGGCATCCACCGCCGCAGTTTTCTCATCCACCCCAAGCCTTGTCAGGAGCCGGCAGAATGTGCTGTGCCGCTCGTAAGTATCCTCGGCAATCCGCTTCCCCTTTTCCGTCAGATGGACTTCGTGTGTATCATCCACAAAAATATATCCTTCCTCCGCCAAATCTTTCAACGCCACGGAAACCGTGGGGCGGGACACGCCAAACTCCCCCGCAATATCCGAGCCATGCACTGCTTTCCTTTTGGAAAGTGTATATATTGTTTTAAGGTAATCCTCTACCGATTTTTTCTGTTTCAAATCCGCACTCCTTCCGTCTTATCTGCTTCCTTCCATTTCATTATCCCAACGCCACATCCAACGCCATCATAACCGTAAACCCTACCGCAAACAGGACGGTTCCCACATTGGAATGCTTTCCCTCCGGGATCAGTTCCTCCACTACCACATAGACCATGGCCCCGGCCGCAAAACCCAAAAGGTACGGCAAGAGCGGGATCACAAACCCAGCTGCAAGTATAGTCAGTGCCGCACCCACCGGCTCCACCGCTCCGGAAAGCGTACCATAAAAGAATGCCTTCCCTTTGCTGACACCTTTTGCCCGCAGGCTCCAGATGGATGCCGCCACCATAACGCCCGCCGCAAAGCCCGTCAGTGCCCTCTGAACCATTTGGTTCAGCCTGTTTTTCATGAACAGCACGCAGACAGAGCCGAGCGTTGTCCCAAGGAACGGGATCAGGATGCCCTGAAACACCTCCGTCTTCATGGCATCACCTCCCAAAGACTCTGAACAGCCCTTTCTTCTCATACGGCACACTGCTTACCGATACGGCATCATATCCCGCCTTTGCCACCACGCTTTTCAGTTCCTGCTCCGGGATGTCCGTTTCCGCGAGGATGACCGTCTGCTTCTTTGTATGCGAGCTAGTCACTTTCTCCACCT
Source organism: Clostridia bacterium (assembly GCA_910575245.1). Classification (GTDB taxonomy): domain Bacteria; phylum Bacillota; class Clostridia; order Lachnospirales; family Lachnospiraceae; genus UBA3282. Next base: position 13,374 of record CAJTEN010000040.1, on the reverse strand, counting down.
GAAAGGCATTCCTTACAGCCTCGTTGATATGCGCCTCGCACATACCGCAGGCCATTCCTTCTATTCCCACTGTTATCTTCACCATAAGATGTCCTCCTCGCTCTCCTAATCACAGTTAGCAAAAACTAACTCATATCTCTAAAAAATGCGGCTGTTTTGCGTTAGTAGCCGCTAACTCGATTTTAAGTATAACTCTTATGCCTTGCTTTTGTCAATAGAATAGAAAATCATTTGCAGAATTTTCAGACTCCGGCCACAGCCTTATCACAATTTTATCACAAGACGCTGCTTATAGAGAAACTGCCTCCTCAACATGAAAATTGAGTTGATAACCTGCGGATTCAGAGTTAATATGCACCACTGAGGAAAGGAGGGATTCTGCTATGGATAAGGATTCTGTACTGTACCTGCTGATGGATATGCGGGTAAACGGCGTACTGGACCGCATTCTGGAAAAGGATGAGGAATACCAGGAAATTACCCGGAAGTCAGGGGAATATTTAGACAGGCTGGAGGCCATGGAGCTGCCGCAGGAAGCACGGTCACTGATTGACCTGCACTCCTGCGAACAGAACGCACTCGGCGCACGGTACGGCGCCCTTGCCTATCAGCTCGGCTTTTCGGACTGCGTGGAGCTGATGGCAAAGCCGCTGCACCTGCCAGCCGCGCCAAAGAAAACAGATTGAAACCGCAGAACGCAAAACAAACCCGCAGCATCGTTTCAAATGCCACGGGCTTGTTTTTCTGTCTTCCGATATTCAGTTATACTCTTTTGCCATAATCCAGCGAAATCCATCCGTCTCTTTTTTCCTGGTAGGATTTCAGCAGCCCCACCTGGATGCGCCTTCGCCGTCTGCCTCCTCCACAATCGTGAAAGTGCCGGCTCCCGTATATTTCCCGGTCTTTGCATAGATTTCCAGTCCCGGCAGTGACAGCACCGGCTCATCCTTTATCTTCATGTATTCAATATCAGGACAGCATTTCACCACTTCCATGATCTTATCAAAGATGGGCGAGTCCTGATCCTTCAGTTCAAGAACCAGTATGCGCACGATGCCACCTCTTGCCTGCTGTTTCTGCAAATGCCGCAGACCAGCTCTTTTATTTCAGTTCCTCCAGTTTCACGCTTTCGTCAGCGCCAACCTGCTCTTTGCTTTCCGAGCCGTCCCATGTCATCTGTCCATTAACGCCGTCTACGGATGTTGTGCCATAGGAATACCCGACAGCAGCTCCCACATATTTACCTCCTGAAACGGTAAATTCTGAAACTGTGCAGGATTTTATATCTGACTTTGCGGGTTCCGGAGTGTCCTGCAAGGCCGCCGAGCAGCCAGCAGTTATCGCCCGTCACAATCTTTATATTTTCCGCTTTGCAGTTTTTTGCATATTCACTGCAATGAAAACAGCCGGCCAGTCCGCCAATGCTGTAGCGGCCGTCTGGGGCGGTAATGCTTCCGCCTGCAGTACAGTTTTCAAGATTGCCGTCTTCCTGACCGCCAACGATGATGCCCGCCCCCTGCATATTGGCATATGTGAGCGTAATGTCTGCCACTGCCTCACAGTCCACGATATCCGCATGGGATACCCCGGCAATCCCCCCCCCGATCAGAAATCTGCCTTCTACCGTATTTTTACCGCTGAGGGTAATCCCCTCTACATAAGAGCCGAAATCTGCAAAGCCGACTACTCCGCCGGTATAATTCCCGCCCTTTACGCTTATATTTTCCACTTTCAGGTTTTTCACCCATGAGCCGTCCCCTGTCATACAGCCGAACAGACCTACGCCGTCTTTATCCGCCGCATCAATCTTTATGTTTGAAAGGGTATGCCCGTTCCCGTCAAAAGTGCCAGTAAAGGCAAGCGCCGTGTTGGGCGTTTCCGCATCTTCCTCCGCATCTGACTTCGGCTCAAAGATTCCAACCGGATTCACGGTTTCACCGTCAAAGTCAATGTCCGCCGTAAGTATGTATGACGCTGAGAGGTCATCATATATTTTTGCAAAATCATCCCTGCTGCCGATTTCAACTGCTGTTTCCTGCTGATTTTTTCTTTACTGCCAACAACGCCTGACGAATCCTGCTGTGGATTCTTATCCTGTGGGTTCTGGCCGCATCCTGCCAGTGCGGATGACAATGCCAGGATACCCACAAACCCAAGTGTCAACAGTTTCGATTTCAATTTTTTCATCTTCCATAGTCCTTTCCTGAAACAATAGATTGCACCTGCAATCTATTGTCATGAATTATGCCAGCGCCTTTCCGAGCGCCCTGCAGTCATCCAGCGCATCTTCATCCGGTGCCTCATTGCAGGTCACGCTGTCACACACAAGCACTGCGCCCGCCGTCCTGCAGGTCTCCTCCCAGTTACGCATCCATTCCCCGTCGCCCCATCCATAAGAGCCGAACAGCCCGGTCTTTTTCCCTCCGAGCTTCCCTTCCACGGAATCGAAGATCGGCTGGAATTCGCCTTCTTCCAATACCTCCGCGCCCATAGCCGGGCAGTCGAAGGCAACTGCGTCATAGGAATCCATTTTGGAAGCGTCAAACTCTGAAGCTGTAAGCAGATCCGCCTCCGTCCCCGCCTGCCTTCGCGCCTTCCAGAACCGCCTCCGCCATTGCCTGCGTGTTTCCGGTCCCGCTCCAATAAACTACCGTTATTTTTCCGGTATTCGCCCGGAGTCTCCCCCATGATCTTCTGGAATGCAGAAGCAAATTTCCCCGCATTGCTGTACCCAAATTCGGAGGCTATCTCCAATATGGCGGCGTCCGTATGGATCAGCCGCAGGGCGGCAGACTGCATTTTCAAAATCCGGGTATAGGAACTCACGGGAACGCCATACACGCCTTTGAATGCGTTCTGAAGATGGGTCTGCGATACATGGAACCTACCGGAAAGCTCAGACACAGATACCTGCCTGTCTAAATTCTCCGCAAGCCATACGGCGCCTTCCTTGGCAAGGTCTGCCTGCAATTTTGACAGCGAAAGGGCGGGTGCGCTGTTCTTTTCCGGGCTGACGCTCCCAAGCACGAAAAGCAGTTCCAAAACCTTTGTTTTGAAATAGCCTTTTTTGCATTCTTCCGGCACCGAATACAGCTCAGAAAAGATATGCTCGATATATGCCTGGGAACGGATAATAAAGCAGTTTTCTTTCCCGCACAGCCGCCTGGCCAGCTCCCTGGGACGGACATTTACATCCTCCAAAAAGCAGGAAAGACACTCCGGTGCGGCATCGGTATCAATGCATATGGAAATGCCGTGGTAATGGCAGAGGGGGAAACTGTATTCACTGGAACGCTGTCTTTTTACCGTAACGGACAGGTCGCCTGGCATAATATAGGCACTCCCATCCTCCCTCCACTGCTCCATCCTCCCTTCACGGCAGTGGTGTATTTCCATAAAATTCCCCTCTTCCTCTGCCCCGAAGAAGAAACTGTCCATATGCACAGAGTAAATATTCAGCTCAATTCCCGGAAACACCTTGTAGGAATCAACCTCTGCATCGCCCCTGCCGTTTCGGAAGCTATGTATCTTAGGCTCATATTCCGGGGATTTGTCTGATTCACTGCACAGGGTGCAGCAGATATTCCTTTCATCCTTTTCTCTGTAATCCATCATACACCTCTTTTTATAGGAGCCGCCATGCAGCCCCTTATCCTGCCTGCACCCTGCACAGTTTTATCAAAACATACGTTCAAATCCTATGCATTCAGTTTCCAGCCGATAGCCTCCTTCCTTCCAAGTACGAAATCCGCATAGATGCCTTCCTGCCCAATTAAATCTTCATGTTTACCCTGCTGGACAATACGGCCGTCATCCACCACGAGTATCTGGTCAGCATTCCGCGCCGTTTTCAGCCTGTGGGCGATCATGATAATGGTCTTATCCCTGGTCAGTTCCTCAATTGCCTTCTGCAGCCGGTCCTTGTTCTCAGGGTCCACATTGGCAGTCGCCGCGTCCGGCCTGCCACAGCCGGTTTCGTGGGTTGCGTTAATCGCTCGGACAGCCTGAATCCATCACCTCCTTAGGCCATCTGTCACCGCGCCGCCCCATCTGCCGCTCGAATCACAGAATGAAGTACCTGTAACAGCGTGTATTCGGTTGTCAAGGAGCCGTAGAGGGTACGGCAGATAATTTAAAATACTGTTTGAGTGCTCCGGGTTCTTTGCGTTCCCTCCGCACCCTTATGGCTTGTCCTGCCTGATAATATGTCCCTCTATTATTCATTTCATTTTTGAGGTTAAAGTTGCCGTCTATCAGGAAATTCTTTTCAAAATTTTTTCCAAGCTGTGCAATCCGGCTTTGATAGAACGGCTAATCCGGCTTTTATGAGTGCCTTCAGCTTTTGCAATATCCGCTTTACTCATGCCAAGAAAATAATGTGCATAAATCCGGTTTTTCTGTTTCTCTGGCAAAGAAGCAAGCGCCCGATACAGCCGGATATTTTCTTCTTTCTGTTCCAAAATATCAAGAGGCGACAACGCAGCCATTAGAACATCACGCTCAACGTTCACATCATAATCCAAGGAAAAATATGCTTTGTGTCGATATGTACGTAGGAAATAGGCAGCCTCTGACAGTTTATATTCCTGAAGCAAATCGGCAACTTCCTCCAGTACCTCAACAACTGTATCTTTTGAATAAAACGGGTAGTAATCCCGCAGATTGATTTTTTTCACGGGTAATTCCTCCAATTTCGATTTTTTAGTTGACTGGCAAAATCGAAATCAGAGGGTGGGGAGCGGCACCCTGGGGCATTGCCCTTACCGGTACCGCAGAATAATATAAAAAGGCGTACCCCCAAAATAGCAGGTACACCTATACAGCCATATTTCAGAAAAACAGACGGACACTGTTGGAAAATATCTTTTTCTGTCGAAACAAAAAATGCCGTAATCCACAATATATGGACTACGGCAAATAAAACATCACATACAGGACAGCGCTTCCGCCTCCTGGAACCCTTCGACAGCATCCCTATATCCTCCCAAACCAGGAGGAACGATAACCGTGCCTGTTAACAGCCTCCTATCTTATTGGGCGATATTATACAGAAGGAACACCAAGCCTTTGCCTCGGTACAGCCTCGCTACAATCATTATGGCCGCAAATTCTCCCATATCCCGACACATTAAAGCAGAAAAAAGTGTGTACCTGAAATCACAGATACACACCCATAACCGTCTGTCTATGTTGTCCCACGGCAATCACTATCAAATTTGTAGCCTACGCCGCGTATGCTTTTTATATAATCCGGCACTGCATCAGAAATTCTCAATTTCTTCCGCAGGTTGCTGGCATGGTTGATAATGACTTTCCGGGAATAAAAAGAATCTTCCTCATTCCAAACCAAATCCATAATCATTTCAAATGTAAATACCCGCCCCGGATTGCGGATCAGCAGGGCGAGAAGTTCAAACTCCTTTGCGGTCAGCATGATCTCCTGGCTGCATACTTCCACTATGCGCTGCTCCAGGCAGAAATGCAGTTCCCCTTCCCATATCTCCGTCAGAGAGCTTTCTGATTCCTGTATCTGGCTCTCTGTATGAATACATGGGCTGTTACGGTTTCCCTGCTCATTGACATACCTTTCCAGTTCCCGCCGTTGCTTTGGGTCAAGAAATGTAAACAGCTTTTCTCCAATCTGTCTGCCAGATTCCGATACATCAAATACAGCTAATGTCCCAATGACACCACCCCCCCCCTTAACCATTCACAGGATTTTGGGATTTTGCTCCCAAAATCAATACCACCGCACAAGCGGCAATCCATTGTTGATCCCATTTGCAAACAGAATCTGGTGCAGGTCAATGATTCCATTGTGGAAGGTGGCGGCACAGGCCGACAAATACAAATCCCACATTCTTACAAACCTTTCATCAAACTTTTTCCGGACTTCTCTGATATGTTCCTTATAATTTCTTTCCCAGCACAGCAGGGTACGGTTATAGTGAAGCCTTAGATTTTCCACGTCCATCGTGTGAAAACCGTCCTCCGCCGCACAGGAAAGCATTTCCCGCAAACTCGGAACAACGCCACCGGGAAAGATATATTTTTTAATCCACGGGTCACCGGGGTGTTCCTTTAAGGCACTGATAAAATGGAGCAGGAACAGACCACCCGGTTTCAGTACAGCCTTTGCACAATCCATGAAAAGCTGGTAATTGTTACGCCCAACATGTTCCACCATGCCAACGCTCACAATCCGGTCAAAGGTCTGCCCGCACTTCGGAATGTCCCGGTAGTCCATCAGCTCCACCGTAAGAAACCTTTCCAAGTGTTCCTCTGCAATGCGACGCTGAAACTCCCGGTACTGTTCCTGGCTCAACGTAATCCCCATTCCATGAACGCCATATTTCTTTGCCGCCTCGATCAGCAAAAATCCCCACCCGCAGCCAATGTCAAGCAGCGACATTCCTTCCTCCAGGCACAACTTTTTCAGAATATGATCTACCTTGTTCACCTGTGCCTGGTAAAGAGAATCGTCCTCATGCTGAAAATAACCACAGGAATAGCACATGGTTTCGTCCAGCCAGAGCTTATAAAAATCATTCCCAATGTCATAGTGGCTTCGCACTTCCTTCTGCTGGTTCTTCTTTGCCGTTGATGGAAACATCAGCTTTTTTAATGCGGATTCATCTGCGGAAAACCTGTCCATCTGCCCTAAAAAATGATCTAAGGCATAGTACAGATCCCCCTCGATCTCCAAATCCCCATCCATATAAGCCTCCCCCAAAGCGAGAGAGGTACTTGTCATAAGGGAAGTCAGAGAAACCGGCTTTTTAAAATCCACCGTGAACTCCGGCTCTCCTTCCCCGATCTGGTACTCCTTCCGGTTCAACCTTACGCAGAAAGGGTACTGGTCAAATTTCTTCAAAAAAGGTATGATAACATTTTCTTCCAACATTGCTTATCTCCATTCTTTTCCCAAATATTTGCCGCTGTGCCGTGGTCAGCTTCATTTGACAGTACCGTTTTTCATAATGTTTCTACTCACCAACATTCTGCTTTCGGTATTCCGCCGGTGAGATCATCATAATATCCCGAAAAGCAGTAGCAAATTTGCTCTGATTTTCATAGCCGACCTGATTCGCAATCTCCGCTATTGTCGCCTGTGTCTGGCGAAGCAGCACGGCGGCCTGTCTGATGCGGTACTCCTTCATATAGTTTCCAATGGGCTTTCCATAAATACCCTTAAATGTATTTTTCAACGTAGCTGTATTGATAAGGTATTCTTTTGAAAGCTGTTCAATCGTAAACCGCTCCTGTAAATTGGAAACCAGTTTTTGGTGAATCTCTTTTACAATCTCCACCTGGGGAGCGGTATATTGCTCCCTCTGTTTTTCCTTTGAAACATCTATCACGCTTAGGAACAAAAGTAATTCTTGGACTTTGAGCTTAAAATAAGATTTCTGCAAAAAGTCCGGCACAGAGTATAATTCAGAAAAGATATGCTCAATCTCATTTTTTGCCCGCATGATAAAACAGTCCCCATCAGCACAGAATTTTTCCTTAAAGCCCAGAATATCAATGCCACTTTCAGAAAGAATTTCAGGTGGATTTTCAGCTACCGCATTAAGGTTGATCACCACGGAAATCCCACGATAATGTTTTAACGGAAAAGTCATTTCAGGTGAGCAGTTGTCCATAGCATGGATAGACATATCACCTTCTCCCAGATATAAGCATGAACCGCTCAACAGGCGGCTGCCTTCCCGGCCTTCCCGGCAATGGTTGATCTCCAGTATGCTTTTACCGGGTTGCCCATCCCATTCGCAGCTTGTAGCTTCAAAATCATTGTAAATGACCTGGATGCCAGGATAGACCTCATATACTGTCATCAGGCCAAGCCCGTCCGTGCAGTCCATCTTATAGACAGTACAATAGCCATCATTATCTTCGGGTATGACCGCAGACAACCCCTTTGGATTCATAATCGGGTCTGTACTCATAGCAGTCCTTTCTTTCATTCTTGTATTTTCGATCTGTTCCAACAGCTTTTTCCTTGCATCTTTTATTATATAGGTTTTCTTCATTTCGCACCGCTCCAATCGGGAGGTTTATCACTCCAATCGGAAATTATAACGCAAATGCGTCAACAGTGCAATTCAGGAGCCGGCACCCTCAAAAAATACCGGCTCCCAAACAGTTTATTTACTGCAATATCCTTTCCCTGTGCAGCCGGGACAGCTGCCGCCGCAGCATGAACCGTTCCTGTGGTCCCTTCGTACCTTCCGGACAGCCCATATTGCATAAAGGACAATGCCGACAACGATTACCCCTGTGACAATCATCTTAAACTCCTTTCCGGCCGGAATCCCACAGTCCATCAGCAACAGGTCTCCAATCCCTCGCATAAGGCTCCACATCCCCTGCTGCATTGATATGTAAATAGTTCCAGCTCCTCATATCCCCAATGCCTCCAGCCGTTTTTCTATATTGACAGGCAGCTTAATGTCCGTCACCTGGTAATCATTTCCTATCCTTCCGTCACAGAGGTACATACCCATACCTCCTATCGTTTCACATTTGAAGTTGCCGGTAATTTGCGGAATTCGTAAAGCATCATGGAAATCGTAATGATAACCAGGATTGCATCTGTCAATGCAATCGCCAGCCAGACACCGCGGATACCCATACCAGCGATCATTGGCAGAACCACACAAAGCGGAATAAACAAAATGATCTGGCGGAACAGCACCAGCCAGGTTGCCTTTTTTGCTTTCCCCAAAGACTGGAACAAGGTCACAGCGATCAGGAAACTTCCCTGCAGGATATATGTGCTGAACATGATACGGAAATTCGTCGATCCCGATGCGGCAATGCCCGGCGTTGTCAGGAACATGGACAAAATCCTGTCCGGGAACAATTCAACCGGAATATAGAACACCAGAGACAATACCGTGGCTGCAATAATGAAAACACGGGTCAGCGTCTTTACGCGGTCATAGTCCTTTGCTCCATAGTTTGTACCGGCGGCCGGCTGGAAGCCCTGGCTGATGCCCCACAGAGGGACAAACGAGAAATTCCAAAAACGAAGTGCGGCACCCAAAAGGAGCTGTGAAGTCTCTCCGCCATAATTGGAGGCTACACGATAGATCACCGTCTGCTGTACCAAAGTCAAAATCTGCATCAGAAGGGCAGATACACCCACGGAGAGAACCTGTGGAAGCAATTCACCGTCAATACGAATACGCCCAATCTTCACATGGATGCTTTTCTTTTTGAAATACCATAGCGTAACTGCCGCCTGGATAAACTGGGAAAGGACCGTTGCATACGCGGCAGCTTCAATTCCCATACCGTAAGGATTCAGAATCTTAATAAAGATCGGGTCCAGAATGATGTTCAAAATGGCTCCGCTGGCAATGATTGTCATTGCTCTTTTGAGCTGCCCTTCGCCGCGGATCACCATATTTGCACTCTGGAAGAAGTTTACGAACAGCGAACCCGCAAAAACGATCCGAAGGTATTTTTCAGCATAATTCAGGATGTTATCACTGGCCCCGGCCAGAGACAAAAGCTGGCGGGTAAACACCATGCCCACGGCGGTATAAATAACCGACAATAAAAGGACCATTGCAACCAGGTTTCCCATGATCTTCTTAATGGTATTTTCATCCTTTTTACCAATGGCGCGGGATAATACCGAAGCAGAACCCACACCCAGCATCGCCGCCGATCCAGCGTTTATCAGTGTAAACGGATAAGATACGGAAATGGCCCCCATCTGCACATCGCCTACCATCTGGCCTACAAAGATGGAATCCATCATGTTATAAAGCCCGACCACTACCATACCAAGAACCGCAGGGATGCTAAGCTCTATCATAAGCGGCCAGGGATTTTTCGTTAAAAGTTTTGTTCTTGTATCAAGTGCCTGTTTCATCACCTATTCCTCCTGACTTTCATTTATTAGCCATGTCTAACCACTTAAATTATATAAAATTTCCTTTTTTCTGTACGCTCCTAATAGGAGAAATTGCAATCCAAACAGGATAAAAAGCAGGAGTGGAGAGGATTCATCACCCATCCACTCCCAAATGCTACTGCATCATTTTTTCAAGCAGTTTCAATGCCTCTTCCAATTTCGGATTGTCGGCATCCGTCTGTAATGCTTCACGGACACAGGTTCGGATATGGGCCTGCAGGATCTGCTGATTGGCGCTTCTTAATAAAGCCTGGGTCGCTAAAATCTGATTGGAAATATCCACACAGTAACGGTCCTCTTTCACCATCTGCAAAATCCCATCCAGTTGTCCCCGTGCAATTTTCAGCTTGTGAGATATATCACCTTTATGCGCTTTCATAGGCACTTACCGGATGCCGATCACTTCGTAACCGGCATCTTCAATGGCCGCCTTTAACGCGGCATCGGCGACATCCTGACTCAGCTGTACCTGGGCTGATTTATTTTCCAGGCTCACAGCCACATCCTGTACACCCTTGATCTCCCGCAGCGCGTTATCCACATGCTTCACACAGTTCATGCACACCATACCTTCAATGTTCAATGTCTTTTCCATCTGAATCACTCCTTTATTTTTTTCTTCAATAATTGTCTGGTCTTCTGCAACGTTTTCCTCACGGAAAATATGTTTTGGCTTAAACCACCGAAGCCGCAGGGCATTTGTCACCACAAACACGGAACTAAAGCTCATGGCAAAGGCCCCGATCATCGGATTCAGCTTCAACGCAAACGGGATGAAGAATACACCCGCAGCTACAGGAATTCCGATGATGTTATAAATGAATGCCCAAAAAAGATTCTGCTTAATATTCCGGATAACCGCCTTACTAAGCTGAATAGCCGTAGAAACATCCAAAAGATCGCTTTTCATCAATACAATATCCGCAGATTCAATGGCAACGTCTGTTCCGGCTCCAATCGCAATGCCGACATCCGCCCTGGCAAGCGCCGGTGCGTCATTGATCCCGTCACCGACCATTGCGACTTTCTTTCCTGCATTCTGTAAACGGCGGATTTCCTTCTCTTTATCCTGGGGAAATACCTCTGCCACAACACGGTCCACACCGACCTGGCGGCGAAGAGCTTCTGCCGTCTTTGCATTGTCGCCGGTCAGCATGACCACTTCCAGTCCCAGATCAGACAGCTCCTGTACGGCCTGTCTGCTGGTAGGTTTTACCACATCTGCTACGGCAATCACGCCAATGAGCCTGCCGGCACGGGCAAAGAACAGGGGCGTTTTCCCATCTTCGGCCATTGATTCCCCAAGCTGCAGCACCGCGCCTCCCTGGACGCCATTCGCCTCCAGCAGCCTTCGGTTTCCGGCCAGGCAGACCTCACCTTCGATCTGACCGGTAATGCCCTGGCCGGGAATCTGGCAGAAATCACTGACAGGCAGGAAAGAAAGCCCTTCTTTTTCCGCTTCAGATACGATAGCGTCCGCAAGTGGATGTTCGGATAATTTTTCCAGGGACGCTGCAATTTGAAGCAATTCTTTCTGGCGAATGCCATCCCCGCACATCACGTTTGTAACAACGGGCTTACCCTGAGTAATGGTCCCTGTCTTATCCAAAACAACTGTATTGATACTGTGTGCAGTTTCCAACGCTTCTGCTGATTTGATTAAAATACCGTTTGTTGCGCCTTTACCGGTCCCTACCATGATAGCCGTAGGTGTTGCAAGTCCCAGGGCACAGGGGCAGGAAATGACCAGGATAGAGATACCGATGGACAGTGCGAATTCCAAGCCGTACCCGGCCAGCAGCCAGATAACCGCAGCAGCTACCGCAATCGTGATGACCACCGGCACGAACACGCCGCTGACTTTATCAGCCAGCTTTGCAATCGGCGCTTTGGAGCTGGTCGCATCATCCACTAACCGGATGATCTGTGCGAGCGTGGTATCGTCGCCTACTTTCGTAGCCTGCATTTTGAAATAACCGGATTTGTTGATCGTGGCGCCGATGACTTTATCGCCGGCATGCTTTTCCACCGGGATGCTCTCACCGGTCAGGGCAGATTCATCCACCGATGAAGAACCTTCCAGGACTGTCCCATCCACAGGGATAGATTCACCTGCTTTGACGATCAGCGTTTCACCCAGCCGGACTTCCGTGACGGGGATCTGGATTTCAAATCCGTCCCGCTCCACGGTAGCAGTTTTGGGAGCCAGGTTCATCAATTTGGTAATGGCATCCGAAGTCTTGCCCTTTGCCCTCGCCTCCAGTGTCTTGCCCAATGTGATAAGTGTCAGGATCATGCCCGCCGATTCAAAGTAAAGGTCCATCATAAAGCTGTGGACCGTTGCCATATCCCCATGCCCTAAGCCGATACCGATCTTGTAGATTGCATAAATACCGTAAACTGCCGCAGCACTGGAACCTATCGCAATCAAAGAGTCCATGTTAGGAGAACCGTGGAACAGCGTCTTAAAGCCTACCCGGTAATATTTGAAATTGATAAATACCACAGGGATCACCAAAAGGAACTGCGTGAAGGCAAATGTCATAGCGTTTTCCATTCCCAGCAAGAAGCCGGGCAGAGGCCAGCCCATCATGTGCCCCATAGAAATATAAAACAGCGGGACCGTAAAAAGTGCAGAAAGCAGCAGCCGCTGTTTCATCTGCTTATATTCTGCCTGTGCCGTACTGGTTCCTGGATTTTGGGTCCGGTCTGCGGCACTGCTTTTGTTCTGGACATCTGCAGCCGTTTTCGGGAATGCCCCATATCCGGCTTTTTCAACAGCCTGGACAATCCCTGCCGTATCCAGTACAGATTCATCATAAGAAGCAACCATGCTGTTCTTTAACAGGTTGACGGACACTTCTTTGATGCCGGGCAGCCTGCCTACACTCTTTTCAATCCTGGCAGAGCAGGCCGAGCAGGTCATACCCGTAATGTCAAATTGCTCCTTGTACAAAATCATCCCTTCTTTCTAATAGATTTTTTGTGTGCCGGTCCCCCTCCCCCGTAGGGGACCAAGAACCGTTATGATAAGGGGCATCCGGTATTTTCGGGGGAAAAATACCTGCCGCCCCATTCATAGCGTCCGCACGAAAGGCCATCAAGTGACCAGGTATCATTATATCCATTGAACTCCTCATTTGTCCGCTCCATAGAGGAGCCTTTTTTATCCAAAAAGAAATCTTTTTTATGAACAATCCAATCAGAAGTGTTTCAAATCCAAAGGGGAATATCACCGCAGAACCCATTGACGCTAAACGTTTTTATGGATATACTCTGCTTGCGAACGATTAAACAACCTTTTAATTGTTCAGCCATGTCAAACCAATCAAAAGAATGAAGAAAGGAGCTTCCTGTATAATTCAAGTATAGGGAATTCCAAGAAAGAAGGTTGAGAAAAAAATACCTCAGAGTAAAATAAGATTACTGACTTCGGATGGTTAGTA
>CAJTEN010000039.1 GCA_910575245.1 Clostridia bacterium | reverse complement strand
GCTTAGTATCTCTCTTTTCATTCTTTCTAAACCTGGAGCTATGGGGTTAACCTAAAGGCTTCGCCTTAAGGCGAGGGTTTTAACCCCCTTATACAGACAATAAGCAACCAAAACTTTGCTTTCACCTGTGTTCTCTGTATTTTCTGCATCGGTCATTTCACTTTGTTGCAGGTCTTCATCGGATATTTTTCCAGAAGTATTCCCTTGAGCTCCCACACTGCTCTGACCCGTTTCCTCAGAGGCAGGAATATCGTTCTGCGCACTGCCGCCGTTTACAGGCGGTTCCGTCTTTCCACAGCCTGCTGTTTGTAATGCAAGAACCACACCGATTAAAATTGCCCCTAATTTCTTTCTATTCTCCATCCTCAACATTCCTTTCTAAAAAATTCTTTCCTTTATTATAGAAAAATCGAGACTTCATAAGAAGTCTCGATTTGTTCATCAGTTTATACCTTAAGTTTATAACTGATCCATATTGTTCCGTCAGTTTTTCACAGCTTCGCTCATCTTCTTTCGCCAGATATTCCTAACTGACCCTTTCTACCGAATGTTGCCAGCAGAGTCTGCTCTCCTCGGGATTAATCTTCTGTTCCATATACTTCCTGAATCATTGGAAATGTACTCCATGCTTTCGGCCAGCCGCAGTAAAACGCAAGTTGTGTCACGATTTCCACCGCTTCTTCCTTTGTAATTCCATGTTCCTTTCCAAGTACCAGATGGGATTTTAACTGCGGGTACAATCCTGCTGAAAAGAGCGCCGCAATAGTGATCATACTCCGGTCCCTTGCTGAAAGCTGTTCCTCCCTCGACCATACCTCCCCAAATAAAATATCATCATTTAATTCCGCAAATTTAGGTGCCAAATCTCCCAGTCTGTCCCTTCCTGCTGTCTGCTTTTTTGCCATAAATTCCTACCGCCTTTCCCTTTTTAATATTTCTTCATGCTTTCCTGTTTCAGTTCGCAGAACATTGTGCCAATGTCTTGCGTCCACATCTGTATTTTCCTAAAGCGCCCTTTGGCTCAGTGAATGTTCCTTCCGCAGAGCATTTTGACAAACGCCGGGTCATCATGGTTGACAATCTCACTGTGTCCCAGGTCTTTTGCCGCAATCTTCGCCATCTCGTCATCCGTAAGCGTAAAATCCCAAATGTCGATATTCTGCTCCATCCTTTCCACATGCACCGATTTCGGAATAATGGACACGCCGCGCTGTACATTCCATTTCAAAACGACCTGCGCCGCACTCTTGCCGTATTTTTTCCCAATCTCCACAAGTTCCGGATCGGTAAAGATGCCATGCCTGCCTTCTGCCAGCGGTCCCCATGCCTGCGGCGCCACGCCATATGCTTTCATATTTTCAAGGGCTTTTGCCTGCACAAAGAACGGATGCAGTTCTACCTGATTGACGGCAGGAATCACATCTACGTTTTCACAAAGATTGGCAAGGATTGCCGGATAAAAGTTTGCCACGCCCACAGCCTTTGCAAGCCCTTCCTTATAGGCCTTCTCAATCCCGCGATATGCCGCAAAATAATCTCCCATAGGCTGATGAAGCAGGATGAGATCAACATAGGACATATCCAGCTTTGCTAAGGATGACTTGACAGCCTCATATGCCGTTTCTTCGCTTTTTGCATCCTGCACCCATACCTTTGTAGTGATGAAAAGTTCTTCCCTTGTAGCCAGCCCGTCCGCAACCGCCCTCTTTACACCTTTGCCGACTGCTTCCTCATTCATGTAGGATGCCGCCGTATCAAGCAGTCTGTAACCGGTCTTTATCGCGTCATATACAACCTGCTCGCACTGCGCCGCATCCGGAATCTGGAATACGCCAAATCCCTCAAGCGGCATTTTTGTTCCTGTGTTCAGTGTTAAAAATTCCATGATATTTTCCTCCTGTCATATGATTCTTGTTTAGAGAGTCCCTTATGTTCTGCATGCGGAAAATACAGAATCAGTTTACCAGTGCGGTAAAGGTAAACTGGATCAGTTTCCATTCCCCGTTCCGGTTTTGGTAAACCTCCGTGGTCATAAAATGGTGAGTAGTCTCTTTACCGCCCAAAAGCAGACTGTAATCCACATCTGTCATGCAGACAGAGGTATCGCCCCATTCTCTGACTTCCTGCCCGTGAATATCAATTTGGGTAGGCTGGAAAATCTTTTTATCAAAAGCCTCCATTTCTTCATCCAAACCGCAGCTCATGCCGATGTGGACAAACCAGCAGTCCGGATCACAGACTTCGCGCATTCCTTTGGAATCCGCCTTCTCTAATGACTGCCAAAATTTTTGTGACTGTTCGATAACTTTGTCTTTCATGCTTCTCCTCCTGCAAAAATACCGTAATGCTACAACGGGTATTTTCCTCGTTATTTCTCCATATTGTCTTCCCAAAACTGCACCGCATTGTCAAACCAGCCTTCCGCCACAGTTCCCTCTCCCAGTCCGAATCCATGCGGTAATCCCTCAAAAACCTCTATCTCAGCATTCGTTCCCTGCGCCTGTATCCGACTGATCCGCTCTTCCATAATCCCGTAGTAAGCAATCCCGTCACTCGTACCGACACACACATAAGTAGGCGGTTCCGCTCCTGTCACCTCTGACAACCCCGTATACTGCATGATAACGGCGCCCGGTTTCGGATAATCCACCTCGCCAAATGCAGCCGTTCCATAGCTTCCAATCCATGCCGCCATGCGCGCGCCCGCAGAGCCGCCCCAAAGGGAATAATCGGACACGTCCACTCCCAATTCTTCCGCATTTTCATGGATAAAAGCGATTGCCCTCGCCAGATCCTCGCAGGCCGTCTGCGCGCCTGGGCGATAGATGAGCGCAAAGGCATTATAGCCCTTTTTCGACAACTCCAGCGCATGGGGAAAGCTGTCGTGCATGGCAGCCACATAAACAAACCCGCCGCCCGCATTGGTAACGGCAAATTTTTCACCGGGCGTTCCACGGAAAAAGAACAAACCGGTATCCTCTTTCGCCGGGTCCGCCGCCTTTTCCTCCTCCGTGTAAATGTCATAAAAAATCTGTTCTCCCAATGCCGCCTGTTCTCTCAGATAATTTGCTATCTCAACCGTCCTCTCGGGACTGACATAGGAATACCATGTGAGGATATTTCCCACATCCCCCAAGGTCAGGCTGTCACTGATCGATCTGTCGGCAGGAAAGATTAGTCGTCCATAATCCCCAAACACCGGATCATGGATCACATCCCACACCTTTGTATCCGCCGTAAACACAGTCTCATTCCCTCCTGCCACACCCCCGTTCTCTGTCATTCCACCGCTGTTTTCCGTCAACGTACCGCCAGTCCCGGACAGCGACTCCTCATCTTCCACAAGCTCAATGGTAATGATATCTTCATATTCCTCAAGCATGGAAGCATCTGATGTCATCTTCCCGATTGGTACAACAGACACCACCGTTTCCCTGCGGCTTGCCGCGTAAATCATCGCAATGGACGGTCCTTCATCCCAATAGGCCAGCGAACCAGGTTCATATCCGTATCCCGGTTCACCTTTCTCGGCAATCTGCGCCGGCAGGTCAAAAGCCCTCGCAAACCCCGGCGCGGCATGCCATGTTTCTGTTGTGACCGGGAGCATTTCGGCAAACCCCTGTGCTGTCGGATTATCATATAATACGCCGTCTAAAACCGCATCTCCCAACCTTATGCGGATGGCGCACATGACCTCCTGCTCTGGCAGTTCCTCCGCCGGTCCCGTCTGCACGGAAGCTGAACCGGCATGACCGGATGAAGAACATCCTGCCATGCCAAGTGCGAATAATCCCATTGAAAAAAATATCAAAATCTTTTTTACCATAGCCTCTCCCCGTTACAACTTACGGTACAAATACTTATTTCTGCCCGTCTACATCCGGCACCATCTTCACATACCCTTCAAGCATCTGGGGCGTACTCGTATAATATCTCTTATTCTTATCAACAGCCGCCACCTGTGCCATCTCCTCATCCGTCAGTGCAAAATCAAACAGGTCAAAATTATCGCGGATATGATCCGGGTTCTTGGAACCGGGAATCACAATATTGCCCGCCTGAATATGCCAGCGCAGAATAACCTGCTCATTGCTCTTTCCATATTTTTCAGCCAGTTTTGTGAATACCGGCTCGCTGGTCAATGCCTTGTCGCCATGTCCGAGCGGATACCACGCCTGAATTACCATGCCCTCCTTATTCAGAAACGCTTTCAGTTCCTTCTCCTGAAAATAAGGATGCACTTCCGTCTGCAGGATGGCAGGCTTTACTTCACAGATATTCAGGATTTCCTGAATCTGCTCTTTGTTGAAATTGGACAGTCCGATGGCTTTCACCTTTCCCTCTTTATAAGCCTTCTCCATCAGCCGGTAGCCCGCCAGATAATTGCCCGCAGGCTGGTGGATCAAAAGCAGGTCAATGTAATCGGTATCCAGCCTTTGAAGCGTTTTTTCCACTGCGTCCTCCTGCTCATAGAACGCCGGCCAAATCTTAGTTTCCAGAAAGATTTCCTCTCTGGGCACGCCGGACTTTTTCATAGCCCTGCCCACAGCCTTCTCATTCACATAGGCATTTGCCGTATCAATCAGACGATAACCACCCTGCAGCGCGCTTAATACGGAAGCCTCCGCTTCATCCGGGCTTAACAGGAAAGTTCCGATGCCTGCTACGGGCATTTCCACACCGTTATTTAGTTTCACATATTTCTGTTCACTCATTATCGACTTCTCCTTTTTTATACTTTTTAACCGAGATTACATAGCAAATCTCACAATCGAACTTGTTCAATTTTGTTACATACACTCCATCAAAATCTCATACACCTCATTCCTGCCAAGCTCACGGGGATTGCATTTGATAACATTGCAGGTATCAGCCACCTTGCGCAGCACTTCCGGCGTGATCTCCACCTTTGACCTCAGTTCGCCCATTTTGGTCGGAAGTCCGCACTCTTTTATGAAATCGCTGAGTGCCTGTATTCCCTCCTCTGCTGTATCTTTTCCAAATACAGCTTTTGCAAACCGTTCAAATTTTTCTTCCGCATCCTTCAGAATATGCCTGTAATAAGCGGGATGGATCACCGCAAGCCCCTGCCCGTGGTTACAGTCCGTAAACGCTCCAAGCTGGTGCTCAATCTGATGCGCCTGAAAGTCCGTAACCCTGCCGACTTTCAGAATCCCGTTCTCCGCCATAGCCGAGTCCCACATCAGATTGCTTCTCGCCTGCATATCATTTACATCCGCATGCAGACGGCGCATATTGACCACAGTATTGCGCATGACCGCCAGCGCCAAGTCATCAGAAACATTGTCCTGATCGGAATTGCCAAGATACGTTTCCATCGCATGGCTCAACGTATCGAAAGCGCCGGAGATCACCTGCATGGCGGGAACGGAAGCCGTCAGTTCCGGATCAAGCACCGCAAAAGAAGCATATGCGCCGAACACACCGGTTTTGATCCCTTTTTCCTCATTGGTAATAACTGCGCCGCAGTTCTGTTCGGCTCCTGTGCCGGAAGCGGTAACCACCGCCCCCATCGGCAGATACTCCGTCGGAAATTTACCCTCCGAAAACTCCATTTCCCAGATGTCCTTGTCTGTTTTTGCCTGCGCCGCTATGATCTTACAGCAGTCAATGACGGAGCCTCCGCCTACCGCGAGGATAAAATCCACGCCCTTTTCTTTCGCTAACGCCGCGCCTTCCTGCACCTTAGCATAGGTAGGGTTGGGCATAATGCCCGGAAAATCTACAACTTCTTTTCCGTCCTTTGCAAGCAGCTCCTTTACCCTGTCATAGATGCCGTTCTTCTTCAGGGAAGCGCCGCCATAGGCGAGCATCACTGTCTTTCCATGTCTGTTTAACTCCGCCCGAAGCGCCTTTTCCAAAGAGTTCTGCCCAAAGTATACTTTTGTGGGATAAGTGAAAACAAATTCGTTCATTATGATGTCCTCCTTTTTATATTCATCAGCAGCATAACAATATACGGGAAGAACGCTGTTTTTGCGTTCTTCCATGTGAGTAGGTTCCGCCCTTTGGAACCGTAGAATTTCTTAGCGGGTGTTTTTTGACCGCTTAGAAATTCTTCTCGCATTGGTGCCGCCGAATACCTCTGACATTTCCATCGCATCGAGCTGTTTATCCAAAACCGCAATCTCTTTTTCCGTCAGCTTAATATCCGATGCCCCCGCATTTTCTTTCAGGCGGTCTGACTTTCTCGTTCCGGGGATTGGCACCAGATATGGTTTTTTCCCAAGCATCCACGCAAGGGCAATCTGACCGGGCGTGGCGTGCTTTCCTTCCGCAACCGTTCTGACCAGCTCCAGCAGTTTCTGATTCTGTTCCACAGCTTCCGGCGTAAACTGCGGCATCATGCTCCGGTAATCCGTACCCGCGTCAAACTTAGCCTCTTTCCCATACCTTGCGGACAAAAATCCATTTGCCAATGGCGAAAATGCCACATAACCAATGTTTAATTCCTCCAGTACGGGGAATAACACTTCATGCCAGCGCGCCATCATGGAATAGCAGTTCTGGATCGCCGTTACCGGGCAGACCGCATGGGCGCGGCGTATCGTTTCCTCGTCAGCTTCCGATAGTCCCCAGTGCGTAATTTTTCCCTCCTGCATCAGCTCCTGCATGACGCCCGCCACCTCCTCAACCGGTACGAACGGGTCAATGCGGTGCTGATAGTACAGGTCGATATGGTCAGTTCCCAGCCGCTTTAGGGAATTTTCTACCGAGACACGGATAACCTCCGGTCTGGAATCCGGCAGAAGCGGTTTATTTACCTGTTTGCTTTCCATGTCAAAATAGATTCCAAACTTTGTCGCTATCACAACTTTATTTCGATACGGCCGCAATGCTTCCCCTACCAGTTCTTCATTGTGATGGGGATTTTCCGGCGTACCATAAACTTCCGCCGTATCAAAAAATGTATATCCGATATCTACAGCCTCCGCAATCAGTTCTTTCATCTCATTTTTATCTGCCGGTGCCCCGTAAGCGTGGCTCATTCCCATACAGCCAAGCCCCACCGCGGATACTGTCAGATCTTTTCCCAGTG
Source organism: Clostridia bacterium (assembly GCA_910575245.1). Classification (GTDB taxonomy): domain Bacteria; phylum Bacillota; class Clostridia; order Lachnospirales; family Lachnospiraceae; genus UBA3282. The sequence continues at coordinate 31,031 of CAJTEN010000039.1, read as the reverse complement.
TCCTATATTCCATAGCCAACCTCCATGATTTTCTGCAACCGTGTTTTTGCTTTTGCCTTGATGATTTTATTTTAATCAATCCACACCTTTTACAGAAGTTCCGAATGGTTTCTAAGTTATTACCTAAAGGTATCTACACTCAGTTGTTCTCAAAAATTCCTGTCAGCCACGCATCATAGGCAGGAATCCATCCCTCTGTATAGCCGTACCCATGCGGTCTGCCTTCCAGCACATCCACTTCTACCGGAACACCCGCTTCCTTTAACGCCTCCACACATTCTTCAAACTCACCTACAAACGGATCACGGGTGCCGTAGCAGAAATATGTAGGCGGCAGATTGGACGACGCAAATTTGTCCGTGTCAGTGGACGCGACACTCAGGCGTCCATAAAAGGAATAAATCATGCCGTCCGCACCTGCATCCGCTGATATACCGTCAAGCTCATCCGGAACATAACTGTCATCCAAGGCACTTCCGTTCACCGTACCGTCAAAATTCAACAGCATTTCCCCTGCAAGAATACCGCCTGCCGAAAAACCCATAACGGCAATATCCTTTTCATCAATGCCATAGACATCTGCATATTTACGGACAAATCGGACTGCACGGGCCAGATCCAATGCTCCTTCCTCCTGTGTATAAGGGCGCAGGCGGTAGTTTACCACAAAACTCTGATACCCCAGTCTGCTAAGTTCCTGCGCTACAGGGGTTCCCTCCATCTGGTCGCTTCTAAACTGAAAAGCGCCGCCTGCATTGATCAGGACAGCACCTTTCACTTCTGTTCCCTCCGGAACAGGAAATGTTACCATATAAGGACGGAAATCCGGATCATCCGCATAATTTCCGTTGTTCTCTGTATACTCTGTGACCGCAGGCATGTTGCCTTTTTCCCAAAGGTATAAAATCTGCTGGTCCACAGGATCAGCCACCGCATCTGCCACTGTATCACCACTATTGTCCGGCGCAATTTCTGTCGCGTTCAGTCCCAGGCTTTCCGCCCATGCCACTACATCTTCCTCGCTGTCCGCTACACTGTTTCTGGATAAGGACAAGGTATTCTCACTTACATGGGCGCCAGGCTGCAGTTCCGATATAGTCCGGATGGTTCCCGAAAAACCGCTGCCGCCATGTGTCACAAAGGGGATAATGGTCTTTGCACCAAAATCATATTCTTCCAAAAATGTATAGACCGGCATTGGGAGATCTGCCCACCAGTTCGGAAACCCCAAAATAATGGTTTCGTACTGTTCAAAATTCTCCACATGATTCAAAAGCTCCGGGCGTTTCTTCTCATCCTGCTCACCCGCTGCCTGATCTACCAGCGGATCATGGTCAAGCGGATATTCTTCTACCGTCTCAATACGAAACAGATCCCCACCGACTGTCTGCTGGATTACTTTTGCCACATACTCGGTGTTGCCCATTTTTTCCCCATCCCTGACTACAATACTGGCTCCGGCAACCGCATCCGTTGTTTCCACATCCTCCGGTATGGAAAAATAGGCAATCAATATGTTGGAGCTTCCTACTTGGGATTCACTGCCTGCATCTGCACTTCCCTGTTTATCCGCAGCGATTTCCCCTGCTCCCGAATCGCCGTTTTCATTTTCACTGCCGGACACTTCCCTTTCTCCTGACTCCTGAACAGGACTGCTCCCGGTACTGTTATCCTTGCCCTCTGCCCCGCATCCGGCTATGCCTAATATCAATAATGCCGTCATGCACAGACACAAAATATTCTTTCGTTTCATCGTCATCTCCGCCTTTCCTTTCCCGTTATATCCCAATCACTTTGAAAACAACCACCCCATAATCTCCTCATCATAGGCAAAAAGTCCTCCTCCGCCATGCTCATTCGGGGCATTCCTCCCGGTAAAATAATCATGCTCCTTAATGTCCAGCACAAGCAGGCTGTCAATTTCTTCTTTCGACAATCCCTGCCGCTCATACAAGTCATAAAGCGTATCATACGCTCTCTGCGTTTTGGCGGAACCGTAATACTCATCATTCCTGCCTATGGCAAAATAAACAGGCAGCCGGTTATCCACAACAGGCTCGTATTCGCCGTCCCACTGTGAACTGACATGAAGATATGCCGTAAACAGATCAGGACGCTTTCCCATTACGATAGACATGGTTTCGCCTCCGCCCGAATAACCGTTCCCATATACTTTCGATGTGTCGATGTGATACTGCTGCAGAAAATATTCCACCAGTGCAATCGTCTGATCTGCCGAAGTTTCTCCCCAGTCGTTAAGCTGCGGCGCAACAATAATCATCTCGTCATTGTACTTCTGTGCCTCAAATCCAAATTCCTCCGACTCGATATTGGCAGCGACTCCCTGAAAATACAGCCCTTCATAACCGGGCAGCGTAAAATACAAGGCATACGGCTTACTGCCATCATAGCTTTCCGGAATATATACATTGTAATGAATATCCCCTGCATCTGCGGAATGGTACACATTGTCAATCACAAAATCCCGGTAGACTTCCGTTCCTTCCGTGACATCGGGGCGTTCATCCGCTTTCAGAGCAGTATCCGCTATATCCGCTTCTGATTTTGTCAGACCGGTTTCTGTATCCTGCTGTTCGTCTGTCTGCTCCAACATGCCAATCCGTTCAAGCCATGCTGATACATCTTCCAAACCGGAATTATGGGCACGGTATCCGTCCAAAACCGTCGCGCTGCCTGAAACCTCCCGGATATAATCCATGCTTACATCAATCCCATTATCCGTGCTGGTACAAAAGGGAACCACTGTTTTCCCTGTCAGGTCATAACTCTCTAAAAATGTCCCGACCGCCATCGGTGCATTAAACCACCAGACAGGATAACCAATATAGATCACATCATATTTATCAAGGCTTTCCGGCTTTGCCGCCAGCCCCGGTCTTAAATTCAACGCCTCCTCAATCCATGCGGTAGCTGCCGTTCCCCAAAAAGCGCTGCGGTAATATCTGTCCGTGCGGATCTGAAATAAATCCGCCCCAGTAAGCTGCGCAATCATTTTAGCCGCAGCCTCCGTATCGCTTTCAGCCTCGTACTGATTGGAATTGGGCGAAGCGGAGGAGGCGGCATCTATTCCATCCGGTATAACACCCTCTCTGGAAAAATAAACGACCAGCGAATGCGTCCCTTCGTCTCCGACAGCCACATTATCATCTACTCCTGTAATCTTTCTACCCATGAACAAATACCATGACGCCCATACGATCAGAACCACCAGTATCACCAGCTCAATCACCGTTCTCTTTTTTATTTTTTTCATACAATCTTCTCCCTTAAACCAGCAGATTTGTAATGAGTCCTGTTATCAGAGAGAACACCATTACGAAAGCAATATATAGAACAAAACGCTTTATTCCAAGCACGATCTTCAATGCCCCCAGGTTTGTGATCTTCGTGGCAGGCCCGGTAATCATAAATGCCGCCGCGCTCCCCATGCTCATTCCGGAGACCAGCCATTGCTGCAAAAGCGGGATTGTCCCGCCCCCACAGGCATAGAGCGGAACACCGATGGTCGCCGCCATCAGCACACCGAACCCCTCATTACTTTTCCCGAAAAGCTCCGCAAAACCGTCTGCCGGGACATATCTCTGGAACAATGCAGAAAGCAGCACACCAATCAGAAAGTAAAGAGCCGTCGCCCTGACATTCCGCCCCAGATTTTTCAAAAACCGCATAAAAAGATTGGGGTCTGTGTCATGGCTTGCACGGGGCTCAAATCCCGCAAAGTTAAAGAACGGTTTCTTCCCATAGGCAAAATGTACCGCCAGCCCTGCAAAAATCCCACATAAAGTACAGGAAACCAGCCGCACTGCCATGGCCGTTCCCCCAAGCGCCGTGCTGTAAAAAAGAAGCTGCGGGTTTAAAAGCACACTGCTCATCATAAAAGCCGCCAGCCAGTCGTGGCGCATCCCATGTCTGGAAAAAGAAGCCGCTATAGGAATCGTGCCATACATGCACAGAGGCGACGCAATCCCCAAAATGCTTGCCGGGATTACGCCGAATACTCCCCATTTTTTGTCCCTGATTCTTTCAAAACAGTTATGGATGGCGTCTTTTGCAAAAACAGATACCAGAGAGCCGACCATCATACCCATAATCCAGTAAAAGGCGATCTGACGGAGCTGTACCATGAAATAATAACTGATATAAACAAATTCGCGTTTTATGAGGGCAAATAGTTCCATGCAGATCACCTTCCTTGTATCAAAATGCCATACAGAGCGTTCTGATTACTCATCAATATTTACCAGCTCATAAGTGCGGCTTCCCAATCCGATTTCTTCCGCGTGCTCCAATGTGTGTAAGCCATCCCTGCTGTTCACCCGGTCCTGAAGGGTTTTGCTTCCTTCTGCCGCAAAAGCAAGATCAATACATGCCTGGTCGATAGCCACCGGATCAAAGGAAGCCACAATCCCAATATCGTGAATATCCGGCTTTGCGGGATTTCCGTCGCAGTCGCAGTCAATGGAAATATTGTTCAACACACTGATATATATAATCCGGTTCCCATATCCCAGATAATCCGATACGGATTTACCGGCTTCCGCCATCGACTCCGTAAAACCGGTCTGATCGCCGCCCCACGGACTGCTGCTGCTCGCTCCGGCAGTATGGATCAGGCATTTCCCTTCTTTGGAACCAAGCCCGATGGAGATATTCTTAATCGCCCCGCCAAAACCCGCCATCGCGTGCCCCTTGAAGTGAGACAGGATAATATAAGAATCATAATCCGCGAAATGAGAACCCACCCGATTGCTTTCAAGGCGCGTTCCACCCTCCACGGGCAGTTCCATGGAACCCTCCGCATCCAGAATGTCCACATCCGCAATCGCCGTAAATCCATGATCCTCCGCTACCTGCATGTGCATGGCCGTTTCCGTCCGGGAGCCGCCATATGCCGTATTGCACTCCACAATCGTACCGTCCACGGACTGTATCAGGTCCTTAATCAGTTCCGGATCGAGATAATTACTTGCCGGCGGCTCTCCTGTTGACAGCTTGACCGCAACGCCTCCAGTAGGTTCCCAGTTCAAAGCCTCGTAAACAGCCATCAACCCTTCCGGCGATATGTCGGATGTGAAATATACCACGGATGCTTCCCCATTGTCCCGAGAGACAGTATCCTGTGAAGCGCCTGTTTCTTTTTCTGAATCATCATTCACAGAAACGTTCTCCTCCTGTCCGGAAGATCCGCTCCCGTCAGTAGCCGGTTGCGAATTTGTCGTTTCTGTGTCGTTATTCTCCGCCGATTCCGTGCTGTTTCCACATGCCGCCAAACTGAGTACCAGTAAAACCGCAGAAAACCACACTACAATTTTTTTCATAGATCGTCTCTCCTTATAAAATCCGTCTCAAAGCTCCCTTTGTTTTAATGCAGTCCTTTTTCCTCAAGCCATGCGGCAATATGGTCTGCAATCACATCGTTATTCAGCTCCTGAAACATAAAATGGCTGTTCCCGGTAATTCCTTCATCCGGCAGATAAACTACGGTACAATCGCCGCCGTCACTGTTATAGCTTTCCGCAAACTGAATGGCACCGTCCCGGACTGCCTGCCAGAAGCCTGTGGACATAATATCTTCCGGTCCATTGTCAATATAATCCCCAAAGTAAATCGTAATGGGAATCTCTGCCTCCAGCAGTTTCTGATACTGCTCTGAACCCGGCTCTGGTGTTCCTCCCGGCTCAATGGCTATAATCGCGGAAATATTCTCCACCGGCACATCCCAGCCTACAGCTCCGCCCTGTGAATGTGTCACAAAGACTGCCTTGCTGCCCGTCATTTCATACACATCTTCCATTACAGCCCCCAGAGCCGCTGCGTCCAGTGCCTGATCGAAATTTCCGGTATTTGGCGTCATCTGACGGAAAAACTGATCCTGTGCCTCCTCCCCTTCCGGAAACTGAGAGCCCTCATACCGCTCCGGCGCCACACGTCCGATTCTGAAGTGGGTATACCACGCCTGGTCTCCCGGTTTATATTCCTTGGAGTCCTCAGCCCATGTATCAAGAAATCCGTCCGTTGTCATGGATGAGGCTGCTCCCGCCTCGCCGCGTCTCGGCTGATCCACCAGAAATGCCGCATATCCTTTTTTCAAAAACAGGTCAGACCATCCTTCACGCCCGTCCGGAGTTGTCATCCATCCCATACGGGACTGCCCATAACCATGCAGATAAACAATCGGATTGCCATTATCATTCACCGGTATCTGGTAAAATACATTGGCATGATCCACATGGGCAGTATTCCCTGCACGGCTTGCATCCAGCCAGTTTGATGTCGGATCATATTCTCCTTCCACCGGCTCAGTAACGATGCCGCCGGAAGAGAACATTCCCTGTTGTGCAATCATCAGTACATCATCAGTATTCTCTTTTTCCATCAATGTTTCCTGCTCTGCATCCACCGATACATTCTGCGGTTCATCTTCCCGTGTACTTTGCCCTGCATCTGCGGCCGTTTCCTGCTTTGAGTCCGTTACTGCTTCCTGCGTTGTACCAGCCGCCTCATTACCACAGCCGGTAAGTACGGATACTGTCAGCAATCCTGCCAGCAGCGCTGTAAAAATATATCTTTTATTCATTTACAATTCTCCCTGTTTCATTGATTACTTCCAACTGTTCCTGTTTCCTGCAATCTGCCTTTATCTGTTTTTACAGATCCAGACCTTCCACCCATGCCCGGACCGTTTCCTCGGAGGCACTGGACGAAAACCGTTCTCCCTCCAGCCAGTTCCCTGTTCCGGCTGCCTCTGCCAGCAGCTCCCCGCTCTCACCCAGATCAGAACTGGATGAAGTGCAGAAAGGAATCACCGTCTTTCCTGTGAAATCATTTGCCTCAACAAACCCGTCCACCGGCCATGCCGCAATGTGCCACCAGATGGGATAACCGATAAATACGGTGTCGTAGGATTCCCAGTCATTTACGGTCGTTGACACCAATTCCACGTTTCTTGCTTCCGGATTGTCATGCTCATACACAACACGGCTGTTTTCATCCGTCCAGTTCAGATCCTCACTGCTATACGGCTCCACCGGCTCCAGCACGAAAATGTCGGCGTCTGTCGCCGCTGCAATATAACCTGCCACGCTTTCCGTGTTTCCTGTAGCTGAGTAATAAACAACCAGCGTTTTTCCGCCTTCCGCAGACGGCTGATCGGTATTCTCCGCCGAAGTATCCACATCGTTTTCCGGCTGCTGTTCTGTCTGTACTGCCGTTTCCTGCTCAGTCTGTGCTGCATCCGTCTGGTTTTCCGTTTCCTGTTCCAGCGGGGCGGACGGCTCCTGTGTACTTTCCGGCGTCACATCTTCCCTTTCCTGCCGGGCCTGCTGCGTATTGTTCCCGCTGTTCTGGCTGCCGCACCCCATAAGACCAATGGCAAGAACTACGCTCGTCAATACCGCTGTTACTTTCTTCATCATTTTCTTTCTCATTGTTTTTCCTCCTTTAATAACATTCCTGAAAAATTTCAAGGATTTCCTTGTGCGTCATTTGTTTATAACTGCCGGCAGAAAGACTGCAGGAATCTGCGATCTGCCTCAAATCCGTATTCTCGTCTGCCCCTAAATCACGGAGTGTAACGGGAAGTCCCACTTCTTTAATAAATCCAGCCAGTGCCTCAACCCCTTCACAGGCTGTTTCTTCCTCTGTCTTGCCCCTGTCCGAAATTCCCCATACATTGACGGCAAACCTCCTGAACTTATGACAGCCGTTTCTATAAATATGACGATAGTAGACAGGATGCAGGACTGCAAGCCCTTCCCCCTGGTTGCAGTTTGTATAAGCTGCAAGCTGATGCTCCATCTGACGGCATTGGAAATCTGTCTGTTTTCCTAATTTCAGGATACGGTTCTCCGCCATAGCCGCATCCCACATCAGGTTGCTTTTTGCCCTATAATCCTGTGGGTCTTTGATTGCCGTCCTTAAATTCTGGATTACATTTTTCATCAGCGCCTCCGCAATGTCATCGGAAACATTATCTTCATCCGGTTTGCTGAAATAAATCTCCATCATATGGGATAATGTATCAAAACCGTCAGACACCATCTGCCTTTTGGGAACATGGCAGCTATAGGCAGGATCGATCAACGCAAATTTAGGGTTACACTTGGGATAGTCCCTCCCCGTCCTGACTTTCAACGCCTGGTTCGTAATGACTGCCCTTCCGTTCATTTCACTTCCGGTTTCCGTTTCCGTCACAACAGCGCCCATTGGAACCGGATCAAACTCCATAATTCCATACCTTGCAAAAAAATCATCCCAAAGATCGCCGCCATAAACCGCTGCCATAGAAACGGCTTTACAGCAGTCCGTCACGCTTCCGCCCCCAACGGCAAGAATAAAATCTATTTCATTTTCCTTTGCCAGCTTCGCGCCCTCCAGCACTTTTTCATAAGTTGGATTTTCATAAATGCCTGAAAATTCAACCACATTCTTTTCCGCTTTTGCAAGACTCTCCCGGATCTCATCATAAATACCGTTATTCCTGATGGAATCTCCACCATAAGCAAACATCACATTTTTTCCATAATGTCTGGTCAGGCAGGCAAGATATTCTTTCACACAGCCTTTTCCAAAATATGTCTTTGTAGAATTTTCAAAAATAAAATTATTCATAACCACGCCTTTCCCCCTTGCTTTTTTAGTATAAAAAAATCGAGGCTTCAAAAGAAGTCTCGATTGGTTAATCAGTTTATACTTTGAGGTTACAACTCTGTTGTTACCCTGTTACAATACTTTCTGCAATGCCGAGAGGAATTTCTTTACCGTTACGGAAGGTTCCGGGGAATGCAGCAGGCCATAGGGAATAGAATAACTCCAATCTACAGGGATTACCTTTAATAAGGGATGGACATTATCCCATACCGGCACCGCCATCAGCACATCATTTCCATTCTCACAGCGGTTAAATACATCCACACTGTAAAAATCAAAATCCACGATGCTGATCTTACTGTGGTTCTGCCAAAGGTCATCCCGAAGTCTGTCCACATAATGGCTCCAGTCACGATGCATCATCAGCAGGTTCTCCCCATATAAATCCTGAACCGTCAGTTTTATCTTATCCGCAAGACGATGGTGAATGGATACCGCACAGCATAATGGCTGCTCGAAAAGTTCAAAGCCCGCGCACTGGCGCAGGTTCAGCATTGTTTCATCAAAAATTCCTGCCACCACATCAATATTCTGTCCAAGGTTCTTCAATATTTCCCTTGCATTTTCCGGAGTATTCTCAAAAGGGACAAGCTGGAACTTGATCTCTGGACACAACGCATGAATTTGTGGCCAAAGTTCCACAAGAACCTGCGCAGGTGTCATCGGTGATGTCCCAATACGGATGATGTCTGTGTTTTCCTGCATGGCATTTTTCGCTCGTACCACAGAATCCTTGCAATACTGGATAATGTATTTTGTGTCTTTATACAGAGAGCTCCCTGCTTTCGTCAGAGAAAGCCCCCTGTGGGTTCTTTCAAAGAGCTGTACCCCCAAATCTGCCTCCAGCAGATTGATCTGTTTCAAAACCGCCGTAGGTGTAATATATGCCTGTTCTGCCGCCTTGTTAAAACTTCCGGCATCTGCCACGCGGATAAATGTCTCCAGTTGCGGATTATACATTGCCTCACTGCCTTTCCATCCATTTTCATATCTTATACCGGGTTACCCTTATTTATAATAATATGTCTTTCTCTGAAAAGGCAATATATCTTTTGTTTTTAATGAATTTTTAATTCCTTATTTTCATTCAATAATCCCATATGATACAATGCCTGCACACAGTCCACATAGCCTTGAATATATGCCCTTAACTCTTGGGCAGAAGAAAAGTCCTCCTGGCATTCTTTGATTTCCTCCAGCTTTTCCCTCTGTTCTGTGGAAAGAGTTTCCAGAAAATCCTCCCACTCCTGTTCTTTTTCTTTCCATGCCTCCAACGCCTTTTCATATTCTGGAGTGCGTACATAACTTTCCCTGCTGACGCTCTCTCCGTTTAACCTGCCCAAAAACTCAGCCATTTTCAACCATACATCATTCATGCCATACCTCTCCTTTATTATCAGTATTATTTCGTACCAACAACCCACTGCTGATCCCTTATATTTCCTTGTTCTTCATCTTTAGAAGTATATTATCACTCCGTTTCGGTAAAATCAATTCTATACACTTCATCTTTAGAAGGGAATGCATTTATGAAAATTTACTGGAACGGGACCTCCAAAAACATCATTGGTTCCAAGATCAGACAGCTCCGGCAGGAAAGAGGATTATCCCAAGCCGCGCTCGCAAGCCAGCTCCAGCTTCTGGGCATGGAGTGCAGCGACCTGACCATCCTGCGCATCGAGCAGGGCAGCCGCTTTGTTCCCGACTACGAAGTTGCTATTCTCGCTAAATATTTTAACATATCAACCGACGCTCTGCTTGAACAAAAGGAAGCCGATTCATAAAAGACTGGAAAAGGCTTCCTTTTATGCTGCTATTATTCTCTGTTTCCGTTCATCCTATCCCCTAAACACCTCCAGCGACTGTAAGATACCGCCTAACGCATTATCATCCAGTCCTGTCAATCCATTTTCACTGGAAGTTCCTGTTTGTTCAGCCGTTTCCATTGCTCCCGCCGCAGCCACATTGCTGCCGTAAGTTCCGTTCTCCCATTCTTCCATGACCTGCAGCACAATCTTCCGGATTGTCTCATAGTCTGCCATCCTTTCAGTCTCGGATAAAACAGGAACTCCTGCCTGCTCCCCGCGTTGGTACGCCATTACCGCGTCCACGATATACTGTGCCTTCCCCCGCTCCATGCCATTCAGGAACTGCGCCACCTCCACATGGGCGGGATCATGCCTGTTAAATCCTACCGTTGTCACAAACGGGTTCTTTTTCCCCATACGGTTATCTGCCCTTCTTCTGGATCTGGTAGAGCATACCATACCCTTTTGCGTTGGCGCAGATGTCTTCCACAAAAATGCAGCGGCCAATCTTGCCGGACTGCTCCAGATATTTTCTAAGCAACAGGGCGCCGCCGCCGATAAATACCACGCAGCCTGCTTTCAAGTCAAGCCCCCGCTCCCTGAGCGTACCGAGGATGTCATTCACAAAAGTCCTTGTCATATCCTCCACAATACGGATGACATCTTCAACAAAATCTGTCTTCTCTCCCCGGATGATCCGGTCAATGTCCGTATCGTCGATCAGGATGTCCTGCTCGGAATTGACACGGGAAGAAATATCATTATACAGGCGGATGACACCCTTCTCCAGAGAGTCACAGACAGACAGATCCGGTTTTCCTTCCCGGATCATAAGGTAATCCAGCGTAAAGCCCCCGATGTCTACCGTGATGACCTTGTTAAATTCCGCTATTCTCTGATAGACAGTCATGGCAGCCGCATAATCCTGCGGAAAGGCTGTGGCTTCCACAATCTCAACCTGATAGGGAATGCCCTTATAGGTAAACTGTTGGATGCCCCTGTTCTTAAAATAATCCTCGAACTTCCGGTACAGCGCGCCGTAATGCTTCGGGGGCAGTCCCACCGGCAGCGCCGCCTGCAGAAGCGTGTCTTTTGCGTTTAACATCTGCTTTTCCGCTTCCATCGCCACCGCAAACAGCGTCAGGATAAAAAACCTGTCATCCAGTGTCTTGTCCCTCATGTAAGGTATCCGCTGCTCGGTCAGGGCATAGTAGCGCCCGTTATACTGAAGGTATTCCCCCAGTGCAGGCCTGCAGTCCCCCTCCACAAAGCCAGAAGTAAATATCTTATGTTCGGTCTTCATGTTCCTGTTTCCGTGGTCAATAGGTACAATAATTTTTTGATACATCATAGTCTCAGCTCCTTTATGTGGGAACTGTCAAAAAGCTCACTTTACAAGAACCTCTCCGTCAGTTCCCTATTTACTGTTTTATACGCACGGTTTAAGTAAAAACCAACAGCTCTTTACAAAAATATTGTTTTTTACTTACGCTTTACGCAAAAAAAGGACGAACCCCCGTATGGAAGTCCGCCCTGCGTATTTCTTTTTATCAAATCTGTCCCTGTTTTTTCTGCTCCAGATCATACAGGTAATCGTCCACACCTTTTACATGCTCCGCCCAGTCACCGTCGTCATCCATATCCCATGTGAGTGTTTTCACGGACAGCCCCAGTTCCCGGCAGATCTGTGTGAGCTTTTGGCATCCCCGCTGGATGTTCCGGCGTTTGACGCATTTCTTTTCACAGGAAATATCCTGCTGTTTCCAGTCCTTCCGGTAGTTTTCGCAATGGGTACACTTTTCATTATAATCGCCCCTGCAGGCAGTCCTTAACAGCTTATCCATGTCATAGGCTTCATAGACCGACTGCGTACCCATCTGCTTCATCTTCCGTAAGAACGGGGGCAGGTTTGCATACTGGTTCGCTCCCGGCACGCAGCCGAAGGTTCTGCCGGACAGGGAATGGGCAAGGTCGCCCTTTAACGGCCCTTCCGTGATAAAAATGGTCTTTTCCCCCGGACTGCCCGCCAGATGGACGGGGCTTCCGGAGGATGTGCCCATATGATAGTTCGTACTGGAGAGCCAGATATATTTCCTGCCGTCATAAGGGTGATCCAGCCGTATCTGCGCCCCCACGATCAGACCGTCGATGTTTCGGACCGGCACCAGAAACCCGGAGGATTTATTGGAGAAATGGATGTTCCACTCCCCGTCCTTATCCTGATAAAATCCCGGAACACCCTCCACGGTGCATCCCGCCGCCAGCAGCTTCTCCGTCAGCTTTTTATAGCCGAAGACCGGCGTGCTCTTATAACCGTTCTCTTCGATCTGCTGCTCCGTGAACCCGCGCTTTAACAGGTTCTTCCTGTGGGTATCCGCAAGCACCAGCATGGAAAAGAACATACTGTATGTCTTGTGCCTCACATAATCCTGGGCGGGCATGGCGCTTGGGATCTCCGGCTCCTTCGGAGCAATCTCCCGTTTCCTTACCTGATAGGACGGTGCCTGCTCATTCCTTCCCAGGGCGCCTTTTATCTCCTCATAAGCAGTCTGGTTATCCAACCCGTATATCCTCCCATACAGGGAGAGCATGCCGCCACTTTCCCCGCACCGGTTGCACTTGAACACGTTCTTTTTAGTGTTGAGGTTGAGCTTGCCCTTTTTCTCCCCGCAGAACGGACAGTCCACATCAAGGCTCGCCGTATTTTTATGCCTGACATGCAGGTTCAAGAGGTATGCCACATCCACGATGGTAAAGGGAAAATCCTGATACATGGCGTTCCTCCTTTCCGCAGCCTGTTATAAAGCTGCTTTCTTTCTAAGGGCAGCGCAGTAAATCGCCGCCCTTTTCGTATTTTGAAACAACGCTTAAATCTGTGCGGAGAATGCCGTATTTCAGGCATTCTCCCGCGTGAAACTTAGTACTTCTCCGCGAAACAGCCTTTGCTGCGAGTGGAAACTGCCAAAGGCAGTTAGAAGTACTTTTCACGCTAACTTGCCTGCCCCAATGCCATGTCAATCAAAAACTTTGCCGCCGCACGCAGGAGGTTGTCAGGTCCTCCATAGGAGTCCACATACCACTGCAGGTTTGCCGGTTTCTCCACAGCCACCTGTCCCAGTGTCTTTCCCTTATTATAGCCCATGGGAATAACAACGGCTGCGGCACTGTCACGGTCTAACATGGAATAAATCTGCTCCACCAGCATATCCTTTTTGATCCCGGCAGCGCCTTGGGTCCTCTTTCCAGTAGGGGCATTGTTTGCCGCCTGTCTTCCGGACTGTGGCGCTGCTTTTGCTGCAGGCGCCTGCACCGGTTTCGGCTGCGGCTGATTACTCTGCTGCTGGTTCTGCCGTGGCTGGCTCTGCTGCGCCCCGTTTCTTTGCTGCTGGTTTTGCTGTGGCTGGCTCTGCCGGTTCTGCAGTGCCATACCGCTGTTCTGTGACATGGCGGGCGTCATGCCCATCGCCTGTCCCACTTCTTCCGGCATGGGGATATAATTCTCTATCCCGTACTGTCCTGGAATGTTTTCATCCAAAAGCGCAGCACCGTTTTCCATATCCTCCCCGGAAAGCATTTCACCTAAAACTTCGCCGTCAATGCCACTTCCTGAAAGGAACTGCGGCTCAAAAGGAGCCTCCGTCACTTCCGGATCAATATCTTCTTCCTTGTCTGCAAACTGCAGCCCGAAGCCTGCATCCGAAAGCGCGCGCCCGACTGCGGCAGTTTCCGCCAGTTCCACAAATTTATTGCCAAACTGCCCATCCTCTGTCCTGTATTTCTGTGCCAGCGCATTTGCGATGAAGTTTTCCTCCGAGTCATTGCGGTGCAGGTATACCCGCGCCTCCACAATGGCAACCTGATCCGTCAGATTCAGGATTTTCTTTACGATTTTCCCTTCCGGATACTTCAGCCGAAACCAGAGCTTGCGGAACGCCACGTCGAGATAATACTTTCCCGCCTGGCCTTCCTGCCCGATGATCCTCATGTACCTTCTGGGATCAAATCCCTCCACTTTGTTTAGGTTGCGGATTTCCTCCACCTCGTCGTACATATACGCTGCATTTGCTGTTGTTTCTCCCATTTGTTTTCTCCTTCCTTTCCGGGAAGGGGTACATAGAATAAGTACCAGCCTTCCCCTGTTTTCCTTGAATTTTTATGAAATTTTTTAATTTACCTTACACAAGAAACCTGCACATGAAATTGTCAAAGCTGTCATAATCGCTCCAATCTGCAGTTTCAGGTTCATCCTCCGCCGTGGCGCTCCACAGTTCCTTCAGGTCGTTGTCATACCCGGATGTATCCGCATCAAGACCGTGGTGCAGGCAGTATGCCGTCCACAGACAGCGGAACTGGTCGCGGCTGAGTTCTTCATCGAAACAGCCCTGCCTGACAAATGCCTTCAGATATTTCATTTCAGCCTCCCGGCTGACTGTACCCTGCATGGATTCGATGATCCGCGCCGCGGCATGATAGCCATCCCGCCGTAATATATCCAGTTGAAACCGGATGTCTGTTTCATTCTTCATTTTTTCCTCATTTCTGCGTTGCTTTTTTGCTCAAATCCATAAATGGATTACGAGTTTGTGGCAAGCAACGCGCAGACACAAATCTCGTCAATCTTAGCTCCTTTCTTCGGCACCTGCTATGATGCCGGTTCCATACACAGCATGAGCTGACCGTCCGCTCCTTCCAGCAGCCTGACATTTTCAGGCGGATGTTCCAGAGTAACGGCAACCATTCCCTGTTCTTCCTTATCCCTGTCATCTTCCTGTTCCTCCCCTGCCTCCCCGGTGGTAAAACGCCACTGGTTCAGGTGGAAAAACAGGGTACACCACACCTCGTTATCCGGGTGTGGGAACGGTTTTGCAAGACTGTCCCCGATCACCACGATGGCGGGACATCCCAGCAGGGACATCTGTATGTAGCACATCATGGCTGCGGTGCGGTCAATATCCTGTGCCACGAACAGCACATGCTTCTGGTAATTGATGCCATGTTTTCTTGCCACATTTGCAAAGGCAATCAGCATGGCGCCCGCGCCGCATGCAGGATCGTTTACACTGATATAGCGCCGTTCCTTCAGCATTTCATCCGCTTCTGAATCCGTAAACTGTATTTCCGACATAAATTCACAGATATGGTAGGGCGTGAAAAACTGCCCCTTCTGCTCCTGATGCAGCTCAAGATGATGGTACAGGCTGCCCAGAAAGTCCTGCTCCGGGTTATCGCTCAATGCCAGCACTACAAGGTGTAACATCTGCGGGAAAATCTCCCGTTCCTCCTCCCGGTAGCCGCTTAGGATGGCGTGGTATTTTTCCTCCCGCTCCTCTTTTTCCGGCGTTGGTATTACATTTGCCAAGGAAATCGCAGACAGGCTCAGGAAATCATTCCATACCTGCCATCTGGAGTAGCGGAAAGCAAACTGATCCATCAGGGTACAGAACTCCTTTTTATAGTCTCTTTTATCCATACTGCAGCCCCCTATCCGGCAAGCTGGCTGACACGGATCTCAAAATCCGCATCAATGCTGCCCTCCCTGACGATGATGCTGTCTTTTCCGCCGCTTATGATCTTCAGTCCGATAAGCGCAACAGCATCCTCGATATTGGAAATGAGCCTTTCCTTTTCCATAAACTCATCCTGACAGTTACAGTTCTCACAGCCGCACTCGGAAAGCGTGCAGCGGTACTGCCGGCCGACTTCCGGTGTGGATATGTACGGATCACATACCTTGTATCCATGCTTATTGAGTACAGTCACGGCTTCCTCAAACACCTCCCTGATAATTGCAATGTTCCACGGGAATTTTTCTTCCGCCTCAGCCGTACTTATTTCCAGAAGCTGCATCATATACCAGTAGGTCTGCGTATCGATCCAGTCTGCCCTTTCTGTCATCTTCTGGTTCATTTCCACTTCCCCTGTTTTCATTTCTTCTGTTTTTTTCTCCATATCATCCATTTTTGCTATGCTCCTTTCAAGTTCTGCAGGCTTGACCTGTAAGGCACAAACCCTCCACCTATAAATTGATTACTTCCTGCCGGTATCCGCTGTTTTCAGGCTGCTTTCCCTTTTCCTCCAGCACCTGGCTGTATTCCCTGATGACGCGCTCCCCAAGGCGGGTATTGCGCCGGTCACACTCCGTATTGTGGATGGCGGTACAGACAGCCCTTTTACTGCCGATGATGGCGACCTGTACGCCTGCCCTTGTGACTGCGGTGTAGAAGATATTGCGCCGCAGCATTTTGTAAAACATGGGCAGCCACGGCAGGATCACCATCGGGTATTCGCTTCCCTGGCTTTTGTGGACGGTCGTTGCATATGCGTGTTCCACCATATCCAGTTCCTCACTCCCGTATTTCACGAAACGTCCTTCCGAAAATTCCAGCTCCGCAACCTCCGTTCCATCTTCATCCATATAAATATCCCTGATGTATCCGATGTCACCATTGCTGATCTGGTTCTTGTTTTTGTTATGGATGATCCGGTCTCCCAGACGGAAGGTGCGTTTCCCGGAATAAATCTCCGGCTTTCCCTCCTCCTTCGGGTTCACCATCTCCCATAACCTTTCATTCAGCGTATTTACACTGGCTTCCCCGGTCTTGCGGTAGGGCGTCAGCACCTGCACCTTGTCCATGCCAAACGCATCCACGCTGGCACGGTACAGCTCCTGCGCTTTCTCCGCAGCCTCTGCCGCGCTCCCCGCAGGGATAAAGGAAAAGCCTGCACCGTAATCCAGCGCCGCGTCATTTTCCTGCATCCGCTTTGCGTTGGCAATGATACGGCTCCCTTCTGCCTGACGGAAGATCGTGTCAAGCACCGTGACCAGGATCACGCCGCACTGAACCAGCTCGCGGAATACATTGCCGGGTTCCACACTGGGAAGCTGGTCCACATCCCCCACCAGCACCAGACGGCTCCCCGCCCGGATATGGGCAAAAAAGATGTATGACAGCCTCATATCGGACATGGTAAACTCGTCCGCTATGATGAAGTCTGCCTCCAACATTTCCTCCAATTCTTCACTGTCCTCGTCACTGGTAAGCCCAAGCGCGCTGTGCATCGTCATGGCGTCCTGCCATCCCGTGCTCTCCGCCATCCTGCGGCTTGCCCTGCCCGTGGGCGCTGTCAGCAGCACGCTGCCGCCGCCCAGTTTCTCATGGACATAGAGCAGCACCTTCTGTACCGTGGTCTTTCCTGTTCCGGGTCCTCCGGTAATAATGCTGACCGGATGGCGGAACGCCTTCCTGACGCCCTCCTCCTGTTTCGAGGAAAGGCTGATGCCAAGTTCTTTCTGTGCCTCCGCCAGAAGGAAGGTAATATCCTGTTCCTCCTGCTTAGCCGTAAGCAGGGATACCAGCTTTTTTTGCCGCGCCGCACTCATAGCCGTACATATTCGCGGGATACAGAGCGCCGCTTTCATAATACATACGCTTATCCTTTACCAGTTGGTAGAGCACCTTGTAGACTGCCATCTCCGTGACTGCCTCCCCCTGGTAGCCTTTATTCAGTTGTTCATATACTTTTCTCTGGAACTGCTGCTTATCCTGAAACAGATTTCCTTCCTGCATATCCTGTTCCATGCAGTACCAGATGCAGCCCTCAATCCGCAGGGGATCGTCAGGCTTTCCCTTATTGGCTTTTGCAATCTCGTCCACGGTCAGAAAACCGAAACCGCTGATCTTACAGAGCACAAAGGGCTGGTTCTTTACGGTATCCAGTGCTGCATTTCCAAATTCCTCATAGATTTTCTGTATCTTTTTGGGCGTCACCTTAAAAGGCGTAAGGTAAGCAGCAAGGTCGCGCATGGCATGGCTGCCCTGATAGGATAAGAGGATGCCGTCCAGCTTTTTGCGGGTAATGCCCTTGATCTCCAGCAGGCTGTCCGGATAATTGTCCAGCACATCAAAGGTTCTTGTACCGAACTTCTCCACGATCAGCTCCGCCATCTTCGGTCCGATACCCTTTATCATGCCGGAGGACAGGTAGCCCCTGATCCCTTCCTTTGTCTGGGGTAAGATTTCCTCATAACTCTCGACCTGTAACTGCAGTCCATACTTGTTCCTTACCCAGTTTCCTGTAAGCTCCGCTTCCGTTCTCTCCGTATCCGGCAGACCCGTACCCGTCGCTGTAAACCGGGTGCCCTTTCCTTTATAATTTGGATCTTTTGCCGCTTCCGGGACTTCCGTGCTCTCCGTGTGGTACACGAAAATACAGTACCCATTGTCCTTATTGTGAAATATTTCTTTTACAAATCTGCATTTCATCCGTTCTCTCCTCCTGCGTTATTTTCGCCAGTGCAATGCCGCCGGCAGATTCGACCAGGGCATAGGCAGGGATATCCAGCTCCCCTGCCAGTCTGATCTCGCCCCGCATCCCGCTGCTGATCCGGCTGCCGCACACAACGATGGCTTTGCTCAGTTTCAGCAGGTCAAGCCCGAAGGCAAGCGCCGCTTCCCTCTCCTCCGGGATGTTGTCATCCAGATATTCCGGAAGGAAGCTGTGGGGCGCGATTGCCCTGCACCCGGTAACGCCGGATACAAGACCTGCATAATACGCCGCTTTCTCCATGTTCTTCCGTATCCCCTGCTCTGTCGGTGCCGACAGCGGAGAACAGATATATACAAGGTCATTCTTCTTCATCAGGCCGCTCCTTTCACCTTGACGGAAAACCTCCTGCTCTCCGTCGTATTCACATAGTCATCATAGACATCCGGGTGCTGCACCTTTAAGCGCTCCAGCCCCTTTTTGTCAATGCCCGTGCGGTAGGCGGGGTTATAGGAAACCACATATTCCTCACTGCCGTTCCGTAAAACGCCGGTACAGCTTGTTCCCATCTTCTCCACGATCTCCGCATAGGCTTCCTTCATCTTTTCATCCAGTTTCTTTGCCTCGCCCTCATGCTGCGCCTTCTGCTCCTTTAATGCCATATACTTCTCAATACTGGCAAGGTACTTCCGGTCAAGTTTTACCGCGTCTGCATCCTTGTCCGCCGGTCCGCAGTGTTTCCGTATGCTCTCCAGCACAAGGTCTGGCTTTTCCGTATAGGGCGGCTCCACGCCTTTTTCCACGTTCTCTGTCCAAAAAAATTCCTCCTCCGCGATCAGGTCTTCCTCAATGTCAAGGTCGCGCTCCATGCAGCGGATAAAGAACTCGTTCTCGTTGTTCCCGTACAGGCAGGCGAAGTACATCTTATCGATGTTCATAACCGCCATGTAGTGCCTGCCCTGGTACTCATAATTGACAGGGGTGGAGTCATTTGCCCACTTATTCTGGCAGTTGTAATTGGTGGTCTTGCACTCAAGGATGCCCTTGCTGCCGTCGGGGAAATCTATAAAGAAATCCACATCCGCCAGCATGAACGGGTAGAGCGGGTGGCGGAACATCTTCCGCACGGGGTAAACCTTCAGACCTGTCTTTTTAGAGAAAATCTCCGCCACAAGGTCCTCCAGCCGGTGCCCTACTTCCTTTGCCACCCAGTTGTCTTCCTCTTCGTCCATGACCGCCTGTATGCCGCATTTGTCATAGTACAGGTCACGCTTCGTACAAAACGGCGACATTCCCATGATAGCTGCGGCGTCGCTCCCGCCAATCCCTTTGCGGCGGCAGGCAAGCCAGCCCTCCCTGCTTAAATTTTCCGTATCTACAAAAACCTCTGCCTCATAATTCATATCCAGTCCCATAAATATCCTCACTTTCCGCCGCCTGCTGCGGCTGTATGTTTTGGACAGAAAAAGAGAAGGCGCTTTCCCTTCTCTTCCTGTCCGTATCCCTATTCAGTTTGTTTGACGGCCATTACAACGGCGCTCCTTCTCTATAAATGAAAACTTCCTGCATTACCCTGTCATACCGGTAGATGCTGTTGGACAGCCGTTCTTCCTTCGGGACATTGCACATATTGATCTCCCATACATCCTCCGTATTTATGCAGTCATCATTTCCATCCTTTACCGGAATAATGATAAGCTCCTTTACACTGCTTGGATAGATATTCAGGTCACAGCCTTTTGTATCCGCCAGTTGCTGTAAAAGAGAGCGGTCCAGCATACAGACTGCCCCAAAATAATTCTTTTGGTTGGATGCCACATACATCTCTACTTTGGGCACTCCTTCCTTTTCTATTTCGTCAAGGACCGCCCTCATTTCCTCCTCATCTTCCTCACTGGCAGCTCCCCTGAGAAAACTGTGCATGTCAATGGCAAAGCATTTATCCTTTCTCCGCAGGTTTTCCATGCCTGCCCTGTATAAATCTTCTTCCGTGGCATCCCATATTTCCATCAGTCCATTCGGAATGATAAGGGCGCCATTCCCTTCCCCCGGCTCCATGTCTATATCCAGATAATATGTAACTGCAAGGTCAAGGAATTTCCTGTGCGGGATCTTTTCCAGTTCTGCGGAATTGGCGGCATGATTTATGAGCCGCAGCCTTAACTTATCCTGCATCCTGTCAAAATCCTCAAGATCATTTATTTCGCTTCGGGGAATCGGAATCCTTTCTCCGCTGCATTGCCGTGTCAGTTCAGCCGCAATATTTTCCGGAGTCATCACCCCCGCGGCGTACAGGATGATATAACCGTCCAGATATGCCACGGCGCCTATGGTATTATCTTTTTTATGGATAAAGATGCCATGCGCTGTAAAACCATTATTTTTTGTGTTGTCTTTGGGAAATATGTCATACCCATCCCCCAGTTTTTTCTCCAGTTCCCTTATAACCTCTTTTCTAAATTCGTCCATCCTTTTCTCCTCCTCTACCACTTATAGGCACCCGGAACGTCATATTCCGTCCAGTTGACGGATAATGCCCTGGCAATGGTTTCCTCCATCCGTGTGATCCGGCTCCCTTCCTCACCTTCGCAGGCAAGCATATAAAGGATCTCAGAAATACCGAAATAGATCTCATGTGCGGTACAGGGGTCCTCCCCATACTGCGCCGCAAACAGGTCCACCGCCTCAGCTTCATACTTCCGGGGGATGCCCAGTTTATCCATGACACCCTTCATGCAGTTTACAGGATTTACAATCTCAACCTCCAGCAACCTTGCAAGGTTCCCGACGGCGAGCTGGTACTTCCCATACAACAGCTTCAGGTGCGCGTCAAATTCCGCAATCCGCGTGCCGTTACGGTGTCCGAGCCGCAGGGGGCTTCCTAAATTGATAGTGATGCTCTCGCTTCCCGATACCAGCATGGGGTAGATATTCGCCCCGCCGGAACCGGTATCCGAAGTCGTGATCCTGACAACGGGCTTCATTTCCTCCGCTGTCTTCCCATGCAGCGCCAGTTCCTTTTTGTAAGCATCCAGCAGTCCGTCCTCCTCGGAAAGCTCCCAGAGCGCGGATGCCATGTCATGCTCATAAAAACCGGCAAGGTAGCTGCATCCTTTGAAATTCTTTGTCAGATAGTCCACGGAATGCAGGAATACCTGCTCCATGTCAAGCACGGCATAGTCATGGCAGTCGCCTCCCAGTACGGCGGAGACCTTGCCTTCCGAGATGCGCAGGAGCGCCTCTCCCTTTGCTGCCTTCAGACAGTCATTCAGGATTCGAGCATACACGCCCTTTTCCACCCTGCGCAGTCCCGCACCGGAAATACCCGTGCGGTCGAGGATGCTTTTGATTGCATAATCCCTGACAGGGTAATACTGGTTCCGAATCTTCAAAAGAAGTCCCGTATTGATGATGGTATCCGTGATGATGTCCTCATCCAGCCCCTCATCCGCATATATCTGCTTCAGTTCTTCCTCCACCTTACTCCCGCTGGTGATTGCCACAAGGCGCAGGTTTTTGGAAGTCTTTCTCTCCCAGAAGGAATTTCTCCCGATGCTGTTCAGGCACGCAAGGAAATCCTCCTGATTCTGGAATACGCCACGGTATCCGTCGGCAAATACTCTTGTTTCACCCATTCTTTTTTCCACCTTTCTTTTATCTCTCCGCTTCCGGAGGCATTTTTTATCCAGCCGCTTATGCGGACAAGCCCTCACGGGCATTTCTGGCACACTCACAGCAAAGCTGCCCGCTGATACGGCACAAAAGAACTAAAGTTCTTGCCAGCTATGGATGCAGGCATCCCCAGCTGGCTCGTTGCTGCGCACAAAAAAAGGAATGGTCCTCAAAGGGTTTCCATTCCTTACTGCGTGTGGTGATCCACAAATCTGTTCCTGCTCCCGGCAGTTATGCACATGCCGTAGAAACAAAAAAAGTGCCAAAAGACTGCCATGCTTATACATGGTATCCTCTGACACTACTTACAATCTTAAACAGCGTATGCCCCGGTTCTCCAAAAAGAAGCCGGAACCTGCAGCTTGCGGAAAATACGGGTGTTCCGGATATTTTCATACCGGATTAGCCATATTATTCCTGTTCTTTACTGACAGGCATCGCATAAAAATCAATTACGGAATCATCTTAGCACAATATCTTGTATCCTGTCAACTCAATAATACTATATCTTCTGTTCTTTACCTTTTATTTTTTACATAAGAAAATAATTATAATTTTTTTCAAAATTTTTCAAGTATCCGCTCCCCTGTCAGGTACTTCTTTTTTAGATTGTCCTGTTACAACAGTTTATCTGTATCAGGCATCCGTTCTTTGATAACTTAAGAACATACACCCTCATGTATATGGGTTCTGGTGAATGGCTCACTGCTGACAGTTCTGCCATCCGTCCGGATTAAATTGCACACAGTGCAGCCAGTCAACGCGGCCGGGAAGGGCACAGGAAACGGTGGGGAAAGGTATGTGCAACAACCAAAATTTATTTTAATTTTTGCAAGAAGCTGATCACCAATATTTTCAGATATGTTATACTTATAGCCAGATATTGTGTTTTCTCATATCCTGGCTAGGAAAGGAGGCGTATGGTTACAGTAACGAAGGACGATTTAATAGCGCTGGGATATGGACCGTCTTTTGCAGCGGACATCATAAGGGAAACGAAAAAGCTTATGGTATCGAGGGGACATACATACTACCAGTCACGGAAACTGGACAGGGTTCCCAAAGAAGCTGTGGAAGAACTACTGAGAATTACCATTCCCGACAAACAGAATTGATTGTACTTCTTGCACATCTATGTGTGGAGTGAAATCATGGCAAAAGATCCAATTAAAAAAGCAGACAACGGAACCTATTACTTCCGTGCAAATTTAGGCTACCATCCCGTTACCGGGAAACAGATCCAGAAATACCGCAGCGGCTTTGCTACCAAAAAGGAAGCGAGGGAAGAATATTCCAAACTGATCCTGTCATCTGTCAAAGAACTGGATGAAAAAAAGAAGACTGTTTCTTTTCAGACATTTATTGAAGATACCTACCTTCCGTGGTACAAAACGCAGGTAAAGGAAAGCACCTACCTGAACCGCTGTTCCACCATTCAGAAGCATTTTGCGTACTTCTACAAAATGGCAACGGATGAAATCGAACCCATCCATGTTCAAAGCTGGCAGTTAGAGCTGGCAAAGCAGTTCAGCCCAAACTATATCCATGTGGTGCAGGGGCTACTCTCCCTTGCCTTTGACCGGGCGATTGTTCTGGGGATAGCAAAAAAGAATCCGTCAAGGATGATCGGGAACATCAAATCCAAAAAGACACAGGTGAATTTCTGGACGCTGGAAGAATTTCAGAAGGTAATCTCCCTGCTCTACAAGGGCGATTATTATGAGCATTACCTCTTTATCTCTTTCTGGGTGCTGTTTATGACCGGAATGCGGATCGGTGAGGCTGCGGCGCTGCTGTGGTCGGATATTGATTTTGATACAGGGCTGTTGAGCATTACCAAGACCATGTATTATAAGTCAATGGACGATTTCAAACCCGTGGAACCGAAAACGCAGGCGAGCGTCCGCACCATTTACGTTGACGCTGATACCATAAGGGAACTGAAGGCATGGCAGGAAGTCCAGAAGAAAGTGTTGAAAAACCGCGGCTATGTATTAAGCTACAACGGCATACCCACAAGCAAGCATACCCTTCCACGGGCATTGGAAAAACTTGCGGAATTAGCCGGCGTACACCGCATCAAAATCCATGCGCTGAGGCATTCCCATGCCTCCCTGCTCATCAGCATGGGCGAAAACCCCCTGTTGATCAAAGAGCGTCTGGGGCATGAAAAAATACAGACGACCCTGGGAACCTATGGTCATCTGTATCCCAACACCAATCTTGAAGTTGCCAATAAGCTGACCGGGGTACTGCAGTATACGCCCGCCACGCAAAGCGTTGCAGACTATACGAGCAACCAGCACACCGCAGCTTATCACAAAGAAGTGAAATAAAAAATGCAATCGTAATGCAATAAAATGAAGAAAAAAGCCGCAAATCCTTGATTTTACTGGCTCCACGGCTCACCTCCGACTATTCGAACTCGCAAAGTTCTGTTTGACAATGCATGTCATTTAGTATTTTACCATACATTTTAGTATTAAATATCTCTATATTTTTTCTATTCCATCTCGTTTCAAGAACTTTTAGTACCAAATCAGTACCGGTGGCTATTTTCTTTACTCATGATGGTTCAAGTGGTTTGCAGGTAGCCCTGACCGGATAAAATAATTTAATGAAACCTTGCAATACCCTAAGAAAAATATAACTCTGATTTCGAGATTCTGCAAGATATTCTGCTCACATTTCCACATCTTTCATGACAATTACTGTTTGAACTTGTAAGAATTCCTTACAAGTTCAGCTTTTATCATTCTTCGAAGTGTTAGTCATCTTGCTCCTCGTCATTGAACATATCCCTATATACACATACCTTAAAAGTAATCATCTCCAGATACAAATAATAGTGTCTTCTGCAAACCTTCTTAAACAGCCTCAGCATCCGTTCCATTCCACAATTTCTTTTTCAAAGACAAACCGGGGTTGCTTCCCATTCAAACTGTCACATTGTTATCTTCCACTCTTACCTCGGCTTTTCCAATAAGCAGCATTATTAGGATTCATTTGATTTGACCTATTATTTGCCATAGCTTTTGAAGATGAATTATTTGGATTCTTCTGATTTGCGTGTGCAGCCATCTGATTTTTGGTGTGCGTGTCTCCAGATACTTTACTCATTTTTTGTCCTCCTGTTTCATTGAATACAGTATTTACCACCTCTAAATACAAATGAAATGAATCTGTTTCCGGGTGTTTATTCTTATGCATTAAATACAACTCCGAAACCCTCTTCATTGCAGAATGCTGCCGAATATACCTTTCTTGCATTTCAGTATTATATAGAAGTGCAACCTCTCGTAATTGGTAATTATTCCTATTTCTTACTAATCGACAATACTCTCCATTCTTATTCTTTACTAAGATGCCAAGATCCAGACTAAATGAACCATCTGCTCTTTCAAGTGTAATTACTGATGTTGAGTTCCGTGCATAATAATAATCTTCATCAGTAATTTCATCTAAATTTGATCTTACACGATCCTTCAGCCCCTGAAGATTATCCCGTACTTCCTGCGGCACCTTAATAAAACAGAGATTGTAATCCAAATCAAAATGACCGTTTTCGTCAACCGTCACAAGATTTCTCTTTACACTGCCGACAACCATAATTAAAGATTTCAAGCCATACTTTTCCTCAAGGCGTTCCTTAAGTTCTTCAAGAATATCCTCTATTTCAGCCTTAGGAACGGAAAGCTTGTCTGATGCAATATACCTACACATACTTTCTCCTTTCCTGCCCAAGCCTCCATTTAGCTGTGTACCGCTAAATCATTGTAGTTTACTCCAACTACAGATATTTGTCAAGCTATTTTTGCTAATCTTTACACATCTTTACACATAATCTTTATACACATATTTTTTTATTGGCACACCTTTTTATTTTTAAGCACTTCCCACTCAGTTTCCTTAAAACTTACAAGCACTTCATCCTCGCATATCACCATCGGGCGCTTTATGAGCATCCCATTCACAGCAAGCAGCTTTAGCTGTTCCTCTTCGCTCATTGACGGCAGCTTATCCTTTAACTGCATTTCTTTATAAATCAATCCACTGGTATTAAAGAACTTCTTGAGCGGCAAACCGCTTTGCTTATACCATGCCTTTAATTCGTCATAGGTCGGATTATCCTCCACAATATGACGTTCTGTATATTCTATATTGTATTCAGCCAACCATTTCTTGGCTTTCTGACAAGTTGAACATTTTGGATAACATAAAAATAACATTTTCTACCTCCTGTTTTAACTTATATTTTTTCTCCAAAGGTTATCTCCATCAATTCTGCAGCAATTTCCTTACTTTCCAAACGCATCATGCTGTCCTCTAACTTTGCATTACCTAATATGTTAATATTGCCATACCAAACAATATTCTGGTCTATAATAGAAAAATGCTCACATGAATCCACAACAGTTTTTATATAAAATCCAGCTTGTCTTATTTCTTCGTGCAACTGCATCCAGAAGCCTGCATCGCCAAAACCATAAGAATCCGGTTCCCATGTCACTATCGTAACATCAACTCCATTTACCTGTTTATCTTTAAGCAAATGAATCAATTCATATACTTTGGAGCCACTAATTACTGGACTTGAAATGATTATGTTATTATCTGCTTCAAGCAAGTCTCTTTGAAATACTTCTATATAATTATCTCCACCAAAGATAGCATTTGCAGTTTGTTTTTCACCTTTTATTCCTGTACAAACCTCATACCCAATCTGTTTATATGCCTTAAGCCTTTTCGCATACATGATGTCAAACATAGGGATATGACTATCGACATAATCATATACAATTACTTCTTTCTTGCCTTCATAATCACGATTCAATCTTCCTGCATATTGCTCCACTATATTTCGAGCCGATACCGGCATCGCCATAAATAATGTATCTAACCGGGGATAATCAAATCCTTCTCCAATAAGTGAACCTGTCGCCACTAAAATCAGTGTTTCCTCTTTACTTACCTCATGAAGCTGCTCCAAAATTTTCTTATGCTCTTTTTTGGAATTATTACCGGTCATAAGAAATACATGATCCGCATACTTTTTCAAACGACTATACAATTTTTCCGAATGATCTTTATATTTTGATAATACAACAGGTGTTCTGCCTTGCAGCACACAAGCCTTTACATCATTAATAATCTGCTCATCCCGAATACTGTTACCATGAATAATATCATATGCCTCATTGGGATGCATTTTATCCGTAACAACACCTCTTGGTGCAACTGTACGGGTAAATCTTGGATATACATAGTGTTCCACTTCCTGTGCAGCAGCCATTTCCTTTGCTGTGTAACTATATCGTATAGGCCCAATCAACATATAGTTTATTTTCTCCAAACCGTCTGCCCTTTTCGGAGTTGCAGTTACTCCATAAACATATTTTGCTTTCACTTCCTTTAACACATTTGAAATCGTATCTGAAGCCGCATGGTGGCACTCGTCGCATATCACAAGTCCATATTGATTCAACAAATCATGGTATTCACCCTTTTTGCATAGCGAACCAACCATAGCTATATCAATAATTCCAGTCATGGAATCATGTGCGCCCTGCAATCTGCCGATTATATTTTTTCTTGTTTTAAGTCTCCCCATCTTAGTCTTATATGTAGGTAATTCTTCATCTATCTCCAAAAATTTTTCCAGGGATTCCTGCCATTGTCCAACTAACGAAGAAGATTCCAACAAAATAAGTGTATTTACCTTTTTCTTGGCAATTATCGCACTGCATACAACTGTTTTTCCAAAAGCTGTTGCAGCATGTAATATTCCATTATCAAACTTTGTTAATCCTTCAAGTGCAGGCACCTGCTCTTCTCTCAATTGTCCTTTAAATTCAACGTGAATATTTCTTCCGGCCTGTCTTTCGTCCTGAATTTCATATTCAATGTGCGCCTGTTCTAAGTTATCTATTAAGCTGTCATAGAGTCCTCGTGGAATTTCTATATATCCGCCCAAATGGTCTGCTCCTAAGTAAATCCATCTTGAGGTATCATAATTAGATGTACCGATTGCCTGATTTTTGAAATAAACAGGATTGCTAATTGCAGCCATTCTTCGAATCTTATTTTGCATAGCAACTTTCACATTCGTATTATCAATATAAATACCATTTAATAACGTAATACTAAGCTTTCCAGCCACATCACTTACTGCAAACTTTCTATTCTGCTCCCAAGGCTTTTCACGGCTTTCTCCTTGTTCACTTTGCTCCATATCTCCAAGTAATAACGACCATTCTTTTATTTTCAGCTCCAAAAACTCCTGTGACAGCTTTGGCTTGCTCCATAGCGCTTCCCATTGTTCCCTGTACGCATTCCAATTACTGTCAACAAATGCACTATTCCCATTCCTCAATGCCTTTCCCTGCAGCGGAAGAGCTATCAGATTGCCAAGTCCGCCTTCCGGCAGTTTATCCTGTGCCGGAAGCATTCTGTCATAATACTGAAAGGATTTCAGGTTGACTTGTTCAGCGCCTTTATCAAGTAATGCTGTTCCAAATCTTCTTGCCAAAGAAGCAGGAATTGGCTTGTCAAAAAATATCCAGATATGTGCACCTCGTCCTGAACGTGAACGTTCTACCAGTGGATCTATTCCATTCAAAACACAGATGTTGCGCATTGCTTCAACTTCTTCTATCCACGCATCATCCACATTTACGAAATCATTCTCCTCCGCATTTTTCTCATGATTATCAAAATCAAATACCAGAAAACGGCAAGTATTGTTTTTAAGAAGCGGATACACCCCTATCACATCGGAAGCATTATAGGCATTTCCTCTTAAATGAGCAAGTATTTCTTCCTTTGTTAATGGTTTATATTCGTAATATTTACAGTTTTTACATGAAACACCCGTTTTTAACTTCCTATGGCACGCACTTGTCCAAAAATTCCTGCATTGCGTAAAGTACCCGGCTTTTCCAGTATCTTTCTTTTCATTTCTCTTAGCATAAACATCCTGACGTCCCCAAAATCTCGCAAAAAAATTATTTGCCATCTCGTCCGTAATTAAGTCTGATATGTATCGATGACTGTAATCCAAAGAACAATTTCCTTCTTTTCTCAGGTCTGTTATTGCAAATATAGTATTTTTACAATCATCAGCCCTTCTCCTGCAAAACTCCTCCCAATTCTCTCTGTTTTCTTGTGAATCATCAACTATTCCCAATTCATTTCTTCCAAGACAATACTTATGTTGTTTCTCAAAAATATTAGTTTCACTTGGCATATATTTAGATTTATCTTCCTGTTTTGGTTTGTACGCTGGTTTTAAATTAAATGTCATTTCACTCTTACCACAACTTGGACATGTCAAAAGGACAGCAGCCTTACTTGTCCATAATTCATTAAACGCTGCCACATCATCACTTACAATCAATTCTTCAACCAATCTATCCTCTGATATATATGTTGGTGATGTCTTTGCTGGAAAGCAATCTAATAATACATCTTCATATAACCCCCATATCTGTAAATAACTGTTCCAATGAATATTCACTTAGGTGTTTTCGATTTAATATCTTTTTTATCTGTTCAAACTGAACTGCCATCGTACTACGCACCTCCTATTTTTCTTCAAAAATTATCCTCTGTTGACAATACATATTTTTTAGTCTTATTTTTTCCTTCACCTCGGACAATTCCACATTTTTCAGCCTTATTCAATAGTCTGCTTGCTGTTTTAGTCTCTACATCTAATAAATCTGCCGCAATGCCACTTGATATTTCATAATGTTCTTCGAGATACATTATGATAATATTCATTCTATCCTTTTCCTTATTGGACATTTTATTGGACATTTTATCGGACACTTTATCGGACACTTTTCTGCCTTCATCAAATCCTTCTCTAATAAAAATTGTTGTTTCCAAATAAGTTCTTCTTTCATCAGTCTCAAACAAAGGTTTTGGAGAACCATTTTTTGATAATGCATTCAAAATTTTAGGTATACCAGTCCCTTGCTTTTCAGAAAGGTCTATCTCCTTAAAAAATTCACCAATTCTTCTGTTTCGATATTTACGTGCTCTTACCTTTCCTGCAGCAAATTTTTCCATATCCATATATCCATCCGGACCCGGAAAATTTATAATCATAATTCGGTCAATGTATACCCGCACTTCCACTGGAACATCCTCTCTATAAGATTTGTGAAATACCGCATTAACAATCGCTTCTTCCAATGCATTATACGGATAATTCACACATTTTACAGATTTCTCCTGATTCTCAATTTTGACAGTCTTCTCAATTATAACATTTGTTAATATATAATCTAATACATCTGTTACCTGTTTCCATATCGGACCGGTAAATGTTTTTTCAAACATAATATTACCAGCTTCCGCTTCCTTCGTATTAAACCTGACAAGATTAATTTGTGCCCCAGATATTAACTTATCTGGTCTTTCAGCAAACATTAATATTGCAATATTTCTTAGTTCTAAATCCGTATCTGTCTCATTCGCTACTTCTAATGCTAACACTTAACCACTACCGGCTAAAGCCGGTAGGTTCGGTTTGCTGCTAAAGCAGCCTAAAGGTGTGCACCCTATAAGTTTTCTCTTCTCCTTTACGTTCACCCTATCTCGAAGTTATCA
>CAJTEN010000038.1 GCA_910575245.1 Clostridia bacterium | reverse complement strand
CTTCATTATATCATTGGAGGTTTTTATTTTGGTACTCTAGGCAACGCTACGGCTTATTCCATTCTCCCCATCTCAGATGGGGGATTAAAATACTTTTTCATTCAACAAGATCTTAGTAACAGTTCAGCCTCCAATGTCATTTAGTTAAGTCTATACACAGCGTCTGATATGATAGGATTCTCCTTAGGACCGTAGGAAAACGCCGGTACTTAATGAGGTTTTCCACGAATTTAGTACCGCTGCGTTTGGAACCGAGCGAAAGCGCGTCCTTAGGAGATTCCTATCATGTCAGGCGCGTCCGGCTTAACTTAATGACATTGGTTCAGCCTCCGGCTTCTCTGTTACAGAATCTGCCCGGTCCGTTCTTTCTACACCGGAATGTACTTCAACGGTATTCTGATGGTAAAGGTCGTTCCCTCTCCTTCAATACTCTCCGCCTTAATCGTACCTCTGTGCATCAGAACAGCGCTTCTGGTAATGGCAAGACCCAGTCCCGTACCTCCGATTTCTCTGGAGCGGGACTTGTCCACACGGTAGAATCTCTCATAAATATTATCCATACTCTCTTCGGGAATACCCACGCCGGAATCGGCCACCTCCACCGTAAAATATTGATGGTCAGCATCCAGCTTGACTCTGACCCACCCGTGCTCCTTATTATACTTAATGGCATTCTCAACCAAATTGGATAAAATCAGCGTCAGCTTCACTTCGTCCACAGCTGCCATGACAGGCCGGACACTCTCATACACCACTTCCACGTCCCTTTTCTGCGCAATAGGGCGCAGCCTGCGCATGATTAACTCCACCAGCGCATTGATATCCACCTCCGTGATATTCATATCCGCAGCCGTCCTGTCCATTCTGACAAGCGACAGCAGATCCGTTATAATCTTATCCTCACGTTCGATCTCCTCGGCTATATCCGCCATAAACTCCTGATACAATTCTACTGGCACATCCTTCTGGCTGACCAGAGAATCTGCCAGTACTTTCATGGAAGTGATGGGCGTCCTCAATTCATGCGACACATTGGATACAAACTCCTGTCTGGAATCATCCAGCATCTTCATCCTGCCCAGTACCCTGTTAAAAGCATCGCCTATATGCTCCGTCTCCAGACAGTCCGTTACAGAGATCGGATCATTCGTATAACCTTCCTGCGCCTGGTTAAGCGCCTCCGTGATCTTCTCAAAAGGTCTGATAAGTACTTTGGCTGCCAGAATTGCCACAATAACCATTGCAAGAATAACAATGACCTCCACAATCAACGCTTTACGGCTCAGAATATCCAGTGTCACGCTGATGCTGTCTGTAGATGCGCTCACCAGCATGACTCCCCGCACAATCTCCTTCCGCTCTATGTTGTCAGTCCCGCCGCCCAGCGCGATTGTCTCGGTAATCGGAATCGTCAGCTCCACATAGCCGTTGTTCCGGTCATACCGGCTGGTATTTTCCCCTTTGATACAGCGTACCACTTCCTCTGAAATAATCGTCTTGTTCTCACTGATCCCATATGTGTCCTTTACAATCCTAAGATCATTATTGATTACCAGAACACGCCCGTCATAAAGACTGGACAACTGGTCCAGCTCGGCGTTGATCACTTCGGAAGAGGTATCCTGCAGATAATGATAGGTAATTAAATGGTTGGCCAGAATCCGAAGCTGTGTGGAAACATCAGAAATCTTCACATTAACGGCACGCTGCTCATAATTCTGAAGAATCGCGTACCGCATACTGATACAGGGAACCAGCCCTACAATGAGCAGGAACAGAAAGATTCTTGATTTCAGACTTCTTAGAATTTTAATATTACGCAGTTTATGTTTAAGCAAAATAATATCCTACACCCCACTTAGTACGTACATAGACCGGCTCGCTGGGGGTATTCTCAATCTTCTCTCTCAGTCTTCTGATATGTACATCCACAGTTCTGACGTCACCCGGATAATCATTGCCCCAGACGAGTTTCAACAGATTCTCCCTGCTGTATACTTTGCCTTGGTTTTTCATCAGCAGTTCAAGCACCTCAAATTCCTTGGCTGTCAAATTAATCTCCTTGTCATCAATATAAACTCTCCGGCTGTCACATACCAGACGCATGCCGCCTTTCTCCACGACCCTGGCCGTATCCCTGCCTTCATTTCCTCTGGCAGTCCTGCGCATGATTGCCTTAATCCGCGCCTTGACCTCCAGAATGTTAAAAGGCTTGGTAATATAATCATCGGCTCCATATTCCAGACCCAGGATCTTATCCATATCCTCGCCTTTAGCAGTTAGCATAACAATCGGTACATTGGAAAATTCCCGTATCTGCTGACATACTTCGAACCCGGTCATCTTAGGCAGCATCACATCCAGCAATACCATATCATATGTGTTGTTCTTCGCCAGTTCCAGCGCTTCCTCACCGTCATAAGCACAATCCACTTCCATGCCGTCCTGCTCTAAACTGAAACGAATCCCCTTCACGATCAATTTCTCATCATCAACCACTAATACTCTCTGTCCCATTTCCTGCGCACGCCCCTGCTCATAACATTATTTCTGATCCGTAACAGTAAAGGTATCTTCCTGTTACCTTAATTCACTGTAATTCTGTCTTTGATCTTCTCGTAAGTTCCTTCCTTGATACCGCTCACTTTCATGATATCCTCCGTAGAAGCAAACCCGCCGGCCTGCTGCCTGTACGCCACGATAGCGGCCGCCCTTGTGGCTCCGATTCCCGGAATCTCACACAGCTGTGCCTCAGAAGCCGTATTGATATTGATCCTGCCGTCCGGTCCAGACTCCGTCCCGTCCGTGCTGTTATTTCCGGCATTCACGCCATAACCGCCGGACTGTACGGCATTATCCCCTTCGACAATCCCCATCTCTGCCAAACCACTTTCTCCGCCTTCGGCAGTCTCCTTCACCTGTTCCACGGTGGGGATTACCAGCTTGACGCCGTCCGTCAGCTGCTGTGCCTGATTCACATAGCTGTCATCCGCCTCTGCGGTAAATCCGCCGGCCTCCCTGACAGCCTCGAACACCCGGCTGCCTTCCCGCAGTTCATAGACTCCCGGATTCTCCACCGCCCCGCAGACATGTACACAGATCGTCAAGCCGTCCTCAGACTGAGTCTGCTGTCCGTTCGCTGCTTCCTGCATCGATCCGTCTACACTCCGGACCGCTTCATCTTGTCCACCGTCTTCCGGCACATCCGAATGCTGCATTGTCGGGACGGCCCCGTCTGCCGTACTCTCATCTGTCAAGCCGTCCTGCTCCGCTTTTGCTGTCTCCTCTGCGGACAGCCTGCTGCGTTCCGTATCCAGCAGCAGCTGCTCTCTGCGGGTACAGCCGCATAAAATACATGCCATAAAAACACATGCAAACATCAGTTTTATTATTTGATCACACATAGTTTCCTTTCCGGACTCTGTCATCCTTCCAGGAAGTTCCCGCTATGCACTGTATTTCCATTGTAAAGGAAATTAACATTTATGTCCACTTAAAAATCACAATTCCGGCTATGGCGACTCCCATTCCGATGATTTTACGCATCTCCAGCGGTTGTTTCTCCACGCCGAACAAACCGAACAGCTCAATCAGATAGGCGACAATAAGCTGTGAAATCACGATGACCATAACGGATTTCGCCGGTCCAAGCATCTCCATTCCCTTGATCACCGTATATGTGATGAAAGCGCCGATCGTACCTCCTAAAAGCATATACTTCGGCTCAACCTTCCACAATGCCGTAAAGGAAGACCTGTCCGTGGCAAGCCAGGCTGCCAGGCATACCAGCAGCGCCGTAAACTGTACGAAAGCATTTGCCACCCAGATTCCGGAGGTTTTCGTCACCTGTGTGTTAAATACCCCCTGCACGCTCATGAGTGCGCCCGATAACAGCGCGATGAAAAATCCCAACATACGATACCCCTTTCAAAATCCGATTATCCGCAGTGCACAAAAAATAAGACAAAACACTGCGCATGCTTTGTCTTATTGTTCCCATTTCCTCTATTTTTATGCAACGGTACGGTATCAGCCTTCCTCCGTAGTCTCTCCTTCCACTGTTTCCTCATCCACGTACTCTTCCGGCACTTCTTCAGGAAGATCGATATATTCCTCTGTATACTCCCCGCCGACTACCTGTGACATAATCTTCTCGGATAATGCCTTCAGCCCGTTGTTGGCGTCCTCGCCTTCCCAGATCCTGGCAAAAGTAATTTCCAGCTCCACCCAGAAATTACTGGTCTCGATCATCTTAGGCATCGGGACAGAACTCTTGTATTCCTCCAAAAAAGCTCTCCGGTTGGCATCTTCATAAGTATCGCCGGTATCGCTCACCGGCAGCTTTCCGGTCCGTGGATAAAGCACTTCGGAAGCATACGCCGACAGATATACCGCGAAATCATTGGCCATATCCTTCTTCTCCGAATAACCGTTTATTACCACACACTGTGTCACGGACAGAGAGGCGGAATCTATCTCATCACTCACGCCGGGCAGTATGGAGATCCCGTACTCATAGGCGAAATTACCCTCTGCTTTCGCGGCCTCAATCTTAGACATCGCATCGGACGTAGCTACCGTATACACAATCTTGCCGTCCATAAAATCCTGAAGCACGCCGTCATAGCTGATTTCCTTCGTATCTATGGAAAAGAACTGGTTCAGATCCTGATAAACCCTCATGCTCTTGATCGCATTTTCATTGTAAATATCGATAGAACCGGCCTTATCACCGTTGGCGCCGCCCACATCAATGGCATCACCCACGAAGAAATAATTATAGAAAATATCGGATACATCCCATTTAAAGACCGCTTCCACCTGCTCCGGCGCATCGTATTCGTACGCAAAGGCAAGAATATCGTCTATTGTATCCGGCAGCGCCTGTCTTACCCTGTCAGCCACGGCCTCATCCCCGCTCCCCGGCTCCTCCGAATTTTCTGCATCTGCAACACCGCCGTCCTG
The DNA here is from genome assembly GCA_910575245.1 of Clostridia bacterium. Taxonomy (GTDB): domain Bacteria; phylum Bacillota; class Clostridia; order Lachnospirales; family Lachnospiraceae; genus UBA3282. Next base: position 33,618 of record CAJTEN010000038.1, on the reverse strand, counting down.
AGCATCGCCGCTCCCACCGGTATCCTCCTCCGGTTCCTGTCCGCTGTCGATCTGCTGCTGGGCCTCTTCAGCTTCCGCCACATCCTGCTCCGCTTCGATCTGTGCCCTGGCCCAGTCTTCCAGATAAGTCAGATTATACAGGAAACAGCTCGTCTCGAAATAGAACGGATAGGCAATCTGCCTGTCATCATAGGTTACCGCCCGGACTGCCGTCTCCGGAAACCACTGTTCCATAGGCAGCACGCCTTCCGGCAGCCTGACTTCCGATGCCAATCCTGACAGATATGCCTTTTCCAGGGAATCATTGCTGACAATATACAGATCCGGCACCTCCTCTGTATGCAGAGATGCCTGATTAACGGTCTCCAGATACTCCCGTCCCGATGTATAAACCGGAACTACACGTACATCGTCCTGATATTCGCTGTAGGCTACCGCCACGCTGTTAAGATAATCCGTCAGCGCTTCATCCGTATACCACAGATAGAGGGTCTCCCGATGCCCGAACAGGAAATCCTCCTCTGCCTCTCCTGCCTCCTGCGGCTGTACGGTAAGCCCCAGATGCCCCACAGCATAGATACTGCCGGCACAGAGCGCGATGATCAGGATTGTAATTAATCTTTTCTTCAGAGTCACTTTTACTCTCCTTATTTGTTAAAACACCTGATACTCCAATCTTTTATGATTCCCCGAATACTGCGTCTGTTATGCTCTCCCGCAGAATTGTTATCATGGCATCCACATTCTCTCTGGTAATCACAAGGGGCGGCACAAACCTGATAATATCCGTACCTGCATTGATTAATACCAATCCCTTCTCCATTGCCCTGGTGATGATATCGCCCACAGGCCTGTCAAAAACAAGCCCCTGCATCATTCCCACGCCCCGGTGGGCCTTAATACAGCCGAATTCCTCCGCCAGCCGTTCCAGACACTCTCCCAGATATCCGCCCACTTCTTTCACATTATCTAACACCTTCTGTTTCTCAAACAATTCAATCACCTTGCAGACAGCCGCACAAGCCAGCGGATTGCCGCCGTAGGTTGTACCGTGATCTCCTGCCGCCAGAGAATTCTCACCCACCTTCTCTGTCATCATGAATGCTCCCACAGGCACACCGCAGCCCAGCGCCTTAGCCGATGCCATCACATCCGGCTTAATGCCGTAACGCTGCCATGCGAACATGGTTCCCGTCCGTCCCATACCGCACTGGATCTCATCCAAAATCATCAGAATATCCCGTTCGTCACAAAGTCTGCGCACCTTCTGCATGAATTCCTCTGTTGCCGGGTAGATACCGCCCTCCCCCTGTACAGTCTCAAACAGAATCGCGCAGGTCTTTTCCGTCACCTGTGCCATCACACTGTCGAAGTCATTCAGCTTAGCGAACCTGATATGCCCGATCATCGGCTCAAACGCCTCCCTGTAATGGGAATTCCCTGTCACCGACAGCGCCCCCATGGTCCTGCCGTGGAAAGAGTGCTCCATGGCAATGATCTCATGGTCTGTCCTGCCATCCTTCAGATAAGCATATTTCCTGGCTGTCTTGATTGCCCCCTCAATGGCTTCCGCCCCGCTGTTGGTGAAAAACACCCGGTCCATCCCAGAAATTTCCCTGATCTTCCCAGCGGCCTCGATCGCCGGAAGATTATAATAATAATTGGACGTATGAATAATCTTGTCAATCTGCGCTTTCAGCGCATCATTATACTCCTTGTTGTGATATCCCAGTGCAAACACCGCGATCCCCGATACGAAATCCAGATATCGTTTGCCGTCTATATCGTAAAGATATACGCCCTCTCCTTTATCAAACACGACTTGATAACGGTTGTACGTATGTAAGAGGACTTTCTCCGCCTCGTCTATATAATTCTGCATTGTTGTACTCATTGTTTTACCCATTTCTGTTCTATTATGTTTCTGCTTTATGCTTCTCTTTTATTCTGTTTCCGTTATTTATTTTTGCCATAAACCTATCAATTTTTATCTTCGTCAGATATGATCGCCGTCCCGATCCCTTTATTCGTAAAGATTTCCAGAAGCAGGCAGTGCGCGATACGTCCGTCCAGAATATGCACCCTGTTGACTCCTTCCCTGATGGCATCCGTACAGTTGCTCAGCTTCGGCAGCATGCCCCCTCCGATACAGCCGCTGCCGATCAACTCCTCAGCCTGTAACGAAGTAAGCCTGGATATAAAGCTTGTCTTATCATTGATATCACGGTATAACCCTTCAATATCCGTCAGGAAGACAAGCTTGTCCGCCCCTACCGCCTTGGCAATGGCACATGCCGCATCATCCGCGTTGATGTTGTAAGTCATAAACTCATCATCCAGGCCGATCGGCGCCACGATGGGAAGGAAATCCTTCTCCAGCAGATCATAGAGCACCTTGGGATCCACACCACATATCTCTCCCACATACCCGATGTCTTCCCCGTCCGGACATTTCTTCGTACACTGTAACAGGCCCGCGTCCTTACCGCTGATGCCGACAGCCCTGACGCCTAACTCCTCCACCATTCTGACCAGATTCTTGTTGACCTTATTCAGGACCATCTCCGCAATCTCCATGGTCTCCTCGTCCGTCACCCGAAGCCCGTTCACGAACTTCGCTTCCTTGCCGACCTTACCGACCCAGCGGCTGATCTCCTTGCCGCCACCATGCACGATAATAGGTTTAAACCCTACCAGTTTCAGCAGAGTGACATCCTTAATAACATTCTTCTGCAGTTCCTCATTGCTCATGGCGCTGCCGCCGTATTTCACCACAATAATCTTACGGTTGAACTTCTGAATATAGGGCAGCGCTTCGATCAGCACCTCCGCCTTCTCCAGAATCTTATCTATTTCTTTCTGTTCCATGATCTCGTCCGTCCTCTTTTCTATCGCTTATAGTCCTTAAACAGCACCATCCAGGTCAGCTACGGTAATCCGCATTGATCTTTACATATTCATAGCTTAAATCACATCCCCACGCAGTTGCTTCGGCATCTCCCATATGCATATCTGCCAGAACTCTGACAGCCGGTGACGCAAGCACCTGTGTCGCCTCTTCCTCACTGTAATCCACCGCCGTTCCGTCCTTATAGATCAGAATGCTTTTCTCCTCATTCTCAAAATAAAGCTCTATCTTCTCCGGGTCAAACTGCACACCGGAATAACCGAGCGCACACAGGAATCTGCCGAAATTGGCGTCATGCCCGAAGACAGCCGCCTTGCACAGGCTGGAACCGATCACTGCCTTGCTTAAAATGCGCGCATCCTGCTTGGAAGCCGCATGGATCACCTTCGCCTCAAAAAGTGCTGTTGCGCCTTCCCCGTCCCCCGCCATCTTCTTTGCCAGTGTGGTATCGATATAGTTAAGCGCCTCTTTAAATTTGTAATAATCCTCGTTCTTACAGACAATCTCCGGATTGTCTGCCATACCGTTGGCCAATACTATAAGTGTGTCGTTGGTGGATGTATCCCCGTCTACAGAAATCATATTGAATGTATCCACCACGTCTTCCCGAAGCGCCTCCTGAAGAAGTTCCTTCGAAATCGCCGCATCCGTTGTCACAAATCCCAGCATGGTACACATATTCGGATGGATCATTCCCGATCCCTTACACATGCCTCCTATCGTCACAATCTTACCACCCAGCTCGATCTGCACTGCCGCCTGTTTGGACACTGTATCGGTGGTCATGATTGCCTCTGCCGCCCTGGTTCCTGCCTCTGCCGAATCCTCCTTCGCTTCTGCCAGCTTCTCCACACCCGCAAGAAGCTTCTCCACCGGAATCTGATTCCCGATCACGCCGGTGGAAGCCACAAGCACCGCATCCGCACAGATGCCTAAAAGCGCGGCCGTCTTCTCCGCAGTCTGCCTGCAGCAGTCATACCCTTGTTTACCGGTACAGGCATTGGCAATACCGGAATTGACAACCACTGCATGCACCGCCGGAGAATGCTCCACAATCTCCTTATCCCACATAACCGGAGCCGCTTTGACCACATTGCTGGTAAAAACGCCTGCTGCCCTGCAGGGTGCCTGACTGTACACCATCGCCATATCTTTCCTGTTCTGATACTTGATCGCCGCCTCGACACCTGCCGCCTCAAAGCCCTGTGCCGCGGTAACGCCGCCTTCTATTATTTTCATGATCCCGCCCGTTCCTTTCGCTGCTTCCGAAACACTGCACTGCTTCTGTATTGTTTCCGGAAATTTATGCACTGTTTCTTAATTCTAATACAATTGTATGCCGTTGGGAAGACATATTTTTTTCTTTTACTTACTCTCCTTCCACACCGATATCCGGAAGTTCCACATTGATCTCCGTGTCATCCGCTATCTCCATGGGATCCGGACTCTCCCCTTTCTCTTCTTTCTCTTCCCACAGGGAATCATATTCTTTGTGTTTCTTATCCGCATTCATCACTGCCATATTCTTGGCCGCCATATAGACTTCCATATTGAAATCCATCAGCTTCTTCTCATCCGAGGCAGGTACCTTATCGCCGTTGGCTATTCTTCTGGCAATCTCCAGACACTTAGCCACCTCCTCACCGTACTCCTGCATGGCCTCTCCCTGCTGTTTCGCCACCTCCGCGTTGGCAATGCCGACCTCCATCTCGATGACTTGGTCGCGAAGCTTCACATGCTCCTCAATCTGTTCCTTCACCTGATCGATCTTCTCCTGCAGTTCCTGTGCACGCTTGCGGTATTCCTCCGACAGATCTATCACAACACCTGAACCGCCATTCCAGGCCGCATCCTGTGTGCTGTACTTCAGATGCATATCATTCTTTTCTTTCTCCTTAAGCAGCTTCCTCTGCCTGTTACGCAGCACATCAAGCTGTGCCGTGTATGCCTGTCTCGCCTCTTTGATCTTCATAGTCCCCATCTTACATCCTCCTGCCCACCTGTCACTTCACACCGTCACGCACCTGTATCCCAGCTGCCCACAGTAACCGATACAGTTTATATCGGCATATTCCCCTCCGCCGCAAATCCCTTCTCCCTCTCACTTCCATAAACCCAAATCAGGCAAAAACTGCCCTTATTGCTTTACTCCCTTATCGTCTCTCCACAACCCCAGGAGAATTCACGCTTTTCGAATTCTCCCAGACATGACTTATAGTTAACGACATTAAAAATTTCCTTTTCGGCCCTGCAAAAGCTTTCGCATATGGCTTTGGCAGGAGACGGAAGCAGAAATTTGTTATGTCGTTTACTATAGTTATACTTAGACACCGCATTCTGGTGTCTTAGTGTAACTTCATGTCTTATTGAATGCCGTAATGTTCTTCTCATTCAATGTAAAATCATAATAGTTCAAATCTTCCCTCTTCGTCCACCCGATCGTCCGCCAGAAAGCGTTGCCGACATCATTGGCCGTAAAGGCAATCAGCGAAACCTTATTGATCTGCTGCTTCTTGAGCGCCTCCATGCAGAAAACCACCATCTTCTTACCGATGCCCTTCCTACGGAAGCCTTCCGCAACGCAGACATGATACAGACAGCCCCGTCTGCCGTCGTGTCCGCACAGAATCGCACCTACGATCCTGCCGTCCTCCACTGCCACCACACTCGTATCCGGATTTCTCGCAAGAAACCGCGCAACGCCTTCCCTGGAATCATCCAGGCTCCTGATGGCAAATCCTTTGATAGAAAGCCACAGTTCTTTCACGCCTTCATAGTCTTCTATCGTCATCGTCCGTATCATACTCTTTCACTCTCCAACCAGTTCTTTTATATTCTCTTTTTGATCTGCCTGCTCCAATTGTGCACTCGCATCCAAAACTCTTCTATATATAGGAGAGTTTGCTTGTAATATCAGGTCAATACCCCAGCTTACCTTCCAGGGATTCATCCTCATCAATCCACTGCTGCACAGGAATAACCCGGTATTCATCCTCCGTATCCCTGATATAAACGGTCTCAATCCCTGCATTGATAATCTGCCGCTTGCACATGGAACAGCTGCAGGAATCCTTCACGTATTCTCCCGTCCCGGCCTCCACACCTACCAGATACAGGGCACTGCCGATCATCTTATCTCTGGACGCGCTGATAATGGCATTTGCTTCCGCATGGACGCTGCGGCATAATTCATACCTCTCACCCCGGGGAATCTCCATCCTGACCCGTACGCATTCCCCGATATCCGTACAGTTCTTCCTGCCGCGGGGCGCACCCACATATCCCGTGGAAATCACTTCGTCATTCTTAACGATCACGGCGCCGTAATGCCGTCTTAAACAGGTGGACCTCTGCGCCACCATCTTCGCCAGATCCAGATAATAATTTATTTTATCTCTTCTCTCCATATAGCATGTGCCCTTTCTTTATTACATGTAACAGTCTGAATTCTTCCCGATTCCCTGTATCCAACCCTACCGCTTATCCATAATCCGGACACTCTCCTTTCCTATGGAAACATCGGAACCAGTTCCAGCCCTTCGCTCTCGGACAGTCCGAACATCAGATTCATATTCTGCACTGCCTGGCCTGCCGCTCCCTTGACCAGATTGTCAAGCGCTCCCAGCATAATGACCCTTCCGGTCCGCTCATCAATCACGAAATTAATATCCACATAGTTGCTGCCTTCCACCCATTTGGTTTCCGGGCACACACCCTTTTCCAGCACACGGACAAATTTCTCTTTCTCATAATACTTGTCATATACCGCCCTAATCTCCTCATAGGACGGCATTCTCTCCTGCCCGTCCGGTTCCTTCACGGGACGCAGCTTCGCATACTCCGTCACCAGGATTCCTCTGTTCATAGGAACCAGATGGGGCGTAAAGTTTACCAGGATCTCTCTTCCGGCCGCATATCCCAGCTGTTCTTCAATCTCCGGCGTATGCCTGTGGCCCGCCACACCATAAGCCTTGATATTCTCATTTACCTCACAATAAAGGTTCGGCACCTTGGCGCCGCGCCCGGCTCCCGATGTCCCGCTTTTGGCATCAATAATCAACGTGTCCGTATCGATCAGCCCTTCCCTGACAAGCGGATAGGCTGTCAGGATAGAACAGGTCGTATAACAGCCCGGATTAGCCACCAGCCTGGCCTTCTTCACGTCTTCCCTGTTTATTTCACACAACCCGTACACCGCCTCTTCTATGTACTGCGGGGATTTATGCTCTATCCCGTACCATTTCTCATACACGGGCACACTCTTGATCCTGAAATCCGCGCTCAGATCCACGATCTTAACCTTAGATAAAATTTCATCATTCATCAGAGAAGCACAGAATCCCTGCGGCGTCGCCGTAAAGATAACGTCCACCTGATCCGCCAGTTCTTCCATATTATCATCCATACATTTATCATCCACAATTTGAAACATATTCTGATAAACAGAAGCATATTTCTGATCCACATAGCTGCGGGATCCGTACCATTTAATCTCTGCCTCTTTATGCCCTGTAAGAAGACGCACCAGCTCGCCTCCCGCATAACCTGTTGCCCCTATAATTCCTGCTTTGATCATTTCTACCTCCTTGCGCATACCGCAGTCTTCATTTGCTTTCTTTCATATATGATAGATGTCCGCAACCTCGCGTCTCTGCCGCCGGCCGGTATACGGACAGGAAATTCTGCCTTCATCTCCAACTTCTCCACAACTATACCACGCACCACGCATACGCGCAAATCTTTTACGTTGATTTTCTTATCCTGCTCCGCCCTTATAAAAGTTGTGCAAAAGCTTTTGATCGCATAATCATACAATATTTTTGCATATTATGCAAGTAAAATTTTGTTTTATGCACAATTTCAGTGAGAAAAAACATTTAAAAATGCATAAATTCACACTTGCATTCTATAGTATCTTGTTGTATATTGTTTTAGGAACAACACAGGAAATCATTTTGGCGAGGTCAATACAGTATCCGTACCGGCCTCCCCGAACTGTTGCAGCCATACAATCCAACAAATTTTATCAAGCAAAGGAGAGATTATTATGAAAGAAAAAGTTGTACTTGCTTATTCAGGCGGACTCGACACCACCGCAATCATTCCCTGGTTAAAGGAAAATTTCGATTATGAAGTTATCTGCGTATGCGGCAACTGCGGCCAGGCCGAGGAACTGGACGGCCTTGAAGAGAGGGCTCTGTCCAGCGGTGCATCCAAACTTTACATCGAAGACCTGACAGACGAATTCTGCGATGACTTCATTGTTCCCTGTGTACAGGCTCATGCCGTATATGAGAACAAATATCTGCTCGGCACATCCATGGCAAGGCCTGTCATCGCCAAGAAACTGGTGGAAATTGCACGCAAAGAAGGTGCTACCGCCATCTGCCACGGCGCTACCGGCAAAGGCAACGACCAGATCCGTTTTGAGCTGGGAATCAAGGCACTCGCCCCTGACTTAAAGATTATCGCTGCGTGGAGAAATGAGAAATGGACTCTGAACTCCCGTGAAGAGGAGATCGAATACTGCCGTCAGCATGGCATTAACCTGCCTTTCTCCGCAGACTCAAGCTACAGCCGTGACCGTAACCTGTGGCACATCAGCCATGAAGGGCTGGAACTGGAGGATCCTTCCAACGAGCCCAACTATGAGCATCTGCTGGTTCTGGGAACTACCCCTGAGAAAGCGCCCGATGAAGGCGAATATGTTACCATGACGTTTGAGAAAGGTATCCCTGTCTCTGTGAACGGCAAGAAAATGAAAGTATCCGAAATTATAGCCACCTTAAATGAATTGGGCGGCAAACACGGCATCGGTATCATAGATATTGTGGAAAACCGCGTGGTAGGCATGAAGTCCCGCGGCGTCTATGAGACACCCGGCGGAACGATCCTCTACGAGGCACACCAGCAGCTTGAAGAACTGATCCTTGACCGCGATACTTACGCACTCAAGAAAGACCTGGGTGATAAGTTCGCGCAGATTGTATACGAAGGCAAATGGTTCACTCCGATCCGCGAGGCGATCCAGGCATTCATCCAGTCCACACAGCAGTATGTGACCGGCGAAGTAAAGTTCAAACTGTACAAGGGCAATATCATCAAGGCAGGCACTACCTCTCCGTACACACTGTACAACGAGAGTATCGCTTCCTTCACCACAGGCGATATGTACGACCACCACGATGCGGAAGGATTTATCAATCTGTTCGGATTGTCCTGCAAGGTCCGCGCCATGAAGATGCAGGAGAATGGCGAGAAGCTGCTTTGAGAAAACATTCATATTAAATTCAGGCGTATTCTTTTGACAGTGATGTTTCCTCCTCACGAAGTTCACAGTTAATGAGGTAGTCTTCGGTTCCTATATATGCCATGATGGGTGCATAACCATCGCATCCTTGCATAAGTTCCGGAGACTCCCTGTTTCTGTGTCTTTGCTGGTAACCCATCCCTTAACCATTCGTTTTTATTCTATACTTATCTCAGCAAAATCAACCTCCATATCTTCATATATTCCAGCTTTTACTTTATCAGAGAATGTCTGCCGGCCTGTATTTGAATAACTTCTTAATTATAATCCATCGGGCGGCTGGATGGTGATACAATTTCAATAATCCAGTCCGGTGCACCTTTGCATCCTTCGTCTATAAGTTTTTTCTTGTCACAAATTACAGAAATATCCGGCTCAAAATAGATTTTATCATCTGCATTCAAAAAAACAGCAAAAGGTGAAGGGAAAACTTCGCACTTTCTATTCTTCCTTCCTATTGAATCATGATAAACTCCGTTCTCTTCTGAATAAATGAACCATTATCTTATCTTTTGAAGAAGCATAACAGCTTTAAAAAACTCTTTTTTTTTCACTTGTCCAAGATTTTTGCATTCTCAAATCCCTTCATCATCCAATTCATTTTGAATAGCAAGCCGCACGACAGCATCATATCTGTCCTGATAACCGGGCGATGAATTATGTGCAATATGAATCACGATCCTTTCGTTGTCCGCAAGGAGCAGATCTTCGATCAGTTCTGCATTCTGCGAATCGAGTCCGGAAAGCACCTCGTCATAGATGACAATGCTCTTATGAAGTGTCAAACTTCTGGCCAGGCCAATCCGGGCCTTTTCACCACCGGAAACCTGCAGGGTTTCGTTGCTGATTTGTGTATCCAGCGTATACCCGTTAGCGGCGAAAAACTTGTCGAGTTTTACCCTGCTGATTATAGCAAGCAGTTCTTCATCCGTACAGGCTCCCTTCAGATCAAGGTTACGCCTGATCGTATCGTCAAAAATATAAACCTGCTGCGGTACCACCGCAGAATGATGGTAGATTTCAGAAGGGGAAAGCTCCTGTTGGTCAATCCTGTCGTAATATATGTGACCGGAACTGGGATGCAGTGTCCCCAGCAAAAGTTTTATCAGGGTGGTCTTGCCGCTGCCGCTTTCTCCGATGATCAAATATTTCCTGCCCTGCTCAAAGCAATAATTGAAGTTATTTAAAACACAGCGCTGCTTTTCAGGATAAACAAACGATACATCGTCAAGTTTTATACTGCATACTTTCTCCAGCCGGAAATCTTCCCGGTATTTATGTCCTGCCAGGATCTTCTCCGTGTTCTCAATATAGGGCCGTGAGGACCGGATGGAAATGACCGCATTGATCAGACTGACCACCGGATTACTGACTATCATCCCCAGCTGAAAGATCAATACGAATTGCGGGAAGTCGATCATCCCCAAACGCATGAGATAAAAGGCAACAAACAGACCGGAAAACTGCGAAAGCGTCACACTGGCGTTCGCGATAAGCCCACTCAGGTTAGACAGTTTCATAATCTGTTTCTCCGCAGCCGCTGCCGCTGCAAAGTGCGTATGCATACTCTCGGAAACCTGCTTCTCCCCTTCCTGAAAGCGGGCAGTAAAAAACCCACTCAGCAGGTCTTTTATCTTAACCGTCATCCCCACCAGCGTGTTCATTGACCGTTCCTGACATGCAGCGATCTTCTGCGGCATCAGCAAATTGTTAATGGTCAAAGGCAGCAAAAAAATAAGGATGATCAGAAAACTCATCCAGTGGCAATATAACAGCAGAACCGCTATCAGACCGATACTAAGGCCGTTCACAATCACTTTCAGCGTACCTTCAAAGAGTTCCTTCGACAGGATCTGCGTATCACGCCCAATCTGATTGTAATACGCCCCGCTGTCTTTTTTCTCAAACTCATCAATGGGCATGGCGTAAATACTGTCAAAGACCTGCCTACGCAATTCAAACTCACTGTCCAGTAACAGATTTGCCTTGATATTATCTGCAAACCAGGCAATAAACAACGCAAGCAGCAGAATCATTATATTGCTGAACACTGCCGCATAGCCCAGTTCGTTCTCCAGAAATGCACCCGAGAGTCCGGCCATGCTCCATGCGATCAACGGTTGGGAAGATGCCGCAAACAATGCCGTTACCATGATCTGAATGGCATTGTTCCGATTTATAAAAACAGCCAAAATATTCTTCATTTCTGTTTCCTTTCCATGTATTTCTTTTGTGTCACGCACTTTCATCTGCGCTTCCTATCAGGACCTTTTTCCCATATAACGGCTCAAGTACTCTGACATCGTCCCCAGAAAGGATGTGTCCACATATTCCTCCATACCGGCACACACATTCCTGAAGAACTGTTTCTGTTTCTCATTCTCATTTAAGAATGTTCCTTCCATCAAAAACCCATATCTGTTATACAGTTTCTCTATGATATAGCAGATCTTCTTTCTGGCTTCCTTACAGGAATCAATGTCACCCTGTCGTTAGATTTCCACCATTCCTGGATATAATTTGTTATTTAATCATATATTTATTATAAGCTATATACAAAAATAATCAAATCAATATTTATGAAAATTTCCACTTTCAGTACAGCTGAAACTAAATTAATCCCCTTGTCCTTAAAAAAAATACCCATAGAAAAACGGTCGCCACCGATGCAACAGTACTGCACACCACCAGTTCTCCTGCCAATTGTCCGTCACCGCCCATATTCTGTGCCATAGGGAACGAAGCAGCCGCAGTCGGCGTTGCAAACATAGTCAGCAACACAAAACGTTCCAGTGTTTCCATGCCTATAGCAATGGAAATCCATAACATCACTGCCGGAATGATTACCAGTTTCATAGCAATCGCCGGAAGGATCAAGTACATATTTTTTCTCAAAGAAGAGAATTTCAAAGTCCCTCCCAGAATAAAAAGCGCCAACGGAGTTGTCAATGCTGAAAACTGTGACACAGGTTTTTCAATATATCCGGGCAGTCTGATTCCAAGAAGCAAAGTCATACCACCCATCAGCGCACCCAAAATCATTGGATTCATTAATACCTTTATTACCAGTTTCTTAAAATCCAATTTCTCACCTCGGAAATATTCCAAAATGATCACCGCACTCGCATTGTAAAATGGAACAACTACTGCCACCATCATTGATGCCACTGTCACACCTGCCTGTCCAAATACACTTTCTGTCAAAGGAATCGCAAAAAGAACAAAATTACTCCGATAAATGGCTTGTATTAACACTCCTCTCCGCGAATTCTCCTTTGTTATGCGCGGGACTATACCCATCAGTATGATAATCAGCACTATCTCTCCAAATAATCCTGTCAGAATCAATCTGCCCATATGCAACTCTATTCCACTGTTCTGATACAGATTATAAAACATCATAACCGGATAAAACACCCGAAATACCATTGTGTTAAGCTTCCGCAAAAAATCATCATCTGTCAATCCGGAAATTTTCACCCCATATCCGAACGTCATATAGACTAAAAAAGGGGCTACAGCATTGACTGCCGTTAAAAAATGTTCCATCTCTCTATCCCTCTTATTATTTTCCATGCCCAATATGTATCCATTTATCACTGATAAATCTCAGTGCAAAAAACACTTCTTATTCGAAAACGTAGATATGATCACGGAAAACGCGCATCTCATCCCGACTGCAGTCCAAATATGTTCCTCTCTGGAAAACATTACCTCATAGACACAACCACCTTCATATAATTATCCGGATTATGGCTTATGTCCTCAATCACATTCGGTACTTCTGTCACTGTAACCGTTCTGGTTAATACTTTGTACATATCAACACGTCCTGAACAGATCAGACCCAATGCCTCCTCAAACTCTCCGGCACTTGTACGCGCACCTCGAATATCAATTTCCTTCTTTGTGATCACATCTGTGGGAAGACTGGTTTCCTTTGCCGGCCACCCTGTCAGAGTGATCCTGCCGGCATGGCATACCATATCCAGCGTGCTCCTTACAGCTGAATTGGAACCGCTACACTCCATCACTAACTGTGCCAGCTCCCCACCTGTAAATTCCCGAATTTTTTTTGCCGGATTTTCCAATTTTGAATTCACAGTATACTCAATTCCCATATTTCTGGCAAAATCCAGTCTTTTCTGAAGTATATCAATAAGAATTACATGAGCGCCATACGCTTCGGCGACAAGTCCCGCAGCCAATCCGATAGGACCGGCTCCAATAATGACGCAATACTCTCCTGCTTTCAATCCTCCCCTATGAATTCCATGCAGGGAAATAGTCAGCGGCTCCGCCATGGCTGCCAATTCCCAATTCATATTTTCCGGTATTTTAACAAGCATATCAGCAGGATGACAAAAATACTCCTGCATTCCACCATTTCGATGAACACCAAGCACTTCAAGCTCATTGCAGCAGTTTGTCCTGCCGATACAGCATGGATAACATTTTCCGCAGTAGATATACGGATCCACGACCACTCTGTCACCGGGCTGCAGATTTTTTGGATTCGTTCCTGATACGGATATGATTTCTCCGGCTATTTCATGCCCGATAATTCTTGGATAACTCACCAGTGAATTACTCCCTCTATACGCTCCAATATCACTGCCGCATATTCCCACGGCCTTTACCCGGATCAATGCCTCCCCTTCTTTTGGTATTGGTTCACTTATGCCCCTGCATTTTACAATTCCAGGAGCTTCAATTTCTATTGCTTTCATATCTTTTCTCCTACTATCTAAACTAAAAACAGATCCTCAAAGTCTTAATTTCATACGGTTTAAAAGTTAACGCCAGCTGTCCTTTTTCTATCTGTATCCACTTTTCATTGTTTTCAAGCATATCACATTCTGCTGCTGACAAAGGCGGTTTGAAGAATCTGAGCACAACATCCGTTCTCCGGTTATAGGCCTCATACATTCTCAATACGATTCCATCATTGTCTTCTGCTATTTTAACCACTTCAAGCAACACATTTCTTTGATCGATTTCCACGAAAGAAAAATCTGCCGGCATAGTTCCCCCTTCATTTACTTTGTTGATAGCAATGAGAGGATTGTTAAACAAATACGCCTGCTGTATGGTTCCAGCTTCACGCCATCCCCCTCGATGAGGCACAATAGAATATGCAAATTCGTGCATTTCTTTATCTGCATCCGGATTAGGATAAACAGCCGACTTCAGCATAGTCAGTCCAATAACACCGTCATGTACATCATATCCATATTTGCAGTCATTCAAAACGCTGACACCATACCCGTCCTCCGAAAGATCAATCCATTTATGTGCACAAACTTCAAATTTAGCCTGTTCCCAGGAAGTATTATAATGCGCAGGTCTTTGAACGTTTCCATACTGTATTTCATAGGTCGCCTGCTCTGCATGAATATTGACCGGAATATACCCTCTCAGCAGGATATTCTTCTCTTTCCAGTCCACATGATTAATGATGTCAATACGAGTACCTTCGTGATAAAAAATCAAATCCTGTGTGATGACAGAATTCAAATATGTCCGATACACTCTTAAAACTGCCCGAAGCGCACTGCACTCAATCACCCTGATCTCCGCCTCTTCATCCAACGGCCATTCTTTTAATTTGTAGTAATCATTGATATCCCAGGCATCATAATTGTGCGGCCGGTCTTCATATGTTACCAGTCTGTTAGCATATTGTCCATCAGGCAGCAGTTCCCGCTTTTCTCCCTTATCATAAATAGAAACAAACTGTCCGGCTTTGTTTAAAGTTACTTTAAGATCTTTGGTTTCTACCCTGTCCGGAGTTGCCTGCCAGAATCCATCCATTGGTTTTGACACCGCCGATACTACTTTATATCCGGATGCCGGAATATCTTTTACATACAGAATTCCTTTTCCATTCCAGGTTCTTTCCATCTTCAGTGATACCTCATCAGGATTATCTATATAAACATAATCAGAGGCCATAAAACCATTTCTGTTAAATATGATGAGATTTCCCTTTTCAGCATTTATCTCTGCAGCCAGCCTCCATATTTCCTGCTCCTGCATGTCCTGTCCCGTTTTCAGAATATATTCATATTCCCTCTTTGAGTCCTCATAAATATCACGAATACCAGATCCAGGCAGAATATCATGAAACTGATTCTTTAATACGGTTTTCCAGAGTTCATCAATCTTCTGCTTTGGGCAGCAGCTACCCAGATTCAACAGACTGATCACAGAAAACATCTCGATATTATGTAATAAAAATTCCGACTGACGATTGTATTTTTTATTTCTCGCCATCGACGTATAAGTACCCCTATGATATTCCAGATATAACTCCCCCACCCACAGAGGTATTTCTTTCTTTTTCTCAATCTCCTTCTCCAGATTCCTGAAAAAATGTAATGCCGTACTGACCTTAGTCTGTGGACATCCCGGTATTCCTTGCGCAATACGTCTCTGGTTTTCCAACATGTCGCGGGTTACCCCTCCGCCCCCATCGCCATACCCATAACAAATTAACGCGCTGTCATTTAATTTTTTCTGGCTGTAACGCTTCCACGTTCCTTTAATCTGGGACGGTCTAAGATAACCATTATAAGTGGTAAAATGAGCCGGTCTCTTTTTAGTATCCGAATCCGGTCTCTCATAAAAATCTTTCGCACAGATAAAATGTGTCAAAATCTTTGTGCCGTCTGTTCCCTGCCACATAAAAGTATCATTCGGCATTTTATTCGTTTCATTCCAGCTGATTTTAGTTGTCATAAAATATCGGCTCCCACATTTTTTCATAATCTGCGGAAGTGCAGCCGAATATCCAAACACATCAGGCAGCCATAAAATTTCATTATCAGCGCCAAATTCATCCTTGAAGAATTGTTTCCCAAATAAGAACTGACGAACAAGTGCCTCTCCTGATGCCAGATTGCAATCTGCCTCCACATACATGCCGCCTTCTGCTTCCCAACGCCCCTGTCCGACTCTCTTCCGTATCTCTTCATATACTTCCGGTGCATTCTTTTTTACATATTCATAAAGCTGCGGCTGACTGGACATAAAAATGAACTCCGGATATTGGCGCATCAGCTCCAGAGCGGTGGCAAAACTTCTGACCGCCTTATCCTCCGTCACCGATAATGTCCATAGCCATGCGATGTCAATATGTGTATGTCCTACCGCATAGATTACTTCCGATGAATCTGCGCATTGCTTCTCATATAGTTCTTTCTGCAGATATTCCTGTGCCCGGCCCAGGCTTTCATAGAATGATGGGGAATACTCCTGTCTTAAATCCAATAAATTCAAAGCTTCTGTAATAACATCCGAAAGCCTCCGGGCCTCTGTCTGATCCTTCTCCAGAAGCTCCAGTATTTGATAGGGCACCCATAAATCATAATAAAACTTTTCAATATCCCGATGCATAATCCGCAATTTCACGTCAAAGAACAGCCGGAAATTCTGTGTTCCTGTAAAAGCCGATAATTCAACAGCATAAATCTCTCCCGGGACAGCATTTTCAGTTAATATGATCTCCCGGTGATTAACATCCAGGCCCTGTCTTATTTTTCCATTAATATATACAAGAAATTGCGGATTTGTTGCATCCCATTGCCCTTCCTTTCCTGTCGTAATCTCAAGAGCTGCTGTCCTTCCGGAGTAGCTTTCCGGAATCTCCACATCAAACCGGAACCAATAATACTCATTATTTCCTCCCCATGCCTGTTCATGGCAGACGGGCTTCCAATCCTGTTCTGTCAGTTCCTTCAGACTTTTAATACGTTCTCCCGATTTTGCCGTCAGGATAGGGCAGATGCTTCTGTTATCCGAATAGATCAATTCCTTTACACAGTTAATCAATTTTAAGTTTCTTTCATTTGTAAAACTCATATCATTCTGCTCCTAAATAAAATACATAGCCCTTGAGTATATTCTCAGCGCTTCGTGTTTGACCCTTTCCAATAAGACGAAGGGATACCGGTCTGTCAAAATCTCCCAGATCAACCCTCACTTGTTGCTGTTCAAACACAACCTTCCAGAGATACTTTTTCTTTTCGTAATAAGGAAATACTGTTTCTCCACTTTCCCTATAATAAATATCCAATGTTACCGGAAGCTGTTCCTCTGATATGCACGCCTGTTCTGGGATATTAGGAATTATACTGCCGCTTTTTACATAAAGCGGCATATCATCCAATTCACATTTAACAGGTAAATACTGCCTTCCTTCTATCTTTTCCCCAGAAAAAAAATGATTCCATGTGCCTTCCGGAAAGTATACTTCCCGTACTCCACCCTCGTTTAAAATCGGGGCCACCAGAAAAGCATCTCCAAACATCCACTCATCGTCAACAGCTCTGCAATTGCGATCGGTTGGACTGGACAGATAAAGGTGTTCCATCATCGGAAGTCCCTCACCCCCTCTTTCGCAGGCCATTGAATAAATATAGGGAATCAAACGGTACCTGAGTTTATCGTATCTGCGAAAAATATTTTCCGCTCTTTCTCCAAAAGTCCATGGCTCTCTTGGATTATGGGCCCCGTGACATCTTGCATGGGAACAGAACATCCCCGCCTGCATCCAGCGGATATATACCTCCTCTGTCGGGCGCCCCAGAAATCCTCCAATATCATGGCTCCAATAAGTAAATCCTGACATCCCCATGGACAATCCGCTGCGGATGCTGAATCGAAGCCCGTCAAAATCCGCAAACGGATCTCCTGCCCAGTGCAGCGGGTATTTTTGTCCTCCGGCATAGGTTGATCTTCCCCACAAAACCGGTTCCTTCACTCCTGCCTCCTGTGCTGCTTCATATGCAGCTCTCGAATACAGATAAGGATAAATATTACGGATTTCTTTCCCCTCATATCCAGAATAGCCTCCCTCAACAGGCACACCTTCTCCCATATCGGTTTTTATTACATCTGCCCCCATTTTATGTAAATTAACCAACTGCTGTTTGTACCATTCACAACATTCGGGGTTGGAAAGGTCTATCACAGGATTGGACCTGGCTGGCTCCCCAAATCTGTTAAGCGGAATCCAGCCCTTTTCCAGCATCTTCTCTGTCAATTCAGGCAGATGCTCTATCGTAATATAAGGTTTCTGCCATAAACTGGTCTTAATGCCCATCTTCTTTAATGTTTCCATCATCTCCTGCGGGTGCGGGAAATTCTTGCTGCCAAATTTCCAGTCACATGCCCATGGAATTTCAGACCAGTCAGTATCAATATTGATTACATCACACGGAATGTCTCTTTCTCTCAGCTTCCTCGCTACATCCAGAACCTCGTCTTCAGTCTGATAAGAACACCTGCTCATCCACAATCCAAAAGACCATCTTGGAAGTGCCGGACTCTTTCCCGTGATATCCGTATATCGCCGCAAAATATTTTTAGGATTTTCCCCGTATATATAAAAGATGTCCAGCACAGATTCTCCGTAAATATGACAGCTTGTACTTCTGTTAGAACGATTTCCCATAAAAAATTTACTTCTGAAATGGGTATTCACATACATGCCGTAACCCCTGCTGCTGAAATAAAACGGCAGTGAAACATATGTGCGTGCTGTCCCTACTGACAATGGGTCAGTGATAAATACATCTACTTCCTGCATTTTCTTATCTACCGGCGAATACTGTTCTCCAAACCCATAAAAGCTTTCATCATTCTCCATTCTTCCGGAACACACCGCAATCCGCTCTTCTGTTTCTGGATTATGTACAAATCCAAACGGGAAACTTTCATATGTAAATCTCAACACCTGATCATCGTTTGCCTGCCTGTATACAGCTCTTCCGGATTCATCGTACAGTTCGAACCCGAATTCTTCCAATCCTATGGCAGCTTTACAGATATCTGTCTCTATCCATAATCTTCCATTCTTTTCAATAGCCGTATAGGAAGTATCTGGTGTCAGAGGTGCCACCCCTTCCAACATGACTGTATGATGCCCGCACTCCGTACTCCCCATCCCTGCTGTCATCCTGAATATGCCCTGACTGTATATTCCTACTCTTACGAAAGCCTGAAAATGCTCAGCCGCTCCGGATTCATCCACCACCGGACGCAGTTCCCCATCACTGTCAACCTGCGTGTTCTTAATCACATCTCCTTCTATCTGAAGAAGTATTCCCTGAATATCTTTCCTCCATCCGGCCACTCTCGAAAACCTGTACACTTCCAGATTATAGTCCTTTCCCTTTCGAAAATTATCCTCCGTATATTCATAATACATACGAATTCTCTCCGAATCAGGATTTCGATAATAGACTTTTCTATCCTGTCCCTGAACTCTTACGCCAATTTCCTTTCCCATCTTTCTTACCCCTTTATGCTGCTGGCCGTAATGCCTTTAATAATATTTTTCTGCATAAGCAGATAGAAAATAACCAGTGGCAGCCCTGTCATAATAACTGCCGGAAGCTGCATATCATAATTACTGCTATACTGCCCCAGAAAACTGTATGCGAATAATGGCAGTGTTTTCACTTCCTCTTTGGTCAGAATAAGCAGCGGAAGTAAAAACGAATTCCAGAAATTCAATGTATTCAATATGATAACCGTTGCCGTGATCGGCTTAAGTAAAGGAAATATAATCTGAAGAAACAATCTTATTTCCCCACATCCATCAATTCTTGCTGCTTCATCCAGCTGCTGAGGAATCGATTTTATAAACCCATGATACAAAAAAATAGAAAACGCAATATGTGTACTCGCCTGCACTATCCCCAATGCCGGAAGATTATTCAGGATACCCAGGTCCTTTAAAAGCGACACCAGTGGCAGCATAATAACCTCAAATGGCAAAAGCATGGATATTGTAAAATATGCAAACAACAGGCTGCTTAATTTTGTTTTAGTACGTGACAGCTTATAAGCAGCCAATGCACTTACAGAAACTACGGCCACCAATCCGATCAATGTAGATATCAGCGTATTGAAAAAATACTTCATATAATCCGCGCGATTCCATGCATTAGCAAAATTTTCCAATGTCGGCCGGAGCGGAAACTGCATAGAATGCGAAAAAATATCCCCATAAGTCTTAAAAGAATTAATAATGATCAGATAAATGGGTATAGCAAACAGCAAAGCCAACAGCACCGTAACGATCAGTGCTGTATAATTTTTCTTTTTCATCAGCTTTCAACTTCCTTTCCCTTCATCACACCAAGCTGCAGCATTGTCACAAGAGCAACCAATACAAACAAAATAATCGCCTGTGCGGCAGCCTGTCCAAAGTTGTATCGAATATATGCAGTATTATAACTCAGCAGCGCCAGTGTTTCTGTTGATCGATACGGTCCTCCTTTGGTCATCAGAAAAACGATTTCAAACTGTTTAAGCCCATTCATCGTCGTCAGAAATATTCCAATAATAACCGCAGAAAGAATCAACGGCGCTTTAATGCGAAACAGCATCTGTCTGCTGTTTGCCCCATCAATCTGAGCAGCCTCTATCACATTTGTATCCACCGTACTTAGTCCTGCCAGATAAATAATTACCAGATACCCCGTTCCCAGCCAGAACGCTACAATAACTGTTGACCAGAATGCCGTATCCGGCTGACCGAACCAGCTGATTCCCAGAACTTCCAATCCCGTCTGGCTTGCAGCTGTCGGCAGAACCTTAGTAAATATGAAACTCCATATAAATGCCACAATAACTCCTGGAAGGACATTTGGCACAAAGAAAATTCCCCGTAATAGATTTTTGAATCGTGTTAAATTATCCAATAGGTTTGCAATGATCAACGCACCAAGGTTCTGTGTAATAACCGTCACCACAGCGAATTTAAATGTAAACCACAATGCCGACAAAAAATGCTCATTTTTAAACATCTTGGTATAGTTACTGAATCCCACAAATGTCATATCCGGACTGATTCCGTCCCAGTCGTAAAAGGAATAATGAATTCCTTTTACGAAGGGATAGATCACAAACAATGTGAACAGAATAAGTGCCGGAAGAGCAAATGCTATAAGCCATAAATTCTCTCTTTTATATGCATTTCTCTTTTTCATATACCATCTCCTATTCAAACGCTGCCCATACCCTGCTCATCTCCTCAATAGCGTCCTCTTTACTCATTTCACCTAAAAGGAATTTGTCAATGGCAGGCTCAAGTTCTGAACCAACTCCTGACGGAAAAGTGCTGCTTCCCCAAGGTACTGTTTTTCCGGCTTCCATATAGGCGACCGCATCATTTAATGCCTGAGAGCCTTCGGGTGATACTCCATTAATAGCCGACAAAGCCTTTAAGTACTTGGATATCCAGTCTTTTGCTTCCTGGGAAGTAACCAGCCAGTTAGTAAATGCAAGGGCTTCATCTAAATGCTCAGAATCTTTATTCACGTGCAGTCCGACAGATGCAGATAAATATACCTTTGCATCTTCGGGATTATCACTTAACGGCAAAGCCATAATTCCGATTCTTGCATCCGGATTTGCCTTTAATGCATTTTCTACTCCCCAGTCTCCCTGTGTCATCATAGCCGCTTCGCCAAGTCCAAGACGAGCCGCAGCGGATGCAAAGTCATCATCAAATGGATTCTCCTGTGTATAGTCTCCAATCAATCCGGCCATATCAAAAATTTTTCCTATAAACTCAAAATCCTTCAATTCGGCTTCCTTTGCAGATAGCTTGTCAATGTTCTCAATAAAATTATTATCCACTGCAAACGGGAAACCAAATAGCTGACTCTTTACATAGGAAGAATTATATCCCTGGGCAAAAGGTGTAATTCCGGCCGCTTTCAGTGTTTCACACACTCCTTGAAGTTCCTCTAATGTTTCTGGTAATTTCGTAATACCTGCCTGTTCAAAAATATCCATGTTATACAAGATTCCCCATGCCTGGCTGGTAAACGGGAATGCTGACATTTCACCGTTTGACGCTATGAATTCAGGCCCGATTTCGATATCACTGATAAAGTTTTCGTTTGTCAGATCATAGCTGACTGAAGAATACACTTCATTCTTCGTGTAAGAGCCGCTGGCAAATATATCCGGAACCTCTCCCGTCGCCACACGGGTCTGCAGGATCTTATCATAATCTCCGCCAATGCATTCAACCTTAAGTGTTACATTAGGTTTAACTTCTTTGTACATAGCAACCAGCGTATCAAACTGATCCTGATACTGTTCCAGATAATGGAAAAAAGTAATCTCGATCTCTTCCTCTGAGTCTTCCGTTTCCTGAACAGCTTCTTCTTTCAAAGAGACACCTTCATCTGCTGCATCCGCTTCTGATACTTCAGAAGTGGAACCTCCACATCCTGACAACAGACTGCCCGTCATTACTACTGACATAACCATTGCTAAAACTTTTGATTTCATATTTCGAACTCCTTTCATTTTTTGATAATTTGTATTATAAAGAATTTTAAAATACCAAAAAATATTCTTTTTTGACCATCGTTTTCACTTTTTTGCTCTGCGTGCCCTGCCATCTTAGCATTTTAGACATAAAAAAAGGCTCTCAATTGTATATTTTACACAATTTAGCCTTTTCTATATCATTTCCTGCGGTATTCCTGCGGGCTGACTCCATATTTCTTTTTAAATTGTCTACTGAAATAGCTGAGACTTTCAAAACCTGTCTGCTCCGCTATTTCCGAAACACTTAACTCTGATAATTCCAGCAGCTCTTTCGCTTTTTCGAACCGAAGCTGATTAATATAGTCAATATAATTGACATTCATATACCGAACGAACATACGGCTGACCGTCGAGGTGCTAAAATGAAATTTTTCTGCCACTTCCGACAGACTGATACGCTGATTATAATTATCCTGAATGTAATAAAGTATCTGCTGTAGTTTTTCCGGTGCTGCCGCTTCCTCATCCTGCAAAACATTCCAGATTTCTTCTCCAAATCCTTCCAGCCATCGCAGACTGCCAACAATAGAAAACAAAGTTCCCCCTGAATACAATTCCGAGATTCGTTTCTCCACCACAGCATCAAACTCAATCTTGCGTGTACTCATCTTTTTCCCGATTTCATGAACAAATCCTGACAGCAAAATTTTTATTTCATAAATGCTTATTTCCTTCTGTCCGCTTATTCTGCCCTTAATCCTTTCCACTTCCTCTTCAAATTCTTTTCGATTATGATTTTCAGCCGCCATAAATACTCCGCCGGCCCGGAGTATCGCCTCCTGCCTGCTTTTAGGCTTATGTCTGTCACAAACATCAGAAAGTGCGGCCACTCTTGTTTTACTGTTCATATCAAAATAGTTGATCGCATCACATATTTTCATGTACTGCGCTCTCTCCTCTTTACTCCACCTCGCGTATATGACATAAACCCGGATTCCATATCGGTTCTCCAGACTGCGCACTGCCCTAAGGAGTGCCTCCTCCAATTCCCGGACAGAATATTCTACAGTGTTGAAGAACCATGCATATTGATATATTTCTCTCTCCTGCATATAAGGATCTACTTCCGCGATTTGGTGTTCAAACTGGCACATAAGAAAATATCGGAACAGATCATCGGAAGAATTAAAATTCTTTTTCAATACATCTTTAAGGTTCTCCACAAAAACACCACACAAAACACCCGATGCTTTTTTATTCCCTTTATGCTTTTCATTTTCCCCGTTTCCTGCGAATACCAGCTGTCGGTCACCAGCTATTTTTCGAATAGCAGACTTTAATTCTCTTTCATCGATTGGCTTCTGGATATAATCCACCACACAATCTTTCAGAACAGCAGCCTTCGTATAACGGAAATCTGTATATCCGCTAACCACAACAATTAAACCCTGAAACTCATTTTCCTTGAGACGATTAAGAAAATCAGCTCCATCCATGATCGGCATATTCATATCCAGAAAAACAATATCCGGACATACCTCCCATATTTTCTGATAACCCTCCAGCCCATTCACCGCCTCATAGACCACGTCTCCATTCTCTTCACTGAAACCTCCCAATATCTTTATGCTCTCCCGCGTGCTTCTCTCATCATCGATAATTAAAACCTTCATGACGTTCCCCCAGGTATCGTTACCCTTACACCAAACCATTCCTTCTGTATCAATTGCAGATTTGCTTCCGGATACTTCTGTTTCAGCCGGTAATTGATGCTGAGAAGACCTGTATGTTCTGTAATTTCAAAAAATTCCATCTTCTCCAATTCCTCATTAAATCTTTGTACACTATCCGGCTCCATACCCTTCCCATTATCCCAAATGCAGATTGCGATATCACCGTCAGCACACTCAACACTTATTCTGATTCTATAATCTTCTTTCTTATCTTTAAACCCATGTACAAAACAGTTCTCTACCAAAGGCTGAAGAATCATTTTAGGAATCCAACATTCCGGAAGTTCATCCCGCCCGTCTATTTCCAACACCAGTTCATCTACATACCGGAATTTTTGAATGTTTAAATACTCCATCAAATTATCCCATTCTTCCTGTAACGTAACCTCACGTTTTCCCCACTCCAGACTGTAGCGAAGAATTTTGCCCAGAGATGCCAGCATTGCCGAAATCTCAAAATCCTTTCTTTTTACAGACATGAACTGCAATGTCTGCAATGCATTGTTCAAAAAATGCGGATTAATCTGTACTGTCAGCATTTTCAGATAGGCTTTCTTTTCTCTGTATCGGGCTTCACTCTTTTCTTCAATTAATACATTAATTTCCCGCATCATCGAAGAAAACTGTTCTGCAAGTTCATCCATTTCTTTGATTTCCGGTTGAACATCAATATCTATACTTCTACCCGTACTTCGAAACTCGGCAATCGACTGCGAGAATCGCTTGATCGGCCGGCTCACCATCTGCGCCAGAAATACTGCCAGAAACGCTGTTACCCCGATGACAAAAACCATGATCAGATTCAGACCGTTCTGATAGGGCTGAATATGCTCCTGTATTTTCTCCATAGATATACATTTTGTCGAAACAAATCCAAATCTTTCGAGATTCGTTTTAATAACCACATACGAATCATGATCGTCAACCCATGAAATCCCATCAGCAGCAGACGCCAGTTTTTCTTTTAGATTTTCATTAGGATTTCTCCCAAATTCCTCATATACAAAATTCCCATTATAATCCAATACAAAATCAAAACTCTGTTCATCCTCTACATCAATATCGAAAACAGGATTGAAAACATTCTGGTTATAAACAATTTCCATCCGCATCAAAAGTTTATTATATTCATTTACAATATTTTGATTATAAACAAGATAATATTTACCATCTGAGTCATTTTGTACTGCACTGATGGAATAACGCAATTCCTCCGGATCATGGGCATTTAAAAAGTATTTCTGCATTACATCTTCCTCTGTAATCCCGAAAAAGCGATTGCTTTCATTTCTCTTTCGATAAATCAGCGTCTCCGCCTCTTCTATATAAAAAGCAATCGACTCAATATCGGTATCACTGAAAAACATACTGCTTGCCCGTCTGTCCAAAAGCTGCAAATTCTCCAGGCTGATATTCGCTCCCTGTTTCAGTCCGTCCATAATTTTATTGTCGTTATAAATCAGCAATGACGTATCTCTAATATCCTCTAATACACTTTCACAGAGTTTTGCAATATACATAGCATTTTCTTCATAAACACCTATCTGCTGCTGCATAATCTCTTGATTCATTTTGGTCCAGCTTACTCTGATTGCCAGAAAAAGCGGTACAAATGCACATACTATCACACTAAAAAAAATTCTATACTTCAGGCTCCCCCGTCTTTTTTCTTTCATAGCATACCGCTCCCTGACTCTTATACTGCTTCCTGTCCAACAAACTTTCTGCTTATTGTATCAAGTTGCTAGCGCGACGGCCAGCCCTAGTTACATTTTTCCGGCTACACTGTAAAAAAAGTAGCAGTTTTGCTTTTATGTTGTATTGTTGAATTACCCCTAATCCACAATCACATAATGACAAGAACTGCTATGCTTATTTTATCATGGATCTTCGACTTCAACAACTACATATCTATGAATCTGAATATTCACGGTAACAGTTCAGCCCAGGACTTTGCATTTACTGCAAAGTCTGTGAGAACGCATAGATTTAGCCGAGAGAGAATCTGCCCTCGCCGCAGGCGACTTGGAAAAATTGAGCTTTGCTCAATGGGCAGATTCCGTAACTGGGAAGACGAAGTCTGCTGAACTGTTACTATTCACGCCACTATAAACTTGCTAAAAAACGGATAACATTACGGTGCAATATCTACCGGATAGCATCGCTGTTGGCGGCTTGCATAGTTTTATTCTTTCTTCCGTGTCAGGAAAATTCCAATGATTGCAGCCCTTGCTCCCATTTATAAACTGTCTGTCGCACGATGTTCAGCTTGACAGCAAGCTCTTGTTGTGAAAGTCCCTTTGATTTTCTGATCGCTTTGATATTTTCGTTAATCATTAGGGATAGCCTTCTTTCAGTTATTATCACTATTATAGGAAAACCACCCGTTGCCACAAGCAACGCAAATTAACATTTCCCTTTTTACATCAGACCGCCGCATATGGTAATCAGCCATCTACGGCGGTCTTTGCGTATTATCCTTTTATTTATTTCAACATAAGGCAGGTATAAACTTGGCAAACAGATATAACCCCTCTGAACCTGCAGTGACTTCATGTGGTACGCCTGCCTGCATGATGGATATTGTACCGGCCTCATACGGAATAGTGCTGCCTGCATTTACACATCTTCCGCTCCCCCTTATCACCTCATGCGTTTCCAACCGGGTTTCATGGATATGGTTCCCAATACTGCAATCGGGAGCAATCCGCACCAAATGATAGCTGAACTTCCCATCTGTGTCCTTCGCCGTAATGATGTGTTTCAGCTCAACGCCTTTAAAAGCCGGATGCATTGACCACTCGATCCTGGCAAAGCCGGACTCCTTTTCAGGCAAAACCAATTTTCCATTGTTAAACAATTCAAATGTATCCATTCTGCACCTCCGATAAAATATATGTTCTGTCTTACGTTTCAATCATATTCCCCGGAAACAGTCATGTCTTGTAAAAAATTGCCCTATGTACCCTGTCCTATCTGCTTTTTTGAATGGATATATTCTGACGGGGATATCCCGACAATCTTCCGGAAAGCCTTATCAAAATGGCTCTGGTCATAAAACCCCATTTCCACGGCAATTCTGCTGACCGTCTTTTCTTCATCCAGCAACCCCTGTGATTTCCGTATGCGGTTCTGGATACAGAACTGGTGCGGCGTCATCCCGATACTGCTTTTAAATTTCCTTATGAGATAATATTTGCTGACATCACTATCCGCCGCCAGTGTTTCTATGGACAGCTCCTGTTCCGGGTGGCTGGAAATTTTATCAGTCAGAATTTTTATGCCTGCATCCATCTCTTCCCGCCCGTTATCCCGGAGGCAGTAAACCTCCCGCACGGAAACCAGTAATTTATCGCCCTGCTCCTTTCCAAAAATCCCCTGCGCTGCTGCATCCTTTAACAGTTCCCGAAAAATCCCCTCTGCTGTTTCTAATCCTCTCTCCTCTATAAAAGCAGTTCCTATACACATAGACAGCAGACGCGCATCCCTTCTCTGGCGTACAGAATGTACTGCATAGGGCGGGATGATAAACACATCGCCTCTGTGGCACTCCACTTCCCTGTTTTCCAAATACACTGCAACCGTTCCCAGCACGTCAACTGATATGACATAATACCCTACATGGTTATGGGAGTCAAATTGCTTATCAATATTCTCTGACAATACGAACTCGATTGGGTATTTATCCCATTGATAGTATTGCATATTTTTCATAGTTAACGACATTAGAAATTTCGTTTTCGGCTTTGCAGAAGCTGCCGTATATGGCTCCTGCAAGAGCCGGAAACAGAAATTTGTTATGTCGTTTACTATAACTCCCTTTTCATTCCATCTCCCTGAACGTGCCAGCCATTCCGCCCACAAGGCTCCACTGGCGCTGCATATAGGATTTCAGATTTTCCGTGCTTTGCCGATATACCTCACACGCCATCTGCGGATTATCAAAATGCTCCATGATTGCGCAGGCGGCACAGTACCCGCTTTCCATCCCGGCAGATATCCCTTCACCCATAGGGTTCAAAAATCCGGCAATTTCTCCGGCGAAAAATACTCGTCCCACACCGTAGTCTACACGACATCCCGGATAGATATGCGGCATCAGCCACTTCTCGCTCTTGACCTGCCTGCCAATCTGCAGGTGGTGCTTCTCCTCCATATAAGCAATGAACCTCCGGTAATAATGGCCGATCTTATTCATATCCTTCACGGACACCCCAAGCACCAGCAGTTCATCCTTTACATTAAACCATGCATCATATTCCGACAGTTCCGGCTGCAGGTACGCATAAAAGTAATGCGGATCTAAATCTATGCTGCCCTCGTTGAATGTCTGGAATGTGGTTATATATCCGGGAACCTCCCCTGTGATTTTCCCGGCATATTGCCCAGCAATTTGCCGTTTTAATGTCCCAACAACGCCCTCGCAGTCCAGGACGTACCTTGCGCTCTCCGTATAATTATTTTCCCCATGCAGGCTTACTTCCATAATCCCACCCTGTTCCGTACATGAAAGAGCCGCCACACCATCCCTGACCTCTGAACCGCTCTCCTTCGCTTTCCCCGCAAGCCATCCGTCAAAATGGCTGCGCCATACATTAATCCCCTGCTGCCCAAAGCGGTATTCCTTCCCTTTATCATCCGTAAATATCATGCCCCTGTTCTCTGTCGGGGTACACATTGCTGACTCCGGTACATCCTCCCCGAAATAAGTCTTCACAAGCTCCATTGATTTCTTTATCAAAACGCCCGAACAGGATTTATACCTTGGCATCTTAAACTTCTCCACCATAAGAACCTCATAGCCTTTTTCCGCTAAGACCTTAGATGCCGTGCATCCCGCAGGCCCCGCGCCGACCACTATCACATCATACATCCGTATACCATCCTCTCTGCTATTTCCTGCTACTTCGGCAGAATACCGTTCCTGCTAAAGTAAAGTATCCACTGAATTATACCATAAAATTTATCTGTTTTTCACCCGATGGCACGAAATAACTTTTTTCGGGAGTAAAAAGCACAGATTTACTATGCTACGCCCCTGTACTTTATAGAATTATTCCGGCATACATGGTATAATTGCCATATTAGATTTTACGGAGGTACGGCTGATGAATTTTTCATTATTAGAAGGTTTCCACTCAAAATGGCAGGATATCCTTGTGATTGGGAAAACCACAGAACGGAATGGCAAGAAATACCATATTGTCGGCATGACCTTATCCGATGAAGCAAAACTGTACATTATAGAACCATACACAGAGCCGGAAGGCCGGAACAGGAAAGGCATTCGCAACCATAGGCGAGTGCTGAAAGAACATGAAAGACACAGATACAGCTATCTGCATTGCAGCAATCTCTGCCTTGGTAATGTCCCTCTCAAAATACAGGGCGGCATGGGCAGCCCTATGAATTCTGATAATTATGGAATGTTCCAGTTGTTTTTTGATATGATAAGTGCAGGCTGGACAGTTCCCGACTGGCTGGAAGAAATAGAATGGGATAATCTCATGCTGTTGACGCTGAATATAGCGGATGTTGCAAAACTGCCCGGCTTTACACCTCAAATACCCATGACGATAACACACAGGCCAAATCCCATCCAACACATAATAGAAAAGACAGTTACCCTGAATGTCGGGAAATCCCGTTCTTTCTGTTTCATGGATAGTCATGGAGATAAGGTGATTTGTCATATAAATTCTGTTGCCTTGATAGACGTGTGGAAAAATACAGAAGAAGAATTGAATGATCCCAAACTGGCAGAAAGGTTTTCCCCGGAACAGTTGAAAGAGGCGGCAAAACATAGTTATGATGCATTGGAGCAGTGCTGTCCGAAAGGGATGTGCTATATAGGCATAGAATATGAATGCAGTAAAAATTATGACCTTACCTTCTACTCCAAACAATATTTGAAATCCCGCCCGGAAACACATGAGGGAAGTTCCCATTTTCTCATGATGCGCTTAAAACCCGATCAGGAAACAGGAACGCACGGACTTCCACTGAAAGGCTGTGTGATACAGACACCAGTTTCCCCGGATACCATCAAACTTCCTGCCGAACTGTTTTTATACCACGAAAGAGTGGATGAGTGGACGGAAACTATTTTGTAACAAACACGTAAACTCAGCATACTATCACGGAAACTCCCAGCAGGTTTCCGTGATAATGCATCTTCCCGAATCGCATACCTGTGATTTTTCATAGCCGAACCCATTACTGAATGACTTTTTCTGCTCCGCCGTTGATTTCAATCATATAAATGTCACAAGGCGATAGTTTCATATTTTCGGTAGACAAGCTATTTGCAAGTTCAGCAGACTTGTCTATGAGCATTTTTTTAATATCGCCGCCCACAATTTCTTCTTCACTTAGACCATTCAAGTAATTTTGCATTTCTTCTTTGAATGTAAGCAACGCCTTATCTCGTTCTGCCACTGATACAAATTTCGGGGCTTGGATAGAATAAACGGCAGTTGCATCAACGAAACAGGTAAAATCATATACCGTTCCCCCCTCATCGTCCAAATAGTCGCAAGGTCTGCTTAGTTTGGAGAGTGGCATAGAAATAAAAAATTCCTCTCCCATATTCTCACCATATAATTCCTGTGACGAAAAACTGATTGTTGTAGTGAAGAAATCATAATTTTCGTCATCGGGGGATATGGTACTTATTACATCAGCTACTGCGGCAAGGAACTCTGTCAATTCATCGGGCGTTGAAGCAAGTGTTGTGTTAAAATCGGCTATGCTCTGCTGCCCGTAGCCCTCGGTCTTGTATGCAATCAGTTTTTCATATGCAGCAGACGTATTAGGGGAAATGGTCGGGCTTGAAGCCCCGGTTGTTGACGCTACAGGTTGGCTAATAGATGTTTCGCCACCCGGTGCAGTAGAATTGTTTTGTTCGGGTGAAGAATTTCGTTGAGCCAAACCTGTTTGGCTTGCGCACCCTGTTAGCGCACTTACCATTAAGAGGGCGGCAAAGATGATGGGTAAACATTTTTTCATAGTAGAATCTCCTTTCTGTGAACAACAGTTTTTTTGTTACCTTTTCCGGGTACAGTTAAAGAATACCGTCCTAACTTGAATCTACTTTGAATTGAATATGTTTTTTATGTGGAGAAACGCAAATTTGCGTTAGAAAAAGCGGCAAGCTAACTGCTCGCCGCCTTTGAAATATATGTGCTAAAACTGCAGGTCAACGATAACACCTTGAACAGTATTAGCGATTTCAATTTTCGCACCATGCAAATCAAGAATTGTTTTTACAATATACAATCCTAAACCTGTGCCGCCTGTCTGCCTGCTTCTTGACTGGTCTACCCTGTAAAATGGTTCAAACAGTTTGGAAATAGCTTCGTAAGGGATATATGCACCTGTATTCTCAATCGTCAAATTAGCTTTTTCATTTTCTTTCCATAACCTCACGATTATTTGATTTCCGGCTTCCGAATATGCCGCCGCATTTCCCAAAAGATTATCTAATGCTTTTTGAAGCAGCTGCATATCGCCTAAAATATAAACCTCCGGGGATATGGATTGGCTGACTGTCAAATCCTTCTGCATGAATAAATCTTCCAACGCTGTAAGGCGGTCAATTATGAGATTGCTAAGATTAAGATTGCTTTTTTTGCAAGTATAACCCGGAGTATCTAACCGGGATATTGTTAAAAGCTCCTGTACCAATTTTTCTAAGGTGTCTGTAACTTCTAAAGATTGTGCAAGATACGTTTCCCGGTCTTTATAGCGTCCCACTTGATAGAGCATACCTTGAAGCTGTCCTTTGATAATGGTAACAGGCGTTTTTAATTCATGGGAGGCTGCGGCAAAAAATTCTACCCGCTGTTTTTCAAGCTGCCTTTCCATGTCAATATCGGCTTGTAACTTTTGATTGGCTTCCTGCAATCCTGAAAGAGCCACCTCCAATTTCCGGGAGAGTGTATTTAGGCTGTCAGATAACACGCCTATTTCATCAGTGCGCCCGGCAGAACAGAATCCGCTAAAATCCATATCTGCCATTTGCTTTGAAAGTTTACTCACTTTCTTGACGGGTGCAGTTATGTACCATGAATAAAAGAAAGCGGAAATGATTGAGCCAAATAATACGACGGTACAAAGCACCGGGAGCGTTCCTTGTATCGCTTCTTCTGTCTGGGTATGTTTTGCAGTATTCCTTGTCACCAATAACGTATAAATTGAATCGCTGTCAGCAAATGAAGCGGTATAGGGTTTTGTTTTCTCAACATTTTCATAATCCATAATCTGTCCATCGACAAGTTGGTCAATATCATGTAAACTTACTTCCTTCCCGTCAGATTGAAAAAAGTGCAGCTCAAATTCATTGTCATACTGTTCCTTTATAAAATCTGATGCTGATTCAAGAAACATATAAGCGAATTCCTTTTCGGTTCTCAATAATTCATCGGGCAAAAAGCTAAGCTCTAAATCGACATCTTCTATGTCATGCTGATAATTTTTTGGGGCTGCCTGTAAAATGAAACTATATGTTGTAAAACAGCAAACCGCTATCAACAACAATGTCAGCAAAAAAACTTTAACGGACAATCGGCTCTTAATCATCTTTATCAATTCTATATCCCACCCCTCTGATCGTTTCTATATAGTCAGCCGTTCCGAGTTTCTTCCGCAGGTTCTTTATATGCGTGTCAATGATCCGTTCTTCCCCGAAAAACTCATATTTCCAAAGGGTTTGTAACAGGTTTCGCCGTGTCAAAATCCTGCCCCTGTTGGCCACCAGTTCCCGCAGTATTTCAAATTCACGAGGAGTAAGGTCAATGTCTTCTCCCCCTGCATAGGCTTTGTACCCGTCTAAGTCCAGTTTCAGATTCCTATAGCTCATAGTCTGCGGAATACACTTAAGCTTTGATGAACGGCGCAGGACAGCAGCTATTTTCCGAAGCAGGACGGGCATGGAAAAAGGCTTCGTGATATAATCATCAGCCTGCAGGTCCAATCCTCTTATCTGGTTTTCCTCCCCATCCAAAGCCGTAAGCATGATGATAGGCACATCTGATTTCTGCCGGATAACCTCACAGACACCGTAACCGTCAATTTTAGGAAGCATAATATCGAGCAATACCAGATCAAAGTCCTGTTCGGAATATTTCGCAAGAGCCTCTACCCCGTCAGATGCCAGTATAACGCTATGCCCTGCTTCCTGTATGAAATCATGCAGCAATGCCTGTATGGATAGATCATCCTCAACTATTAAGATTTTACTCATAGCGCACCTCCTGGTCTCTGAGTGTGCTCTCGGAAACTCAAAGCCTTTATTTTATAAAGCGTTAGAGATTTCCGAAATCTCATTTTCACCTCTATTTTTTACCTTCATTTTGTAACATTTCCGC
>CAJTEN010000037.1 GCA_910575245.1 Clostridia bacterium | reverse complement strand
TCAATCTACACTTCTCCTTTTTCTCTACATTGTATCATGCTTTTCTATCCTGTTAAAGTTTGCTTGCGCCCCAAGGGGCGGGGAATGTACCCACATTTCATTCAATTTGGAAAAAGGAAAAGGACAAATGAAAGGAGGGCTGCAAAATGGAAAACATTATCCTGCAAACACACGGAATACTCCGCTTACCGTAATCTTGAATTACAGCGTATCCTTATCGGTAATCCCGACAAGGAAATATGTGATAAGCTGCTTTGTGTCCTGCAATATCCTTAGAAACTTCATCAGCGAGAATGTTTTCCGGCTGACCTGTTTTAGCCTTGCACAAACAAGCGATAGCAGAACACTTGCATTATCGGCGGTGTTTGCAGCAGCGGTAATCCTTATTTCACTGGCAGCAACACACTTTGTTTTCAGAAAAGCCGAGATAAAATAAGGATTTCAGCAATGACACTACTGTTATTTATTTCAAAGGAAATATCATGTCCCTGGTATTCACTCTGATCTGTTCTTTGCATCCACATTCATGCACAATGATTTTCTCCACAAACTCATTGTGCTGTTCTTCTGGCAAAAATCATAGATATCATCTCAATCATCCGGCTCATCCATATCCCCCAACAGTTCAACCACTTCCGCCTCGGTCATATAGGCAACGCCTGTGATATTGTTGTCCGTGCCGCGGGTAATTTTAATATTGACCGTCCCAGCCGGGTTCATGTTCAGCGTATAGAAGGAGCCTTCTTTCCGGATGTCCAGAAAGATATTGACCATCTGTCCTTGATAATAATAAGTCTTTTCATCAACCATCGTGACGCCTGCCGCCTCATATTCCGCCCTCTGCGTCTCGGCCCATTCTTTTTCCCGCTTCGCTTCCAACTCGTTAAATTCGTCTTCCTTGCCCAGTTTATCAAACAGCATGGATTGAAATGCCCAGTTACTATCCTCTAATGCCCGATCCAGCCAAAACTCCAATTCCGTTTCGTCCATACAGTCCGCCAATATGGAGAAAAACGCATTGTCGGCGTTCTCATAAACCTTTTCGGCGAAGCTGGAAAGCACAGAATAATTTGTATCAAGCCCTCGTACCGCGACAGAGAAGAATGCGAGGTCTCTATCGGCATAGATTTTTTCCAGCCATGCAAGCTGTTCTTCCCCGTCCAGTCGGGAGAAAGCAATTTGAAACAGTGGCAGGCTGTCGGCCTGATAGTATTGCTCAATGTCTGAGTTCCACCAACCGTCCTCCCAGGGCTTACCCTGCCATTCGTCCTGCCACAGTTCTTTCCATTCATCCGGGTAATTCGATGTGTCAAAATCATCAGAAGTGTAGATCCCCATGACGCCGGAGCCTTTTCGTGTAACCCGAATTGTGTTTGCCTCTGTGCCGTCTGTAAATGTGGAAGTATTCCCGTTTTCCTTGAAATTCTTCGGCTTGTAAATCTCGCCCCAATCGCCGTTGTCGATAATGGTGGTGGTGGTATTTTTGAAATCGTCCTGAGAAACCAATTGGAAATATCCGCTGTTGGCAATGGCATTTACCGAACCGGAAAATCCTTCCGGCAAGGTCAAAAAGACGGAAGCCATGTTGAAATTGCCCGCGATATTGCCGGATCGGATCAGGCCGCAGGCCATATACCCGTTATCTGTTTTTAATTTCACATCGCCATAATCCACATTGGGAAGATAGAGCCTGATTGTTTCATCATTTGTGTTCATACTGGTTTTGCAGGAGATTGAAACCTTCCAGTCGCGGTTCTGCTGACTGATATTTACCGTATAAACATCGCGGTTGTATTCAGCCGAAATCTGATTGTCCGTTGCCGCCAGCACATTTACAGCGGCACTGCTGACATCCAACGACAGCGAGGGCCTGCCGGTGGTGTCCGGCGTTGTGCCGGAAAGGGATGCCGCCTGGACATTCCCCGCTGTGTAAACCCCGGCAAAGGACGCGCCCAATACGATACACACAGTCAACACAGCCGTCAATAGCTTAACCGCTCTGGACGTTTTTTGGAACTTCATAATTGCACCCAACCTTTCTTTCAAAAGCTTTTTATTTTCGCTCAACGTGACGGACCCAAGGTTTTCCTTGTATTTTCCCACGGCCGCCATAGCGTCAAGCAAGGTTTTCCCGTAGTCCTGGGCGTTGCCGCTCCCCACTTTAGCGAGGACGGCTTCATCACAGGAAAATTCACAAGCCTTGGCAATCTCCCGGCTCATAAGATGCACAAGCGGGTTAAACCAATGCAGGCATGCCGTTATTTGCACCAGCCATTTATAAAACATATCCCGCCGCTTATAGTGGGTCAGCTCATGCAGGACAATATACTGAAAAGCCTTTTTAGAAATATCCGCGTTTGGCAGCACGATACATGGATGAAAAAAGCCAATCAGCAACGGTGAAGAAATCAGCGGATTGACACACAGCTCTACCGGCCTTTTGATACCTGCCTGCTCCGCAGTAATGAAAAGCCGGTCTAAGATCTCAATGTCAGAAACCGGGGTCAATCCAGCCTTGATATACCGTATAAAGCTCTGATAGACCGTTGCCTTCCGTATCAGCAAAACCACTGCGGCCGCAAGCCAAATCAGCCAAACCTGATCTGTCAGCAACGTCCCAATCTCTTGAAACGGGTGGACTGTTGTCAAATCTTCTGTCGGACTATTCATACTTCTATTGCTTTGCTCAGTTCCGATAACCGGTGCGAGATTTCCCCCTGGAGTGGTAAGCGGGGACTGCTGTTGCGGCGGAAAAGGGGCGGTCTGGGTGATAGCCTGATCGACAGCCTGATAGGTCTTTCCCAGCAGGCTTACTTCCGGCCCAAACGGGAACAGCAGCCGCAAAACGACAACCAGCCAAATGTAATACTGCCATTGACGGCTGATTTTATCTTTCAAAAACCGCTTTCCTAAAAGCAGCGCCAGAATAAGCAGACTGCCGGAAAAGGACATGGACAGGAAAATTTTCAAAACCGCGTTCATTGTTTCTCTTTTCCTTTCTCCAGCATTCTTTTCAATTCCTCGTATTCCTCATCCGTCAGCAGGTCGCCCATAATCAGATTGGAAACCAGTCCTTTTGCACTTCCCTCATAGATTTTATCCAGGAATTTTTTCGTCTGCGCCTTCTGGTACTCCGTTTCCGAAACGAGCGTGGTATATTCGTTGCGGCGTCCAATTTTTCTGGCACTCAAAAAGCCCTTGTTCATCAGCCGCGACAGCAATACAATCAGGGTGTTCTTTTGACACTGCCTGCCTCTGGCCGCCAGCTCATCCATGATATAGGGGAACAGTGTCACCTTCTCCGGGTTCCCCCACACAATTTTCATAATTTCGAGTTCGGCATCGGATATTTGCTGTACCATACTTTTGTCCTCCTTATTGTATAACATCGTGTTGTCAGTTAAAGTATAACACTGCGTTGTCCTTATGTCAATCTCTCGTTAGCTATTTTCTGGAAAAAACTATCTCGCTCCCGTCGATGCTATGTATACTTTCGGGATAATATCATGAAAGTCCATTGTAGAAGCTGTCCAAGTGTGACACCCATCACATAGATATCGGACACCGCAAAAGAAAAACCAACTTTGACACAAAAAACAGAGAAACAAACCTGAATCATCAGTTATTTCCCTGTTTTACACCCGCAATATAAATTTTTATAGTGAGGGCAAAGGACATAGGGCACGGTCAATCCCTATGCTTATTATCTCACCGAAGCCACGATCACTCCTACCCTTTTACCTTCTATGGCTCCCGTCGGGTTGATCACGTATTCTCCCACACACGCCGGAATAATAAAAGTTTCCGCATAATGCACTTCGAAAGGCGCAAACACTCCTGCCGGGCTTTCGATGCAGGCTTTCTCCCCCTCCACTACATTCAGCACATGCACA
This sequence comes from Clostridia bacterium, assembly GCA_910575245.1. Lineage (GTDB taxonomy): Bacteria > Bacillota > Clostridia > Lachnospirales > Lachnospiraceae > UBA3282. The sequence continues at coordinate 35,165 of CAJTEN010000037.1, read as the reverse complement.
CTGTCATTCTGGATGCACTTTACTGGCTTCGTAAGCATATATCGGTATGTATCGATAAATTCTCTCTGGTGGAGTCCCGTGCGTTCTACCAAAATTCCTTCTTCCTCCCGGCAGATTTCTTCCTGGTGGATCAGGTTTCTTTCAAGCCACGGCATGGTTCTGTCCCATTGTATATTCTTAATGCCATGCTCCACGTGGACGGGTCTTGGAATGCCGTCCAGGCCGACTCTTCCCCAGTCCCACATTTTAAAAGTAAAGATATAGGGCGTAGCACTGATCTCCAGCACCATCGTATCGGCTCCCGAACAGTGGACTGTCCCTGCCGGTATCAGCACATGGTCATGTTTTTTGACCGGAACTGTGTTGACATATTTTTCTGCCGGGAATGCATATCCGCCCTTCTCGGCTCTTTTCAGATCCTCCTCCATCTCCTTCGGGCTTACTCCGTCTTTCACACCCAGATAGACACAGGAACCTTCCTCACAGTCCAGAATATAATAGCTCTCATCCTGCGTATAATTCATGCCGAAAGTATCCTGGATATATTCTGTGAGCGGATGCACCTGGAGCGAGAGATTCCCGCCTCCCATGGTATCCAGAAGGTCGAACCGGATAGGAAATTCCGCCCCAAAACGGGCATGTACTTTCTCTCCCAGCAGCTGACGGGGTCTGTAAAACACTAAATCTATACTGGGTATTTCTACCAGAATTTCCCCAAACTTAAGATTCAGACTGTTTTCTTCCGGTACACCGTCAAAACTCCATGCATAGTTCGGCGCGTCTTCGTCCAACCCGAAAGCCTGCTGCATCCAATGTCCGCCCCATACACCGGGATCAAAGTAGGGCTGCGTGCGGAAAGGCCTCTTGCTCACCTGCACCAGAGCTTCCCTGAAAGCTTCCCCTGTGATCATCTTAGGATCCTCTTTCCTATTGGTATCTACCACATAATCGAAGTCCTCAAACCGCTGCTTCTTATACTTATCGGCAAGACGCCATTCCACAAAAAATCCTCTCTTGTACTTCTCCAGATTCGGAGCGTCATAATTCGTACAGTTCCAGTTAGGCATTCCCCTGCGGTAGCGCAGCTGGATTTCCCATCTGGCCAGATCAAAATACAGATATACGTCCCCGCGGGTGATCAAGGAAGCGCCTACTCCTGCCACCAGTATGACCCCCTCTGCCGTCTCCTCGATCTGCCTCCTGGCTTTCTGAAGCTTCTCCGCACAGAAACAATCTTCCAGCTTTTTGTGGCACATAAATCCAAATACCCTGTCATCTGTAAGATAATCCTGAAACAGTCTGTTCAGAACCTCTTCCTCCATCGCGCAGCTCTCGGCCTCTATCAGAAGCACCGGGTTGACACCGGATAAATGCCCTAACACTTCTTCCTTATCCACACCCGGATAGAAGTCACAGACAACCACTCTCTTCCCTGCAGCTATTTCTTTCTTAAGTATTATTATTATATCATCATAACCTTCTACGGCATGGCTGTCATATCCCTCGATCTTTGTATACGGCTGCAGGTCATAATTGCCATACTTGAAATACCGATTATCCATATCATTCCCCATTCTCTGAACACCCGCACTGCGGTCCTCACACAACCCTAACCTGAAGCGGGTATTTTTCAAGATTCTTTTTACTGTTTCGTACTATAATTCTACAGAATATTTATACCTGTCTCCCGGATAATAGCAGATCGTGTACTCCACAATATCGCCGTTCTCCTCGTAAGCCTTACGTACCCGCTTAAATACAGGAACGCCTTCCGGAATGGATAAATATTTCCCGATTTCAGCGGTAGCCGCCACTGCCTCAAATGTGTCACGTCCTTTTACCACCTTCGTATTGCAGTTTGTCTGTAAAAACTGATATAGAGATTCCATATAATAACTGGTGTCCAAAGGATATTCTCTCGTCTTCTTCAGATAGGTAATGGAATACACAATGGCCTCTTCCCCTACACTCCTGACTCTCACCAGGCGATAACATTCTTCTCCCGTCTCTATCTCCAGCTGGGCCGCTACCGACTTCCCCGCCCGGATCATCGACATATCGCAATAACTGGTATTCATCACCTTGCCGTGCAGTTTCATTTCATCGGTAAAGCTGACCAGATTCTTCAGATTCTCGTCTATCTTGCCATAGACCACAGTCGTTCCGACTCCTCTCGCACACTGCAGATATCCTTCATTAACCAGCTCATTCATTGCCTGCCTGACAGTAATACGGCTAACCTGATAGATCTCCTGAAGCTTTTTCTCCGTAAGGAACTGATCTCCTTTGACAAACTCACCGTTTTCAATCTGGCTTTTGATAATCTCTGCAATCTGCGAATACAGCGGTGCCGCACCCTTTTCTCTGTTCAGCATTATGAGCCTCCTGCTTATGCCCCGGCAGCCCGGATTCCCCGGACTGCCTTTATTACGGGCAGATAGATTTTCCATTAACCTATACACATCATTCTGTATTATCTTACCATTTACCAGACAAAAATACAACGAAAGAGGAGCTCACATTCTCACGGACTTTGCAGTAAATGCAAAGTCCTGGGCTGAACTGTTGCCACATACAACCCTTTCAGCGCACTCTCGGAGGTATCCTCCGACAGGAAGACCATTGTCCCTCTCTCCCTGCATTCCGCCGAGAATTCTTCTCCATAGAAGGAAAAGCTTTTTGAAAGCTGGCCTCCCAGTACGAAGCCGTCCGGGCTAAACGTATTAAGGAAAGGGATCATTGCCTCCCTCAGCCATCTGCCAAATTCCCTGTACACCGCCAAGGCGGTCTGATTACCTTCCCTGCACAGCCGGAAAAGCTCTTTCCCGCTTTTCGCTTCTCCGAACGCCCGCCCGGAAAGGGATGCAAGCCCTCTCACCGAAAGATAATCGTCAATGATACTGTCCCGGAAGGGCGTATCATAAATCCATCCCATAGGCGGCACCGTCCCGTCCCCGCCCTTCAGGATCTTCCTGTCTAAAGTAAAAGCAGATCCGGCTCCCGTGCCGATGCAGAGATACATCACCTTATCGCAGTTCTTTCCTCTGCCGTAATGGCTCTCTCCCATGGCAAAAGCCTCCACATCGTGAAGAAAGACAAACCGGCGGCTCTTCCTCAACAAGGCGCCGTTCTTCATGGCCGGAAAACAGCCCCTCACCTCTTTTTCAACAGGAATCCCATAAATCGCATCATATTTATCCAGCCCCTGCATCAGACTGATTCCCTGTCCATAATCGAAGGGACCGGGAAAAGCCATTCCAATCCCTTCGATCTGTATCTCTTCCCTGGGCAGTCTCTCTGCCAGCGCATCAAGCACACCGGCAAAATTCAGAAAGACTTCCTCCTTGCTTCCTCTGGACTTCGCGTCAAAGCTCAGAATGCCTTCTTTCCACAGACTGCCGTCCTCCCACAATACGCCCGCCTTAATATTCGTTCCGCCTACATCCAGCATCAGATAAACCTTCATGCAACCTCCATTCGTCACGGACTCCTTCACCGCAGACCGCCTGTCTATCCAGCATAAAATCCCAACACGCCCTCATTGTCCGCCGCACAGATCGCCATGGCAGTTTCCACCGGGCATTTATCATGAGTAGACAATGTATAGGCAAACTCATAGAATCCGCCCAAGTCAACCTTAAAATTAGTCTCCCAGAAATTATTCATCACCCAGGAATACGCCTCGCCGCGGTTTTTCTCTTCGTCCCTGCCGTCACAGAGCCGGATCGGATGAGCTTCCAGATTTCCGAATGTGACAAGCGGGGCATCCTTTATTGCAAGTGTCAGGGTTTTCTCCCTGCCTTCCATCACAATACCGTTCTGCAGCAGATAAAATTCCATATTCGTACCAGGGAGCTGATCGATGCCGGGACGAATGATGCAGCCCGTTTTATCGATATATTTCACTTCTTCCTCCCCTGCGGTAAAAGGCAGGGAAATATATAGATTTTCCGGCTCCCACACGCTGTCCTTATGAATCCGGACCATTGCCTCCAGACGGGCAGCCGCCTTATATACTTTCAGGAATACACTGTAGAATCCCGTTCCATGCAGCCTGTAATCCAGCTGTACCGCAGTATAAACCGGACCGTTCTCCACTATACGTATGTCCTTCAACGTGGAGGCATATCTGGCGGTAGAGACATCTTTACGGTTCCTTCCCATTCTCCTTCTGCTCTCACATGCCTGCCCCTGCATATCCGTCACCTCATAAATACCTGTAAAAGCGGGATATACCGCATCTTCTCTGATCAGGTTCTGTCCGTCCCTCTTATCGATGATTGCCGCAATGCCACGCTGCTGGTCCAGAATCACCTGATAGTAATCTGTCTCCACACAATCCGTATCCGTCCTGTAACCTTCCGGCTGGATCACATCCTCCACGCCCTCTGCACCGATATAAGCATGGTTCTTCACCACTGCAGACTTCACGTCTTTGGCAAGGCGGATCATAACCTCCTTCTCCTCCCCTGCCTTTAAGTCCACAAACACTTCTACCTGTGTTGCCCGTGCAATCCTCTTTACCTGGGACTGCAATACTTCGCCCGATGCCAGGTCAACTACCTCGACAGGCATGTTCTCACTATAGCTGATCCCCTCTATATACTCCCAAAATTCCAGATACAGATATACCTTTGTCTTCAAATCCATTCCATGCGGATTGATAATCTTATACGTATGAGGTCTGTCTTGGGCAATGGTAACTTCCCCCTTCTTCGCAAGGATTTCATCCAGATTCCTTGACACCTCCGTATTGGCATTAATGGCGTATGCGGTCTTTTTCATTTCCAGGTCACCCACAAGCGTCTCCCAGGGTTCCGACACGGAGGAGGAATATCCCCAGGTATGCTCCGCGTAGAGCATAAGATTCTCCGCCGCCTGATCCATCAGGCCTGCCTCTCCCAGCTCACCCTGTCCATCCAGTTTCCTGCAGATATGATACTTTCTTCTGGCATCACAGAAGATCTTGACTGCTGCCGGCGTGGAACCCACACCGTCCGCCCACCAGTCGTTCCAGTCTCCTTTATAGGTGGCTATATTCTCACAATGGGTCTCCACCTCATGGAAGAACTGTTCCAATGTGACCATCCGGAACTCGATCCGTCCCTGATAAATCCTGTTCAGTTCATTTACTCTTTTTGCAATATTGATGTTCGGCGGCGCATTGTCCGTAATCGCTCCTGATACCATAAAAGGCACCAGTCCGTAAGGATACCCTTCTTCTTCCAGATTAGCCAGATAACGCTCTATACGGGTTCTGGCAATCTCCATTTCCTTTTCCTGTGTTTCCTCCGCTGAATGGATCAGGACGCTGTTGCTCCCCAGCGGCTTGTGAAACTCGTCATAAGTCATATAGGAAGAACCTGCGTGCGGTGACAGGAACATTTCGTTTCCGAAATGGTAATGCTCCCCGTTCCACACAAGTACCTTATTCCCCTGCGGGCTTTCCCAGTAGAAGGGCATTACCTTCCTGTAAAGCGGGAACATGCCGTGATGAGGGTGCAGGCAGGAATAGAGATGCCTGATCCCATGTCCGGCCAGGGAATCCACATACCCCCAGGCGAACCCGTTAATATCCGCAGTCATGCCGGAGATTACCGGATGTCCTATACTGCGCCCGTATTCCTGTGCCTGAGCGATCCGGGTATCCAGTACTTCTTTGGATATCAGTTCCGTCATATTCAGATAGTTGCCGGAGAGCCCGATCTCACCGCTGTGCACATACTTTTCGAAGTCACGCAGATATGCTTCCGGCGCATGCGCATAGAAGTTCTTCACCTGCCAGTAATTCTCGCACTGCCATACAAACCCCTGATACTCTTCTCTGTGGTTCTCATGGATATCATTTAAAATATCAATGGCCTGTTTGATAAAATCACAGTGATAGTTAATGATCTTATCCTGCCTTTCCGTATAGCCGATATCCGTGTGGGAATGATGAATCAAATAAACTTTCCATTGTTTCTTGAAATCCATAATCAGTTTCCATACCTTTCTTAAATATATGCCCAGGCCATATCCTGGTTCTATTGACTGCTTCTACTTCCCTGTATATGCAAATCCTGCTTCGAAATTCTTATTCAAAAAGATAAAGAAGAGAATGGTAGGCAAGGATGCCGCCAGGCAGGCTGTCAGCATAGCCGGCGCGTGGCCGGTATTCATCAGGGACAGGGATGCCATAACAGGTTTGATCTCCTTTGACTTCGTGAAGGTCAGACCGAACATCAAGTCATTCCAACAGAAGGTAAACTGGGACAGCAGCACCACGGAGATCGGTGCTCTCGCCATCGGAACGAAGATTCTTGTCAGAATCTGGAAGTCCCCTGCCCCGTCCAGTTTCGCGGATTCACAGATTTCCCTGGATATCCCGGTAAAAAAGTTACGCAGCACGAACATGACAAAGGGAATACAGATTGCCGTATAAAACAGGATCATCCCCAGCCTGGTATCATACAGTCCCAGCTTGGCGTAACCGGAAAAAATCGGAATCAGATAAATCTGAAAGGGAAATATGGTGCCGCTGTATATCACCATAAACCAGAACATTCTGTGTCTGATCTTAAGGTGCGCAATCGCATAAGCTGCCGTAGTCCCCAGAATAACGGCAAACACCGCACCGCAGGAAGAATAAAGCAGACTGCTCAGCATCCCCTGAAAGATTCTGGCGTTATCTCTGATATAGCTGACATTTGCCATAAACTCGTTTCCCTCGGGAAGCGCCCAGAAGCTTCCCATATTGTATTCTACCTGTCCCTTAAACATATTCAATACCGCAAAAACCACGGGCAGAAACCATATGGCCGCCAGCACGCTTAATACGCAGTTGATAATTCTTCTGTTTCTTTTACTCGTTTTATTCATACCAACCTCCATCCGTCCGTCCTGCAGACTCTCTACTTTGTGCATCAATCTTCTTTAAAGGAATTCCTGATGTTAAAATATGAAACAAAGACAACAACTACGGTAAGCACAATGGCGACGGCGGCGCCCCGTCCGAAATCATTCCGTATGAAGGATTCTTCATACATGGTAAGCGCCAGAGTCTCCGATGTCCTGTAGGGACCTCCCTTGGTCATGATCCAGATATTATCAAAGGTCTTAAAGCTGTTGACCAGAGACATCAGCAAAACCACCACAATTGTATTTTTCATCAACGGAAAAACGACTCTTGTGTACATCTGGAAAGTCTTCGCTCCTTCGATCTGCGCCGCTTCTATAGGAGAAGAATCGATGCTGTTGAGTCCCGAAATAAACAAGAGCATATTCAGCCCAAGTCCCTGCCAGACTCCGGATACAATCATCACGAAGGTATTCACATAAGGAATGGCCAGCCAATCCCTGACCAGTTCCGGGAAGCCCATCATTCCCACAATCTTCGGAAGTCCGTAGATCGACAGAATGGAGGTCATCAGCAGACCGCCCACCGTACCGGACAATGCCGAAGGAAAATAGAAAATGTTCTTAAAACCGCCCGACCAGGAGCTTTTCGTAATCAGAATGGCAAAAAGCAGCGGCATAGCCAGGGACAGTACCAGAGAACTCGCAACCCAGATGATCGTATTCATAACCGATGTTAAAAAGTTCTTATCCCGAAACAGTCTCAGATAATTCTCCAACCCCACAAATTTCATCTCTGAGAAGCCGTCCCATTCAAAGAAACTGAGCCGCAGCGCATAGACGATGGAACTGATGAAAAAAACCGTGATAAATATCACTGCGGGCGCTATATACAAATAATCTTTATATTTTTTGAAAGAAAAGGATTTGCTCATCCCCGGATCTACCTCCTACCCCGTCTGCTTCGACAAAACGGAGCCGGCGCAGTCAAATATCCCGCCGTGCCGGCCCGATCCGTCTTGTTGATTAGTTTCCGAATACAGTATCTGCCTCTGCCTGGATCGTATTCAACATGTCTTCAACGCTTGCATTCTTTAACTGGAATCTCATCAGTTCATCCAGCACAAAATCTCTCAGCTTATCCGGTGTGCTTTCATAGAATCTCAATACAAGCTGGTAATGATCAGCATCGGCGGTCGCATCCAGAATCTCCTGTACAACCGGCGTATCCACCGTAATCTTGCTGGTATTCGTGTAACCGAACTCTTCATGGAACATGTTCTGTACATCTTCCGTATACCATGATGAAAGAACTTTTAACGCATCCTCTTTCTGTGCGCTGGCAGTAGAAACACATAACGGCGCCGCCTCAAAGAAGATCGTTTTCTTTCCGCCATCCATGGCCGGAACTACAAATGCGTCAATGGTCTCACCTTCCACCATATCGAAGTCTTTCTTCATACCGGTAAACTCCACATGGGGCTCCAGCATCATAGCCACTTCCCCTTTGGCGAAGCTGGGTCTTACGTCAGACCAGTCTATAGGAACAGAGAAATAATCCTTATCAAGCATGTCTTTCCAGACTTCCATCACTTCCACAACCCGCGGATCCGTATACTTAATGCTTCCGTCACAGATTCCCTTATACAGTTCTACGTCCTTCGCTGCCAGCAGGGCCTGGAACCAGATGAAGCCCGCCCAGGAATCGCTCTTTAAGGCGATCGGCGTCACACCGTTGGACTTCAGCGTCTCACATAGCTGCAGGAATTCGTCAAATGTTTCCGGCTCTTTCAATCCATACTGGTCAAACACCGTCTTGTTGTAAAGCACTACATTGTACAGAACACTCCAGGGTGCCGCATATATCTTGCCGTCGAAGGTGAACGCATCCGCGATTCCCTGTGACACCCCTGCATCATAAATTGAACTTTCCCATACAGATGTCAGATCCTCTACCAGCCCGTTCTCTACCAGTGTCTGCAGCTGTGAGCCGCTCCACCAGGTGAAAAGCCCCGGCGCCTTCTGATCCCGAATGGTCTGCTGCATAGCCGTCTGATAAGAAGCAGTATCGGGATAGGGAATCATATCCAATGTATAGCCGGACACTGACTGTATCGTCCCGAATACGGTATCCAAAGATGACTGTTCCATATTCGCCATCTTATCATTCCAGAATTCAACGGTTCCGCCTGCTGCAGCTGTTTCACCGGCTCCTGTGTCATCCGTCTCTGCACCGGCATCCCCTGCATCTGTTTCCGGTGCAGCGCTTCCTGTATCTTCCGTCTGCGCATTCTGCGCACTGTCATTTCCTGCGCCGCCGCTGTTTCCGCATCCTGCCAGCGCCGTAACCGCAACTGTTATAGAGAGCAACAGAGCTGCAATTCTTTTCCGCTTCATAATAAATCCTCCTTTGTTGTATTATTATATTATTATATTGTTATGACATTATAATAGCATGATTTATTATGGCTGTCTATTTGTTTTTTTGCTTAACCAACTCTTTTATGAAATATAGTCAAATTCCGGTTTCTTTTTCTATGCAAATTCACGGTAAAGTTTTCTTTACTTCCAACTCTCCAACAGCTTCCTGATCAGCTTCTTCAGTTCTTCCTGCTCCGCCTCGTCCAGAGAGACAAATAACTGCGAACGCTCTTCCTCCTCCTGCTTTCGGCTGTTAAACGCCTCTCGTCCATCCTCGGTCAGTTCAATGATACACCGGCGTTTATCTTCCTGATCCCTCTTTCTGCGGATCATCCCTTTCTCTTCCAGTTTGGTCAGGATTTCAGTCGCGGATCCCGGCTGGATCCGAAGCATTTCCTGTAATTCCTTCTGCGTCATGCTTTCCCGGTCAGACAGGATTGCCAGGATCCTTCCCTGCCCCATATTCTTCCCGAAACGATGATACAGGTAATGGCCGCATGTACGAAGCAGGCTGTATAGATCGTCCTGGTCACAGAAGAAATCCCTCCCATGCCCGTGTCCATGACCATGTTTGTGATCGTGGCCGTGCTCGTGATTGTGCCCATGCTCATGGTTGTGGCCGTGATTATGTCCATGCTCATGAATGTGGCCGTGGTCGTGTTCATATTTATGCCCGTACTCATGGTTATGCCCGTATTCATGTTCACTACTGTGCTCATGGCTCTGTTCATGATTTTCCTCTGTCACCATACCCTGCTGTGCAAAGTAGTTTCTTCCTCTTCCGCATTTTAAATCCGTCACAGGACACTGATTCGGACATTGTGTACAATAATTATGATTCCTATCTGTCATATTCGACTCCTCACTTTCTATTTATTTAGGCACCTTATAATTTACCGGATTTTTCTGAATTTGTCAAGGTGCCTAAATATTTTTTAATTTCTCTACCTTTATCTGATACACAGCAAAGGCAGAGCATGTCAGGTTCCTCACGCTCTGCCTTCTTTTTATACCTTTATTTTGTACCTCTGTTCTAATTTCCTTATCCCGGCATTACACCGTACTTAAATCCCATTCCTCATAGATCTTGGGAACGTCATTAATCAATCTCTGCGTATAAGCTGCCTTGGGACGAAGAATCACATCCTCCGCCGTACCATGCTCCACAAACTTGCCGTGTTCCATAATATACACGGAATCCGAAACATAGTATGCAAGACCGATATCGTGCGTGATAAATATGATCGTCATGTTAATCTCATCACGCAGCTTCAAAAGCATATCCAGAATCGTAGCACGCGAACAGGCATCGATCATGGACGTCGGTTCGTCAGCCAGAAGAATCTTAGGTTTCAGCAGAAAGATTCTGGCAATCATAAGCCTCTGCATCTGGCCGCCGGAAAGCTCGAAAGGATATTTATTGGTAAGCTCCTTAAATTCCAGGTTTACGAAGCTGCAGGCTTCCCGCATCATTTCGAATTTCTCCTCATAAGGGAGGTTCTTTCCGCCTCTCATATTGATACAGTCAAGAAGCACCGCATCAATCTTGTTGAAAGTATTATAGGAAGAGAAAGGATCCTGGAAAATAGCCTGGATGCCCTTCCAGTATTCCTTTTTCTTCTTACTGTTTCCAATATCCCGAGGCTTGCCCTGAAACATTACTTCCCCTTCCGTAACGCTGATCAGGCCGAGAAGCATTTTGGAAAGAGTGGTCTTGCCGCTGCCGGACTCACCTACGATCGAGACAATCTCGCCTTCGCGGAAATCAAAATCCACGTGGTCAACGGCTACTGTTTTCTTATCGCCCATACCAAATATCTTGGTAACGCCTTTGCCGCTTAAGCAGGCCGCTCTTTTATCACTCATTCTCATACACCTCCCGAATCTTTCTCACAGACATCAGGCAGCGGTATTCGCGGTTGGCACTGCCTTCTTTGCTTGAAACCTCCAAATTGGGAACCTCCATTGCCATACATGTAGGCGTTGCATATTTACACCTGTCGGCAAAGCGGCAGCCCTTAGGCGGGCGTTTTAAGTTAGGCGGAGTTCCCGGAATCGCTATCAGTTTATTCTCTCTTACGCCTTCCTCCGGAACGATGATGGATCCCATCAGACCTTTGGTATAAGGATGCAGAGGATCGAATACCATTTCCTTTGCCGTGCCGCGTTCTACAATCTGTCCCGCATACATTACCATAATGTCATCCGTCACGTTATAGAGCAGCGGAAGTTCGTGAGTGATAAAGATCATGCTCTTGATAAAGCCTTTTTCCATCAGGTCGCGCATCATCTTGATAACCATCTTCTGGCTGGTTACGTCCAAGGCCGAGGAAGGCTCATCAGCAATCAGTACCTTGGGAGAAAGAATCGTGGAGATAGCAATGACTGTACGCTGTTTCATACCGCCGGACAGTTCCACCGCATGTTTCTGCAGTACTTCTTCCGGCAGTCCGAGGATAGCAAATCTTTCTTTCGCCAGGTCGTATATATCCTTCTTGGTCGCTTTCGGGTCATGTACATGGATAACGTCTTCTATAAAGCGGATGATCTTCTGAGTGGGATTCAGGGCATTCATGGCCGCCTGTGGAATATAGGCAACTTCCGTTCCCAGAATCTTCTTCCGCACATCATCCGGCTTCATGCCGGAGATATTGTTTCCGTCCACAATAATATCGCCGCTGATATAATGCAGTGGCGGAAAATAGTATCCCATCAGGGACAACGCCAGTGTGGATTTACCACATCCTGACTCCCCTGCGACACCCAGTGATTTTCCTTCTTCGATCTTCAGAGAGACACCGTCTACAGCGTAAACATCTTCCCGCTGTCTGGTTACATATTTTGTTTTCAAATTCTTAACTTCAAGCATTACTTTTCCCATGATATCCCTCCTTAATCTCTCAGCTGTGGATTGAATACCTGGTCAAGCCCGGTGTTCATCAGGTTTAACGAGAATGCAATCAGAGCGATGGTAACAACAACCGGAAAATATGCCCACCAGGAACCGTTAAGAGGCGCCGCATATGCCGTTGCCCAGTTCATCATCAAACCGAGAGTAGCCGCAGTTGATGTGGATGGTCCAAGGCCCAGCATGGAAAGCTGTGCTTCTGAAAGGATACCCGAAGAGATCTGCAGAATAAATGCCATTACTACATAGGAAGCAAGATAAGGGAGAATATCCGTGAGAACAATCCTCATCATGCTGTGGCCTGAAAGTTTTGACAGATTTACATGGTCACGGTTTCGCAGGGAGATAACCTGGGACCGCACGGAACGGGTGGTCCATGTCCACGAGGTGAGTCCGATAATAATGCCTACCAGATTGACTCCTCTTGCATTCTGCCCTACGGAATAAGAAATCAAAATCAAAAGGACGAAGGACGGAATGACCGTAAACATATTGGTAATAAACATGATGATATCATCCACCACGCCGCCCACATAACCGGAAATCAATCCCAGGAACAATCCAATCAGAGTGGCGATCACCCCTGCGATAATCCCTACGCGGAGAGAAGTCTTGGTAGCCTGCACCAGCTCTGTAAGCACATCACGCCCGAAGTTGTCTGTACCCAGAATGAAAGTTCTTCTGTTTGCCACATCCTTCGTATTGACGAACTCCCGGGAACCGACAGTAGCACTCTGTTCCAGTTCTCCTGTCTCAGGATTCTCGCGGGCAATGATCACGTCATTATCCAGCAAAATTCCGTCAATACTGTTGTTCAGACGGACATAATATTTCTTCTTGGAAGCAGTAAGCCCCTTCTGCTGCGCGTCAGCGGAATAATTCGCCTCCCACAGTCCGATCAGCCCTTCCACATCATTCGTATCAATGTCCGCTTCTGTCAGGCCGCCGAATTTCAACAGCCACTCTTTCATGGCCTCTTTGTCCTCAGCGCTGATCTTATTATCCAGTGAACCGGACTTCACATCGATGTTCAATGTGTAGCGGGTTCCTTCCACCGCATCCTTGACGGACACATAAGTACCCGGTTTAAAAAAGTTACCGTTACCTACCATCTCCAAAGGATCAGCCGTTACTACAATAGGATAGATGATGGTGGTGAGCAAAAGAGCCGCAAAGATAACAAATCCAATCACAAACTTTGGAGAATGGAACACCTGTCTTAATGTATTTTTCATAATCCACCTCCTAATCCTGCTGCGCTGCCTTGACACGAGGATCAATGACACCGTAAATCAGTTCAACAAACAAGTTCGCCAGAAGCACCATCACAGTGATGATCAGCGTACATGCGGAAATCAGCGGATAATCCTGACCTCTTACCGCCGTCATCAATGTAGACCCGATTCCCGGGTAACTGAAGATAATCTCAGCAACCAGCGCACCGCCCATCATGGTTCCGAGGGACATTGCAAGACCGGTAATCTGCGGAAGCATCGCGTTCCGGAACACATAACCGACAATCTTTCGGTCCTTGATGCCAAGGAAACGGCTGTATTTAACATAATCTGCATTTAACTCATAGATTGCCATGGAACGCATACCGATGGCCTGGCCGCCAATGGTGATCAGGACAATCGACCAGAACGGAAGCTGATAATGGGAAATAACAGACCGGATAAACTCCCAGCTCATATTGGGAATCAGGTCAAACCCATAACCGCCGCTGGTAGGGAACCATTTCAGATTGATACCGAATACCGTCAGCAGGATAATCGCCATACCGAAAGCAGGGAAATTGCTGACAAACAAAAATACCGGCAGAATTACCTTATCAAAAGCTCCTCTTATATAGGCCGCAACTGCTCCCAGAAGGTTTCCGAGAATCCAGCCTACCAGAATAGCCGGAAGCTGCAACGCCAGTGTCCAGCCTACAGATGACCTGATAATATCCGCTACTGTTCTGGGATACTGACCAAAAGAAACGCCGAAATCTCCCCTGATAGCGTTCTTTGCCCAAATACCGAACTGTACAATCATAGGCTCATTCACACCGAATTTCTCTGCATAATCATTTAAAACCTTCTGTATTGCCGTAGCATCTGTCATGCCGCTCACGGAACCTGCCGCAATACTCGCTACAGGATCACCGGGCATCAGTCTGGGCAGTACAAAATTCAATACGATCGCAAAGATCAGCGTGATCAGATACCACATAATTTTCTGACCATAATATTTCTTAAATCCCTTCAAATACTTCACCCCATTCCCCTTGCTCACAGAAGGCCGGGCGGAAAGCCTAAGCCTCGCCCGGCCTCTTCAAGGAATTATTTTTCTGTTCCTCAGATGCTCAAATTCGTATTACTCTACTAATTCCAGATTGTAAAGAGCTGCAATTCCGTAACCGTCTGTGCAATCCGTCGGAGGAATATTGGTTCCGTCATCTTTCATCGGATATCCGGTCCATACGGACTCATTTACGATGTAGAACAATTCCGGTCTGTACATAAGTGCAAAGTTAGGAACGTCTGTCAGATAAATCTCGTTCAGTCTTGTGTAATAATCTTTCAGAGTAGCTTCATCTGTCTCAAGCGGAATCTTCGCAAGAATCTCATCTGCCTCATCATTCCTGTACCTGCCCCAGTTACCGCTCCAGTTTACTGACAGATCAGCATACTGGCTGCTTAAGAACTGCATACAGCGTCCCCAAGGGTTGGTGATAGAAGCTCCCGAAGGAGAGTTCATACAAATCTCAAAGTTACCTGTTGTAATATCATCATAGAAAGTGTTGGTATCCGGGAAGAATGTCTGGATATCAATACCGATCTCTTTCGCGGAAGACGCAACGATCTCTAAGGATGCCATCCAGTCTGTCCATCCGTCAGGACATTCAGCCTTGAAGGAAAGAGGAGTGCCGTTGTATTCGCGGATGCCGTCGCCGTCTGTATCAACGATGCCTGCCTCGTCGAGCAGAGCGTTTGCACCGTCGATATCCTTGCCTGCAAACTGCAAATCCTTCACTGCATCATGGTCATACAACGCCTGCTCGCCGTCTGTCGGGTTCATGGTAGAACGAGGAACATCGGTGAAAGTAGGAGACTGATTGGACATAGCGGATGCTATGATCTGGTCATAATCAGTTGCCATTGCGATAGCCTTTCTTACTTCGACCTGATCAAGTCCTGGCTTCTCAACGTTCATCCAGCAGGAAGGCATGGTAGCACACTGTCCATACGGAGGCTCGTCGATATATGTTGTAATAGGAAGGTTCTTCTCTTCCCAAAGCTTCTGTACATCGGTTGTAAACTGCTGGCATATGTCAACATCGCCTGCCTCTAAAGCAACCTGGCCTGCATTGTTATCTGCATAAATCACATGGGCAATATACTTAGGTGCCGGAAGGCTGCCCCACATAGATTCTGCCTGACCCCAATAATTATCATCTCTGATAAATACAACCTTCTGGTCATCGTCGAAGAACGGCATATAAGGGCCGGAAGCAATCAGATCATCCATCTTGTCAAGCTTTACGGCATCCTTATCGGAACCGTTTCTTTCCTCAACAGTCTCCAAATATGCTTTCTGCATAATGTACATCTGCTGCAGAAGCTGCTGAACCTTCAGCGGGTTCGCCGGATTGCCTGCATCATCCAGTTTACACTGAATTGCCAGTGTCGTATCATCCACTGCTGTAATGGATTCTACATAATTGGAGAAATCCAGTCCAAGAGAAGACTCATACTTCACATTGGAATCCCAGGTATAAACAACATCCTCTGCCGTAAGAGCCGTTCCATCGCTCCAGTGAGCATCGGGGTTCAGCTTAACAGTCATGCTTGTGAGCGTATCGTCATCCCAGGACCAGTCTGTTCCGATCAACGGATAAAGCTGTCCGTCTAACAGGTTAAACATAAACAATGTCTCGTAAATCAGTGTACGGGAAGAATCCTTCTGCTGAATTGCCATTGCGTTGTTGGAATTGGTTGAGAAAGGATTCCAGTCATTGATCGTTCCCCACTGCTGACCTGCAAAATACAGGGTCTCCTCTCTCGGTGTACTGTTGGTGTCACCTGCCGATGCGGTGTCTGCTGCCTCATCTGCTGCCGGCTCTGCCTCATCTGCTGCCGGTTCTTCTGTGGCCGCCGGTGTCTCATCTGCTGCCGGTGCGGAATCTCCTCCGCCACAGCCTGCCAGAAGTGATGCCGTCATAGCCAGGGTTGCGAATAATGCAACCAGTCGTTTACTGCGTAACTTCATACTTTTTACCTCCTGTTTTTTATTCGGGATGACGATCCGTCCCATATATCGTTTTCCTTAAACGTTTTCGTATCCCTTTTAAACATCATAGCACACCTGCACAAAAAAATCAAAAAAAAAAAAAACTTTGTAAAATATGCACAAAAACAAGGGTGTAATTCTTCTCTTTCGGCGCAAGCAACTGCTTAATAACAGTAAACGACAAATAAATTTTTCGGAAGCTGCGTTACGGCTCCCACACATCATTCCCAAGACCACTGATAAAACCCGAAAGCTCCAGCGCCATATTCATTGCTTCCTGCACCCTGATGTGTCCGGGAGTGCCTCTTCCGTTCTCACTATATAAAAAGTGCACAATTTTAGGGTCATTCAATTCTGCACACACTTTCCCGATGCTTCTGTCCCATCCCGCATTATGGTACAGAACCGTAGTTGACAGCACGATCCATGCTTTTGGGTATAATTCACGCAGGGCAAGGATCCATTGCCGGTATCTCTGTCTCCATTCCTCTGCCTTTGCGCTCTGCCCATCCTGCATGATGTCCTCCGGCCATGCGTCATTCTGTCCGATCGCAACGACTACCACATGAGGCGTGTAACGATTAAAGTCCCAGTCCTTACGCTCTCCCTGCTCCCTATAAAACTGTACTTTCCTGTAGCAGCTTTCCATGCCGGTCTTCCCGTCCATAAAATAACCGGTTCCGTCAAGAAGCGCTATCCCTCCCTGTGCCACAATATGCACTCTTGCATGCAGCCTTCTGGCCGTGGCCCACGCATACGAAAAGTAAGCATTGGAGTATTCACCCTCGTGCTCCGGATCTTCCTTCCCGCAACAGGAAATCGCCTCCGATACTTCGCCCGCCGTCACAGAATCCCCGTAGAATTCTATCTTCTTGCGCGGAAGAGGCCGCATCTTTACGACTCTTGCGCCATACTCCAGAAGAAATCCCAGGAAGGCATACTCATGGCAGTGGTCCATTCTTTTAAAAAGCGTGGCCATATGCTCCGAACCTTTATCGAGATTTTCCGCAAGTGTAAGCACTACCGGCTCCCCGTCCCGCTCTATTTCCAGCCTGCTCTGTGTATCATCCAGCAGTACTCCCAGGAACGACCTGTGATAATAACGCTTATTGACTACCACCGCTTTAACATAGGAAGACCCTGTAAAGGCCATCCTCACGAAGCTTGCCGGCATGGTGAATACCGGTGCATCCGGATTCTCATCGTCGATCCTGCCGCAGTACTGCAGCTCATCATGAACAGGCTCCACCAGCCGTTCTTTCTCCCTGTCATACGCATTCCATTGATTCATGTTCCATCCTCCATTTCCAAGTGCAACTTCACTTTTGAGTGATATAAACAAGGACGGCCAAGTCTCTGCCGTCCTGCTTCCTGCCATATTCTTATCATTCTTTCGCCCATTTGTCTTCATAGAATGCCAGCTGATTCTTGCCGCGTCTTTTCGCCTTATACAATCCCTGATCCGCCGCCTTATACAAAGTCTCAAAATCAGTGCCCTCATGCGGAAAAACCGCCACGCCGATACTAGCCCTGACATCATATTTCTCTTTTTCACCAACTTGAAAGCTCCGGAAAAAGTCTTCCACCTTCTTCGCTTCCTTCCTGATAGCCTCTGTCGTGGGAACCGACTTTAGAAAGATCATAAACTCGTCGCCGCCAACACGCCCGATGATATCCGATGCACGGAAAATCACGCTGATCCCCTCGCCCAGAGAACTAAGCACTTCATCCCCAAACGCATGCCCCATCGTGTCATTGACTGACTTAAAATTGTCCACGTCCAGCAGGAACATCATCGACTGTGAATCCGGATTCCGCGCCATATACTCTTTAATCTTGCGCTCTGTAGCCAGTTTATTGTTAAGTCCGGTCAGAAGATCCGTATCCGCCTTGTTTTCCAGCTCCTTCTTCTGCTGATTATCGCGGATCCTGCCAATAATATCGGTCACCATAACGAGACAGCCGTAGACAAATACCACCACGATCAGTGAGACAAACATTCCCTCCGTGTCCTTCCACTGATGATCGACCAGGCCGTCTACATACGCCTGCTCAACCCCCAGGACGATTCCCCACTGATCCATCCCCAACGGTACGTACACTAACATCCGGCTCTCATCATCAACCCTTACACTCTTTATTCCCTGCGAACCACTGTCAATGCATCCCCTGACAGCTGCTGCCGCAGCCGGATCGTCGCTTCCGACAGCTTCCAAAAGATTGCCGCCTTCCAGCATTACGCTCTTCGCGCCGGAAGATGACAGCACTCTGCCCTCTTCATCCAGAAGCGCCAGGAATGCTCCGGAATCCAGATCCTCTCCCGAAAGAAGCCCGTCAAACTTCTCAATCGGATAAAAAATCAGCATATAACTCCCACCGTCTCTGCCCAGACGTTCCACAACGGCAATCGACTGCTGCGGCATGTGTTCATTCTCTTCCACATACAGAAGAGATTCTTCCGAAGCCAGAATTTTCTGAAAATATTGCTCTTCCCCTATGGAGACCGCTTCCCCCGACTGATCAATGCCCCGTCCTTTACTGTCACACAATTCTATTCTGGTTGCCTCCGTGCAGTCCGCTGCAATCTGCACCAGTCCAACCACTTGCGCGTCGCTTAGTGTCTGATCCTCATCCAGCATATTGCAGACGGATCCGACCACCTTGCCGATAAGTCTCAGCTCATCCCCCAGCGAGTCAGTGTATCTCTGGGTTGATCTGAGAATACTGTCCGCAACCGCTTCCTTTGCGCTCCTGTTACTTCTGACCAAAAAATTAAACAGTATAATCAGCACGACTATCATCGGAACTGCAAAGGGAAGAATCCAATGCAGAACCGAGGGCTTATTCTGATTCTCCATTGACATTGTCTTTTTCCCCACACACATCAACCGTAAAATCCATATCCGAAACTTCTTCTACCTCAGGTTCAAATTTCTTAAATATATTGCTGTACAACCATGCCGCCCCATAAGCCGGCCCCGAAATGCCAAACAGAAAGACAAACAGCATGGCATATGATGAAAAATAAACAATCACCAGAGGCACCACATAGAACACGGCCATCAATATCGTCTTCGGCAGATTCCCCACTGCCATGAACGCCGCATTCTTTATGGTATTCCTGATCGAATTGTCAAATCTGGCAAGCAGCGGGAAAATATACATTCCTATCAGAGAGATGATAATACCAACCGCTGTCACAACAATGATCAAAGGTTTCGGAAACGCAATTCCCGAAAAAAGGAGAATCACGGTATCACCGATATAAACCGCTATGACCACCAGCATAATAAGCCAGATCAGCGTAGCCTGCTTAAAATTCGCTTTGAAGGATTTAAAAAATCCTCTTATCAGGTATCCCTCTTCACCGCGCACCATCTTAAGTAGCACATAATGCATAGCTGTAACTGCCGCTCCGGTGGTAATGATCGGGATACAGCATACGACCATCAGCAAATTCAGGATCATCAGATCCGCCACACGGTTCAATACCCGCATGAGCGGACTCTCCAAATCGAAAAATCTTCCCATAACAACCTCACTCCTAATCCTTTGTCTCTTTAAATTTATATATTGTACTTCTTACTGATCAATTCATATTGTTTGTTAAGCGTCTCATACATCCTAAGAATCTGGGCCGATTCTTCTCCGATCCTGCTCATGATCTTGTCGTATGACTGTACAACAACCGACACAACCTGCCTTTTCAGCACATTTCTGGAGGTTTTTTCTTCCAGAATGGCAACTATCTTTTCTTTCGGCAGCGGCTTGCGATAACTCCGCTTATGCAGAAGCGCTACCACCATATCCGTAACCTGCAGGATCTTCTGCTCGGTACTCATCTGGCTGTCTGTCAGCTGACGCGGATAGCCGCTCCCGTCGCACCGCTCATGATGTGCCAGGACAATATCCACCACTTCCTTCTTCATCCGCGGTCCCAGGATCTTACCCGCCGTCTCCACGTGTGTCTTGACCAGCTTGGCCTCCTTAGGCTCCAGTTTGCGGGGCGTCTCGATCAGTTCACGGGGAATCGAAAGCATCCCGATGTCATGCAGAAGCGTCCCGTAGTGCAGGATCTCCCTCTTCTGCTGCGGCAGCGACATTTCCCTGGCAATCTCCTCGCTGATGCAGACTGCCATGGCCGTCTCCACCACCATCTCACTGCGGAAGAATCCCTGACAGTACATCAGCATCTCCAGGAACTTCTTCTTGTCCTCGTTATTGAATATCATGTATTCGATAATATCATCCAGTTCCTTCAGATAGGCGCCGCTTCGGATCTTCTCAAACATCCCGTACTTGTCTTCACATTTATAGAAGAGAAACAGTCCGTCATCCGACAGTTTGGTTCCCGCATACTTCTGGAACATGCCCATCTCAAATTTATCACCAAGCGCTGTAGAATAATGATCCATCTTCTCGGCAATATTAATATAAGCCGCAACATCCTTATAGCTATAATTCATCTGCTTAAGCCGGTCATAATCTGTATGGTGGTACATGATCACCTTGGCCAGATCCGGCACCGGGGACAGATACTTGAAGAACAGATACCCATAGATAGAATGTGCCATACAGTCTTTGGATTCATAGCGCAGTATCTCTCCCAGCTTATCCCGTTCAGTTTTGTAGGCGCCGATATCATGCAATGTGGCCACCATAACCATGTCCGCCAGTTCAAACTCTTCGTACTTCCCCTCTTCCCGAAGCATCGTATAAACCATATAGGCCACTCTCGACCCATGTTTCATAAGCCGTGGATAGACTATTTTCAAAGTATCGCGCACCAGAAGAAAAATGTCTTTGCTCTTAATATATTCCATAATATGTACCCTCGCCTCTAAAACTTATATTCCATAGGTGTGTAAATAATGCCGTCTCTCTGCTCTTCGGAACGCAGATCCCGGAATCCCAGCTTATGATAGAACCCCACCCCATACGGAGACGCATTGACTGTCACCCGCCGGATTCCCATCTCATCCGCCATATAACCTGTAAGGTAATTCATCAGGGCGCGCCCGACTCCCTGTCTGTGATACTGCTCATCCACGAAAAGCAGGGAGATATGGCTGGTATCACGCAAGGTAATCATTCCTATGATCCTGCTGTGGTCCAATGCCACAAACATCTGGTAGGCTCCCATGACGAACATCCTGTGCAGCGTGGTATCCGTAATAAAATTCTCAAAATTCTGCACGCCTTCCTCAGAGTAGACATCCGCCTCGAACCGCAGGAAAGTCTTCCACGCCAACGCCATAGCATCTTCCCATTCATCACGATATGCGCTTCTGATCTGATAAGACGTTTCCACCCTTTCCTGCTGCTCCTTTAATATATTAATTATATTTTACCGTACTTAAGATAAACATACAACCTCTGTCCCCACTTTATTCACAAGTGGCAGGCCGTTCTCCAAAGCATATGCATTATCCAGTGTCACCCTGGCGATAGCCTGCATAGCTTCTTTCGTGAAAAATCCCATATGGGAAGTAATCAGCACATTGGGAAAAGTCATCAATCTCGCCAGATTTTCATCCTTCATAATCTCTCCCGACTTGTCCTCGTAGAAAATACCTTCTTCCTCTTCATACACATCCAGTCCTACGCCGCCGAATTTTCCTGCCACGAGTCCGTCAATCAGCGCGTCCGTATCGATCAGGGCGCCCCTTGAGGTATTCACAAGATAAACACCCTGTTTCATATGATCTATCGTGGATCTGTTGACGATGTGTTTCGTCTCCGAAGTCAGCGGACAGTGCAGTGAAATCAGGTCCGCCTCCGCCATCAGCTGCTCCAGGGACACGTATTCCACATCCAGTTCCTTGTTCGGATATGGATCATACGCCAGGACCTGCATACCGAACCCTCTGCAGATCCGTATCATGGCCTGCCCGATCTTTCCGGTCCCGACGATCCCCGCCGTCTTCTGATACAAATCCACTCCCATCAGGCCATTCAGACTCATATTGAACTCTCTCGTTCTATTATATGCCTTGTGGGTATAACGGTTGACAGTCAATATCATGCCCATGGCAAATTCTGCCACCGCTTCCGGAGAATAGCTGGGCACCCTCAGAATCGTGATCTTGTCCTCAGCCGCCTTGACATCCACGTGATTGAAGCCTGCGCTGCGAAGCAGAATCGCCCTGACCTCCATCTCGTACAGCTGCTGTATCATCCTGGCATTCACATAGTCATTGACAAAGATGCATACTGCGTCAAATCCTCTTGCCAGGCTGATCGTCTCCTCCTGAAAAGGTACCTCATAGAAATGAATCGTAAACCCGTACTCCTTACCCATGGGTTCAAACCATATTTTATCATATGGCTTCGTACTGAAAAAAGCTATTTTCATGCAAATTGCCTCCTCTTACCATTTCTGTATAGTATGGTCAGAGAAGGCAAAATCATGCATTATCCTTATATTACGGTATCAGATTTTTAAAGAAGTCTCCTGCTGCCTGCCTGATATTGTCAAAAAAATTCCGGGCCGCACCGGCGACTGCCCCCTCCACTGCCTCGTTGATCGCCTCATTAGCCTCCTCGACGAACCCGGTGCTGTACGTCTGGTACTTTTCTTTTGCCTGGTCGATAAAATCTTCCGTTTCCACCCCCACCGTACCAAGCGTCTTCAGGAAACTGACTACCTTATCTTTATTGTCCTGTGTCAGGGAAATCTTCAACTCATGCTCCGCTTCTTCCAGCGCCTGCCTGATACTGTCTTCCTCCGACAGTTCTATCTCTCCGGAAGCTACCCTGTCGATCATCCGGCTGACGATGGTCTCCTCGTCCTGCTCCTCTTCGCCTTCCTCCAGATTCGAAGATACCGTCGTTTCCGGCATATCATCCACTCCGTCATCCCCCCTGTTTCCCGGGGTTCCGGAAGCAGTTATATCTGTCGTGTGGTCTTCTCTCTCCTCGTTAGGCTTCAGGACAATTACTCCTATCAGAACCAAAAATACCAGCAGGAACAGCCTGCGCCGCCATTTATGCTTTCTCATGATACAACTCCCACTCCGGATCAAGGCCGTCTGCCTGTCCGTCAGTCATAACCTTACTGAATTCTCTGCAGAATCCATCTGTAAATATCCCCGTAGACTTCTTCCCTGTCAACCTCATTCAGAAGCTCATGTCTGTCCTGCGGGTAAAGCTTTATCTGCACATTTTCCATGCCTGCCCTCTGAAAAGACCGGCAGACCTGCTTCACACTCTGTCCGTAATTACCCACCGGATCATCTTCCCCCGATACAAAAAGAACCGGAAGCTGTCTGGGCATTTTCTGCAGCCTCTCTTCATCATGCAGATTCCAAATCAGCTGAAATAATGTCTGAAACCCATTGACAGTAAAGGTGAATCCACACAGTGGATCCTCTATATACCGCCGCACATTGTCCTCATCCCTGGAAAGCCAGTCGAAAAGAGTCTTATGCGGCCTGATCCTCTTATTGTACGCACCGAAGGCCGCTATATTCAGAAGTTCGCTCACATGCTTCGGCCCGCAGAAAACTCTCTGAACCGCAGCCAACGCCCGCGCGCAAAGAAGCGTCGGCTTTGACTGCATTCCTGTTCCCACGATAACAGCGCCGTTAATGCCGCTGCCGTACCTCAGCAGATAATTGCGTGTAATAAAAGAACCCATGCTGTGCCCCAGTATGATATAGGGAACGCCCGGATACTGCTCCTGCGTCATCTTCTTCAGTCTGTGCTCGTCCCGCACAAGAACCGTGGCTGCATCCTCTTTGCAGAAATATCCGTAAGGTTCTCCCTGTCCGACAGATTTTCCATGGCCCAGGTGGTCATCTCCCACCACCAGGATTCCTTTCCCGGCCAGATAAGAGGCGAACTCGTCATATCTGTCTATATACTCTGCCATGCCGTGTACGATCTGCAGGATGCATACCGGCTTCTCTGTTTCCGGGATCCACCTGATGGAATGGATCTTATGTTCCCGGTCCCGGGAGTCAAAATAAAATTCCTGTTTCTTTATCACTGGCGCTCCTTCCCTGGCTTTGCTGCCGCGTCAAGATCAGCAGATCTCCGCACCTGCCGGCATCGGCCTCTCCGGCGTCATCAACGACAGTTTACCTTCCGCATCTTCTGCACACAGCAGCATACCTTCCGACATCATCCCCGCAATCTCTCTGGGCTGCAGATTCACCAGAACCATAACCCTCTTGCCCACCATCTCTTCTGCGCTGTAGTGCTGTTTGATACCAGAAAGGATCTGCTTCACCTCGGATCCCACACGCACCTTGGAACACAGAAGCTTCTTGGACTTTGGCACCTCTTTACATTCCAGAATCTCTCCCACCTGGAACTGACATTGGTCAAACACATCGTAGGAGATCGTCTCCTTTGCCTCCAGATCGATCACGTCAGCAGGCGCTTCTTCCGCCTCCGGTGTCTCCTCCGCAGCAGTCTTACGCGCCGCAAACATGGCATCCACCTTCTCGATGATCTCTTTTAAATCCTGACGTGCAAAGAGAATCTCAGGCGTATCAGTTACCTGATTCCCGGTCGGATACAGCGAGGATACCTTCGCAGTATCCTGATTTACGGCACACGCTTCCAGCACTGCGAAATCAACCGGTTCCGCTTTGATCTGTGCCGCGATCTGCGCCGCGGTGTCCGGCATATAGGGCTCTAAGAGAGACGCTCCTACCAGAATACCGTTCAACAGGTTGTAGAGAACGGTGGCAAGTCTGTCTTTCTTTCCTTCCTCTTTTGCCAGAGCCCAGGGCATTGTCTCGTCAATATATTTATTGCATCGCTTAAACAGCACGAAGATTTCCGTAATCGCATCGGCTACGCGCAGCTCGTCCATCTTCCCTGCCACCCTGCTGTATGTGTCAGCCGCCACACGGAACAGATCGGCGTCTACGTCTTCCGTTCCGGCCTCCACGCCGACTTTCTTATTCTCCACCAGGCCGCCGAAATACTTATTGCTCATGGAGATGGTTCTGTTGACCAGATTCCCCAGGGTATTGGCAAGATCTGAGTTCATACGCTCCACCATCAGTTCCCAGGTGATCACGCCGTCACTCTCAAAGGGCATTTCATGCAGCACAAAGTACCGTACGGCATCCACACCGAAGAATTGAATCAAATCATCCGCATAGATCACATTGCCTTTGGATTTGCTCATCTTGCCGTCTCCCTGAAGAAGCCAGGGATGTCCGAACACCTGCTTCGGCAGCGGCTCTCCCAATGCCATCAGGAAGATCGGCCAGTAGATCGTATGGAAGCGGATGATATCCTTGCCGATCAAATGCAAGTCGGCAGGCCACAGTTTCCTGTACTGCTCACTGTCCTCCCCGTCCGCATTGAATCCAATACCGGTAATATAATTCGTCAAGGCATCCATCCACACATAGATCACATGTTTATCGTCGAAATCTACCGGAATTCCCCACTTATAGGATGTCCTGGACACGCACAGGTCCTGCAGGCCCGGAAGCAGGAAGTTATTCATCATCTCGTTCTTGCGGGATACCGGCTGAATGAATTCCGGATGTGTGTGTATATGCTCGATCAGCTTGTCCGCATATTTGCTCATCTTGAAGAAATAGGCTTCTTCCTTAGCCGGTTTCACTTCTCTGCCGCAATCCGGGCACTTGCCGTCCACCAGCTGGGATTCTGTCCAGAAAGATTCACAAGGTGTGCAGTACATGCCTTCGTAATAGCCTTTGTAAATATCTCCCTGGTCATACAGCTTCCGGAAGATCTTCTGTACCTGTCTCTCATGATAGTCGTCCGTCGTACGGATAAATTTATCATAGGAAGTATTCAAAGAATCACAGATCCTGCGGATCTCACCCGCCACATGATCCACAAACTGCTTCGGTGTTATCCCCTGCTCCTGTGCCTTTAACTCAATCTTCTGTCCATGTTCATCGGTTCCTGTCTGGAAGAACACGTCATAGCCGTCTTTTCTCTTAAAACGTGCAATGCTGTCCGCCAGCACAATCTCATAGCTGTTCCCGATATGCGGCGTGCCGGAAGTGTAGGCGATCGCCGTTGTAATATAGTACTTTCCCTTATTCATGATATTCCTCTTTTCTGCGCACATTTATTATTTCAAATACAAAATCGCTGACAGGCTGTCCCGCATGCGCACGGGCACAACCTTCCTTCCGATGCAAAGTCGCTTATGTCCAGCTTCCATACAGCGCACCATGATACAAAAACCGCCTTCCCATAATCATTATGCCCGGCCCGGGCATAATAAAAACAAGAAGACGGATGTATACCGTGTTACCACTTCTCTTCACCGGCCTCTCACGAAACCGGCCTCAGCGAGTACTAACATACTCTGCCGCTGTAACAGGCGGAACCTGTCATGCCCTAACCGAAACGGCTCAGACACGCTGCTCGGAAGCCATCTTCAACAGACTCGTCTCTTCATTCCTCTCACCATACGGAATGTTCTCTGGATAGGATCCCTCTGTCTACTCTCTTCGTCATCGCTTTCTCTGCTTATGAGGGTAGCGTATCATAAATGAGGGGGCTTGTCAATTCCTCATCAAAAATCCGGAGATCCTCACCGTTGTACTTACCTCCCTGTTATCTATCTCTTCATTTGCCGCGCTGATACTGCATCGGTAAGCTCCCGGCAACTGCACGGTCAATTCCGGACCTGTACCCAGCACATTTCCATCATTGTCTGTCCACACCAGCTGGTTCTCGTCCGGCCAGACAAGCTGCCCATATGCATCACCCTGTTCCAGAACAGCCTCCAGCCTGACAGCCCTGTCCGTATAATCTGTATCCGTCCCACGGATAATCAGCCGCGCATACAGCGCATCCTCCAGGCCGCATACAATCTCATGACTCCATACGGTAGTCGTGACTGTCTTCTTCTTAGGGCACTTGCCCGGCGAGTCATAGGCTCCCTGATGGGAAGGACAAGTATAATATCCTCCATGCCAGGAACCCCCGTCCGGCTCCTCAGGATTCGGATACCATGTGGCCTCTGTCTTCTCCAGCTCCCTGTCACACTTTCTGGTCTCCGTCTTGGTTTTCGCTGTATTCTGATAGCAGCCGGACATACCCTCTTCCTTCTCCGGAGCGCCTGTGTGCACATGTCTGATCTCTACAGATGCCTCCTGTACCGAGAAAAGAGGATACAGAAACTCCGGCACACGTCCCTCCTCACCGTCCCGGAGGCCTTCCCCATGCGCCCTGTCATTGTCTGCCCCGTTGCCAAGCAACAGCCTGCCGTCTGCCCAGGCCGCCTTTCCGCGGGAAATATTATCTGCCGTTGCCATCACATAATAGTCTGTATATTCCTCCACTCCTTCTATGTGCAAAGCTGCCTCTGGACTCAAAACCGCCAGACCGTCCGGAACCTTCTGGGAATCCGCGGCAGCCTGTGCAATGACCGGCCAGCCAAGCTGTGACAGGTCCACATCCTCCTGTGCGGTGTCCGGATTCCGGTCACAGATGACTGTTCCTGCCTGAACCCTGAATCTTGTGCCCAGCTGCTGCAGAATCCTTGCCGCTGCATTCTTTTTCTCCGTGACATAAGAATAGAGACTATGCAGATCCGCCGCATCAATGACCGCTTCCTCACATTGGACCGTACCTCGGCTGCGAAATATCCCCGGCCTATCGGTCGATGCCAGCACAGTCATCCTGTCCGTAAGCCCTGCTGCAGATATTGCCGCCGCAAGCAGTATCACGGCAACGCTTACAGTGCAGGCCCTCTGTCTGTGGGACATTTCCGGCTTAGGGTGTCCTGCTTTTATGAAATCCATCCGTTGGTTCTTACTATTCTTTCTCACGATATCCAATCCACCTGCCTTCCTCATCATAGATCATCTCATAATCCGCACAGCCGCTGCCTTCCAGCCAGCCTCGCATATAATGCTCCATCAGGTCCCGGTTGTTGCCCCGTGCCAGACTGCCGTCCGCCCAGGCCGCCCGTCCCAGCGTCATATTGTCCGAGCAGGCCAGCGTATAGTCCTCCTCGTATCCGGCCGGAAGAGTCTGAGATTCCGACAGTGCCTGCAGCAACAGACCGAAGCCCACCCTCTGCAGTTCCTCTGCCGTCTGCAGGCGTCCTACCGACGCCTCTGCTTCCGGATTTCTTGTATACTGATAGTTCTGCCCGTCTTTCAGCAGTCTGGTTCCAACGCCGCCAAGCGCCTGGGACAATCCCCCTTTGCCCTCAGCGGCATATTGAAAAAGCACTTGCAGATCCTGTGCATCCAGAATAACTTCCTGTCCGGCTGCGTTTGTGTAATGAATGACACCTCTGCTGTGAAGCTGTACCTCCTGTTCGGCTGCTTTCGCCTGGCTGCCCGCAAAGAGCATCCCTGCGCAGCCCAGTCCTGCCGACAGCATGATGGCCTTTCTGATATACTTCACGGCTTTTATTCTTGTACAGCTTCCTGTCAGCCTGTTTATCCTGATTTTCCTTGTGACAGATTTCTGCGTTTTCTTTCCTCGAAGACCGCTTGTCCTCATCTTTGTTATCTTTGTTCTCATTTTCTTTTCTCCTGTCTCTCTGTTATCACAGCAGCCGGAACCCTTTCAACTGCTGCACTTTAATATGTCCAACATATGCTATACACTTGAAATGCCCAAGTCTGTCCGAACTGTTCCGGTATAAACCGTCATGAAACCCTTCGCGTTATGGCATCACTCCGAATAGGGCTCAAGATAAAGCGTATTGCTTCCCGCATCATAATAGTACTTCAATGTCTTCGAAGCCAGCCCCTGCAGCCTGTTCTCTACCGATCCCAGCTGGTTCAGCAGGACATCCAGTTGGTTATTGACCTCTGTCATGCTCTGGTTCATCGCGTTCTTCAGTTTCTTCTCCACTTCTCCGATTCCTGCCCAAAGCTTCACATCTTCCTGTTCCAGCGCTGCAATCTTCGTATACAGATTCGTGATGTCCGTCTGTGCCTTGCTCATATCCTGACGGATCTCCAGTATTTGCTGCTGGATCATCGGAATAGTCTTCTGGTCCATGATCTGGACAATATCGATCAGATCATACAATTTCGTCTCCGTCTCTTTCAGATTCTGTACGATTGTTGAAACTTCTTTATGAAGTATCTCAACTTGTTTCAGAACCTCCTGATCCCCTTCCTTATACTGTATGATCGTCTCCGAAAGATTCTGCTCTATCTGCGTCATGGAACTGAGCAGTTCCTCCACCTTCTCTTCCAGATACTGAATACTCTCCAGATATTCCTGTCTGAGCAGCTCCTGCCCGTCGTTTGGCGCCATATATTTCTCCGCCTCTTCTTCGAATGTCTCAGCCACAAGCTGCTCTTCTTCCCAATCGGCCCGCTCTGCCTCTGCCGCCGCTTCTGCAGCTTCCTCCCTCTCTCTGCGTTCCCGCGCCACATGTGCCCAAAATACCAGCAGAAGCAGAATGATGACGATAACCGCCACTGCCCCAATGATCACAACAGACAAGCGATTCTCACGTCTTTCAGGATCATTCCTTCTCTCGCTCAGATAATCTGAAATTTTAGTCAATAATTCATTCATAAAAACATCCTTTCCTCTTAAGTGTAGTCTCAAAATTTGGAAATCAGCGGCGATCTGCCCAGGAACCGTGCCGTACGATACACGGAATAAAGTATACTTTAAGATGAATCCAAAGATTGTAAAGATACAATAGCAGAATCTTATTTGTTTTACAATACCGGAATAATGCACAAAATATTACACGTAAAAAAGTCAGAACACCTCTTAAAAGCAGATATATCCTGACTTTGACCCTTACAAACGAAATTTCGTTCGCTCTTTCTGTCTTATTTAATTCAGTAAGTCAATACCTCATACCCGTCTTCGGTCACTGCCACCGTCACTTCCCATTGCGCCGAAGGCTTGCCGTCTTCCGTATAGACTGTCCAGCCGTCATCATCATCGATATAGATGTCGGCTTTGCCCATATTCACCATCGGCTCTATCGTAAACACCATCCCCGGAACCATAAGCATCTCCGTTCCTCTGCTGGTCACATAACTGACAAAAGGTTCCTCATGAAACTCCAGCCCGACCCCGTGGCCGCCAATCTCACGAACGATGGAATAGCCGTTGGCCCTGGCATGGTCGTTGACCGCCTGTGCCATGTCGCCCAGGAAATTCCATGGTTTTACCTGCTCCAGGCCCACATCGATGCATTCTCTTGCCACCTGCACCAGCTTCTGTGTCTCAGGCGCTACATTTCCCAGCATAAACATACGGGAGGAATCTGAAAAATATCCGTTATAGATCGTGGACACGTCCACGTTGACAATATCGCCGTCCTGCAGCAGCCTCTCAGGACAAGGGATGCCGTGACATACCACTTCATTAATGGAAGTACACACACTCCTGCTAAATCCTTCATAACCCAGTGGCGCCGCAATCCCGCCCATCTCTTTCGTCATGTCCACCACAATTCTGTCAATCTCGTCTGTGCTCATGCCGATGTGAATCTGCCTTGCGATCTCATCCAGAATGGCAATATTCAGCTTACTGCTCTGCCTGATACCTTCGATCTGTTCAGGTGTCTTGATAATATCGTGGCCGGGCACAATATGCCCCTGCAACGCATAGCGTTCAATCTTCTCGTCAAAAGCCATATGGCATGTCTTGTATTTCCTGCCGCTTCCGCACCAGCAGTGATCGTTTCTTCCCAGTTTCTTTATCATGTTTGTCATTCCTTTCCGGAGTGCGGGTATTATTCAACCATACTACATAGTACTCCTTAGCGCATCTGTTTTCAAGGTCTGATTAAAACCAAAGCCGCCATTACTGGCGGCTTTTCACAGAGATTCTTTTATTTATTTTTTTCATCTATCAGGCTCCAGCTTCACTGTTACTGTATCCAGCTATCTTTAGTTGTTTCGCAATGGACTGATTTAACTTTACTCATCGGCACGGTCAGAACAGTAAATGCGCCAACCAGTCTGATCTGTCAAAGTTCTCCTTCCGTCAATAAATGCTACATTTTTCGTAATTAATGTTTCATTTATTATGAATCCATATTATTCCATTTTTTATTTGTATTATTTACTTCCATTCCTTTTATCGTGAAATTAGCCTAAAATCTAATGAAACAAATAACTTTACCAAAAGATAAACAAACGTATACAGATGCTGTGTCTTAGCCGCTTCTATGCGAACTGTATACCGGAGAGAATTATGAGATTTGGAGAATTACTTGCAAAGCTGCGCAAAGAAAAGGGCATTTTGCAGAAAGAACTGGCAACTTACCTGAACGTGACTGTGGCAACGATATCCAATTATGAAAAAGGCGTCCATTCACCAGACTATGAAACACTGGTCAAACTGGCAGATTTCTTCGATGTATCGACAGACTATCTGTTGCAGCGAACAGACTACAGAGCAAGTATCAACACGCTGAACAAACCGCTCATTATCGGTTTCACTGCCAGTGATCTTCTGAATGCGGTCATGGAACTGGATCAACACAATATGGAGGCTCTGATAGACTACTACAAACTGTTGTTATTACGTAATTCTGTGGAACATGCAAAATAAAGTGTACAGAACCGGGAGTACTGCGAGCCAACGGAAGGGGTCAGGTGCTCCTTTGTTGTTGTGCGCTTTTTTATTAGAACTCATGAGACTGTTTATGGGTAACTCTTTTAGGGTAGTAATTATCTTTCTTTAGGGTAGTTTTGGGGTAGTAATCATTCTTTTTCGGGTAGTTTTAAGGTAATTTCTTCCCGTTTGAATGTCATTTTATGCATTTTGATATGCATTTATAATTTTAGCCAGTCCTCTACCTTTGCGTTCCATATATCCCAACCGCTGAAATACATCTGCCAAAATGTGGTTTCTTCTTGTTGAAGGAATTCCATCAATAACAGTGAAAAACAGTGCCTGATATTTGTATGTCATGGCAAAGTGGAGAAAGGAGGCAATGCGGCGGCATTGTTAACTGATGACAACGCGGTACTGGCGCAAATCCCAGCCATGTTTCCTGGCTCCATCCAGTAAACGATGATGCATGTCTTCCCGAATCAAAAAGCACAGAAGACGCACCTGCCTGTCCTGTACATGCTCCGGATTATCTTCTTGTGTAAGGCAGGATACAAATTTCCCGTAAAGATCGATGTTCCGTCTATAAGTGCCATTGACTGGTCTGGAAAAAACATCTTCATGAAATGCTTCATCTGTATTTCGCGGCCTGCACCCGACATAGATACCAGCTTGCGGACTGTCTTGTCACAAGTTTCGATATCAGGGTAAAAGTCTACAAGGTATAAGTCTTCATAACACCGTCTCATCAACCTGAGGGATACAGCCATATACCAGCCGCTCCATACTGTTCTGTGCCAGGTCTATGGACTCTGATATTGTCTGGTATTATCACTCTATCTGTCTCCATTATAAATACATAACTTACGTACATATAGTATCATATACAGGCAGTTTTCATAGCAGATTATAGAATTTATGATGCAAAATGACATAACATAACGAAATTTTGCTCGTTATAGGATAATAGAACATATGTTATTCTATCTTGTGCTAATTTATAGGAATATAGAGGCTCTATCTATCTACGTAATTTTTCACATTTAAATGCTAAATAGAGCAATTACTTCAATGTGAACACTATTTTTCTATTGTACAATAATATTGACATAATATACTCACTTTTCTTCATACACATAAAACAGGGAGCCCCATCGGCCACTCCATAGCCTCAGGTACTCCCTTATCTTTATCTTCCAGTCTTACACGACCGCTTCTTGATTCTGTTATTCTATTCTGAAATATGTCCTATATCTATTTCATTACGGTTGCCTTGATATGTAGCTTTGAACTGCTGTTCAGATTCGTTACAAAAAAATAGTGCCTGCCCTTTATCTTAATCTCAAAGTCATGTACCATAGTCCCTGTGCCTTCTACATATCTCATAAGAGCATTCGGATCTTTAATCCCCATCTGGTAACGCTGGTCTGACGGGCTTCCTACTGTCGTAACTGTAACAACATCCCCCACTTCTTTACTAAAACCAGAAGTCATAAGTGTCTTGCCCGGCTCAATATCTCCGTCAACATACATACAATCTCCTACTGTCTCAATGTCTTCTTCCCCTATCATAACCACATCTTCAGGATCCAGATCATAAGCTCTTGCAAACTCCTCTAATATCTCCTCATCACTCATAGTGTCAGAAACAGCCATGTTCTCTGCGGCATTTCCATCTTCTTCCACCCTGTCGGCAGTTGCCTCCGCCGCTGCTCCATAAGCCGCCGTCATGCCGTCCCCCGCTGCCAGTGCTGTTATGCTGCTCCCCAGCAAAAAACATGCCGTCAGCAAAACCGCCGTCCCTTTCTTAAGGCCGCCATCTGCACGATACTTTCTCATACTCTGCACTCTCCTTTCGTAATCCCCTATAGTGTCTGCCAGCAGGAACAGGTTATACCGCTCCCTCTTGTCTTCCTCCGCCAGCGCACTGAGTATCGTCAGGAAGTACTCCTTCCTGCTGAACATCCCTGCCCCCTTCTCGCACGCCATCCTGTCACAGCATTCCTCGCATATCAGGCTAAGCTGTCTCAGCATGATATGGGCAACAGGATTGAGCACATGCAGCAGAGCCGCTATGCAGCTGGCTGTCTTCAGGTAGATATCGCCGCTCAGATAATGACACAGCTCATGATACAGGATGACTGCCGTCTCCTTCTCCGTATAGCACTTCAGCGGCAGCACCACGGCAAACCCATGGCTGTAGGTGATACATGGCATCTCCACAGAATCATTTCTATACAGGGATACCTTACCTTCTTCCACTCCCAGCCGTGCACAGATCTCCCTGAACAGCTTTTCTGTCCCTGCATCCTCCTCCGGAATGTTCCCACGGAACACCCACATCCAGCGGAAACGGACATAAAGCTTGTACACCAACAGCGCCAAGAAGAGCCCTGTCCACACACAGCCCAGTATAGCGTATATCCTCTGCATCACTGATGTAGTATAGAACAGATTGATGCTGCCGTCAGCTATTAGTACACCGCCACGCGCACGCACATACAGTATGATATATACAAACGGTATGATAAATGCCCACTGCGCTATCCTCATCTGGATGCGCAGCAGCCTCACATCATCCCTGAACCATATCCTACTGAAAGCCATCCCTATCACGTAAAATATTGTCCCCGTTATACTCGTTATAAACAATACAACAAACAGATTACTCATCCAGTCCATCGATCAGTGTATGAATCCTTTCGATCTCATCCTGCCGTAACGGTCTCCCCTGTGCCAGCGCACATAAGAATTCATCTGCATTGCTGTGGTTCCAGAAATCCACGTAATCATTCGTCAGCTGGCCCTTATACTCATCTAACGGTATCAGGATCTGGTAGAAGAACACTCTTCCCTGGCGGTAATGCCTCAGGTACCCTTTCCTCACAAGCCTAGCAAGGAACGTGGATACCGTCTGCGGCTTCCAGTCCTTATGGTATTTATCGTTCACCCTCTGCATGATCTCCATGAGGCTGAGCTCTTCTTCGGCATCCCATACCGTCTTCATTACCAACTGTTCACAATCTGTTAAACTCGCTAGCGTCATATCTGCCTCCTGCTCCTACAATTAGCATTGTAGTTATAGTATTGAAATTTTATCGTACTTTAATCTGTAACGATTTTAAAATTAGGTATGCTATAGGCGACGGTCTCTGACCGTCCTATAGCTTTAACGCTGTTAGATCATTTGGATTAAACTGCATTTTTTCACACA
>CAJTEN010000036.1 GCA_910575245.1 Clostridia bacterium | reverse complement strand
CCAGTAACAAAAAGGAACGGTTTGTCAGACCGCCTTTAGGCGGAAACACAAAAGACCCCGGAGGGGTTATAGCAAACCACCAGCAGAGCTGGTGGTACTGACTTTGTTCATAAAATTCAGGTTTGTATGGGAATTTATTATCTCCCCTGTGTATTTTGCCGTCGGGAAGCTGATGAATTTAGCTATATGTCGTTGCATCCTTGGATAGGCATATGTTTATTTCATAACATAGTTTTGTTTTTCTTTTTTTGGCGGAGGTTATTTTGTGGGGAGCCAGGGAGCAAGGAGAAAACCAATAATGCACAAACGATAAAAGGGAACCGGCAGGGACAGGCCGGTTCCCTTTTTCTATATCAGTGCGAGGAAGATAGCAGCAGATGTATTTTGGGGGAGAGGAGGTGGTATTATCCGGAAAATGAAATGCCCAGAGAGACGGTGCAAAAAGCGGGCCTGTGATATTGGGGAGACGGGTTTCGGCTGGATTATCGTGTCGTTGAAATGCCCTAACTGGCCGGATGTGATATGTTGTGGACTGTAGATGTAAACATTTCGGTAAAACGCTGTATTTTAGCGGAAATGCGCATCTGCTAAAATACAACATATGCGGCTGGCTCATTTGTGGTGAATGGAAACTTGCAGATGTTGTGGTAAAGGGAGAAGGTGATATTTCTTTTATTCGTATCTGTAAACAGTTTAACACGAAGAAAGGCGGCTGTATATGGAAATTACATATTATTGGGAAGGCGACTATCTGATTCCCGACCTCAAACTTTCGGATACAACGGAGTATCAGATTGGGAAGTATGGAAGAATGAGGGAACGTTTTTTAGAAGAAAACCACAGGGGCATTTATTCGCATATGATTTTGTCAGAAACCTTATGGAAACATCTTGCGGAAATTGATAAAGAATGTAATGAGATGATGGACAGGCTTGTGGGGCAGATGGCAAAGAAAGAGGGCGTGACGGAGCAGCTTAAATCTGATGACTGGCTCTGCTGGCTTCAGAAGATGAACAGCATTAGGAGCAGGGCGGAGGAAATAGTGCTGCACGATCTGGTATATTCCCTTTAGTTTTATTCTGGTTTTAAGTTTTGTAGCATGAGGCGCAGATGATGTCAAGACACCGGCTTCGCCTCACCTGCGGCGGTCTTGACATCATCTGCGCCTCATGCTATGGAGTGGTCAAGGGGGAACAAAGTTCCCCCATTGCATTAAAAATGCCAATGGCGGTATTCTGAAAAAATCAAAATTGGGGGATTGACAGAAATCGAAAATAGCTTATTATTGACAATAAGAAATGGGTTTTTACCGTACAGTGTTTTCACTCAAGCGGGCTGCTCGTTTCTTTTTTTATTGCCAGAATATCATACAGATACTTCCTGCCATCATTCGCATGACGGACAAGCATACTTGCTGAATAAATATTATGTCATGCTATTTTCCCTGTTTTGTCATCATATACAGGCAATGCAAATCTGATGTTGTAGCGATACCAGCCATATACCGCATCTGTTTTGTGCTTTTCTTTCCGGTTTGCCTCATGTTCTGGATTGGTGGCTATTCTTATAAGTTCAGGAACAGCCTGTGAAGCATTTGCCTTAGCCTTTGCCACTGCGCCTTTTAAGGCGATACGGCTTTCTGAACTTGCGTATTCATCGGGAAAATCTGCCGAAATATATATTTTTTCAGAAGTTTCCTCAATTTCGTAAAAATCCCCGATATACGCTTTCAGATATTCTTCGACAGCCGTCCAATCATCCCGAACTTTTGCCTTAAACCGGATATTGTTAATCAAGACCAGCTTTTTACCGTCTGCATCGGTTATGATATTTACATTCCTGTTTTCAATCATCTCTTTTGTTTCCTTTCTTCTTTTCTCTTGATTTATAGACATTAAACTGGTTCTTGCACCTCTGGCTGCAAAATTCATTCCCTTTCCGGCTTGCAACAAAGGCTTTTTTACAGTGCTTGCACATACGCATATCACTGTCCTTATCCGTGAGCATGAAAGAAAAACACATCTGCACCATGACGAGCAGGGAATGGAAATCCCATACGATAACGGGCGAATCCTTTTCAAGCGCGATCCGGTAAGTCGGGGCTATGCCGCCGAAAGCGGAAATGCCCTGACGGTACAGGCTGCGCGTCTGCTCGTCAATCGTAGCATAATCCATGTAATAAAGGAAACTTGTCATAAAGGTAAATGCCCAGTCGGTAAACTCCTTTACAAGCCAGTCGTATCTTTCCGCATACTCTTTCTGCAATCCCATCGCCACAGCCTGCGGCGCATTCCCCATAGCCATCGTGATTGCAATACCCTCTCGGTCAGTCACAGACCAGCCTGATTCTACGCTGTTCTTTCTGAAATCCGGCTTGTCAAAAGGGTAGAAATAGGCGAGATAGTCCTCTGTAGGGAGGGATTCTTCTTTTATAAAGTGGTTTTTGGGAAGATACACCGATTCATAGGTTATAAAGTCCGCAGT
Organism: Clostridia bacterium; assembly: GCA_910575245.1. Classification (GTDB taxonomy): domain Bacteria; phylum Bacillota; class Clostridia; order Lachnospirales; family Lachnospiraceae; genus UBA3282. The sequence continues at coordinate 39,938 of CAJTEN010000036.1, read as the reverse complement.
TGTCGGCAGGGCGGTCATGAAGCCGAGGAAACCATATTTTTTGATAAAGTCAAGTACAGCTTCCTTCAATTCTTCTTCCGGTACTTTGTGCATGGCGGCAAGCCCGACATTTATGGCATCAATGACAAGCTGTTCCGCTTCCTGCATGGGATGGTACATTTCAGGTCTGGCATCTTTGGAAACTGTTATGTAGAGGTTACTGTCACAGCCTGTCTTATATTCATAATTGCTGTACCGAATCCACGGCGCGCTGGTATGTTCAAATAAATTCTTCATAAATAATCTGCTCCAATCCATCAATCCTGCCACATCATCTGATGTAATATCTTCTATATTATAAACAGTTACTTGTTATCGGTCAAGCTGTTTGTGATTTTCTGTCGGGATACATTTATATTCCCTTTTTCTTCCGCACTCCGTTTTCCAAGAAATATTTTTCGTCAAGCGTCATCGGCAGGTTGTTTTCTTGCCTATATGTGAGTATGCCGCCGTAAAGTTTCCGTATCTTTTTCAGAGCAGTTTCCCGAACACCTCTGATATTCCGGTCAGACTGTCCGATATTTTCCGCATACTCCATTGCGGAATAATCACGCAAAAACAGATAATAGAGCATATTTTTGAGATGCGGCTTTAGTTCCTTTAATATTTTCGATAAGTCCGCATCCACGACAAGCTCATGTATTGTTTCAGGGTGGTCAAATATAATATCGAGGAAATCGCCCGCAAGCAGAAGCCTTCTTAAAATCATGTCATAAGATGGTTTATCGGAAAGATACAATTCATCTGCGCCCCATTCCAGAGGGACAGTGGAGCGTCCTGTCTCATGGTCTCTTTCTTTCCGTTCCCTGTTTGCGTCCAGTTTATCCCACCAGTACAGCACATTTTCAAAGTCGGCTTCCGTCCTTGCGCTTTCCTCAATGCGCCGGATCGCAAGGGCGCGGGCTTCACGGTGGAGCATATCCCCGTCCGTTTCTGTTATGAAATTCTGCTCCCTGAATGCCGGGAGTTCAGCGTATTTTGGCATTTATGGTCAGTCCTTTGCAAAAAATAAAATTTTGTAGCTGTTTTTTCAAAAACACTTCCGCTTTTATAGCCGTATTTCTCCTATTAGTGAAAGAGTAATTCTTTTTAACTAAAAATCAGTTACACGAAAGGAGGGCAGGCTATGGGGTGCGGATAAAATAGAAATCTGGTTACTATGTGCGGAAGTCAGGGGACTTAACGCTTCCCCGAACAATTATAAGGTATATGTGTGTCAAGTGCGAGAAAAGACTGCACGCAAGAAAGGATTGCATGATGGAGGCAGGAAAATTGAATAATGAGATGGCAAAGTCCAGCCCTTCTGCGGCTGGCTTTTTTACCGCAGGATTGGCGGGACGCTTTTTAAGGTCAGGGTGTATACGGATTCAGGATATGCCGACACGCTGGATGAAAAAATTCCACGGTTAATTTTGAATGAAATGGTGATAGGCGCAGAAAATTATGTTAAGATGGATTCACCACAGATGAGCCAGCCGCCGGAAAGGAACTATAATAATAATTGAACATAATATTGAGTTTATTTCTCATATATCGGATTATCTAATTGACTTAGGGACGGTTGCAGGGCAAAAAGGAGGTAATATGATACTTCAAGGCTTTCCTAAAGAAATCATGGGGGATGAAAGGAGTTCATGGTTTGGGTATGAAAAAACGATGTATTGACAATTGTTTCCTGCCTGTTACGCCGCACCTTTTATTCCCGCAGTTCTTAAATGAGGGCATTGAGGAAGAGCGGCGGCTGGCATTGCTATGGTGATGGAGCTGCTCGCCCTGTGTGACGAGGTGTGGGTGTTCGGGGAAGCCACCGAAGGGATGGCGGCGGAGATCGCATCCGCCACGGCGCAGGGAAAAGAAATCATATTCAAGGATACGGAGGAATGTAAATGGGAAGTGAATTAATGAGGATCGCGGAAGGTTTCTCCATTGTTGTGAGCGATTATCAAGCAATCCGGACAACAAGAATTTGATTAGAAGTTTTGTCAGTGAAAAGGGGAGTTTGTTAGTTGGCTATCTTCATAAGTGGGCATGGGATGAAGATGTCGAATGTAAAACAGCATATTATTTAATCAAGTCTCCAGAGGTCATGCGGGCATTCGAAAGACGGGAAAGCACATCACCGTGAAAGGTTTTATGATCAGCTGCCGTAAGCCAGCGGCGGTCAGTACCGAGCAGAGGGAACGGGCAAGGCAGATGATGATTGCTAATAATAAGGCAAAGGGAGATTAAGCAAAATTAAATGGAATTGTGTATGTGCTTGTGGTAAGATAATGACATTGAACAATTCGACAAATTGAAGTTATAGAGAATGTAAGTAAGGAGTTTAACAATGAAATATCCTTTGAAAAATAACCGATTTGCAGTTTTCATAATCTTAGCTTTTTTAATTTATGTAATGTCCAATGGAGAATGGTGTATCCCGTTCTTTGCATGGATTTATCCAATTTTATTTTTACATATGCTTTCTCTCAATCATACCCGAAAAGTATATCTTATAATTGGCTCAATATATGCTATCGGGTTTGTTTTCCAGTTTGAAAAAGCCATTGGAATGGATATAAAAATATGTATAGTGGTAGCTTTTTTGGTAGCTTTTCTGAAAATTTTACCATATATCTATTGGTCTAAATCAAAAATGAGATTTCAGGATACTGTTATTTTTGCAAGTATAATGGTATCAATAGAATATATCATCTATTTGGTATATCCTATTTTGGGCGGGTTGTCTGACGCTTATACACAATACCAAAATCTATACCTGCTACAAATAGTAACGGTATTGGGGATTTACGGAATCACCTTTTTAATGTATTGGACGGCAGCAATGGTTATATGGATTTGGAACAATAAAAGCAGAAAAGAATACATCAGAAAATACATAATCGTATATGGTTCTGTAATTTGCCTGGTATTTGTCTATGGAGTTGTTATGTTTCATTTTGTAGGAAATTCAGATAAAAGTGTCAGGATCGCTGGAGTAACCGTTCCGATTTCAGAGCTGTTAAATAATGATAAAGATGTATATTCTACATTTTATACCAATACATTTACTGATGAAAACATTACCAATACAAGGAATAAACTATCATCAGTAGCTGATGAACTTTTCCTAAAAACAGAGTTGGAAGCACAAGCAGGTGCAAAGATTGTTTTTTGGTCTGAACTGAATGGAGCGGTTTTAAAACAAGATGAAGATATGCTTTTGCAACGAGCGTCGGATATGGCAAAACAGGAAGAAATTTATTTGATTGTTTCATTACTGGTGAAAACCCCTTACGAGGACTTAAAGGAAAATAAAACGGTAGCATTTAATCCACAAGGAGAACTAATATCAGAATATTTTAAGTATGGACGTTCAATCGGAGAATTGTGCCAAAAAGGAGATGGAATGCTAAAAAGTTTTGATACAGAATATAGTAGAATTGCGCCGTTTATATGTTCTGATATGGCATTTTTGTCTAAAATACAGCAGGCAGGAAGAAATAATGTAGATATACTAATTGTTCCGGCTTCGGATTGGAAAGAAATGACATTATTAGCTGCAAAGACAGCGATTGTGCGTGGGGTTGAAAATGGAAGTAATATAATCAGACATACAAATAACGGAATGTCGATTGTCTCAAATGTTAAGGGCTGTGTGTTGGCACAGACCGATTACTTTCAGTCTGATACAAAGACATTATCAGCACAGGTTGCTATGAAAGGGCGCTTTACTCTTTATTCGTATATTGGAAATCTATTTGTATATCTGTGTAATTTATATTTGTTAGGGAGTTTCATACTTCCCAAAATTAAACGATTAATTAAGAGGTAGTTAAATTCTCGTTTTGAGAGGTCAAGCATAAAGAGAAATCAAAATTATTTGGAGGTAAATAAAATGGCTAAGAATGAACGGTTTAAGATAGTTTATTCACAAGGGACTGTTGATGTAACGCAAATTTTGGTAGATACAGAAACTGGAGTGAATTATGTGTTTCGTAAAGTTGCATATGCAGGAGGATTGACACCGCTGTTGGACAAAGATGGAAAACCTGTTATTTCTCCGATTGTAAACAGCTAACTTTAGTCATTCAAATTCCTGTTTGTCAGAAAAAATCAAGACAGAAAAATGATATGAAAACTGAATATTGTTTACCTTTAGGCAGCGATTATCTTAACAGACAATCAGCTGCCTTTTTTATTTTCAGAAACTATTAACACAACACAGAAAGAATGAGGTATCAAACATATCTATGACATCACAAAGGCAGTGATCCAGAGCGCACGGTATATGGCGGCGGTACTTATCCGGACAGAGCTGTCGCCTGTCTCTTCCCTTCTGCCTGTGCTTGCCACCGTCCCAAAGCTGATGGTGTACGGTCTTTGCAATACCGCTCTTTCCGTAGCAGGTCAGGTACTTGGTGGGTTAGAAAAAAGTATTTGGTATGAAAAAAGAGAAGCAGAGGGCAGCAATGGAGATAGGAACAGGGAAGGAGCAGGGGATTGGAAATGTGTAAAGGGGCAAACTCCGGCGGAGCCGGAAAAATGTTTCAGAGAAAGATTAAATTTTTAGACCTGTTTTTGAAAAAAGGGCTGGTTGATGGCTCTTTTTTGCTTTACGTTCCCGTAAATAGTCGTTTCGTGCCATCGGGTGAAAAACAGAGAATTTTTATGGTATAATTCAGTGGATGCTTTAGCAGGAACAGTTTTCTTCCGAAGTAATTAGGAAAGAACATAAGGTGTGAATTATAATGAACGGAGGATGGTTTGTCAATGAGCAATATTACTATTTTGGTTGGAAGCATGAGAAAAAATGGTAATACAGATCTGCTTGCGCAGGCATTTGCAGAAGGAGCCCGTGGAAATAATTCTGTGGATATTGTATCTGTTGCCGATTACAAGGTCAATCCATGTATTGGCTGTAATTCATGTTTTACGAGGGAGGGGAATAAGTGCTTTCAAAATGATGACATGGATGGGATATATGAAAAGTTGAAAGGGGCTGATATTGTAGTTGTGGCGGGATTGTCGATTAAATGATGAGATTTGGAATAACTCAAAGATTTGTTAAAGAACAACAAGAACCGGCAGGAGTAAAAGAAGTATGCGCTATTATCAATGCGATAAGTATCCAATCGAATTTGTGGTGTCAGAGAATATTGATAAGCACTTTAATTCCCATAACCATGTAGGGCATTATGTCATATCAGTGGTCATGCAGGGAACGGTGACGGTTTGCTTGGAAAACGGGGAAGTGGCGTGCCGCAGAGGGGATGTGTTTATCATGCCGCCTTATGCCATCCATTCCGTGTATCAGAGAAGTGATGCGCGTCTGCTGTCTATGTGTGTAGGAAGTGCTTTTATTGATGAGACAGATTTAGAAACAGCAGAGGGTATTGTCAAGGAACTGTTAGGGGATGCAGAGGGGCAGGAAATTTTTAGAAAAGAGCAGGGGGAGAAATTGCTGATTTCTGTGAAGAAAGTTTACCATCTTCGGGATAACGGTTCAAAAGAGATGGATGCAGGCATAAAAATTCTGACTGATAAAATTACCTGCTATCCGGAACAGGAACTGTCCATAGAAACATTGGCGGCGGATATTTTTGTCAGCAAATATTACCTCATAAGAAAATTTAGAAACAGTGTTGGAATGACGCCGCATCAGTTCTGTATTCAGAATCGCATACGAAAATCACAGAGACTGCTGGATGAGGAAAAAACAATCAGTAGGATTGCCGCGGAAATGGGATTTTATGACCAGAGCCATTTTGACAAGGCATTCCAGAGGATTGTCGGGATATCCCCATCAGAATATATCCATTCTAAAAAACATATAGGGCAGAGTACATAGGGCAATTTTTTACAAGACATGATATCCACCGAAGAATATGATGGAAACGTAAGACAGATCACATATTTTATCGGAGGTGCAGAATGGATACATTTGAATTGTTTAACAATGGAAAATTAGTTTTGCCGGAAAAGGAGGCTGGCTTTGCGGAAATCGGATGGTCGAAGCATCCGGCTTTTAAGGGTGTTGAATTGAAACACATCATTACGGCAAAGGACACAGACGGGAAATTTAGCTACCATTTGGTGTGGATTGCTCCGGGGTGCAGTATTGGGAACCATATTCATGAAACGCAGTTGGAAACACATGAAGTGATAAAGGGCAGCGGAAAGTGTGTAAATGCAGGCAGCGCCATTCCGTATGAACCCGGTACAATATCCATCATGCAGGCGGGGGTGCCACATAAAGTTGATGCGGGTTCAGAAGGGTTATATTTGTTTGCCAAGTTTATGCCTGCCTTATGTTGAACTAAATAAAAGGATAGTATGCACGAACCGCCGCACTATGGACAACCGCCATATGCAGCGGTCTGTCCGGAGGCGAGGGGCGGCTATGGACGGGAGAGAAGTCATATAACTGGAGGAAATATGCAAGTGAGCATTAAAAGCAGATACAATCATGAGATTCTGGACAGGATATTCCGCTATTTTATGAGGGTAGTTTTACATCTGCAGAATAGCGGTATTGAGAAACTGCCATTAGAAAATGATTTTGAAGAACCTTTAAAATCTTTTATAGACATTGCAGTTGAACTGATTATTGATGGCCAGCCGCCTGAAATAGCAAGTCTGATTTTGGACGCAGAATATGATGCCGTATTAAACAGAGCTACAGTCAGCGTAAAAACCGCCATGAGCCTGCGGCTTATAAAGGAACTATCATGGCATATACATTATGACGAAGATTATTATGGTTATCTGCTGTCTACAGAAAATTTGTGGGGGAATGAAGTTTCTGAATATGCTTCCCGGACATTTTACCCAAATCTTCCAGAAGAGATAAAAGAGAGGTATCAAATCCACGATTTGATAAAGTATATGTCGAAAGAAGCACTCAGATTGGATGATTATTGAATGGAACACATTTCTGTCAGACGCATATCCCCGATAAGCCACAGCCTGCATTTTGAAAGATGGAAATGTTATTGCTGTTGTAGGATATAAGGCATAGGCAGGAGAAAATGATTAAGACAGAATTTGGGATAATTGAGGATATAGGGGAAACACAGGAGTATTCCTATGATTCGAAGAAATATCAATGTGTTTGTATTGATGATGATGTTTATATAGATGATTGGTGGAATAAGCTGTTGGACTTGCGAGGTGGGGGATTCCATAATACCGACTGATTCATTGCCAGGTTTTCAAGAGATTGTGTTATCCGACAAACGAATCAACGAGGATGTTCATTTGAGGGAATTGGCAGATAAAATACAGGATGCAATCAGCAGGAATAAATTTATGATACATTTTGGGATTTAGTGAATGCAGACGCATATCCACGATAAGAGATGTAGGTTTGCTCATGTGAGATAAAGAAGTGTAAAAATTTTGCTGTTCCCTATCCGGCTGATTGCCGGACGGGTCGGGCTTTAGTCGGGCAACTCTACCTTGCCGACAAAAGAATAATAGATTTCGATTTCCTGTCTGCGGAGCTTCCCCGGCGTTTCCCGTTAAGTGCTTCCGATTCGTGGATTACGATTTTCTCCACAAACTCCCGCAACAGGGTAGGGGTGAGTTCCTCAAAGCTGGTATACTTGCGGACTACTTTCATAAACTTTTCAGCGTTCGCCGTGGCTGCCAGTGTCTTAGAAAGCTCGCTTTGCAAGGCGGCGGCTTTCTCTTTCAGTTCCTTTTGCTCGACATACATACCAGCTGCCACACATGATGATGACATTTTTCTGTGCGGAAAACTCCGGCATCACCTGCCGCACCATGGCTGAAGCAAGCTCCAGTTTTGACTCTTTTTCTGCCACATACGGTATCCGAGCGGGACCGCAAGGTAAGAAATCCTGCCTTGGTTCCATACCGGCACACACAGCATAAGGCTGACAAAACAGTGCCCATTTAGGTAATTGGATCGCATGGTCGAATAAAAATATCGAAAAAGACTGCCAATTATGTGTTTGTCGTTGTATAATAAGGTTGTCGTATGAGATCACTTCTTTCGTGTATTTTGGTTCGCAAACTTATTATACACCAAAGTGCCTCATACGGCATTTCTTTTAAAAAGTTATAAAGTGGTGATAGACTATTTCAGGAAAGATTATAGAGTTGAGATTGTTAAAACAAAATATGAGTTTGGAACCGGCAGGGACAGGCTGGTTCCCTTGATCCATATCAATGCGGGGAGATAGCAACAGATGTATTTTGGGAAGGTGGTATTATCCGGAAAATGGAATGACCGGAGAGACGGTGCAAGAAACGGGTCTGTGACATTGTGGAGACGGGTTCCGGCTGGATTATTGTGTCGCTGAAGAGCAGAGGAATAGGGAAGCAATGGAGCAGAACGGCTATACGGAAGAATCCTACGAGGCGTGGCGGGATAATGCCTCGGAGAGAGTGGGCATCCCGGACATGGAGCTGCCGTGGGTGGACGAGTTGGTGAATTTAATGGATTATAAAAATGGAAATTGACATATTAACACAATTATAGTACTATATCTGAAATAGAATTATTCTTTGAGGAGAAAAAATGAATTTTTATTTGACGAACCAACCTAAAAAGAAACTGGACTCTGTACAATCCATTCCGATGAAACATTGTGCAGAGTATAGCGTATAAATAACGCATTTGGATTTCATCGGAAAATGAAGCAATAGAGATACTGTATGCCAGTATGTTTATTGTTTATTTTCCGTATGCAGACTGAGCGTATGAAAGGCTATGGACAATGTTTTGTCTGTAGCCTTTTGTCATAGGGAGCTTGGAACCATACAGGCAGAAGGCAGTACACGGACGTGCACAGGTGCTTTCTGCTTTTTTGTATTGTGGCAATATATTACGATAATGAAAGGAACGTGATTCATATGAGTTTATTAGAAATTGAAGGATTGACTCATTCTTTTGGAGAAAACCTGCTTTATAAAAATGCGGAGTTTTCATTGAATAGGGGAGAGCATATTGGAGTTGTTGGACAAAATGGAACTGGAAAAAGTACATTGATCAAAATTTGTACAGAGCAGATTATGCCGGATGATGGACATATTGTCTGGCAGCCGAATATATCTGTTGGATACCTCGATCAATATGCAGAGATAGAAAAGAACATGACAATGCAGTCTTTTTTGAAATCAGCATTTTCAAGTCTATACCAACTTGAAAGAGAAATGACAACGGCTTATGAAAGAGCAGCTATGGGAAATATGGAGTATCTTAGCCTCGCAGCGAAGCATCAGGAGCAGCTTGAAATCCATGATTTCTATTCGATTGATACACAGATCGAACAAGTGGCTAATGGCTTGGGGCTGGCGGCAATAGGGCTGGACAGACCGATTGATAAAATGAGTGGTGGACAAAGAGCAAAAGTGATACTGGCAAAATTACTTCTTGAAAAACCGGATGTTCTCTTGCTTGATGAGCCAACCAATTTTTTAGATAAAGAACATATTACATGGCTTTCAGATTACTTGTCAGGACTGGATAATGCATTTATGGTAGTATCACATGATTACGCTTTTCTGGAGAAAATTGCAAACCGGATATGCGATATCGACAATGACAGCATCACAAAGTATTATGGGACGTATTCTGAATTTCTAAGAAAGAAAACGCTTCTGAGGGAAGATTATGTGCGTCAGTATTCGGCGCAGCAGAAGGAGATTAAGAAGACAGAGGAATTCATCCGTAAAAATATTGCTGGAAGAAAATCTAAAATGGCCAGAGGACGCAGAAAACAACTTGAGCGAATGGAGAAGATGGAGGCATTAGACCAAAAAGAGATAACGCTTTATTTCCATTTCCCAGAAGTACCGTTCACAAATACAGAACACCTTTTAGTAAAGGGTTTATCGGTAGGTTATTATTATCCGGTTTTATCTAAGATTGATTTTGCTATAAAGGGTGGACAGAAAGTAGTGATAACGGGTTTCAATGGGGTTGGGAAATCCACTTTATTGAAAACACTGGTAGGACAGATTCCATCCATGCATGGACATTACAAATTTTCGGATCAGGTTACAATAGGATATTTTGAACAGGATTTGATATGGGAAGATACAGCAAGGACTCCTATACAGATTGTTTCAGACAGTTATCCTGAAATGGTAGTGAAGGAAGTCCGAAAAGCCCTTGCCCTGTGCGGTATTTCAAGTAAACATGCCATGCAGCCTATTGGGACGTTAAGTGGCGGCGAGCAGGCCAAAGTAAAAATGTGTATGTTGACACTAAAGCCGTGTAATTTTTTGATACTGGACGAGCCGACAAACCATTTAGATATTCAGGCGAAAGAGGTGCTAAAAACTGCATTGGTGGAATTTGCCGGTACAATTCTTCTTGTTTCACATGAGGAAAATTTTTACAAGGAATGGGCACAACGGATAATTGATATAGAAAAACGGAGTTAACCAGAAAGAGAAAAGTATATTATAAAATAATTGTTGACTTGAAGCGCACTTCATAGTTATGATAGGGAGCAAAATTTATGAATTATTATGCCCTTATTCTTTGGTGTCAGCAGAAAATGGTACCAAAGAATAAGGGCAATTCGTTTATATATTAAAGTTTCATATTCTGCTCCCGATATTCGCTGGGGGACAAGCCGGTTTCTTTCTGGAAAGAGGAAGAAAAATAGCTTCTGGAGCCAAATGACAATTCATCACTGATTTCCTGAATGCTCATATTTGTTCCGGCAAGCAGTAGTTTTGCCTGCATAATTTTTTCATGCTTAATATAATCGGCCACGCTATAACCAATCTCATTTTTAAATTTGTGGGAAAAATAATATTCTGTGTAACCGGCTTGTTCGGCCAGTTGGGCAATGGATAGTTTTTCCTTGATATGTATGGCAATATAATCACAGACACTTCTAATCTGCCTGGAAACGTCATTTTTGTTTTTTTCCTGCTGTACCCGTTGCACATAATCTTCCATCAGCGTGCTGCAGGCGCTTGATGTTTCTGCAATATTTTTGCAGTCTTCAATCATCTGCATATAATAATCGTTGAGGGTATAGGCAACAGAAGGGTTAACGCCCCCTTCAATGGCAGCTCTGGAGCAGAGAGTCAGAAGGACGATAGAGGTTGATTTTGCCCTGCGCAGGGAATCGCCTACATCAAAGCGTGGACCGTCACTTAAGCTGTAAGAGCGTGCAAGGGCATCTAAATAGTTAGGATTGCCTTCACGCAGACGGTTCATGAATTCTTGTTCTGCTATCCATATTCCCCGGTGCTCTTCTGTGATCAGATTTATTTCATAGGAAGAAGGTTTCCCCGATGCTTTCTCTGAAAAATGAAGGTCATTGGTGGTAATTTGTTTTCCAGTAACGCAGTAATGCAGCATGACCGCATATTGGAAAAGCTGATTGGTAGGGATAATTGGAATGTGGTCGAATAGTTTAAACACCTTAATCCGGTTACTCACTGAGAGGTCATGCTTATCCAGTTCCTTTTTGATATTCTGATAGGAATTCCTGCCGGAATAAGCAGGGCCCAGTGTATGGATGCCGCGCAGAGAATCTTCTTCATACTCAAAGGCAACGATCCAGATCAGGCTCAGGTGATCGTCTATAAATAAAGGCTCATGTATTTTATTTTCAACATGCTTTCTGATTGGTTCCTCTAAACTCAGGAGAATCAGGGCGGTGTCATCAGCTAAAGCTGCTTCATGCATGATATCAGAATGTGCCAGGATAAATGCCGGATCATAACTGCGTAGAGAAAGATTATGGTTGCATTGAATGAGTTGGCGGAAAAAATCCAGTTTTTCTTGGATATTCATAGTTACTCCTATTTCAATATGTAAAGTGTTTATCAGTATAAAAAATCTGCTAATATTTTTTGATCCGCTTCATCTTTAAAGCGGATAGTTCCACTTTGGAGCAGATCTGGATTTGAAGCTATGGTACAGAAAATATATTGGCTTAAGGTGGATTTGAGAGCGATGCGATCCCCCTCAGGAGTTTCAAACAACACTTCCGAATCACAAATTTGGACTAACTTTAGGAAATTTACAATATTAGCCGTGGGTTTTATATGCATAGACAAGCGTACCTCCCATAAAATAATTATATTTCCAATATACAGGAAATGTAGGGAAACGTGTTAGATAATTCGTTTTTGTGTTAAAAAAATCATGCAAAAAGAAATTTGCATGAAATCACAAAAGAAAAAATGAATTATAAAACGTTGCTCTTTTGGAATTGAAGTAAAATAATCACAAAAATGCGGAGGTGGCAAGATGAAACCATTGATCAACATTCGTTCGGAATCTTTTATTCTGCTGGCAGGAGAGGTTCATAACTCTAATTCATCATCTGTAGAGGTAATGGAGCCAATCTGGCAAAAGGCCAGAAAACTGAATCTTAATACTTTATTTTTACCAATAACATGGGAGCTGCTTGAACCAGAAGAGGGAAAGTTTGATTTCAGTATGGTGGACCAATTAATAGAGCAGGCAAGGAAATATGAGATGCATATCGGATTCCTTTGGTTCGGGGCATGGAAAAATGCACAGTGTTATTATGCTCCTGAATGGGTGAAATGTAATTTGAAGCGTTTTTGGCGCGCGGAGGTGCAAAAAGGAAAGAAAAAAATTAATTTGCAGAATTTTCATGGAATGCCATATACAACTCTTTCAAGCCATTGCGAGGAAACAAGGAAAGCGGACGGCCGGGCTTTTGCGGCATTGATGCGGCATATCAGGGAAAAAGATGAACGGGAGCATACGGTTGTTTTGATGCAGGTGGAAAATGAGCCGGGTCTGCAGGGAGCAGCCAGAGAGCATTCTGATTATGCAGATAAGCTTTTTTATGAAAAAGTCCCCCTGGAATTTGCGGATTATATGAGAAGCCATACGGATGAAATGAGTGAAGATGTCCGGAAGTCAATTGAAAAGGGAATGGGATGTGGAACATGGGAAGAAGTTTTTGGAGCAGTGGCAGAGGAGGTATTTCAGACATATTCGGTAGCCAGGTACATAGAATATGTTGCGGCGGCAGGAAGGAAAGAATATGATCTGCCGATGATGGTAAATGCGTGGCTGGATAAAGGACAGGAAGCAGGGATGTATCCAAGCGGCGGACCGGTTGCACGCATGATGGAAGTATGGAGATATTGTGCGCCACATATTGACGTATTTGCACCGGACATTTATGTGCAGGATTTCTGTGCTGTTTGTGATGAATATACGAAGTTGGGCAATCCTTTGATCATTCCGGAAACTGCAATGCATGGACATGCAGGACCGCGCCTTGTGTATGTTGTCGGTCATTATTATGCGTTGGGTTTTTCGCCAATTTGGGTTTAAAGTGCTGATGGACATGCCTGTGATAACAAGAAAAGACAGCGTTTGCCTTGCCCTGCAGGTATCGGGGAATGAGTTTTATCTCATTGCAAATGGCTGTATGGTCGCTCCGTTTTCAGCGAATCCAAAGAAACCAAATGTTGATGTCCTGTCTTTGGAGGAAGGGGAGATTCGGGAAGGAAAATGGTATATGAGACGCCGGCTGAACGGGGATGAAGTGGCCTCCATGCGGTATGACAAGCCTGTACTGTTAAAGATAAAACTGTTTGCTTATCAGCAGGAATATAACGAGCTGGAAATATCCGGAGATTCTGGAAGATTGAAACAGGCTGAGAAAATTAAGTGAAAGAGAGGAATATGTTTATGGAAACGGTCAAGAGATTTTCTATTGACGAGGTGTCAGAAATTCAAATTAAAAGCCGGTTATCCCAAGTGAATGTGACAGCCGGCAATGATAAAGATATTGTATTGCGCTGGGCCGATACGAAACGCCGGACAACAGAGGCAGTCCTTGATGGTAAAAGATTGTCTGTAAAAGATCGTGGTGCCATTGCTTTGTATGGCATAATTGGTTTGATTCAGTTAAAAGCGGATAAAGAGCTTACTTTGGAGCTGCCATCCGAATTTGGGGGACGGATACAGATTGAGAGTATGGACGAAAGCGTGAGGGTAGTTGGGATAACAGGTTCTTGTTCCATATGGATAAAAACGACCGCTGGCACGATTGATATTTCTGCAACGGATATTCAGCAGTATGATTTGAGCAGTCAGAGCGGGGCGGTTACCATGCATAGCGTGAAAAGCGGAAAGGGTATCCGGATATCTACAAGCAATGGCAATATTGACTGTCTTTGCTTAGAAGGAGTCAGTGCGTATTTGCTGGATTGCCATACGGATCATGGTAAATGTTCTCTGCCTTCCGTAGTCCATCGCGGCGGTAAACTCATAAATATCCGCTCTCAGACAGGCGATATTGCAGTTGGATTTATAGATGAAAAGAGTGTGGGTTAGGGGGGGGGGCAAAGATGCAATATGAAAAACTATTCCGGAGACAGTCTGTATGGAAATCTATTTTTTCTCTGGCAATTCCTTCTGTAATTATTATATTGGTTATGATTCTGTATAATATGACAGATATGTTTTTTGTCGGCCAGTTAGGAGATTATAATCAGGTGGCGGCAGTTTCTGTGGTAGGGCCGCTGTTTTCAGTGGCGGCGGCAGTGGCGACCATGCTGGGAAGTGGCGGATGTGCGTTGATTGCCGGTGCGTTGGGGAGTGATGATATAAAGCGGGCAAAAACTTATGCCAGTCTCTGCGGATGGGGAAGTGTTGGTTTTGGTTTATTGATCACAGTGGTTTTGCTTCTGACAAAGAACGCAGTTTTACCGCTGCTTGGAGCCACGGAGGAGTTCTTGCCTTATGCGGAATCCTATATGGGCATTTGTGCTTTGGGGGTTCCTTTTTTGCTGGCATCCACAACGCTTGGAACGATCATCAGGGCAGAAGGAGCAGTCAGGCAGGGGATGACAGGAGGCATGATTGCAACGCTGACCAATATGGTTTTAGATCCTCTGTTTATTTTGGTAATGGGAATGGGGGTTGCCGGTGCGGCTGTTGCAACGGTCATAGGTAATATTGTGGGAACATTGTACTATGCTTATTTTATGTGGAAGAAAGCGACGGTTCTCAATATGAATGCCCATTTGGCAGGAAAGAATTTTCGACTGTTGTTTCAGATTCTTGCCCTGGGAATGCCGAATGCATTGAGTAGTATTTTGTCTGGCTTTGCATCTACTTTTTCCAACAGGCTGCTTGGCACTTATGGAACGGATGCCATAGCTGCCATGGCTGCAGCGGGAAAAACTACGATGTTGATCGCGATGCTCCAGATGGGGATCTGCATAGGGATACAGCCTCTATTGGCATATAACTATGGTGCGAAAGATATTCCCCGTCTGAAAGAAGTGATACAAAAGGTTGCGGTTCTGACGATTGGAGTTGGAATAGTAACGGGAGGATTCTGTTATTTATGCCGTCATCAGATTATCAGTATGTTTATCAAGGATATTGCTGTTGCGCATCTGGGTGAAGGACTGGTACTGTTTCTTGTGGTTGCGAGTCCGATGATCGGCATTTACTATTTGAGCACCAACTTCATGCAGGCTTCCGGTAAGGCGCTTTTGGCAACGGTTATGTCCCTGCTGAGACAGGGGGTATTGTTAATACCGTTTTTATACCTGTTTCATGCTTTTATGGGGATGTCTGGTATTGCAGCTGCCCATATGGCGGCAGACTTATTGTCAGTAGCCATTGGGGGATCGGTCCTGTTTTGTCAACTGCATAAGTGCATGCATGCGGAGTAAATGGCTTTTGCTTGGGGTATATTGTAAAGTGATGGAAATAATTAAGAATTTTTTTAGATTCATTAAAAAATGAAAGAAATAATTAATTGTCGAACGAATGCAAAAATCCCTTTTTGTATAATAAAGTCAGATGATTTCGAATCAATTTACTAAATTCAAAGGAGGATTTTTGTTATGGGGTTAAACAAATCAAGCCAGAGTGAAATTGACGGCGTACAGTATCGCCGGGCCAGGTTGTGGCAGATTGTGATGGTTGCTGCCAGTGGATTTGTCGGTATGGGGTTTTATTGCCTGATCGGTTTGGCAAGCTATACGGCCAGCATTGGTTTTGGGATTGCTACGGTAGCTGTCGGGGGGATTTTGACTTTTACTCGTATCTTTGATGCGGTCACCGACCCGCTGCTTGCTTTTATCTATGACAAAGTCAATACCCGTTTTGGGAAAGTGCGTATTCTGTTAGTCAGCGGCTGGCTGATTATGGTTCTTGCGACGTTGATGATGTATAATTGGGCAGCGGGCAAAGGACACGGTATTGCAGTTTTTGTACTGCTGTATGTTGTCTACATTATCGGTTATACGTTGTACAACATGACCGGGCAGACATTATTTGCCCTGATGACGAATGATCCGAAGCAGCGTCCAATGGTAGGTGTTTGGAGCACTATCTTCAATTACGTGGTTCCGATAGCTCTAAACATGATCTATTATGTGACATTGATGCCGAAATACGGAGGATTCAATCTGGAATTTCTGGCTGCTGTCTGCTGGGTAACTATTGCGGTATCGGCCGTTGGCCTTATCGCTACCTGTATTGGTATTTCAGAATTTGATAAACCGGAAAACTTTGCAGGTACTACGGCAAGGAAGGAGAAACTTAAGCTGAAAGACATGCTGGAAGTATTGAAAAATAATCGTCCGCTGCAGTGCTACATTGCCGCCGGCGCTTCTGATAAAATTACACAGCAGATAGCAAGCCAGTCTATTGTTTCTACTATGATGGGCGGTATTATCATTGGTGATATGTCGATTTCTACCACATTGACCACAGTAAGTATTATACCTTCCATTCTGTTTGCATTTATCGGCGCAAAGTATGCTGGAAAGCATGGAAATAAGAAAACAATTGTCACCTGGACTTATATGTGTATTTATGTGACTTGTGCGACAATTCTTTTCTTTGTTTTCCTGCATGTGGGAGGGAATACACGCAGCATTTCGGTTGCCTTACCGCTGATGATAATTTATGTAATCCTGACCTTGGCGTTAAATGCTACGAAGATGTGTGTTACCACTGGAAATAATGCTTTTATGGCCGATGTTATTGACTATGAACTGGATCGTGGTGGCAAGTATATTCCGGCTGTGGTATCCGGCGTTTATAGCCTGATTGACAAGCTGGTGTCTTCTGTAAGTGCGCTTATTGTTACCAGTGCGATTGCTTTGATTGGCTATCGGGAGACTATGCCGCAGCCAACGGATGAATTGACAGGAGGCATTTTCTGGATGACTTTGTCTCTCATGTATGGTATGCCTCTATTGGGATGGGGAATCACTTTGCTTGCTATGCGCTTTTGCACGCTGGGTAAGGAAGAAATGGTTGAAGTTCAGAAGCGTATTGCAGATAAGAAGGCGGCTGTACAGCAAGGGGCATAGGTTACATAATATATAAAAATGCCGTTGTTATCAGGCATAGTTATTGTAATATACTCATTGGTTAACGTTTCTGTTTTGCCACCGGGTAAAGAGATAATACGTCAGGCTTTCTATCGTCAGGTCTTAGAAGATAGGGAGCTCTGGCGTTTTTTATGTGTTTAAAGGAAGGAGGGGAGATGAAAGAAAACATGCGTACATGACAGAAAAGGGCAGAAATTCCATTGGCTTGTTTGGCGGGGCCGTTTTTTGGTTGCCCCGCATATGATTATATGATAATTGAGGGTTGTTTTGTGCAGGAAATAAGGTTACTCAAACTTCCCACGTCAAAAATGGGATTCGCACCTTGAAAAATCAATACTTTAGTCCACAAAATACCCTTATGCGGCTGTTTCTCTCCGTTCCAATGCGTCCTGCATGTATTTTGGGAGACGCTCAACAAAGCTGGCTGTGAATTCCTCCAGCTGCGATTCTGTGATATGGAAATACTCCATCACAGTATCCATCAGTGCGCCTATGATGATGCACATGGAACGGCTGAACGTGATATCCTCCATTTCATCCAGCAAGCAGAAACAGAGTTCGCATATCGTTTTGTCATCCTCATTTTCTCGCTGCGCCACCGACAGCATCATATAACGGGCAAAGACAATGGACACATGGGCACACATGGCATCATAAGAAATCCCACGGTATTCCTTCACAAGTTTCAAATACGATTTGCAGGCTTTGAAAAAGACCTCGATGTCCCATCTCTTTCCATAAATACGGATGATCTCTTCCTCCGAAATGGAGATGTCCGTACTCACCAGTACCAACCAGTCCTTCCGTTTGCTCTTATTGCGGACGAATACCAGCTTTGCAGGGATGCTTTCCCCATCCTTTTCGATCTCCACAAGTACGGACAGAAGATAGCGGGAACGTCCCCTCCGCTTCTTGTTGCGGCTGTAGATCTCTTTGACATTGAGCCTTTCACCCTGGTATCTGTATTTTGTCTTGCTTTTTTTCATCATGGCTATGGTGTCAAGATGCTCCTGCTTTTTCAGTTCCAGTATGGTTTTGGGCGCTGAAAACCAACTATCGAACAGGACAAATTTTGCCGTGATGCCCGCACGCTGTGCGGAATGGATCAGCTCCACCATGACATCGGTGGCTTTGCGCCGTGACTGGAGGCGTCTTCTTCCCGCAAGGGAGCGGCCGTCATGCGGCTTACCCCCGCAAAGCAGGTTTTTGTCCTCCGCCGCTGAAAGCAGGCTGTAGCTGACCGGGATAAAGGAGTTCCCGTCCGACCATCCCAGAGTGAGCATCCGGAATCCGGATCGGTATTTCATGGAACAGTGGTCGAAAACCCTGGCAAGCATCTCTGCCTTTTTGGACCGGGAGCGGTCAAACAGACTGTCATCAACGATAAACACATCTTTCCGTTTTTCATCAGTCAGTGGCTTCATGAAACGGCAGATGATTTCAGCGGAAAGCAGCATCGTGAAGCGCTGCCAGTTGATCCCTGCATCGTTCAGAAAACGGTAGATGGTATTTTTTGAGAATGCCCCTTCAAATGTGCCGGTCTTCATCTGCATATAGATGCTCCTGTCGGAAAACATCATGCAGAAAAGATACCGGAAGATATCTATGACAGGGATGCCTTTTTCTTTCCCGGCATTACATTTGAAAAGAAAGCGGCCGATGTGGAATCTTTTCATAAATTTTGTGGCAAAATCCGAAACGTTGTTTCCGTTATCTGTAATCTGTGGTATACTTGACATGGCATAAATCTCCTTGCTGTGTAATTGGTTTTGGTAATTCAATTATACCATATGCAAGCGGTTTGTGCCTTTTTTATGGGTTAAAGTATTGATTTTTCAAGGTTCAACACATCAAAACGGTGTGGGAAGTTTGAGTAAGGTTATTGGCGGAATCCTCCGAGGAATGCCAGGCTTTCCTTAGGATGCCGGGTCTGGGTTTTCCGGTCAACGGAAATCAGCCCAAAGGTCATGGAGTAACCTTTCTGCCATTCAAAATTATCTAAAAGACTCCAATGGAAGTATCCCTTAACCGGAAGCCCGGCATGAATACAGTTTTGTACGCCCAAAAGAGCCTGTTCAATAAAAGCTATGCGCCTTTGGTCATTATCCGTGGCAACGCCATTCTCCGTGACAATCAGATCTCCTTTGAAATCTTCGGCGACTTTACGGATGACATGCTCTAATGCTTCCGGGTAGAATTCATAATTCATCTGGGTAAGTTCTGCATCGTCGGGTGTGGGAAGAGATCCATCCGGGCCTATGAGGGAACGGGTGTAGTTCTGCACACCGAGAAAATCATCATTCTGAATATAAGGGAGGTAGTGGGTAAACTCATCATCCCATTCTTTTAAGGCATTTTCCGCTCCTCCGGCAACAGGCTGAATATCGTGGAGGCTTAAGGTAAGTCCGACTTTTATATCGGGATAAAGTTCTTTGATCACGGCTTTGGCGGCCGTATGGGCAAGACACACGATCTTATCGCCTTTTGGCGTACGCGGGGAAGTGAAATTTTCAATCTTTTCCACGCCGAATATTTTCAGATTTTCCTCGGCGGCGGCTTTCTGCCCTGCCATCATTTTTTCCAGATTGATACCGACTTGGACAGTACCGTCAGCAGCCTGAGCTTTTGCAGCCTGAACCTGCATTTGCCGCATATACCGCCTGGCGATGGCAGCTACCTGGATTCCCATATTTGCCTCATTGATGGTACAGACATAATTTAGTCCGCTCCCCAGCTTTGCGATAATATAGCGGACATAACGTGCAAAGTCATCTATTGTGGTTTCTGCTTCCCAGCCGCCTTTTCCGATCAGCCATTTAGGACTGGAAAAGTGGTGCAGGGTCAGGACTGGTTCCAATCCATATTCTCTGCAGCAATGGATGACATCCAGATAATGCGCCGCCTCGGTTTCATTAAAGCGCCCTTCCTCGGGTTCAATGCGGGCCCATTCTACGGAAAAACGATAGGCGTTCAGACCGGCATCTGCCATGAGGCGGATATCTTCGCGGTAGCGGCGGTAATGGTCAACTGCGTCCAGAGACGGCTCTGTATAGCTGCTGTGTTCCATCTGTTCCATTGCCCAGCAGTCGCTGTTTGTGTTGTTTCCCTCTACCTGATGTGCAGCGGTTGCAGCTCCTAAAAGAAAATCAGGTGTAAATTTGTCCATTGAAATCCCTCCTACTTGTATGATAGTATGCTCCAAATGATACTTTTGCTGGAGATGTTATTTATATTATAGAGGAAGAAGAAATATTGAGTGTAAAATAATTCATGTTGATGTTATTAAAATAGTTATCTTTATGCATTTCCTTAATTTGAAAACAGATTATGGAAAAAGTAAACACACGAAAATAGATAAGAAGGTAAAATCTAAACTATAGTAAAAGAACGGAAAGGAGTCATGTAATGAGGAAGGTAACGGAACTGGATAAGAACTGGATTTTTGTAAAAGGTGTAAAGGGCATAGCGGAAGCCAGGGTGGCAGAGGGAGTTTTGGTGTCTTTGCCCCACACATGGAATGCTGCGGATGGGCAGGACGGTGGAAATGATTATTACCGGGGAACCTGCTGGTATCGTCTGGCACTGCAGAGGCCGGAACTGAAAGATGGGGAAAGGGCGTATCTGGAGTTTGACGGTGCGGCTATGACAGCTGATGTCTATTTAAATGGGGAAAAACTGGCGCACCATGAAGGGGGATATTCCAGATTCCGTGTAGATATTACGGAAAAACTTATTGAGACGGGAAATGAATTAATGGTTGCCGTAGACAATTCAGACAATAGCCGTGTGTATCCGCAGAAAGCTGATTTTACCTTTTATGGCGGGTTGTACCGCATGGTACGTCTTGTCATAGTTCCAAAAGCTCATTTTTCCATGGATTATTACGGAGGGAACGGAATCAAGGTAACCCCGGTAGTGACATTGGCAGAGAATGGGGAAGAAACTGCAAGCGCGGTTGTCACTGTGGAAATCTGGGCGGAAGGCAGTGCGGAATATGTTACGGTTACGGTAGCAGATGAAACAAAGCAGGCGGCTGTTACGGATGGCTATGCAAAAGTGGAGTTTCATCTTGAAGCAGTACATTTGTGGGACGGTGTGGAGGATCCTTACCTCTATACTGCAAGGGCAGAATTGGAGAGCGGGGATGCGGTGGAAGTGCGTTTTGGATGCAGGAGTTTCCGCATAGATCCGCAGGAAGGATTTTTCCTGAATGGACGTTCTTACCCCCTCCGCGGTGTAAGCCGCCATCAGGACCGAAAAGGTGCAGGGAATGCCTTAACGCCTGCAATGCACCAGGAGGATATGGATATTGTTAAGGAGATTGGTGCAAATACGCTGCGTCTGGCGCATTATCAGCATGCACAGGAGTTTTACGACCTGTGTGATGAGAACGGGATCATTGTGTGGGCGGAAATCCCCTATATTACCATGCATATGAACGGGGGAAAGGAAAACACATTGAGCCAGATGCGGGAACTTATCATTCAGAATTATAACCATCCGTCCATTATCTGCTGGGGGCTTTCCAATGAGATTACGGCGGCCAGTGCGGTAAATGAAGAACTGCTGGAAAACCACAGGGAACTGAATGATTTGTGCCATGAACTGGATAAAACCAGAAAGACAGTAATGGCAGATGTATTTATGCTGGAAATTGACAGCCCGATGCTGGAGATACCGGATATTAACAGTTACAATCTGTATTTTGGCTGGTATCTGGGGGAAATGAAGCAGACGGATGAGTTTTTTGATGAATACCACAGCGCTTATCCCGAACGTTGTATCGGGTTTTCTGAATATGGGGCGGATGCAAACCCGGCGTACCATTCTGCAAAGCCTGACAGGGGGGATTATACGGAAGAGTATCAGTGTATATACCATGAGCATATGCTCCGCATGATCGAGGAGCGTCCATGGTTATGGGCAACCCATGTGTGGAATTTATTTGATTTTGCCGCAGATGGGAGAGATGAGGGCGGTAAGCATGGTGAAAATCAAAAAGGCCTGGTAACGATCGACCGTAAAACCAAAAAAGACGCATTTTATTTATATAAAGCATATTGGAGCAGGGAAAATTTTATTCATATATGCGGCAGACGGTATGTGGACCGTACAGAAGAAGTGACAAAGATAAAAGTTTATTCCAACCAGCCTTCCGTAGCATTGTATGTGGATGGGATATTCGTGGAGGAACAGAAAGGCAGCAGGGTATTTGAGTTCGAGATTCCTATTTCAGGGAGTCACAAGGTTGCTGCACAGGCCGGGGAATACAGGGATGAAATTATAGTAAAAAAGGCAGATGAGATAAATAAGGAGTATCTCTTTGTCAAAGAAGGGGATATCGTCAACTGGTTTGATAAAGAAGATTTTCATGAAGACTGTTATTCTGTGGGGGATACGCTGGGAGAGATTGCGAAAAGCCCGGAAGCCAATGCCATTGTACAGAAGCTGACGGCAAAAGCAACTGCAAGCCGCGGGGATGTGGCGGAGAGTGTCAAGGACAATCCGGCCTTGCAGCGGATGATGCAGCGGATGACCCTGCAGAGCATGCTGAAGCAGGCAGGGGATGTGATAAAGCCGGAGGAGATAAAGGCATTAAACGATGCTTTGCAGAGGATAAAGAAAGTAACCGATTAGAAGAAAGACCGGAAGGAGGACATTGTTATGCCAATAAGGGCGGTGCAGCAGATCATGCTGGGAACAGTGACGGCAAAAGAAGCGCAGGCAAAGGAAACGCTCTCTGCCATTAAGCAGGCAGGGTATGACGGAATCGAGTTAAATGGATTTATGATCCGCCCTACCTCATTCATGGTACGGATGATGACAAAGATGGCTGGAATGCCGGTGGGAAAGGGCGGTAATCTGGATTGGAATGCTCTGGTAAAAGGAGCCGGGCTTTCGGTGGTAAGTGTGCATGAAGATTTGGGAACCATCCAGAGAGAACCGGAAGCGGTGATAGAGGAAGCGAGAAAGTTCGGAACAAAGTATGTGGTTATAACGGGCATGTATCGTTTTGATTATTCAGATGAGAAGGCAGTCCAAAAACTGGCGGAGGATCTAAATAAAGCAGGAAAAGAGTTAAAGCAGGGAAACATAGAGCTTTTATATCATAATCATAACTGTGAATTCCGCAAAATATCCAGGGAAAAGACGGCGTATCAGTTTCTGCTGGAGGAAACAGACCCGGAATATCTGAACTTTGAATTTGATTCTTACTGGCCTGCAGAGGCTGGGGTAAACGCCCTGCCTCTGATGCGGCAATTAGGTGGCAGGCTCAAACTTTATCATATTAATGACCGGGGCAGCAGGGTATCGGGAGCATCCATGACGCCAATCTTAAAGTCAGACAGCATGGAACTTGGATACGGAAATATGGATCTGCCGGCTATGACACAGCAGGCTAAGGCAGCAGGGGTGGATGCAGTTATTCTGGAGAGCCATAAGAATTGGGCAGATAAATCGCCGGTCAAGTCTATACAGCTTTCGGCGGAATTTATGATGAAATATGTATGACAGGCAGCGGTTCAAGCAGGTTTATGTAGTTATTGTGTGGGCTGCAAATGTCAGATTGCCATGATTATAATCTGTAATATTTTGGAAAGGAAGAGTCAAAATGCAGGAATTAAAACAATACTTTATCACCGTAGACCGGGAGTACAAAGAGGGGGATGTGGCGGTTTTCCGGCAGAAGTTTTCCGGAAAAGATATTGTTAAGGCAGTGCTTTTTTCTACGGCGCTTGGCGTCTATGAAGCAGAGATCAATGGAAAAAAAGTTGGAAAGCAGATGTTCGCCCCCGGATATACTTACTACCCGCGGCGAGTCCTTTATCAGGAGAATGACGTGACGGAACTTTTGCACACAAAATCCGGTTCTGTGGAAGATAACCAACTGGTAATTTATCTGGGACAGGGCTGGTACTGCGGAAGATTTCTTTGTGAGAATAAGACACAGATATACGGAGATAAACCGGCGGTTTCCTGGATGTTGTGCCTTAAATTGGCCGATGGAAGTGAAAAGGTATTCCATTCCGGTATGGAAGTGGATGAACTGGCTTCTCCTTATGCGTATGCCGGAGAATATGATGGCGAAATCTATTATGCTGACGGGAGAGACAGCGTTATCGGACATCCGGTGGTTTTTGAAGAAAAAAAGAACTTTTCGCTGGAAAAAACATTGACAGAGGTCCGGGTTCAGGAAGAGATGCCGGTAAAAGCTGTCATGACATCAAAGAACGGAACGATCCTGGATTTTGGACAGAATTTTGCAGGTATTGTGGAGATTGATCCGGCGTTTCTTACGGATGAAGCGGTAGCAGTCCGTCACGGAGAAATATTGAATCCGGATGGAAGCCTTTATACTGCAAATTTAAGGAAAGCCAGGGCGACCATTGTATATCATGCGGGGGAGGAAAAAAAGGTATACCGTCCGAGATTTACATACATGGGTTTTCGTTACATGGAGCTTTCCGGGACACAGTACAGGCCTGGAATGATAAAAGCCTATGCACTTTATACAGATATGGAACGAACGGGATTTTTTACCTGCGAGCATGAAAAGGTACAGAAACTATATGAAAATCAGGTGTGGGGACAGAAATCTAATTATGTGGAAGTGCCGACTGATTGCCCGCAGCGGGATGAACGGATGGGATATACCGGGGACGGACAGGTTTATGCACTGACAGGCGCTTATAATTTTGATACCAATCATTTCTGGAAAAACTTTCTGCGTGATCTGGAATTGGGGCAGCTTGATAATTCGGAAGGATATGTGTGCGCCACTGTGCCGCAGACCGGACCGGCGGGTATCGGTTTTGTGAATATGCTTGGTTGGGGGAATGCGGTCACAATTCTGCCGGAAATGATGTACTGGCAGTTTGGGGATGAAAAAGCGCTTCCGGGGCAGTATGAGAGCATGAAAAAATTTGTGGAAGCTGAAATCCGGAAAATGGATGGCAAAAACCTCTGGCTGGGTGTATCTTTGGGCGACTGGCTGGCGCTTGGGAAGGATATGGCATGGCAGGCACAGCATAATAACCCGATTTCCAATTCCTTTATCGTACACGATTTAAAAGTGCTTAGTGAAACGGCGAAGATGCTTGGGTATGAAGAGGATGCTGACCGTTACAGCGCGCAGTATCAGGCAACGCGAGATGCTTATATGCAGATGTTTGTAAAAGAAGACGGAGATGTGGCGGATGATTATCAGTCGGCGTACATTATGGCGTTGAAATTTGTGATTCCGGAAGGGGAACTGCGGCAGAAGGTTTTAAAGAAATATGTGGAGAATGTGCGCAGGGATGGAATGACGACGGGATTTTTTGCAACGGAGCATCTGCTTCCCATGCTGATCGAGGCAGGCGAGACAGAACTTGCTTATGATATTCTGCTCCACGACAGCTGTCCGGGCTGGATGTATCAGGTTGACCGCGGGGCGACTACCACATGGGAGAGATGGGATGCCATCCGCGAAGACGGAACCGTCAACGAGGACAAGATAACGGATGATAATATGGTTTCATTTAACCACTATGCTTTTGGCAGTGTGGGAGAATTTTATTATCAGTATATTTTGGGAATTAAACCTCTTGTTCCGGGATTTAAGAAGATAAAAATACAGCCTTATCCGGATAAACGGCTTGCCGGCGTGTCAGGAAGTTATCTTTCGAGAGCAGGGGAAATCAGATCGGCATGGAAGTATGAGGGTGATAAGCTGACAGTGAAAGTAGCCGTGCCAACGAATGCAGAGATTCATCTTCCGGACGGAAGAGTGGAAGAAGTTGAGGAAGGAGAATATTCTTATGAAGTATTTTTGTAATCCGATCAATATTAATTACCGTTATCAATTCAATGCCGATCCCCGTAAACAAAGGATGCAGATCTGCAGGGAGGCGGCGGATCCTTCTATGATCTGTTTTCAGGGGAGGTATTATATTTTTGCGTCTATGACGTTGAGTGTCTGGGTGTCAGAAGATATGGTTCAATGGGAGAGCTGCCGCCTGCCGGAGAATCTGCCCCTTTATGATTATGCGCCGGATGTGAGGGTGATTGGTGAATATGTGTATTTCAGCGCTTCCAAACGTGGAGAAAATTGTAACTTTTACCGCACGAAGGATATCTTAAACGGACCATACGAAGAGATTACGGGCAGTTTTGATTTCTGGGATCCGAATCTGTTCTGTGATGATGACGGGAGAGTATATTTTTACTGGGGGTGTTCTAATGCCACACCGCTTTGGGGCGTAGAGCTGAATCCGGAGACCATGCTTCCCATAGGAGAACGTAAAGCGTTGATCAACGGGGATGCGTGGAGTAAAGGGTATGAGCGTGTGGGAGAAGATCACTGCAGATATCCAAAGAGCGAAAAGGAAGTGGATGCAGCTTTGGAAGGCTTTCTTAAGATGCAGGGACCGGAGACAGGGGAGAAGATCCCGGAAGAATATATTCCTTTGATCAGAGGGATGCTTAGCGACAAGCCTTATATTGAAGGCGCCTGGATGGATAAGTATCAGGGAAAATATTATTTACAGTACGCCTGTTCGGGAACACAGTATAATATTTATTCCGATGGAGTTTATATAGGGGATTCTCCTCTTGGTCCCTTTACGCCTGCAGATAATAATCCCTATTCTTATAAGCCCGGCGGCTTCCTGCCGGGTGCAGGGCATGGCTCTACCATGTGGGACAGGCAGGATAATTTATGGCATGCGGCAACTATGAGAATCAGTAAGAATCATGATTTTGAACGGCGTGTGGGGATCTGGCCGGCCGGATTTGATGCGGACGGGGAACTTTTCTGCAACCAACGCTATGGAGACTGGCCCATGGAGGTTGATGACTGTAAGATGGATCCGTGGAAAGAACCCGGATGGTATCTTCTCAGCTACGGTAAGCCGGCTGTAGCTTCTTCCAGCGAGAAAGGAAAAGGACCGGAACAGGCTACTGATGAGAATGTGCAGACGTGGTGGCGCGCGGCAACTGCCAACAGCGGAGAATGGATACAGGTTGATCTGGAGAAGGAATATACGGTAAATGCAGTCCAGATTAATTTTGCAGATGATGGGATTGCTATTCCGGTACCGGGAGAAATCCGTGGAACAACGCAGGCACGGTATATTGAGGAGAAAGACTACGCAACCCGCTGGAGACTGGAAGGCTCTCTGGATGGTGAGAATTATTTTATGGTGCAGGATAAATCGGAAGTGACAACGGATCTGCCCCATGATTTGGTGGTGCGGGAAGAAGGCATTCAGGTACGATTCTTAAAACTGACAGTTTTGGAAATACCTTATGGGCAGCAGCCGTGTATTTCGGGTCTTCGCGTATTTGGCACCGGGGACGGGGAAAAGCCGAAGGCACCGAAGTTTGAAGCTGTACGGGAAAATGATCTGGATATGACAGTAAAAATCACGGATGGCGAAGCCGTGGGGTATAATATTCTGTGGGGCAGCAGTCCGGAAAAACTTTATCACAGCTATATGATATTTGGAAAGGAAAAGCGTGTCGGTGCGCTGGTGAAAGGAACAGAGTATTATGTGCGTGTGGATGCTTTTAATGAAAACGGGATTACGGAGGGAAATACCGTGAGGCTTTTTTCCAAGTAGTAGAATAATAGGGCGGAGAGTGGCATCAGTTCATATCTCCGTCGTTTTATTGTGTCACAGTAAAAAATAAACGCCCTACTCTGCAGGGGGAGGTCCAAAATGGACAATAACAGTTTAGCGCATGTAAAATGGGAATGCAAGTATCATATCGTTTTTGGACCAAAGTACAGGAGACAGGTAATATATAAGGATATCAAGGCAGATGTGGGACAGATACTGGGAACCCTATGCAGAAGAAAAGGGATAGAGACCATAGAGGCAGAATGCTGTCCGGACCACATCCATATGCTGGTAAGGATCCGGCCTAAATATTCTGTGTCAGAGACCGTAGGATATCTGAAAGGAAAGAGTTCACTGATGATATTTGAAAAACACGGGAATCTAAAGTACAAGTATGGGAACAGGCATTTATGGTGCCGGGGATACTATGTAGACACGGTAAGGAAGAACATGGCTGCAATAAAAGTGTATATCCAGAATCAACTAAAAGAAGATCTGGAATATGGCCAGATGTCTCTAGTAGAGTATATTGACCCGTTTACAGGTGAGCCGGTGAAGAAAAACAAGAAATAGACCACTTGGAGTGGTAGTAGGAAGTCAAAGCAAACCAGCAAGACCCTTATGTGCAGCTGGCAGATCTTCAGTGCGCCTTCCGGGCGCAAGCAGGTAATAGCCCCTTATAGGGGCAGGGCAGGCCATGAAGCAAGGATCGGAGATATCTATTATGAAGACATTGAAAGCGCCTTCCAGAATGTACAGGCAGGGGAGACGATCACAGTACTAAAGGACTGCAGCGTTTCAGGCACCCTGAGGGTGATAAGGGAATTCCGGCAGGACATGGCAGAGTGCGCTCGTCTATGTAGACGGCTCTTACACCATGGAGAGCGGAACGGTCTTTCAGAATAATTATGTTGCCGATGGGGAAAGTCTTGGCCTATATACAGCCGGCTGCAAGGGGCAGCGCGATCCAGACAGCGAAAGGCGAAGGGACACTTCCCCTGGTCATCTGTGACTGCACTTTCACAGGGAACCCGACAGCAGGATTCAGCCATGCCGGAGGCGTCATCTGCTACGGGAATGAGACAGGGATCATCCTGTCCGGGAAGATTGTCATGGAGGATAACCTTACAGCAGGCTTAGAAACATGCGATATTCACTATTTTTATAACACAGGCGCGTCGATCCTGTTAGATGAAGATTTCGGGAGCGATTCAACGTTTGTGTTTGGCGGATATGACACCATTAAGCCGAGCCGCGTACTGATCGATGGCAGACTGTACCATAAGGATGCCAGTACGGAGCAGTTTGTGTGGCGTACGGAAGAATACTGCACAGAAAAAAAGGGAGAGAACATCTACCTCGCAGAAGCGCCGGAGACCTATACTGTCAGGTATGACGCTAATAATGAGCCTGCAGGCGGGAGCATTGTAGTTTCTGATCCGAACCGTTATACAAGTGGGAATATAGCATTCATCCTGGAGCGGGAAGAGATCTATTCGATCATGGGACATTTCATCAATCCCGGATATGAGCTTGTGGGATGGAACATGGAACCGGACGGGAACTGATTATGCGGAAGGGCAGGAGATCAGCCTGACGGCAGACCTTTACCTGTATGCGAAATGGGAAGCCCCAAGGCCTGCCACTGTGACTGTTACCTATACATATAACAATGGCATGGAAGAGGGGACAGACAGCGCAAAGGTCATTCCCGGGGCGAATATCATATTTCCGGACGCAGCGAGAAAAGGCTACAGCTTCAAAGGCTGGTATGAGGAGGAAGCACTGACAGTCCTTGCAGGAAATGCAGGGGAAGAACATCCTGCCCCCCGGAGAAAGATACCGCTTATTACACAGTATGGGAAAAAGCGGATGCCACAGTCACTTTTGACGCAGACGGCGGCATAATGGAAGGCGGGGATATCACCGCAAAAATAGATGATATCATTACCCTTCCTGCCTGCACGAAAGAGGGCTATGAATTTGCAGGCTGGTATCTCGATAAATCCCTGCCCCAGTTTGCAGGAACCTACCGTGACTCCTACCGGATCACGCAGGACACGGATTTCTATGCAAAATGGGAGAAGGCGAAAGAAGATAATCCTAATGCTGATGACACAGGTCAGGGTACAGACCAGGGAAGCAATGCAGAAACCAAAGATATCTACACCGTAAAATATGACGCCAACGGCGGCACCGTAAAAGAATCCTCTATAAAAGTAGAAAAGGGAGCAGGCGTAAAACTTCCCGCAGCAGAACGTGAAAGTTTCACTTTCAAGGGCTGGTATACTGGTAAGCAGGCGTTTATCAGTAAGGCGGGCAGTACCTATTAGCCGGCACCGGTTCTGATACTAAAAAAGAAGCTTCCACAGCCGAAGCCGGTACAGATAAGAAATCAGGAAGTTTCATGCCGGATTCCGGACAGGATGAAAGTACAGATATTTCTGCAGAAAGGGGCATCCGGCACACAGACCGGCGTAGCAGGAGCAGAAACCCAGAAAGAGCCTGTGATCCAGACAGGCCGCACTACACCGATCTGCCTTTTTGAGGCTGTCGGAATGTTCGGCGTTCTTTTCGCAGCATTATCCATCTGTGAGGGAAAACGCAGTTTTGAGAAATAAAGCATTACGATCATATGGATTTATGACAGCGGCATAGAGATATGCCGCTGTCATACAATCTTCAGCAGGCATGTCTGCAGGAAGGGGAAAACGTGAAGAAATGAAAGACCTGGCAGGAAAGATGGGGAAACTGGTATTCCCCGATGTGGAGCAGAAAAAGAGCAGACGGCTCATGAGATCAAACGGACGGAGGATAAGATTGCCGCATGGCATCCGGCCGATAAAGCTACGGTTTCAGGCATCCAGCCCCTCGCCGAAGGCGACTTTTCATGGGCTGGATGCGTTACAGTTCGCGGACGGTTAGGCCGTGAACCAATGTCATTAAGTTAAGCCGGACGCGCCTGACATGATAGGAATCTCCTAAGGACGCGCTTTCGCTCAGTTCCAAACGCAGCGGTACTAAATTCGTGAAAAACCTCATTAAGTACCGGCGTTTTCCAATGGCCCTCAGGAGAATCCTATCATATCAGACGCTGTGTATAGACTTAACTTAATGGCATTGGGCCGTGAACTGTAACAAGGGGGTACATATCCGGACAGACGGTATGGGCAGGCATTGCCCTCCGGCAGAAAATACGTTATAATTTTCCATAGCAGAAAAAAGGAAAGCACTGCAGAGATACCGGACGGGAAAAAGCTATGCCATTTACTTTTTTCATGGCAGCTATGACGCTCCGCTGAAAGCAAACGATAAGGAAAGCCTGTGGGAGTCGGAGGAGGTCTACCGGTTCTTAGTCTGTGCAGTCTGCCCGGTGAGCGGCGACTATGAGCCGGGTGAGCCGGAATGCGGCTTCCTGTTCCCGGCGTTCAGAGACAGGAGCAGCAACACGGAGAGGGTCAATGTTTTTGCGGCAGATGGAAATTTCGGGAAAGCCGGGGGGATTGGGGAAAATCCTGTTTTCCGGGGAATAGATGTATTGCTGATAAACAGGCAGCCGCAGATGAAGGACTGTGAGGGAACGGAACAGAGAGGAAAACCGGGATTTACGGAGGAAACGGATATGTGGGTATGCCCAAAGTGCGGGAGAGAATTCAAAAGAATAAACCAAGGTCATTACTGTGGGAAAGCATCCTGAACAGTATTGGAATATATAGATTCGCAGCCCATAGAAACACGCCCCCGTTTAACGGAAATGATGGTTTTAATACAAAACAGCGTTCCGTGTGTAAAGGAACGTATATCCTGGAGAATGCCATATTATGAGAAAGAAGGAAAATCCAGCTCATTTTCTGCCTGTAAAAAGCACATCAGTTTTTATGCAGGGGCTGAAGCCATTGGAAAGTTTGCATCGGAGTTAAACGGATTTGTCACTAATAAAAATGCAATATATTTTCTTTATGATAAAGCGTTACCTGCAGAATTGATTGAAAATATCGCAAGATGGTGTTTAAGCTGATCTGACAGCTTTCTGTTCACAGGGAGCGTGATAATGCTCATAACTGTATGGGGGAACCAATGGAGGAACTGTTTGTATATGCATTGCTATATAGTGAAGGCTTTGATGTGTGGCCTTTGTATGCAGATAAACTTGACCGGCTCTTTATGGAAGATATGGAAAATGAGGCCTATCTTACTCTGGAAGGAATGGCGCCCAAAGAGGCTGTTTTGCATACCCTCTCTATTATGGAGGGGAGCAGCTTCGACACAGAATATTTCGGGAAGATATTGATGTGGTCACTCCTGCGGATATATGAAGATACGGATATTGCGGTTTTTGCAGGGAAGATGTATTCCCTGTGGAATAAACTGCCACGGGATACAGGGCGGGAGGAACCGTTTTTAACGTTATGTTATGCAGATGACTGTCTGTCCTACCATGATGAGGAGCAGTGCAGGAAGCTATATGAAAAAGCGATGCGTTATTATGACCAGGCAATGATTTTACGGAGAGAAGAGCACTCTCAGAAACTCAATAGAGAATAAGCAGGAAAGGGTTGACTTTCAGAAATGAGAGGGATAAGGGATGGATGATTGTGGGGCTTGAGCAGTCCAGAGAGCATAAAGAATAAAAATGTGCATGACTTTAAAGCCTGTCGAAAACAGGCCTGAAAGAATCCAGAAGCAGGAAACCTGGTTTATGCGGCTGCCTGCACCTGCTGTTTATAGCGGGCATCCAGATGGATGCAGATCCCGATCATGGTTGTCATGAAAGAATAATGCTCCTTTGTATGTATGAACATGCGGTGCAGGCCGTAATCATTGAGGATGCGGTTATTGATACGTTCCGTGGCGGTGCGCTGGTTATAAATTTTCTTATAAGTATCTGTGCCACGGGGAACATCGGTATAAAGCCGGATATCCCATTCGGGCCGGGTCTTGACAACTCTCCCACATTTGGAATCTGTGCAGGAGTTTTTACATTTGGAACAGTGTTCTTTCCCATAGGGGCAGCGCCACATGAGGTAACCGCTGGAACTGTCATAACCGTTAGGCTTCATGCGCAGTTTTTCCTGACATAGAGGAGTTCCATCTTTGTCAATGGTGATGACATCAGGAATTGTTTTTGGCCGGCCGCATTTGTCGTTCAGGTCTATGAAGGCCCGTATTCCGCTGTTTTTAAGGATCCGGTAGGTGGGGTAATTGTCCATTGCAGAATCCAGGCACATATTCGTGATGGAAACAGCCGGCATATGTTTTTCCAGTTCATGGAAAGCGACAAGGAAATTGACCGAATCATGCCGCCATGCGCTGGTAAAACGCAGGAGAAGCGGGATGTCTGTCCTGAATTCACTGTTATAGCAGGATAACTGGAACAGGGTATAGCCAAAGTAATATTTTTCCAGGTCGCTGTCCCAGCCCCAGGAAGCATCGGGGTCGGGGAAATGCCGCAGGCCTTCCGGTGCGCTAACCCTGTGGCGCCCGCGTGGGCAGGCATGGGTATGCACGGCGGTGCAGTCCAGAGCCTGTCCATGAAGTCAAAATAAGAACCGAGGGATGGCAGGGAATCCGGGGCACAGCCGATGAGTGCGGCAAGGAGGCGGTCGTGTCCCAGCCTGTCCACCCAAAGGGTAAGGGATAGCCTGGTCAAACCTTCTGAATATAGAAGAAAGAAAAGGGAATATACGGACCGGAAGGAAGCCAGGGAGGCGCTCATAGACGCCTGCAGGAACTTTGGGAGGGCGGATGCAGAAAACCGGGTGGGGAGTTTTTATGGTTTTGGCCTGACAGTCTTTTATGACAGCTTCGGGCTGAAATATGTGCTGAACATCAAGGGGAGCTGCAGCAACAGGATAGCCCTCGGCAAAGACGCCCTTGGCAATATGCAGCGTATCAGCAATGCCCTTGCAAAAATACCGGAAGATTTAGGGGAAACACAGCAGAAGCTGGAAAACGTACAGCGGTAGCTTGCCACTGCAAAAGAGGAAGTGGAAAAGCCTTTTATATAAAGAAGCGGAGCTTTCAGCGAAACTGGAACGTCTGGCATGGGATGCCGGATGTTCCCCTGCTTTTTGCGTGGCAGGATTTTTCAGTGCCGGCATAGGCGTGTATGGTATTCCCTGCTGTTTTTGCCGGACACATGGCAGGTTAAGCCTTTTTTAACAGATATATTCGGGGTTGTAAAAATCAGTTAAAATTTGAAAGGGATGATGTATAATGGCAGGGGAGGCGCAGAACTGAAATTTGGGATATGAGAGGATAAGCCATTATGAAAAAAGGGAAAGGCAAAGCGGCCAAGAAAGCCATGAAATTTGCTGAACGCAGGCCAAAAGCGGAGAAGTGGGTGGCATCGTATGACGGTACGCTTTATGGCGGGGATATTGTAAAAGCATACAGAAAAAAGTTTGCAGTAGACCGCATGAAAGCTGTTGAGGAATTGCAGCTATTAGGCGTGTCTTTGACAAAAGAACAGATCGACAGGGAGAAGGCCGCTGTAAAAGCGTACCAGGAAATACAGAGGGCAAAAAAAGCAAAAAGGAAAAGAATCCGGGAACAGAAGAGGATGGAGAAGGATAACCCACTGTTTTCTGAATACCAGGATGATACATTTTATTATATCGCCGGTTATACTTCCGGCGGCGCACCTTATGGGATAACCTGGGAGGAAATGGGGATTAACCCTGATATGGAAGATTTTGAGGGTTAAGGGCAGAGGAGGCAGGGGATTTGGCCAGGTGTAGGCCTCCCGCCTTTTTGCCGGAGTGTAAGGGAGAGGAGAGTATAAAATCAGCCTCTTTCCTCGCGTTCATGTTTAAGTACCGGTCTGTCATTTGCCAGCCCCAGCGCGGTATGGATATTGGTACATACGGTATCCAGTTCTTTCTTCTGGTCACGGTAAAAATAATATTTCCCCTGACGTTCCTTTTTTTCTTCCAGCAGCTTTTCTTTTTCCGCTTTTAGCGTCTGCAGGGTGGGAAGCTTTCCGTCGCCTGCTTTCTCCTTCAGGAATTTCAGCGCAGTCTCATACAGCGCAATCTTTGCAGAGTTTTCCTGTCGGAACTGCGCTTTGTTTTTGGATTTCTGTAATTGTGCGTATACGGATTTATTGGCAAGGTACTGTCCGGTATAGTGGATCTGCTCGTTGACCTGCCGGAGCCTTGCCTCGGTGTCCTTCAGCTCCTTTAAGG
Source organism: Clostridia bacterium (assembly GCA_910575245.1). GTDB lineage: Bacteria > Bacillota > Clostridia > Lachnospirales > Lachnospiraceae > UBA3282. The sequence goes on along the minus strand of CAJTEN010000036.1, from coordinate 4,780 downwards.
AAGTGGAAGTCTGTCCTTTTAATTCGGCAAGCCGCCCTTCCATGCTTTCAAGGGTGTCATATCCATGCTCTTGTATATAAGAGAGCGTCTTCGCCATGTTCTGAAGGTTGGAGAGCTTTACTTTATTGGCGTAGGCTTTGCTCTGCTGGGCTTTGATACAGTTCTGTAAATCCGTTACGAGACGGAGCCCGGATTTTCCAAATGTGACAGTGGGAGCATCCGTGCCGGCAGAAATCTCCTGTCGGTCTGTTGAGTGCTTTCTGCTGTGGGGATTCTCTTTCTGCACAGTCTGCTCTTTTTCTATATTTTCAAGCCGGGAATTATTTCCAATCACTTCCATAAGGTAATCTTTTTCATAATGTGTGCCAAGGCTCCTGCCGGTAATCGGCTTCTCACGGTCGGGGTGGAGGTAGCTGAACCTGCCCCCGGCTCGGGAATCACAGTCACGCTCCATAAAGTCCTGACGCTCCACATCATTTTTCCGTAAGCTGTTGATGACGATATGCACATGGATGTTGCCGCTTCCGTTATGCCCGTCCGTGTGGGTGCAGACAAGGGTCTGATGCCCGGGGAAATTCTTTTTGCAGTATTCCAGCCCAAGCTGCTGCGCCCGCTCCCCGGCCAGCCCGCACTCGTCCCGGTCTTTCGGGTCGAAGCTGATGATGTAGTGGTGGGATTTGATCTCGTTATACGCCCGGTTTTTATGGAAGCGGGCATTCAGTTCCCTGCATTCCATATCAAAGCTGAACGGGCCGCACTCCACCCCGCCAAGGTAATATTCTTCCCGGATTTGCATGTTCCCGTTTTCATCAAGGACCGGTTTCCCGGTATATTCGTCATGCTGGAAGATGAGGTAACGCTGTGCCTCCCCATAGTCCGCATTCTTACTTGCTATGTGCTTGAGTATCGCCATGGAAATCCCTTGCCATCTTTACCACTTCATATTTCATTTCGTAAATCTGTGCAATGCACCTGTTTATCGCCTGCCGCATTTCCTGTGAATGGATGCCGCCCTGGTTGAAGTGGCGGGCAATCTGGTTTAAGTTACTCCCGATTTTCTCAAACTCTGCAACCAGTTTTTTCAGTTCCGGCACGTCTGCCACAATCTCATATTTAGCGGTCACTTTTTCTTTCATTACCTGTTTCCGAAGAGATTCCGCAAGGGGCAGCCCTGCCTTGTCGGCGTTTTCTGTAACGATTTCATATTCCGTGTCGGTAAAGCGGAGCATGGCACAGTGGCTGCGCTTCAGTTCTTTTTCTTTTTTCGGTCTTGCCATTTCGTATCCTTTCCCGTGATGGAGCTGGACAGTGCTGCCATGGAATGGCAGCGATGTTGTGCTTCATCACGCTGCGAGAGTGTAACGGTAGCCAGTTCTGCATATCCGGAGGATATGCCACCGGGGGTATGGGGCACGGAAGCCCCATCAAGTAAGCCGGAGTGGCTCAAAACGCACGGAGTGGGTTTTGAGTTACGCAGGCGAAACTTGCTCTAATTATCCCGAATTCGGGATAAGGAGAGTAATTATACCGCTCCCTTCCGCGGTTCTATGACATGCCGGAGAATGAGGTCCGGGAAATGCTCTACCTTCTGAATACGGCGAACCTGGACTGTTACAGTTATTACCACCCGGAACGGGAGCTTACGGAGAGCGGGCCGGTGGCGTTTTCCGGCTGGCTGGAACGGATGGACTGCCGCCCTTACCGGACGGAAGTACAGCTTTATAAGTCTCTGCTGTGCCTGAAAAGGAGCATAGACCGGGACCTGATTGTGACCTCACAGCGGGAGGCGCTTCAATCTCTGCGGTGCGTGATCGCCAATATCGAATACCGTTTCTACAAGGCGTATGGGATGGAGATTGAGGATAAACGGACGGTGTACGGGGAGTGCGCCTACCGCCTGGTACCCAGGGAGGACGAGCCCAGCGTGTGCCTGATGCACGACTGGATCTATCTTCCCAGCGCATAGTCATGGGGGATTTGTATTTCATTTATGGCCTGTCCCGGATGGCAGATAAGATCCGGGACGGTTCATTTGTAAAGGAGGGATATCCTATCACACAGAAAGAAGTAAATGCGGTATTTGACGAACAGGTGAAGCGCTGTGCCGGCATTTTGCAGCAGAAAACGAAGGAATATACCGGAGATGACACGGACCGCCTGGGGGCTTTCAAGGCGGCCGCGGCCTTACAGCACACCACCCCGGAGCGGGCCCTTGCAGGGATGCTGGCGAAGCATATCGTGTCTTTGTATGACATGTGCTTTGCGGACAGCGTTTCCTATGAGGAAAGCGTGTGGGATGAAAAGATCACGGACAGCCTCAATTATCTGTTCTTACTGAAAGCGGTTGTAAAGGAGGGGAATACCAATAAACAGGATTGAAGTGAAAATATTGAACTGCCAGGCGGTTGCCGAGGCGGAGAAGAACATGGTCTTTGCGGCCCGGCTTACCCAGCGGGGGCACCGGATCGCCACAATGGAGGACCTGCTGGCGCTCTATGAGAAGTCGTTCAGCACGGATACCGTGGAGGCCATCGGCGGCCTTCCCCATCCTACGGTCCAAAAATTTGCGGTGATCACGGTGGCGGTTGTGGGGGCGAGCAGGCGGTTCTTTGCACAGATCACCAGACACCAGAACGAGGTAAAGTTTATGAGCGCTTCGCTGCAGTACAGCAATTATATGGGGCAGGCGGACTTTGCCGTGCCTTATGAGGTTCTGGCTGCGCCTGATTCTGTCCGGGAGATGTACCTGGAAAGCTGCCACAGGGGAATGGACTGTTACGGGAAACTGTGCAGCGCCGGAATCGGCCATGATGCGGCGGGATATGCCACGCCCCAGGGCTTAAGAAATGTGCTTTTGATAAGCGCCACCCCCTACCAGTGGAAACACATCATTGGACAGCGGATATGCCGGAGGAACACGGACGAGACACGGATTGTGCTCTTGAAAATCTGGCAGGAGCTGTACCGGTTGAGCCCGTCCCTGTTCTCCGTGCAGCTTACGGGCGCCTTCTGCCAGAGGGATAAGTGCATGGAGGGGAAGATGGGGTGCAAAAGAAAGCTGGAGGCTTCTCTGGAGCCTGCGGAGATTCTGGCGGCGGATTACCCGGCGCTTTTTAAGGGAGGCGTCACATGAAGATAAAGCTCATTGATTTCGGCGTAAGGGAGGACTGGCGCCCCTACCGGCCCCACGGGAACGATGCCGGGGCGGATGTGTATATGCCTTATGACTGTACCCTGAAACCGGGGGATGTCGAGAAGGTGCCGCTTGGCTTCGGGATTGAGGTGCCGGACGGCTGCGCAGCGTATGTGTTCCCACGCAGCAGCATGGCGGCTAAAGGGCTTGTCTGTGAGCTGCCGCCTGTGGATTCGGGTTACCGAGGGGAGATCCATGCAATTATCAGCAATGTGAGCAGCAGGACGCAGGCCATTCAAAAAGGGGCGCGGGTCGGGCAGCTTATTATAACGCCGGTAGTGATTGCGGATTTTGTTTCCACGCTTGGGGAAGAAAGAGGCACGGGAGGGTTTGGGAGCACCGGGGAATAGCAATGGAAAGCAGAAGCAGTAAAGCGGCACACCGTTTCCGGGAGGCGCCGCTTCTGCAATCAGAACTGTTTTAATATGTCGTGATGGCCCACGTCCACCAGGATAATCATTTTGTCGCCCTCATAGTACCAGATAATGCGGATGTCCATGTTGACGCTGCACTCGAAAAGGTCCGTGGTGCCCTGGATCCGTTTGGTGCGCAGCGACGGGTGGGAGGGGTTCTGCGCCAGGAGTTCCAGTTTGTTTTTTAGCTGTTTCTTTTCCTGGGCGGTGAGCCCCTTGAAATGTTTCTGGAACCGTGGCGTGAAGGTAAATTCGTATGCCATCAGTCTGCCTCCAATTTATCAAACAGGGCGTCCACGCTGTCAAAGACAGGCTGCTCCCCGGAGGCCAGTTTCGCTTTTACACCGCTGATTTCCTCTTTCAGCTCATTCAGGTATTTTTTCGGATAGACGGCAACCGGCATGAGGCAGATGGAGCCGTCCTTTTCAAAGACGTCCAGTTTGTCGCCTTCTGACAGGCCGAGTTTTAAAATGATTTCCTTTGGGATTGTGATCTGTGCCTTCTGGCGAAGTTCAGCAAGCATAATATCATCTCCTTGAAGTTTTAAAGTAAGAATTTCTAACTTTCTTACTCATAGTATATCCGTTTTGCCGGGAATATGCAAGAGGGGAGAAACATTTACAAATAAAATGCGGTTGGAATCGAGGATTTGGAAGTATCGAGGAATGAGAATGCTGTCCGGGACAATTCTTGGTTTTTCGCCGGTATAAGGAAAGGGCATATCAGGGAGATTACCGGATAGAATAAAAAAGAGCGGTCCAATGGCGGTAGTCCATAAGGAAATATTGCAAAATTTGTGACGAATGCCAGGTAAACGGAAAAAGAATAACTGCTATGCAAAAGGGTTATCCGATTGCATAGCAGTTTTCTTTTGTCTTTCTATTTAGTTTTTGATTTTCAGCGTTCCAACGGAACGCGCAGCCATCACCGCAGGTGATGATCTCAGGGGTTGGGGGACATGTCACCAACAAGCATTTAGCAGAAATTCCGGGGACGGGATTTCTGCTAAATACGCAATCTTACGGAAGATTGCATTGCTTGCGAATTTTGTCCCGAATTCGGGGTAATATCGGTTATACCGAAAGTCAGATTATCCCGAATACATCAAAGAAAGCCAGTAATAGCGGCATTTCTTAGAGAAATATTCGGGATAACTTTTTGTGTCTGTCTAAGC
>CAJTEN010000035.1 GCA_910575245.1 Clostridia bacterium | reverse complement strand
AAAAGCGGAAATGTTACAAAATGAAGGTAAAAAATAGAGGTGAAAATGAGATTTCGGAAATCTCTAACGCTTTATAAAATAAAGGCTTTGAGTTTCCGAGAGCACACCCACAATCTTGCCGTCCTCAATGCGGACAATCCGATCTGCAAGGCGGGCAATGTCGTTGTTGTGTGTAATCATCACTACGGTTTGCCGAAACTCCGCACTGGTGCGCTTGATAAGCCCCAGCACCCCGGCACTGGTCTTGCTGTCAAGGTTGCCGGTCGGCCCGTCGGCCAGCACAATAGCCGGTTTGGTAATCAGGGCGCGGGTAATGTCCGGCTTTGTGCCGTAATACTTTTTCAGGTCAATCGTCTGTAAAACGCTCATACTCAAAACTCCTTTCAAGGCTTTCTGCCTGTTGATAAGGGTATTATAAGACCCAAATGTCCGCGAAATGTTACAGCGGCCAAATAATTTCATTGAAAACCGGGGTGAAATGTTACAACGCTCGGACATTTCAAAAAAATTTACGGCGGGCAGCCGGGAATGGCCGTCCGCCGCGTTCTATTTTGTCGGCAGCATAATGGAAAATTCCGAACCCTTGCCCGGCTCCGAAACCACTCTGATATAACCGCCCTGCCGCGTTACGATCTCGCGGGCCAAATACAGGCCAATGCCCACGCCCTGCTGTTCGTGTACTTCTTCCTCACGATAGAAGCGCCGGAAGATTGCGCCCTGATTGCTTTCGGAAATGCCCTTGCCGGTGTCGGCTACTTTGATCTCCGCATACATTTCCCACAGAACCACCGACACTGTGATTTTCCCGCCTGCCGGGGTGTACTTCACCGCATTGTCCAGCAGGTTAAAGAGGGCTTCAGATGTCCACTTGCTGTCACGGGAAAAGGTTAAATCTTCCAGGCAGTCCACGGTCACGGAGATTTCCTTTTTCTCCGCTGCATACACGATCCCACTCATAGCTTGCGCCACGGTATCAAAAAGGCGGCCCGTTTTCTTATCCAACCCAATAAATTGGTGGAGTTATTATCAAAGGAAAATTTGTATATCAGCGGGATAACCCCAGATCTGACCACTGAACCAGATCGAAAAACGGCATTTAAAATAGCGCTGACATAGTGGTGTCATTTTAATTATTAAACCCCGCAAAATACTCTTTAATAATATCCTCCATCCCGCTTGGATACCGTTGTGCGGCAATCCCCTCATAAGCATTCTGCTCATAGCTTCCGATCACTTCCTCATAGGAGGTATGCGCCCCTTCCCAGTTCAACCCGTTCTGGGCACGAAAATACTCGGAAGTTTCATGCCCTCCTACATTTCCCGAAAGATTCCCGCTGTCTGCCACGGCATTCGGGACACTGATATAATCGTGGGGCGTACTGCTGCCGCCATCTCCTCTTCCATTCCCGGCACCGCCGCTTTCGCCCTGTCCGTTTTGACCGTTCCCACTGCCGGAACCGTTTCCATTCTGTCCGCTCTGGCCGTTTCCTCCTTGTCCGCCCTGTCCGTTCCTGTCACCGGAACCGCCCTGTCCGTTTCCGTCGCTGTTTCCACCCTGCCCACTCTGGCCGCTTCCGTCACCGTTTCCGCCCTGTCCGCTCTGGCTACTTCCGCCACCGTCTCTCTGTCCCGTTCCGGAACCCTCTCCCCGGGCCAGACTCATTTCACTCTTCTTAAGCCGTTCTGCCATCTCCATCATAGAATCAGCCGAAACAACTGAAACTCCCGCACCATTTTGCAGTTCCTGTATGAGATCAGATAATTGACTGCCTATATTTTCATATTTATAGTTAAGCTTCTGGGATGCCGCCGCCAGCATCGTCTCTGATACCGCCTGCTGATACTCTGAAAGTGAAGATTCCAGGCTTTCCGCCATCTCACGAAGCATCTCCTGCTGTTCTTTCGTCAATTCCTCCTGCCCGAGCTGTTCCAGTGCTTCTATTATCCCTTCTATTTCTTCCTCTTTCTCCTGCGCCTCTTCCCTGATGCCGTGAAGCTCCCCGGCGCGGTCTTTTGCCGCGGAAGGAAGCAGGGAAAGTCCCACTGAGAGCGCCACGAGGAACAGAAGCAGGGCATTCCTTCTAAGGGAGGGAAAAAGAGGAATCCGAATCCTGTCCTTATGCTCCCTGAGCTGCCTAAGCGCATCCTCCCGCTGAAGCCCGATCAAGGTTCCCTCCCTGTCAAGGTTCTCATAGGCCGTAACGATCCGTTCCTCAAACCCGAAACCGTCCATCTCAAGAGCCGCCTGCTCCATGGTTGTCCGCCTAACAAGCATCACCACAAACACTGACACCTCAGCCATAAGCAACGCCAGTATCATATAAAGATCGGCATAATAAAGCGGCACAAAAAATGCCACGGCCTGAAAAAGGATCCCCGCCCCTGCACCGATACTCAGCGCAAAGACTGATTTTCTCAGGAAATCCGCAATATGCATCCTGCGCCTGTAAGCGCGTATTATTTTCAGAAATTCTCTCTGCTCCATAGGAAGTGCCCTTCTCTCAATCTGTGGATTCGTAAGCTACTATCTATCTTTCTTTCCGCCTCCTGCCCGATGAGGAGTGCATAGGATTGACCTTCCATGCTGCTGCCAGTAAGAAAAGGAAAGCCAGCAGGAAAATACATGCTGCCGACAGAAACATCCACACCCTGCCCTGTGCCAAATGATAGGTCAAAAATCCCACCTCACTCCTCGTAAAATGGGAACCGTCCCCTCCGAAAATCGACTCCCCCGCCATAAGCTGCATAAAAAACTCCTCATAGAACACGATAGGATTAAAAAGCAATAACAGCATCGATTCCCCCGCGTACCCATTCCGTGAGAAAAATGTTCTCAGCAACATAGGAAGGAACGTCAATCCATAAATAACAAAATAAAACACATAAGATATTATAACTGCCGTTATAGACCGGCGGCAGAAAGCAGAGCAAAGAATACCAATGCTGCCTGAAAGCAGCGACAAAAGGATGATGGTAAGCACAAAGTAAAGCAGATAGCTCCAGCTAAGCCCTCCCACCACAAACGCCAGCGCCATAATCGGCATTCCCGCTGCCACAAAAAACAAGATCCGCAGCATCGCAGACATCACCTTTCCTGACACGATGGAAAAAGGCGACATGCATGTAGTTAACATAATATCAAAAGTCTGTCTCTCCTTCTCCCCTGAGATTGCAGAGGCCGTAATGACAGGCACAATCAGCGCGACAATACACACCTGCGCAATGGAAAGCGCCGGAAACAGGTAGATCAGATAGCCATAGACATTACTGCCGCTGTAAAATCCTCTGCTCATCTGCTGTATAACCGCCAGCGCCAGCAGAAAGGTTATTGTCAGTACCGTCTCATAAGCAAACAGACCCCAGCTTAAACGCATACTGCGGGCTGTTACCTGCAGGTCCTTTCTCACAATAGGATTCCATCTTAATCTCACTGCTCTCCACCTCCCGTCAACTGCATAAACAAGGATTCCAGACTGCCTTCCTCTCTGTAAAATCCCGTAAGAACCACCTGCTCCTGGATCATACGCCCGATCAGAGCGCTGATTTCCTCATCCGCACCGCCAAATAAAATAATAATCTCGTTTTCTCTGACAGACTCTATCCGGGCGCCTGCCTGTTCCTTCATGATCCTCACTGCGCTTTCCATGCCGGAGGCCACCTGGATATGCATCCTTTTGCCGCCTGCAACCTGCTGCATGATATCCTCGATCTTGCCGGCTGTGATCAGTTGTCCGTGGTTCATGATCCCGATACTGTTACACATCTCCGAAAGTTCTGAGAGAATATGGGAACTGATGACAATGGTCTTTCCCATGGAATGGAGATTCTTCAGTAATTCTTTCATTTCCACCCTGGCTCTGGGGTCAAGCCCTGAGTTTGGTTCATCCAGGATCAGCAGGCTGGGATTATGCAAAAGCGCCCTGGCCACACAGAGGCGCTGTTTCATTCCGCGGGAGAGCGTATCCACATATACTTCCTTTTTATCGGAAAGATTGACAAGCTCTAACAGATCATCTGTCAGTTTGGCAATGTCCCGGGAGTACATACCATACATGGAGCCATACAGATCCATATATTCACGCACCTTCAGATTGTCGTATACGCCGAAAAAATCGGGCACATAACCGATCATTCTCTTCATCGCCCTGCTCCCCACCGCCGCCGCAGTGCTGCCGATCCTCACCGAACCGCCGCTTGCCCGAAGCAGCCCGCAGACGATCCGTATGGTGGTTGTCTTCCCTGCACCGTTGGGCCCCACAAAGCCGAACAGATCCCCCTCGGGAATATGCAGCGATAAGTGATTTACCGCCGTAAAAGAACCGTAATTCTTGGTCAGATCATTGATATACAGCATACGAATCCTCCATTATTGAACCGCATAGAGACATCCGTAGGACACCTCACTGCAGTCATCATCCACCGCCTTACCCCAGTCCTCAATTACCCCTACAATCACCATCGCATCAGGATCTTCCAGGGAATACGCAGAAGCAACTCCCATGCCCAATGCAGCCAGGATATCCGCGTCTTTTTCCAGTTCGCCATCCTGAGCCTCCTGCAAGAATCTGTAACAGTAGCCCGTCATGCCGTCATAGTATCCGCTCTTATTCTCATATACCGCTTCCGCCTCTTCCAGCGCAACCTCCGATCCTGCCGGAAGGTTTCGGTAGACAAACACGTTCTCTCCCGAGCGCACTGCAAAATATTTGAAATCCCGTCTGGTCCCGTTGGTAACCGTTCCGCTGATACCGTGCTGCCCGTTCATCTGCAGATCACTGTGAATGCTTCCGTCTTCCGGCTCCATGGCAATGCCGGCCTGAAAATAGCCGTCCTCAAAGCCAACGGACGGGTCAATGCCAAAGAACAGCCGTTCTCCTTCCTTCTGTATGCGGTAGTAATAGTCTTTCTCACTGCTGCTGTAGTATCTGTCCTCCATGGGTCCCGCATATTCATAGCCTTCCGCCAGGCGCAGCGCCCACTCTTTGTGTCCGGCATCATAACAGCGCAGATAAGTCCGGGCGTCTCCACTGTCAGAAAGATTCTTTATCGTCACGGAATACACATTGGTGCCCACCACCTCGAACCCTCTTCCTGCCCAATACATCAGAATGATCCCCACAAGCGCCGCTGCAGGCACCCCGATCCAGTAGTAATCCCGTTTCTTTGTAAAACGCAGGATCAGGTACAAAATGGGGCCTACAAATATCACATAGAGGATCACGATCACTTTCAACCCTCCGAACCGCAGACGGTTGCTGCCATTCCCCAGATATCTGCTGATTCCTGTGAGAAAATACATGCTGTCATAATTATAAGCATATTGACCTGATCCATAGGTGGAGCTTGCATAATTGTTTACCTGCCACAGCACATTCTGCACGAAGTTGTTCTGTTGTTCATAATCGCCGACGGCATTGTACTTCGCCGCCTCCGCCAGAGAGTAGGGCAGGATCTCCACGGCGCCATTCCCCCTGGAACACACCATGCCAAAGATATCATATCCTTCTCTATACTGGCCACTCACATCCACCAGCTCTGCCATAGGAAGCTGTGACACATCCACATAATCACCGGAGGAATATGTCCCTTCTCCCGGGTCATAGATTTGGGAGCACTGTATCTCCAGATCATCGAAACCGGCCAGCACCTCTCCTGCACTGCTTCCCGTACCAATGATCAGCCTTCCTCCATTATCAACCCACTGCCCGATACTTTCCACTGCCTGATCCGACAGGACGTCGGTGTGAAAACTGTCAATCACCAGAAAAATCAAACCGTCCAGGGAATCTGCCAGCTTGTCCTGATCCAGTTCCTCCAGCCTGATTGGGTAGTTTCTTCCGTCAAAATAGAGTTCGTTTCCTCCCATATCCAGATAAGACAGCGACCTGTATTCATCACTCAGGATACCCATGCCCAAGGAGTCCACTTCCGCCTGTAAAAGCCGTCCAAACTCTTTCTGTGCCACTTTATCCCCATTTTGAGTCAGGAGAGTTACCTGCACCACCCCGTCCGTGCGGTCTATGCTGTCTTTGGGAATCCTGACTTCAAACTGTTTCGTACTGCCTTGCGGAAGAGTCAGATGTGTATCGTAGGCACAGTTATTGGAAGCTCCTATCGTAATCAGTTCAGTCATCATCAACCGTACTGTGCCTTCCCAGTCCGGTCCCTGATTTTCGACTTTAAGCTGAATCACATAGGCCGACTGCTCTGAGGGCAGTATCTTTGCATCCAGGATAAATGTCTGCTCTCCGGTACCTGTCTGTTCTTCGATACCGTTCTGCTCTTCGGCGTTTACCGTCATGCACGCACTTCCTGTACCTATACCGCATAATACAATTCCCCAAATAAGAAACATAAAAAACCTTCTGCTTCTTCCGATCCTGTTCCCCATGTCTGTTTCCTTTCTGCCTTTCTTCCGGTTCTCTCTCTGTTTGCTTTGTGCCTGTTTCCTTCCGTCTATTTTCACTGATTCTGCAGCAGAGTCCTGCAAACGCTGTTACCTGCTTGTTACCATTCCCCGCCTTGCAGGCTGAAAAGAGCTAACGCTTTCTTGCAGTCCGGATGATACGGTCCACCGCCGCCTCCGCATGTACGGGCAGATTTCCGGGAGTCTGCCCTGATACCCCGGTTCCCGTTTCTTCCCTGTCCGTATGGAAAGCATACAGGGCATATCTTGCCAACAATCCGGAGACCCGTCCCCTCTCTATGGAATCCTCCGCTCCCAGGACGATCACTACCAGATCATGCGCCCCATTTCCGTCGTTCACAGTCAGGGATGTGACCAGACAGGCGCCGGCTCTGTTGGTCGTTCCCGTCTTCAGACCGGTGACTTCCGGCAGATTCCGCAGAAGCGGATTGGTATTGCGCACTTCCAAGTCAAGGGACTCCAAGGTAGCTTCTTCCATAGAAGTAATATCCGTAATCTGGGGATAGACTCTCAGAAGATAAGATACCAGGCGGAACATATCCTCTGCGCTCATGCTGTTCTGCCGCTTTGCAGGAATGAAATCCTCCGTATAGGAAGGCAGGCCATTACTGTTGAAAAAGACGGTCTGGGAAAGTCCCAGTTCCTGCGCTTTCTGGTTCATCATCCGGACGAAAGCCTCCTCCGATCCGGCGACGGCTTCCGCCAGGCACAATGCGCATTCATTGCTGGATGGCAGAAGGGCTCCCACCAGAAGTTCCTGCACGGTAATCTGTTCTCCGGCTTCCAGAGGAACCACTCCGTCGCCCGAATCGGCCAACGCCTGAACCGCATCTGAGATCGTCACCGGATCGTCAAGGGCAATCTTGCCTGCCGAAATGGCGTCCATCGCCAAAAGACACGTCATGAGCTTGGAAGTGCTGGCGATCGGGTAAGACAGATCGGATTGATACCGGTAGTAGAATTCCCCGGTCGTGGCATCCCCCGCCAGCACACTGTTGACTCCGTAGAAATAACCGGCCTGCTCCAAAACGTCAGGGGAGATGTGAAAAGACTCCTGCGTATGAATCTGCAGAGAACCTGCCGCAGGAACGGTAATACCCACATCCAGGATCATGGCCAGATCTGCTGCCATCATGAAGCAATCATAATCGCCGGAGGGCATCTGCATGATCAGCGTATAATAAAATACCGTATCTTCGTTCACCTTAAACTCGTTTCTCCGCAGCGAAATATCCGGGTTTTCGTCATCCTCCCAGGAAGTATTCTCCGCTCCCACAGGCACGTAGACGCCTCCCGTATTCAGGGAGACGGTATTGTTCGTAATCTCCAGGGAAAAGGCTTTGTCCGTATCCTTAAGTAGCATGGCTATGTCCCGCATAGAGAGATAGGTGTTGTGATCATAGCTGTAATCCAGGGTTTTTACGGTGTGTGTGCCGCCGGTATCCGTCTGCACCTGACAGACTCCCGGAATCTCGAAACCCGCCTCTGCCCTGATCGGCAGAACGGAACATACCAGAATGGCGGATAATATAAGGGCACTTATTTTCTGTAGGATTGTTTTCATGGAATCTTCCCTTTCCGCCCATAATCAGGCGCTTTACAACAGTGTCTTGCAAAGTCCTGGGCTGAACCAATGTCATTTAGTTAAGTCTATACACAGCGTCTGATATGATAGGATTCCCTTTAGGACCGCTGCGTTTGGATCCGAGCGAAAGCGCGTCCTTAGGAGATTCCTATCATGTCAGGCGCGTCCGGCTTAACTTAATGACATTGTGGGCTGAACTGTTACAACTCTAATCAATTTTATTCATATCACGGCTGTTTTAAAGTGTACAGCACAGGATACTCATCCGAACTAAGACTATCCGGACCAGCGCTGACCGCTCCGGACAAGATCAGGTTGGCATCCTTCCTGATATAATATTCCTCCCTTATGATGACAGCCTCACCGCCATCAAACTGCCTGGCCAGAATCCCTTCTGCCGCTTCATAGGTGCCGCTGCCGCCATACCCGGCCTGCAGCTCTTCCAGAGAAGGCAGCAGCGCCGGACCGCAGGACATCAGATAAGAGACGGTGGACGTCCCGAGAGTTTCTGTCACAAGAGCCTCTATGCTGTCCCTGTCTGTACTGCCCGCATAGCCTGCCATGCGAAGCCTCTTAGCCGTAAGATCCTGAAATGCCATGGCAAACGCCTCATAGGCCGCCTGTCTGCAGATATCATAGCTTTCCTGCGAAACAGTGCCGTAGAAAGTGCCCGACAGGCGGCCGTTCTGCTCCAGCATCAGATCGACTTGTACGGTCAATCCCTGCATATAAGCTTCCATCTCCTCCAGAGAGACAGAAACGGCTTCTATGTCCTGCAGCCAGGCAAGCGCAGAAACAGCCGCCCGTTCTGTCATAGGAAGCGCCGCCGTCCACTCTCCGGAAATCTCCTGATCATCTGATGCAAAAAAATGCAGATATGCCAGAAAAGCGGTAGAAATGCTTAAGGTCAGAAGCAATAAGGTAAATACTGCATTTTTGATGGCTTTTTTCATAGAATTCCCCCTGCCCGCAGCAACGGGCGTCCTTTTTAGGGAACCAACAGACTGATACCCCGTAATTCATAACATCATTTTCTGTGAGATTTTCTTTTTTATCATACAGTCTATCAGAAGGTTCGTCAATTATCTCTCACATGCTTACACGTACTTACATCTGTTCATTCCTACTTATTCATATGTCTCTGCTACCGTAAAAATTCTTTTCGTACTTATAGTTCAGAATAACGCATGAATGCATCATTTTTGCATCATTTTACAGGAACATCCTATATAGACGCTGCCTCATATACACTTAGCCCATGTCCCAATAACTGCATGATCTGCAGTTCGTCCACCGCATCCAAAAGCGCATTGTGTGTTTCGCTGTATCTTTTGTCTTTACTGAGCATCTTCAATATGCTTTCAACACCATATCCATATTTCAGCCTCCCGGTTCTGTAACAGTCCGCAGACTCCGGTATCGCGCTGTTATATTGACGGTATGCCGCCAGACGCATAATATCATACCACTGATACCCTGCATATTCCGGCAGATGTCTCTTGTCAAATGATGCATTGTATGCAAACAGCTTCCGCACATGATAAGTATCCAGCCACTGTTTGATTTCCTGCAAGGCTTCCTGCCTGCCTGTGACGCGTACCCCATCTTCATCCGGCCGCAATTCGCTTGCGTACATTCCGCCTGCTCTGTATTCCGGATCGATTATGTAATATACCGAATCAATTTTTTCCCAGGTTTCCGAGTCAGCGACTACCACACCAATTGACATAACCTCGTCATTCCAGTTTGTCTCGGTATCAACCACTGCAAATTTGTCCTTAGTGTCTCTTTTTACGTTCTTGTTCATAATCGTTTTCTTTTGCCCCTCTCATTATCGCTTTTGTGATACAAGAAAAAGCTGGTCAATACAGTTCTTTCTCTGCATCAAACAGCTCTTTTTATTTCCTTTCGCGAAATTTCTTTTTTATAGTTAACGACATTAGAAACTTCGTTTTCGGACTTGCAGAAGCTGCCGTATATGGCTCCTGCAAGAGCCGGAAACAGAAATTTGTTATGTCGTTTACTATAGTTCATCTGTTATCACTTTACTTTCCGCTCTAAGTCTTTCCAAATTCGCCGCTACGCTTATTGTCCGTTCACTATATAATATAGCGGTTTTGTTTGCGATATGCAAGTATTTCGCATTCTACGCCATCTCATCCCTCAGCGCGTCAATAATATTTTCTTTCCTGATCTTACTGGTGGCATACAGCATCGTAATAAAAACGATACAAAATACGCCAAGTATGCTGGCCGTCATGCTCTTCCACGGAAAATGATATGCAAATCCCTCAAGCTGCTCGCTCAGAACCATTCCTTTATAGATCAGCCATGAAAGAATCCCCGCAATCGGCACCCCAAACAGGAGCGTCCGCAGTCCGTAGAAGAAACACTCGAAATTCATCATACGGTTAAACCCACGTTCCGACATGCCCACGGAGCGCAGCATAGCCAGTTCCCGGCGCCTGATCCGGATGTTCGTTGAGATCGTATTGAATACATTAGCAAGCCCGATCAGCGAAATCATTGTGCCAAACGCGTAAGTAAATACCTTCACAACGAAAGTTGCACTGCGGAACAGGTCAACTGCGGAAGACAGATTGACCAGTGTATAATCACAGGTAATTCCTGCATCTGTAATCCCGGACTGGATCTGCGCCATTGTCTTCGTGGGCGCATCCGCCCAAAAAGTCAGTCCTGCTTTGGAAGTTTCCCCCAGTCCGTCAAAACCGGCAAGCATTGACCAGGGAACTACCATTAGAAATACATATTGCGGCGTAGAATCAAACGGAAGCATATCCAGGGGATAGTTATCCACCATAGTTGTACGGATCGTTTTGCTCCGGTCCCCCGCAGGAGCATACAGGGTAAATCCCATCTCCTGTCCTGTGAAAAAAACCTTATGTTCCGAACTATCCAGAATAAGGGCAAGAACCTTTGCATCCTGTCCGCTGTACGCTTCTTTGGAAAAACCAAGGCTTTCTATAAATTCGTAATAGATTGCATCCTCGATAAACTGGGCATAGACCGGCAGTTCATCGGCGGTTTGAAACTGGCCGCCTGCGAAATCAGCAGGAAGCTCCTCCACCATGCCTGAGAATAACAAATTGGCCTGCCATGTGCTTTTGCTGACTCCATAGGTGGTTTTTAATCTGTCATGCAGCGCAAGAAGTTCATCCTGCGGCATTTCGTCTGCATAAAACGAAATATCGCCGTCAACCTCCACCGTTAATTCCTTTGCCATGCCTTTCAGGGTACTGCCAAAGGCGCTGCCTGTTACAAACAGTACAACACTTAACGTCAAGGATAATATGACACTACGGTAACGGTTTTGGGAAGCGGAAAAATACACGTACTCTCCAACTACGCGCACGTCCGGGGCATAGTCGTAGAGCGGCAGGTTATCTGGCAGCCTGTACGCCTCCCAGTGGGCCATGTCCCCGGATTCCCGCCTTTTTCAAGATTTCCCCTGACTGGTTCAGGTCTTTGACAAGCGCTTTCACCGCAGCCGGATCGGAATAATCGAAGCGGTACATACCGGTGATCACGACCTTATCCGTGCCGAATTTCCGCGCCTGTGCCTCGTTCTTCGTGACCGTTCCAAGCATAATCTGCTGTACCGCCTTTTTTGCCATCTTCTCACACTCCCTGATTATCTGCTTTGCGCATATTGCTTTGATAACACTCCCCGGAATTCACCCTCGCTCAGACTCTTTCTGCACCTCTGCTTTTCGTATCTGGTTTAACGCCCGGTTAAGTTCTTCCAGCTTCTCCTCCTCCAGTTCCATTCCGCCCTGCTGCAGCAGTTTCTTTAACGGCTGTCTGGCAACTATTTTCTGCATCGCTTCCGGTATCGCAGCACCTTCGCCCATTCCTCCGGCCGCCTTTTTTGTCATCCTGCCCAATATGTCCGCAAGCAGCGCCGCGCCCTGCTCCGTCGCCTGGATCTGTGCCATTGTGCTGTTGATGGAGAGGTATCCTTCCCTGTCTTCCCCATTCGCCTGCGGCGCGTCAAACCAGTTGCGGACCTTGTCATGCGACATGAAATAAGAAGGATTCGGCGCATCTGCTTTCGCAATCTCCATGCAGTCTTCACAGCCGCCGCCTACAGCCCTGATCTGATGCACACCGTCGATCGGCACCTGAAACCTGAATACATGCTGTCCCTCCTGCTGCGCAAATAGTCTGCCGTCCACATACAGCGTGATCTTTTCCAGATTCGAGTATACCTTGATCTCCGTCGTGTCCTCCACCCTGTCATGATACCTGCTCCCGCAGAGATGGACGAACTTTTCCCTGCTCCACCATGCCTTATAAATATAATACGCGTCTTTCTTCTGCTGCCGGTCAAACGTGACAAGCCCCTTGTGGTTCTTGCCGGGATCGCCCGCCTCATTCCTTCCTGCCGCGCCGAACTCGAACATATTCCACACATATGTCCCCCACAGATACGGTCTTGACGCGAACATTTCCAGCATGTGCTCATGGTATACTGCCTGGTAGCTCTCCGTGTAATCGCCTTTCTCCGGCTTCGGCGACTGCAGTGTGATAACGGAATCCGCCCCGTACTCGGTCAGCCCGATCGCCGTATCCGGATATTTTTCATGAAACTCGTCAAAAAACGTGTCGTTATCCTCCATCTCGCCGACATACCAGCCATAATACAGGTTGTAGCCGCGGATGTCCGGGAGTCTCACCAAGGGACTGTCCGTCTCAAGCAGGAAGAGGTTTGCCATCGCGGAAACCCTCGTTTTGTCCATCTCATGCACCAGATCGTTCAGGATTCTATGGTTTTCCATCAGATCTTCCGTCACACCCTGCAACGAAATTTCGTTGGACAATGCCCAGCACACGATCGATGCATGGTTGTAGTTCTGCGTGATCAGTTCCTTCATCTGCCGGATCGTGTTCTCCCTTCCGGTATCCATATGAACCGTAATGTAGGGAATCTCCGCCCAAACGACGATCCCCTTCTCGTCACACAGGTCATAAAAATACTGGTCATGCTGATAATGCGCAAGCCGGATGGAATTGGCTCCCATGGAGAGGATCAGCTCCATGTCCTCCTCATGCATCTTACGTGTGAGCGCATTTCCCACGCCGAGTCTGTCCTGATGGCGTGAAACGCCGTGTAAGGGATAACGCCTGCCGTTCAGGAAGAACCCTTCTTCCGCGTCAAAGCGAAACTCCCTGCATCCGAATCGCTCCCTGACCAGGTCCACTGCCACACCGCCGCGGTACAGGGCGGCCGTCGCCTCATACAGATACGGGTCCTCCACGCCGTCCCATTTATGTACGTCCGGTATGGCAATACTGCCCCTTCCATAAGTCTTTCCGTCAACTGTTTCCAGCGCAAGCTCTGTCTCCCCTGCTCCCGGGATTGAGACAACGATCTTCTCAGCCTCCCCCACGGAATACGTTTCGAAACGGACAACTGCATTGTCCCCGCTTACCTCCGATGTGATCCGAAATCCGCTCCCGCCATGATCATCCAGGTCAAAGTGCGACGAATCCGCAATGATCATATAGACATCCCGGTAGATGCCGCCATAGAACGTAAAGTCCGCCCTCTGTGGATAAACCCTGTCGTTTGGCGCATTATCCGCCAGAACCTCCAGCGTGTTGTCCTCTTCCAGCGCATCCGTGACATTGACCCGAAACGTGGAGTAGCCCCCGTCATGACGCGCAAGTTCTTTCCCGTTCATACGGACAAGCGCCGAGGAATTGACGCCGCGAAATTCGAGATAGACCTGCTGCCCCGATGCCAGCGCGGGCTTCTTCAGCCGCCTGCGATAAGTGCAGGCGCCGCGGTAATACAATGCCGGCCCGGTCTGCCCGTCCTCCGCGTTCCACGTGTGCGGCAGGCTGACGAGCGTTCTCTCCCCCTGTTTCTCAAACTCCCATTGTTCATTTATTTTCTTGACAATTCTTACCATTTTCACCACTCCTTTGTTTTTTTATGCCTGCCTCTCCATGTCTTCCCGGACACATACGCCCGCAAAAATACAGCACAGATGCGCAAAACTGCCGCCATATCCGCTGCATCCCTTCTTATCCCGTCATACTCTGCAAAACCAGTGCATCAGGGTTCCCCGTCCTCATCCTGGCTTCTGTCCGGATACACCTGCATCCGTTCATCCGACTGCAGTACGATACGCAGTTTCATCCCGCCTTTATGCTCTCCCGTCACATGAATATCACTCTGTATCGTCGTCTCACCCGGCAGGAACATATTCGCGGGAGCCTTCACCCTGATCCACCCGTCATAAAACGTCCGCCCGTCCTCACTGTAATGTTCATACAGCGTTTCATAGGTATCCGCAGCCATGCAGGAATTCGTCACGACACCGCCGCCTGCCCCTTTGATCTTCACGGGCAGTTTGGGCGTCTCCTGCCTTTTTGCATAAGAGACAGGCAGAGCATACGGTATCTCTTCCTTATCCGGTGTCCTGCAAACCGGAACCGGCGCGGAAGGCGCTATGTCGGGATGCCAGCTCATCGGCGAATAATAGACCCATTTTCCGTCAGGATCACTCAGATTGACGCCTTCATACGACCGTCCCTCCTTCATGGAGCGCTCGGCATCGATCAATACCGGCCCGATATTTCCCTCCTATCTGGCGCCTACAACAGCGAATAAAAAGCAAGCAGCGGATCCGTGACCGCATCAAAGATACGGGTGAAGGTCAGTATCCCTCCCACCGCCACCGTCGCAATTCCAAAACCGATGCTGGCCGAATAATTTGCGAGTCCGATCAGACAATAGAATCCCATCCCGCCCATTTTGTTTCCTCCTTCTCTTGTTTTGCCCCCTTAGTAATTGCTCTGGTAAACGACATGAAACTTTCCGTATATGGCTTTCTGTCATGTCATTTACCATAACTATATTGTACGCAAAAGGAAGAGGATACGTTAGAATTATTTAATCATTATTAGAATTATTATATTCTGTTTTCATTATTTTTTTGCCGTATATGCCATTTTGCAAAAGCAAATCCGGAAAAATATGCTATACTGAAACAAAATACGAACTGTTCCCGGCCGTTCACAATCATCTTATGGGAGTATAGAAAGAATGGATTTAGAATTATTCAGAAAACTTCTGCACAATCTCCTGAATGCAGAAGCCATAATCTATGACAATGATAACCGGACACTCACGGCTTTTGAAGCCTCCCACTGTTTCCAGAAGGCTCTGCAGCCGATGTTTACGGCTGACTCCCTCTCTTATCTGCTTGACTCCATGGATGACACGACCTTCTATGAAATCGTGGACAAGCTTGACGTGTGCCTGTTCTTTTTCCGGTTTGAAAAGAAAGTTTTTCTGATCGCCCCCTATGCCAGAACGGAATATTCCGACGAGAAGATGCAGAATATCCTGATCGAAAACAAAATGCCGGCTTCCTATGCGATTTCCCTCAAATTGTACTATACCGCCCTGCCGCTGCTGGTCACCTATCAGATCCAGCGTATTGTCACCGCCTGCATGGTATCTTTTGATCCGCGCTTCCCTGAATACACCTATCGAAAACTTCTGGGCTTTCAGGAGGAACCGAAAGAACCGAAAACATACCGGCAGAAATCCATCGACTACAGCGATGTCTATCAGCGCTACCGTCTTGAAAACCGCCTGTTGAAGCTGATTGAAAAGGGCGAGGTCGAGAGTATCATTAAAGCCTATGAGGAATTACAGGACCAACCCGCTTCCCTGATCGGGCTGTTCCTCAGTCCTGCCTACCAAAGCCCCCTTTCCATCCTGCGCGCACTGGCGAGAAAGGCGGCGGAGCAAAGCGGACTGTCCATCATTACGATCGACCAGATCACCCAGAAATCTGTCCAGCGCCTCTCAGGCGCCGACAGCATCAGGAAGCAGACGCAATACTGCTATGAAATGTTGATAGAACTGACCGCTGCAGTGCGTGACCATCTGGTGAATACCAACGGTTATTCCCCTGCGGTTGTTACGGTCGTGGAATATCTTTCGCTAAACTATACACAGAATATCAGCATGGATGCACTGTGCCGGATATCGGATTACTCGTCCTCCCATCTTGCCAGAATCTTTAAACAGGAGACCGGCCGCACCATAACTCAGTACATCGCAGACTTAAGATGCCGGCAGGCTGCCGAGATGCTCCGGGAGACACGCCTGCCCGTCCAGGAGATCAGCAGCTATGTCGGCTATACAGACAACAATTATTTCGTAAAAGTATTTAAAAAAGTGACGGGAAAGACGCCGTCGGAGTATAGGGTCTTCAAGTGATTCTCCCAAATGTTGTCTATTCTCCATAACGATTATGCACCAGATTATAACGATGTAAGATCAAAACGGTTGTTCCTTCGGTACAGGACTGCAGTTACCGCCAGGACCGCGGCACAGATACCGGCCTTCCAATATACAGCATACTCTGAAGGCGCGCTCCCCACAGCTAACGCACACAAAAGCGTCAGGATAAATCCACCCATGCCCCCAAGCATGGCGGAAGCGCTCTGTTTAACTATGCGCACCTCGCTTTCCCATTCCAGCACCGGAAAGTGAAGATTGACCGTAATGCCGTATACACAGGAAAACAGGATCATCACCGCAGGGATCAGTACCAGCCACAGAAGCTCCCAGGCGCCCGGTCTGAGCGCGATCATAAGAAGCAGCTCTGACAGAACATAAAAAGGCAGGATCAGCAGCAGGTTCATCAATATTTTCCCGTCCAGGATATTCTTGACGGACAGCGGCAGGCTTTTGGCGATCCACCAGTTCTTACCCTCCATGGAAATCGTGGTTGCCGTGACGGGCATCATAGAGAGCACCCCTGCTGCCGCAAAAGGAACCATGCCTTCCAAATCGACGGGCAGCGACAGCAATCCCTGCAGAATATCTATCCCGGAAACAAGCAGCGCGCCTGCCATGACACACCCCATAACGGGCCCGATGATCGTATTGGCCACATAGATGCTGGAGGAAAAGTACCGCCGGAACTCCCGTTTACACAGGGCAGCCAACAGAGAATCTTCCTTGAGCTTTCCCATCCGGTAATTGTGTTTTGCAAAGCTCCCGTAAAGGCTCTGACTGACCTTGCGGAAGGAAAAGGACACGCCTGCGGCCACCGCCGCAAATACTGCCAGGGACAGCAGGACACACAAGAAAGCCCCCAAAGCGTCCTCACGGATGACGGCGCCGCCAAGCCACACCGCCGGCGGATAGACTCTTTCCAGCATCGCCATGACAGATGCCGCCAAGTCCTGCAGCATCTCCGGGTCCAGGCTGCCGTCCATAGCCGTCAGCCGCGATGAGCCGTACATGCTTCCCAGGACTACCAGGATCGACAGGCCCGCCGAGACCAGGCTTTTGTGCCGCATACGGGAAGTGATCCCGGTGATCAGCGTGCCGGCCAGAATGGAGACCGCCATCGGGATGACCGGAACACTCCATAGCCCCAGCAGTGCTGTCAGGTAAAAGCCTGCACCCGGCCGGATGTTCCATATATAGACCGCGAAGCCGGGCAAAAGTACTGCCAGTGTCATCAGCAGGTCTTCCACGTACAATTTCAGCAGGCGGCTTATGACCACTGCGCCCGATGACAGCGGCAGCGCACACAGGATATCGTATCCTTCCCTGCGGAAGATAACGCTTCCCGCTTTGAGCATGCCGAAAAAGAAGATGAACAGGCCGGAAACGGTGATGAGATAGGCAGGCACCGTTTCTCCCAGCCCCAGGCGGATCAACCCATAGGACAGGCCGCCCATATAGCTGGTCAACATGGCGATCAATACAATCCAGAGCACCAGAAGACCCATGCTTTTGTGTTTCGCCTTTTTATTTTTGGAAAAGCGGAGCACATTCAGTCCGTACAGATTACACAGCTCCAGCTTCGT
This sequence comes from Clostridia bacterium, assembly GCA_910575245.1. Lineage (GTDB taxonomy): Bacteria > Bacillota > Clostridia > Lachnospirales > Lachnospiraceae > UBA3282. The sequence continues at coordinate 26,449 of CAJTEN010000035.1, read as the reverse complement.
CAGTATCCTAATTTGTTTCCACATGCTCCACCACCTCCATGAAAATGGATTCCAGAGACTGTCCCTGTTTCACGATTTTTTCCATGTCTCCGGATGTTATCAGCGTCCCGTCCTTGATAATCGCCACTTTGTTGCACAGCTTCTCCGCTACGTCCAGCACATGGGTGGAGAAGAAGATCGCACCGCCCTCTGCGCAGATGCCGCGCATGATATCTTTCAGAATCACCGCCGCTTTCGGGTCAAGCCCCACAAAGGGTTCGTCCAGGATCAAAAGCTTCGGCTGATGCACCAGGGCGGAAAGGATCGCCAGCTTTTGCTTCATCCCGTGGGAATAGGATGCGATCAGGTCTCCCAGGGAAGCTGTTATCTCAAATGCGTCTCCGTACTTCCCGATCCTCTCCTCCCGCTTACCTGCATCAACGCCGAACAGGTCGGCGATAAAGTTCAGATACTGGATACCGGTAAGATACTCATATAAATCCGGGTTGTCCGGGATATAGGCAAACTGCCGCTTACAGGCAAGCGTATCCTTCCGTATATCCTTTCCGCCGATCTGTATCGTTCCGGTATCGAAATCCTGAATGCCCGCCACACATTTTAAGGTGGTGGTCTTGCCCGCGCCGTTATGGCCGATAAAGGCGTAGATATCTCCCGGCGCTATATGCAGGCTCAGGTCGGTGACACCCTTGCTGCTTCCTTTGTAATGCTTGGTTAAATGTTCAATCCTTACCATAATACGCTCCATTCCGCCGCCCTCTTCTGCTGGCGGCATAAATTATTCATGAAAATCTGCGCTTTTCCCGCGTTATTGTCCACAGCGGATCATGCATTTGCTTTCTCATGAAGTAACAGTTCAGCCTGCGGCCTCACTGTTACAGAATCTGCCCATTCCAAGTCGCCTGCGGCGAGGGGCAGATTCTCTCTTGGCTAAATTCACATGATTTCACGGACTTTGCAGTAAATGCAAAGTCCTGGGCTGAACTGTTACCTCACGAATCCTCTGCCGTTACTCTGTTGGCAAATCTTCGGAATTCCTCTTTTTCCCTTATCCTGTCGAAAGCAGGATGGGCCAGGGACGCCCGCAGGCTCTGCCGGATGAAGCTTCCGTCCCTGGGCGCCATGCTTCCCAGAGGCAGACGGTCGATCCATGCATCCAGCCGGTCAAAATACTCGTCTCCGTGAAGCTTAGGCTGCTCCTCCAGGAGTCTGTCCACACACTTCTCAAAGCGCCTAAGAGTTGCCAACGCCTCCGTATCTCTCCCGTTCGCCGCATAGACAACCGCCGACTGGAACAGAAACTGAGCGGCAGCATTCGGATGAAGCGCTTCCAGATGATAGAGTTCCATGACCGCCGTGATACGCCGGACGGTCTCCTCACACTGGCCGATCTCCTTTCCGTTCAGGGAAAGAGACAATACCGCATCACCCACAAGACTTAACAGGTCCAGATACTGTTTTGCCTGTGCATAGCTTCTTGCCTTTTCCACATCCCCAGCTGCCTGATAAGCCTGCACCAGCAAGCTTCCGTTCTGCCCGGCAAGGCGGACCGGATTGGCTGATGGTTCCAGGGCTTCGATCGCTTCCGCCGCTCTTCCAAGCTGAAGATGCAGTCCTGCCCGCAGAACCACGGCATCATCGCAAACGCCCACATCACTGCAGTTTTCCAGTATCCGGTCACACCATCCTACCGCCTCCTGCAGAAGCGCTCTGCCCTCCTCCTTCGTTTCCGCCAGCATATAGTGGTTCCAGTACAGGACACTTAGCTGTAACAAAAAAGGATAACAGGCGTAATATTTATGTGCCAGCGTTCTGGCCTTCTCCAGGGCATCCGCAAAGGGAAGAGACGCGAAATCTCCTGAAAGTTCCGCATATTTGCGCCGGATCTGCTCACCGGAAAGCTGTGCTTCATACCCGATCAGTTCGTCTACCGTCACATCGAAATATGCGGCCAGCTGCGGCAGGAGCAGAAGATCCGGCGTATTGATCCCTTTCTCCCACTTGGATACCGATGCCTTGGTCACGCCCATAAAATCTGCCAGTTCCTCCTGTGTCAGCTTTTTCTCATGCCGGAGCCGGATTATGTTATCCGGTAAGTTCAGTTTGTTCATAGTTTCCTCCATTCTGAAACGATTTACGTTAAAGCGAGCGGATCGCTTACAGCATTATTATAGCAACGAAGTCAGATCCAATACAATCGCCCAGAGCGATACTATGGTAAATAAAATCAACTGTCAGGAAACTTATTCTAAGTTTTTTCGTAGATGATTCCCCGAAGAGGACAGATATTAGGTGGAAGACTAGTATAATCCACACTAATTACCACTACCTTTCACGCAGGATTAATTTTCATATGCAAGGCGGCTGAATGAGGCGATGCCGGTAGCATCATCGATTGAAGCAGGCACGGCAGATGGAAATTTAGTATTCAGGCAATGCTGTACCAGTAACAGGTACAATAGGGAAACCGAAAGGCTACACTGTTACGAAGATTGTTCTCCGCAGCAGATGTCAGATGAGATGATGAATGAAACGAAACAGAGTCTCCCATTACCGGGAGACCCTGCGGTGCACTGATATTACTTCTTGAGCTGCAAACCGTCTTTAAATGCTTCGCCTACTCTTTCTGTTACCTTATAATAGCCATGCGTATATGGATCAAATGCGACAGCGTTTACCAGAGACATGTCAATTTTGCCATCAACCATAACGCTTTCATCTGCCGTAACATTTACTACCTTACCGATAACGCCACAACCGTATCCTTCACTTTGATATTCGATAAACTCACACTCCAGGCAGAGAGGAAATTCGTTGATAACCGGTGCATTCACCGTTTCTGCCCTGCTCGCGGTAAGTCCACTGTTCTCAAACTTATTGGATACATTGTTGCCTGACACAACGCCAAAATAATCTGCTTCAACCACATGGGCCGCATCGGCTATGCTTACCGTAAACGCACCGTTTGCCATGATATTTTTAACTGTTTTGTGTGTCTGGGTCAAATTGAGTGCAACATTGCCTCTTTCCTGCATGGTGCCCCATGCCGCATTCATCACATTAACACTGCCATCCTCGTTGTAAGTTGCCACCATCAAAACCGGCATAGGGAAAATTCCTTCTGTTATGTTGAGTTTCTTTCTCATAATGATTACCTCGCTTCTTGTATAGAATTGACATTTCCTGTTTTCGTATATATAATTGTAGCAGGTAACAGAAAAAGTACAAGTACTATCTTATATAACAGGTACTATCTTAGAGGAAAGCATAAAAAGCTTGCCGTACTTTTTATGGGAATTCGTGTTCAGGGATATTGCAAACAAAGCCGACAATATCCACGTAGAGGTAAGGTTGAATAAATTCTCTAATGAGCAATTTAGTTCAACAAACTGAACAAGTTCAGTTAGAATTTGTGGCGCTTCGGAATGGGGTAAAAATGATAAAGAATTATATTGAGAAAGCCAACTTCGAAGATACAGGATTCAGTTATACGTTATCGCTTATTTCAGGCAAGCACAAGATGATCATCCTTTATTGCCTGATGGAGTTCGAAGTTGTGCGGTTCAATGAGCTAAAAAGATACCTGAAAAACATATCGGATAAAACACTCAGTAACAACTTGAAAGAGTTGGAAGCAGACCGGCTCATCATCAGAAAGGAATATCCCCAGATACCTCCAAAGGTTGAATACAGCTTAAGTGACAGGGGTAAATCTTTGATGGTAGTTTTGGATCAACTGTGTGTCTGGGGCGAAAATAATAGAGAATAGCGTGAGAAGAACTTCCAGCCACGAATTGGGCAAGCAACTGTTTATCCGGGAAAGATAGCCGCCGAAAAACTGGCAAAAGAAGAACAAGCCCAGAGCAGAAAAAGAGAACCGGAATTGTAAGTATAGCAAAGCAGCCATACAGAAAAGTTTTCCATACGGCGGCCTTTCATTTTCCGAACAAATCGCTGTGCGTCCCAGTACGGGCCAGTGTCAGTACCAACACATCGTCCTCAATGCGGTAAACCAACAGCCAATCCGGCTGAATATGACATTCCCGGTGTCCTGTCCAATCACCGGACAGCGCGTGGTCTTTGTTTTTCTCCGGCAGCGCTTCACCCCGTGATAATGCCCGGATAATATCATCCAACAGATCAATATTGAAGTGGCGCTTTAATGCCAACTTGTAGTCTTTTTTGAACTGTGTCGTCCAAACAATATCACGTTTCATCGTTTCAGTTCCCGAAGTGCTTCTTCTACATCGGAGTAGTGCTTCACGCTGGAATCATGCGCGATACGTTCTGCTTCCAGCATGGCGGCAATCGTTTCTTTGTTGGGCTGTTCCAGCCGGACTTCAAAGGGAAAACCGCCGACACGCAAAGACTGACGCAGGAACACATTGATTGCAGTTGTCAGGTTCATACCCAACTCGCCATATAGCGTTTCGCACTGTTTTTTGATGTCGCTGTCCATGCGGACGCTAAAATTTGTCGTACTTGCCATAATATCAACTCCTTCGCATTTCATTGCACTTATAGTATATGCGAATTGCAATGCAAAATCAACTCAACAGACATAAATTTTGCAAAATCCGGTTGACATTTTATAATATCACTTCTATTGGTTCGAAGACAAACCGTTCCAACTCTCTGTATTTCGCCTGTTTCTATAATATCAGTTTCCTTTTCCACAAAACTGCAATGATTGGCAATTGTTCATATCTATGAAAAAATACCATTTCATATCATATCATAAATTATGATAATATATCCTTCAGCCAAGTATCTGCCAGCTTAGGCCAGACAGCGACTTCTTCTATTGGTTCAGAGACAAACTCCGATAAATCCGCATGATCCATAAACGTAATCTGCTCTTTTATTGCCTTTTCCTTTTCTTCCTCGAAAATTTGTCCATGCTCCACTGCTTTCTTCACATACTCAATTTGTTCCGTTGTATAAGGTTCTCCATATTCCCTGCCTGCCCATGTCTCATCTGCAAGGGAAAGTCCATGCGGGCCTTTTGAAAATATATGATGTGCAAATGGAATGCCCTCTTTCATCAACGCTTCTGCCATCAGACAGCTGTTTTCCACCGGCACTGCATCATCTGTTGCTGTCTGCCAGAGAAAAATGGGCGTCGTATCCTTTCCAACCTGTCTATTTAAAGACATATATTCCAACTCCTCCCGCGATGCTTTTGCTCCCAGCAAAGCAATAAAGGATTCTCTATCCGCCTTTTCACCACAAATAATAACCGGATAGGACAGTATTGCTGCGTCCGGACGATTGGAAATCCCAAAATATTCCTCTGTATCCCGTACATCCATCCAATGTACACACAGACTTCCGCATAAATGCCCTCCTGCTGAAAATCCACAGATTACTATTTTATTGTCTTCTACTCTAAACTCCTCTGCCCGTTTCCGTACATATCGTACTGCCCGTGACAAATCCCATAGAGGCTGCAGCTTCAATGGTTCAATATCAAACATATTAGTGGTATAAGTCAAAACAAATGCATTATATCCCATATCGTAAAACCGTCTTGCAACGATTTCCCCTTCTGTCGGCGATACCATGCGGTAAGCCCCTCCGGGAACTACTATAATCCCCTTTCTTTTGTGCCCATCATCTTCATGAATATAACTCATGAGATGAGGAATAAACCCAAAAGAACCTGCATAGGAATATTCCTCTTTCTCCCATATTACATATTTTTCCTTTTTCATTTCTAATCCTCCATTCAATCTATCTGACTGACATTACTTTAATAAAATATTTTTGCTTCCATGTCCATTGTTCAGCCACGCTCCACTTCATGCATTATATTATCTCATAAACACTTTCCCGGGGCAAGAACATGGGAAAAAAATCGATCTCCTTCGATGCTTCCTTGTCATCAGGCCTGATAGTAATTAAATTTGCTATAGCCCAGTTCGTTCCGCTCGTGGTGCTGACCCCCATCTTTTTTTCTGTCGCTTCTCTGATAATCAACTGGGAATCATGAATCCATTCTTCTGACCCCATCCATATCTGTCTGAGTCTACTCCCAAATACCCTGCTTGCCATTACCCCATTATCCACAGCGGCAGCTGTTCCAAAAGAGCCGAAATAAATTCCACTTGCCATCAGGGATGTGATAAATTCTTTGTATTCCGCTGTCGCAAACAGATTCTACTTAATGTCCATTCAGTAAACAAAACAGCACTTTCATAAAACAAACCATTTGCTGTCAATCACTTTCGATTTATTTAAAAAACATTATAATAAAGAATACAAATTGATTATGCACCGTTCCTTTGACTCACTGAAACATTCCATTATGCTTACGCTAAATTCACAAATGAGCCTTCTGGATAACCGCATTATAACTACAAACACCATACTCTATACCTTTCCTGAATCGAATCAGCACTGCATAGAAATACTGATGCAAAAAGAAGATAAGTTTTTCATAATACATCCTTAGAGCAAAAGATTTTATACTATATTCTGATCCTGTATGTGTTTTCACTTCCATTACTTTATTTTTTGTTCAGACATCATGTTACTACCCCTCTAAATGTTCTGAACCATGCACATGAGGAACTGAGACAAGGAAATGAATGCTACCGCATTGAAGCGCTCCCCTCCTCTTCTGATTTCGTGACTGCATACGACTCCTTCAATACCATGGCCGACACCCTTCAGCATCTGCGCCTTGAAAATATCAACAAAGAGTTGGCAGCCAAACAGTTGCAATTATCCAACCTGCAGCTACAGATCCGCCCCCATTTTCTTCTGAATACCCTGAATCTTCTCTATGCACTGGTTCAGTCCCATCAGGAAACCCCTGCACAGGATATGATTCTATATCTCTCCAATTATTTCCGTTACATGTTCCGCTCAGGCAACAACCTGTCCATGTTTGACCATGAAATGGCTCTGATTAAGGAATATCTCCATGTTTCTTCCTTCAAATACCCTGATGCCTTCGATATCTCTTACCAAATTAACCCGTGCATCAGTATGGTCAGAGTGCCTGCTCTGCTCCTCCACAATTTTGTTGAAAATATTATCAGTCATTCTCTGGTTCCCGGAAGAGTCATCCATATTGTGTTCTATGCAGAATATGAAGATAAAACAGTCACAATTCAAATCTCCGATGATGGGCGGGGAATGACACCTGAAAATGTGGAAATGATCAATAACGCTGACTTCCACGATATTCCCGACGGCATGCATGTGGGAATACGGAACTCCATTAAACGCCTGAAATACCACTATGGGCAAAAAGCTTCTCTGGAAGTCGAATCAGAACTTAATATGGGATCAACATTTACGATCTGCTTCCCTTATGATTTGGAGGAGAAAATACTATGAATTTATTAATTGTGAATGATGCCGTTGTAGAAGTGCAGACTATGCAGGATAATATTCCCTGGCCAGCTTATGGAATAGAAAGAGTATACACTGCTTTCTGTGTAGAAGATGCACGGGATACCATCCGGCAAAAACCTGTTGATGTCCTGTTGTGCGATATTGAAATGCCCGGCGAAAACGGCATTGCCCTGATTCGCTGGATTCGCACACACAATACCAATATGGGAACAGAATTTTTAAAAAGGAAACCGGAATCTGCCCATTTCATTCTGACAAGGGCTCCTGATGGCAGTGATCCAAATCGAGACCTTCGTTCTGATAAAGGAGAATTCTTCGTGGTGTAAAACCTCGGCCACTCTTCTATTTATTCTCATAGTATCGCAGATTTTTCGTTTTTCCTTTTTTCATCAGTACACCCTCATCAGTTAACTCTCTCAAAAGCAGGATTGCCGTAGATTGGGACACACCAAGTGCCATTTCTATATCGCTGCGAATGACAGAACCTTTATCACGGCATAGTTCCAAGACAGCATTCATTCGTTCTTCTTTTTTTGTCACACTGGTGGAGCTACCCGTTTTAAAGTTATCAGGAGTCTTTTGTTCTTCTGCGTGGAAGTTGGTATTAGGAAGCGTGATTTTAAAAGCATTACTTGTTGTTTCGATTATAGGTTTCACAGCATAATCATCATAGCACTCATTGATCTTAAGAATTCCTGTACCGTATGCTTCGATCAGCCGCAGACGATAGAAGGTATTCGCTAAATACTCATTACGCAATACAGACACCCCCAGCTTTACGTCATCCAATGTAATGCCTTTCACCAAACCACCAATTGTTACGAATTCCATTCGGTCTTCAAAAATACTGATAAGAGCAGCACCGCTGAAAGAATAGTCCCGATGGACGATAGCATTCAACAGTGCCTCACGGATTGCCTCTGTTGGATAATCCCGCATGTCTAACCGATCCAGTCCGGAGAATTCTGCACGGGTACGATTGTATCGATCAATATAATCAAAGGCTTCCTCCAGCTGCTCCAGAAGGGAACCCGACAATTCCCGGCGATCCTTGAATACAGATTTCTTGCTGCCCTCAAATACAGCCAGTTTAATCATATGTGTACACTGCTCAGACAGCAAAAACGCCAAATTCGTGTACATATCATCCTCACCAATCAGGTGAAGCGTACGCATTTGGGTTCTTCCAAACTCTACCTTCCGTTTTTGAAAGAAGTCGGCAGCTTTATTAAAAGTAAGCTGCTGATTGAGAGAACGAGCCGCCTCATAACTGTCACCACCGGTATCCTTGATCATATGCAGGATAGCGGCATCCGTTGCCGGAACTGTCGATGCTCCCTGGCGGACATAAACACCCTCCGGGCGGATTCCTTTTCCATGCAGATAATACGGTCTTGCAGTACCACGCTGGACACTTACACACACAACAGGCTTCTCATCCATGACATCACTACGGAATTCCACAAACATAGTAATATCCGGACGCACAGCGTCTCTAACCGCGTTGGTTACACGCAGCATAGTACCATCAACGTCATCAACACCATAAACTGTCCCGTCATCGTCCACTCCGATATATAGTGTACCGCCATCACAATTTGCAAAGGCAATAATCGTGTTTTTAATGTCTTCAACGTATTCTCGTTTGAATTCAGTTGTCTTGTTTTCCACGAACATAAAGTATCCTCCAGCCAATTCAAATCATAATCTAATCTAATCTAATCTAATCTAATCTAATAATTATTATAATCATTTTCTAATTATTGACAAGCAGAATCTGATTTTTGGGCGATAAATTCCTATTTTTAGCAAAAATAGGAATTCCTGCAAACAAATAGCCGCACCTGGAAGGTTCCAGGCACGGCGGGATGTTATTTGCATTTTTGCAGTTATTGGTCAGAAGCCGCAATAGTCATTTAATGCATACGCCACCCCGGCTTCATTATTCGTCAACGTGACAAAATCAGCTTTTTCTTTCAGTTCCTGTATTGCATTTCCCATTGCGATGCCAATACCTGCCGTTTCAATCATGGGAATATCCAGCTCATGATCCCCTATTGCCACTACATTCTCTGTGCCAATATTGAAAAAGGCGCATAAAGATGCAAGGGCTTTTCCTTTATCAACATTTTTCGGGAATATTTCGAGATAATTTCCGCTCGATCTTGCAACGTCAAATGCTCTGTTTTTCCACTGTTCCAACTCTCTTTGTATTTCGCCTGTTTTCTTCTTTGCAGCCGCTATCAGAAATTTGTTGGGCTTTATCCCGGCTTTGTCCCAGTTTTCCGCCAGGTCATACAGATTCACGACATCCGGCTGATATTCAATGATATCAGTTTCCTTTTCCACAAAACTGTCCGTTTGGGTTACATACCATCGATATCCCTGATAAACCCACAATGGGACATGATGCTTCTTTGCAATATCTGTATACAACTGTCTCATAACATGAGTTGACATAACTTCTTCCTTCACACATTCTCCGTCCACGATGATAAAGGTTCCGGCGTTGCATACTTTTATACAGTCTGTCTCAAGCTGTTTTTCGACCTGCGACACTGCCCAGGGCATTCTCCCGGAGACAAGCGCAATTTTTCTGCCCCTTTCATGCTGTCTTCTCACGGCTTTTTTCACTTCGGGCAGCACTTCCTTTGCATCATTTAAAAGTGTTCCGTCAATATCGATACAGATCAATTTGCAATGAATGTCCTCTCTCACTTTTTTACCCCGGCCCTTCCCTATATAGTTTTGTACCGGGCCTGGATAACCATGCCCGGTACAAAATGTTAATCTGTCAGCAGTGCCAGTCTGTCAGGATCATCCGCAAATACTTCTTTTGCATTATCCTTTGTTACAACGACAGGGGGCAGCTCATAAACAGGAACGTCAATTACGCCATTGTTTGCTGTCACTTCGGTTGCCGGCATCCCGTTGCCGCTTAACAGGCTGTCAATAATAGAAACTGTTTCCGCAACAAGCGCATTGGTCGGCTTTGCAACTGTGGAATACTGTCTGCCGGACCATACCCACTCAACAGATTCATTTTCCGCATCCAGTCCCGACACTACAGGGATCGGCTGTCCCGCATTCTCACAGGATGTAATGATCGCACGGGCAATGCCGTCGTTCGGTGAAAGAACACCGTCAATCTCAATGTCCGAATAGTTGCCTGCAAGGATGGCATCCATACGTGACTGCGCTTTGGAGTTATCCCAGTCAACTGTCGCACACTGTGTGAAATCTGTCTGTCCTGACACAACAACCAGGGTTCCGTCATCGATGAGCGGCTGAAGCACTGACATTGCGCCTGTGAAGAAATTCGGTGCATTCGGGTCAGCCGGGCCGCCGCCAAAAAGTTCGATGTTGTAAGGAGCCTCGCCCTTCAATTCCTCTAACCCCTGCAGGAGCGCCTGTGCCTGTAATTCTCCTGTTTTCACTCTGCCAAACTGTACTATGCCGTCAACGCCTGAAGTATTTTCCAGCAGTCTGTCATATCCGATTACGTATACGCCCGCATCCTTTGCCTTCTCCAACACCGAGCCAAGCTGCGAACCGTCAACAGGGCCGACAACGATAACCTGTGCGCCGTTCTCGATCATGGACTCGATCTGTTGCTGCTGTTGCGGAACTTTCTGGTCAGCGGCCTGAATAATCGCTTCATAACCCGCAGCCTCAAGCTGTTCCTTAAACATCACTTCCGCCTCTGCCCAGTTCTGTGTTCCAAGCCACGGCAGCGCCACACCAACGATACCGCCGCCTGAGGACGCAGTCCCGGCCTCCTCTTCAGTTTCTGCCGGTTCTGCTGTTTCTGTGTCCTGCGTATTTCCGGTTTCGGCAGTCTCCTCCACAGCCGCAGGTGTGTCAGTTGTCTGCGAGGTCTCCTCCGTTCCCCTGCCTCCGCCGCAGCCTGTCAGCATGGCTGCCGCGAGAACTGCCGTCATGAAAAGTGATAATGCTTTTTTTGCTTTCATAATTCATTTCCTCCTTTTTAGGATCTTACCCCCTGTTTTTCTTGTTATATACATCAAAGGCTACAGCCGCTAATAGCACAAAGCCCTTTATAACCTGTGTTTTGTCTGCTCCGACACCCATAAGCATAAGCCCGTTGTTCAAAACCGCCATCACCAGGCCGCCGACCATCGTTGCAATGACGGTTCCGACACCGCCTGATACAGCCGCACCGCCGATGAATACGGATGCGATGGCATCCATCTCCCATGAAGTCCCGTCCGCCGTACCCGCCGCTGTCGAACGCCCTACGAACAATATGCCTGCCACTGCTGCCAGAACTGACATGTTCAGCATTGTGAGAAAATATGTCCTTTTCACATTTACACCGGAAAGCTCTGCCGCCGACTTATTTCCTCCTACCGCATAGACATGGCGGCCGAAGGATGTTCTTTCCGTGATCAGATAATACAGGATGATCAGTATCATAAGAATCAGTCCTGGAATCGGAAAACTTGTACCCGGCCTTCCGCTTCCGAAAAGCCATGTGGCATATCCGACCACAATTGTCACAATCCCGATACGGACTGCAAACGGCCAGAACTCCTCTTTCTTACCGGTAACATCCCCCGAATGGGTAAACTTCTTGATCTGGGAAATCGCATACACAGCTATTGCAATAATTCCAAGCAATAGAGTCGAATTATTCATCCCTGTAAAAGCAGGTCCCCATTCAGGAAGATAACCGGCACCAAACCATTTCAGCTCTGAGGGAACAGGAACTGAAATTGAGTTTGATATCCAAATAACACCGCCTCTGAATATCATCATACCGCCAAGCGTTGTGATGAATCCCGGAATGCCAAGCCTCGACAGGAAAAATCCCTGCCACGCCCCGGCTATCATACCGATTATCAGCGCGATCAGAATCGCAACATACCACGGCAGGTTAAACTGGCGGGCGGTTATCGCCATTACCATGGAAGAAAATCCTGCAACCGATCCCACAGACAAGTCAATCTGTCCGATTACAATTACCATGAGCATTCCTAAAGCCAAAACCAATACATAAGCATTACCCGATATTAAATTTTGAAAATTCGAGGAAGTAACCATCTTACCTCCCGATGCAATATTAAAAATTATAATGAGCGCTGCCAGGGCAACTACCATCGTATATTGACGAAGATCTTCGCCCAGTACCTTTTTAATATATTTCATTATCGTCTCCTCTTAAGCCGTTATGGTCATCTTCTTCATTAACATTTCCTGATTTGCCTCTTCCGCGGGAATCTCACCTGTGATCCTTCCTTCGAAAATCGTATAAATGCGATCTGCCATTCCAAGAAGCTCCGGAAGTTCGGAGGACACCAGGATAATTGCTTTTCCCTGATCCGCAAGCTCATGGATCAGTTTATAAATCTCATACTTTGCGCCCACATCAATACCCCTCGTCGGCTCATCCAGAATAAGAATATCCGGCTCCGGAAACATCCACTTTGACAGTACAACTTTCTGCTGGTTTCCGCCCGATAAAGTACTCACACCGACACCCACATCGCGGCACTTAATTTTCAGGGAATCTTTATATTTTTCCGAGACTGCCTTCTCCTTGTCAAAGTCCAGAAGACCTTTGGTTTTAATCACATCAAGATTCGCGGAGACAACGGTTTTTCTGATCGAGTCAAGCAGATTTAATCCCAGTCCCTTTCTGTCCTCCGGCACATAGGCAATCTTGTTTTTGATCGCCTCCCGGACAGAATTGATCCGGACTTCCCTGCCTCCTATTTTCATTGTTCCGCTTCTGAAAATACCCATATTTTTTCCAAACAGGGATCTCATCAATTCCGTCCTGCCTGCCCCCATAAGACCGGCAAACCCGGCAATTTCTCCGGCTCTGACATAAAATGTGGAATCCTTGCAGAGCATTTTTCCGGGAACTTTCGCATCCTCGACACACCAGCCCGAAACCTCAAGAATAACTTCTCCGATCTTAGGCGTATGTTCTGGATACCTGTTTTCAATTTCACGTCCCACCATAGCCCTGATAATTTTGTTCTCGTCAACCTTGCCTGCCTCCACGGCATAGCCATCCACGGTTTTTCCGTCCCTGATGACTGTCACGTAATCGGATACTGCCGCTATCTCATTTAGCTTGTGGGAAATCATAATGCAGGTAATTCCTTGCTTTTTCAGTCCAAGCATCAAATGCAGCAGATTTTCTGAATCCGATTCATTTAACGACGATGTCGGTTCATCCAGAATAAGCACCTTAACATTTTTGGACAATGCCTTCGCGATTTCAACAAGCTGCTGCTGTCCGACGCCCAGATTTTTGATGATTGTATTTGGATCAATATGTAATCCGACTTTTTCCAACAGCTCTCTCGTTATTTTTCGTTCTTTCTCCCAATTTATGAGTCCCTTTTCCACAATCTCATTGCCCATAAAAATATTTTCCGTAACGGACAACTCAGGAATCATCGTGAGCTCCTGGTGAATGATAACGATTCCCGCGCGTTCAGAATCCTTGATGTTTTTGAATGTCATTTTTTTACCCTGAAAGACGATCTCACCGTCATAACTGCCATATGGATAAACTCCTGACAAAACCTTCATCAAGGTGGATTTTCCCGCGCCGTTTTCACCGCATATTGCATGTATGGAAGCCTCTGAAACATTTAGCGTCACATCAGAAAGCGCCTTAACTCCCGGAAATGTTTTAGTGATGTTATTCATCTGCAAAATATAACCGTCGCTCATCTAACCCCTTACCTCCCTCCTGTAAGATTCGTTTTGCTTCCGCAATCCTTAACTGTTTTTATTATAAAAAAATAGCCGTGGTTTTCCTATTGCCGGATGTCATATCTTTTATTGTGACATTCATCAAATAAAAAAACGGTTTGTATATGACAAATGTCATCAACATTTTTGTCATTGACATTTTGCCATCTACAAACCGTTTCCATTATCTATTCGTTCAGGAAACTTCTGACTCGTTTTTCTATCATCTGCAGTCCGATCCTCGAATCCGTCCCGTTTTTTACAATATCATCAATGCCTGCGTCAATCATCTCCTTCACCGATGTGATATCCTTGAAATTATAGTCCGGCTCAGCATGGTCCATAATGGATGTGATAAGGTTTATATCCATTCCGCCCTCCTCGGACAGCACCTGATCTATACTTAACATAGTTGTCATGGAGTCGGTAACCGTTTTCAATACAGACGCACCTTCTTTATAGGTATATATTTCACTCTGAATTTCTATATCGTAGCAAAAAGTTTTGATCAGCTCCCAGGCAAGCCCCTCATTGTCTGTTCTGGAATTCATGGCCAGTAAAAGCGTGCTCATGGTCGATTTGTTATCGCCTTTTTCTCCCCGTGGCAGTGTGATACAGTCCAGCTCAAAATTCGTATACTTTTTAATGCTCCACGGATAAGGCTTATAGGTTCTGTAATCTGACAAAAGCGCAGGCATAAATGCCACATTCCCCTTATCGAAGTCATCCGCCGTGATAATACTTCCTTCTGTAAGTCTGTTTATTTTCTTGATGAAATCCACAGCCTCCATCGCATTTTCACTGAGCAGATTGCATCTCGTACCATTTGCATTAAAGGCATCCACCCCGTTTGTGGTAAAAGCGTGCTGCCAGGTATAACCGCAGACGCCAAACTGGTCTTCTATTCCATTGCCGTCAGAATCTTTGGTAACCCTGTCGCAGATCTCATAGAAATCTTCCCATGTCCAGTCTTCCGGTATTTCATTGATCCCTTCGCTTTTCAGCAGCGTTTTATTTACAAACATCATACTTGGCACACTCTCGAAGGGAATCCCGTACTGACTGCCGGAAATATTTCCGAATTCAAAGGATGCTTTATAATATCTGGATTTATCATAATCTGCATCCTTGTCAATATACTCATCCAGTTTCATCAGAGCATCCGTACCTGCAAATGTGGAAAAATCTTCCGGCAGTATAAAGAAAACATCCGGTGCCTTTCCCTTAATCAAAGCAGACGCAATATATTCCGAATAGTCATCTTTCTGGATTCCGCTTACAAACTTCACCTTTACTCCGGGATGGCCGGCCTCAAATTTCTCCACTGCATCATCAAGCAGCCGATAGGTGTAAGCATCCGGAACATCCCATGCGCTGCCGGTAAAAAAGCCCAGCGTTATTGTCTTTTTGTGCTGAAAATAATACAGTGTGGCCGCCGCTGCCACCAGAATTGCCGTCAGAAAAACACCTGCAGCAAATTTTTTGCCTATCATATTCTTTTTCATCAAGGTTAGCTCTTCCTCCACTGTACAGCCCAGATAGCCAATTGTGTTCTGTCGCGCAGATCAAGCTTCTTCAAGACAGAGCTTAAATAGTTTCTTACAGAGCCTTCCGTAAGGAAAAGTTCTGCCGCTATCTCCTTATTGGACAGCCCTTTTGACACAAGCCCTATCACCTTCCACTCCGACTCTGTAATTTCCTTTATATAATCCTCATCCACCGTAATGACTGCCGCATTTTCCCTTGCCATCTGGGAAAACATTTTCACAACCTTCCCGGCTATATCCTCATTGATCATGGCATTTCCATGATATACCTTATGAATCGCCCCGACCAGCCCGTCCGCGGAAATACCTTTCAAAAGATAACCGCTGGCTCCATGCTTCAAAGCGCTGAAAATGTATTCATCATCATCAAAGGTTGTCAAAATAATAATTTTTATTTCGGGATAGTTTTCCTTGATGATCTGGGTACACTGCACGCCGTCCATTTCCGGCATTCTGATATCCATTAAAATAACATCCGGCTTGTCCCGCCTGACGGCTCTGACCACCTCAATGCCATTTGCCGCAGTATTTACCGAAAAATCCGGATTGCCGGACAGCACAATTCGAAGGCTATCCCTTATCAGTTCCTGATCGTCAGCAATTAGTATTTTAATCATTTTCCTTCCCCCACCTTATCGGAATTTCCGCCATCAGGCAAAAACCGTCGCTTCCGTCAACGTGTATCTTCCCGCCAAGCATATCCAATCGTTCTTTCATATGCGTAAGGCCGAAGCCCGGCTCGATATTCGGGGCTCCGACGCCGTTATCCTTTATGGTTATCGTCACAATATTGTATTCCCGCGTCATCCATATCCTTACCTTGTCCGCCTTTCCGTGCCTGATGGAATTGGTGATACTTTCCTGAATGATCCGGTAGATCACTTCTTCCTCATCCTCGCCCAAGGCCAGCCTGCCCGCACTGTTATCCAATGTGATTTCCACCTTAGAGGTAGCGCTCATCTGCGAAATCATTTTATGGATTGCCGACAGCAGATCTCTCTGTTCCAGCGCGTCGGGACGAAGTTCATTCACGGAGCGCCTTACATCTGTCATGCCCTGCCTTGCCACATCTGAAACCAATGAAAGATACCGTTTCAACATTTCGGGGGGAAGCGTCGGCGACAGCCGATGCCGCATCAATCCCTGCGATAATGCCAGTCAGGGTATGTCCCAGCGTGTCATGTATTTCTCTGGCCAGCCTGTCGCCTCCGGCGCGCCATCCACCCCAAGAACAGATATGCCATCCAATCTCCCGTAATCCTTCAGCGCTGCCATCACACCAAGAGCACCTACATCATTGATGGAGAAAACAACATCAAAATCCACGCCCTTTTTCAGTTCGTCGATCATCAGCGGCATGGCAATCTCAAGCTGTCCTGCATAATCCAGCCTGTCCACAATCTCAAAGTTCCCGTTCCCCTTTATCGTGTCTGCAAACCCCTCCACACGGTCATTTGAGGATTTGACTGTCGGATGTTCAAAGATCAGAATCCTTCCCTCTGCTTTTTTATTCAGAAGATACTCGGCGCAGAGAACTCCCGCATGATAATTATCCGAGACAACAATACAGTCCGCCAGACTTTCATCATAGATCTCCGTGTCCACAAATATTATCTTTACACCCTTCTGCCTTCCATACTCGACAGCGGGAATAATCTTCTCAAAATCAACAGGTGCAATTAATATAGCTTCCACGCCCTCGTCTATCAGGTCATAAATCTGCTGCGTCTGTCTGACCGCATCAAGAGCCGGATCCCTTGTGATCAGAATATCCCCGTTTGATTCCACGGTAGCGCGTATCGTTTCGTTGATCACCTCAAAGAACGGATTGTTCATGGTCATATAGGTTGCCCCGAATTTGTGCGCACTTTCCCTCTGTGTAAGGGAAAAATCATTGTTTTTGTCAAGAAACGCCAATGCCCCCAGAAGAACCAGTACCGCCGTTACCGTATAGAATGCAGTTTTCATCCGATTGAATAAAAGTCTCATTATGTCCTATCCTTAAAAAAAGCAAAAGGGAAGAATATATAAGCCCGACAGACTTATATGAATCTTCCCTCAAATATTCACCTGATATGCGACAGGATATTCTCTCTCCAGTCATTTTTGCTGTTGAGAATAGTATAACGATTCAGGAGATAAAAATCAATAGCAAGAACTCCTGAAATATCGGAAATCTGTCGCAACCTGTTACAGTTCACGGCCTAACCGTCCGCGAACTGTAACGCATCCAGCCCATGAAAAGTCGCCTTCGGCGAGGGGCTGGATGCCTGAAACCGTAGCTTTATCGGCCGGATGCCTTGCAGCAGGGTGCAAGGCACCGTGAATAGTAACCGCAACCTTTTCCATATCATCCTTTCGAGTGATCGGAACCAATGCATCCGACATCAGCCTTGGCTGCGGAATCTCCTACAAAAAGACTTTATAATCTCAGCAAACTAATATCCATTTTTCGACCAGACAAGTAATGCTCATATGCCATAGTAGCAGGAAGAAATCGTACTTTGATATCCTGTAATCCCAAACTGGATAGCATTATCATTGACGCCTCTCCCTTATCTTCAACTTCTTTATTCTCCGTTGGTATAAGAAAACAGTTCTTCACATCAGCAAAACCGTGATCACTGATGAATCTCTGATATGCCAACTGATATAAATATTGTTTTGTCACAGATTCAATTCCAGGCTGACCTTTAGGCGTTGTTCCATCCTCAAGCCTCGCATTGTAATACTTGGCATCAAAGATAATAAACTGACTTGGCGTTATCGTCACTAAATCCGGTATCAACGTTTCATTAGCTGTCTTTCCTGTTGCACTCCAGAACGGTTTTTCTATCAACTCAATCAGCTTTTGATTTCGATTATATTCTGATTTTAACGGATGCGGCAGATTGAGTGTCCCCAGTGGTTTTTCTAACTGATTATCCATAATATCAGCACATATGCTTTCCCAAACCAGATTGAAACAGTTCGTTCCGAACATAGAGAGACAATCTGTGTCATATAAATTACCGCTATGATCTATATATGCATATACTGTCTTTAGAACAAGCTGTTTTCTGGTGTTAAACTGCGTGCCAAGTTCGTTTTCAATGCGATAAAGAATATATTCCTTATCTCCAAATTCATCCAGTTCCTCATCTGTCAGATCAATTTCCGTAATCTCAAACAAATCGAGGAGATCGGCATCTTTCATCTCTTTTGACGCTTTCGTCAAAATACACTCATGCAATCTCTTGAAATAGTCAAAATCGTCCATTATACGCTTCTTCGTCCGCAAATCAACATAATAAGGACGATTATTGGAAAGTAATGAAAAAGTCTCATTTATAGTTTTGTCCCAGAGAATTTCTCCAGAGCCGTTACTCTCAATGATGTCCTCTGTATTACTATAAACTCCATTTTCATAATAATCCTGGATCAAGAACAACAATACAGCCAGTAGATTGAATGCACTGCTCTCACTACTATCATTAAACATCCGTATTATTTGCTCTCTGGAGTTATACTTTTCAAGGACCTTGAGCACCTGCTTTAATTCATTCTTTGGTTCCTCTTTACTGAGCAGATATTTGGGATAACATTTCAGAGCACAACCGGCAACCACAATGACACCAACAAACGTAAAGACATACAGGTATTCGTTTTCGCCTACTTCAACATCAGCGACCTCAATATCTTCATCTATTAATTCAGACATATCCCGTTGCGGAGCCGTAGCCTTTACCGCCTTTAGTACGCCAAATTCTTTCAGTTTCCTGATAATCGGAACCACCTTTTCTTCAGAACAATCAAACTTATCGCACAGGTCTTTTTGTGTATATCTTTTCTGTTCTCTCAGAAACCTTGAGATCATACAATAAGACCCCCTTAATCTTCAGATTCAGTACCCGCCTCAGTCTTTACCATGCCATTCTCATCAACCTCATGTTCATTGATAACAAGATCCTTAATCTTTACTCGATTTTGTATATCTGCATGGAAAATCCCTATGCCTTGTTCCTCAAAGGCTTCACAGATTTTTGAATAACGTGCTTGGCCTTTAGCACTTCCTTCAAACAGCTTTGCACGTTTCTGCTTCGCCGCATCATCAAAGAGGTACATAAGAACTTTATGCTTAAAGACATCACAGAATCTCTTACTGTCTATTTCCGTTCCTGAAGCCGGCACTACAATATTCCTCGATATGAAATATGGTCCAAGCTGCTTATCCTCGTTTATCTTCTCATTGGCAAGAAACTCATTTATGGATTTTCTCAGTTCATTCCACTCAATACGCTGCTTTTCCTTTGAACCGATAGTCACATACTTGCCTCTAATATCCTTATCACTATCATCAATGCCGAGATAAGTAAAATCCCACCTCCTCTTAAATGCTGTATCCATCGGGAAAACTCCCTGATCGGCACTGTTCATAGTTGCCCAAATAAACATATTATCTGGGATGCGGATTTTAGAATAATCATCTGGTTCTCCGCCCAATTCCTTTGCCAAATAATTCTTTATATCCTCTGAAGCCTGTATCGGATACTCGCTGGCCTGATCATCACCACGATCAAGCAGCTGGAAGACATCTCCAAATACAGCTGCCACATTAGCGCGGTTAATCTCTTCTATAATCAAAAGATACGGTTTCGGTTTTCCGGATCTAGCATTTTTCAAAGCATTTACATACACCCTCATAAATGGACCCGGAACATATTCATATGCAATATCACTTGTCGTTTCCTGCCCAGTCAACAGGCTCACATATTTTCTGATTGCGCGTCCATGATTTCGTTCCACACTATTGTCGCCGGCTGCATCGCTTCCGTCCTGCTTACGTGTCTTGAATAGTTCATCAGTATATAATCCAAGAAGTACCGGCAGTCTGGTTAATCCTTCATCCTTAAATCGTTCAAAGAGAATATCATATTTTTCCTGTGCAGATTTCCTTTTATCATTTAAAACGGATATAACATAATCAGTGTCCCTATCCGCTGACATTTTCCTATTAGCCACCATAACAGGTTTATATGTACCAACGAAATTTGCATAAGAGTAATCGGGATGGAATGTCACACGCTCATAATCACCCTCATTGTTATCACCAAGGAGTTCCTTCCTATCATTGTTGATTGTAAAGCTTTTTCCTGTTCCAGGAGCTCCAAAAATAATTCTATTTCTTGCTTTCTTATTAATATATCCCGTCTTAAAAAGATCTCCGCCCTTTTTTTCGTTAGCATATGCTTCGGCAAGCTGACATAACACAGGCAAAGGATCCGATACCCCGGAATACTTTGTTGGATACTCAGATGCTAGATTGATCTGAAGCGAATTCCTCGCTTTTTCACAATCTATATATCTAAATGAACTTTCACCCAAATATACATCAGCAAACACCTTGAGTGATTTCGTTATTTCTTCCGGAAAAATTTCAGGATAATGAATCAAATTAATGATATCATATATTCGTCTTTTTGCATCAAGCTTAAAGCATCTGGCAGATGCATCTGTACTATCTTTATTAATACCTCCACAAAAAACATAGTCTTTAGGACAAAGTAATACTAAATTGGGATCGCTATCTTTCCTAAAACATTCCAACCACATGGATTGAAGCCAAAAATTTCCAGCTGTTAATATTGATATGTCCAGATTTGATGGCATTTTCACTCCACAGGTTTGAGGTAGCATTAAAGCAGCTGCCAAAATTCTACTTGGAGCCTCTCTGTCAGTTCCAACTCCAAGCTTCATAGATGCCGATCCATTACCTCTTGGTTTTATATCATATCTTGATTTTGAATCATTCAATTCAATTAGTATTTCATCACCGCTTATGTTTACAGACGAAAAGGCAAAGACTGCCGGCTTGCCATTTATCGTCTCTGGCGAAACCAACTTTTTATTTTCATCAAAAAACCTGCCCCCTAAAAATGCCTGTCCGCCACCACTATTTGAATTATAGGTGAAATGGAAATCCGCTTCTTGTCCAGCATATGTTTTATAATCCTCAATTTCTGCGAAATATGACATTGTTAATCACCTCGTTTCTCGTCTTTTTTTCTTGTAATAGGACAATATACAATCCGCCACATATTTAGCTAAAGCAGGCGGAACAGCATTTCCAATCGCTAATTCCACATCTGTCTTGGCACCTGATAATATAAAAGAGTCCGGAAAAGATTGTATGTATCCACGTTCCCGTGTTGTTAATACCCTTACCCCTTCATCGATATTTGCTTTATCAGCATGGTGCAGTTTATAATTATCCGGTATAGGTCGATTAATCCCTCTTATTGTAGCAGCAGGTTCATCAACAGAGAACACCGCACGTCTGTTATAGCTTCTTGGATGCATATAATAATAATCGGTCTGTAGTTTATCGCCCAAGTAATCTCGAACTGTCATTTGATGATTAGATAACTTTGAAATAATCAGTTCATCAAAAAAGCCATCCCCCTCTCCAAGCTTTCCTACCAAAAAAAATCTCATTCGTTTTTGTGGTACTCCACATCTGCTTGCATCCAACACTTTAGTCGAAACCCCATATCCTACTCTTTTTAAAATCTCTTTCATTTTGGGTAGTGTCGGAAACCTTTCTATATTATAAACATTTTCAAACACAACCCATTCAGGTTTAATTTCCGACACAATTCTCGCAAATTGAATTGTCAAATTTGCACGTTCACCTATTTCTCTCTTTCCAGCAATAGAATAGTCTTGACAAGGCGGACCACCCATAATGATATTGGGTTCAAAATTTTTTATCGTTTCGCAAATATTTTCCTCGCTTAAATCCTTTTTATATATTGGATGCGAAAAGTTTTCACGATAGATGTTTATTGCCGGATCCCAATTATCGAATGCGGCAACGACTTCAAACCCAGCCTGTTCAAAGCCAAGTGACATTCCTCCACATCCCGCAAACAAATCAACAACCCTCATCTCAACCTTTCCCTTCCATATCAGTTATGTAATCGGAAAGCGCTGTTCCAACATATCTTGCCAAATTTACTGGCACAGCATTCCCAATCATCAAATTCATGTCAGATTTCCCCCCAGTAAAAACAAATGTTTCCGGGAATGTTTGAAGCAAGCTTCTTTCCTTTGGAGTTAAGCATCTTGATTCACTAACAGGCACGGGATCATTTCTATGGCCCTTATATCCGGATGGAATTGGTCTGTCAACAGCACGTATCGTCATGGACGGCTCATATATACTAAATACTCCACGTCTATTATAATTTGTCGGAACTCTGAAATAGTATTCTATTCCCAATGTATCTCCCAAATAATCATATATCGTCATTGGTTTTTCAAAGAGGTTTCTTTCCAAATAGTCATCAAGAAAATTATCTTGTTCTCCTAATATTCCTATCACAAACATTCTCTTTCTTGTTTGTGGAACGCCACAAAATGCAGCATCTAATATCTTCTGAGTAAGACCGTATCCTGTCTTCCTAAAATTATAAATAACTTTCCTGAATGACTCAGTATTCCGTATTGTAGCTACATTCTCCATTACAAAATACTTTGGTTTTATCGAACATACTATCTCAGAATACCGAATTGATAGTATCGCTCTGCCACGAGACTCATCCTGATATCCAGCTGTGGAAAAATCCTGGCACGGAGGTCCTCCAATAATCATGTCCGGTTTATACTTTGATATACTCCTAACCGCTTCATCCACATCAGACAGATCCTGCTCAATCACTGGATGTGAAAAATTATCTTTATATACTTTTAAAGCAGGCTTCCAATTTTCAAATCCTGCAATAATATCAAAACCTGCGTTTATAAACCCAAGTGACATTCCACCACATCCGCAGAACAGATCAACGCAAGTAATTTTTTTCTGCATAATAAACTTCCTTTCATTCACCACTTCTTCTCTTTTGTTATCGAAAAAGTTATTATTGTCAATTTTATGTGCTGGCACTTCATTCTTAGGATTTCTTATCCAACTCCGGAGTGTAACCGGCTTAATTCCAAAGTAATCAGCAGCTTCATCAAGGCTAATATATTTTTCCTTATTGAGTGTATCCATGCATTATCCTCTTCTTTTCTAAAACATCAAATCCCAATCAACCAAAATACAGCGTACCACCACCGCATGATTATTTCAATATTGTTATCTGTTACACCACTTTACAAGTTTTTAACAAAAAGTGCCGTATGAAGCACTTTGGTGTATAATAAGTTTGCTAACAATAAACACAAAAGTGAGTGACCTCATACGACAAACTTATTATACAACGAAAAATACATAATCGGTAGGCTTTATCAATATTTTTATATTTATTTTTCCATATTGTCAGCGCCTACGGCTGAAACGCTATTCCTGCTCGTGCTATCCATGCTGGCGATGGAATCTGCAGGTTCCATCCGGTCCCTGTACCGGCATTTTCTGACGGGCATAACATCAAAGTCCCTGAATGCATTCTATTATGCCTGCTCCTATGCCAAAGTTGACCTTTCGGTTTTATGAATGCTACGGCAAAACTGGCTCTGGGCCTGGTTCCCGGCAGCCTGAAGTCCCAGCCGGTATTCCTCTGCATAGATGACACCATGGTCTCGAAATTCGGAAAGAAGTTCGGGGATATCTCCAAACTGTTCGACCATGCTGCACATAATGGCTCCAATTATCTGAATGGGCACTGTTTTGTCAGTGTTATGCTCTGTATCCCGGTATGGAATAAAAACAGGATATCCTGCCTTTCCATCCCTCTTGGATACCGCATGTGGCGGAAGGAAAAAGGCTCCAAACTAGAGCTTGCCGCTTCCATGGTCCGGCAGGTGATGCCGGAATTCAGGGATAAGAAAAATGTCATCATCCTTTGTGACAGCTGGTATGTAAAACAGAACCTGGTGTCTATAGTAGACGAGTATGAAAACCTTGACCTGATCGGCAACGCACGGTCTGCCTGGATTCAGGAAACGATGCCGCAGAGAATATCGGCATCCTGGTGGACGCTGGCTGTCATTTCATTGTAAAGCGCAACCTCCGCAAGGAAAGCAAAGAGAACTGGCTGAAGATGGCTCAGGAACACAGTAAGGATGTGGAAACTCCCCGGGATGGAAAGACCGTTTATATTGGAAGCGACTGGAAACCGGTTTCGTATAAACCAGAGGATGATGAGGAAAAACATCACCCTGCGTACTGGTTATGAGATCATAAACCGTACCATTGATTAATATGGGCAATTCCTTTTGGAAGGCGACACAGAGGCGAATACCTTTTGGACAAACCTTGGGATAACGGATCGCGAAGCCATCGGTCTCTATCATGCCACGGCGAATGTGAATAGTTCCACAGCGAGATCAAGACTGATATGGATGCGGAGCGGCTGCTATCCGGCAAATTTGAGACCAACGAACTGGTACTGGAACTGACAATCCTGGCCTATAACATCCTGCGAATAATCGGGCAGGAAAGCATCGGCAAGAAGGGAACCGGGACAAAACATAAAGTCAGACGCAAGAGGCTGCGCACGGTAATCGGAAACATGGTCATAATGGCAAGCCACGTTCCAGAGCATGCTCGTCAGTTGTTGATGGGCCTTAGCCGAAGTAATATATCAATCATCATTCATTAAAATACTGTCTTTGAAGGATCATTTATCAAGAGTAAGCCAATCCGATTTAGGATTGGCTTCATAAAACAACCAGTTTCACGGATTTAGGTTATAAAAAAACTGCTTAACACAGTTATGGCACTGTATCAAACAGTTCTCTTCTTCCCTTACATGCAATAAGCCTCTACTAATTCCACAATCTCCTGATTCGTCGGTATTCTGTTATCATCCTTTTTATAATAAATTGTCAGCAAATACACTTCCTCGTCATCACGAACTGCATAGTAAATAACACGATATCCGTTAGACTGTCCGGCTCTTGTATCCGTATTTGCTGCTCTTACTTTGAAAGTATGCCCATCTGTCGGAAGCCTTAATCCCGGAATTTCTGTTCCTACCAGGTGTCCTTTTTCCAATTCATCAGTTATTACTTTAATATCTGCCCTGCATGTGTGAATCCTTTTTTCTTAATGTAATATTTCACATCTTTTTCAAATTGTTCAGTTGGTATAACTGTATACATTTATCTTTCTTCCTCTTTGCTCCACTTTTCAATATTCGCAAATAAATCATTCAAGGAACGCTTGGGAGTTTTGCCTTCACGCATATTCTTTACTTCCTTACAAGACTGAATAATAGACTCTAAAATTGTACAGGGTCTTTCCAAATTTGCGGCTACGCTCATTACTTGTTCCTCCTTCTCCACTACTTTACTTTTTCCTGTTTTCTTATACATATCATACCACCTTTTAATAATTCTGTATAGTTATAATAGATGACATAACAAATTTCTGTTTCCGGCTCCTGCAGGAGCCATATACGGAAGCTCCTGCGAGGCCGAAAACGAAATTTCTAATGTCGTTAACTATAGTATGATACTCTCTAGGCAAAATACCTGAATCCGTGAGCCTTGCTCTAAATTATTTTCACAATGCCGCATAATTCCAGTACTTGTAGCATGTTTTATAGCCTCAAACTTTGCACCCAATGGGTAAAAAAGGTGCGGCATTTCCTTGTCCGTGGTATACTGGAATTAGCAAAAACATACAGTTCTGGAGGTCATCATGGGCAAGAACATTATTGTTGAATTAACAAATGAGCGTATCATCCCAAGCGGGGGGCTTGCTGTCGTAGGCGCTATCCCCGGAAAAAGCGATTTCGTCAAAAACTGCAACAACATGAAAATCGACTGCAACCATCCCCAGCATCAGATAAAGAACGGTGATGTCCTGCTGACATATATCGGCA
>CAJTEN010000034.1 GCA_910575245.1 Clostridia bacterium | reverse complement strand
ATCCGCATACCCCGCTTTTGAGGGAGCAGAGCGAGCGAAAAAGTCAAGTGCTGTGAGAGGCGACGTAGGAGCCGCTCACAGTGCTTGAGTGCTTGCACCGGGGTAGTTGATTGAGTATCCAAATGCGGCGAAGAAAAATACCTTTAATGACAGACTGTATTCTCTCAGTTCGGTAAGAATTAACGGTATGCATTCCGATACGCTGTGGGCTATCAATAAAGTCTGGCTGGAGCGGATTAACATGGAAGTGCCGACTACAACAGATGAGCTTTATGAGGTCCTGAAAGCCTTTAAAGAACAGGATGCTAATGGAAATGGTGATCCGAATGATGAGATTCCCTATTCCTTCGTCGGTGTAGGAGGTACGGACAGTGTCAGCGATGGTATTTTGGCAATGATGAACAGTTTCGGATTGGTAAATGACGGAGCCGGAGGAAGCAATCAGTATATTATGGTAGACGGCGAAGAAATTAAATTCGCTCCTACAGATGAAAGATTCTATGCGATGCTGCAATATCTGAACAAACTATATACGGAAGGACTGCTGGATGCAGACGGACTTATTCAGGAGAAAAATGACCGCTATACAAAAGGGACGGAAAACCGAATCGGTTACTGGACACACGGCGGCCTGCTCACAACAACTGTAGGAGATACGGTAGGCGTTGAATGCGAGAATATATTGCCGCTATGTCGTTTGTGTGGAGGCGATCGGCGACCCTGAAAAGATCGCCACCGGAGCGGCAGAGCCGACCACTGATCAGAGAAAACTGATGATGGCTGACTACTGTACACAGTTTGTAGTGAATTCTCCCTATTTCAGGAACGGCTTTTCTTATCAGACGGGTGTGGGCGGCGCTTCCATTGCCTCGACTATTTCTCTGGCAAGAGAAATGAAAAAGAGAAACGTACGGATGCGGTTTGGCGTAGGCGGGCTGACAAAACCCATGTGTGACCTGTTGATTAATGGACAGGTGGATTGCCTTCTGGACACGCAGGACTTCGACCTTGCGGCGGTGGAGTCGGTAAAAGATCTGCGTCATTTCAGGATCAGCGCAGGGGAATATGCCAATCCTTTTAATAAGGGGGCGGTTGTAAATAAGCTGGATTTTGTTATTTTGGCTGCTCTTGAAGTAGATACACACTTTAACTGTAATGTCGTAGTAGGTTCCGATGGTATAATCACAGGGGCGCAGGGCGGACATCCGGATACCGCGGCGGGCGCTAAATGCGCCATCGTCATAACACCTCTCCTGCAGGGGCGGATTCCCTCCGTCTGTACGGAAGTGACTACGGTCACCACGCCGGGAGAAAGTGTAGATGTGGTCATTACGGATTATGGAATTGCAATCAATCCCGCGCGACAGGATCTGATAGCTGCCATGGAGAATGTGGATCTGCCGTTCAGAACCATCGGGGAACTAAGGGATATGGCATATGCGATCACTGGAGAACCGGAAAAGGTACAGTTTATGGACAGAGTGGTGGGCATTATAGAAAGCCGGGATGGAACCATTATGGATGTAGTGAGACAGATAAAACCTTACGAATTTTCTGAGCCCGATGAAAGAGAGCAGTGAGGCAGATCAGTGAATGAAAAGTGTACAACATATTGTTGTAAAGAATGGAGCGTGAATAATCATATTTAGAGCATATGGCAATATGGAAGTGAGTCTGGCAGAGGTATTACATTTCAGGGAAATGAAGGCGTCAATACAGTTACATATGCTGGAAGAGTGTTCTGGTACGGTGGCGGTCAGCTTGGGAATGAATATTCCCGGCCCCATAAAATGTACGCCGCTCATAGAAGAGGCGTTTTATGAGGGAGTTCGGGAACTGGAAGAAGTAATAGAGAAACCGGGGAGAGAAATTTTAAGGAAAGCGCTTTTAAAGGAAAAGGCAGGTTATGCAGCGGTCTGTCTCGTAAAAGAAGCGGATGGCATGAGGATGAAGCGGGAGACAATTCTGCTGGAGAAATCTCATGCGCTGGGGAGAATATGGGATATTGACGTAATTGGAGAGGAGGGGATGATCAGCAGGGAGAGAATGGGAATACAAGGAAGAAGATGCTTTTTATGTGGACTGGACGCAAAGGTATGCGGAAGAAGTCGAAGCCACGAGATCAGGGAATTGCAAAACAGGGCGGCAGAGATCATTCTAAACTGGAAAGCGGCACAGTTGGATCAGACAGAAGGAGCGCAGATTTCATGAGTAATTTGAACGTGATGACGGGACATCCCTTTCGGGGAGAAAATCTGAGGAATTTAAAAATCTTTCTGAAGCGTATGGGGATTATATATGATGATAACATAGAATATTCAATCTGCCTTCTGGACGGCAATTGCAGAATTGTCGGAAGCGGATCCGTAGAGACTGATGTGATCAAATGTGTAGCGATTGACAGGGGATATCAGGGACGAGGCCTTATGTCCGTGATGATATCTGAACTGATTCAGTATCAGTTCGAGAAAGGCAGAACCCATATCTTTGTTTATACAAAGCCTGAGAATCAGCCTGTTTTTGCGGATATGGGATTCTACATGGTCCATAGGACGAAGGAAGTTGTGCTGCTGGAAAACCGCAGAGACGGTTTTTCCGGATTTCTTAAGAAAATTCGGAATGAAACGCCACCGGATGCGCTGAGAAAAGACCGGAAGATCGGAGCGATTGTAGCCAACTGCAATCCGTTCACTCTGGGGCACAGATATTTGTTGGAAGAGTCCTTAAAGCAATGCGATTATGTCCATTTGTTTATTCTTTCAGACAGCAGAGGATATTTTTCGGTTAAAGAACGATTCGAAATGGCTCAGATGGGGACAGAGGGACTGGACAACATTATTCTGCATCAGACACAAGGGTATATGATATCGGCGGCTACTTTTCCGACTTATTTTTTTAAAAACAGGGTACAGGGTGAACAGGAGAGCGGCAGACTGGATATTGATATTTTTGCGTTAAGGATAGCGCCGCAGCTGCGAATCACCAGACGCTTTGTAGGAACCGAACCCTATTGCAGGGTTACAGGAGCTTATCATGAAGAGATGAAGCAACTGCTGCCGGCATACGGGATTTCGGTAAGAGAAATAGAGCGGAAAACAAAGGATGGGATGCCCATCAGCGCATCCAAAGTAAGGCAATGCATTGCGGACAAGGAAGGGGAAGAAATAATGAAAATCGTGCCGGAGGAAGTATATCAATATTTGCGAAGGATACGTGTGGACAAATGCTTATGAAGTAGGGTTTTGCGGGATATCGGGAGGGATAAAATGGATAAAGATCTTACATATGTCGTTGCTGTGGCAGAATGCAGGAATATACATAAAGCGGCAGAAAAGCTCTATATCAGCCAGCCTTCGTTGAGCCGTTACATTTCCAGAATTGAACAGATGCTGGGGATGCCTCTTTTCTACAGGAGAAACAACGGCATGGAACTTACAGAAGCGGGAGAAGTATATGTGGCATACGCAAAAGAGATCTTGCTTTTAAGAAGGAATATGGAGATAGAATTACATAAGCTGCACAGCGCATAATGTGAAATAGCAGCTGACTTTGTGGAAGGTGAGGTATGGTATTTATGAAAAAAGAATTGCCGTTTGTCTGTCCGGAAAGTGCAGGCGTTGATTCCGGCCTTATTATAAATTTTTTAAATGAGGCGGAAAAAACAGGAAGCGAGATCCATGGGATTATGTTTCTTGTACATGGAAATATCATTTTTGAGGCGTATAATGCCCCTTATGAAAGAAACATTCCGCATATTATGCATTCGTTTACGAAATGTCTGACGAATATGGCGGTAGGGTTGGCCTGCAGCAAAGGACTTGTGGAACTGGAAAAAAGCGTTATAGAATATCTTCCGGAATATGGAAAGGGTGCAAATGCATATTTGAAGGCTGTGACGGTTGAAAACCTGATTACCATGCGCAGCGGACAACAGAGGAGCATCGGAGGAAATGAATGGCGGCTGTTGAAGGACAGCTGGCTGGATGCCTATTTCAGGGTGCCCTTTGTGAAGCAGCCGGGCAGTGAATATATGTATTCCAGTGGGAACAGCTATGTGCTCTCGGCAATCGTACAGCGGGTAACCGGAAAAACGTGCAAAGAATATCTGAGAGAGAATATAACCGGTAGGATTGGCGTGAGTGACTTTACATGGATGCTAAGCCCGGAAGGAATCTGCTCCGGAGGAAACGGAGCCAGTTTGACAGTTGAGGATATGGCGCGTATCGGACTTTTGTATCTGAATCATGGGAGATGGGACGGACAGCAGTTATTGGAGGAGGATTGGATCAGGCGTTCTCTGGGAGATCCCAATGCAGCAGAGAACGGATCAGATGGTTCAAATTATAATTATCATTGGGTACATACAGGGGATCTGTGGGCAGCCACGGGAATGTTCGGACAGGCATGTATTCTGGTTCCGGAAATGGATATGGTGGTTGCGATGACGGCAGCAGACAATAAAAATGTATTCTGTAACATATTGCAGCAGGAGGTTGTTACACCATGGAAGCAGCGGCAGGAAAGCGTGCCGGGGATAAGCCGGAATTCACCAAACATGCAGATAAGCGATGTTCTGTACAATAAAGGGCTGCGTATGACATTAGAGAGTAAAAACAGGTCTGTGTCACAGCATATATGTCCATTGTGCAAGAGATATGAGTTTGTTCCTGTAAAGGAAATAGATGGAATCAGCGGAATAGCGGTTGTATTTGAAGAAAATTTTGTGACCTACGAGATGCGGGACCATCGAGGCTGTCATAGTGTGAAAGCAGGGCTGGAGCATTGGAACTCCTGCGTTACATCAATGACAGGAGGATATTTGCACCATCAATATGAGATGGAGGAGATACGGATCCGGGCTTGTGCGTATTGGCAGGAAGGGAGTACTCTGATGATGGAATGGAGATATCCGGAAATGGCCTTTTTTGACCATGTCTGTATTACATGGAGCGAAGAAAGAATACTGGTAAAACGATGGGTAAACATGAATTCGCAGGATACCGAACGGCCGCTGATAGAAGCCGTTAAAAAGGAGGATGTCATGCAGGAGGAATGATAGACGGTCAGCGGATTTGCAGAGAAAAAGTATAAAGTATAAAAGAGATTCATAGATTAATAAAAACAGGAAAACGGAGAAACGGCATGCATATGATTTCTATAAGCGTGCCTTTTTTTGCTTATGTTGAATTATATCTGGGCATTTATGATTTTAATCGGAGTTGTATACGGAGCGATAGCGGGAAGGATGGCGGACGTGACCAATGCGGCGCTGGATTCTGCGGGGGATGCGGTATCCCTGTGTATCACAATGATCGGCGTGATGGCATTGTGGGTAGGGTTGATGGAAATTGCGCAGAAGTCCGGGTTGATTGCTAAGATGACGAGAGGGATACAGCCCTTCATCAGGTTCTTATTTCCGAGAATTCCGGAAGGGCATCCGGCGAGGGAGTATATCGCTACGAATCTGATTGCCAATGTGCTGGGGCTTGGCTGGGCGTGTACGCCGGCGGGGCTTTGAGTTATTATAATGACAGGTTGAAAAATCCATTGAGAAATCAAGGGTTTCCGCCGAATTTAGTCCTAATGAAAAAATGTAGTTTTGCATCAAAGCATTTCTGATTTTTCATTTGGACGGCGCCGATTCAAAAGAAAATAGGAAGAAATGTCAGTAGTGTAACTCAAAGTGCCTGAAAGCGATGAGTTACTGGTTTTAGTATAGCATAAGGAGGGTAGAAGGTAAACAATTTCATATTGATGATTTAGATAGGACTAAATTAGTGAATGGCAGAAATGCTGTTAAAACTAGCTTAGTCCTATTTCTTTTTACAAATTCAAAATAATAGGAGGAATGAATTTATGAAGAACAATACAGCGTTAAGTGCAGAGAAAGCGATTACTTTTATCAGCGATGCACATGAAAAATTCTACTACGAGAAATTGAAAGAGGTCAGGTATCAGGACGTGTACCACAAAGCGCTTGTATATTGTCTTGGTATCAGCGATGACACAAGAAGAAATATCAACAGCATTTATAACTTTAAGACAGGCTGTGTAAAAACGGAGTGTCTGCATGAAGGCTGGCAGACCAGCGGGAGCTTAAAAGTAGTCAGGATGGCGTTTAACCTTTACTGCAATGGTACGCCGAGTGTCCTTGACTATGATGATGCGGAGGAACAGGTGGACGAGTGCAGACGGTACACAGTGGAAGAACTGTTCTGCTGTGCCTATGCGCCTTATTTTTGGCAGGCGGTACAGATTCGTTATCCGGAATATGTAACATATAACCACAACTTGTACGCCATGCTTGGAGGACGGGATTGATGTTAAAAGTCAGGCTTATGGGAACGAAGAACGATATTAAGTGGTTCGGGAAGATTTTACAGCGTAACCCGAAAATCGAGGTGACGGAGTTTTCCGATATGTTCCCAAACAAAGGGACAAAGAAATATTACAGGACTTATGTGGAAGTCAGGAAAAGCAACGTAAAAGAAAATTAGTAGAAGCAAAGGAGAATTATCATGTGTAAAATAATCGCAATCGCAAACCAGAAAGGCGGTGTGGGCAAGACCACCACCACAAGCAATTTAGGCATAGGACTTGCAAAACAGGGAAAGAAAGTGCTTTTGACTGATGCGGACGCACAGGGCAGTCTGACCGCAAGTTTAGGCTTTACAGAGCCGGACAGTCTGGAAGTCACGCTTGCAACCATTATGGGGAACTTAATCAATGACGGGGAAGTAGAGCCGGGAG
Source organism: Clostridia bacterium (assembly GCA_910575245.1). Taxonomy (GTDB): domain Bacteria; phylum Bacillota; class Clostridia; order Lachnospirales; family Lachnospiraceae; genus UBA3282. The sequence goes on along the minus strand of CAJTEN010000034.1, from coordinate 38,255 downwards.
AAGGCATTCTCCACCATGAGGAAGGGATAGACCTTATGCCGGGGAACATTGAACTTTCCGGTCTGGAAGTTTCCCTTGTGAATGTTATGAGTCGGGAAACGGTACTCCGGTCATACATAGAGATTGTCCGGGAGAATTACGATTATATCTTGATTGATACCTTATGTGGATAACCACATAAACAATCCGTAAAAAACTGTTCCAGGAGGAGCATGAATTCAGGAAGTTTATTTTTCCTCATACGCCGCCTCCGTGAATACGCCAGTGGCATAATCTTCAAACAGCTCCGTATATTCAGGAAACATACCACCACTGAATTTCAGATATTTCTCCGTTTCGTCCATGTCATGGTGTCCAAGATAGACTGACAGGAACGGAACAGAGTCATTCGCCGGGCGTCCGTTTTTCTCTGTCTGCGCAAATGAATGGATGGCAAAATAGTGACGGAAACAATGGAGGCACTGCCCTCTGGAATGGGCTTTTTCCGGCACATACAGACCAGTTTCCCGCAAGAGGTTCTTGAACCGTAGTTCAAAGGTTCCTTTGCTGGCGGAAGCCCCTTGGCCGCTGGCCGCCGGGAACAGACAGCTTTCCGGTTCCGTTTTTATCCCCATGGCTATACAGTATCTTTCTAGCATTTCGGTCAGTGTCCTGTCCATTGGTACAACACGCTGCTTGTCGTTCTTGGCATGGCGGATCAGGATGGTCCCATTGCGGAAATTTACATCTTTTACTCTGGCGGCAAGCGGTTCTCCCAGGCGAAACCCGCACCCAAGGAGCATCCGGAGCAGTATACAGAACTCCATGTCCGTCCGGCGGATTTTAGGGTCTGTATGCTTGTTGGGCCAACTGTCGGCACAGGATAGAAGCGTTTGGATTTCCCCGTCCGAAAAAATGTATGGGACATAGCTGTCTGATGTTTTGAGGCAGGCTGGCATAAAAACATGGTATCCCTTGTATTGAAGATACCTCAAAAATTTTCGGAGATAGCTTATCTTATCACTGATCGTTTTGGGCGCGTTTATCTGCTGCAGCCCCCTGATCCAGTGATTGATGGCTGTTTCCGTAATCCTGCCGGCGTTTTCTTCCACCAGCAGCGAGTCAAATGAAAGAAGTATTCTGCGTGTACTCCGTAAAGTATCATCGCTGATAGTCCCCTGGCTGATCTCCAGATATTCTGCAAGCTCATGTTTGAAAACAGACTGAAACTCTATCATGACAGGAGCCACCTCCCCTCCAGAAAAGCGGCAAATGTACCCGTTGCCTCCATGACCGGGAGGGCGTAGTTCCGGAGTTGCTCCACATCCAGGCTGGCATAGGAACGGATGGCGTTTTGGTCTGTATGTCCAAGGGCTTTTCTTACCGCCTCATAAGGGATGTTGTCATTGACCATGGAACTTGCCAGGGATGACCGGAAAGCGTGTGCGCCCTGCTTGCGTCCAGCCGGATCGATTCCAGCTACCATAATGGCAGTTCTGACAATCTTGGTGATTGCCTGCACAGAGATATGGCTGTAAGGGGGAATGATGCGGAGAAATACATACGGGCTGTCATAGCAGGCCCGTTCTTCCTCTAAATACTGTTTCAGGGCGGCTTTTACATCTGGGACCATGGGAAGTTCAATGTCAACGCCCGTTTTGTGCTGTGTAAGCAGAATCAGGTTCCTGTCAAAATCAAGTTCCCGGAATGTCATGGCGGAGATGTCCCCACTCCTGATTCCCAACCGTGTCGCAAGAAGCAGTGCCGCGTAATCGCGCTTTCCATGTGGAGAGTCCCGGTCTATGCTGTTTTCAATCTTCAGGATTTCTTCTGTTGTATAAACAGAAGGATATGGCTGCGGCCTCTTGAAAAGAGGGACGATGCCGCTATAATCCCTGTCGGTATGTCCGGCCTGGTACGCATACCTGAGAAATGTCCGAATGTGGGAAAGATACCATTTACTGCTGATCGTCAAGCACGCAATTCCTACATTTTGGGCGTTCATTGCCTGTGGTACCGCACAGCCTGTGTCAGCCAGAGCAGATAAAAAGTAGTGTCCAATCTTATCGTGGAGATGGATGCTGCTTTCCTGAAGCCCCTTGCGTTTCCCGTCTTCAAGGTACTCCGCTAAAAGAGCCTTCATTTCCGGATTCAATTCGTGGTATCCGCATGGCACTGTGTTGGTTTCCCTTGTATGGTAACCCATAGTTAAAACCTCCTGTTTGATAGCTTTAACTGTACTATGCCCATGTGGATAAATTTTATCCGAGATTTTTTGCATGAACCCCCGCATACAAAAGGTTTTTAAGAATTTCCTCGGATAATTAAAAATCTCGGATAATGCGCCCTATCCAAGAACTCGGATAGGGCGCACTTATATACCACATGAATGTGGTATGTGCGGTCTTGCAGACGGCGTTTTGTGCCTGCCGGCACAAAAGAGAACGGCGGGAGTTACCCGCAGAAAGGAGCGCGGCGCGTGGCAATCTACCATTGCAGTATCAAAGTCATATCCCGCGGCAAGGGCAAGTCTGCTGTTGCCGCCGCCGCTTACCGGGCGGGGGAGAAAATCACAAACCAGTTTGACGGAATGACCCACGACTACACCCACAAGGGCGGTATCGTCCACACCGAGATTTTACTACCCGACCACGCCCCGCCGCTTTTTCAGACAGGGCGGTTTTGTGGAACGAGGTTGAGAAAATCGAGAAAGCAAAAAACGCCCAGCTTGCGCGGGAGATTGAAATTTCCTTACCCCGCGAACTGACGAGGGAGCAAAGCATTTCCCTTGTCCGCGAGTATGTGAAACGGCATTTTGTGGCGGCGGGAATGTGCGTCGATGTATGTTTACATGACACAGGCGGCGGCAACCCCCACGCCCATATCATGCTGACAATGCGCCCTTTTGCCGAGGGCGGCGAGTGGGGAGCGAAGCAGAAAAAAGAGTACATTCTTGACAAAGACGGGAATAAAATCTATGACCCGAAAAAGCGGCAGTATAAATGTAAATCCATTCCCGCTACCGACTGGAACGAGCAGACCAAAGCGGAGGAATGGAGGGCGGCATGGGCAGAGCTTTGCAACCAGTGTTTGGAGCAGTACGGACACGCGGAGCGTATCGACCACCGCAGTTATGAACGGCAGGGAATAGACCAGATACCCACCGTCCATTTAGGCGTTGCCGCTTCCACTATGGAGAAGCGCGGCATCCGTACCGAGCGCGGCGACCTTAACCGAGAAATCGAAGTGACGAATCAGCGTTTGCGACAGTTAAAGGCGCGTATCTCCAAACTACAAAACTGGTTGAAAGAAGAAGCCGGGAACACCGAGCCGCCCACCCTTGCCGACTACATTCAGGGCATTTTGTCACGCAAGGCACAGGCGGGAAAACCGGGATATTCCCAATCGCTGTATAATCTCAAGGACGCGGCAAAAATGCTGAATTTCCTGCAAACCAATAACATCATGGATATGGCGGGGCTTGATGAAAAATTCAAGTCCATGATAGGGGAACAACTGGATATTCAAGGGAAACTGAAACCCGTTGAACGGCGGCTTGCCACTCTGAAAAAGCACTTAGAGCAAGCCGACATTTATTTCAAATGTAAGGGAAAGAAGCCGCTGACCGAAGCCGAGCAAATCCTATTCACAACGGCGAAAGATTATCTCAAAGGCGTGATGAACGGCAAGACCACAATCCCGACAAAGACATGGAAAGAAGAATACGCCAAGCTGACCGCCGAGAGAAAAACGCTTAATCAGCGGTATCTTGCATTGAAAGAGGAAGTGAAAGAAGCCGAGAAAATCAGAAAGAGCGTTTACAGTATCTTGCGGCAGGAACAGCGGGAACAACAGACCCGTAGGGCACAGGATATGGAACGATAACGGACAGGGCAGCGGAATTGTCAATGCTTATTACCGCCGCCCTGTTTTGGACTTTTATTAGACCGATAAACCGAAAGTTTGGGGAATTACATTGCCTATCAGTGGATAGCTTTTTTAGCTTTAAGAATATATCCTTGTAATTCCAGTGCCTTTCCAGAATCTGTAGTTAACTTCTCAAGTCTCTGCTCAATAATTTCATATTGATTTTCAAATTTGTGTAATAGTTTCATGCTGGCTATATTGCGTGTATCTGCTTCGTAGAAAAATGAAAGTTTGCCATATTTTGTACTGACATAATTAAGGACTTCTTTCAAAGCTTCATATGCATAGCCCTTGTTTTGCTCCGATTCTATTATCCAAACACCCAATTCTGGGCACTCTTCGTTGAGCCCATGAACCTCAACACTTCCAAGAAACGTATCATCCTTTGACAGAATGGAAAATAACAAGGTTTCATCTTTTTCCATTTCATTTAGGAACTCCTGTAGCATCTCTTTTGCATTATCGCTACTATCAAATGGATCAGGCCACTGAAATTTTGTTATTTCATGATTGAACCCGTAATAATAATCAAGCAGATATTCCATTTTAAACGGTACAATATTTATTCTTTCAGTATGTATCATACTCTATGCTCCTTCAAATCATGATTTATCGGTTTAGACTGGAGAAAATCAGGTTTCCAGCCTTTGCCCGAAGGGGAAGCCGTCCAGCTTGGGCTGCCGGAGGAATGGCTGGAAGCGGGAAAGCTGCTCCCGGCTGCGCCGTTCTTCCTGTAAGAGCGATTGCAGCGCGTCCGGGTCGTTGGGTACGGCTTCAAAGCGTTCAAATTTCCCAAGCTGCGGGTCTGGGGTTCCGTCAAAATATCTCCCGGCTTCCTGTACCCTTTCCCCATGCTCATAAATCAGCTTCACCGTATCGGCGGGCAGCTCCTTTTCCTTGACGCGCTCATAATGTTTAGTGTAGTCCAGTTCGTACAGATTGCCCTTGATTTTCCCGCGCTCCTTTCCCGTCAGCTCGATTGCGTAGGCAAGGACGCGGTCGCTTGTCTGCTCCATGTAGAAACGCCATGTGTTGTGGGGCGCGGTGTCTTTGAGGAAAACGTCGCGCTCCCGGAAACAGTGCGTCCCGGACGGGCGGCAGAACCACAAAAGGGTCTTGTCCTCCCTGTTGGGGCTTGCCGCCGCCTTTGCGATAATCTCTTTGTCAATGTCTAAGTCGCTCTGGTAAAAGCCTGTGTTCTGCTTCATAATCGCTTCAAGGGAAGCGAACAAATCCACGTTTTCAAATTTGCTCTGTTCCGGCATGGGTCAGCTCCTTTCCAAGTCCTGTGACTTCTGCTTTGCGTTTTTCTTCTGCGCCTTTTCCTTGTCGGCTCTAAGCTGCGCCCGGATAGAGGGTTTCTTTTCCGGCTTCGCCCCTTTGCCGCGCTCCTTGTCGGCTTTGACAGCGTTAGCCAGGTCAACAAGGGAAATCTGCTCGCCCGCCTTTACCTTTGCTTCCAGTTCGTCAACGGTGGGGGTGTTGTTGATGATAATTTACCATAACCCCAACGAAGTTATGCGGCTTCCGGGGATTTCCCTTCAAAAAAAGTGAAAAAAGTTTGTGACATTAACTTGACATAAGAGGGGTATGGGGCACTGTGCGTAGCCTCAAGTCTTCCGATTTGAGACAAGATATGCCATCCAAATACGAGTGTGAAATTAACCGGTTTCACAGCGCCCATATTCTGTTTTTTCACTTCCCGCCCCGCAATATCACATTGGCGGTAAATACGCCGTCCCCGTAATGAAACCGGACATACCCTCCGTTTTTTTCCGCGGAATGGCGCACGGCCTGCAGGCCCACGCCTTCCCCCGGACGTTTGGATGAAAGGAATACGCCGTCCTTCTCCCTGACCTTCCCGTCATAGGTATTTTCCACAGACAACAGCACCATATGGCCGGAATGCAGGTGTGCCGCCACTTTGGCCCGCCGCCTCTCGGGCGCGGTTTTCATGCCGGCCTCCATCGCGTTTTCCAGGAGGTTGGAGAGCACGGAACAGAGGTCGGTCTCCGGCGCCGGAAGCTGCGGGGGCAGGTCAAGGGCAAAAGTGACCGGGATGCCGCATTCTTTGTACCGCATGGCAAAATAGCCCGCCACGCTGTCCACGGCGGTATTTTCACACAGTCCCAGCTTGCTCTCCGGGATGCTGCCCTGCACCTCGTCGAGGTATGAGGCGAGGCGCTCCCAGTTTTCCTGGGCGGCGAAGCCCTGTAGGATATGGAAGTGGTGGCGCATATCGTGGCGCGACTGGCGCGTCTGCTCAATGGCGGCCTGCAGGCTGTCGTACCGCGCCTGCTGCATGGATAAAAGCTGGTTTTCCTGCCGGAGGCGGTCATTGCGGTTTAAGCTGGACGCCATGAGGTAGAAGAGCGCGTAGAACAAAAGGAGCAGGAACAGGAACGCAAGGCTGAGGAGAAGATAGAGCTGCCGCAGCCGCTCCGGCTCCAGAATGTCCGGAGTCCGGGGGAGTATGAAAAGGTTCAGCCCGATAAACAGAAGCGGCAGAATCCAGAACACATACCAGGTCTGCGCGAAAGCTTCCTCTTCCAGCAGACGTCTTGCGGCACGGGTGGCCGGACGCCAGGCAGCCAGGACGGACAGGCAGCAAATCATGAACCAGAAAAGCGCGCTTCTCAGGGAAAGGGGCAGCGCGGGCTCTCCCGGGTTCAGGAGGCTGTTTACAGCGACAGCGGTGCTGCACATGCATGAAAACGAGCCGCATATGGCTAGGTATAAACTGACGGACTTCCAGCGGGTAATCCTGACCATATGCACATAAAAGGTTCCCATGACAGCGGCGGCAGGAAAAAGCAGCCAGAGAGCCTCCACATGGAAAAGGCAGCTTACAGCGCCGCCCGCACAGCAGAGGAAAAGTATCAGCGGGACGGTTACCGCCGCAAGTCTCGCGGGGGACATGCGCAGGTAGCCTTTCACGGGCAGGCAGGCAAGCAGCATACCCGGCAGCAGAACCGTCAGCTCCAGCGAAGAGCGCAGAAATTCCGTCATCTTCCATCCCTCCTTCCAAAGAGGAAATCACCGAAGGCCATCCTTGCGGCTTTGGCAAGGTCGCGGCTGACGGGGACTCTTTTCCCGTTTTTCAGGATGAAATCCGCACCGTCAAAATCTCTGGCATGTTCCAGGTTGACGATAACGCCCCGGCTGCAGGGAAAGAAACGTCCGTCCGCAAGGCTGGCGCAGAACTCCCGGAAGGTCTGCCGCACCACGGTCTCCTGTCCGTCTGTGCGGTAGATATATATCTGGTGCTGGTGATGTTCCGCATAGAGGATTTCCCTGAAACGCAGCCGGACGGGGCCGCCGGCTGCGTTCACCTCAATATATCTGTCGTCGGCGGGAAGCCGCTTTATGATTTCGTCAAACAGAGCGGCCATGTCAGCCTCCGTGCAGGGTTTTACCAGATAGTGGAATGCCCGGACGCGAAAGCCCTCAAGGGCATGGTCGGTGGAGGTGGTGGTAAATACAAGCATACAGTCCTCGTCAAAGCGGCGCAGAGCCCGCGCCGTATCCACTCCGTTTTCATTCCCCATGTAAATATCAAGGAACACAAGGTCAAACCGTTCTTTCCCGGCAGCGGCAAGAAAATCCGAGCCGGAGGCATACTCAAAGGTCACGGCGTTAAGGGAGAGGCGGGCAAGCTGTACGTCCAGCTCCGCTTTCAGGTGTTCCCGTTCTGATGTAATGTCCTCCACAATGGCAATCCGCATGGAAAACTCTCCTTTACTCAAAAGTATCCACTACTCCAAAAATATCCACGCAATATCATAGCATAAAACGGAAGAAAAAGCGAGAATCATAAAAAATGGTTCCGTCAAGTCCCGCCCCGGAAAGTTCACATACAATTCGGGACGGATTTTTACAATTCGTGCCACGGCTATGGCAAAGAACAGTGAAAATTGTATACTGATAACTATATGTCCGTGTGCGGAGAGAACAATAATTTTCAGGAGGAAAAAATATGAACATCATTAAAAACCAGACAGACAAATCGCTGAACATCGCTCTGGAGGGCAGGCTCGACACGACGACCGCGCCGGAGCTGGAGGCGGAATTAAAGCAGAGCATAGGCGACAGCGCCGAACTCAACCTCGATTTTGCAAAGCTGGAGTACTTATCATCGGCGGGGCTGCGCGTTCTGCTGGTAGCGCAGAAGATTATGAACAAGCAGGGGAAAATGGTTATCCGCAATGTCAACGACGTTATCTCCGAGGTGTTCGAGGTGACGGGATTTTCGGATATTCTGACCATTGAGTGAGTATTGATTTTTCCCGCGTTTTCAGGAGGAGGGAACTGATGAATCGGGTTATAAAAAAGTACTGCATACATATCGCGCTGTGCTGGCTGGCGGTTTTGCTGTCCGTGTTTCTGACGCCGGGACTGTCGGTCCGGGCGGTGGAAACCGTAAACAACGGGGCGGAACCGGAAGCGTCAGAAGCTTCCGGTCAGGCGCAGCCGGAATACGGCAGTCTGGATGAGCTCACCGGAAAAAAAATCGGGATGATTACCGGATTTGATACGGTGTTAAAAGGCTCGCTGGGCCATGATAATACGTTTGTCTATTATCCGACGACGACGGACGCAATCATTGCGCTGCAGAAAGACCGGGTGGACACTGTATGTGTGGATGAGCCGGTTGCGCGTCTGGCGGTCAGCGCAAACGAGGGGCTCTGTATCATGCCGGAAACTGTCGCCGAGGCGGAATACGGAATTGTTTTTCCCAAAAACAGCCCGTTTCTGGCCTCTTTTGACAGTGTGATAAAGCAGTTTTGGGAAGACGGTACGATAGAGGCTCTGGAAAAGAAATGGATGGATGGTGACGAAGAGGGAAAAGTGCTGATTCCCCGGGACTGGGAGGGGAAAAGCGGCACGGTGCGCTATTACCACGACGCCACCTACAATCCGATGTGCTATATCGGCAAAGGCGGGGAGAGCGCAGGTTACGACCTGGACCTTGTGCTTATGGCGGCAAGAGAGCTGGACCTGAAGGTGGAAATGACGGTCTGCGATTACGACGCCCTTGTCCCGGCCATTCAAAGCGGAAAAGCGGATATTGCCAGCGGGTGTATGGATATCACAGAGGAAAAGAAACAATATGTGGATTTTTCCGAGCCGTATTGCAGGAGCGCTGTGGTTCTGCTCACACGCGACAAAAATGCCGTAAAATCGACGGAGAGTTTCGGGGCGCGGCTGCAGCAGAGTTTTTACAGTACCTTTATCGAGGAAAAACGCTGGCGGATGATTTTAGACGGGCTTGGCATTACCGTGCTGATTTCGGTGCTGTCCGGGATTTTCGGGCTGCTTATGGGGTTTGGCATATGTATGTTAAGGCGCATGAAGCCAAAACCCGCCAGACTGGGAGCCGCCGCGTATATCCGGCTGGTTCAGGGTATGCCTATCGTTGTGTTTTTGATGATTCTGTTTTACGTCATTTTCGGTTCGGTGGACATTTCCGGAATTGTGGTTGCGGTTATCGGTTTCTCAATCAATTTCAGCGCCTATACGTCGGAAATGATGCGGAACGGTCTGGAAACGGTGGAGAAGGGGCAGTCGGAAGCCGCTTTTGCGCTGGGGTACACAAGGTACCAGACTTTCTGGAAAATTGTGTTTCCGCAGGCGGCAATGCGTTTCCTTCCTGTATTAAAGGGAGAATTTATCTCGATGGTAAAAATGACCTCTGTCGTCGGCTATGTTGCGGTGCAGGACCTGACAAAGGCATCCGACATTATCCGTTCCCGTACGATGGACGCATTCTTCCCGCTGATTGCCACGGCGGTGATTTATTTTATGGTCGCAAACCTTATGACCGGCATACTTACCTGCGCGGAGCGCAGGATTGACCCGAAACGCAGAAAGCGCGAGGTAAAGGGGGTGGAACCGCAGTGATACGTGTCACACATTTACGGAAAGAGTACGGGTCGGTGACGCCGTTAAAGGATATCAACACCGAAATCAAAAAAGGAGAAGTCATATCCATTATCGGCCCTTCCGGAACGGGCAAGTCCACGTTTCTGCGCTGCCTCAACCTGCTGGAGACGCCTACAGGCGGAGAGATTGTCATTGACGGGGAAAGGATTACGGATAAAGCATGTAAGATACATCTGGTCAGGCGGAAGATGGGGATGGTGTTTCAGGGGTTCCATCTGTTTTCCCATATGACGATGATTGAAAATATCATGGCGGGTCCGGTGGACCTGCTGCACAGGCCGCGCCGGGAAGCGTATGAGCGGGGCATGGAGCTGCTGCGTATGGTGGGGCTTGCGGACAAAGCGCAGGCTTTTGCCGACGAACTCTCCGGCGGGCAGAAGCAGCGGGCGGCCATTGCGCGTACCCTGTCCATGGAGCCTGAAATCATCCTGTTCGACGAACCCACCAGCGCCCTGGACCCGACCATGGTGGGAGAAGTGCTTGCCGTTATACGTTCGCTGGCAGGGCAGGGGATGACCATGCTGATTGTGACCCATGAAATGAAATTTGCAAGGGACGTGTCCACGCGCATCTTTTATATGGACCAGGGGGAGATTTACGAAGACGGGACGCCGGAACAGATTTTTGAACATCCCCGGCGGGAGCGCACAAAGCAGTTTATTCAGCGGCTGAAAGTATTTACCGCGTCGATAGACTCGAGGGATTTTGATTTTATCGGCATGAACAGCCGGATAGAAGAGTACGGGCGCAGGCATCTGATTCCGCAGAAAATCATTTACCGTTTTCAGGAAATATTTGAAGAGCTGTGCGTGCAGATACTGCTGCCCTTACTGCCGGAGGAGGTTTCGGTACAGATGACGGCCGCATACTCGCAGGAACAGTCCTGTATGCAATTAAAGGTGCAGTATAACGGTCCTGCGTTCGACCCGGTGGATAGCGACAACACGACGGCTCTGGCTCTTGTAAGACACGCGTCCGTGAAAATGGAATATCTCGGGTATTCCGGGGCGGAGGGGACGAATACGGTGGTTCTGGAGATTGAGGAATAGCCGCAATTCGCGGCGGCCCTTTGAGAACCGTCAGTCTGAACAGGGAGCGAAGACATAGTAATGGGTTTGGAACTTAAGCAGAACGAACTATTCCTCAAAAAAGCGTATAACAAGGCGCTGCTGCCCTGCGTGTTATCCGTTTTGAGCGGCAGCATCAACATACTTGCGGACGGTATTCTGGTAGGGCAAAAGCTGGGCACGAACGCTCTGGCGGCAATCAATTTCAGTCTGCCCGTGTATCTGGTATTGTGTATCGCGGGTTCGTTTATCGTGTCGGGAACGGCTGTCCGCGCCTCGGACGCCATCGGGAAAAACCGGAGCGGGCAGGCGCAGGAGCTCTACGGCATGGCGGTTTTCTGGTGTACAGCGGCAGCGGTTCTTATTACGGTTTCGGGGCTCGTCTTTCTAAAGCCCCTGTCGCTGGCGTTATGCTCTGACGAAAACGTAAGGCCGTTGGTGGCGGAGTATTCGGGGGTGACGATAGCGGGGGCGCTGCCGAAAATTCTCATCTACATACCGTTCTGGTTTTTGCGGCTGGACGGACGGAACGGTCAGGTCACGCTGATGATGCTTATCATGGGAGCCGGCAATGTGATTCTGGACGCGTTGTTTTTATATACTTTCGATATGGGAGTGTCCGGCGCGGCGCTGGCGAGCGTTTTAGCCACAGCCGCCGCGTGTGTTTCCGGATTTGCAAGGCTGTGCGATAAAAAGAGCGGATTTCAATTCGGATTCCGCATAAAAGCGAAGGGCGCGGCATTTTCGGAGGTTGCCAGAGCGGGAAGCCCGTCGGCGGCGAACAATCTTTTCCAGACGCTGCGCGTGACGGTCATAAACGCGCTGCTGCTTAGTTACTGCGGCAGTGAAACGGTAGCGGCTTTCACGGCGGTGAACTGTATCTGCGCTTTTGCGGAAAGCGTAACGGGCGGCGTTCCTCAGGCGGCTTCAGCCATGCTCGGCATCTACAGCGGCGAACATGATAACGAGAGCGCGCGTCTTTTGATAAAACGGCAGCTGAAAAGCGGAATCCCGTGGATCGCCGCCTTTTCAGCAGTGATTATCTCCGGCGCGGATTTGATTTCGAGGGCTTACGGACTGAATATTTCCCTGAGATTTGCCTTTATCTGTCTGTCGTTTGGAATGATACCGGCGCTTATCAACTGTATTCTGTCAGGATTTTACAATGTTTCCGGGCGAAATATCTGGGCGAACTTCATCATATTCCTGCGCGTCTTTTCGGCCTCTTGCGCCAGCCTTTTTCTGCTTTTGGACTTCGGGCATAGTCCCTGGCTGTTTCTGTTTTTCGGGGAAATGGCAACGCTGATTTTCTGGTTCGCCGCGACGGGGATTTTTCACAGGCAGTCATCCCGTTTCCTGCTGCTGGACACTTCCCTCGAGCATTCGGGAAAGGTTATCAATTTCTCGGTAAACGGCGACGCGGAGAGCATTTGCAACGCTTCGGGAAAGATAACGGATTTTTGCGCGGACAACGGAATGTCGCCGAAGCAGACAATGAGAATCAGTCTTGCCCTTGAGGAAATTATGACCCTTATTTCAGTGAAAAACAAGAGCGCGGCCGGGTTCGACCTGCGCGTTTATTCCCTGCAGGGCGTTATCGGAATACGAATCCGGTATGGCGGAAACGAGTTTAACCCGCTTTTGTACGCGGACAACGACGAAGAGTATCTGGGCATCCGCCTGATAGAGGGTATGTGCGAGCAGACGCTTTATCAGCGCACCTTCGGCACGAATACCGTACAGATTTTTGTGGAGGGAGGCGTTTGCGCATAATGAAAACGGATTACGGAAGACTCGGCGGCGAAGCACTCAAACGTCTTGAAGAGTCGGCGCAAGGGGCGGACGCGGCGCAGACAGAATTCCTTCTTGACTGGCTTAACGAAAACAAAGACACCGAATTCGGCAAGCGGCATGGCTTTGCGCAGATAAATTCTCCCTGGGAATATCAGGACAAAGTGCCTCTTTTTAGCTACGAGGATTATGCCCGGGACATCGAGCGCATTATAGACGGTGAAAAAAATATTCTGACCGCGCGCGACGCCGTATATTTTTGCGTAAGCTCCGGTACTGTCAGCGATGAAAAATATATTCCCCTTACCGGATACGACCTCGAAGCCCATTATATTTTTATGTACGGCGCGGTTTTCGGGCAGATTCGCGATTACTATAAGGAATTAAGCGAAAAGGATATTTTCGGAAAGATATTCCAGACGGGAGAATTCGCGAAGACATATATGCCAGACGGGAGAATGAGCGGAATACGCTCGAGCTGCGTGTATCAGTGGCTCGATGAAAACGGCGGGTTTGACGCGTCCGATTACTGCGTTCCGAAAGAGATTTTGTTTCCTGAAACGCCGGAGGATAAATTGTATCTCAAGGTGCGCTTCGCCCTTGCGGAGCGCAATATTACCGCGATACACGGCGTTTTCATCAACCGCATTGCGGGGGTGACAGAGTACATTCTCCACAACTGGGAGCTGCTGTTAAACGACATCGAATACGGTACGGTAAGCGTGGAGATTCCCGAAGAGCAAAGGCGGTATATTGCAGGGAAGCTACCGCCGGACCCCGAACGGGCGGGGGAATTGCGGAGGATTCCGCGTGAGAATCTGTCTGACGGAATCATCGGAAAAATCTGGAAAAATGTGAAATATATTCTCGCCATAGGGGGCGACTGCTTTTCTTATTATACCGGAAAAATGCGCGGTTACGCAGGGGATATTCCGCTACACCATTTTGTTTACGCCGCCTCGGAGGGAGTTTTCGGGCTGGCGGAGCATGTGGATTCACCAGACAGGTATATGCTGCTGCCCGAATCGGTTTTTTTTGAATTTATGCCCGTCGGCGAGGATAAAAGGCCGCTGCTTATGGGCGAGGTGGAGATTGGCGGAAAGTATGAGCTTATCGTCACCAACCGTTCCGGGCTTTACCGTTACAGGCTCGGCGATGTGGTGAGGGTCGTGGGAAGGCACAAAAAAGCGCCGGTCGTAAAATTCTGCTACCGGCGGAACCAGGTAATAAATGTTGCGGGGGAGAAAAGCAACCGGCAGCAGCTCGATACGGCGGTAAAGCGGTTCGCCGGGCTGACGCGGACCGAGGTCGTCGAATACTGTGTCCGCGAGGACTTTTCGGGTATCGCGCCGGGATATTTGTTTTATATGGAGTGCAGAAACGCTCCACGCAACGTCGCCGGGATATTTGAAAGATGTATGTGCGAGGCAAATCCGGAATACAGAGCGTGCCGGAACACGCGGGAAATCAAGCCGCTGCGCATCGAGTATCTCCGTGAAGGCAGCTTTAAGCGCTACGAGAGGATGCTTGCCGAAAGCGGCAGGGAGATGGCGCAGAGCAAAATACCGCATTTTCTGAACACGGAGGAAAAGAAAAAATTTTTTGCGGCGCAGGTCATGGGCGGGGAGGAAAAAGTATGAAAAGGTTCACCGGAATAGCGGGCAGGCTTACGGCGGGAGTAATTCTGTTCGGATTGCTGCTGGGGGCGGTATGCAGTACGGTCGGCTATATCGAGTTTACCGCAGTGCTGGAACAGCAGTATAACGATTCGGCATACGAGATAGCGGAGACGGCGAGGGAAATTTTAAATCCCGACAAATTCGAACAATATCTGGAAACGGGGCGGACCGACGAGGAGTATGACAATATTCTGGCCATATTAGACACGCTCACCGACGCGGCGAACGTAACGTTCATATACGTCGCAAAGGTGAGCGGCGACTACAGGACGCTTACCTATATTTACGATACGGTAAATTCGGACACGGAGTTTGAGCGCTATCCCTTAGGCTACACGGCCTCCGACCTTGATGAAAAGCACACCGAAAACGTTGTGAAAATCATGACGAAGGGCGGACGCGCCGAAAAGTACCTGTACTCCTATTCAAAGGAATCGGGGGCGCACACTACCGCGGCAATCGATGTGAAAAACTCGGACGGAAAAATAATCGCGATGCTTTGCGTTGAAAAGCCGATGACGCGCCTTGAGGCCGCGCGCAACACCTACGTTCTGCACGTTATTTTGTGGACGCTCACGGCGATAGTCCTGTTTATTATTGTGTACTCGGTGATACTGCGCCGCGGGATTATCAAACCCATCAAAACTCTCACAAAAGAGGCGGAGCGGTTTGCAAAGACGAATCTGCCGTCAGGAGAGCCCATTAATATCAGGCAGAAGGACGAGGTCGGGATTCTCGCGCGGGCAGTCGAAAAGATGGAAACGGATATCGCAAGATACACCGAAAACCTCACCGTTATCACCGCCGAAAAGGAACGTGTCAACACAGAGCTGTCCGTTGCGACGCGTATTCAGGCGAATATGCTGCCGAGTATTTTCCCCGCCTTTCCCAACAGGAAGGAGTTTGATATTTTCGCCACCATGAATCCCGCAAAGGAGGTGGGAGGCGATTTCTACGATTTCTTTATGGTGGACGAACGCCACCTTGCCATCGTGATGGCGGACGTTTCCGGAAAGGGCGTTCCCGCGGCGCTGTTTATGGTCATCGGCAAAACGCTGATAAAGGACCATACATGGCCGGGAAAAGACCTGGGCAGCGTGTTTGACGAGGTCAACGAACTGCTCTGTGAAAGCAACAGCGAGGGCTTGTTTATCACCGCTTTCGAGGGGGTTCTCGATTTGGTGAGCGGCGAATTCCGCTTTGTGAACGCGGGACATGAGATACCGTATATCTGTAAAAAGAACGGGAAATTCGAGCCCTACAAAATCCGTGCGGGGTTCGTTCTTGCGGGCATGGAGGGGATGCGCTACAAATGCGGGGAAATGCAGTTGGAGGCGGGCGATAAGATATTCCAGTACACGGACGGCATCACCGAGGCCGCCAACGTGCGGATGGAGTTGTACGGAATGGACCGGCTGACGGCAGTACTGGGCGAGAATTCCGATTTGCCGCCCGGCGAACTGCTCCCCGCAGTCAAAAGGGATATCGATAACTTTGTGGGAGAAGCACCGCAGTTTGATGACATCACAATGCTGTGTCTCGAATACAGGGCGCGAATGGAGGCTTTATCATGAAGGAACTTACAGTTGATGCCACAATTGAGAACATCGCCGCGGTGACTGATTTTGTGAACGGGCAGTTAGAGAGGCTCGGCTGCCCTTTGAAAACGCAGATGCAGATTGACATCGCCATTGACGAACTGTTCGGGAACATAGCAAGCTACGCCTACAGCCCCGATACCGGCAAGGCTACCGTGCGCGTTGAGGATACCGAAAATCCTCCCGCCGTGGAGATTACCTTTATCGACAGCGGCGTGCCCTACGACCCTCTTGCAAAGGAAGAGCCCGATATTACGCTTTCCGCGCAGGAGCGGCCAATCGGCGGCCTGGGGATTTATATGGTCAAAAAAACCATGGATGATATCAGTTATGAATACAAAGAGGGTCAGAATATTTTAAAAATCAGAAAGGAAATCCGGTAATGATGAAAAAGACGGGTAGGAAAAATGTATTTTGGGTTATGCTTGCGGCGGCTGCCATAAGCATAACGGGCTGCGGGGCGGCAGGACGTGCGCAGCTTAACGCGGACGTCAAGGAGGCGACAGAGGACACGAGGGAAACGAACGCCTCCGTGTACGAGCTGCTTGATTTCAGCGACGAGCGGGAGAAGGAGTTTGCGCAGCGCGGATTCCTGCGGGCCCCTGAAACGCTCACAATAAAATCGGAAAACGGCGGCACGGTATGGAGCCAGGATATCTACGACTTCGTCAGGAATGCCGAAGCCCCCGATTCAGCCAATCCGAGTCTGTGGAGAAACACACAGCTCAACGCCCTTTATGGGCTTTACGAGGTGGTTGACGGCATCTATCAGGTCAGAGGCTATGACATTGCAAACGTCACATTTATCAGGGGAGATAAGGGCTGGATTATTTTTGACTGCGGTACGGGCGTTGAAACGGCGGCCGCGGCGCTTAAGCTTTTTGAGGAGGAATTCGGAGAGGCTCACATTTCGGCGATTGTCATAAGCCATGCGCACGTTGACCATTACGGCGGCGTCGGAGGGCTTGTCAGCGGAGAGCAGATTGCCGACCCCGCTTTGGCGCTCGACGAACAGATAGCTTCCGGGAAAACGCTTCTTATCGTTCCGGAAGGTTTTGAGACTGCCGCCATGGAGGAAAACGTACTGGCGGGAAACGCTATGAAGCGCCGCTCAAACTACCAGTACGGCTCGCTCATTCCCAAGGGGGAAAACGGCGGTCTTTCGGTGGGAATCGGCCTTACCGTCTGCGCGGGAACCACGTCGTACTACACGCCCTCCTATGAGGTTACGGAAGAAACGGAGGAAATTACGGTAGACGGGGTCAGGATGGTATTTCAGCTTACGCCCGGCACGGAGTCGCCTGCGGAGATGAATACCTATCTTCCCGACTACAAAGCGCTCTGGATGGCTGAAAACTGCACGGCGACAATGCATAACATTTACACGCTGCGCGGTGCGGAAATAAGAAACGCGGGAGCCTGGGGCGACTACATCATGAAGGCGAACGCGCTTTTCGGCGGCGACGCACAGGTCGTTTTCCAGTCCCACAACTGGCCTCACTGGGGAAACGAGGTCATTGGCGAATATATGCTGAATACCGCCGCCATATACCGTTATATCCATTCACAGACGCTTCAGTATATCAACGAGGGCTATACCTCCACGGAAATCGCCAATATGATAGAACTGCCGGCAGAGTTGGAAAAGGTCTGGTATACAAGACAGTACTACGGCACGCTTGCGCATAACGCCAAAGCGGTATATCAGAAATATATGGGCTGGTACGACGCAAACCCGATTCATCTTGCGGAGCTTGCCCCCTCGGAGTATGCCCGAAAGCTTGTGGAATATCTGGGCGATATCGACAAGATACTGGAGAAAGCAAGAGCCGACTTCGACGCCGGAGAATATCAATGGGTAGCGGAGCTTACAAGCGCCATCGTATATGCGCAGCCCGATAACCGGGAGGCGCGGTATCTGTGCGCGGACGCGCTCGAGCAGCTCGGTTATCAGGCCGAATCAGGGGCGTGGCGCAACGCGTATCTTACAGGCGCGTATGAGCTTCGTCACGGAACCGGCGATTATCCCGACACTTCCATAGGCGGTTCCGGGGCCGCTTCCATGGAGATGAGCACGGAAACGATGCTGGATTATCTCGCAATGTGCCTGGATTCCAAAAAAATCGAGGATAAAAACTTTGTCGTAAATCTGGAGGTGACCGACGAAAATGAGAGATATCTGCTGCGGATACGCCACGGCGTCCTGCTCTATGCAAAAGAGGAATGGAGCAATGAGGCGGACGCGGTAATCAGACTCAAGCGCGCGGGACTCATGGGGATTGCCAGAAACAACGAGGCAATCATGAAAAACACGATTGAATCGGTTGAAGGGCAGGAGGATATTCTGGATATCTTCACCGATAATCTGGCACAATTTGAACCGTATTTCAATATCATCGAGCCGTAGGGAGGATTGTTATGAAAAATTATTTGAAGAAAACCGGTGTAGGCCTTGCAGCCCTGTTGTGCGCAGGGCTTTGCAGTTTGACAGGATGCGCGGGAGGCGCGGAGAAAGGGGCGGCGGTATATCATTCCGAAACCGGCTATACCGCCGAGAAAATCACCCACCCCGAAAAGGGCGTGAAAGAAATCGACGGAATCGTAGACTATATGGGGAACGGCACGATGGGAACGGGTCTCGGGACGGGCGACCGCGGGCAGAATTATTCCTGGGGCTCCATCGGGTACGGAGATTATATGTATATCGGCACCTGCTACGGAGCGTGGATGAATACCCTTACATTTATGAAGACGGCGCTCGGGCGGGAGTTTGACGACGACGTGATGAAGGCGGCGTTAGAGGAATATTATCACGGAGAGCTTTACACCTCCGAGCCTGACGGGGCGGAGGCCCTTGGCATACTCGTAAAGCTGAACGTGAAAACCGGCGAATCGAAAATACTGATGTCGAAAGCCGATACAGGACAGAACACGATTTTCCGTAACGCGGTGGAGCTGAACGGACGGCTGTATTTTTGCGGCGCGGTAAACGCTCTGCCCGTAATCTATGAGGTGAATCCCGAGACAGACGAATGCAAAGAGGTATATGCGGGAATGACCGTGGAGGAATATAAGGAAGCGTTTATGAAGGGGTATTCCGTGGGGATAAGGGGAATCTGCGTTTTTGAAGACAGGCTTATCGTAAGCTGTATCAATTCGGACGGCGCGGTTATTCTTGAATCCGAAAATCCCTCCGAGCCGGACTCCTTTAAAGTCATTGCCGACGATGAAAAGCTTTTCGGCTATCCGGCCTATCGCTTCTGCGACAGTATTTACGGCGGTTCTATTTTTGACATGACAGAATTCCGGGACAGCCTGTATGTAACCATCTGCACCGGGACTCCGGAAAACGCCTCTGACAGGGATACCATGCAGTCCTTCGCAATGGTGCGTGGAGACCTTTCGGAAAACGGCGAATGGGTGTGGAACAGTGTTATCGGAGATAAAGAGGAAGACGGCGCGAAGTACACTTTCGGGATTGACCCGCAGCGGACGAGAAGCGGCGCGGCAAATCTGCAGGTTTTCGGCGATTATCTTTACATCGGGGAATATAACGATGAGGAAATCGCCGTGGAAAGAATGCTGTTCGATAATGATTTCACATTTATGAACAAGAATTTCGAACAGGCTGTGAATCTCTACCGTATGGATAAGAATGAGGAGATAGAGCTCATTGTGGGGGATGCGGACGAAATGTTTCCGGACGGCGGGTTATCCGGTTACGGCTCCGGCTTCGGATGCAGCGAAAATCAGTATGTGTGGAAAATGACGGTATATGACGGGAAGTTTTATGTAGGCACCTATGACGCGAGCAGCTTTCTGATTCCGTTAGACGAGTATATGAACGACAAGAACGCGTCGGAGGAATGGAAGAGCCGCGTTGACGGTTACATAAAAACTCTCTGCGCGGATTACAGCGGCGTTCCTCAAAGCGCGGTGACCTGCGCCGAATATCTGGATAAAGCGGTTTTTGGCTTTGACCTTTATGTGACGGAGGACGGAGTCAACTTCACCAAAATCACCGACAACGGTTTCGGAGACCCGTATAACCACGGTCTGCGGGCGTTCGGAATCACCTCCGGGGGACTGTATATCGGCACGGCGAATCCGTTTTACGGCACGCAGGTGTGGAAATTGACGGAAGAGACAGAGAAACGCAAATAGGATTCATCAGGTAAAATTTTACGGGGACGATATATGTCAAAAAATATTATCAGGAAAAGCCGGCGGATTGAAACGATTGACATCGCAAAGGCAATCACCATATTCTGCGTGATACTGGGACACACCACAGGGAATCTCGATGCGCCCATGTTCCGCAGGGTTCTCTACGCGTTTCATATGCCGCTTTTCTTTTTTCTGGCGGGGCTTTCCATAAAGCCGAAAGCGGTGCAGGGTTTCAGGGGATGGGGCGCGTTTCTGTACAAAAATGTTCTGGCTCTGATGGCCCCTTATTTCGTCTGGGGGCTGGTTTACGCGCCTTTTTCCTACCCGGATATGGGAGCTCTTTTTTACGGCTCCTGGGAAGCGCTTAACCGCATGGAAACGCTGACTTCGCTGTGGTATCTGCCGTGCTTTTTCATTTCCCGCGTGCTGGTTCAGATTGTTGTCAATATTGCCGGATACGCAAAGGTAAAGAACATGCCGCTCTGGTGCGGGATATGCGCGCTGCCGCTGCTTGCGGCCGGGCTTTTGCTTCCGCACGGCGAAAACGGCGTCCTGTGGTGTGCGGATATCGCGCTTGCGGCGGGCGGATTCATCCTTCTGGGAATCGCGGTCAGGAAATCCTGTCTGGTTATGGCGCAGCAGAAAACGCTCTGGCTGATACTGTCCTTTATCGGCAGTCTGCTCCTGTTTTGCGCGGGAACGGTTTTCCGGGGCGAGGGACTGGCGCTTTCACTGATGTGCAAAAGCGATTACGGAAACCGGCTGTGGTTTCTGTACAACAGCGTTTTCGGCAGTCTGGCAGTGCTGACCGTATCCATGCTGATTTCACGGCTGTCGCGGGAATCGGCGCGGCCCTTTAAGATAGATGCGGTTACCTGTATCGGGCGGCAGACAATGGGCATTTATCTGCTTCACAAGCCCTTTCTGCAGCAGGTGATTCTGCCCGCGCTGTCGGGGATTTTTCCCGGGGATTTCCCGTTTCTCGCTATTGCGCTTATGGGGAGTATCCTGGCGCTGTTGTTCAGCATTGCGATGTGTTATATCATCGGGAAATTTATACCCCAGCTTTTGGGGCGTTTCCCGCGCAACGAATGGGCAAAGGGTTGAGAGAGCAGGCGGCGGATGTACGTCTGTGAAGAGTATTGGAGGAATGCATATTGGAAAGAAAAAGTTATATTGTCAGCCAGCAGTTTACTAAATTTTTTATACCCACCATACTGATGACCATGGCGCTATCCATGAGCATTGTCATAGACGGGATGATTGTCGGCAATATTCTGGGACCGGAGGCGCTGGCGGCCGTCAATCTGGTGCTTCCGGTCACCCTGATTTTCAATTCGCTGTATGTGCTGTTCGGCGTGGGCGGTTCCGCGCTGTATTCGGTGGCTTTAGGGCGGAGGGAAAAGGAGCGCGCGCGGCAGTTCTTTACAGTCTCGCTGGCCGCAATGCTGGCGGCATCCCTTCTCGTTTTGTCCGGCGGCCTGTTTTTGTGCGGCGGTATTTCGGAAGCGCTGACAAAAAACGCCCCCAACCTGACGGAGCCGGTTTACGATTATTTAAGTATTGTGATGCTGGCGGCGCCTCTGCTTATCGTGGTTCCGGGGCTTGTGTATTTTATCCGCTCGTCGGGAAACGTGCGGACGGCGTCAGCGGCGCTGATTACGGCCAATGTCGTCAATCTTCTTCTGGACCTGGTGTACATAGGCGGGCTGAACATGGGGATAAAAGGAGCCGCGCTTGCCACGGGCACCGGATATTTTACAGGACTGCTGATTGCCCTTTACGGCGTGTTCCGCTGTGAAACGCTGAAACCGGAGGCGGTTTCGGCACCCGCCGCCGTCAGTCTGCTGAAGGAGACCGTCTCCACGGGTCTTCCCAATACCATCAACACGGTTTTGAATTTTTTCCGGCTCACATGTATCAATGCCATTGTCATGATGTATCTGGGGAGCAGCGGGGTGACGGCCTTTTCCGTGTGCACATCCTGTCTGTCCATTGTATCCATGTTCGTGGGCGGTTCCGCGCAGACGATGGGGCCCCTTCTGGGCACTCTCTATGGAGAGGGAGATACCAGAGGCGTCCGTTTTGCGGTGAAGAAGGCGGTCTGTATCACGGGGATTTCCAGTCTGATACTGCTGGCCTTATTTGAGATATTTCCCGGGCAGATTACGGGAATGTTCGGCGTCTCCGACGCAGGACAGACAGCTGTGGCGGTGGAGGCTCTCCGGATTTATGCCTGGAACCTTCCGGTCATGGGAATTTTATTTGTCGCCATGTGCGTGTACCCGATTCTGGGATTTAAGAAGCTGTCCGGCTTTATTGCCTTGCTGGAAGGCTTTCTGCTCGTCGTTCCGGCGGCATGGCTGCTGGCGGGGGCGTTTGGTTCGGCCGGAATCTGGGCGGCTTTTCCGGCAGGGGAATTCGGCACGCTTCTCATTCTTTTCCTGCTCACGGGAAGAATCCGGAAGAAACAACCCCGGGTGCACGGGCTGTTTCTGCTGGAAAAGGAGCAGAAGAAAAATGTGCTGGACGTGACTATGATTCAGGAGGTTTCCCAGGCGGTCGCCTTGTCGGAGAGGGCCATTGGTTTCTGCAGGGAAAACACAGTACCGGAGATAACGGCCAATAAAGTGGGGCTGGCTCTGGAGGAGATGGCGGTTAATATCATAAATCAGAAGAAAAAAGGGCGGAAGCAAAGCTATATAGACGTAAGGATTACCATAGGCGAGAATCATATCTGCATCAGCGTCCGGGATAACGGCGCGCCTTATCATCCGTTTTTGCAGGAAAGCGCGGACGGAGATTTCGACAATATCCGCATGGTCCTTGCGATTACAGACGAGGCGGCTTATGACTATATTCTGGGAATGAACAGCTCCATTTTGAAAATCTGTATATAAAAATCTTAAGAAAGAGGAGAATGGCGTATGAAGGCAATCAAAAGAGAGGAAGCGGTGCGGCTGTGTCTGGAGGGCGAGAGGATTTCGCCCGCGGAGAGGAAACGGCTGGCCGCAGAAAGGCTGCGGGAACTGGTCTCTTATGCCAGAGAGCACTCGGCATATTATAAAAAGGCGTACCGGGAAGTGGGGGAAGATTTCAGGCTTTCGGACCTTCCGCCGGTGACAAAAAAGGAACTGATGGCGGATTACGGAGCGTGGGTCACCGATTCCGGGGTGACGGAAGAGGGGGTGCGCGCTTACATTAGCAGCGACGCCGCCCTTGAAACACTGTATCTTGGCAGGTACACTGCCCTTACCACATCGGGAACTACGGGAAATCCCATGCCCATGGTGCGGGATGCTTACCACAATATGATTCACGGAGCCCTACTTCAGACCCGTCTGCTGCGGGAAGTGGACCCGGAGCTGATGAATCCGGTCAGACATAAGATTGCGTCGATTATCATTCTCGACCCGGCGGTATCCTCTTATTCCGGCTTTTTGAAAAGCCAGAGGGCGAATCCGGGATATGAGCAGAACATGCTGGCTATTTCCCTGACGGAGGATATCGACGTGATTGTGGAAAAGCTTAACCGGTTTCAGCCGGATTTGGTTACCGGCTATCCCTCGATTCTGGCAGTGCTCGGGAAGGCGGGACAGGAAGGGAGGCTTCATATTCATCCGCAGGCAATCGCCTGTTCTGCGGAAATGCTGACGGAAAAGGTTTATCATACTCTTCGCGCCGCGTTCGGGTGTCCGGTTTTGAATAATTACTGTAGCACCGAGGGCGGAGAGGCGGCCATGTCCTGCAGCGAAGGGAAGTTTCACGTCAATGAGGACTGGGTTATCATCGAGTCGGTTGACAAAGACGGCAGGCCGGTTCCGGAGGGGAGCTGGTCGGAAGGGGTGTATATGACCGACCTGACTAATTATGTGCAGCCGGTCATACGCTACTATATGGCGGACAGAGTCCGCATTGTCAAAGAAGCATGCCCCTGCGGAAGTTCTCTTCCCATTATGGAAATCTGCGGCAGAGAGGCGGAGACTGTGGAAATAGGGGGAAAGGTGCTGTTCAGCTCATCCTTTGAACAGGCGCTGGAGCATGTGCCCGGGGTGCTGGCCGTGCAGATGGCGCAGAAGGGGGAGCGCAGATTTTATATAAGGCTGGTGCCGTCCTCTGAAGAAGAAAGAGAAAAGGCCGCAGAGGAAGTGAAGAAGCGGATTCTGGGACTGTTTGAGGGAAGCGGAGCCGGCCCTGTGGAAGTGACGGTTGTTCCGGAAAGGCCAAAGCCGAACAGACGGGGCGGAAAAGTGAAATTTTTAGTGAAAGAACCGGAGGAGAGAAAAGGATGAACCTGTTTCTGAATCAGTGGAAAGAAAATGTGAAAAAGTATGGTTCCAGGCCGGCGATAGTTGACCGGGACGGGACAAGAGAGACAACGTACAGCGAGCTTGACGCTTTGAGCGGCAGAATCTGTACGGCGCTTAAGAAAAAGGGTGTGGGAAAAGGAGACATTATACCGGTTTGTATGGAACGCCGGATGGAGTTTCTGGCGGCGGAACTGGGGATTCTGAAAAGCGGCGCTGCGTTCGCGGCATTGTCTCCGGAATATCCGAAGGAGAGGGTCGCTTATATTCTGAAAGACTGCGGAGCCCCTTTCCTTCTTGACGATAATTTTCTGGAAGAAGCCTCCGGCGAACCGCTCGCGGAGGCGGAAGAGGTGTCCGGGGAGGACGGCGCTTTTGCCGTTTACACCTCTGGTTCCACCGGAAATCCCAAGGGGATACTCCATTCTCACGCAAGTCTGGCGGCGGCTGTGGCGCGGCACAGAGCGTTCTTTTTGCCGAAGGAGAGCGATGTTCAGCTTAGCTGCGCGTCTTTTTCCTTTGTGGCTATGATGATAGATATTTATACCCCGCTGTCGGCAGGGCAGAGTGTGCACATACTTCCGGAGGAAAAGAGAAAGGACGTGCGCCGGATAGAGCAGTATATCAGACAGCATGGAATCACCATGGCTTTTATCAGTCCGCAGATGCTGCGGAATTTCCGCTCGCCCGGCCCTTCCTTACGTCTGGTGGTCACCGGAAGCGAGCGGGTTTCCCGGGTGAAAGGAAGCGGGTACCGGCTTTTGAACACCTATGGCTGCAGCGAGACCGCGGCGGTGGTGACCGCTTTTGAAATCGAGCGGGAATATGAGAATACGCCCATCGGCAAAGCGGGAGAGGGCGTCAGGATTCTTCTTCTGGATAAAGAGGGGAATGAAGTCCCGGCCGGGGAAGAAGGGGAATTGTGCGTGGAGGGCCATATCGCTGGGGGTTACATCAACCTGCCGGAACAGACGAATAAGGCCTTTGTGCGCCGGGAGGACGGGACAATGCTGTTCCACACCAACGATATCTGCCGGATGCTGCCCGACGGAAATCTGGAGTATTTAAACCGCAGGGACTGGATGGTTAAGATTAACGGCCAGCGTGTGGAAACAGGCGAGATTGAAGCGCAGATGAGCCGGGCTCCCTTTGTGAAAACGGCGGTTGTCAAAGGATTTCAAAATCAATACGGCCAGACCTTTTTGTGCGGCTATTTTCAGATGAAAGAGGGGGCGGAGAAAGAACGGCCGGAGGAAGAGATAAGGCGGCGGCTGGCGGAGACGCTTCCCGATTACATGATTCCGAAATTCTTCGTCCGGGTGGAGGAGTTCCCTCTGAATCAGAACGGCAAGCTGAACCGTCTGGCCCTTCAGGCGCCGGATGTATCGAATTTCAGAAAGGACTACGAAGAACCGCAGACGGAGTGCGAGCGCGCGATATGCAGAGGGTTCGAGCAGGTACTGGGAATCCGTCCGGTGGGCCGCAGGGACGACTTCTTTGCGCTGGGCGGAGATTCCATTCAGGCGGTTATGCTGCTGGACTGTCTGGAAAAGTACGCGGTGACGGCCATGGATGTCTTCCGCCACAGGACGCCAGAAGGGATTGCCGCGGCCTGCGGCGGCACAGAGAACGCCGCTTCTAAGGAAGATATCTATGGAGATATTCCGGCAGACCGGAGAGAATGGTATCCCTTAACCGACAGTCAGATGGGGGTGTTTCTGGAGTGCGCGGCGTCTCCCCAAAGCACCATGTATAATATCCCTGTCTGCTTCCGGCTTCCCGCGGGAGCCGACCCGGAGCGGTGGAAAGAGGCTGCAGGGCGGATGGCGTCCCGGTATCCGGCATTATTTGTGTCCATTGAAATGCGGCAGGAGGAACAGACATACGGTATGGCGGTTCATGACACGGACGGCCTTTCCATTCCCGTATACGAAGCGGCAGAGGCGGAGATGGACGGTCTGAAAAGAGAGTTTGTAAGGCCCTTTGACCTGGAAAAGGGGCCTCTTGTCCGGATGGCCTTTTACCGGACGGAGGAAAGCGTTTATTTTCTGGCGGATATGCATCATATCATATCGGACGGGGCTTCCGTCGCCCTTTTCTTTGACGGCGTCCGGAAAATATACGAAGGAGAGGAGCCGGAGGCGGAGGGAATCAGCCAGTTTGACCTGTCGCTTTGCGAGGGCAGGCTGAAGGATACGGAGGCTTACAAAAAGGCCCGGGAATATTTCGAAAAGCGTCTGGCGGGACTGGAAGTGGATTCGGTTCCGGTTTTTGATATGGCGGAAAATCCGGAGGCTCCGGTGCGCCCGTCAGGGAGAATCACAGGCTGTCTGGGAGAAATTCTCGGACAGGAGGAGACGGAATGGTTTGCCGGCAAAAACGGAGTTACGGAAAGCACGCTGTTTCTGGGGGCGTTTGCCTATGCCCTTGCAAAATATAACGGCCAGACAGAGGTTCTTTTCGGCTCGGTCAATAACGGACGCCGCGACCTTAAGCTGAAACGCACCATAGGAATGCTGGTGCGCACGCTGCCGGTCTATGTACAGATTCAGGAAGAAGAGACGGTGGCGGAGTATCTGCAAAAGCTGCAGCAGGACTTTTTCGAGACCATGAGCCACGACTGCTGCTCCTTTGAAGAACTGGCAGGCAGGTATCAGGTGACTTCCGATATTCTTTTCGTCTATCAGTCGGAGACCTTAAACGGCATGCACACAAAGCGGGGGCTGATTCCCATGGAAACACTGGAAACAGGGAACAGTCTGGCGAATCTGGCGGTTCATGTGTTTAAGAAAGACGGCAGTTATGAAATCCATCTGGAATACAGAAGCGACGTTTATCTGGAGCGGACGGCGCGCACGCTGCTGTCTTTGATGGTGAAGGCGCTGGAGGGATTCAGGGACTGCGCCTGCCTTAAGGATATTCCCCTTGTTTCCGCGGAAGATGTGGCGGTTCTGGATTCTTATCACGGGAAGCGCACGGACTATGACAGAGCTCTCACCCTGCCGGAACTGTTTCGCCGTCAGGCAGAAAAGACGCCGGAGCATACGGCGGTGGTTTTCAGGGAGAAGCGGTTTTCCTACAGGGAAATCGACCGGCTCTCCGACGGCGTGGCCGCTTATGTCAGCCGTCTGGGGATTGGAAAGGACCAGACGGTCTCGATTCTGATTTCCCGCGGGGAATATATGCCCATTGCCTCCCTGGGCGTGATGAAGGCGGGAGCAATCTACCAGCCGCTGGACCCCGAGTATCCGGCGGAGAGGCTGTCCTTTATGATGGAGGACGCGCAGACAAAATTGCTGATTGCGGATGAAGCCCTGCTGGAGCTGGTTCCCAAGTACAACGGACAGGTGCTGCCGACAAAAGAGATTCCGGGTCTTTCGGCGGAGGGGGCAAAGGAGATTCCCGCCCCGCTGCCGGAGGATACCTATATCCTTCTGTATACCTCCGGGACTACCGGCACGCCCAAAGGCTGTATGCTCTCCCATGGAAATCTGGCGGCCTTTTGCAACTGGTACTGCCGCTATTACCGGGTGGGAGAGGACAGCGTGGTCAGCGCCTACGCCAGTTATGGATTCGATGCGAATATGATGGATACCTATCCGGTTCTTGCAGGCGGCGGAACCCTGTGTATCGTACCGGAGGAAATGCGTCTGGAACTGCAGAAGCTGAACGAATATCTGATACAGGAGAAGGTGACGCATGCGTTTATGACTACGCAGGTGGGGCGGCAGTTTGCTCTGGAGATGGAGAATCACTGTCTGAAATACCTGCTGACAGGCGGGGAGACGCTGGTGCCTGTCCGGGTGAAATCCGGTTTTGATTTTTATAACTGCTACGGCCCCACGGAATGCACGATACTGACGACGGTTTACCCGGTGGACAAAGCAAGGGAATACGATAACGTGCCCATCGGACGGCCTCTGGACAATCTGGAAGTGTATGTGGTGGATAAGCAGATGCGCAGGCTTCCGGCGGGGGCCGTGGGGGAATTGTGCGTGGCCGGTTATCAGGTAAGCAAAGGGTATCTGAACAGGCCGGAGCAGACGGCGAAGGTTTATACCCCCAATTGCTTTACTGACCGGGAAGGGTATGAGCGCGTTTACCACACCGGAGACGACGTGCGGTTTCTGCCGGACGGCAACATTCAGTTTATGGGCAGGAGAGACGGACAGGTGAAAATCCGGGGATTTCGGATTGAACTCTCCGAGGTGGAGGCCGTCATCCGCAGGTTCCCGGGGATATGCGACGTGACGGTTACCGCTTACGAGGCGGCTGCGGGAGGAAAAGCCATCGCCGCGTATCTGGTGTCGGAGACTCCCGTTGATATCCAGAAACTCAGGGATTTTATCATGGAGGAAAAGCCGGCCTATATGGTGCCCTCCGCCATAATGCAGATTGACAGGATTCCCCTGAACCAGAATATGAAGGTGGATAAACGCTCGCTCCCGACCCCGGTTACCCAGGAGGAGACCTGCCGGGAGGCGGCAAGGCCTATGAGCCTTCTGGAAGAGGAGCTTGCGCAGATTGCCGGGAAAATTCTGGGGCATGAGGAGTTTTCCGTGGAAACCAATCTGCTTTACGCGGGACTTACGTCTTTGTCCGCCATTATGCTGGCGGTGGAAATCGAGAAAGAGTACGGGGTGGAGCTGGAAGTGAAGCAGATGATGAGGCAGTGCAGTATCCTGTCTCTGGAAAACGCTGTTTATCAGGCGCTGCGCGCCCGGTCAGGGGCGGAAGAAAGCCGGGAAAGAGCAGAAGAAAGTCAGGAAAAAGCCGGGGAAAAAGTCCAAACGGAAGCGGAGGATTATCCGCTGACGCAGACGCAGCTGGGCGTATATTATGACGCCGTGAAGCGTCCGGAGGATATGGCGTATAATATTCCCGCCATGTTCCGTTTCCCCCGCAAGGTCAGCGGCGAAACGCTGGCTAAGGCGGCAGAGCAGGTGATTGCGGCGCATCCTTATGTCAATGCCCGCATCCGTTACCGGGAGGGAGAACTTCGGCAGATGCCGGGCGCAGAGTCCGCGGCGGAAAAGAGGATTCCCGTGCTTTCCATGACGGAGGAGGAGCTGAAAGAGTACTGCGCTTCCTATGTGAAGCCGTTTGACCTGACCCGTGATACATTGTACCGGATTGCGGTGGTGCAGACCGGGACAAGTACCTGCCTGCTGGCGGATTTTCACCATATTATTTTTGACGGGGCTTCTCTGAATTTATTTCTGGAGCAGACGGCAAAGGCCTGCGAGGGAGTACTGCCGGAGAAAGAAACCCGTACCTATTTTGATTTTGCCCTGCAGGAGCACAGGCTGGAGGGAGGAGAGCATTACCGGGAAGGGCAGGCGTTTTTCGGGAAAATGCTGGGAGAGTATGAACATGCCTCCTGCCTTACGCCGGACCTTGCGGGAAAGGAAGAGGACGGAAAGAAAGCGGAGTGCGCGGCGTCCTGTTCCGGGGAGGAAATGGATAAATTCTGTCAGGCACACGGCGTGACGCCGGCGCATCTGTTTCTGGCGGGAACCTTCTATACGCTGGCCCGCTATATGGACAGCCCGCAATTGTTTATCAGCACCATCAGCAACGGCAGAGCGGACTTAAAGCTGCATAACAGTATGGGAATGTTTGTGAAAACGCTGCCTCTTATGGGGAATATTGCGGGAGACAAGTCTGTGCTTACATTCGTCAGGGAGGTAAGGCAGACGCTGCTGGACGCGGTCTCGTATGAAGACTATCCCTTTACGAAGATAGCGGCGGACTACGGATTTGTGCCGGAGATTATGTATGCCTGCCAGCTCGGCGTGGTGGAAGAACACCGGGTGGGGAGCGAAGCCATTCAGATAGAAAATATGGAATCGGATAAGCCCAAGTTTAAGCTGTCCGTGCATATCGAGGAGCGGGACGGCGGGCCATGCGTGTGCCTTCAGTACAATGACGCCCTTTACAGCCGGGAGCTGATGGAGCAGCTTGCGCAGTCCGTCGCCCTCTGCGTCAGCCGTATGCTCGCTAATCCGTCCGGGCTTCTTAAGGAAATTTCGCTTGTGACAGATAACCAGCGGCGGATGCTGGAGGAGTTTGCCGTATCGGCGCAGACCGGGACGGAGCCGCTTAGCTTTCACGGCGTATTTGAACGGCAGGCCGCTGCCTGTAAAGAGAAAACGGCCCTGATTGCGGTGGACGGGCGATGGAGCTATGAAGGTCTGGACCGGGAAATGAACCGGGCGGCTAACGGGCTGATAAGCCGCGGCTTTTGTCCGGGAGATACGGCGGTGGTGCTGCTTCCCCGTCTGGGCAGGCAGATTATAGCCATGTACGGCGTAATGAAGGCGGGGGGCGCTTACATTCCCTGCGACCCGGAATATCCGCCGGAGCGGATTTTGCAGATTACAAAAGACAGCGGAGCTTCTTTTATCATTACCACAAAAGAGCGGGCGGAAGCCTTTGAAAATGCCATAGATATGGAGGCGCTTTTAAGTTGCGGCGACGACAGGAAGCCGGAGATTAAGACGGAGGAAGACGCCCTGGCGTATCTGATTTATACCTCCGGTTCTACCGGCAAACCGAAAGGGGTGATGATAAGCCACAGGGGAATCGTGAATTATGTGCGCAATCACGAGGCCAACAGCCACGTCCGTGCCTGCGTGGAGGACGGCCATGTGATGGTATCCGTGACCACGGTTTCCTTCGATATGTCGCTGAAGGAGACGGCGGTGGCCCTGTGCAACGGGCTGACGCTGGTGCTTGCCGACGAGGAACAGGCCAATCACCCTGTCCGGCTGACGGAACTGATAGAGGAAACCGGCGGAGATATTTTCAACGCAACGCCCTCGCGGATGCTGCAGTATATGGAGTCCGGGACGTTCTGCCGGGCGCTTTCCGGCTGCCGGGTGGTGATGTCAGGGGGCGAAGCGTACAGTATGCAGCTTCTTGAGAAGCTGAAGCAGGTGACCTGTGCCAGGATTTTCAACACTTACGGCCCCACGGAGATTACCGTGTCCTGCAATGCCTGCGAACTGACAGACAGGGACAGGATTACGGTGGGCAGGCCCCTTTTGAATTATGTGGAATACATTGCGGACAGCGACGGAAATCTTCTGCCGCCGGGCGTTACAGGGGAGCTGTATGTGGGAGGCCCCGGCGTCGCCGCGGGATATCACGGCCTTCCGGAAATGACAGCGGAAAGATTCGTACAGTTTCAGGGAATGCGGGTATACAAAACGGGAGATTACGCAAAATGGACGCGGTCCGGCGAGGTGGTAATCCTGGGGAGAACGGACAATCAGGTGAAGCTGCGGGGACTGCGCATTGAACTGGAGGAGGTGGAGCAGGCAATCCTAAGATGCCCCGGTATCCGGCAGACTGTCGTCCTTATCCGCGGCATAGAAGGGACGGAACATCTTTGCGCCTATTATACGGCGGAAGAAGCGGTTTTACCGGAAACGCTGAGAGAGCAGCTGAAAAACTCTCTGACCAGATATATGATACCGGACGCCTACCGGCAGATGGAGCGGTTCCCCATGACGCCAAACGGAAAAATCGACCAAAAAGCCCTGCCGGAAGCGCAGCTTGCCGGCGCAGGGGAATATGTGGAGCCGCAGACAGAGACGGAGAGAACTTTCTGCCGGATATTTGCGGAGGTTCTGCATCTTGACCGGGTAGGCCGCGAGGACGATTTCTTTGAAATCGGCGGGACTTCGCTGGCCGTCACCGGCGTGATTATTGCGGCTACGGAAGAAGGGTTTGAAATCACCTTCGGCGATGTGTTTTCTCATGCCACGCCCCGGGATCTGGCTGAAATGTTCCGGGAGGAAAACGTGCAGATATCGTCAAAGCTGGAGGATTTATCTCAATACGATTACAAAAACATAGAGCGGGTGCTGGAGCGCAATACCTTTGAGGAATTTCTGGAAGGAGAGGCGCAGCCTCTCGGAAATATACTCCTCACAGGGGCCACGGGATTTCTTGGGATTCATATTCTGCGTGAATTTCTGGAATCGGAGAGCGGGAAAGTATACTGTCTCCTGCGCAGGGGACGCTTTGGCAGCGTGGAAGAACGTCTGAAATCACTGCTTTTCTATTATTTTGAAAATACCTATGAAGAACTGCTCCGGACGCGTCTGTATGCGGTGGAGGGAGACGTGACGGACGCCGCGGTATTCGAGCGCATGGCGGAGGCGTCTTTGGATATTCATACGGTGGTAAACTGCGCGGCGAATGTCAAACATTTTTCCGCCGGCACGGATATTGAGGACGTCAATGTGGGAGGCGTGCTGAACGCCATAGCCTTCTGCGAAAAGACGAAAAGCCGCCTGCTCCACATTTCCACCACCAGCGTATCCGGATTCAGCGTGGGGGATGTGCCTTTTGCGGATACGGTGATGAACGAGCGGATGCTCTATTTCGGGCAGGCGCTGGATACGAAATACGGACACAGCAAATTCCTGGCGGAGAGGGCTGTCCTTGAGGCCGTCTCCCGGGGACTGAACGCGAAAATCATGCGGGTGGGCAATCTTTCCGCCCGGGATGCGGACGGAGAGTTCCAGATGAACTTCTCCACAAACAGCTTCGTGGGCAGGCTGAAGTCCTATGAACTGATAGGACGTTTTCCGTACTCCATGATGGACTCTGCGGCGGAGATGGCGCCCATTGACTGCACGGCAAAAGCGATTCTGACCCTTGCCGCAACGCCAGAGGCCTGCTGTGTATTCCATCCCTATAACAACCACAGTATTTATATGGGGGATATCATCTATGCCATGAAAGAGTACGGTATGGACATTGAACTTTCGGAGGATGAGGATTACGAACGGGCGCTGGAGGAAACGAGACAGGACCCGGAGAAGGCGAAAGTGCTCTCCAGCATGATTGCCTACCAGAATATGGGTCACGGGAAAAAGACGGTGGGGATTGCAAAAGAAAATGCTTACACGATGAAAGTGCTTTACCGTCTGGGATACCACTGGCCTACAACCTCCAGGGCATATGTGGGAAAACTGGTCGCGGCTCTGGACGGCCTGGGCTTCTTCAAAGAGCAGGAAAGGGATAAGTGACGCCGGAGGGCTGAAAGGAAAACGGCGGGCGGAGATGCAGGCAGAGGATTTGCAGAAAGGAAAACCGGAAAGTGAACTGTCATACCTCAAATTCCCCGAAACCAGCTTGACTGCCCGGCGTCCAGGTAGTATTTTAAAAATTTAAGGACAGTCGGCCGGCGGACGGATGAAAGGAGAAGCTATGAAAAAAATCGACAGAATACCGGACACGGGACAGCAATGGTATAAAGACGCCAAATACGGGCTTTTTATCCATTGGGGATTATATGCAATTCTGGCCGGGGAGTATAAGGGACAAAAGACTGACCACATATCGGAATGGATTATGAATACGCTTAATATTCCGGTAGAAGAGTATGAAAAGCTGGCCGGAGAGTTTTGCTCGCAGCAGTTTTGCGCCGACGAGCTTGTGCGGATGGCAAAGGAAAGCTGGGGCATGAAGTATATTGTGTTTACGTCAAAGCACCACGAGGGCTTTGCCATGTATCATTCAAAGTGCAGTCCGTATAATGTAGTGGATGCGACGCCCTGTGGCAGAGACATTTTGAAGGAGCTGGCGGACGCATGCCATAAATATGGCATGAAGCTTGGCCTTTATTATTCCCAGGCGCAGGACTGGCATGAGCCTGACGGATATATGGCGAACACTATGATGGAAAATGAAAAGCCTCCTGTGGATAATGATGCCAAGGATTTTCAGCGTTATCTGGATAATAAGGTAAAGCCTCAGTTGAAAGAGCTTCTGACAGGCTATGGGGAAATTTCCCTGATTTGGTTTGATACTCCGATGGGAATGACACGGGAACAAAGCATGGAGTGTATCAGCCTTGTAAAATCTCTGCAGCCTGACTGCATTATCAGCGGGCGTATTGGAAATCAGCTGGGAGATTATATGACCACGGGCGATAATTTTATTCCGAGGCTTCCTTTTGACGGGGACTGGGAGCTGCCTGCCACGTTGAACGATACCTGGGGCTATAACAAGGACGACAATAACTGGAAAGAACCTGAGCAAATCATAAGAACGCTGGTGAAAATCTGCAGCCGTGGAGGAAATTATCTGTTAAATGTAGGGCCAAGGGCGGACGGGTCGATACCGGAGAAAAGCGTTGAAATCTTAAATACAGTGGGGCAGTATCTCCATGAAAACGGGGAAGGCATTTACGGAACGCAAAAGCTGGGGATATATCCCTATGAGCTTGACTGGGGGGAATTTACGGGTAAGCCGCACAGGATGTTTATCCATGTATTTAAACCCTGCAAGGGGCTCGGGATGATGAACCTTTCTGCGAATGTCAAAAAAGCATATCTGCTGCGCGACGGGTCAGAGCTGGCGTATAAGGTGGAGGAAACCTGCGAGGGGGATTCCATGGTAACGGTGGAACTGCCGCAGGAGCTGCGCAGGCAGGCTTATTACTGCGTATGTCTGGAAACAGAGGAGGAATGGCCGGTTTTTGAGCCCTTGCGGGGGTAAAAAGGCTGACGGGAAAATTGTGAGAGGAAAGCTGGCGGAAAAAAGTGGGAGCCGCCTGAGGCAGCATAAAGAGGGATGTGAAAATGAATCAGAAAGCAAAGAAAATAGAATTTCGTCTGGGAACTGCGGGAAAGCTTGCGCCTCTTGTCGTTGCCGCGGCGATGATTGGATGGGCGGCTTTTAGCCAGTCCAATGTGAACGGATATGTGCTGGCATTTTTTGCGGCGCTGGTGACGGGAGTCGTTTTTGCAAAGGATGAAAAGGCATACGGGGAGGCGCTGGTATACGGTCTTGGCAAGCCGATGTTTGCCATCATTGTTCTGGCGGTGATACTGGCGGCTGTTTCGGGGAAGCTGATTTCCGCCAGCGGGGCGGTACAGACGATTGCGGTATATGTGGTGGAAGCGGGTTTTACGGGAAAGCTTTTTGTGGCGGCGAGCTTTCTCATTACCTGTCTTCTGGCCTTTGCCACGGGGACCTCGGTGGGGACTTATTTTGTGGTGATACCGATTTTGTTTCCGGTAGGCGTGCTGGCAGGGGCGGCGCCGGAATTTATGATTGGAGCTATCGTATCGGGGGCGGCGTTCGGCGATAACTTAGAGCCGATTTCGGATACCACCATTGCATCCTCTGCGACGCAGCATGCGGATTTGGGCACTGTGGTAAAAACCAGGACGCGTTACAGTCTGCCGGCAGCGGCGGGGGCTCTGGTGCTTTTTTTGCTGTTTTCCAAAACCACGGACGGGAATGCTGCGCTTGAGGCTGCGGGCGGGGAGGCTAAGCCGCTCAGTCTTGTCATGCTGGTGGTGCCGGTGGTCATTATCGTCCTTTGTATGTTGCGGAAGCACCTTATTACGGCGCTGTCCTTCGGGATTCTGGCGGGAATTGCCGCGGGGCTGCTTTCCGGCGTTTACACGGCGGAGGGACTGATTTCGTTTCCCGGCGGATTTGCCGTGTCCGGGGCAATTATAGACGCCATTACGGGGACGGCAGGCACGGTAGCCATGCTGATTGCGGTATTTTCGCTTCTGGGTGTGCTGGAGTGCGGCGGTTTGTTTGAAGATGTGAGGGGACTTCTGGAGCATTTTGCAAAAAAAGAGCGGAGCACGGAGGCAACCATTGTCCTGTCTGTGGGGATATTGAGCATGGTCACGGGCGTAATTTCGGTAGCTATTGTGGCGCTTGGCGATTTGGTCAATGAGCTTGGAGAAAGGGCAGGAGTGAACCGGTACCGCCGGGCGAATCTGATGGACTGTACGGGCTGTGTGTTCTGTTTTCTTGCTCCCTGGACGGTGCATTGCGTGATTCCGGCGCAGCAGTCCGCCCAGTTCGGGGAGGGCTTTGCAGTAGCGCCGGCCTCGGTGCCTTTCGTGAATTATTATTCGCTCTGCATGCTGGTGATATTGCTGGCGGCGGTGATTACCGGATACGGGAGAAAGAGCTCCCGGGACTGACCTTCCTGGCAGTCCACAGAAGCATCAAACGGAGCCGGCGCTGCGGACATTCATCCGCTCGCCGCTTGGGAAATAAGTCGTTCAATACAGTGGAAAACTGTGTCGGGCGGCTTTTTTATTTCTGCGGGCAATGAGCCAGGCGTATGCGGAGCATCCATTTGACGAATGCCGCGGAGGCTGGTGAATGCGGAAGTTATCAGCTATAACAAAAAGAACCTTGAGAGGGAGCTTCAGAACGAGGGCCGACAACAGAACAGGCAACAAAACAAAACTAAGCGGAGGGAGGAAGAAATTTAATGTGAATTTTATTGTAAAGATAAGCGGTTTTTTGTATAATTGAAGTGTGGCAGGAGCAGGATATATCATATCTTGTAGCACAAATTTTAAGAAATCGAGGTGGTAAG
This sequence comes from Clostridia bacterium, assembly GCA_910575245.1. Lineage (GTDB taxonomy): Bacteria > Bacillota > Clostridia > Lachnospirales > Lachnospiraceae > UBA3282. The sequence goes on along the minus strand of CAJTEN010000034.1, from coordinate 1,421 downwards.
GTGTCAGACGATACAAAGCAGACACAGGAAGTTAAGGCAAAACGTACCGCAAAAAACAGTGTGTTTTTAGACCTTTTTCAAGATAAAAAGAATTTGCTGAAACTGTATAAAACATTGCACCCAGAGGATACAGACGCAACGGAGGACACACTGGATATTGTAACAATAGACAATGTTTTGACAGATAATCTCTATAACGATTTGGGCATAATGGTGGGTAACAACAGATTGCTTTTGTTGTTGGAAGCGCAATCGAGTTGGACAGTAAATATTTTAATCAGAATACTTCTGTATTTAGCACAGAGTTACCATGAATATTTTGAGCGAACCAGTCAGAGCCTGTATAAGAGCAAGAAAGTAAAAATGCCAAAGCCCGAATTATATGTGATATACACAGGCAACAAAGGCAGAAAGCCCGATACCATATCTTTATCGCAAGAGTTTTTTGACGGTGCAGATATTGATATTGAGATAAAAGCCAAAGTCATATATGAGAGCGACAAGGACAATATCATCAATGAGTACATTGTGTTTTGCAAAGTTTTTAACGAGCAGATAAAAGTGCATGGAATGACGAAACAGGCGGTTACAGAAACAATCCGTATATGCAAGGACAGGAACATCTTAAAACAGTATCTAAGCAGCAAAGAAGTGGAGGTAGTAACGATTATGATGAGTTTATTTGATGATGAGCAGATTATGAGGACTTATACGAAAGACATTGAAAAAGAGACAGAAAGAAAGTCAGCCGAAAGAATGATTAAAGACGGAGAACTTTCTCTTGAAAAGATTGCACGTTATGTCCCTGCATTATCAATGGAGGAATTAAAGGAGATTGAAGCCGAGGTTATGCAGTTGGCGTAATCAACAAAACAAATTAATATCAACCTGAATCAGTGAAACTCAATTGCTTTGAACGCTGACAACTGCATATTTAATCAGCATTTGCGAAGTTTTTCCTTCTATCTATTTTCACACCCACCTGGTGAACAGATTATAGTATAAAACCGCCAGATATGGTATCATCTTTATTGAGAATATCGTCAATATCACATACTGAAGGAGAGCAGTTTTATGAAACCAACACATTTCCAGATTGAATTCACTAATGAACGTATTATTCCATCAGGAGGGCTTACCCTGGTGGGTTATCTTCTGGATAACAGTGGCTTCATTGACCGCCTGAATATGCAGGATATTACCGGCAGGCGCTCCGGACATCAGATTAAAAATGGTGATATCCTTGGCTCCTATATCGGATGCCTGTGCATGGGAAAGCCTGATTTTGAGGCAGTCCGTGAGACGGATGACGACCCGGAATTTTTCTGCCAGGCAATGGGGATTAAACGGATTCCATCACCGGAAATTCTTCGCCAGAGAATGGATGAGATTGGCCGCTCTATGCGCAGTACACTTCTATG
>CAJTEN010000033.1 GCA_910575245.1 Clostridia bacterium | reverse complement strand
CGGAGGCAACCAGTACTAATGGTGATAGCGAACCCGCCTCTGGCGGAACCAGTAATAGACCCCGGAGGGGTTACAATTAAACCCCCATTTGAAATGGGGGTTGCTAACTTAGAAAAGAGCGTATAGACGTATATGAATAGAAAATATTTTATTATAATTGCGGTACTCCTGCTTGTGCTGTTTTGTACGGCATGCGGCAGGGAAGAGACGGAGGAAGCCGGAACAGTATATAAAATATATTATGTAAACAATGAAGAAACCAACACCCTTACTAGGGATTATGGCAGCGAGACTGTGAAGACAGACAAGCTTCTGCAGGAATTACTAGATCAGCTGGGACGGATTCCGGACAAACTGGAGTATGAGGCGCCACTGGCAAATGGCTTTGAATTGCTTGGATACTCGTTGGACAGCGGGCAGCTGACATTAAATTTCGATGAGAAATATAAGTCGATGGATGCGATGAAAGAGATTCTGACAAGGGCGGCAATCGTCAGGACTTTGACGCAGATTCCGGAGATAAGTTACGTATCCTTTACGGTGCAGGGAGAAATGCTGGCTGACAGCAGTGGAATGGCGATCGGAACGATGTCGGCGGACACTTTTATCGAGAATGCGGGAGATGAGATCAATGCATATGAAAAGGTGAACCTCAGGCTGTATTTCGCCAGCGAGGACGGCGCCGGACTGGTGGAAGAGAACCGCAGGAACGTGGTATATAACAGCAATATTTCCATGGAAAAGCTGGTGGTGGAACAGCTGGTGAAGGGACCTTTAATGGACGGGGCATATCCTACCGTCAATCCCTCGACAAAGATCGTGAGCGTGTCAGCGAAGGATGGTATATGTTATGTCAATTTTGGAGAGGATTTTCTGACATCGCCCTACAACGTGAATGCAGAAGTAACGATTTACTCCATTGTCAATTCTCTGGTGGAACTGCCCAATATTAATAAAGTACAGATATCGATCAGCGGAGAGACGAATATCACATATCGTGAGAAATTTAATTTAAGCGACCCGTTCGAGCGGAATCTGGATCTTCTGATAACATCGGAGAACAGTGATAAGTCCTCCTGATGTATCCGCTGTCTGTCCGCACAATGCATCCTGAGAGGTGTCAGATGTTTAGGAGAATGCACGGAATACGGCATTCTATGTACAGATTTGAGATTCCGCCGGGCGGAATCATGGAGGTTAGAATGAGAAGACCACTATGCCTGGTCGGATTGGTATATGTGGCAGCGATCTGGACCGTACTTTTTTGCAGGAAGGACGGTGCGGCAGTCTGTGGGATCCCGGACAAGGAGCAGATTGCCGTGGCCGGTTATGTGGACTGGAAAGAGTACCGGTTGTCGCGGGATACGAAAACGCCTGTCATATACTTATCCGATGTAACAGTTCTGAAACAAAGTCAAATGAAAGTTCTGGAAAACTTATTATCAGATTCTGAGAAAATTCCAAATCATAGCTTACATAGTTTCTGGAAAGAGAACAAAGAAAATTTACGAAGAGAGGATGCCGGGGGAGTGGATGGCGTTCTGTGCTATATGAAGGAAGATGATCTGCCGGAAATCGGCAGTCTTGTCATCGTGCAGGGTAGTTTCCGCGCTTTCCGGCACGCCACAAATCCGGGAGAATTCGATGCCGCCGACTACTATGAGACCCTGGGGCAGCAGGGCAGGCTTATGGAGGGCAGGCTTATGGTAAAAAGCAGCGCATATAGCGGCTTTCGGGAGTATCTGTATCTGGTCAGGGAATATTTTTCTCTTCTGCTGGATGCCTGTTATGATGAGCCGGATGCTTCCGTTATGAAGGCTATGCTCCTGGGAGAAAAGGGGATGCTGGATACAGATTTGAAAGAACTGTACCGGGCCAACGGCATCATTCATATCCTCTCGATCAGCGGCCTGCACCTGTCTATTATAGGAATGGGATGCTATAAGCTTTTACAACGTATCAGAGCGCCGCGGGCAATTAATGTTATTGTTTGCATTGTGCTCATGTACTGTTATGGGACGATGACGGGGATGGGGACATCGATGCTGAGAGCCTATGTGATGTTTGTGCTCCATCTTTTTGCCGAACTGATCGGAAGAACCTATGATCTGCTGACTGCGGTGGCGGTTTCGGCGCTGCTTATTCTGCTGCGGCAGCCGCTGTATCTGCAGCACAGCGGTTTTCTGTTTTCCTTTGGCGCCGTCTGCGGAATCAGCATTCTGCTGCCGGAAGCAGAGAAAAACCTGTTTGGACGAAGCGGGACCGAGAAAGCGCTTTTTTCAGGTGCGGTCATATCGGTCTCTACAATGCCGGTATATCTGTGCTTCTATTATGAATTCCCGGTCTATTCGGTGATCCTGAACCTCATCGTGATTCCGTGTATGGCGTTGCTTCTGCTGTGCGGTCTGGCAGGCCTGGGTGCGGCAGCATGTTTTCTTCCGCTGGGTGCAGCAGCGGCATACCCGGTACATATGCTGTTGTGCTTCTATGAGAAATGCTGCATGCTCTGTCTGAGAATGCCTGGTCATACCTGGGTTACGGGATATCCGGAGTTGTGGCAGATACTGCTGTTTTTTGGCATCCTTCTGGGACTTGTCGTGTGGAATGCCAGACTGCCCAAAATGCTTTTCTGGCAGGGGATCTTGTGTGCACTGCTGGTATTAGGCATCAGACTTCCCCAGGGGCTGCAGATTACCATGATGGATGTGGGACAGGGGGACTGCATTTACCTGTCGGAGAATAACCGCATACATATGCTGATCGACGGCGGCAGCTCGGATAAAGGCAATGTGTCGGAATATCAGATAATCCCTTATCTGAAATACGAAGGTGTATCGTGTCTGGACGCTGTTATCGTTACCCATCCGGACAGTGACCATATAAGCGGAATCTGCACCATGTTGGAGGAAGCCGCACAGGGAGGCGGAATTGCCATAAAGGCATTATATCTGCCGGATGTGGGAGAGAAGGGGAGAAATGAAAGCTATCATAATTTGGAGAATCTGGCGGCAGAAGCGGGTGTTGCGGTTCGCTATATCAGTGCCGGGGACCGTCTGCAGTGCGGGAAGGTTATATTAACCTGTCTGCATCCCGAGAAAGGATGGGATACAGATGATATTAATGCTTATTCTACGGTACTGCATTTATCTTATGGAGATTTTACGGCTCTTTTTACAGGAGATCTGGAAGGAGAGGGGGAGAGGAGAGTGGGAGAAATCGTAAAAAGCGTTCCGGCAAGCAGCAAATCCGTGTCCGTAGAGCGTTTTGATGATCTTGTCCTGCGGGATATCATGTTGTTGAAAGTAGCGCACCATGGTTCCAGATACTCTACCGATGAGGAGGTGTTGAGAGAATTGAATCCGAAGCTTGCACTGATATCTTCCGGCAGGAATAACAGGTACGGACATCCTCACGCGGAACTGACAGACAGACTGAAAGAACAGGGCTGCCTGATCCTGGGGACACAGGAGAGCGGGGCAATCATGGTGTATGCGAGGGGAAGGAAGGTGTGGGTGGAAACATTTTTGGAGTGATTTTATTATAATATTTTCTTCTTTAGCTATTACCATATATCTTTGTATTTCCCGAAAATCGTCTATAGTGGTTTTGGCGATTTCAGCATTATTGGGCATATGACCACCTGTTTTCTGTGTATTGACTGGGACAGCATGTTACATATAATGTGTTACAGTTCACGGCCTAACCGTCCGCGAACTGTAACGCATCCAGCCCATGAAAAGTCGCCTTCGGCGAGGGGCTGGATGCCTGAAACCGTAGCTTTATCGGCCGGATGCCTTGCAGCAGGGTGCAAGGCACCGTGAATAGTAACTATAATGTACAAAAACATAGAAAAGTATAAAGGAAATACTTCCTGATTTGTCAAATCTGTTGTATAATAAAATAGACGATGTAAAAGGACAGAGTAGCAGATAATGAGACACCTTCCAATCTGATACGGGAATCGGAAAGGGAGGTTTTACTATGTGAAATACTTCTTGCCTGACTGCCCTGTCAGAAAACCTGGGGAAACGGAAATGCAAAAGATACTGGTAGTGGACGATGCGGCAGTGAATCGTGAAATGCTGCGGGATATGCTGGAAGACAGCTATGCCATAGAGATGGCAGAGAACGGGCATCAGGCGCTGAGAAAGCTGCTGCAATATAAAGAAGAACTGACAGCGGTGCTTCTGGATCTGCAGATGCCGGAAATGGACGGCTTTGCGGTAATCACAGCGATGAGGGAGAACGGGTGGTTGGAACAGATCCCGGTGCTCATCATAAGCGGGGAGAATGCGGCGGAGATCGAGAACAAGTGCCTGGAAACAGGTGTCTCGGATTTTATCCATAAGCCCTTTGACAGTTCTATCGTTAAGAACAGGGTTAAGAATACGATAGACCTGTTCGCTTATAAGAACAGTCTGGAACAACAGGTTCAGGAACAGAGAGAAACTCTGCGGCAGCAGGACCGGATTATAAGGATACAGGCGGAGAAACTTAAGGAGGCCGAGCCCTTTAACAGGCTGATGATGGAATACCGGTTTGCCATTATGGAGATTGAGACGAGACTCAAGGTGCTGAACGAGGAATTTTCAAGAGAATATAAGAGGAACCCTTTTGAGTCGATCAAGAGCAGGCTGAAATCACCTGAGAGTATCTATGAGAAGCTGGAGCGGAAAGGGCATGCCATCACAGTGGACAATATCAGGGAGCATCTGACGGATGTGGCGGGACTTCGCGTGATCTGTTCTTTTCCGGATGATATCTATCGTCTGGCAGATCTGGTGGCCAGGCAGGATGACATACTCCTTCTTCGATGGAAAGATTATATCCGAAATCCGAAGTCCAATGGATACAGAAGCCTGCATCTTATATTGAGTGTACCGATATTTCTTTCCAATGAGAAGAAATATATGAAGGCAGAAGTGCAGTTCCGCACGATTGCCATGGATTTTTGGGCGAGCCTGGAACATAAGATGAAATATAAGAAAGACATAAACGATGCGGACAAGATTGTGGCACAGCTGAAGGATTGTGCCGATTCCATAGAGAAGCTGGACTACCAGATGCAGGATCTGCGCAACAAGATTGACATGGACGGAGTATCAGCCCAGCCCAGGATCTTGCACTTGCTGCAAAGTCCGTGAGGACATGTAAAGCTGGCCAAGAGGAATTATGCAGAAATTAGCAGAAGAAATGAAAACAGGACAATTGAAGCAAGTTTATATCCTGTACGGTGAAGAGACCTATCTGCGCAATCAGTATAAGGACAGGATTAAGAAAGCGCTGCTCGGCGATGGAGACGCCATGAATTTGCATTGCTTCGAGGGGAAGAATATTTCATCCGGAGAGGTGATCGATCTGGCTGAGACTATGCCATTTTTTGCGGAGCGAAGGGTGATCGTGCTGGAAAACAGCGGGCTTTTTGCACGGGGAGGAGAAGAACTGGCAACGTATCTGGGTGCGCCGGCGCAGACGGCATATTTCGTCTTTGTGGAGCCGACGGTGGATAAGCGGAGCAAGCTGTACAAGGCGGCGACGGCTAAAGGACGTGCCATTGAGTTCAAGGCACAGGACGAGGCGGTGCTGAAACGATGGATACTCGGCTTTTTGAAAAAGGAGAATAAGAATATCACGGAACGGGATCTGAATCTCTTTCTGGACAAGACCGGTTCGGGCATGGAGAATATCCGGGGAGAACTGGAGAAGCTTTTCTGTTATTGTATGGAGCGGGATGTGATCACGGCACAGGATATAGAAGCGGTCTGTACCAGACAGGTGAGCAGCCAGATCTTCGATATGATTAATGCGGTGGCGGAAAGACGGCAGAAGGCGGCGCTGGATTTGTATTATGATCTTCTGACGCTGAAGGAGCCACCCATGCGTATCTTGTTTCTGATTACGAGACAGTTTAATCTTTTACTGCAGGTGAAAGAACTGAAAAATAAAGGCTATGACGCCAATACCATCGGCGGCAAAGTTGGCCTGGCGGGTTTTATCGCCAGAAAATACGTTGCCCAGGCTGCCAAATTCAGAGAAGAGGATTTGCGCAGGGCGCTGACAGACTGTGTGGAGACCGAGGAGGCGGTCAAGACCGGCAGGATGAACGATGTGATGAGTGTGGAGCTGTTGATCATAAAGTACAGTACGCCGTCCGGACATACCTGAGTACGGATTGGATTTCGCTGCTTCCGGCTCTTGAAGGAGGCAAAGGCGGAAGCCTTTGTAGCAAGTGAAAGGCTCTGGGCTGAACTGTTATTGTCATTAATTTTAAAAGTGGAGGATAATTATGAGTATGAATATTGTATGTCTGGATTTGGAGGGAGTGCTTGTACCGGAAATCTGGATTGCTTTTGCGGAGGTCAGCGGTATTCCGGAACTTACCAGGACCACCAGAGATGAGCCTGATTATGATAAACTGATGCGGTGGAGACTGGGTGTTCTGAAAGAGCATGGACTGGGGCTTAAGGAGATTCGGGACACGATCGAGGCTATTGAGCCAATTCCCGGGGCGAGGGAGTTTTTGGATGAACTTAGGAGTATCACACAGGTTATCATCATCAGCGATACTTTTACACAATTTGCAGGCTCCCTGATGAAGAAGCTGGGATGGCCCACCATTTTCTGCAATTCTCTGGTGGTTGCGCCGGATGGGGAGATCACAGGATTTAAGATGCGTGTTGAGAACTCCAAGCTGACTACGGTCAGGGCACTGCAGTCGATCGGCTTTGAGACAATTTCGGCTGGAGACAGCCACAATGATCTTGGGATGCTTCAGGCGAGCAAGGCAGGGTTCCTCTTTAAGAGCACGGAGCAGATCATTAAGGAGTATCCGCAGTTTCCGGCATATGAGACCTATGAGGGACTGATGGAAGCGATTAAGAAGGTAGTTTAGGAATAGCTATAAGACGGAACTATGAAACATATTATGGAAATCAGAAGAATTTGCGTCTGCATATTGTGCCTGGGCGCTTGTCTTAGCCTGACTGCTTGTCTGGGGATACAGGGCAGAATAGAGGAATATTCCAATTCCTTCTTTGCGATGGATACCTATATGACATTTACGGTGTATGATGACAGCGCCCGTAATGCGCAGGCGGCGTTAAAACAGGCGGCAAGAAGGCTTGGGGAACTGGAAGAACTGTGGTCGGTTACTGACAGGAACAGCGATATTTATGCCGTCAATCATGGCGGCGGGCAGCCTGTGAAGGTTCAGGAGGACACGGCAGGGCTGCTTTCCTTTGCGCTGAAAATGGCGAAAGAGACTAATGGGGCTCTGGAACCTACATTGTATCCGGTTCTGACAGCGTGGGGATTTACGACAGAAGTTAATCAGATTCCGCCTGCAGATCAGATCAGTAGGCTTCTGCAGACAGTCGGGTATGACAGGGTCATGCTTGCGGAGAACAGTGTCACGCTGGAAGAAGGCATGATGCTGGATCCGGGAGCCGTCGGCAAAGGATATGCAGGGGACGAGGCTGAACAGATCCTCAGGGAGTTTGGCATTACTTCAGCACTTCTGGATATCGGCGGCAATATTCAGGCGGTGGGTGCGAAGCCGGACGGAAGTGACTGGCGGCTGGGAATCCGAAGTCCATTCGGAGAAGGGGTGCTTGGTGTCCTGCGGATATCGGACAGTGCCGTGGTTACATCGGGAAATTACGAGCGTTATTTTATTGGAGAAGACGGAGTGCGGTATGGCCATATCATTGATCCGTCAACAGGGTATCCTGTAGACAACGGGCTGGCATCTGTGACGATTGTCGCACAGGAAGGAAAGCTGTGCGATGCACTGTCCACTGCGCTTTTTGTCATGGGAGAAGAACAGGCGGTTGGGTATTGGAAATTGCGTCAGGACTTCGATATGCTGCTTGTAACGGAAAGTGAAGAGATCTATGTGACGAAAGGGATTAAAGACAGGTTTGATTTGCGGAACGAATATAAGGATATGGTAGTTCACGAGATTTCCTGATTTCAGGCGCCGATAACGGAATAACATTAAAACCCTGAAGAATGGTTGATGCGCGGATATGCTGCGGCAACTGTTCTCCAGGGTTTTATCGTTATTCTTTATTCATGTTCTTGATTACACATAATGTGAGCAGGAGCAGGATAATTCCCACAGGCAGTGAGATCCATGCACTCTGCGCGAATCCGGCTACGATATAGGTGATGAAGGATATCACCGCAACTACGATGACATAGGGCAGCTGGGTGGACACATGGCTGACATGATCGCACTGTGCGCCTGCGGAAGCCATGATCGTGGTATCGGAGATAGGAGAACAGTGGTCGCCGCATACCGCACCTGCCATACAGGCTGAGATGGATATAATCATAAGCTGAGGATTGGTATTCATAAATACATTTACCACGATCGGAATGAGGATTCCGAAAGTTCCCCATGAGGTTCCTGTTGAGAAAGCCAGGAAGCAGGCCACGAGGAAAATGATGGCGGGCAGGAAATTCATAAAGGAGCCCGCACTCTTCTGCACGGCGTCCGCAACGAAGACCGCCGCACCCAGGGAGTCGGTCATGGCTTTCAGCGTCCATGCAAAGGTAAGGATCAAAATAGCAGGAACCATGGCTTTGAATCCATCAGGCAGACATTTCATGCAATCCGAGAAACTTAACACTCTTCGTATCAGATAAATGATGATCGTAAGGAGCATGGCACATATACTGCCCAGTGCAAGGCCGACGGAGGCGTCGGAATCGGAGAAAGCGGTGACAAAGTCTGCGCCGTCGAAAAATCCTCCTGTATAGATCATGCCGATGACACAGCAGACGATCAATGTGATGATAGGGATCAGAAGATCGATGACTTTCCCCTTTGCATTGACGGGTTCTTCTTCCTGCATCAGGTCTTTCTTTCCGGCGGAGAAAAGGTTGCCTTTCTGCGCGTTTGCTTCATGGGATTTCATGGGACCGAAATCTACCTTCAGAAGCACGAGGGCGATCATCATGATAATGGTCAGGATCGCATAGAAGTTATAAGGAATGGCGCGGATGAAAATAGAGAAACCATCTTCACCCTCCACGAAACCGGATACGGCGGCGGCCCAGGAAGATATGGGAGCGATGATGCAGATAGGGGCGGCGGTGGCATCGATCAGATATGCCAGCTTCGCCCGGGATACTTTATGCTCGTCTGTGACAGGTTTCATAACACTGCCTACCGTAAGACAGTTAAAATAGTCATCGATAAAGATCAGGACGCCGAGAGCGACGGTTGCAAGCTGTGCACCGGCCCGGGATTTGATCTTATCTTTGGCATAATGGCCGAAAGCGGCAGAACCGCCGGCACGATTCATCAAACTTACCATAGTGCCCAGAATTACCAGGAATATAAGGATGCCGACATTATAGGTATCGGACAATACGGCGGCGAAGCCATCATTGAAGATGTGCGTGAGCGTCATCTCGAAGGAGAAGCCGGAATAGAACAACCCACCTACCAGGATTCCGATAAAGAGTGAGCTGTAGACCTCCTTGGTGATCAGTGATAACACAATAGCGACAATGGGTGGAACCAGCGCCCAGAAGGTGGCGTACATGGCAGGTGTATATTCTGCCTCCGCTTCCGCGGCGAATGCGGTAAGCGGCAGAAGCATCAGGCAAAGCAGCGCAAGCCCGGCTCCTCGTAGAAATCTTTTCTTTTTCATTCTTTTGTGCTCCGTTTTTCTATAGATTTTAGCAAAGTTCTCTGTGATATGACAGATAGAGGACTTTTAGCATGACTACCGAAGTCAGTATACCACTGCTCCCGCTGTTTCACAATAAAAAGTTGGAATACAGTCAGTCTTCCTTTTCGTACATGCTCCGGAATTCTGTAGGGGTGCAGTTCTTGATGATCTTAAACATTCTGATAAAAGAAGGCAGGTGTGGCCACGGTATTTCCGCAGGCGATCGGCATGGCGGCGGCTTTCGACGAGGAATTGGCGGAAGCTGTTGGCGCCTGTGTGGCTACAGAAGGCAGAGCCAAATATAATGAGTTTTCCGCACATAATGACAGGGATATCTACAAAGGGCTTACCTTCTGGTCGCCGAATATCAATATCTTCCGCGATCCCAGATGGGGAAGAGGACATGAGACTTATGGGGAGGATCCTTATCTGACGTCCAGACTTGGAGTAGCTTACGTCAGAGGGATGCAGGGAGAAGGCGAAGTCATGAAAGCGGCGGCCTGTGCCAAGCATTTCGCGGTGCATTCCGGCCCGGAGGCCATAAGACATGAATTTAATGCCAAAGCTGATCCGAAGGATATGGAGGAAACCTATCTGCCTGCCTTCGAAGTCTTGGTCAGAGAGGCACATGTGGAAGCAGTGATGGGGGCCTATAACAGGGTAAACGGGGAACCCTGCTGCGGCAGTGAGACATTGATTTGCGGTATCCTGCGTGGTAAATGGGATTTTAAAGGACATTTTGTATCTGACTGCTGGGCAATCCGGGATTTTCATGAGAATCACATGGTGACTTCCACGCCGGCACAGTCGGCTGCAATGGCATTGAATGCAGGATGTGACTTAAACTGCGGCGTCACTTATCTGCATCTGTTGGAGGCATACAGGCAGGGACTTGTGACGGAAAGCGACATTACTGAAGCGGCAGTGCGCCTGTTCACCACACGTTTTCTGCTGGGACTGTTCGATGGCAGTGAGTATGACGGGATTACATATGAAAAGGTGGAATGCAGGGAACATACGGCATTGGCGGAAAAGGCGGCCAGAGAGAGCATTGTTCTGTTAAAGAACGAAGGAATTCTGCCTCTTTCCATAGAAGATATCCGGACCATCGGCGTAATAGGGCCTAACGCAGACAGCCGCAAGGCGCTGGTGGGTAACTATCACGGGACATCTTCGGAATATGTGACAGTCGTTGAAGGGATACGGGAATATGTGGACGGGAAGGTAAGAATTCTCTTCTCGGAAGGCTGCAGTCTGTTCGAGGACAGGACGGAATCCCTGGCTTTATCGGGAGACAGACTGGCAGAGGCGCGGATTGTTGCGGAGCATAGTGATGTGGTGGTGCTGTGCCTGGGACTTAACGAGACACTGGAGGGGGAAGAAGGAGATACCGGGAACAGCTACGTATCCGGTGATAAGATGGATCTGCTTCTCCCGGAGCCGCAGAGAGATCTGATGGAAGCGGTGGCTTCATCGGGCAAGCCGGTGATCCTGTGTATGATGACAGGAAGTGCCATGGATCTGCGGTATCCTGCGGAACACTTCGATGCGATCCTGCAGCTATGGTATCCGGGTGCCAGAGGAGGGAGAAGTGCAGCCCAGATCCTGTTCGGGGCGGTTTCACCGTCTGGTAAGCTGCCGGTTACTTTCTATGAGGACAGCGACAGACTTCCGGAGTTCGTGGACTATCGTATGGCAGGTAGAACCTATCGCTTTCTGGAAGAAAGGGCGCAGTATCCATTTGGTTTCGGCCTGACATATGGGGATGTGGTGGTGACAGAAGCCAGGGTATGCGAAGTGAAGAAGGAAGGAGAACGGCGCAGAGAAAGAGCAGAAAGTGGTTATAAGGTGTCTGTGAAGGCAACCGTCTGGAATCAGGGAGGATGTGACACGGATGACGTGATACAGATTTATATTAAGAACAGGGATTCGGAATACGCTGTGAAGAATCCTGAACTGTGTGCATTTAAGAGGGTTCATCTGAAATCGGGAGAGGTCCGGGAGGTGACGCTTCAGATCGGGCATAAGGCTTTTACGGTTGTGAACCATGCGGGAGAGCGGATTTTAGACGGTGTGCACTATGATCTGTATGCGGGTACTTTCCAGCCGGACAAACGGAGTGTGAAGCTGATGGGACGGGAGACCGTGAGGATGGAGTTGGATCTGGGCAAAACAGGTGACATTTGCTGACAGAAATATCTGACAAGAATAGGATGTGGTTCAAAAACAGAGAATATCGTGCAGCATGAGACAGTTTTGCATAATGAGGGATAAACAGGACGGAGAAGATACCGGATGGGATTTACTCCGTTTTTTTTGTATTCAAAAATTTGCTTAAATCTGATTAAGTCCGTTTGATGGGACAGATATAGTGGTATCCTGTTTCCAGAATGCTGCTGACGGCTGCATAAGAAGGAAGATAGAGAGGGACGGTGCTTATGTCAGGGAGAAGATTCGGAACAGTAACGGTTCTATTGGCATTGATAATTCTTTTTTGTATGAAAGGCACGGCAATGAGCATGGGGAATGTCAGGCGTGCAGAGGAGAATTATTATTATCGGGCGCTGGAGAGGGAATACACGGACGCCGCAAGGGAGCTTTTAAGGGAACAGGGATTTGGGGACTGCGGGGTGATGATGACCAGGGTGACGAATGAGGACGGAGGCAGAGAGTACACGGTGCGGATCTATCACAAGAGACTGCAGCGGATGAGCCCGGGAGAGAAGAGAATCCTGATAGACAGATTATCGCAGGAAGAATTTGGGCAGGAGGTCTGTACATTTAGTTATGAGTTATAGGTGATTGACAAATGTGAACACATGTTCTATCATTATATATACAGAACAGATGTTCGCGCAGCCGGATTTGGAACCGCAACTTGCAGTAAATGCAAAGCCCTGGGATGAACTGTTACTTCAATTTTAAAATTTACCGTCGGAAGGGCATGACTTTTTTCTGGTTTGGGATTATACTAATAGAGCAGATTTTAACTGCCTTTGTGCTTCACCCAGGATGAGATACCGGACAGAGGCAGGAAACTACAGCATCTGTAAAGATTGGAGCAAGCATGAGACATAATCCAAGACCACAGGAAATGTACAGACATTTTAAAGGAAATATTTATCAGATCCGCTGTCTTGCGAAGCACAGCGAGACGGGTGAGATGATGGTAGTCTATCAGGCCATGTATGACACTTATCAGATCTATGTCAGGCCACTTGCCATGTTTATGGAGGCGGTTGATTTCATGAAATATCCTGACGCAATGCAGCGATATCGATTTGAATTAGTGGATATGGAGCAGATATCTGCATCGCAGGCGGCAGGGCAGGAAGAAACGTCGGCACAGGTTGAGACAGAGCCGTCGGCTAAAGCGTGGACAGAGTATTCTGCGGAGGAGCATACGGATACGGAAGAGGGCAGCCGGACACAGACAGCGGAATTAGACGGACAAGTGAATATCGATCCTCTGGTGATGAAGTATCTGGAGGCAGATACTTATGAGCAGCGCCTTAATATTCTGTCAGCGCTTCGCCACAGAATCACTGACGAGATGATCAACACGATGGCGATGGCCGTTGATCTGGCGATTAAGGAAGGCGATGTGGAAGAGCGGTATGAGGAACTCAGGAACTGCCTGTTGACTTTCGAGAAATATGAATGCAACAGACTTCGTTAACTGTCGGTATGGTGATGTTACTATTCACAGCCAATGTCGTTAAGTTAAGCCGGACGCGCCTGACATGATAGGAATCTCTTAAGGACGCGCTTTCGCTCGGTTCCAAACGCAGCTGTGTATAGACTTAACTTAATGACATTGATTCACAGCCGAATGCACATAAACTGCGTATTTAGCAGGCAGCGTTGAAGCCGGGTAATAGTACAGGCAAAACAGAAAGCCGAACCGTCACAGGATACCACCGGAGAATCAAAAGAACAGCAGCAGGATAGCCGGCCGTCGTTTACGGACCGGCGGGACAGGGAGCAGCGGTACGAATCAGATTCTGACTGGGAGGTTATCTTATGGCGTACGATTTAGAGAACAAACTGGTGGTAGGTGTTTCATCCAGGGCACTGTTTGATCTGACCTATGAAAACACAATATTTGAGGCGGATGGCGTAGAGGCATACTGCAAATATCAGGTAGAACACGAGAGTGATATATTGCGGCCCGGCCCAGGATTTCCATTGATTAAAGCGCTCCTTGATCTGAATGATCTGCCCGGCAGGGAAGAGTGTGTGGAAGTCATTATAATGTCCAGGAACAGTCCGGACTCATCCCTTCGGGTATTCAATGCGATTGAACATTACGGATTGAAGATCACAAGAGCCGTGCTGGCCAGCGGCGCGTCGCTGGCTCCGTATCTTTCGGCTTTCAGGACAGATCTCTTTCTGTCAGCGTATGAGGATGATGTACAGAGTGCTATAGATTCCAATATAGCGGCCGGCATTATCTGTACGGATGGACTTTACACTTATGACTGTGACCGTCAGATAAGGCAGATACGTATTGCTTTCGATGGAGATGCGGTATTGTTTTCGGATGATTCAGAGCAGATCTTTAAGGAACAGGGGTTGGAAGCCTTTGAGGAAAATGAGAGGCGGAATGCCAATAGCCCGCTCAAAGCAGGTCCTTTTGCCAAATTCCTTAAGCTGCTGTCCGGGCTTCAGAGGGATTGCCCGGCCGAAGAAGCGCCGATCAGGACTGCGCTTGTGACATCCAGATGTGCGCCGACGCATGAGAGGGTGATACGTACGCTGCGGGCATGGAATGTCCGCATTGATGAGGTGTTTTTCCTGGGCGGAGTATGCAAGAAGGAAGTACTCCGGGCGTTCGGCGCACATATTTTCTTTGATGACCAGTCAGTACATACGGTTCAGGCATCAGAGGTAGTGCCTGCGGCCAGAGTGCCGTATAAGAAGAAGACTCCCTGTGACGAAGACGATGAGGAGGACAGCGGTGATTCGTCGGATGATAAGCTGGAAGTTTACATAACATGAAATATAATAAAATTATAACAGCCAAGTTTATAGAGAGGCCTAATCGGTTTATTGCTTATGTGGATATTGCGGGCGAGAGGACGAAGGTGCATGTCAAGAATACAGGACGGTGCAAGGAGCTATTGCGGGATAACGCAGAGGTCTATCTGGAGCAGAGCGGTAATCCGGACCGTGCCACCGCTTATGACCTGGTGGCAGTAGATAAAGACGGCAGACTGATCAACATGGACTCCAATGCTCCGAATAGGGTGGTGGACGAGTGGCTTAAGTCCGGCGGATTGTATCAGGATATCAGCCTGGTGCGCCCGGAGACAGTCTTCGGGAATTCCCGCTTTGATTTTTATGTGGAGAATGCTGCAGGTGATAAGGCGTTCATAGAGGTGAAGGGTGTTACACTGGAGAACGATAATACGGCAGCTTTCCCGGACGCACCCTCCGAACGTGCTGTGAAGCATGTGGAGGAATTGATAGAAGCGCATGAACAGGGATATGATGCCTATTTGATTTTTGTCATTCAGATGAAAGATATCCTTCATATAGAGCCGAACTGGAGAACACAGCCTGCCTTTGGGGAGGCGCTGAAGAGGGCAAGAAGGGCCGGTGTGCATCTGCTTGCCTATGATTGCCTGGTGGAGAAGGACAGTATGATGATCAATGAGAAAGTGCCTGTTGTGCTGGACAGTCTGGATCTGATTGCCCAGCCGCTTCTAGTGTGGTACGATGCCAGAAGGCGTATCCTGCCCTGGCGGGAGGATCCTTCACCGTATCATGTATGGCTTTCGGAGATCATGCTGCAGCAGACAAGGGTGGAGGCAGTTAAGCCTTATTATGACCGGTTCCTCGGGAAGCTTCCGGATATTGAGAGCCTTGCGGAGGTGGAGGAAGAACAGCTTTTGAAATTGTGGGAAGGTTTGGGATACTATAATCGTGCAAGGAATCTGAAGAAATCTGCTGTGCAGATCGTATCGGAATATGATGGCAAGATGCCGGAAGAATACGAACAGCTGTTAAAGCTTGCAGGGATCGGCAGCTACACGGCGGGGGCCATAGCATCGATTGCTTTTCACAAACCGGTTCCGGCGGTTGACGGCAATGTCCTTAGGATTCTGTCCAGGCTGCGGCTGGATGACAGGGATATTCTTGATCCGAAAGTCAGGAAGTCTATAGAAGAGGAGCTGAGAGATATCATACCGGCCAAAAGACCGGGGGATTTCAACCAGGCGCTGATGGAATTGGGAGCGATGGTCTGTATTCCCAATGGGAAGCCTAAATGTGAGGAGTGTCCCTGGTGTGAATTATGTCAGGCGAGAATACAGGGCCGTGTTTCGGAGTATCCTAAGAAGGCACCCAAAAAGCCGCGTAAAATAGAGAAAAAGACGATTCTGGTGATTTTGGATGAACACTGCGTGGCACTCCATAAGAGAGCCGACAGGGGACTGCTTGCGGGGATGTATGAATTCCCCATGATGGATGGACATATGCGGGAGGAAGAGGTGATTGCGTATCTGAAGCAGTCAGGGATAACGCCGATCAGAATACAGAAGTTGGAGCCGTCCAGGCATGTTTTTACACATAAGGAATGGCACATGATTGGGTATCAGGTGCGGGTGGATGAATTGATGACGTTAGAGCCGAAGATACAGAGTGGTAAAGGTAAGGGCGAATATATCTTTATAGATCCGACAGAGACGAAGAGCAGATATCCGATACCGTCTGCCTTTGCAGCTTATGCGGATTATATGGAAATGAAGCGGGGCTGTTAAAAGGATCCGGCTTGTTGCCTGATATAATCAGATTAAGAAAATACTAAGAATCAGATAAGGAAATTAAAAGAGACATATGATATCCTTATAAGAATTCAGGAATTTAAAAAGTTAACAAGGGGATTCGTATATGAAATTATTATCGGTAGCAATTCCAAGCTATAATTCGGAAACCTATATGAGGAAATGTATTGATTCGCTGCTCGTGGGCGGAGAGGATGTGGAAATTCTGATTGTTGATGACGGATCTACGGACGGAACCGGCGCCATTGCAGAGGAATATGAAATCAAATATCCGTCTATCGTCAGGGCAATCCATAAAGAGAACGGCGGACATGGTTCAGCAGTCAATGCGGGACTGGAACATGCCTCTGGCTTGTATTTTAAAGTGGTGGACAGTGATGACTGGGTGAAAGAGAGCGCTTATTTAAAGATCCTGGAGCTACTGCGGGATATTGCATCAGGTGATTCCACGCTGGACATGCTGATCAGTAACTTTGTCTACGAAAAGGAAGGCGAGAAGAAGCACAAGGTGATGAAGTACCGTCATGCACTGCCGCAGGACCGGATTTTTACGTGGAATGAGGTGAAACATTTTCACAAGGGTCAGTATATCTTGATGCATTCGGTTATTTTCCGGACAAGATTATTGAAGGAATGCGGACTGAAGCTGCCGGAGCATACGTTCTACGTGGACAATATCTTTGTCTTTGAACCGCTTCCGTTCGTGAAGAATATGTATTATCTGGATGTTAATTTCTATCGCTATTATATAGGCAGGGAAGGGCAGTCTGTCAACGAGCAGATTATGATATCCAGGGTTGACCAACAGATCAAAGTCAATAAGATTATGATAGATTTTCTGGCGGAAAATAAGGCCAGAATATCCTCCAGGCGTAAACTGAAGAATTATATGTTCAGTTATCTTGAGATCATAACAGTTATTTCTTCGATATTACTGATCAGGGCGGGAACGGAAGAGGCGTTGGAGAAGAAGCATGAATTGTGGCAGTATATCAAACAGAAGGACATGGGAATGTATATGCGCCTGAGATACGGTGTGCTTGGCAATTCGATGAACCTGCCCGGACGGGGCGGAAGGAAGATATCGGTGGAAGGCTATAAGATCTGCCGGAGATTCTATAAATTCAATTAATAATAAGAGCAGCGGATGTATCATAATCCGTTGCTCTTTGTTAATCTGTTAAATTCCGGAAGGGATGTTTAGTAACAGCTCAGCCCAGGACTTTGCATTTACTGCAAAGTCCGTAAGAACGCGCAGATTCGGCCGAGAGAGAATCTGCCCTTCGCCGCAGGCGACTTGGAATGGGCAGATTCCGTAACAGGGAAGCCGAAGGCTGAACTGTTACGATGTTTATAATGGTCAGCCGATCTTGGGGTTGCGTCTTCTGCGGTTTTGTGTATTGTGATAGAAGTTCATCAGCACATCGGAACGATACACAAGGCCATACATGATTCCTGCCAGGATAAAAGCGGTAGTCACATCGAACAGAGAATGCTGTTTGATTAATACGGTTGACATAATAATAGAAGTACATAAGATAAAAGAACCGATCCTGATTCCCTTATACTTCTTTAAGGACTGACTTTTCATGACCGCTATGTGGCATCCGAGTGAATTGTATACATGGATGCTGGGCCACAGGTTAGTCGGTGTATCTGCTTTATAAAGCATAGCGACCAGATGCGTAAACACGTTATCTCTCGGCATGGTATAAGGCCTTAAGTGATGGCCGTTGGGCCAGAGCGTGGATATAAGAAGGAATATTGTCATTCCGGTAAACAGGAAGGTACAGGTTCTGAAATAATCGTCCTTATCCCGAAAGAAAAAGTACATCACCACCACTGCCACATAGGCAAACCAGAGCAGGTAAGGGATGACGAACACTTCGCAGAACGGAATGTAGTCATCAAAGGCTACGTGAATGATTCGGTAGTGATTTGTGACTGTACGCTCGAGATGGCCAAACCATGCCAGATATATGATGCCGTAGATGATCAGTGGCAGCGCATGTCTGTATTTTTGTATAATAGGAACGAATGAAGCACATTTCTGTACCACAGCTGTCCGTAACTGCGGTATATTCTGATATTTGTTTTGAAATTTTTCCATGATAGAATTCCCCGTTTGTCTGATTCTTGTTTACACTAGCTGCTTTGAACAACAAATCGTATACGATCTCCTGCGACAAGACCGACAGGAATACATAAATTCCGGAATATCTTCAGCTTTTATAAAGCATTCCAACTATAGTTAACGACATTAGAAATTTCGTTTACTATAAGTATATGACATGTTGTCAGTTCATAGAAGATATCATAGCAGATCAGGGTGAAAAGTCAAAATAAGAATTCCATAAATATTTCTTAATTTTTCATGAAAAAGTGTCCATATTGTTCAATGTTTTTTGGGATATATTGTTTCATCTCTTAGACTAAAAAGCGAATACGTTGTTTGAGGCAGGAAACACTGATCCGAGTGGCTTTCAAATGTACTTCGCCGTCCGTGTGAACCCACAAGGGCGCGGAAGTTTTGAGCTGTACAGAGGAGGCTGTATAATGATCGATCTTCGGAAACATATAATGCCGGCCAAAGAATGCCGTGGGCAGTGCAAGAAGGATCAGAAGCCTGGGCAGATTTCCTACGACGCACAGATCCAGAAGGCCATCGCTGTCATTGGCCTGCGGGCAGAAGCAGAATCCGCCGCCCTCATAGGGATGGATCATAAGAGCGGTAAACAATAGCTTCGGTATATAAATGGTTTTTGTGCTCTCCAGCGTTAATTCACAGGATATGGATTTGGCTGCGAATAACTGTTTCAGTGCGATACACAGATAAGTCAGCTTCCCCAGCTTTAATCTGTTCAGGGTATCTTTAATAGGTGAGGACAGAGCCTCTTCACAGACGGCCGCATCGAAGCCGATCCCGCTGCTGACAATAAAGTACCTGCTCTTATGCATGGGATGGCTGTGCAGCCTGGATGTGACATCGGAGCTGCTTTCGTAGGTCAGGATTCCAAGATCCACCATATGGGTATGAGTGCCATCCAGAATCTGCAGAAGAAGTTCTTCAGGATCCCTGCAAAGCTTCAGTGCCCTGGCCAGATCATTGCTGGAACCGGTGGGAATATATCCGATACTTATCTTGCCAAAGTCCTCAATTCCCTGCAGGGCTTCGTTGACTGTACCGTCTCCGCCCAGTATGAGCAGATTAACGGGCCGGTTGGCGGCAGTGATCTGCCGTGTCAGTTCTGTCACGTGTCCGTTATAGTTCGACTGATACAGCGCATAGGGAATATTCTTTTTAATCAGGATGGCTTCCAGCTTCTTCCAGATGAACAGGCCTTTGCCGGATTTGGAGGTCGGGTTCATAATGATATGGTACATGGTCTTTGGTACTCCTCCTCGTTGGAAAATGGAAATAATATGAAACAGTTCAGCCGAAGGATGAACTGTTTCGACAATATCAGTATAGCATGACACCCGTGGTTTCCGCCAGAAATTTTCATAACATGCTGTTGCGCCAAGGATATGGCCTATGATATACTTATACCGAATTTCGCACACCTGTGCCTGTCTGATTTTCCCGAAAGGCATGCAGCAGAGGTGTTTGATACAGGACAGACACGATATAATAGTAGAAAGAAAGGCAGGAACAAGGAATGTATGCATTGGATGAAGTAAGGATGACGGATCCGGAGATTGCGCAGGCTATTGAAGCAGAGCAGCAGCGTCAGAATTCCCATATTGAGTTGATCGCATCTGAGAACTGGGTGAGCAAGGCAGTCATGTCGGCTATGGGAAGCCCGCTTACGAACAAGTATGCGGAAGGGTATCCGGGGAAAAGATATTATGGCGGCTGTGAATGTGTGGATGTAGTGGAAGAACTGGCGTTAGACAGGGCGAAGAAGCTGTTCGGGTGTGAGTATGCTAATGTACAGCCTCACTCAGGGGCACAGGCTAACATGGCGGTATTCTTTGCCGTGATGGAGCCGGGCGACACCTTTATGGGGATGAATCTGGATCATGGCGGACATCTGTCCCACGGTTCACCGGTTAATATGTCTGGTAAATATTTCAATTGTGTACCTTACGGTGTTAATGATGATGGATTCCTTGATTATGATAACGTGCGCAGGATCGCTTTGGAATGCAGGCCTAAGATGATCGTTGCAGGTGCTTCCGCATATGCCAGAACCATTGACTTTAAGAAGTTTCGGGAGATCGCCGATGAGGTGGGAGCCGTATTGATGGTAGATATTGCACATATCGCAGGACTTGTGGCGGCAGGATTGCACCCGAGCCCGATTCCTTATGCTCATGTCACTACGACAACGACACACAAGACTCTGCGCGGTCCCCGTGGCGGTATGATCATGTGCAGTCAGGAAGCGGCGGATAAGTACAATTTCAACAAGGCCATCTTTCCCGGTATTCAGGGAGGGCCGCTTATGCATATGATTGCGGCGAAGGCCGTCTGCTTCAAGGAGGCGTTGGATCCTTCCTTTAAAGCATACCAGCAGGGCGTGATCGATAATGCACAGGCACTTTGCAAAGGGCTGCAGAATCGGGATATTAAGATCGTATCCGGCGGTACGGACAATCACCTGATGCTGGTAGATCTGACTACTTACGATTTGACCGGCAAGGCGGTGGAGAAGCTTTTGGATGAGGCTCATATCACCGCGAATAAGAATACGATACCGAATGATCCCAAGTCTCCGTTTGTTACCAGCGGTATTCGGCTCGGTACACCGGCGGCTACCTCCCGCGGTCTGAATACGGAAGATATGGATCAGGTTGCAGAGGCAATCTCTATCGTCATCAAAGAAGGGGAGGCAGGCATTGAGAAGGCCCGCGCGATCGTCAGGACGCTGACAGATAAATATCCGTTGACCTGACCCATTCATGCTATGATAATTTCAGGTTTATATCGTTAAATAACAATAGGAGAAAGAAGGGACAGAACAGATGTGTACCTTCTTTCTTTTTCGGTATCAGTTTAGCCTTCGGATTCCATGTCCCCCCTTTTTTCGTCTCTTTTACACAAATTATGCTTGCTATTATTATGCAGTTGTGCTAGAATATCTCTCGGTGACACACACATGTCTTTGCATGGAAGACTTGCAAAGACATGTGTGTGCATGCAAAAGACATGGAAACTACAGCAAGCGATACGGATAGAGAGGCATGATGGCAGTATGCGGGAGACAAGCGGTTATTTTGTGGTGAAGCAGAAAGCCGTTCCGGAGGTTCTGCTTAAGGTAGTAGAAGCAAAGAGACTGGTGGAATCCGGAAAGGTTATGTCCATACAGGAAGCGGTTGACAAGGTAGGAATCAGCCGCAGTTCCTTCTATAAATATAAAGATGATATTTTTCCGTTTCATGAGAATTCGCAGGGGACAACGATCACCCTCACTTTCCAGATGGAGGATGAGACAGGACTTTTGTCTGATGTACTTAAGATCGTGGCAGACTGCGGAGCCAATATACTGACGATCCATCAGAGTATTCCGATCAACGGTGTGGCGTCATTGAGTCTCAGTGTACAGGTGCTTCCGACTACAGGAGATGTGTCGGAGATGATCGAGGCTATGGAGGCGAAGCCGGGTGTCCATAACGTGAAGATCCTTGCACAGGAGTAGAGAGGAGCTTGAAGCCGAAAGCCAGGCTGTTATGGTCTGCGGGGATGACGGCAGAACGTTCAGGGAATACGAATACACAGCAGTAGAAACCATATACAACAAGGGACCAAGAGAGGAGCAGTCATATGATTCATGTAGCAGTATTAGGATACGGAACAGTAGGAAGCGGCGTAGTGGAAGTTATCGAGACGAATAAGGAGGCGATCGACAAGCGGTCGGCAGCGCACCTGAATATCAAGTATATTCTGGATCTGAGAGATTTTCCGGGGGATCCGTATGAGGATAAGGTAGTGCATGATTATAACATTATCTTAAATGACCCGGAGGTGGCGGTGATCTGTGAGACGATGGGAGGTATCCATCCGGCTTATGAGTTCTCCAGGCAGGCACTGCTGGCGGGCAAAAGTGTATGCACCTCCAACAAGGAACTGGTTGCCAGTCATGGACCGGAGCTGATCAGTATAGCAAGGGAGAATCATTGTAATTATCTGTTTGAGGCCAGTGTGGGCGGCGGCATTCCGATTATCCGGCCGTTAAATTATTCCCTGACGGCGGAGAAGATTGATTCGATAACAGGTATTTTAAACGGTACGACCAACTATATTTTAACTAAGATGGATAAAGAAGGCGCTGATTTCGAAGAGGTTTTGAAAGAAGCACAGGAGAAGGGGTATGCGGAGCGGAATCCGGAAGCGGATGTGGAAGGTTATGATGCCTGCCGCAAGATTGCGATCCTTTCTTCCCTCATGTGTGGGAAGAACGTCAGATATGAGGAAATTTATACGGAGGGTATCACGAAGATATCTGCCACTGATTTCCTGTATGCCAGACAGATGAATAAATCCATAAAGCTGCTGGCGATGAGCAGAGATAAGGAAGAAGGATTCTTCGCGATGGTGGCGCCTTTCATGATCTCTAAATCTCATCCGCTCTACAGTGTAAGCGATGTGTTCAATGCGGTATATGTGCACGGCAATATGCTGGGAGATTCGATGTATTACGGACGGGGCGCCGGCAAGCTGCCTACAGCCAGTGCGGTAGTCTCCGATGTGGTGGACTGCGCGAGACATATCGGCAAGACGGTTATGTGCTTTTGGGAGAACGAGGATGTCAAGGTTGCTGATATCGGAACGGATCAGGGCAAATTCTTCGTCAGAGTGAGCAGAGACAAGAAGGAAGCGGTTATGGAAGCTTTCGGTTCTCTGGCGGAGATCAATGTGGGAATCGCAGAGGAATTCGGGTTTATGACCCAGGTGATGACGGAGAAAGCGTTTAACGATAAGATAAAGAAAGTCGGTGGATGTATCAACCGGATAAGAATCTTAAGCGCGTAAAGTACATCGTGGATCTGTCAGCGGTGGGATTGAACCGGGTAGATACACCATAACTGACAGAGGAGCGAAAATAGAAGAACAAAAGACAGAACAAATGTGTGTGTTAAGGCAGAGGAGCAGGATATGAAAAAAGTAGTGAAATTTGGCGGTAGTTCTTTGGCCAGTGCAGAGCAGTTCAGGAAAGTGGGAGAAATTATCCATGCCGATAAAGAGCGTAAATTTGTAGTGCCTTCCGCGCCGGGTAAAAGAAACGCCGATGATACGAAAGTGACGGATATGCTGTATGCATGTTATGAACTGGCAGAGACAGGGAAGGATTTTAAGGCACAGCTCAAGGCGATTAAGGACAGATACCAGGAAATTATCGACGGGCTTGCACTTAAGCTTTCTCTGGAAGAGGAATTCAAGACGATCGAAAAGAACTTTAAGAATAAGGCGGGCAGTAATTACGCGGCGTCCAGAGGCGAATATCTGAACGGTATCATTATGGCGGCTTATCTCGGATTTGAATTCGTGGATGCCGCGGAGGTGATCCTTTTTGGTGAAAACGGAGAATATGATGCCGAGATCACCAACAGGAAGCTGCGGGAGAGACTGGATAAACTGGAGGCTGCGGTCATTCCCGGCTTCTATGGCGCCTATGCAGACGGCACAGTGAAGACTTTTTCAAGAGGCGGTTCCGATATCACAGGTTCCATTGTGGCGCGGGCAATTAAGGCTAATGTGTATGAGAACTGGACCGATGTATCGGGGTTTCTGATTGCGGATCCCCGTATTATCTATAAACCGGAAGGAATTGAGACCATTACCTATAAGGAATTGCGGGAGCTGGCATATATGGGGGCGTCCGTACTGCATGAGGAAGCGATCTTCCCCGTCAGGAGCGAGGGCATTCCGATCAATATACGCAATACCAATGCGCCGGACGATAACGGTACATGGATTGTGGAGAGCACCTGCCAGAAGTCGAAGTATGTGATCACCGGTATCGCGGGTAAGAAAGGCTTCTGTGCCGTAAATATCGATAAAGATATGATGAATTCCGAGATCGGATTCGGACGGAAGGTACTGCAGGCTTTCGAGGAGAACGGTATATCCTTCGAACATGTACCGTCAGGTATTGATACTATGACCGTGTTCGTACATCAGGATGAATTCATGCATAAGGAGCAGCGGGTTGTGTCGGCTATTCACAGGCTGGCGGATCCGGATCATATAGAGATAGAAGCGGATTTTGCGCTGATTGCCGTTGTGGGACGGGGTATGAAATCGACACGCGGTACGGCAGGCAGAATCTTCTCTGCACTGGCACATGCCAATGTCAATGTCAAGATGATCGACCAGGGTTCCAGCGAGTTAAACATTATCATTGGTGTATCAAATGCGGATTTTGAGACAGCTATTAAGGCAATCTATGATATTTTTGTGCTGATGCAGATTTAAGGCAGAGTGAGGATGTATAGCCGGTGCAGTGAATGTAAACCGGATGAAACATGGAGACAGAATACTTTGGAGTATTGCTGTCTCTTTTTCTTAAAGGCTCCGGCCTGTTTCGAAGCAATTTAAGATAGCTGGATACTGTAACAGGGAAGACGGAGTCTAAACTGTTACAAATGCCATAAAGTGGTATACGCAAATTAAGTATATTTGGTAGAATTGAGTGATAATTTAGAGTAAAATATATATAAGTAAACGAGTGCTGTATTGTGACTGAAATCGTAGAAGACAGCTTTCGGCAAATGAAATACACAAAGGAAACAAAGTCTGTGACCAAACCAAAGATCCGTAAACGGAAAAAATTTATAATAACAGTAAGTGTGGCGGGTGGAATAATACTGCTTCTGTATTTTTTTCTGATTAACTTTCTTGTCAGTGCGGCACTCGTGCCTTCCTTTATGGAGAAATTAAAAGCCTTCGAAAGAATTACAGAAGACAGTTATGCCGCACAGGTGCAGACATCTGATATTCAGGTAAACCGGCAGCTAGCGTTAAATGAGACGAATGCATGGCTGGAAACGGTGGAATCCCGTTTGATCTCTGTCATAAGCGGAGACGGTTATGCTCTGGCCGCAAGAGAATTCTTTTCCCGTGAAGACAGCCACGTCTGGGTACTTGTACTGCATGGATATACGGGATGGAAGGAAGAGATGTATCCCTTCGCGTGCTGGTATTATGGCGAAGGGTATCATGTTGTTGTGCCGGACTTGCGATGCCAGGGAGAAAGCGATGGCGATTTCATCGGGATGGGATGGACGGATCATTATGACTGCATGCTTTGGATCAACCATATCCTGGCGCAGGATGAAGAAGCGCAGATCATTATTCACGGACAGTCCATGGGTGCGGCTACAGCACTGATGTTAACAGGGGAGGAGAACCTGCCTGACAATATTATCGCGGTGGTCTCCGACTGTGCTTATACAGATGCCTATTCTATGTTCGGAGAGAAAATCGAAGAGTGGTTCCATCTTCCGGCATTTCCGCTGGTCGATTCTGCTTGCGTGGTTCTTAAGCTTAGGGGCGGCTATAATCTGAAAGATGCATCAGCGATTAGGGCCGTTGCAAGAAGCAGTGTACCGACCTTATTTATTCATGGGGAAGATGATGCGATGATTAATGTACAGATGGCCAGAAACCTGTATGAGGAGGCAGCGTGCCGGAAGGAACTATTGATCATAGAGGGTGCAGGACATGCACAGGCGCAGGACAAGGAACCGGAAGTATACTATGCAAGGATCAGAGAATTTTTACAGGAAGCGATGCGACTTTCTGGCAGAATTGACAGTTAATATATGGAAAAAATACTAAAAATGCGATAATTTGTGGTATTTAAAAATAAATTGCAAAAATAATAATTTTTTTGAAAAAAAGTGTTGACAAATGGAAATTAGCTGTTATAATTAAATCATAACAAACAAGTTCAGATAGATATCCTAAAGAAAAGGAGGTATGGTCCACCGAAAACATAACTTACAATCCATTTTAAAGTACAAATGAATAAGGAACCAATGACAAAGCAAAGAAACGTAGTCGAGTACATGAGAGAAAGTAACGAATCACAGAAGAAGGAATAATAAGACGTTACAGTATATGCATACGAAAGAAAAGTGGAAAGAGTACGAAAGAAGAAAAAGTGGAGGTATGGGCCATTGGATAGTGTAGTTTAGAAGCGGGTATTGATTCTTAGAGAATTGGTACCCGCTTCGATGTGTGCGGGAAGATACGGACATTATTTGGGATACGGGCACATAGACAGAAAGATATCTGAACGACTGCTGCATTTGAAAAGAACATCGAAAAAAGTAAAATCAGGTAGAATATTTTGTAAAAATAAGTTATAGTATAGTTGCTGTATACACTGAGTTTACTTTGTGAAAATACAGAATGATTATATTCCTATGTGATAAAGCAGGAGGACTGATATGGGAAAACTGTTCGGCAGAAAAAGAAGATACTCGGATGATGAGTATGAGAATGAAGAGATTTATGATGATGAGGAATTAGATGATGAAGAGATAGACGATGATGAGGAATCGGATGATGAAGAGATAGATGACGATGAGGAATCGGATGATGAAGAGATAGATGATGACGAGGAATCGGATGATGATGAAGATGACGAAGATTACGACGATGAAGAATGGGAAGAAGACGAACGCCGCGTGTACAGACGCCGCAGGAGAGTACGTAATCAGATTATTGCGTATGC
This sequence comes from Clostridia bacterium, assembly GCA_910575245.1. Lineage (GTDB taxonomy): Bacteria > Bacillota > Clostridia > Lachnospirales > Lachnospiraceae > UBA3282. The sequence goes on along the minus strand of CAJTEN010000033.1, from coordinate 21,101 downwards.
AGTCGTATTTATATTTCTGATTCTTTTGCTTGCAGGAGGCGCTTATATCGGTAAAAGCATAGCCGGCATTGTGAAAGCAAAGAAGGCGGAACAGGAAGAAGAGCGGCTGAAGGCGGAGCAGGAGGCGGAGGCGGCTCGTGATGTGGTGATTGATCCGCCGGAGACGATGGAAGAGGAAGAGCCAGAGGAACCGGAAGAAGACTATCTGGGAGAAATCGTAAACGCATATATTTCTGAGATGCCTCTGGAAGATAAGGTGGCGGGCTTGTTTATCGTGAAACCTGAAGTGATTACCGGTGTTTCAACTGTCACGCGTGCAGGAGACGGGACCCGTGAGGCATTGAATGAGTATGCAGTCGGTGGATTTGTCTATTCCGAGAAGAACATACTGGACAAGGAACAGCTTACGGAGATGCTCTCCAACACGGTTTCGATGAGCAAATATCCTATATTTCTTGGAGTGGAGGAAGAGGGTGGGGATGCCAGTAAAGTGGCCTCAAGCCGTATAGAAGTGATTCAGGTTGACGATATGGCAACGATAGGAGAAGCTGGTGATGCATCACAGGCATATGAGACAGGTATGACATTGGGAAATTATTTGAAAGAACTGGGATTTAATCTTGACTTTGCACCTGTGGCAGATGTGGCGGATGCGGCCAGCAGCAAGCTTGGAGAACGTGTATTCGGATCAGATGCACAGGCAGTGGGAGATATGGTTTCCAATGTGGTGGAAGGGATCGAAGGCGTCGGTGTCAGTTCCTGCCTGAAACATTTTCCGGGAATCGGAGAGGCGGAAGGGGATACCCATGCGGGCAGGGTGGAAACGACCAGGACGTTGGAGGAAATGAGGAATAGCGAATTCATTCCATTCAAGTCGGGAATAGAGGCCGGTGCGGATTTTGTTATGGTCAGCCATATTACTGCGTCTGCTGTGGACGAGGAGGCTGTACCATCTTCTTTGTCCAAGGTGCTTATATCAGATGTGCTGCGGAACGAACTTGGTTTTCAGGGAGTGATTATAACAGATGCCCTGGATACGGGGGCGATCACTGAGTATTATACTTCGGAGCAGGCGGCGGTGATGGCGATAGAGGCCGGTGCGGATATGCTGTTCATGCCGGAAGATTTCAGTGCTGCTTATGATGCGCTGCTGGCAGCTGTACAGGAGGGTACGATTTCAGAGGATCGGATCAATGAGTCTTTGGAACGGATCTACCGTATAAAGTGTGCCGAGAAGCTGGAGTAATGATAATGGATTTCTGGTTGATGGCTGATGATAATTATTTGTCTGCTTTTGTCGGTAAATGAATTTATACTGCCGAGGGTAGTCTGTGATGCGGATATGGGACAGGTATAAAGACAAAGTCTTAATTGTGTATAAAATTAAAAAAATACAAAAAAATTATTGAATTTTACAAATTTTAAAATATGTGTTGACAAAGTGAAACCTATATAGTATAGTATTACTTGTCCGAGCGATACATAAGATAAACAAGCCGGATAAGTAATATGCGCGAGTGGCTCAGTTGGTGGAGCACGACCTTGCCAAGGTCGGGGTCGCGGGTTCGAGTCCCGTCTCGCGCTCTTTTAAAAATAGCGGAAATGCTGATAAATACGGCATTTCCGCTGTTTTGTCTGTTTGTAAATTTTGAATCACTTTGAATCACATTTAAATCACTCGTTTTTTTTGCCGTCCAAAGCGTTGGCGATCATTGAATAAGTGGCGTCTTCTGTCAACGGGTTATATATGTATGACAGGGTAGTAGACAGTTCTGAATGGCCTAACTGCTCTCTGATAGCATCTATGGGTACGCCATAGGCATTAAGCATTGAAGCGTAGGTCTTTCGTATCTTGTGGGTACTTTTTGTTCCAACGCCTTGCCGTTCAGCATATTTCTCTAAAACATATGCTACCTGTCTTGCCGTCAGTCGTTCTCCATTTCGCTCAAACAGATATAAGCTGTTCATATCCAGTTTTTCCAATAATTTCTTTGCCTGGGGGACTAAAACAACAAATCTGTCGCGGTTGGTTTTTGTATGTTCGACAACATAGTTGCGGTTAGCTTCCTGGTCGCGTACTTCCTCTTCAGTTCTTCTAATTCATCAGTATTATACGTTTGCGTATTTCCTGATTTTTTAACGACCTGCTTATACCGTACAGTTATCCTCATGTCAGATAACGGATTGTCTGTGATATACTTTTTCCGCTTTGCATAGTCGAACATGCCTATTAGGATAGTTTTAGCATTTACCCATGCTTTACGTGTTAGATTGAACTCTTTTACCATACGATTGCATTCCATTTCCAATACGAATGTATCAATGTCTGAAAGTTTCATGGAATGCAGTTTTGAGGGTTCAAAATACTTTGCATAGTGCTGTTTATGCCGCTTTATTGTATTGACGCTGTTGGTTATTGCTTTTTTGTATTCAAGCCACTCGTCAAACAGTTTGTTGAATGTTAAGTTGTCAAGGGTCGCATTTTCTTCATACAGCTTCACAAGTTTGTCTAACAGCTCGTCCTCGGTTTTCCCGCGGATGAGCTGTCTGGTTTTATTCTCGCATTTGAAATAAGTCATCCAGTATTTATTGTGAGAATAAGCGGGGGTGATCGAGTAAGTATGAAGCTTCTTAATCCTTTCTCTTTTGCTGGCCATGATCATATCAAGCACGTTACACACATCTAGCGTATCACATTGTAACAATGCCTGCAACTGTTGTAAATCAATGTCCGGCTGCATGAGATTACCCCCTTTCTTTGTAAAATGATAAGATAGATATAATGAAGCATATTATTGTTTTGGAATTCCAATGCAGGCAAATGTGTAGCTTAAATTCCTTTATTTACTAAAGTTTTTTTGATTCAAATGCCGCTTTGATCTGTGCTTCGGTGTATCCATAATCTTCCGGGAAGCGTATTGTTTCAGAGGACAGATCCTCAGGACAGTTGGCAATGACTTCCCTTGGTTGATTTGAGAACTTAGTCGTGACGATATTCATTTTATAAAGTTCATTCATGATTTCAGTAGCCCGCTTTCCAATTTTAAAATTTTTTTGTATTTGAAGGACGGAAATATGTGTATTATTTAAAGCCCAAAATAGAATATCAGCTAATTCCTGTTTATCCTTTTTGACGGTAACATTACCAGAGACTGGATCGTCTGATATTTCTGGAAATTTCATTTCCAGCATATCAATGTTTTCATAAACTTTAGGAAAGTTTTCCAGCATCTTCGTTATCTCAGCAGGGGTTACATACGAGCCCTGGAGCAGGATCGGTGTACATTCTTCCTGAGATTTGAAAAGCATAGCCCCTTCCCCGGATAGGTTCTGGGCACTGGAGCCTCCAATCGCTGTTGAAGAATTATAATGGTTGGTACTCTGGAAAGAAATGCGGGGAATGATTCCACTTATATTGATTTTGACGTTCTCTAGTTTGGGATTGTGCGAAGCAAGGATCAGAATGATCTTGGCCTTGCGCCCTCTGCGTATTATGCTGTTGAGGGATGCCGTAAACCTTTTGGCATCCTGCTTATTTTCAATTCCTGCAATGGTATCGTCAAATTCGTCAATTAAGCAGATAATAAATGGTAAGGCATGGCATGCATCTTCGCCCAGCTCAATCCTTTTATCCATTTCGGCAACAAGGGATTCCAAAACAGTAATTCCGGTTTCCGAATCTTTTACGATTGGATGGTATAAGTGGTCTATATTGGCAAAATGTGATAAGCTGTTAGCCCCAATATCGAACAGTATCAAACGTACAGAATTTACAGGGCATTTAAAGATTATACTTAGGATTATACATTGCAGTGCAACGCTTTTTCCGGTTCCACTTGGCCCAACAACTACTAAATGTAATAATTTTGCTAAATCTGCGAAATACATAGAGCCCATCATGTTATAACCGAGTGCCAGTGGGATCTGCATTGTGCTGTTGTAAAATTTAGGGCTTCCTAATATTTTCAGAAGCCTGTTTTCCTTAATGCCAGATTCGGAGACGGAAATGAGGATGAGTACGCCCACCCTAAGCGGGCAGAACAGAGGGAGCGCTGCTGCTGTCTGTATATCTGCTGCATGAGTGAAAATGGCCTGCACCTTCGTTCCGGGCAAAGGCTCAATTCTGAAAATGTATCTTTGCAGGTTATTCGTCGAAAGCCTGTCCATGGGACAACGCCTGCATAGAAAGCTTCCATTCCCTGATCAAGAGAGAATGGACCAGCCGGTTCCATATCATAGATTACAGCCATGCATACAGGCTTGTGTTTGAATATATAGAAGCGTTCTACAATACAGTGCGGATCCACAGCCATTGTGGATACCGCTCCCCCAGCGAATATGAAAAACAATATCTGGCCAGGATAGAAGCGAAAATGAAGGAAACAGGTTAAGTGTTGTCATGAGGAGCGGAGCCAAGGGGTGGGATAGATAAAAAGGAAGGAGGTACTGCCGGATGAAGTCAAAAAACGTGGAAACATTAATCCGGGAGAGGGAAGAACTGCGCGATCTGCTGGAAGACATCATGGAACGGATTCAGGAGTTCCGTGAGGAAGTGTTAACCGGATTGGATGATCTGGAAGACATGATTGCGGAAAACAGCGGAATCGGATTCCGTTGATTCGGCAAAAAAGTCCACGTTTAACTTGTACTTTTTCTTGACATAGTACCAACCCATGCAGCAGTTTCTGCATGACATGATGGGACTTGCCATGGAAGAGGGCAGCTTACCGCTCTATGTACTGACCAACAGGGAGAGGATGTTCGGCGCTTCGGCAATGCTGTATTCTGAAAAGATAAAAGAACTGGCGGATGAACTGCATTTGGATCTGCTGATCCTGCCCAGTTCGCTCCATGAAGTGCTGCTGCTTCCTGATGACGGGACACAGGAGAATGATTTTTACAGGCAGATGGTGAGAACAGTCAATGAGACACAGGTGGATCCGGAGGAAATACTCTCTTTCAGCCTGTACCGTTATAGCAGAGAAAGGGATCGGATCGAGGAGATCGAAGAATGATGGCAGTATGGCGGAGGGATACGCTGTCAAAAAAGATCAGAGTTTGAGGGATACGTTGGAAAGGATGGACTAACATAGTCCGCCTTTCTGACGTCCCTGTTGACGGGCAGAGAGACAGCACAGTTTCATATTGGGAGAATTCTCATTGTAAAGCCAACAGAACTATGGTATCATAAACACATAAAGAAATTTTCGGAAAGATGTATTTACGAAGAAGGTGTCAGGAATGGATATAATAAATAAGGATACGCTAAACAGTGAGACAGAAGAACAGAAAAAGGTGATGAAGCGTACGATCAAAGACAGTGTTTTTACAGACCTGTTCCAGAATAAAAAATATCTGCTGCAGTTGTATAAGGCGCTGCATCCGGAAGATAATGTTACAGAGGATGATCTGACGGATGTCACGATCAAGAACGTGCTGACAGACAATATATACAATGACCTTGGATTTGTAGTGGAAGACAGGCTGATGATATTCGTAGAGGCACAGTCATCCGTATGGACAGTGAACATCATAGTCCGTGCGCTGATGTACCTGGTGCAGACATGGCATGACTACTTTGAACGTACCAAACAGAACCTGTATAAGAGTAAAAAAGTACAGATGCCAATCCCAGAGATATACGTGATATTCACTGGGGAGAGGAAGACAAGGCCGTCAGAGATCTCGCTGGCACAGGAATTCTTTGCCGGAAAAGAATGTGGGATTGATGTAAAAGTAAAAATGATATATGATGGGAAAGAAGGGGATATCATCAACCAGTATGTCCTTTTTACAAAGATATGTAATGAACAGATGAAAAAGCATGGAAGGACACGGAAGGCAGTGACGGAGGCGATCCGGCTCTGCAAAGACAGGGACGTGTTAAGGGAATATCTCAGTAACAGGGAAAGTGAGGTAATGGATATCATGATGGTACTGTATGACGAAGAAGAGATCATGCGTTCTTATGTTGAGAGTGAGAGATATGAGGCAAAGCAAGAAGCAAGGTATGATGAAAAGATTGAGACGGCTAAGCGTATGCTAAATGATGGAGCATTATCAATGGACAAAGTAGCAGAATTTTCAAATCTTCCTATAGAGGTAATAGAGAGACTGGCAAGTGAATTACAGCCTGTATAGGCGCAGTCAAATAAATAACAGGATTGGAAAGCAGGAAACCTTATTCTATTAAGGCTCCTGCTTTTTTCGTGGGGATTTTAAACAATAGACCATAGGATGGGAGACACATTTATGGAACTGACTTTATGAGATATGCCCTGATGAAAGAATGGGTATATTTATGATGACAGTTTATCCCAGGGATTATGAAAAAAGTGTTGTACCCATGTGTTATTGGGATTTTATGAATAGGAAGGGAAGAGGGTAGATGAAAGAAAATGGGTTATTGGAGATCATAGCAGCACACAGGACAATGACAGGTTTAGAGGAGATTTTAAAAAGGGACAAATATTATCAGGAGGCATTGGTAGAAGAGCAGGCAGCTTCCGATATAATGGATAGTCTGAATCTAACATCTGAGCAGAAAAAAGCAGTTGACCGTGTCATTACTGCATATAATCAGTGCGGTGCAGCTTATGGAGCAGCAGCGTACAGATTTGAGATGGAAGATGGGATCAGAGTAAAGATGGAGATGGGAGAGACTATGTGCCTTTAACATTAATGCCTGTGTAGTAAAAGGTTGTTGCAATTATGTTGTTATCCGCATGTAATGCGATGCGGATTTTGTATTTGCGAATGAAATGAAATGATAAAAGTTACATATCTGTTACACCTGATTATAGATATGCAACTTTTGTGTGTGGTTCTATAGTATTTCAAATTTGATATAGGAATAGTCGAGGGAGTTTGGTATATGCGTTGGTTAAAAATAAAAATTGGGAATCAAAATATTATGAATCTGATGAAGGGCTTTCAATAGATGAAATGTATATGGGGGTATATCATCCTGTTATACCAATAGATGTAGTATTGTCAGCAAATACTTATGAACCTATTATTTGCAAAAGTATTTATGAGATACTCCGTAAAGGGGATTATTTTACATTGGATATAGCAAAGGATATAGTAAAATCTTATCAGTACAGAGACACTAAAGAAGATAGGATGATTGAAGTATTAGAGTCAGTCAATGAGTCTCACGGGATTGCAAAGGCTAGATCCAAGCTTCAGAAAAAAGAATTGCACAGATTCAATAAGGCATTATGGGAATTGGATAAAATATTGGTTAACCCTGTTACAATTCCACGAAGATGGAATACCAGGCATATTCCGAATCTTCTCCGGGCATATTATGATTCAATTTATGAGGAACAATTAGTGCCTTGCCAAGAATATGAAGCGATGAAACGTATAGAGGAAGTTTTGGAACACGTAAGGAAGAGATAAAATTTTTACTTAATGTACCATTAAAAATCATTGGGAATATTAATCAGAGGTGTTTTGTTGATCAGGCTCAGGATTTAAAACCCAGAAGAATCACCAATATGTAAAAATATATGCACTACTTTACAACTTTTAAGCTATGCTGATCATGTATACGCATAACGATCAGAAAGTTTTCTGCTCATAGTAACTTACTTCTATGTTCCACCGGAACGAATACAGGAACAGGGGGGATGTACGGCATCCACCCGCTTCCCGTCCGGTTAAGTGGCGCTTTCTCCTGCTATGCATAAAAGATCTGCAGTTGTGTGGGGAAAACAGTGCTGAAAAATAGTCTTCTTGTGCCATTTTCCTTCCCGGTGCAGGTTACATAAGTCATAACTTCCCGTGCTCCGAAGATATTTGTCAGCACACGACGGTATCCCGTATAATGATCGCCCACCTTTTCAGCGGAAAGGGTAAAGTCGCTTTCTATTGACAGGCGGCGGCCATGTTTTGCCGGCCGGCCCTTTTTGCCTGTGGGCAAAGGCGCCAGATCATAGATAACGGAATCAGCCCCTGCATTGCCGATCAGGTCAGGGTTTTCATATTCCTCTACGACAGACACAAGATCCTGCTTCACATACCGGCTGCCACACAGGATGATGACATTTTTCTGCGTAGGAAACTCCGGCATCACCTGGCGTACCATGGCTGAGGCCAGCTCCAGTTTTGCTTCCTTCTTCTGCCACATACGATATCCCAGCGGGACGGCAGGGTAAGAGATCCTGTCCCTGTTCCATACCGGAAGGCACAGCATAAGGCTGACAAAGCAGTGCCCGTTGAGGTAATTGGAACCATGATGCGCCGCATGGTCAAACAGTTTTGACACATCCTCAAATTTCTTTCCGGACTTTGAGACCTTGGTGTCATCTATGCAAAAGAAGAGGGGCTGTGACCTCAGGTCTGCCGGAACCAGCCGCAGGGACAGCCTGGCGGTAACATTCATAAAAACAGAGCAGTCCACTTTTGCATAAGAGCAGGCATAGTAAAAAGCATTAAGCGATTTTGCAGTTATGCCGGACAAAAAATGTCTGTACAGTGCACGGATGGAATCTGCGGACTCCAACGCCAGTATAGCTAATATCAGCAAAAACAGGCTTTCTGCCGTAGGGGCGGTTTATCATCATCAAAAATGTACCCTGCGAAGAGTGTGAACAGTGCGGCGAAAAATATTATGCAGATGAAGTTGCAAAGCGACTTGAATTTTTGATAAATATGGCAAAACAGCTTATGCAGGAAATTTCGGTTATTGATTATTCTAAAGCAGCATAAGCAAACATTATAAAGAAACTGCTGAGTAATATTCGATAACTCAGCAGTTTAGATATTTTCCGGATATGTTTCTTTTTCCGTCAAAGGATTGTATATGTATTCAAGAGCTGTTGAAAGGTTGCTATGCCCCGGCATTTCCCTGATACAATCCAGAGGAACGCCGTTCGCGTTCAGATTCAATTTGCCTGGTTTTTCGGTTTCTCTTTTATTTTCCTGTCCGCAATGATATAATATTCATATGGAAAGTAGGTGTGAAAGTGGCTTTGCATATTGAGAATTTAAGAAAACTGTGTACGGACGATACTGTTATCATGACTGCGCATGTAATAAAACGTTGCAAGGAAAGAAACATTGATTCAGACAGTATTATAAAAGTCATCATGCAGGGTGAAATCATAAAGCAGTATGAAGATGATAAACCGTTCCCAAGTTGTCTGTTGTTGGGAATGTCAATAAACGGAAGATATTTACACGTAGTCGTTGCAAGCGATAACATCAATCTGCACATAATAACGGCATATTACCCGAATGCTGACGAATGGGAGCCGGACTTTAAAACCAGAAAGGGGCGTTAAATATGAACTGCTTTACTTGTGGCAGCAACCATATGATTGAAACAACAACAATCTATGTTGAGAAGCTGGAAAACGGTATCTTGATTGTGAAAAATGTTCCATGCAAGAAATGTTCACAATGTGGTGAGGAATTTTTCTCAATGGCAATCATGAAAGAAATTGAAAAAATAAGCAAACAGGCAGAAAAGATGATCAGTGAAGTTATGATTATTGATTACAACAAAGCCGCATAAGTAAGCATTATTAAAAAACTGCTGAGTGTTATTCGATAACCCAGCAGTTTAGATGTTTCCGGATATGTAAATTCTCAATGTTTGAATCAAAGTTGAATCACACTGTGTAACGTGCATCTCCTTTCCTGATTTTATGCGGCTTCCGGAACAGTGATATTGTTCGAGTCCCGTCTCGCGCTTTTTTTAATGAAAAAGTATTTTAATCCCCCATCTGAGATGGGGAGAATGGAATAAGCCGTAGCGTTGCCTAGAGTACCAAAATAAAAACCTCCAATGATATAATGAAGTGGGTTCGCAACCACAACAGAAATCAAAGGAGGTATCCATAATGGATAATCAAAGTATACAACATACGCGGTGGAATTGCACGTACCATATTGTATTTATCCCGAAATACCGGAAAAAGGTGATGTATGGAAGCAATAAAAGGGATTTAGTGGAGATCATCAAAAAATTATGTGAGATGAAAGGGATACAGCTTATTGAAGGGAAAGTATGTGTGGATCATATTCATATGTACGTGGCAATACCGCCCAAGATGAGCGTATCAGAAGTCATGTCATATCTGAAAGGGAAGAGTGCCCTGATGTTTTATGACAGACATCCGGAGATGCGGACAAAATGGGGAGACCGACATTTATGGGCGAGAGGATATTATGTGGCGACAGTCGGGAATGTAAATGAGGAGACGATTCGAAATTATATCCGGGAACAAGAAGAAAATGATAAGTTAGGGGAAGCCACAAAGTAAAAGAGCCTCCACCGGAGGCAACCAGTACTAATGGTGATAGCGAACCCGCCTCTGGCGGAACCAGTAATAGACCCCGGAGGGGTTACAATTAAACCCCCATTTGAAATGGGGGTTGCTAACTTAGAGCGGAAACGTTGATATTTACAGCGTTTCCGTTTTTCTTTGTGTGTAAATTTTGAATCACTTTGAATCAACTTTTATCAGCGTCCTATAATGCGCCGGATATTAAGGAATATGTCTCCTTTTCTGTCAGCGGATTATAAATTGACGCTGTGCATATTTTTCCAGCACATACGCTATCTGCCGGGCTGTTAACCGTTCCCCATTGCGTTCAAATAAATTGGTTCCGTCCATTTCCAGCTTGTCAAGTAATTCTTTTGTTTTTGGCACCAGAGCAACAAAACGCTCATCAATGTTCTGTTGTCAAGGTTCAGATCTGCTTCGTACAGCTTTACCAGCTTATTCAGAAGTTCTTCCTCTGAATGTCCTCGAATTAATTTCCTGCTACTACAATATATTTATGGTTAATACCCCTTACAGCCAGTAAGGAATTATCTATCTTGTTGCTTAAGCTGTTAGAATGAGTTAGGCAATAAGTCTGGCCGTTTCCTCCTGGAACTTTACGTCCGTATGAAAGTCAGCCAACCAGCCCTCATTCGCAGCATTCGTTTTACGCAGGCTGAACCCACAGGCGTTCGTGTGATACCCAGTAGATTGAACAGGCAATGAGTAAATCTGGTATTGGCCATTGCTAATACATTCCAAAGGAGTATCTGGTATGAACGCAGTTTGTATTGATGTTTCCAAGGGTAAGAGTACCGTCACCATCCGCAGGCCGGGCGGCATTGTCCTGATGCCTCCCTGTGACATTCCCCACACCCAGCCCGCAATTAATGACCTGATTGAACGGATCAGAGATCCTGACGGGGAAACAAAGGTTTGTATGGAACATACGGGCAGATACTATGAACCGGTTGCCACATGGCTTTCTGATGCCGGTATCCTTGTCAGTGCCGTAAACCCCATCCTCATCAAAGACTTTGGTGAGGATTCCCTACGCACGCCCAAGACCGATAAGGCCGATTCAAAAAAATCGCACATTACACCCTTGACCGCTGGACAAAACTAAAGCAGTTCGGTGATTTGACAAACGATCCGACACCGCCGCACAAAAGATAAAATAGTAATCAAGGGATATTTCAACCAGCAATTTGAAATATCCCTGTTTCTATTATTTAGATCATGCCCCGCTTGTAAATCCCCACTCTCCGAGTGCCTGCGGTAAAGGGATTGACAAACTTATTTTATTTCATGCCGGAATAGTGTATAATATATGTAAACAACAGAAAAGGAAATGCAGATATGGATATAGAACAGCTTCAAAAACTAATAAACAATTCTTCCAATATAAAATGGTCAAAGCATTGTTTAGAGCGTATGCAGGAAAGAGATATCAGTATTGCTGATGTAAAATCATGTCTGCAAACAGGAGAAATCATAGAGGACTATCCAGATGATTTTCCTCTCCCCAGTTGCCTTGTTTATGGACATACAAAGGAAAATGACATATTGCATGTTGTTGTCGGCTCAGATAACAATAGTTTGTTTTTTATAACAGCTTATTTCCCGAACACTGATAAATTTGAAAAAGATTTAAAAACCAGAAAGGGGCAGTAATCATGTGTATGTATTGTAAATGTAAAACCACAATTTCATCTTTGACAACCCATGTAGTCAATTATAAAAACTGTATTATTATTATCAAAAACGTGCCTTGTGAAGAATGTGAACAATGTGGTGAAAAATATTATTCAGACGAAGTTGCAATGCAGTTGGAATACCTTGTCAATACAGCGAAACAGCTTATGCAAGAAGTTGCTGTCATTGATTATTCCAAAGCGGCATAATCTGTTCGGACGTATGAACCAAAATTGTAGACACACTGTAGACAGTGTGCATTCCTTCTTGATTTTATGGGCTTTCCGGGGCAAAAAAAGGTTCGAGTCCCGTCTCGCGCTCTTTTTAATTAGGGCGGAAATGATGATAAATACGGCATTTCCGTTATTTTGTTTTGTGTGATCTTTGCTTCAGTGTACAAAGGATTACAATAAAAATGGACTGCCAACCTACAACTTCTACCGCTCTTCCAAAGAGCGGTATTTCATTTTTCTGAAATGTAATGATTACATGCTCCAGCTTCGAGCCAAGTTGGCCCGAAGGTTGATAAGCTGAATATGACACTGACATATTTGAATTCCAACCAAATATTCTTTTCCAGCTGGTAAAAATGATTAAAAAGGGAGTATGGCTGTTACGATTTGGCCATATAGAAGCCGTTTAGTTTCAAGCATTATCTGCGTGGTTTCCAAAGGCTGAGTATTTTTATACCTTTGCCTCTTGTTTTATGAAGTATTTCGTAACACTAAGGTATTAAAATTTAAACTAAGCTGGTATAACATATTTTCTAAATGAAATAGCTAATCCCCCAGCTATGCTGGGGAGAATAGAGTGAGCTGTAGCGAAGAGGATATCATAAAAAAGCCTCCTATGTTAATATGAGAAAGGTGTCGCAAGCCAATCTCAAGAATAGGAGGCGGTTCATATGAACAGCAAAAGTTTATCACATACAAAGTGGAAATGCCAGTATCATATTGTATTTATACCCAAATACAGAAAAAAGAAATTATTCGGGCAGATGAAGCGCGATGTACGGGAGATATTAAGTACATTATGCAAATACAAAGGTGTAGAAATAATAGAAGGAGCAGTGTGTGTCGATCATGTACATATGTGCGTAAGTATACCACCGAAGATGAGTGTATCAAATTTTATGGGATACTTAAAAGGGAAGAGCACGCTGATGATCTATGACAGGCATCCGGAGCAACAAAGTAAGTGGAATAAAGCATTTTGGGCCAGAGGATATTATGTGGCAACGATAGGAAATGTAACAGAGGATGCCGTAAAGAAATACATTCAGGAACAGTCAGAAGAAGATCAAAAAGAAGAAAGTGAAGGAGCCGCTTTTTAGCGGCAGCAAGTAAAATATGCTTGCGCCACCCGCCTTTCAGGCGAGCAGTAACAGAGCCCTTGGGGGCGTTTTTCAAACCCCCACTTGAAGTGGGGGTTGGTGATTGGAAAAATATATCTTCATCCTGAGCATATTCCATGATATAATTATCCCAACAGACTATCGGAACGAGGGAAATGTATGGACGATTTAGCATTAAACTATCAAAGTGATTTTCATGCCATTCTGCAAATGATAGCAGATGCCCGCCGGAAAGCTGCCTATCAAGTGAATGCCACAATGATTGACCTTTATTGGGGAATTGGAGAATTTGTTTCCAATAAGGCCGTACAGGATGGCTGGGGACGTTCTACCGTAAAGGCACTTTCTGAATACATTCTGACGCAGGAACCAGGGATTAGAGGCTATTCCCCACAGAATATCTGGCGCATGAAGCAGTTCTTTGAAACTTATTGTGACAAGCCAGAGTTAGGAACTCTGCTAAGAGAAAATACATGGTCAAATAATTTGCATATCATGTCAAAGACAAAATCGGATGCAGAGAGATTATTCTATTTGAAGCTGGCCTCTCGGGAAAAGTATAAAGCAAAAGAACTGGAACGGCAGATTGACAGCGGATATTATGAGCGTTTAATGCTATCAGACGGTAAAGCGCCTTCCGCCATATCCCATGCTGCGCCTGCGAACATAATCAGAGACATGTATATGTTGGAGTTTTTAGATCTGCCCGAGCCTTATAGGGAATATGATTTGAAAAAGGCCATTTTGAAGAACATGAAAAAATTTTTACTGGAAATTGGCAGGGATTTTATTTTTATGGGAGAAGAATATCATCTTCAAGTAGGAAAGAACGACTATTATACGGATTTAATCTTTTTTCATAGGGAGCTACAATGCCTTGTTGCAATTGAGTTGAAAATTGATGATTTCAAACCGGAATACTTGGGAAAAATGCAGTTTTATCTTGAAGCGTTAGACCGGGATGTAAAGAAGCCCCACGAAAATCCCAGCGTTGGCATTATTCTTTGCAAGAGTAAGGACGAGGACGTTGTTGAATATGCCCTGAGCCGGAATATGAGTCCAACCATGATTTCCGAATATAGGACGAAACTAATCAGCAAGGAAATCTTACAAAAGAAACTTGAGGAATTAACGGAAATGGTGGATGAGGATAAAAACTCTCAATGACGTTGAGAGTTTTTCAAAAAATCAATTTATTATGTTAGTACAGAAATAGCAGGGGATTATAATGAGCCTCTGCTATTTTTATAACCTCAAGCTAATATAAGGAGCAACGCGACGCTGACATTTCGGGCCATGTTGGCCCGAAGCCGGGTTTGGGGAGGCTCCCCAACAAGCAGATTTTTACGTTCTGGCCGGAAGGCCGGAACGTAAAAATAGCAACTGTGTGGCCACAGTTGCACTGCTTGCCATTTAGCGGAACCCTCGATAAACGCCGCAAAAACGGAGGCCCCTACTCGGAAACCTCCGTTTCTCTGGCTTTCTTCAAACCTTCGGCTGTCGCTCTCATTACAATCAGTTCTTTTTCATTCATGGCATTCAGAAGGACATCAATCTGCTTGCGGCAACTGCTTTCTCCCTGACCACTATCCGCATGAATGAATTGGTCTACCGGAATGTCAAACATGGTAACGAGTTTGACAAAGACTCCAAAACTTGGGTACTGTCCCTTGTTCTCGATATTCATAATGGTTCGGGCACCACGCCCTACAAGCTCCGAAACATATTCCTGCGTCCAGCCCCGTTCTTCTCTGGCCTTCCGGATTGCCTGACCCAGCCCGTGAAAATCAAACCTTCCTTCGTAATCTTCCATACACTATCACTCTATGTCATTTTACATTTCCGGTATCAGTATGTGAATGTAACTGTATTTCATGTACAATTCTATTTTGTTTCACATCATTGAAGCAGGGGGACACATACGGTATAATATTCAAGAAATCTCTTTACTCTCGTATAATGCAAGGGTTTATAGTATCAGTAGGAGGTAGATGTATGTTGCGAATCGGTGAATTTTCTGTTTTAACACAAATATCAATTTATATGCTGCGACACTATAATGAAATCGGTTTGTTAATGCCGGAATATGTGGACCAATTTACCGGATACCGATATTACAGCGAAGAACAATTACCTGTCGCCAATAAAATACGGGCCCTTAAAAACATGGGGCTAAGTCTGGCCTTAATCAAAGACATTTTAACAAAATATACGTCGGAAAATGAATTGAAGTCCTATTTGGAAAATCAGGCCATACAGCAGAAGGTAAAAATAGAATTACTTCAAAGGCAACTGACTTTGATTGAATCCACTATTGAGCATCTGGACTGCCAATCAAGCATTCCGGAATACAGCATTGCGCTAAAGGATTTTCCAAAACATAATGTGGTTAGCTATCGGCAGACTATCGCTGCTCCCAACCGGGAAAGCGTTTTATGGTGGGGACTGGCGAATGCTGTTCAATCTCTGAATATACAGTATTCTTCTCCCAATTTGAATATTGCGATATTTCATGACGAAGGGTTTGTTGAAGAAAATCTTGATGTCGAAATACAAAAGTCTGTAGCCAGAAAATATCCTGATACCGGGATAGCAAAATTCAAGACCATTGAGCCGTTTACAGCCGCTACGCTCACCTATAAGGGGCATTATGTTAAATTGCCTGAAGTATATGAAGCAATGGCACGCTGGATTGCCGATAACCATTATAAAATAGCAGGCCCCCATTTCAACATCTACCATGTATCGCCAGAGACACAGGAAGCCTTTGAAGATATGATTACGGAAGTTTGTTTTCCCGTAGAACCCGTATAAAATGCTATTGACTCTGGGATTATGCAAGAGCTTATAATCAACTCAAACACACAGGAGGAAACCAACAATGATAAAAATACCACATCAAATGGCCGATTATCTTTGTCCAGTCAATGGCCTATGCGATATTTACGAATGGAAAACAGGCGCCAGAATCCCGGAGGAACTGCTTTTTTTCGCCCGTCCCGGATTCCAGATGATTTCACAAAAAAGAGCGATTCCGCCTAAAATGGTTTTTTGGGGACAAGGTTCCATTGGCAAGGACCAGTTTAACTTCTGGAAGGATTTGGTTGGGTATCATATTATCGCCGGAGAAGGAAAATCCTACAAGTCTACCGCCGCAAATATCAAATTGCTGGTGGAACAGGGAATCCCGGTAGTTCTGTTCGGCCTCGATATGTACCACCTGCCATACCATGAGCATTTCTATCACACGAAACATATACCGGGCCATGTTGTACTTATGGTCGGCTATGATGACAGAAATGTCTATGTGCATGATAATTCCCGGCCGGAAGTAGAAATGATTTCATGGGGGGATTTGCAGCAGGCATGGGCCGCTGATTATATCGGAATCAGCAAGAAAAATGCTTATTTCGGTATTGATATGCAAAATCCGAACAGGGATATATCGTCCATCATACAAGAAGGATTGAAACACAACGCTGAATTATATCTTAATTCTCCCGTCAATTTTATTGGGCAGAAAGGAATGGAACGGATGATGAAAGAACTACCGGCCTGGAACACCATGTATGATGCTGAAACAATGAAACAAATTTGTCTGCACCTGATAGAATTTTCCGGGAGCACACTTCCGGAGATACCGGAAGAATTAAGCGGCATTCATTCCGGTGTCCCGAACGCCCATCAGGGAGGGCGGGATAAACTTGCCGCTGCTTTGCTGAAATATCAGGATACAATCGGAACTGCCGAATGGAGCATTGCGGCAGATGCCTTCCAAAGAAGCGGCCTTATCATTGAAGCTTTTATAGGGGAATGTATAAGGGACGTTCTTAATACTGCATTTTCGGCTCCGCAAAAATATATTCCATTGCTCAAGGAAATCCAAAAATCAGAGAGCAGTGCATTCAGGGCTTTAGAGACTGTAAAAATCCCGCAAAGGAAAAAAGGGATGGAACAAGTCCTTTAAGAGATTCTGCCTGACGGTATAAAAAAAACCGTTGTCATGGCGGCTAAATCTTCATGCCCCTAAACAAAATACAGTAGCCTTTCGGCGGTTTTGAAATAACAGATTTCAAGCCGCCGTTTTCTTTTTGAAAAAAGAATAAGGAGGGTGTGTTAATGTCGCCCTTTTTCAAGGATATGGCGGTATCAAATGCTTTAAAGCATTGGGAGGTATCGCTGTGTCCTTATTTATTTTTCAACTTTCTGAACCGTTAAAAAAAGCCCGCCCCCTTGGAAGGATAATTACGGCACTCAACATGAAATAATTCAGCCCGAAAACAACAATGTACTTTCATGCGCCCGAATGGCTCTATGCTGTCCGGGCGCATTTCTGTTTCTATGGGACAGCCTCGGGCCAATCTGGCCCGAAGCCCGGCCCCGGTGCCGTTCCCCACCGCCTCCGTTCCGGTAACTCATTCACCAAACACCGAAACGGAGGTAAACATGGCTATCATCAATCTTCGGGATTTTTACCCGTATTATACAATGGATTCTTTCATCGAAGTGCCTGACGAGGTAGTGGAGGCAATGGCAGAGTTTGACCGCAAGGAGGCAGCCTACCGTCTGCGTACATACCGCCACAAGGCCTATTATTCCCTTGACCGGGAGGATGGCATTGAGCACTCGGCCTTGTTCATTGCTCTTTCTCCATGTGAAATTTACGAGCGCAAAGTCACCATGCAAGAACTCCATGCGGCCATTTCCAGTCTGCCCGGCAAACAGGCCAAACGTATCTACGCCCATTTCGTCCTCGGCATGAGCAAGACCGACATTGCCAGGGCCGAAGGCGTGGACGAAAAGGTGGTGCGCCTGGCAATCGAGCGCGGGCTTCGGAACATGGAAAAATTTTTAAAAAATAATTTCTAAGGTGTACCGAAAAGGCCTGAAAAATGAAATGGTATATGAAAGGCGGAGGCGCCCCGGGACAAACTGGCCCGAAGCGCGGACGAACCTTTCTGGCAGATTGAAAACTGAATAAAAAGATACCCGGATACGAAGGGTGGATGTGCCAGGCGACAGGCCCGCCGTGACTTCCGTTTCCATTGTGGCTTTCACTTTGGGGGCGGGAATAGCGATAAAGCCCATGCCGCAGGCGGGGCCGTGGCTGGCCCCGCCGGATAAGGCACGCCCCCGGATACTTGCGTTCAGTCACAGTCCGAGCGTTGAAGCGGCCCTGCAAGCCGTGAGCCGTCGCAGGCAATGAGGACGCCTTGCCATAAGAATGGGGAGAGTTGAGACACTATGGGGTGGACGAGCCTACACCCGTCCGGGGAATTTGTTTTACAAAAACCATCGGGGAGCCGCCCGCTCTCACTGTCTTGTGACAGGCCAACTAAAACGGTGCGGCTCCCTGAACTTTTTTGAAAGGAAATGTAGATCATGGCGAAATCTTTGCAAGAAATCCAGGACATGCTGACAGACAGATGGAGCAACAACGCCTGCCGTGGATATATTATCAAGGCGATGGAAAGCTGCGGCTATAAGTCAAAGGACATCCGGGAGGTTCTTATAGAACTGTACGAAGTGTTTGACTTCTGCTCCGTGGAGGAAGCGGCGGCCTATTATGAACACTGGCAGCCCTGACCCCGGGCCAAGCTGGCCCGAAGCGTGGAGAAAGACGAAGGGGCAGCGCTCTTTGCCGGGCGCTGCCTTTTCGTGTTTCCCCACAGGACAAGAGGGAAACGGAAGGCTTCAACCCCGATTCGGAAAGGAGGCCCAGATGGTACAATCTGTAACCTACCAGAGAGAAACAAGGACCGTCCCCTTCCAGGGAAAGACTATTGTGCTGGAAAGCCTTACCCCGGTGCTTTCCCCGAAAGAGAAGGAGAGACGGAAAAAAGAGATTGAGCGCTGTCTGTATGACGTGTTCAGCAAGTACCGCCAGAGCCGGTGCTGACCCCGACAACATTGCCCTCCGGGGCTATCAATGGTATAATATACTTGTAAGGTTGGTAGCTCCATTCCCATAGGAAAGGAGCCTACAATGAACATTAGAGAAGATTATATTTATGCCAGACAGTCCGTTGACCGCAAGGACAGTATCAGTATTGAGAGCCAGATTGACTTCTGCAAGTATGAGCTGAAAGGCGGCAGCTGCAAGATTTTCAAGGATAAAGGCTATTCGGGGAAGAACACCGACCGGCCCGAGTTCCAGAGACTGCTTGACGAGATCCGCAAAGGGAAGGTGCGGCGGGTAATCGTCTACAAGCTGGACCGGATCAGCCGCTCCATTCTGGATTTTGCGAACATGATGGAGCTGTTCCAGGAGTATGACGTGGAGTTCGTTTCCTCCACGGAAAAGTTCGACACCTCCACCCCAATGGGGCGGGCCATGCTGAATATCTGCATTGTGTTCGCCCAGCTGGAACGGGAGACCATCCAGAAGCGCGTCACGGACGCCTACTATTCCCGGTGCCTGAAAGGCTTCCATATGAGCGGCCAGGCCCCCTACGGCTTCCGGCTGGAGCCGACCACGGTTGAGGGCATCCGCACAAAAATGATGGTGCCCGACCCGGCAGCCGCCGACCATGTACGCCTGATGTTTGAGATGTACGCCGAGCCCGGGACCTCCTTCGGGGACATCAGCCGGTACTTTGAGGAAAACGACATCAAGGTTCACGGGAAATCGCTGTTCCGTCCCTTCCTCTCCCAGCTGCTCCGCAACCCGGTATATGCGCAGGCAGACCTGGAATTGTATGAGTTCTTCAAAAGCCAGGGGGCGGCAGTCGTCAATGACGCCGCCGACTTCGCCGGGACAAACGGCTGCTATCTCTACCAGGGGCGGGACGTGAAGGAGGACAAGGACAGGAGCCTGAAAGACCAGATACTTGTTATCGCTCCCCATGAAGGGATTGTTTCCTCTGACACCTGGCTGAAATGCCGGAAAAAGCTCATGGCGAACATCACCTTCCAGAACGGGCGGAAGGCCCGGAACACATGGCTGGCCGGAAAAGTGAAATGCGGAAAATGTGGTTATGCTTTAAAAGTCACCCGTAACCCTTCCGGCTATGAATACCTCCGGTGCAATAAACGGTCCGACCACAAGGGCTGTCCGGGGTGCGGCACTCTCCGTAAAGTGGAATTTGAACAGTTTATATTTACCGCTATGGGGGAGAAATTCCGGGAGTTCAAGCACCTCCGGGGCGGCGAGGAAAAGGCCAACCCGAAGCTGACCGCCTATCAAGTGGAGCTGGCACAGGTAGAGGCGGAAATTGAAAAGTTACTTGATACACTGACCGGGGCAAACGCTACCCTGCTTGCCTACGCCAACAAGAAAATCGAGGAACTGGACACGCGCCGCCAGAAAATCACAAAGGCCATTGCCGATTTATCCGTGGAGACTATTTCCCAGCAGCAGATTGATCTGCTGTCCGGCTATCTGGACGACTGGGAGAATATCAGCTTTGAGGATAAGAGGAAAGCCACGGACGGCTTGATTTCATCAATCAGTGCAACCAGCGAGTATGTAAAAATAGAGTGGAAAATCTGACTTTTCCACTCTGCATATCTGAAACATTTCTTTATATCGTTTGTAGCCCCTTGTACACTGATGTTTGAATCATTTTGAATCACTGCCTGTAATGGATTATAACGCATCTGATATCAGCGAATAGGTTCCTTTTTCTGTCAGCGGATTATAGATATCCCATAGGATAACACCTTGTTTTAATGAAAAAGTATTTTAATCCCCCATCTGAGATGGGGAGAATGGAATAAGCCGTAGCGTTGCCTAGAGTACCAAAATAAAAACCTCCAATGATATAATGAAG
>CAJTEN010000032.1 GCA_910575245.1 Clostridia bacterium | reverse complement strand
GGGTAATTTCATTATAGCAAAAACAGAGTGCCTATACCATTTTTATTTGCAGAGCAATTGATTTTTATAATTCTTTAGCATATATCAGTATGCGAAGTATGAGTCACTTCTACTGATCAAACACCTGTTGATGATCTTAGAAATGCAATAATCCATAACTGAAATCAAAGCAACAATGATGATCATATAAAATGACATTTTTTTTGAAACAATCCTTGCCAAAAATAACGCAAATACATTCGTAAACGAATTTAATAAGACTAAATGCCCATACGTTTGCCAAAAACTATTCCCGTGTAAAGACTTTATCATGAATCTTGGAAAAAAAGCTTTATAATAGGCATATATTATTACGATCATAAACATCGCCAAAAACAGAACTGCAAATATCATATTCAGGATCAGGTTGTTTCTGCCGGCTTTTGCAATTCTGATTTCTTCCTCTTTTTGGTCATATACTGATGCGACTGTATTTAATTCAATTACATTATTTTTTTGCGATATAGTGCTGATCTCTTTCAACGCGCTATATTCATCATCAGATTCTAAAAAGATATACCTCCCGAAACATGAAGCCAGATAAGAATGATCGACATTTTCTGTATATACGGTAATGATTGAATCTTCTATTATATTAAACTGATCGCCGATGTTGTGGTTATAGGTAAAAAGATTCTGACTGTTTTCTATATAGATCATATTAACCTTCAAATCATCCATATCTACTTCAATCTTATCCTGACCTCTGGCTTCTTTATAGATATTAGTAACTTCCATTTTTTGAAAATGAAACCACTTTTTAAAGGAATCTTCTATCGTGTTTTCATATTCTTTAAATTTTATGGGTACTAATATATTCAGAACATTGTCCTTGTGATCTATCAGATCAATAACATTTTTTCCGTCTAGAGATCTGATCGTATGCTTTTTTAAATAATTTTTGTCCACTACTATATTTTTCCCGTAAGGGGAATATAAATCTTCTGTTTTTTCTACATTTAGTCTATAGCTATAATCAATATCTTTCGCGTCTTTTACAGCAAAGTCCTCTGTATCTGGCCGTTCGAAATTAAGTGTTTTCATAATAAATACTTTATCCAGATCGCTCAATTCTTTATATACTCTGAAAATTTTATCATTGAGTACATCTTCCGACGCTAAGTCATCCAGATAATATGATTCATATATGTTAAAAAGATTCCGGGTATTTTCCCATAACGGCAAGCTATCTAACTTTTCCCTTAATTTTGCACTCTGATAAAAAAATTGTTCAAATGAAAAAATAAGAAATAAGATAAGTATAATTTTTGAAAAATAAGATAGCGCCATTATTTTTGTCAATCTTCTTTTTCGGCTGTTGTTATCTGTCACAGTACAAATCGTCATAGACAAAACCTCCTTTGTGTGATGAAATCATTGACAAATTTATTATCTTTCTTTTCGTCACGATTTCAATCCTTTTTGTCTCAAACGACATTTAACGTCCGTTTTTGGTCGATTCCGGCTTTTTTACAACACAAGTCATCTGTAAACCTGCTGTCAGCAGTGTTCCAACAAAAACCATATTGCATCGTAAATGGTCTTTTCATACGCTTTTTTTGCATTTGGGAATTCTATATGATAAGATATAGGCAAATTTTTAATATCTGATATTCGATAGAAGGCCAGGTGCAAAAATGCGTATTCTAATTTGTGATGATGACACACTGATCATTGAACAATTACAGAAATATATTGCATCCTATTTTGAATCGTGCCATTTAAAATGTCCCCGGTTGGTTTCCTTTACCTGTGGTGAAGCTTTATTGGCGGATCAGGAAGAAAAGGATATTGTTTTTCTGGATATCGAGATGCCTGATGTGAATGGGATTTATGTAGGAAATGAATTAAAAAGGGCAAACAAAAACGTCATAATTTTTGTTGTTACATCTTATTCCAAATATTTAGATGAGGCAATGCGCTTTGATGTGTTCCGCTATCTTTCCAAGCCTCTGGACAAACAGCGTCTTTTTCGCAATATGAAGGAGGCCATGGTTTATTACAATTCCATCACTGCCAGAATCCCTGTTGAAACTAAGCAGGGAGTCTATTCGGTTCCTGCCTCACAAATTATCGCCATAGAGGCGCAGGGACGCAAAGTGACCGTACATACTACCCGGCAGGATTTCAACTCGATTCATACTATGGAGTACTGGCTGAAACAACTCCCTAAAAACAGCTTCTTTCAGACACACCGGAGTTTTATCATTAATTTCGAACATGTAGCGGACTTCGATCATTCCACCATACATTTATCAGATCAGCAAATTACCGCTTACCTGACGCGCAGAAAATACAGTGCCTTTAAAAATGCTTATCTTCTATATTTGGAAAGTATGAGGTGAGATCGATGGAACGTACCATACTGCTTTTTTTTAGTCTTTTCAGTCTCTTTACAGAAGTCGCTATATTATGGCAATACACGTCCAGTCTTTTTATTCCTTCCTGCAGCGATAAAATCAGGCTGGCGTCCGTAGGCATTTCTTATACAATATTGTTTCTTCTTTCCCTGCCCGGACAGGCAGGTATCAATATCATCAGCTTTTTTGTGCTTAACGCAGCCATTCTGTATACACTGTTTCAACTCAAGCTGTTATCAGCATTCTTCCATTCTGCCATACTTACAACAACCAGGGGGATATCTGAATTTACCGTCCTCAGAATTATAGCAAACTTCTTCCCGCATTTCCCTTTGGAATCAGATAAGGGACTGGTTTTTTATGAAGCTTTCAGCACTATTCTCTATTTTGTGGTCATTTACTTATTCGTTTATTTTTTCAAAATAAAAAAGACAGATCAGGAACGGTACGGTCACTCCGAACTTCTTTTAATGTCAATCCCTGTTTCATCTGTTTTTATTATGCTTACCTTCCTCATCTTTGGCGAAACTTCAACTTTTGCACCTCCGGTTGATTTTATGGTAACAATGTGTTCTGTTTTTCCTATTATGACAAATCTGTTTGTATTTGCATTCAGCCAGTATAATCAAAGAAAAAGCCGGGAATTCACCGAACTGCAATTACTACTCCAGAAAGAGGCCTATTCCGCTGAGTATTACGAGATGCTTTTATCACAAAGTGAAAATCAAAGTATTCTGATCCATGACATAAATAAACATCTTCAATCCATTAAACTGTTGAATGAAAAAGGTGACCGGGAGAAAATAAATTCTTATATCCGTCAGCTCATAGAAGCTTCTGATCTGAAAGAAGCATTCAAAATCTGCGATAACGAAATGTTGAATGCAATTCTCTGTCGTTATCAACGGCTATGTGGCCATAAAAATATTTTTTTCCATGCTGATATCAGAAGCGGCGCCATCCAGACTATCTGCCAGCATGATCTAACCTCATTATTCTGTAACTTATTGGATAATGCAATAGAATCGGCAGAAAATATCCCAGGTTCCTTTATTGAACTTACAGTACGGAAAAAGGACAAATCATCCTTTGCCGTTATTGTGATGATAAATTCCTGCCAAAACGCTCCTCTATATGATAAGGACGGACTTCCTGTATCCCATAAAGCAAACAAAGCCAGACATGGATTCGGAATCAAAAGTATTCAAAAAGTTGTGAAACAATATCGTGGGAATTTACAAATGTATTATGATAGTGGTTCGGGTACTTTCCATACGGTCATAACGTTAAAACAGACGCAGGGAAAACCGTTCCTTCCGTCTGAATCCTATCAGGCATCTGTGAAGTTCTAAATAGTGTGCAATTCGCACACTCGGACAGTTCCGGGAAAGAACGGATAATCGGGCGGCTTATGATCTGCCGCCCTTTTCTCACTCCGGCTCTTATTTTTTTTCTCTGGCAACAATTCCATAAACAAAAGCTCCTTCATCGCCTCCTGTCCATTCTTCCTGTGTCACTGTACCGTTTTCATCCTGAATAAGCTTTGCTGTTGATAATTCATATTCCTTTGTAAAATTGCTTCCGTCCGTAAAAGTAATTGTAGCGGTAAGCACAGCGCCATCGAATAGATCCAGCATTTTATGGGCGGCGACGGCTAAATCCATTTCAGAATCCATTGCTGACATTACATGATCCGGAATGTAAAAACCATAATATTTCTCGCTGTCATATTCCTCCGTGATATTTGTTCCGCGTCTTGTACAATGGTACGTCCTTACAGTTTGAATATCAGGATTTTCTTCTTGCTGTTGTGGGATAAGTGCTTCAACAATGGTGTATGTATCGGGATCACCGTCCATATCCGGCATTCCCTGTGCCATCCAATCGCGTAATGCTTCCTCTGTGGTATTGTCAATTCTTGCTGAATACAATTCGCCCTTATCTATTGCAATGTCAACGTTAGAGATTCCACTGCCCTGTATATGAAACATGATCCCTGTGTATCCATTATCACCTATACCGGCATCGGCAAAAATAATGTTTCCATCCCCTGGCTCGGCTATGTCAAGTTCTGCCGCGTAAGCCGTAATGGAGAAATCAGGAAATGGTGCCTTGATTTTTTCATCTTTCTGCAGATCGGATTCATCATCATTATTTGTCAGGGATAAATTCGGGTTCTTACTGCCGAAATTTCTGCTAAAAGAACCGACTACGATTAGTATGAAACAGGCGGCTATTGCAAGCAGCGGCTTAAAAAATTTTCTGGTTTTATAGTTCCTCTTTATTTCCGTGTTTTCTTTTTTTCTCATATCATCCGTTTCCTCCATTTTGATTTTAAATAATGCCTCTTCTATTTTGTCTTCTACTATTCCTGGCATTTCTATGTCTTTAAAAAAAATGTTTCCCTCATTTTTTTTCATATCATTTTCTCCTTCCATTCTCTTTGTAATAGTCTTTTGCGAGTGTCTCCCTTCCGCGCTGAAGTCTTGTCTGCACCGTACTTTTGGGAATTTTCAATATTTTCGCAATTTCATCAATATGATAGCCTTCACTATAAAAGAGAGTCAAAACGATACGATATTTCTCATTTAATGTGGATAAAGCTTCTTTCAACTCAAGATTATAATTATCTTCCTGTGCCGGTTCTTCATATTCGTCAAGACTTATGGTCGATACCCGTTTTTTGCGGATATCATAACACTTATTGATCAGTATCCGTGTCATCCATGTTTTAAAGTATTCTGTTTGTCTCAGGCTATGTATTTTTTCCCAACAGGTTAGTATGGTATCCTGAATTGCATCTGCGGTATCCTCATCATTCATAAGAATTGCCAAGGCAACCCGGTACATATCTTTCTTATAAAGCAGCATAAGCTGCGAAAAGGCATCCGGTTCCCGGTTTTTGGCTTTTTTTACTAAATATTCTGTTTTATTATCCTGCATGGTAGCAGTACCTCCTGTGCGCACAGTTTCATTAGGATTCTTTCAAAGCGTCCTTTGTTTTCCTCCTACATACATTAGACAGAAAAAACAGCAAAAAATCTCATCAGATTCATTTTTTTGTCCTGAGGGTGGAGTATGAGCGGGAATATCCGGCACGCCGCCACTGGGCAGACACTATCCTGTTTACAATAAAAGATCGACATAAAACCAAAAATATGAAAGCCGGGATGCATTCTATTTCTTTATTTCATGTGTTATACTTATAGTAAACGACATAACAAATTTCTGTTTCCGTCTCTTGCAGGAGCCATATACGGTAGCTCCTGCAAGGCCGAAAACGAAATTTCTAATGTCGTTAACTATAATCATAATGTGATATACAGGGGCGATTGTCTGAACTTGCGCTAAAGGACGGATTGACCGGCACGACTTATACAGGAAAGGGGATTTATAGGAGGAATCGTATGGAAGAAATCATGGAAATGATAGTGGCAGTATGCCAGAAACATGCTGTTAGCCGAATTGTTTTGTTTGGATCGCGGGCTAAGGGTACGGCGCTTGAGAGAAGCGATATTGATATTGCGGTTTCCGGCGCAGAAGATTTCGGGACTATGCAGGAAGAATTAGAATTCCTTCCGACCCTTTATAAGATAGATGTTGTCAATCTTGATACATGCAGGAACAAGGAACTGTTGGAGGATATTGCAAAATATGGAAAGAAAATTTACGAAAAGATTTCAGTCGTATAAGCGTTCACTGGAAGGCTTTTCGGAAGCGAGGGAGAGGGATATGGAGGATTCCTTTGTCTTAAGCGGGACGGGTGTGAAGTTCAGTATCACGTTCGACCTGGCGTGGAAGACGATGAAGGACATCCTGATCGAGCACTATGCGATTATAGATTTTGTGGCAGGCTCTCCCCGGGAGATTTTGAAGAAAGCATTTCAGGGGACGAATGGATACAGATGCTGGAGATTCGTAACCAATTGACCCATGATTATGACGGGGAAATCGTGAAGACACACTGCCAGACGATTGTGCAGACGTATATTAATAAATTTGAAGAGTTTCAGGCCTGGGTGGAGAAGCTTTAATCGTTTATATACTATCACTGTTGCGTGTATCCAGCCATTCGGGATTATTTGGTGACGGAGCGGATATTTCGAAGAGGATCCATACTCCGAAAGGATTGGCGTAACGGGTGTGCAGATTCCGTAACAGTGAGGCCGAAGGCTGAACTGTTACATATAACGAAATAATGTTTATAGTATTGTGGGCGTGACGTCTCGACTCCTGTCACATCCTGTGTTATACTTGAGAAATATGAGAAGATCTTTTGTGCCGGAACCGACATGGGACACGAGAACTTTGAAGAATATAAAAAGTGCCCATGATTGGAAAAAATATTAATAGACACCGGGGAATTCTTCATAGAGAATGAGAAAATGGCGGCTCGTTTTTTTGATGATTTAGCACTTCTTACAAAGGAGTATAAAGCGTATGCGTTGATTACAGATACCCACGGACTTTATATTCCGATGAAAAAGCGTCTGTTTCGAGGAGGGTATTTGAAGCGACCAGAATGAATAAGGCACTTCAATCCATGGACAAACAAATATGTATTAGTGGTATATATAGGATTCGATTTGTGCAGACTAAGCATTTTTTTTGAGAAGTTTTTGCCCTTTAGTAAACTAGCAGACTGGAGGTTATTGAAATGTCAGAAAGTCAGAATATCGAATATAAGGAGTCATGGAGGACGGAATATCTGAAATGGGTATGTGGTTTTGCCAACGCCCAAGGTGGAACGATCTATATTGGGATAGACGATGACGGAAAGCTGTCGGTGTGAAAGAGGTAAAGAAGCTGATGGATGACATCCCAAACCAAATCCAGTCAGTGCTTGGCATTATCGCTGATGTCAATAGATGTACAAAAGATGGTCTGGATTATATTGAAATCAAAGTAAATTCCAGTACCTATCCGGTCAATTATCATGGTGAATACCACTATCGAAGCGGTAGCACAAAGCAACTGCTTCAAGGTGCTGTATCAGGATACGGTGGAAGAGTGATTGACCTGATTTACACGAAATATTTAAAAGCTGCAATCACCTATGAGCATGACGTGAGAGTGGAGACATACCCATTTCCACGTGAAGGTGTGAGAGAGGCCATCTACAATGCTTTGGGGCATAACAACTATGCAGCCAGTATTCCAATCCAGATTCGGATTGAAGATGATGCAATGTACATTAGTAATAACTGCATCCTTCCCAAAGACTGGACAGTAGAAACGCTGATGAAGCCTCATAAATCAGAGCCATTCAATCCGTCTATCGCGAATGTATTTTACCGTGCCGGATATATAGAAAGCTGGGGACGTGGTATCCAGAAAATTTGTGAAGCCTGTAGGGAACTTGGTACAGCAGAACCAGAGTATACGGTTTTGGGGAACGATCTTACTGTGAAATTCAGTGCTCTTGAAAGCGTTAAAGTATCAGAAATTAAAATTTCAAAGTATCAAGCTGATACTTTAGCTGATACTTTGGATGGAAACATTCTTACTTTGTTGAAGGAAAAGCCAACTATTACGCAAAATGAAATGGCAGTATATCTCGGAATATCGGTTCCGTCTATAAAACGAAAAATGAAGAAGCTTCTTGAAAGAGGTCTTATTGTTCGTAAAGGCGGCAGGCGATACGGGTACTGGGAAACAAAATAATTATGGATGTTACAATCCTATTGCGAATTGACATTGAGAAGGAGTCAGTTTTATTAACAAAGTATATTTTACGGAAGGAGGCATTTTCATGGGCGGGCAAGAACCCCAAAAGACAAAAAAACATATATGTGCCGGTCTGCTGGCCCATGTGGACGCCGGGAAAACGACTCTGGCGGAAAGTATTCTGTATACAAGCGGGCAGATCAGAAAGCTGGGACGGGTTGACCACAGAGATGCTTTTCTGGATACGGATGAGCAGGAGCGTGACAGGGGCATCACTATTTTTTCCAAACAGGCACAGCTTGGATGGAAAGACATGGATATTACTTTACTGGATACGCCGGGGCACGTGGACTTCTCTGCAGAGATGGAGAGGACTCTGCAGGTTCTGGACTATGCAATTCTTGTAATAAGCGCCTCGGACGGCGTGCAGGGACATGTACTGACGCTGTGGAAGCTGTTGGAGAGGTATCATGTGCCGGTGTTTCTTTTTCTTAATAAGATGGATCAGCCGGGCGCCGATGCGGACAGGCTGCTTATACAGTTAAAGGACAAACTGGACGGGCGCTGTGTCAGGTTCGGGGAGAAGGATGCGGCTTTTTATGAGGAGATAGCAGTCTGCGACGAGGAGGTTCTGGAGCAGTATCTTGAGACGGAAATGCCGATAGAGGACCAGGTGATTGCCGGACTGATCCGGGATAGAAAGCTCTTTCCCTGTTACACGGGTTCTGCCCTGCGGGTGGAGGGAATCGACAGGCTGTTAAACGGGCTGTATATCTATGCGCAAATGCCGGAATACGGCAGGGACTTCGGGGCGCGGGTCTATAAGATTTCCAGGGATACGCAGGGGAACAGGCTGACTTACGTGAAAGTGACAGGCGGTGAACTGCGCGTCAAGCAAATACTTTCCGTGACAGGCAGGAACAGCGGGCCGGATGCGGTTCGGGAAGAGAAGGTGGATCAGGTCCGTATCTATTCCGGCAGTAAATATACGGTGGTACAGGAAGCGGCGGCAGGCACGGTGTGTGCGCTGACAGGGCTTGTCAGCACCTTCTGCGGCCAGGGCCTGGGAACTGAGCAGGGGGATGTGGTTCCGGTGACGGAGCCGGTCATGACGTATCGGGTCGGCTTGCCGGAGGGGTGCGACGTACACCAGATGTATGATAAGTTATGTCAACTTGAAGAAGAGGAACCTCAGCTTCATCTGGTATGGAAGGAGCAGGTGGGTGAGATCCATGCGCAGCTGATGGGTGAGGTACAGATCGAAGTCCTGCGCAATCTGATTGCGGAGAGATTCGGCACAGACGTCTTCTTCGAGGAGGGCAGCATCGTCTACAAGGAGACTATCATAGACCGGGTGGAGGGCGTGGGGCATTTCGAACCGCTCAGGCATTACGCGGAGGTACACCTGATTCTGGAGCCGGGGGATCCCGGCAGCGGCCTGCAGACAGATACGGCCTGCAGTGAGGATGAGCTGGACCGGAACTGGCAGCGGCTTGTGCTGACGCATCTTGAGGAGAGAGAGCATCCGGGCGTGCTGACCGGCGCACCGATCACGGATATGCGGATCATCCTGGCTGCGGGGAGGGCGCATAAGAAGCATACGGAAGGCGGTGACTTCAGACAGGCCACTTACCGGGCGGTCAGGCAGGGACTCTGTAAGGCACAGAGTGTATTGCTGGAACCGGTTTATGCGTTCCGGCTGGAGCTGCCTCTGGAGTTGATCGGGCGCGGTATGACCGATATGCAGGGCAGGGCGGGCAAATTCGAGGCGCCGGAGACGGAAGGGGAGTATGCGGTTCTTAAGGGAACGGTTCCTGTCTCAAAGATGGCGGGTTATCAGGCACAGGTAAGAGCGTATTCCGGCGGAAAAGGCAGGCTGTACCTGGAACTGAAAGGCTATGCGCCGTGCCATAACACGGAAGAAGTGATTGCCGCAATCGGCTATGAGGCGGAGCATGATGTGGAGAATCCCTGTGGTTCCGTGTTCTGCGCACACGGGGCGGGTTTTGTGGTACCCTGGGACCAGGTGGAAGAATACATGCATCTGGAAAGCACTCTGCACGCAGGAAGGTATGACAGCCAGGGCGAAACGGGATATGGCACAGAGCAGAATCCGGAAGGATTCTGGGGAAGCGTGGATGCAGAAGAAGGATTATCCGCCAGCCAGCCACAGGCCGTGCGGTACGGGAATCTGCGCAGAGAGCGTGGGAGCGGTTCCGGCACACGGGCAGACGTAATCGGCCAGGACGAGATAGACGAGATCATGAACCGTACCTATGGCACCAGGGAGCGGAAGAAGCAGGGATGGGCGAGAACCATACGGCCTTCCGGGCATGAGGTTAGGAAAACTGCCGGAGTTGATGCAGGACCGGGCAGCAGAACAGATTCGGCATCACAGGAAGAATATCTCCTGGTGGACGGCTACAATATCATCTTTGCCTGGGATTCCCTGAAGGAACTGGCACGGACCAATCTGGACAGCGCCCGGGGGAAGCTGATGGATATCCTGAGTAATTTCCAGGGATACCGGAAGATGCATCTTATTCTGGTATTTGACGCCTACAAGGTCAAAGGGAATCCGGGCAGTGCCGTGCGGTATCACAATATTGATGTAGTGTATACGAAGGAAGCGGAGACGGCAGACCAGTATATCGAGAAGGTGACCCATGAGATCGGCAGGAGGCATCATGTCCGGGTAGCTACGTCTGACGGGCTGGAACAGCTGATCATCATGGGCGCCGGTGCAGTCCGGGTGTCGGCCAGGGAACTGCAGGAGGAAGTGATGGCGGTGAGCGAAGAACTGCGGCAGAGCTTTATAGAGCCTCCGGTGAGGGATCACGGCAGGGACGGTAACGGCAGAAACTATCTGCTGGATGGAGCTTCCGAGGAAGTAAGGAAATATGTGGAGCAGGTCAAAGCAGATGAGACACCTTGAAATATAATGCAGAGATTGGGGAAAGAAAAAGTCTTCTACTGTGTAAGAGTTTTGGGGAAAAAGCTGATAAACAGAACAATAAACTGGAAGAGCAACAGAAGAACGGAGCCTATGACGAAGAGAGATACAGAATTCAATAATCACAATAGCAATATGAAACAGGACAGAGCCGGTGAATTTACTGACGGCACCGGAACAGGCACACAGGACGGCGGAAGGAAGAAAACAAAGGAACAGCCTGCGGACGATATTCCGGAGAAGGTATGGCAGGTCTATCTGAAGGCGTTCCAGGAATTCGGACCGAATGAGCGCAGACGGCTGATCAAGGGATGTGAGAAGCAGATCGGGCAGCTGGAGCGCCGTATCGCCCGCAAGAAGAATCTGGAGAATCATCAGGTCCTGGCCGATATGAAGGAACTGCATAAGCGGGTGACCATGATCGGCTATACGGTAGTGAACAGGGAAAGCAGACTGCAGAAGAAATTCAGGCATACCCTGCGTATGCTGATCCGGCTTGATATGTCATTTCTTCATAAGATGGCGCCCGGTGCGAGTGCGGAGGATATCGTTCGTATGCCCGAAACAGAGCAGCTTCTTCGGGTCAAATCGCTCTATGAGATCTACAGGGAAGAGTACATGCAGTATCTTGTAGGGCAGCGGATCGAGGAACTGATGGAGGCGGAACCGGAGAAGCAGTATCCGGAAGCGAGAGGCATGAGACGTCATTTCATCCTGCATATTGGCCCTACCAACAGCGGCAAGACCTATCAGGCGCTGCAGCGGCTGAAGCAGGCATATCACGGCATTTATCTGGGGCCGCTGCGTCTGCTGGCACTAGAGGTGTATGACAGAATGACGGCGGCCGGGATTCCCTGCAGCATGGTTACCGGTGAGGAGGCCATACGGACGCCGGGCAGCTTCGTGCAGGCATCCACCGTGGAGATTATGGATATCAGGGAAATCTATGATATTGCGGTGATCGATGAGGCACAGATGATGGCGGACGAGAACAGAGGCAGCTTTTGGACACGTGCCATTCTGGGCATCCGTGCGGAAGAGATCCATGTATGCTGTTCCGGTACGGCGGAGAGCCTGCTTGTGAAGATGATTAAGCGGTGTGGAGATACCTATGATACGGTTTATCACGAACGCAACACCAGGCTCGAGTTTATCCCGAAACGTTTCGATATGGGCAAGGATGTGGAACCGGGAGACGCGCTGATTGCCTTTTCCAAGAAAAGTGTATTGGCGATTGCGGCGACTCTGGAAGGAAGAGGAATCAAGGCAAGCGTGATATACGGGAACCTGCCGCCGCAGACAAGGAAGGAGCAGGTACGTCTGTTTACGGAAGGCGTGAATCAGGTAGTGGTTGCGACGGATGCCATAGGAATGGGAATCAATCTGCCGATACGCCGGGTCGTGTTTATGAATACTTCGAAGTTCGACGGTACGGACAAGAGACGGCTGGAAGCGGAGGAGATCCGCCAGATTGCCGGACGGGCAGGACGTTACGGATATTATGACGTGGGATATGTACAGTCGGCCATGGATGTTGATTATATCGGGAAGAAGCTGGAGGAGCCTTTGAAGCCTCTGGCAAGGGCAAGAACAGGTTTCCCGGAAGTGCTGCTGGATATTGATATGGAGCTGGACGAGATCATCGAAGCATGGGAGGCAACGAAGAATCTGCCCATGTACGACAAGATCTCCATGGCGGAGAGTGTCAAGAAGTTCCGTTATCTCAAGAATTACCGCAAGAAGCTGTCCTACATGGATGACAGGAAGTTCATCCTGTCTCTGATCACCTGTCCCTTCGATGTGAAGGACAGGGAGGTGCTGCGCCTGTGGCTTTGGTACTGCGAGAAGCCGACAGAAGACCATAATTGCCCGATGCTGCCCCAGGATTTCACCCTGGAGGGGCTGGAGTCCTACTATAAGCAGCTTGATCTGTATACACAGTTTTCCGGCAGGATGAACTGGGAGATCGACAGGGAAGAAGTGGCGGTCAACAGGGAATGGGCTCAGTCGGTGATCGGGGAAATGCTGGAGGATGACAAAGGACAGTTTGAGAAGAAGTGCCGCGGCTGCGGTGCGGTGCTGGCCTGGGATTACGAATGGCCGGTCTGTCAGGATTGCTATCACGGCGGCGTTAAGGATGACCACGTGCGGCGTTCCATGCGCAGGTATCCGCACAATCATAATCACAGGTAGAAGGGTACGGATATGATCTATACGTATTATATTGATGTGACGCAATTCGAAGAGGAGGCGCTTTTTCGGGAGAAGCTGAATCTACTGTCGCCATACAGGCAGCAGAAAATCGCATTGCTGAAGCATGAAAAAGATAAGAACAGGAGCCTGGGCGCAGGTATTGCGCTGGATCACGCACTGGAGACCTATGGGTTGAAAGAGCGTGAGGTAGAATATGAGTTCGGTGAATGGGGCAAGCCTGCATTGAAATATCATCCTGGTATTCATTTCTCCCTGTCGCATTCAGGGGATTATGCCATATGCAGTATAGGGGACAGGCCTATTGGAAATGATATTGAACGTGTCAGAGAGGGACATCTCAAAGTGGCGGACCGTTTCTTCACATCGGAAGAACTGGCCTTTCTGTACGCAGTGCAGGATGAGGAGGAGATCACCCGGAGAATGTTCCGCATCTGGACCATGAAGGAGAGCTTCCTGAAAGTAACCGGTAAGGGGATATCCCTGCCATTGCGGGATTTTACGGTGATGGTGGATGAGGAGACGGGTAAGATCCGGGTCAGGCATACATTCAACGCCATGTATTATCATATGAAGGAATACAGCGAGATTCCGGGATACCGGGTGGCGGTCTGCTGCCAGGAGAGCCGCGATGTCGCCTACAGTATGAATCCGGTCATGCTGACTTAGACAGGGGAAGAAGGCGGATCGCAGCCATGGTCCGGGATTAAGCATATAAGATTCGGGCAAGGGAGGCAGCGGCCGTGAGAGGAAAGAATACTTCCGCAAGGATGGTACTTATCAAGATATTGTGTATTTTTCTGATACCGTTTCTGCTGTTTCTTATCCTTCTGAATGTATATTGCAACACGGTCTATACACAGAGACTGACGCAGAACAACCGGACACGGCTTGAGATGTATGTATCCTTTATTGAGGAGGATCTGGAGCATGTTCAGTATTTTATGTCCGATATGATCGCCAATGACGGGACTTTTGCCTCGATCCGTTATCCGTTAAGCGAAGTGAACAGCTATCTGCAGGGACAGGTGCTGAAGGAGAAATTCGAGTCTGTTATGAAGTCGATTGACGGGATTACGGCATTCTGTGTTTTGAGTTCGGAGTCAAATTTTTTCAGCGGTACTTATGCCCGTGGGATCACTTATGTCGAGAAAGAAAATATTCAGTCCTATCTTCAGGAGCTTGTCTCGGAAGAATCGGAAGAGATGATCAGTGACTGGCGTATCCAGCAGATAGGAGAGGAATACTACTTTATCAAGATCATGGGGCAGGGGAATACTTACTGCGGCTGTCTGATCGCTGCCAACAATTTATCCAGGCAGCAGGATGACAGCTATCTGCTTTTTGAAAACAGTGGGGAGTTCATTTCCTATGTTGCTAAAATGAAGGAGCTGGGTGTGAAGATCGAGAAAGACAGGGGCAGCTACCGCAGCGGCGATGCCGGAAATCAGTTTGTGGTACAGGAATATTTCGATCTGCTGAATGCCAATATCTTGCTTGTGGAGGAATATCACGGTATTTGGAGTTTCCGGTCCATGCCTGTTATGATGGTGATTATTTCTCTGTTTTTTGCCGTATTGATCCTATTGTGCTACCGGCTTTTGAAGAAAAGCTTCCTGTCTCCGTTGGAAGAGATGGTTGAAACGATGGAGCAGATCCGTGACGGGGAGGCAGAGTCGCGGTTAAATATTGTCAGTGCTGTGCAGGAATTTCGGAAAATAAATACCACATTTAACTCTATGATGGACCGAATACGGAAGCTGAAGCTGCTGGCCTATGACAGGCTGATTCAGATGCAGCAGACACAGTTACAGTATTATCAGATACAGATACGGCCTCATTTCTATCTGAATTGTCTGAAGACGCTGTATGGTATGGCGTCTTCCGGAAGCTACGGACAGCTCAGGGAGATGATCCTGACGATGTCGGATTATCTCAGGCTGGTGATGAAGGATCATGATGTGAGTATTCCTCTGTGCAGGGAGATGGACAGTATCAGGGCTTTTATCAGGCTGCAGCAGCTGAGCAATGCAAGACCGCCGGAGCTGCATGAGGAAATCAGCAGCAGACTGGAGGATTACGGGATTCCGCCGATCTCTATTCTGTCTTATGTGGAGAACTCCCTGCGCTATAAGCGCAGCGATGACACGCCCCTTAAGGTTCTGATCAGGGCACAGCTTCTGGAAAGTGAAGAAGAGCAGATAGTAAATATCACGATTAAGGATAACGGAGTCGGATTTCCAGGGGAGATATTAGAGGTTTTAAATGACCCCGGGCAGCGGCTGTCGGATGAACACCTGGGGATTCATAATATCGAGCAGAGATTCTCCCTGCTGTTTCAGAATAACTGCAGTTTCTTTTACAGTAATGTGGACGGCGCCTGTGTGGAACTGTTTCTTCCTTATAAGAGGGAAGGGGATTTTACCAGGCCGATCCGTAATCAGACAGAGGCAGGATGACAGATGAACCTATTAATTGTAGATGACCAGATCTATGTGGTTGCCGGGATCCGGGACGGAATTGCCTGGGAACGGCTGGGGATACATGAAGTATATACTGCTTACAGCGCGCAGGAGGCGAAAGCGGTTTTTGGACACCACAGAATTGATATCATGCTGTGCGACATCGAAATGCCGGGTGAAAGCGGCCTGGAGCTTTTTGCCTGGGTGAATGGACAGGGATTCGATACGGCCTGCATCTTCCTGACAGCGCATGCGGATTTCGGTTATGCGCAGACGGCATTGACGCTGGGCAGCTTTGATTATATTCTGCAGCCTGCCAGATATGAAGAGATCGAGAACAGTGTTGTGCGGGCGAAGGGGCAGATCTATGAGAAGAGGAAGGAGAGACATTTCTATGACTACGGCGTGCAGATGTATGAGGAACGCCACAGGCTCCTGGAGAATGATGTGCAGGCATGGTATGCTGATCCCGACAGGGAGCAGCAAGACAAGCTGTTCGAAGATTTCCGGAAGCTTCAGCTCTTCGAGGCCGGGCATACCTTCGTGAAGCTTCTGCTTCTTCACATTCTGTGCTGGAAGGACAGCGAATGGGACAATGATCTGTTCTGCGATTCCTGCTCCAATATTCTGGAAGAACTGCTGACGAAATGGAAACAGAAGGTGATGGCCTGCAGGGTTGAAAAGGATACCTGGCTTATCTTTGTATATTCCCGGGATACTATGCTGGACCGGGAAGAGGCGGCACAGAGCCTGACGGATTTCTGGCGGTTTGCCTCGAACTTCTACAGTGCGGATGTGGTGATTTATCAGGAAGGTACGGGAAGCCGTCCGCTGTACGGAAAGCTTCTTGCGATGAAGCAGCAGAAGCAAAATGACGTCAGCGCAAGAGCGGGAATCATGCAGGCATATGAACCGGATACGCAGTCGGCCCAGGTCAGGGAACCGGATTATACATTCTGGGAGAACCTGCTGAATCAGGGCATGGGAAAGCTGGTCTATGAGGAAGCGATGGAATACTTCCGGCTGCTGGAGGCCGGTAACTGTCTGGACAGGGCGGCACTGGAAAACTTTTACAAGGAGTTTGACAGGATCCTGATCATGGCCGAGCGCAGAAACGAGGTGTCCCGGGAGGAGATCATTCCGGACGCTGAACTGCGGCAGGGAGTTGCGCAGGTCTGTCAGTCGCTTCCCAATATGGAGGTCTTCCTGAAAACAGCCACGGCATTCTTCTCGGAAGAGACCAGGGATATCGGACGGGTTCAGGAAACGGTAAACAGAATCAAGGAATATATTCACTACAATCTGGATAAAGACATCAAGCGGGAAGATATTGCGTCCAGTGTCTTCATGAACCCCAGTTATGTGTCCAGAATATTTAAAAAGGCAGAAGGCATCTCGCTCAAAGATTATATTGTGCAGGAGAAGATGGCTTTTGCCAGAACACTTCTCCAGAGCTCGTCCCTTCCTGTCAGCCTGGTTGCCCTGAAAGTAGGGTATGGTAATTTCTCCCATTTTTCACAGGTTTATAAGAAAATATACGGCGTAAGCCCTACGGAAGAAAGGAAAAGAGGCAATTCTTCATAAAAAGGTAACATTTTTAATAATTTTAGGTCACGGTTCGGGCGGATAACCTCCTTTTTTGGTGATATGATAATTTCATCAAACAAAAGGAGGTTTTCGTTATGAAGAAGAAATTGTTGGCATGTGTGCTGACTGCCGCTATGACAGCATCCATTCTGTCGGGCTGCGGCGACAGCGCTTCCACATCAGGCGGCAATGCCGAAGAGACATCGCCGGGACAGAGCGAGGCAGAACCTGTACAGGAGGAGACAGCTACGGAAGGGACGCCCCAGGCAGGCGAAGCGGATCTTTCCGCCCAGGATCCCTACACGGTTAAGATTGTATGTGTGGGAGATGCCACTACAGAGGCGACGCAGAAGGTGGCGGATGCGATTTCCGAGATTACGGTGGCCAAGTACAATACAACGGTAGATATTACCAGGCTGAGTTATGGCAGCTTTGCGGATGAAGTGAATCTGATGCTGTCCTCCGGCGAAAAGCTGGACTTGTTCCCTAACTTCGTGATCTCCCTTCTTTCGGCAGCGAATAACGGCCAGATCGTGCCGCTTGACGATCTGCTGAATGAATACGGACCGGATATTCTGGCAAGCGTTCCGGAAGCAGAGTGGGGTGTTATGACACTGGACGGACAGATCTATGGCGTACCCAACAATAAGGATAAGGCGGAAGGATTCGGCATCGCTGTCAGGACAGACATGCTGGAAGCCACAGGATATGACGTATCCGCCATCCATTCCGAGGCAGATTTAGAAGGCCTGTTTGCGGCTGTGAAAGAGGCGTATCCGGATTGTTATCCGCTCGTCTCCGACAACGGACAGATCGGCTATTACAACATCCCCAGAGATGACCTGGGCGGCGATTTCGGATGGCTGTTAGACTGTATCAATTCCGAGGACCTGACGGTGGTGGACTGGTATGAGAGCGATGAATATTTTGAAATGGCCAGCCGCAGATATGACTGGGCACAGAAAGGTTATATCATGCCTGATGCAGCGACCAATACACAGAACGCCTACGAACTGATGGCTGCCGGAAAGGGATTCGGCTATTTCTGCAACACGAAGCCCGGTATTGAGAATGAATGGTACAGAAAATGCGGTGTTCCAATCACTGTGATTGAGCTGGTTGACGGTTACAGGACTTCCGCCTCCGGTATGAATACATGGTTTATCGCCCACAACAGCGAGCAGCCTGCGCGTGCTATGCAGATCTTAAATGAAATGCGGAGCAATCCGGAAGTGAGCAACCTGCTGATCAACGGTATCGAGGGCGAGCATTATGTGAAGAACGACGACGGTACTATCGGATATCCGGAAGGAGTCGATGCATCCAACACCACATACAGTTCCGTGGCATGGATTTGGCCGAACGAGCTGATCAGCGATCCCTGGGAAGCTGACGGCCCCGATATCTGGACGGAGACAGATGCTTTCAATAAGGCGGCACATTTAAGCTGTGCGTTTGGCTTCATATGGAATAATGCGGATGTGTTAAATGAGATCACGGCATGCAACAATGTTACTGCGA
The DNA here is from genome assembly GCA_910575245.1 of Clostridia bacterium. Classification (GTDB taxonomy): domain Bacteria; phylum Bacillota; class Clostridia; order Lachnospirales; family Lachnospiraceae; genus UBA3282. The sequence goes on along the minus strand of CAJTEN010000032.1, from coordinate 36,475 downwards.
AGTATAAGGATGCCCTTGACTGTGGTTCCCTGAATCCTGAGGAGGCTGTTCCCAAGATGATTCAGGAACTGAAAGACGCAGGAATTGATACCATCATCGCAGAGAAGCAGGCGCAGCTGGATGCCTGGGCTGCACAGCAGTAGAATGGCCTGCGGCATAGACGCTATACTGTTACATCCATTTAGAATGCATAAGCCGCCGGGAGGGGTGTACTTGCACCTCTTCCGGCTGCAATAAGCCTGGGAGGGTGTGTATTTTGAAAAAGAAAAAGCAGTTCAGATGGAGAAAATATCTTCCGCTGTATTCCATGCTGATACCGGGTATGCTCTATCTGTTTATCAATAATTATGTTCCCATGGCGGGAATTATTGTTGCTTTCAAGAAGTACAATTATTCCAAAGGAATTCTGGGCAGTGACTGGAACGGACTGAAGAATTTCGTCTTTCTGTTTAAGACGAAGGATGCGTTTACGATAACAAGGAACACAGTCTGCTACAATCTTATCTTTATATTGGCGGGAACGGCCGCCGCAGTGGCAGTGGCGGTCCTGCTCTCGGAATTGAAAGCGGTACGGATGCGTAAGCTTTATCAGACACTGATCCTGCTCCCGTTTCTGGTATCTATCGTAGTGGTCAGCTATATCGTCTACGGTTTCTTAAGCACGGAGTTCGGCCTGATCAATCATACGTTGGTGAATGCAGGCCGGGATAAGGTGTCCTGGTACTCTGATCCGACCTGGTGGCCGGTGATTATTGTGATGGTGCATGCCTGGAAAAATATCGGTTATAACTGCGTCCTTTATTATGCGGCGCTGATGGGAATCGACGCGTCCTATTATGAAGCAGCCGAGATTGACGGAGCCACGCGGTGGCAGAGGATACGGTTTATAACGCTTCCGGCGATCAGGTCCACAATCAGTATCATGGTCCTGATGGCCATCGGCAAGATCTTCTATTCGGATTTCGGTCTGTTCTATCAGGTGCCGATGAACAGCGGCCCATTGATCGATGTCACCAACACCATCGACACCTATGTGTACAGAGGCCTGATGGAGACGAACAATATCGGCATGTCGGCAGCGGCAGGGGTGTATCAGTCTGTGGTAGGATTCCTTCTGGTGGTACTGGCCAACTGGACCGTGCGCAGGCAGGATGCCGACAACGCTTTGTTTTAAATCAGATTACGGAGAGGAGAAATCATGATCAGAAGAGATAGAGTATTTCAAACAACAGCCAACATTATCATGATCGTGCTTATGCTGTACTGCATGCTTCCGCTGCTTTTGCTGTTTGCCTCTTCCATTACGGAAGAAAGGGCGCTGATCGTGAATGGCTATTCCTTCTGGCCGTCCCGGATCGACTGGTCGGCTTACAAATATATCCTGATCGATTCGACGCAGATCGTAAGAGGATACGGGATCTCCGCGGTGGTGACTCTGCTGGGAACGGTTCTCAACCTTATGCTGACCACACTGTTCGCATATCCGCTGTCAAGGAAGGACCTGCCCGGTAAGACAGTGATCTCATTTATTCTTTTCTTTACGATGCTGTTCAACGGAGGGCTGGTGCCGTCGTATATTATGTGGACCCAGCTGTTTCATATTAAAAACACTTTCTGGGCGCTGCTGGTGCCGAACCTGATGATGGGCGCTTTTAATGTGATTATGATGCGCACTTATTTTGCCAGCAATATTCCCACCGAGCTGATCGATGCGGCCAAGATTGACGGATCCGGGGAATATGGGATCCTGGCCAGGATCATTCTGCCCATGGCGAAGCCGATTCTGTCCACGCTGGCGCTGCTGGTTGGGCTGGGGTACTGGAATGACTGGCTGAACGGGTTGTATTATGTTAACCAAGACAGGCTGTACAGCATTCAGGTCCTGTTAAACAGAATGCTGATGGACACGCAGTTTTTGATGAGTTCCGCTGCCCAGAAGATGAGTGTTGACACCAGCCAGCTGCCTTCTACGGGAATCAAGATGGCAATTGCGGTGATGGGGATCCTGCCGGTTCTGGTGGTTTATCCTTTTTTACAGAAATATCTGGTGCAGGGGATTACGATTGGGGCAGTTAAAGGGTAGAGAGAGAAGTTGCCTGCTGGTGGTTTAAGCCGACGCTCTCCAAGGGGCTCCTTAAGATATTGATTTTCTTCTGAGCCAGGTTTACTGGGCGGCAGGGAAAAGTAACGTTGTGGGATTGGAAAAGAGGAGGTATAAAAATGTTACATGTGAAGGACCGGGATATTGTTGATGAGCGTGGAGACAGGATTTTACTGAATGGCTGGGGAATCGGGAACTGGATGTGTCCGGAAGGGTATATGTGGAAGGCGTATGGGACGAATTTTGACCGGCCCAGGCGGATTGAACAGGTGATCGAATATCTGACAGGAAAGGAATATGCGGCGTATTTCTGGCAGACTTATGAGGATACCTATCTGCAGAAGGCGGATCTGGAGGCCATGAAGGAGGCCGGGTTTAATTCGGTACGGGTTCCTTTTATCTACAGATATTTTATGGAGGAAGGGCCGGGGATCTGCTGGAAGAGCAGAGGATTTGAACTTCTGGACAGGTGTGTGGGCTGGTGCCGGGAGCTGGGGCTGTATGTGATCCTGGATCTTCATGGGGCGCCGGGAGGGCAGACCGGATCAAATATTGACGATTCTGTGGATAATGTCCCGCGCCTGTTTCTGGACCCGGATAACCGGGAGAAGGCGGTTGCCCTCTGGGAGAGGATCGCGGAGCATTACTGCGGCAATGGGACGGTTGCCATGTATGATGTTTTGAATGAGCCGATCATTCCGCCGGATGCGGGGAACGGAAACTTCGACCATATGATTCCGGAGCTGATGTCCTTCTACAGGGAAGTGACTGCGGCCATCCGCAGGAAGGATCCGTCGCACATTATTTCGGTGGAGGGATATTACTGGGCTACGAATTTCGATGCCTTTGACGAAAAGTGGGATAACAACCTGGTCCTGCATTTCCACCGTTACGCGGAGCCGCCTTCGATAGAATGCCTGAAGCGGTACCTGGAGGCTGGCGAAAGAATGGATCTTCCCATCTGGATGGGAGAGACCGGCGAGAATAAGAATACCTGGTATGCTGCGCTTTATCCGCTGGCGCAGTCACTTAATATCGGGTTTAACATATGGCCTTGGAAGAAAATGGACTGCACCAATTCCTTCTGTTCGATTGACATACCGGAGGGATACGAGGAGATTCTGGCTTATCTGGACGGCGGGAAGCATCCTGGATTTGAGAGGGCACAGGGGATTTTGGACAGCTATCTGCACAATATCAGATTCGAAAACTGCACGCTCCATCCGGAGACTGCCGACCATATACTCCGGCGGGTGCCGTTTAAGCTGCAGGCTGTGGATTTTGATGAGTTCCCGGGGGAAGGCAGTTCTTATCACGGCAATTGCGGTACGGATAAAGCGTATCGGAAAAACGCGTCCATGGAAGTGACAGAGATGTTCCCTGTGAAAGAAAAGGAATTTGCCTTTGACTGCGGCTGGGACAGATACGGGCTTGTACTGTATGCAGGAGAGTATGCCGTGTATTCCTTTACAAATCCCGGAGGAAAGGTCAATGTGGAGATCACGCTGGCAGAAGGAAGTGAGGGAGAAGTACAGCTGGAACTGACAGACGGAAGCAGGGTGAGCATTTTCCCGGCGGCAGATATGCCGGTTACGTTAAACTGCAGTGGGACGGGGCAGTATGAGAAGCTGAAAATCACCGGAATCAGCGGCAGAATGATTCTGGACCATATTAATGTCACAGGCTTTTGCTGACGATATTATTACAGCATTTTATCTTTACAATGGTATAACTTTCTGTCCTGATATACATACTATTCTTATCGACAGGTTACTGTTCATATGCAATGTCATTTAGTTAAGTCTATACACAGCGTCTGATATGATAGGATTCTCCTTAGGACCGTAGGAAAACGCCGGTACTTAATGAGGTTTTCCACGAATTTAGTACCGCTGCGTTTGGAACCGGGCTTTTATCTGCGCCAGGGATTGGCTTTGTCTGAACAGTCACATCGACGGTATAAGGAAGATGCAGGAACTGTCATGGAAAAGGAGATAGTGAGTGGGATGTTAGGAAAACAGAGTCTTCAGTTTATGAATAAGCCGTATATTATCGGCAGTGGATCCATTGTGGGGAGTAAAGAAGCGGCAGGGCCGATGGGGCAGTTGTTTGACAAGGCCGGTTATGATGATAAATTCGGGGCAGAAACCTGGGAGGACGCGGAGAGCAGCCTGCAGAAAGAAGCGTTGGAAATTGCGCTTGGCAAGGCAGGGATTAAGAAGCAGGATCTGCAGCTTGTCTATGCAGGTGATCTGCTGGGGCAGTCCATAGCCAGCAGCTTCGGGCTGTCCGGTTATCAGGTGCCCCATGTGGGTTTGTATGGCGCCTGTTCTACCTGCGGACTGTCTCTGACTATGGGAAGCATGGCCATTGCAGGAGAGTTTGCACAGAAAGTGGCGTGTATTACATCCAGTCATTTCGCCAGTGCGGAGAAAGAGTTCCGGTTCCCGCTGGCCTATGGTAACCAGAGGCCGAAATCTGCCACCTGGACGGTGACCGGCAGCGGGGCATTCGTTCTTTCGGCGCAGCCGGGCAGGCAGGTCAGGGCAGTGATCTCGGGAGCTACGGTCGGCAAGATTGTGGACTACGGGTTGAAGGATTCCATGAATATGGGAGCATGCATGGCTCCGGCCGCTGCCGATACGATTAAGCAGCATCTGGAGGATTTCGGCAGGAAACCGGATTATTATGACAAGATTATCACAGGTGATCTGGGAACGGTTGGCCAGCAGCTCCTGTTTGATCTGCTGTCAGAGGCGCAGATTGATATCACAAAGCAGCATATGGACTGCGGCATAGAGATCTACGACAGTGAGAAACAGGACACCAACGCCGGAGGATCCGGATGCGGCTGCAGCGCGGTAGTCTTGTCAGCCTACATTCTCAAAAAACTGGAGGAAGGCGTCTGGAACCGGGTGCTTTTTATGCCTACGGGTGCGCTCTTAAGCAAGACCAGCTTTAATGAAGGGCAGAGCATTCCAGGGATCGCACATGGAGTTGTGCTGGAGCATTACGATACTGTGGGAGCATGATACACTTCACAATTTTTTCATAGTTTAACCGCAGATTGATCACAAAACAACCGCAGATTCATCACATTTATTCCCTATACTCTGATTATAGCAACAGGCAAGAAGTTATATACAGGATCACAGGAAAAGGAGTGACGGCTATGTTAGGGTATAACAACAATTATGAAAACAGAGACGGGATGTATCAGTACGGTTTCCAGGGCGGAGAACTTAATCAGGCTCCTGCACCGAAAAATAAGAGACAGCATAACGGCAGGGCAGTACGCGCCGCGAAAAGGATCGGTGCGATCACTCTAAGTGCCGTTCTGTTCGGAGGCGTAGCGGCAGGAACCTTTCAGGCGGTGAATTACGCTGCCGGCAGCGCCGCTTATGCCGCAGCGGCGGCAGACGGCACGCAGAGCGGTTCCGCGTTGCAGGAAGGACAGGAATCCTTCGGCACACTGCAGACTGCAGCGCTCTCTGCAATACAGACTGCCAAGGGGAATATGGATGTTTCGGATATCGCCGAATCCGTAATGCCCTCGATCGTTTCTATTACTAATAAATCCGTTCAGGAGATAAGAAACTATTTCAGCATGTTCGGATATGTCGGGCAGTCACAGCTTATGGAGACGGAAAGCGCCGGTTCCGGCTTTATCATCGGGAAAAATGCGGAGGAACTGTTGATCGTCACCAACTGCCACGTCGTGGAAAACGCAGACACGCTTTCTGTCTGCTTCGTTGACAATCAGGCGTATGAAGCCAGCATAAAGGGTGCGGACTCCGACAATGACCTTGCCGTCATTGCGATTCCGCTAAGCAGTATTTCGGCGGATACGATGGCGCAGATCAAGGTTGCTGCTATCGGAGATTCGGATGCGTTGAAGGTAGGGGAACAGGTAGTTGCGATCGGCAATGCCCTTGGCTACGGGCAGTCCGTGACCACAGGTATCGTAAGCGCCAAGAACCGTTCCATTGCCGGCGATAACAGTGTGGTTAACACTTCCATGGAGGGGGAAGAGGAGCCGACATATATCCAGACGGATGCGGCCATCAACCCAGGGAACAGCGGCGGTGCCCTGGTCAATATGAACGGCGAGGTGGTCGGCATTAACTCCGCCAAAATGTCCAGTACAGAGGTAGAGGGCATGGGCTATGCGATTCCCGTTTCCGGAGTTTCCGATATCATAGACACCTTAATGAACGAAACGACCCGCACGAAAGTGGAGGAAGGCCGCAAGCCCGGTCTCGGTATCACCGGGCTCACCGTTGATGCAGCCGTCAGCCAGGCCTACGGAATTCCCGCCGGCATCTATGTTGCGGACGTAACGGCAGGCAGCGCTGCAGAGGCAGCGGGCATCGTAAAGGGTTATGTGATCACGGAATTTGACGGTAAGGCCGTTACCGGTATTGAGGAACTGCAGGAGCTTCTTCAGTACTATGCCGCAGGAGAAACCGTGGAAATAACGGTAAAGGTTCCGGACACAGGAGAGTATGGCGAAAGAACTCTATCCCTGACTCTTGAACAGGACAGGACTCCGGAAGTTGAAGAAACAGAAATTTCCATGCCGTCCGGTTTCGGTATTCATTGGTAGACAGGATTATGTTCCCGGTCTGCAGACATACATATAGTCTGCGGACCGGGAATTTTGTAATGATTCGGCCAGGACGTGCCGCTTGGGTTTGCGCTTGTTTCCGGTATCGATTCGTGATAAGATAAGACCAAGAATTTATATTATGTGCTTTACGAAAGCCATGAGTATTATATGGGGAGCGGAAATGAAAGAGAGACGGGGCACAAGAAAGATAGATAAAGGGGTTTCCCTGCTGCTTTCTATTATTTTGGTGTTTTGTATTTTCGGAACGGTGGTATTCTCCGTATCGAGGAAAATTTCTGAGGAGATGTCCGAGTCTGCGATTCAGAATCTGAGCGAGAGTCTGGATCTGATCAAGAGCACGATTGAAGCGATCCTGAATAAAGAAGCGGAATTTCAGAAGCTGATGGCGCAGGAGATCGCGTCGGCGGAGAAGCCGGAGGAGCATCTGTGCTTCTATGGCGGCAGTCAGACGATGACGAAGGTTTCCCTGATACGTGCGGGAGAAACAGAGGGAATCTCTGATAACGGCGAAGTATTTACAGAGGAGGAACTGAACTTTTCTGCCGGCGGAACGGTAGACGGCGTGGCAGTTTCCCAGTCATATCTGAATTATATGGGCACATGGGCATATTCCATGAAGTGTCCTGTCGTAAAGGACGGGGAGGAAATAGCGGCACTTTATGTGGAATATGTCTATGATTCTCTGGACAAATCTCTTCCGTCCGGGTTCTACAACAAGAAAGCACTTCTGTATATCATGGATGCGGGGACGGAGCGCCTTGTCCTGAAACCCAAGGGAATGGGGGAGCGGGACGCGGGTCATTTGAATCTTAAGGATTTCTACCGGGCAAATGATATTCAGGACGAAGGACTGCTGGCAGAAGTGAGTGCGTGCCTGAGTGAAGGAAGCAATATCATGTTTAACCATGATATCCGGGGGAAAAGGGCATTGAATTATATGTGGTCCGTGAACGGCGGAACCATTTACCTGATCGGGTATGTGCCGATTGAGGCGATCCAGCAGGAAGGGACAACTGTCAATCAAAATATTTTCATCGTGGTGGCAGTGATGCTGACCGCGTTCTTCCTTTGTTGCATATTATACTATTTCAACCAGAGGCAGCAGATCCGGATCAGGAAAGAGCGGGAGGCGGAGCGGGAGGTCCACAACAGGCAGCTTTCAGAAGCGCTGCAGGCCGCCCAGGCCGCAAGCAATTCCAAGACTACTTTTCTTTCGAATATGTCCCATGATATCCGGACGCCGATGAATGCGGTGCTTGGCTTTACCACACTGCTTGACAGAGATGCAGAGAATCCGGATAAAGTGAGGGAGTACACGAAGAAGATTACGGCGTCAGGGCAGCATCTGCTGAGCCTGATTAATGATATTCTGGATGTTTCCAAGATCGAGAGCGGTAAAGTGGTGCTCTCGGTGGATGAGTTTACCTTAAACGACCTGGTGTCCTCTGTGGATGCGATTATCCGTCCCATGGCGAAGGCAAGAGAACAGAGATTCTGTGTGACGGTAACCGGTGTGAAACACGAATACCTGCTGGGGGATGAGACGCGGGTCAATCAGGTTCTGATTAATCTTCTGTCCAATGCGGTGAAGTATACGCCGGTGGGCGGCAATATATGGCTCAGGATCATCGGGTTAAAGCAGCATTCCAGCCAGTTTGAGCATATTAAGATCGAGGTGGAAGACGATGGATACGGCATGACGCCGGAATACTTAAAGACGATCTTCGACGCCTTCACCAGAGCCGAGAACAGCACTACCAATAAGGTACAGGGTACCGGGCTTGGCATGGCAATCACGAAAAATATCGTAGAACTTATGGGCGGTACGATTGATGTTTCCAGTGAGGTGGATAAGGGAAGCCTTTTCCAGGTGGAGCTGGAGTTCCGGATACCGGAGAGACAGGCGGACAGACAGTTCTGGAAGGAAAGAGGGATTTCCGGAATGCTGGTGGTGGACAGCGATGTGTCAAGCGGGGAGAACATTCGGACGCTCATGGAGGATATGGAGGTGGCGGCAGACACGGCACAGAGCATTGAAGAGGCTATGCGGCTGCTGCAGGCTCCCGGTATCGGAGCCCGGGGATACCAGCTTGTCCTGATAGACTGGGATATACCGGATCTGGATGCCCTGCAGGCAGTGGAGAAGATCAGACAGATTATCCCGGAGGTGCCGATTCTGTTCGTGACGGAATATGCTGAAGAGGAAGAAGTGCAGGCGCCGCCCGTTGAAATGACAGGAGTTTTGCCGAAGCCGTTTTTCGTATCTGCATTGAAGGAAAAGGTAATGATGATGCTGAGCGGAGGAAGGGCAGAACAGGAGGAAGGGCATACAGAGGACGGCAGTCTGGAAGGGTTGAACTTCCTGGCCGCGGAGGATAATGAGATCAATGCGGAGATTCTGCGGGAGATCTTATCCATAGAGAATGCTGCCTGTGAGATTGTCGAAAACGGACAGCAGGCGGTAGAGCGTTTTGCAGCTTCGTCCGAGGGAGAGTTCGATGCGGTCCTGATGGACGTACAGATGCCGGTGATGAACGGCTATGAGGCGACGAAAGCGATACGGGCCCTGAACCGTGAGGACGCGGGGCAGATCCCGATTATAGCCATGACGGCCAACGCATTTGCGGAGGACGAGAAAGAAGCGCTGAGGTCAGGTATGAATGTTCATCTGGCGAAGCCTGTTAATGTAGAATTATTAAAGCAGATCATAAGACAGTATGTGATAAAAGATAGAAGGGAGTAGCAGGAAAGTATCAAAGAAGGGATAAGCAGCATAGCATAAATAGGGGGAATTTACTATGAACAGGAAAAGCAAGCGTTATTTCATAAGAGCAGCGGCAGTCTGCCTGACGTGCACAACAGTGTTTGCTTCGGCCGCCTGCGGGAATAAGGAAAACAGCAGGAATCTGCTTACGGAAAAAGAGGATGCGAAAAGAGTTGTGAATATGTTCAGCTCCATGGAGAAAACGGAGGCGAACACGGTCAATACTGCACGGAGCGCCACGGACAAAACGGTTATTATGGCAGAGAAGGAGCTGGGGATTAAAGTAAGTTATGTGACTTATACGGCTGAAGACTATCAGGATAAAACCTATGATGACGTAACGCTTGATAGGGCACGTAACAATATGGACGATATTTATCTGCTCAATCCGGATACCATACAGGTATTGGGGGAGGAAGGAAAGCTGATGGATCTGTCGGGACTTTCCTGTGCCGACAATCTGAGGGATGTGGTAAAGGCGGCGAATGTGGTCAACGGAAAGCTGGTGGCGATCCCGCAGGAGGTAGTAGCCTACGGACTGTTCATCAACAAGGATATGTTTGACCGGTACGGGCTGGAACTGCCGGAGACACCAGAGGAATTTCTGGAATGCTGCAGGGTATTCAAAGAAAACGGGATCGAGACGCCGGTGGGAGCCAACAGATGGTGGCTGGAGACCTTTGTGCTGGCACAGGCTTATGCGGATCTGTACAACGGCGGGAATACGGAGGCGGAGATTGAGGCGCTGAACAGTGGAGAGAGTAAGTACAGCGATTATATGCGCCCAGGATTCGAGTTCCTCCAGGAGATGATCGACAAGGGATATATTGATGCCGGGAAGGCATACGTGAGCGAGGCGATCGAAGGGGAAGGCCCCGATTTCCTGGCACAGAAGACGCCGATCGTAATGGCTTACTGGGGTGCGGCGAATACGGACACTGCCTACGGGAATCCGGATTTCGAAATGCTGGTTATCGGATTTCCCAGCAACAGAGGGCGGATGCCGGTAATGCCTATGACGGGCTTCGGCGTCGGCGCGGAGGCGGAGCATGCCGAGGACGCTTTGGCTGCGCTGGATATTATGCTGTCCGATGAAGCCCTTCAGGTCTATGCGGAGACCAATAAGGTAATATCACCGTCAAAGAATGTGGAGGTGGAATGCATTCCTGCCCTGAAGCCGCTGAATGACAGGATCCAGTCCAATGTCTATGTTCTCGGAGCCAACGCGAATATGAAGCTGGAGCAGTGGGGGAATACCTGTCTGATCGTGAGAGAACTGCTAAACGGCGCTACGGTGGACGAGTGCATGGCGGAATTTGACAGGCTGCAGGAAGAAACGCTGGCTCAGTAACAGAAGCTCAGTCCTCTTTGACTTTTTGCAGAGGAAATAGTATACTTAATGCTGCTTTATATTATTACATATTGGAGGAACTATACAATGAAAATCAAAGTGAAACTTATCATTTGTTTTTCAGCGATCTGCATCGGATGTATGTTGATCGCAATGTTATGTGTTCTGACAAGGACGCGTAACCGGTTTGATGAGATGAATGATATGGAGGCGAAGGCAACAGCCAAGTATTATTCGTCTGCGATCCAGACATGGCTCGAACAAAAAACCGCTCTTGTTGATTCCGCAGTTATATACATGGAATCTCTGGATGCGGTTGACGAAGAGGCGGTTGTCGATTATCTGGAAGCCCTGATGAAAGCGAATGAGGGAACAACAGATGTTTTTGCAGCGTTTACGGACGGTACTTTTCTGGACGGAAGCAGGCTTGACCTGGGGGCAGATTGGGATTATTCCGGCTATCCGTGGTATACGGAGGCGCTGGCTGTTGATGAAAAGGTATACTGCGAGCCGTACAATGATGGGGGTATGGTGATGCCTGTATCCAGGCAGTTTACCTGTAAGAACGGTTCTACCGGTGTGATTGGTATGAGCCTGCAGCTGCAGTCTATGTTTGACATGGTCAATGAGGTTGCGGACAGTTCGGACGGAAGCTATGTAATTGTGACAGATCACAGCGGAAATATTCTGCTGCATGGAAATAAGGAGTTTATGCCGTCCCAGGATAAAATCAGTTCTGTACTGGAAGTCTTAGACGGGGGTTATGTTGCTTCTATGGAAGACGTAACGCTTCCGGTGAAGGATTATGACGGCGTGGAGAGGTATCTGACTGCAGTCCCAAGCAGTGTGGGAAGCGTTACCATTGCCACACCGGTCTCTGTTTATAATGAGGCAACGAACCAGCTGGTATATACTTTTATGATTACGATGCTGATTGCGGCAGTGGTGGCAGCAGCAGTGGTGGCAGTGTTCAGCAGCAGCATTACGAGACCGATCATTGCAATGCAGCAGGAGATTGTGGAACTTCGTGAGTTGAGGCTGCAGACGAAGGAGAACGGACCGGGTTCACATGCGCGGCAGGATGAAATGGGTGTTATGGACCGGGCAATTCAGGAGCTGCGCGGCCGTCTGAACCAGATCGTACAGCAGATGATCCAGGCATCCGACACACTGAAGGAGCAGTTTGACACGGTGCTTGTTTCGGTGGAAAATTCGGTGGAGGATAATCATTCCGTTAAAGATACAGTCAGCCAGATCGTGATTGCGATTGATGACGTGGCGCAGCAGACGCAGCAGGCGAACGCGAATTTTATGGAATTTGCGGAGGAACTTTCTAATGTAGCAAGCCGGATGGAGCGTATGAATGAGGTGGCAACGGCAGCGGTAAGCCAGTGCTATGACGGCATGGAGACAGTGGAATTGCTTTCCAGAAAGATCGGCCAGAGCCTTGAGCTGCAGAATGCTACCTGCGAGACGGCCAGCAGCCTTTCGCAGAAGTCGCTCTCCATTGATGGGATCAGCAAGACGATCAGCACAATTGCCAGCCAGACCTCCCTTCTTGCCCTGAATGCCTCGATTGAGGCGGCCAGAGCCGGTGAGATGGGCAGAGGATTTGCAGTGGTGGCCGGTGAGATCGGCGGGCTTGCGGCACAGACGGCATCCGCAACGGGAGATATCAATCATATTATCTCCGAGATTCAGAGTGAGATCAAGAATGTCAATCACCAGATCGAGCAGATTCAGGATACGACAACGGACTGCATGAGTACGATGTCCGACACGCAGGGTGTATTCCAGAGAATCAGCGATAATATTTCCGGTATGGGCAATGATATCAATGAACTTGAGAACGCCGTAGAGAATCTTAACAATAATAAGAATGATATTGCAGATAAGTTCTCCAACATTTCCAGCGAGACACAGGAACTGACGGCTGCCAGCCAGGAGGTAAATGATCGTGTGGAGAACCAGAGTGAAGAAATGGATCGGATCGATACATCCATGGGAGAGTTAAATGAAGTAGTGAAACGCCTGAACGATATTATCGATGAGTTCCAGGTATAAGGAATTTGTGTGGTGCATCATGTTATCCTGCCTACTTCTTTCTGCAGCTGCCTGAGAAAAGTGTTAGAGGCCCGTGTAAAGACCTGACATTTTTCCAGACGATGCAGAGACCGGCTTCCAGAGTGGGAGCAAGCGGCCTGAAACAGAGATTACTGTCACCGGTTGTATTGATAAGCTTGTCCAGCGCAATGACATATCCGCATCCGGCTTTTACAAACTGAGCGGCGTTATAAACCAGATCGTAGGTGGCGACTATGTTCAGCTTGGAGATATCTGTCTGTAACCAGGAGAACATTTCAGTGTTAATCGAAGTCTGATGGGAGATAATCAGCGGCTTATCCCACAGATCTTCAGGTGAGACAGACTCCTTTTCTGCCAGCGGACTGTCCTTGCGCATCAATACGCCCCAGGTATCTTTCATGGGGAGACGGATAAAATCATATTTGCCGATATCGACCTGGCCGACCAGAAAGCCGAAATCAATCAGTCCTTTATCCAGCTTTTCCAGCACTTGTTCTGCATCGCCGCTGTAAATATGGTAATGGATCAGGGGATATTTTTTCTGAAGATTCTGGGCGGCCTGTGCCAGCAAAGAAATACTTTCCGTTTCTCCACAGCCGATATAGATTTCTCCATTGATATTTTCGTGGGAAGAAGTCAGTTCGGCTTTTGTCTTTTCCATCAGATCAACTAATTCTTCTGCACGTTTACGAAGCAGCATACCGTCTTCGGCCAATGTGATCTTTTTACTGCCGCGGATAAGCAGCTGTTTTCCAAGTTCTTCTTCCAGGTCTTTCAGTTGCCTGGAAAGAGGGGGCTGGGTCATGCGCAGCGCTTCCGCGGCCTTTGTGATGCTTTCTTCCCTTGCCACTGCCAGAAAATATTGTAATACCCAAATATCCAAATGTGAATCCTCCTTCTTTATTTCCATGATCCGGTTATAAGTGTTTTCGTAATTGGTACCTGAACCAATGTCATTTAGTTAATTTTGATAGGTAATTGCGAAACAAGTTCGCAATCTTAATTCCAACAGGGAAAAAATCCGGTCATGCCGGATTTTCAGGTGGCGGATGTGGGTAACCGGATTTTAAGACATGAAAATAAAGCAGATAGGGACATCTGCCTGCGAAATGGCAAGTGGTATGTGAGGTTATGCGATCAGAGGTTTTAGACTGCGGATATATTGATGCATGTGCAGTCTGTCAGCCACCATTACAGTGATAAGCTGGGTAATCCCGGCGAGAAGCAGGCCGGCATGAAGCGTCTTCTCATTCTGGGTTTTACGGCCGGCAACACAAAAACTGTCTTTGAAGTGGTTGATGGATTTTTCAACATTTACTCTGACTTTGTAGGTGGAATCCCATTCCTGGGTGCCACGGATTGTTCCGGGATAAGCGCGAAGGTTCTGTTCCGGATAAATGTAGATCATCCTTCCACAGGAAGATGCCGTACACGGAGTATCACAATGGCATACACGTTTTGTTTTCTTTGTGAGGCTGTCCCGTTCCCATTTCATTTTGGGACAGGCAAATTTCATGGTTGGAAGGCCGCAGCGCAAATGGGATCTGCTCCCTTCCCGTTTCATTGGGAGGGAAGCGTCATGCGGACAGCAGGGAATGCCGTCATCATTTACGGTGTAATCGATTCCTTTGAGCCTGAGTTTATTTTTCAGAGGGATATACGCTTTTTCAAAGGATGTTTCCATCAGCAGATATTTATAGATCTCGATGGAATCGAAAGCGGCATCCCCCAGAAACGTTTTGGGATTGATGAGCGGATGCTTCCGGAAGAAATCCTTCAGTGTCGGGACCAGCGCCTTGGAATCTGCGAGGCTCTTGTCCTCATCCGGGGAATCCGATTTCTTTCCAACAATGATCTCAGGGTGGGATCCGAGAAAATCTTTATTGTAAAAGGAAATATGCCTGACGATACCCAGCCCGTTTGTAACGATGCCGGATTTAAAGGCATAGCAGAAATGCCCATTGATATACATCTGCTGGATTGCGGGGCTGGCGGCGGCATGGGAAGGCATGGAGCCGTAGGCGGCTTTATAGGGATCAAAGGAACCGTCCAGTCCGTTGGCTTTTTTAAATGATTTGAGCTGTTTGATAATACGGTTGGCATATTTGGGATTGTTTTCAGTCACCCAGGCTTCAATGCCGGAGGTATCGAAGAGCGTCATGGATGCCTTTTCCAAATCAATCCGTTGGCATATCGGTTCGGTCAGGCCAACAAGGTGATCGAACATGGATTGTAAGTCCAATAAGAAATCCTGCTTGAAACGGGTAAATTTAGATGCGTCCGGAACGACATCAAAACCACAGAAATCCCGTAATTCCCGAGAATATTTGAGGAAAATGATCAGGAGGGAAGTGGTAGGGATCGAGAAAATAAGCTGTAATAACAGAGCCCTGAGCATTGGGTAAAGAAGATGCCTGCGGGGTCTGCCGGTGGCAGCATGAAAGTGAGAAACAAAAGACACCGGAACAATTTCATCAAGGTTGATGGTTTCATCGAGTATGGAAAGAAACTCATATTTATCGTTATCAAATTTATTTTGGCAATCGGTAAAAATATCTGCCAAAGAGAGTTGTTTATGTGTTATCATATAGATACGACTCCTTTACTGGTGGATATGGATAATTGTTATTGGACATTTCAATTATACCACAGACCAGTGAGGAGTTGTTTTATTTTGTAACAAAGAGAATCCCGTATTTATGCGGGTTCTGGCGTTTCGCAAATGCCTAAGTAATTTTAAATGGAAAGGAGCATTCGAAAGTGCAACAATATCGTTTTTCAACATCCAAAACACTGTTATATGTGATTATCTATTTTCTGCTATTCCTGGCGGGTGATCTGGGCAGCAGTATACTCTTTGACGTTCTCTTTTCCGTTGTCACTTTCCCGGGCAGTGAATGGTACATTATTCTGAGAATGACGGGCTGCCTGTTGGTTACAATGCTGTTTTTCTGGCTTTATACCACAAAACATCTTCATTTGAGAATGGCGGACTTTGGAATTACATTTCAGGTGAAACCGTGGGGCGTTATCCTTTCTGTCCTGCTTCCTGCGTTTGTTGCGGCCACTTTTCTGGTCATTGGAGCAGCGGAGCGCAACACATTTGCATTCGGTGATATGCTTTTAATTGTCATCGCTTCTATGATGATGGCTTTGAAAGCCGGCATCCTGGAGGAGGTGTTGTTCCGCGGCTTTATCATGAAGCTGCTTGAAAACCGATGGGGGAAACCGCTTGCGATCCTATTGCCATCGGTTCTGTTCGGTTTGGCGCATATTCCTGCAATGGAAAGCTTCACCATTGGGGGTGTTGTGCTTTTGG
Organism: Clostridia bacterium; assembly: GCA_910575245.1. Taxonomy (GTDB): domain Bacteria; phylum Bacillota; class Clostridia; order Lachnospirales; family Lachnospiraceae; genus UBA3282. The sequence continues at coordinate 20,225 of CAJTEN010000032.1, read as the reverse complement.
CCGTAAGTGGCACGTTGGTAGGAGTTATGTTCTCCCTTGCCGCTTATCGTGGCAATTCTGTCAGTAACAGTGCCCTTATGCATTCCGTATGGAATTTTGTGATGGTAACGAGTATCCTGCATATCACGACAGCGCAGGGGGCTTATGGTAAACCGTTTATCCAAATCGTAATACCATCGGATAATATCTTATTAACAGGAGCAGGCTTTGGGGCAGAAGCCTCTTTAGTTGCTATCATCGGGTATCTGCTTGTCTGCGTGGCCGTTATTTTGTTGAAGAAGGATACAGCCGCTGGCTGATTGGACTCAGGCTTAGGAAATTTTCGTCTCCATCCGGTCAAGGAAGAACCGGATGGAGACGCGTTGCAGCATACGTTGACGAGGTTCTACACCTCCAGCACATAGATCCTGGATTCGAAATCCGTACAGGGTTTCACACCGGACGGCACCTGACCTGCGGTTTCATCGCTGGTGATCAGGCCAGCATGCATCAGCTCGTCGCCGAAGTGGCAGGCGCCGCTGTAAGCGTTTCGGTAACAGTAGGAGGGATTCAGGCCTTCCAGCCTTACTCTGGTGTAGCTTCCGTTGACACAGTTGAGGATGCGGTACCATCCTACCAGAGCAGTCTTTTGGTCTTCGCTCACCACCATCCACGCAGCTTCATTTCCCTCAAAAGGACTCTTCAGACGGTAAAAAGTACCGAATTGGAGCACTTCTCTGTATTTTTTCATGAAAGCGATCTGCCGCTTCACTTCTTCGTTTTCTTCCGGTGTCAGTTTGTTCAGATCCAGCTCATAGCCGAAAGTGCCGAAATAGGCCACATTCGCCCTGGTGTGAAGCGGTGTGTTCCGGAATACCTGATGGTTGGGCGTGACGGATACGTGCGTTCCCATGCTGCTGACCGGATAGCACAGGGACGTTCCGTACTGGATCTTCAGGCGTTCTACAGCGTCGCTGTCATCACTGATCCATCCCTGAGGCGCGAAATAGAGCATACCCGGATCGAATCGGCCGCCGCCGCTGGCACAGGACTCGAAGAGTACCTGAGGGAATTCCCTTGTCAGGCGGTCATACAGATCATAGACGCCCAGAATATACCGGTGATAGATCTCTCCCTGACGGTCTGCGGGCCATGCCGCGGAGTAGCATTCCGTGATGCTGCGGTTCATATCCCATTTGATATAGGATATTTTTGCCTGGCCCAAAATATCGGACATCTGTCCATAGATGGCTTCCACCACTTCTTTTCTGGAGAAATCGAGGACATACTGGTTTCTTCCGTGAGACTGGCTGCGGCTTGGGGCAGCCAGGATCCAGTCAGGATGCTGCCTGTAGAAATCCGAGTCTTTGTTGGTCATTTCCGGTTCAAACCAGAGCCCGAACTTCATGCCCAACTGTTCTATCCGTTCAGACAAGCCGGAGATACCGTTCGGAAGCCGGTCTCTGTTGGCCTTCCAGTCTCCGAGTCCGGCGCTGTCATTGCTTCTTGCGCCGAACCATCCGTCATCCAGGACGAAGAGCTCTGCGCCGCATTCTTTTGCCTTGGAGGCGATCTCAATCAGGCGGTCTTCCGTGAAATCAAAGTAGGTGGCTTCCCAGTTGTTATTCAGGATCGGCCTTGCCTTATCCCGCCAGTAACCTCTTGCCAGCCGCTTCTGGTACAGCTTGTGGAAAGTCTGGCTCATATGATTCAGCCCGCGGTCCGTATAGACCATAACGGCTTCCGGCGTCTGGAAGGTTTCGCCTGCATCCAGTTTCCACTCGAAGGTTTCCGGATCGATGCCGGCCAGTATCCTCAGGGTATCATGGGCATCCACTTCTGCCTGCATCCGGAAATTGCCGCTGTAGATCAGGGAAAAGCCGACCGCTTCGCCCATTCTCTCATCGGTATTTGGCCGTTTCAGCACGAGGAAGGGATTGTGTTCATGGGAAGAATTGCCCCGCATGCTTCCGATGGAGGAGATGCCCGGTTCCAGATTGCGGGTGTGGATATGGCACTCCCTTGCCCAGCATCCGGAAAGCTGCTGCCATACGTAATCCGAATCCGGCAGATCCAGGCACAGGCTCATGGCACGTCCAAGCAACAGGGATTCCTTTCCGAGGTTGGCAAACCGCACACTGCGTGTCAGGATACCGCCCCTGGCAAAGATTGTGTAAAGCAGGTCTGCATGTATTTTCGTCACGGGATCCTCCAGAGTGACCGTCAATGTCTGTGCTTCCGAGTCCGTCTCTGTATAGGTTGCCGGAAGACCGGGAAGGGCAGGTTTGCCGCCCGTGATCACGTGGCACTTATATCGCAGGTCCAAGATCCGGCTGCCGTTCTCCTGTCGGATATCCACGGCCGGCTGGCGGTAGTCTGTGCTGCCGAATACCGGATATTCCTGGCGGATATGTTCCAGGGAAAAGGTTCTGTCATTTTCGTAAACATAGGAGGTCATGGGTCTTTCGCAGGTTTCCAGAAGGTAGGAGAAGTCTTCCTTGTCCCGGATACGCTTTCCGAAATACAGCTGCCCCAGATGGCCGTTTCGCATAACGGTCATGATATAGCTGATGCTGTCGTTGTACAGATGAAAGGTTCTGGTGTTTTCATGGTATACGATATTCATTGTTTTCCTCTTTTCCTGCGCAGTCCTGCCGCGCAAATTTATTATCGCTCAACGTGCCTATATTATAACCGGATTCACTGTAAGCATGGGAGAGATTTTTGTTTCCGATTACAGTCAAAATGTTTCCTGAATATGTTGTAACAGTGCTGCCTTTCGGCATCCCTGTTACGGAGTTTATTGTTAATTGTATATTTTCATTCACTTCTTGTCTGTACTTATGCTATACTGATATAACATTCTGAAATATTGCAATTTTGCCTGGTAGGACAGCGCACCTTTGAATACTGTGGCCGAAAGGAAGACAGAGCGCTGCTGAACATTATATTCGGGGATGTAGAAAATGCTGTTTATCATCCCCCAACTTATTTTGATAATCAATATGAAGATGAATGGATCATGGATCCTTTGACAGTTGCGATGATTAAAGACATTGACCGGTCAGATGTGGTTGGGACACATCTGATTCAAAGCCCGGTACTTGGCCCAATCTCCACGAAGGAGATTTCCGGCGGTGTCAAGACATTGATTTTGATGGCCTTTGATAAAAGCGGCAGAATTTTTAATGCTTCAGCCTGTGGAGATAATTGTGCGAAATGGATTGTAGAGCTTGGGAAGAAGGCAGATCTGACTATCAATCTGCACCATGTGATGGACTTCAGTTCCGTTCCTGTGTTTGATGCACTTATCCTGAATACCGGCGTGGTGGTTCACAGTTATGAAGAATACCTGAAAGAAACACTCGTTATAAAGGAGCGCTGAAATACCGTGCTTTTCATGGAAACTTGTGTCGGGAAAGACATAGAGGTGCAAATATGAGGGGAAAATATCATATTGTTGTACAGAATAAAAGACTTCGGTATGAACTGAATATCAGGCGAAATATTACAATGATCCGCGGAGACAGTGCTACAGGGAAAACAACGTTGATCAATCTTCTGGAGCAGGCAGCGGTGTTGGGGGAGAGTTCGGGTGTCGAAGTCTTCTGTGAGCGTCCCCGCAGAACATTGAGCGGGAATGACTGGAATGTTGTGCTGCCTAATATTCATGAGCAGATTATCTTTCTGGATGAGGAAAATAGATTTGTGAAATCACAGGAGTTTGCCGCTGCGGTGAAAGCTTCCGACAATTATTTTGTAATCGTTCTTCAGCTTGTGATGTGATTTTCACAACATAAGTTTTATCCATTATTGTATCTCCCGTCTCAAATCTGCAAATACATCAGTGGAAGAACGTGATTGATCATCCTTTGCTTGGGATAATCCGGTTTCCATTATTGTGTTAAATTCTTCTGTGGTCATAGAATCCAGTGCGTTGGGTTCTTTAGGATAAAAGCAAGACTGGACAGACGGCATAAGAGTGATTGCCCTTTCTGCTATAACCCAAGAATAAGAGCGTGCTTGACTAGGGTGAAAACCTTGTTGACGTGGAGTGTCATATCTGCCGCATCAAATGCTCTGTCTGCGGGGCCTGCATGATGAATACAGGATGCTTTGCTTACATAGAAGAAAAAGTGTGTCTGGATGAACCGAAGTATGTCGAACGACAAGATTCGGGAAAGATGTGTTTGACCGCATATGCGAAGGAACATGAGGAAGAATGTTTCTTGCAATTTAAGATGGGAGCTGACGGAAAACTGCATTATATAAAACTTCCGGAAAGCATAGCAGATAAGGAGTTCCACTATACAGACTATATTTCAGAAGACATATTAAAGCAGTTGGGTCTTGTGAATGAAATAGCTGAGCAAATGTTGGATGTTATACGTGATATGGGGTTTGGTGATGCTTTAAGAGAATTGATGAGCAATCGGGTTTGTAACTATAGCGTAAATGTGCTTAAAGACATCACCGGACTTGATAACAATACAATAGAGAAGATGTGGAATGACAAGAGTCTCACAAAGGTAAATGTAGTATCAGCTTGTTTGGGACTACACCTACCATTTCCTGTTTCAAGTACCTTGGTAGAGGCAGCGGCTCTTACATTAAATATGTTTGTGGGTTCGGCAAATGCTAAGGCGGAAAATAGGTCATATCAAGGGCTTTTATCCACACGGTGGGCTTCTGAGTATGACGATATCTATGATGATTTGAAAGCTGAGGGAATGGAGACACTGATTAAAACGCCACCAAAGGCGAAAACAACAAAGAAGAAATCATAGATACAAATTAGATAATATTTTAAATTGAGGTCAGAGAAAATCTGATCTCTTTTTTTGCTTGTGAGAGTACACAAAAAATTCAAAAAATAATTTTGTTGAACTTTGTTCAATAAAGTTTGATGATAGTGGCATTAGTAAATATTGGTTCTGAGACAGAGCAAATTGAATATAAAAAGAGTATCGGTGAGCTAAAGGAAGCTATGTTTTCTATTGCTGCTATTCTGAACAAACACCAGAGCGGCGAGCTGTATTTTGGTGTGAAAAATGATGGAACGGTAATTGGGCAGGAAATTAGTGATGAATCCTTGCGGAAAGTAAGTCAGGCAATTGGAAATCATATTAAACCTGCCATTTATCCGGAGATAACAATCCAGCAATTTGGTGATAGACAGACAATATTGGTGCGCTTTGAAGGAAGCAGATGTCCATATCTTGCATATAATGTTCCAAGAATAAGAGTAGCGGACGAAGATCTTGTTATGGATCAGGATACTTATGATTCTATGATACGTCAGCGTGATAATATTGACTATTCATGGGAGAAGAGAGTATCTATGTATACAATTGATGATGTAAATGAAGATGCTTTTGCGGAGTATCTGAGGAAAGCAAAAGAAGCTGGACGAATTGATTTTGAGGACATCGATGTAAAAACTGTATTGGATAAATTGGAGCTGACAGAGGGAAACTATCTTTTAAATGCAGGGGCTGCTCTTTTTTGTGATTGTGGTATTGTCAATGAATTGCAGATTGCGAAATTTGCATCTGATGAGCGATTGACATTTACCGACATACGAAGGTACAGCGGTTCTGTTATGGAATTAAAGAAAAAAGCGGAACAGTATATTATTGATGCTATGGATTGGCGTGTCGAGTTTGGAAATTTGACGAGAAAAGAAATACCGGAAATTCCATTGGATGCAATCAGGGAGGCGATTACAAATTCTTTTGGGCATAGAATGTTCGATATTGGACAGAGTAATGAAATTACTATTTTCAAAAATAGAATTGAAATCTATAATCCGGGTGCTTTTCCCGCAAATAAAACACCGGAAAGTTATGTGGTGGGAAATCAACGACCAATTCGTAGAAATCCTCTAATTGCCCGTACATTATATTATTCTAAAGATATGGAAAGCTTTGCAACAGGATTAAAGCGCATTAAGGATGCTTGTGACAAAGCGGGATGCAGGGTGGAATTTCAAACACCGGATGATGGTTTTGTTGTTGTGTTTTATCGGCGTGGTACTCAAAAATTGAGCGGTACCGCTCAAAAAACCGCTCAAAAAGAAGAAACGACCGCTCAAAAAACAGCTCAAAAGGAAGAAAGGATCAATGCGCTGCTTGAATATTGCAAAGAACCGAGAGACAGAGATGAAATGATGAAGTTTCTTGGTATAAAACACAGAACCACATTCAGAAGCGATTACCTGAATCCATTATTGGATGAAGGGAAAATTGCAATGACAATACCGGATAAGCCGCGAAGCAAGAATCAAAAATTTTACTCTATTTAACTTTCGCTAATTTTCGCGAAATAATAAATTTGCAATCTACAACGATAAGAGCAATGTCAAAGCCTGATATTTCATGCGGTTTTTGACATTGCTTTCTGTAATTTTGGAGATGTTATAGTTCTTTTATCTTTCGCTAACTTTCATGGTCATAAAATTTGGCATCAATTTTACTTGGAACACTTAAGATATTTATTTTCATATGCCAAAGCCTGTTCAGGTTTCTGCCAGCGGCTATACAGGTTATTCAGATACAAGTAAACAGTTTTAGCATAATTGTTATCGGTTCCCATGACTTCCGAAATAATATTCTCCGCAGATAAAAGATGAAGTTCGGCTTCTTTAGCATTGCCCTCGGAAAGCGCAATCGCACCATACATCATCTGGCAGACTCCATTATCTAAAGTTTGTGTTCCCTCATGTTCCAAAACAAGATTCTCATAGGAGGCAAGAACCTGTTTTGCAATATCTGTATTTTTGGAGAGGATCAACATATTGGTAAGGTTCAACAACTGTTGCAGCATATCATGTGATTCTGCCAGTCCAAGATGTACATATTCCTGACGGATGGTTAAAGCAGTATGGAGCATTTCAGCAGCCTCTTTTGTCTTTTTCATCAGCAGGTATGTATTGGAAAGATTGTTGTACAGGTTTGAAAGCAGATTTGCTGTCCGCTGGTCAGCATCTTCTGTATGGTATGGTTCTAAGATACTGACAGCTTTTAACCGTTTCTTCAAGGCGTTTTTATAATCATTTTTGATAAGAAACAGTTCTGCCTTATAGTCAAGAAGCAATGCTCTGCCGCAGTAGGAATGCGTATCCTGTTTCATTACATACTCTATCCGTTCTGCAAGTTTAGGCAGATAGTCTGTTACAAGATATTTTTCAAGATATGGGAACATATCTTGCAGGAACAGCAGATAATCCTCTTGTATGTACATCAAGACAGGGATCAGACAGTTTCCCAAGCTGTAACAGTTTCTTTAAATGCTCTGCCATCAGTCCGTCAGTGTAATCTCCATCCTTATATAATTCAACAGCTTCACCGGAAGAAATGCTCAGTCCGCAGGTCTGTAATTCATATAGCAGTTCTTCCACTTCCATACCGCTTGCGGATAAGGATTTTAATTCCATAATGGGGTACTGCGTAGGACGGCATCTGGTGGTTATCAATAGCTGAAAATCATTCTGTGCAAATTTCCTGAAAAAGCTGTCATCCTTTGGGAGTACATTAAAATTATCAAGAATAATAAGGCTGTCATGGTGCAGCTTTTTTAATGTCTTATAGTGTCTGTCAAAAAGCGTCTCTTCAGTCATTTCACTGGTATCATCGTCAAATTCCATGCCTGCAATGCTTTTCTTTAAATCTCCTGCATAATAGAGGTAAATGATATTTGTATATTTCTTATGGTTTTTGTCCGCATAATATTTTGCAAATTCACTTTTTCCGATCCCTGCCACGCCGCTGATAAAAAGCGTGGGGCGTTCCTGCAACAGTTTTCCGCATTCTTTCAGCTCATTTTTACGTCCTACAAATTCTTCCGTAATGGAAGGCAGGCGGCTGTTTTGTATGGTATCGGATAAATCAGGTGAAAATAAGCTGCTGTGTCCGTGGTTTGACAGAATGGCATAGCGGATCGCGGCAACAAAAAATGCTGCATTATCGGTAAGTGCAAGCATTTCATCTGCGGTTTTGTTACCGATGATATTGCGGCTGTCATTGATCAGTTCTTCTATTTGGGAACGTGCCTGTGATTCATTTATTAGGTTCGGAATGATCTTGCACCGGAAATCTTCTTCCATGACCTCAAAATTATTATCCTCATAAATGTGTAGGATTTCCATAGGTATCGGTCTTGCTCCGGTACACCAGCGGCTGTACATGGTGTTGTCTTCTGCATATATTTCACCGCTTGAAAGTTCGTCGTTCAGGTATGCGGAAAATAAGCTGCGGACAAGTTGGTGCTGCTGATAGGTTTTCTTTTTATTCTCAAGAAGTATGCTTATTGTATTGGCAAAGGTAAGTCGGTTTCTCAAATGATTCTCCCCTCAAAAATTTCTATGTCAATGTATGGTCAAGTCTCCGTCAATGTTTTTCCACTCTCTGTATTGGTATCATAAATCCATGAAAACGAAGCCGCTTAAAGCCATCTGGTAGACAAGGCGGTTACAAAAGAATTATATCATGCTGCGGATAAATCTTGTGTCGAATTTTTAAAAATTGGAAGAAGGTATGGGAAGCAGCAAAAGAACATTGATAAACAATCCGCCAGAACGGATTCATGAGCTGTATTTCATGCCAACAGACCTGCAAAGACACTTTTACAGAAAAGAGGAGCAGGCAGACACTTCCGAAAGGGTGGGAATATTCCGGGCAGGGGAAGCCCACAGGCAGATTTTGAAACAGAAATCGTTGCTAAAGGTCAGCAATGACAGCATGGGATACAAATGGAAGCCAATAGGAAAATTACACCGCTTATGCCAGTCTTAGTTCTTTGACAGATTTATTATGCAGAATTAAAAAGATTGCGGAAGGGGATGAAGTGATGCAGCAGAGAATAGACAATAGAAATGCAGATTATATTCCATTTGAGGATAAGGCGTTACTGAGTGTAAAAGAGATGTGTGTATATCTTAGTATCGGACAGACAAAATGCAGGGAGCTTTTGGCTGATCCGGCAAACGGTTTTACCGTAAGAATAGGCAACCGTCTTTATGCACACAGAAAAAACCTTGATAACTGGCTGAAAAACCAGATATATTAAAGGGATAAAAATAATGTAGAATGTAAAAAGTTTAACATTTTTTCAGAATCTGATTGAAGGTAAGCAGTCGATTTGGTAGAATGCCAGTATCAGATAATTCTTTCCAATAAATGATTTGCTTTCCTGTGTGGAAAGGAAGTGGAACATGGGAAAATCATTGGCAGGAAAAGAATTAGGGCAGGGCATAACGCAGCGTAAGGATGGACGTTATCAGGCGAGGTTTACGAACCGTTTCGGGAAGCGTCAGACTATTTATGCAAAGACGCTGAATGAAATCCGCCAGAGGCTCCGCAATGAGCAATATGAGGATGAAAAGAATCTGAATGTTGTTTCTTCGGATATGTCCAGAAAAGACACACGGCGTATCCTCATTGATATGTACAATAAGGCGATAGATGCAGATCTCGTACTGAAGAACATACCAATGCAGGTGAATACAGTTGTGAATAAGGACAGCAATTCGGAAGAGCCGAGAGTGCTGACGCTTGAAGAAACGGATATATTCTTGGAAGCGGCACAGCATTACAGGTACTTCAACACGTTCAGCCTTGCTCTTGAAACTGGTATGCGTATTGGAGATGACCACGTTATAATAAGACTAAAGTTAGACAAACCCAGTAAATACGCTGGTTTGGGCTGATTTAGTCCTTTCTCAAAACTGCAACGAAGCATGATATTGATGGAAGGCGGCGCTGTTTTTTCGGTCAGATATCTCACAAAAGCATATGGAGCACCAGGGTTCCGGCGGGGATTTATGCCATATGGGCAGGGAGGTGGAAACTGTATTTTGGTGCAAAAAAATATTGGAATTATTCAGGCAGGACTAAATTCAGAACCCCAGAGAGGGGGAAGCTGGTTTAGCCCTGTTTTTTATTATCACAGGGAGGGTGCATATGGGCAATCGGATTACCAGGGGAAGCATGGAATTCATAGCAGGGGAAATTATGGATACAGTCCATGCTTCCGGCAGTCTGGAAGACGGCATAAACAAAATTCAGGAAATTCTTGAAGACAATGGGATTGTAGAAATTATCTCAGATTAAAAGGAGGAGAGCATATGAAACAAAGAGAGATGACAGTTTATAGGGCAAGGGGAACCAGCATAGGAACGAATAACCCATTGATCATGCTGCAGGGGAAATGGCTACGGGACTTGGGTTTTTCCACGGGTGATAGGATATCAGTAACTTGTGATGGCGGCAGGCTTATCGTGGAAAAGACCGGCAGGATATGGTCTGACCCCAAAGGGGCAGGGATGGTGGCGGAAGATGCAGAATATCAGGGGAAGGCGGTATGACGATGGGTATGATGAAAGGAAATAAACGTACAATTAGTTTTAAGGACCAGGAGCATGAAATGTTTTATCGGAACTTCCTGCAGAACTGTAAGTCCGGGGATGCATACCATAAGGCGCTGGCTTACTGCATTGGGATTAACGGGGATACCAGACGGAATGTGGAACGTATTTATGACTTTGAGGAAGATTTCATAAAGACAGAATGTTTTAGGAGTGGAGCGCAGTACCGAGTATGCCATGGAGCAGATGTTTACCGTCATTGACAGCTGGTATCGGAGCAAGAAGCCGCTGATTGTCACGACAAACCTGAAACTGGAAGAAATCAAGAACCCGCCAGACCTTGCCCACGCAAGGATTTATGACCGCATACTGGAACGGTGCGCGCCGGTTCTCTTTTCCGGTAAGAACTTCCGGGAGGAAGGAGCCAGGGCGACCAAGGCGGCGGCGAAGGAGATTGTGAGGAAGGATAACAAAGTTTGATTGCATGAAAAGGAGAATTTATGAGCAGCGAGAAAATCACAGAGGACACGACCACCACAGTACCGGCTAAGGACGCTCCCGCACTGGTGAAGAAGATTGGCCGGACGACCTACATTGTGAGGGTTCATTTCAGCAAGACCAGCAAAGAAACCATGAGCGACAAAATCAAGCGTATGCTGAAAAATGAGATACAGCAGATGTAAAAAAGCGATAACGGAAACAGGCCGGGATTCAGAAATGCGCGACGCTATGCGTCTGCTCCCGGCTTGTAAAATCAGGAGGTTTATGGTAGTATGGAGATACGAAAACAGAAGGGAAAGCAGGTGGGAAGATTGACAGTGACGGAACAGATAGACCAGAAACACCAGGAAGATTTACAGAGGCTAAGAGGCTTTCGCCTGCTTGATGATGACTTCCTCACAAAGTGTTTTGAGGGAGATACGGCAAGCATAGAACTGGTATTGCAGATTGTACTGGAAAAGCCGGATTTAAAAGTGCTGGACGTTCGCACCCAGGTATTTGTGGAGAATTTGTTGAATCGTTCAGTAAGGTTTGATATTCTTGCTACTGACAGTACCGGTGCTAAAATAAATGTTGAAATCCAACGAGCCGATAAAGGAGCCGGGAGAAAAAGAGCAAGGTATAATTCCAGCATGATGGACGCAACTCTTTTGAAGAAAGGTGATGATTTTGACAATCTTCCAGAAACATGGGTAGTGTTTATCACGGAAAATGATGTGATAGGAAAAGGGCTGCCGCTCTATCCGGTTGAGCGCTGCTTTTTAGGAACCGGAGAAAGATTTGAGGACGGTTCACATATACTGTATGTAAACGGCGCTTATCGTGGAGATACACCAATCGGAAAACTCATGCATGATTTTTCATGTACGAATGCGGCAGATATGTATTATACGACACTGGCAGACAGAGTTCGTTTTTTCAAGGAAAGTAAGGAGGGCATTTTAATCATGTGCAAAGTCATGGAGGATATGAGAAAAGAATCTTTACAAGAGGGCATAAAAGAAGGGGCAATAAATACTGCTAAAAGAATGCTGACAGATGGAATATTGACACTTGAAAAAATTGCGGAATATGCGGGACTTCCACTTGACGAAGTGAAAAAACTGAAAGCAGAACGGACAGCATAGTAAAACCGTAGGCCGGGAATCTAAAAACAGGTTCCCGGCCTTATTTTTTTGCCCTGAAATGTAAATTTTCTGTGAATTTGATTAAAAAGTCCTTTACAAAACGTCACTGGCAAAATTTCAAAATCGATCTTAATTAGCTGCGGTGCAAGGCTTGCGCCATTTGACAGTGCAGAGCTTCGGGAATTAACTTCCTATGATGAGATGGAGCTGGATATGCTGGGCGACCAAAGGACAGCCATGTTTGTCATTATCTCCGACACGGATGACACTTTCAACTTTATCGTTGCGGTGATGTACAGCCAGATTTTCAACCTTTTATGCGACAGGGCGGATGACGTACATGGGGGCAGGCTCCCGTACCATTAAGATGAACAGTATCCGATATCGGGCAGAGGAAATAGTTAAAAATGAGATGGTTTATATCTAAATCATGGAGGCAAAAGTAATATGGAAAAACAAGTTTATATTACAGAGGAAGAACGTGCAAAGTGCCAAAAAGTAACTGATGCGTTTGCGGAACTGTACGAGATGGAGAAAATCGTGGTGCTTGATGCGGGCAGATACGGCTTTGTGGAGCTGAAATATTACAAGCCGCCGCATGGCTTTGAAGAAGATGCAACTTTCACGGACGGCAGAGCATTGTTTGATGCTCTTTGGCAGGAATGGTTCGATACAACACTGTATCTGACAGCAAAGAAAATGCAGTTAGATAATATCATCTATGAGGAAGTATTCAACTGCCTTTCAAAAGAAAAACAATCGTCAATTATTGCGAAAAAAGCCGACTTTGCAAGAAAGGCGGGTATAACTCTGTAAAATCAGTTTTACGGAAAGTCAATGCCCTATATAGAGGGAAAAAGATTAGAATGGCTCTGTGTATGATATGCAGGGCTTTTCACTTTTGGACATATTGTCTAAAAGTTATAAAAGAGGAACGAATGAGATGGATTCCGCAGGCGTAGGCATTGTGGGAAAGTGTATAACTGCCTGTTTTATGGAGTTGTGGGTAACTGTGTTTACAGGATGTGGGAAAGCTGCACTTTGCTTTTCCATGTGCTGTGAACACAGTTATCCATGACGGAATAGCCAGTTATGCACTTTTCCATAATGCGGTCTTTAATGATAAGTCTGCAAATTTTACAAATATTTGACAAAAGTTGTGTTTTTGATTTTACAGACAGCACTTATCATAATAATCACAGAGCAAAAAATATCAGATAGAAAAGGAGAAAATGTATCATGAAAAAATTTGTCACACTTATTGCGATTGTATCACTTATGCTTACTGCTATGACAGGATGTGGGAAAACAGTCAGTGGATCGGTATCTACGGACGGTTCAACTTCTATGGAAAAAGTCATTGGCGCTTTGGGAGAAGCCTTTGAGGGAAACAATTCCGGCGTAACCTTTACATATAATCCTACCGGCTCCGGTTCTGGAGTTACAGCGGTTGCAGAGGGACGTTGTGATATTGGTCTTTCCAGCCGTAACTTAAAGGATGAAGAAAAGGCACAGGGGTTGACTGAAACGATACTGGCTCTTGATGGCATTGCCGTTATTGTAAATACTGATAATCCGGTAAATGACCTTGACCTTGAAACGATTGGCAGAATTTATAGGGGCGAAATAACGAATTGGAAGGAGATAGGCGGTAATGATTTGGAAATTGTACTGATTGGCCGTGAAGCGGGAAGTGGTACAAGAGATGGCTTTGAATCCATTACAGATACGGAAGATGTCTGCAAATACCGCCAGGAACTTACATCTACCGGAGATGTGATCACAACGGTGGCAGGCAATCCTGCGGCAATCGGTTATGCTTCCCTTGTGTCCGTAAAGGAAACTGTAAAAGCACTTTCTGTCAGCGGCATTATGCCTACGGAGGAAACAGTCAAAGATGGAAGTTATGTAGTGCAGCGCCCTTTTGTATTAGTTACAAGGAGCAATGTAGAACTTTCGGAGGCTGCACAGAAATTCTTTGACTATATTACATCATCTGAAGCAAATGAGATTATCTCATCTGCGGGTGCTGTGCCGGTAAACTAAAGGCTTTGAAAGGTGGAGTCAAATGAAAAACAGAAAACGGCTTATGGAGAATGCCATACATGGCATTTTCCTGATACTTGGTCTGATTACGGTTGGCTGTGTGCTTTTAATTACAATTTATCTTGTCATATCCGGTATTCCTGCTATCCGTAAAATAGGTGTTTTGAAATTCCTTTTTGGGAAAAAGTGGGCTTCTACGGCAGCACAGCCGCAATATGGCATTTTGCCTTTTATCCTCACAAGTATTTACGGTACGGCTGGTGCAATTGTAATCGGAGTGCCGGTTGGCTTTCTGGCAGCAGTTTACCTCTCTAAAATTGCGCCGCCAAAAGTAAAAACTGTTATAGAAACGGCGGTCAGTCTGCTGGCGGGCATTCCGTCAGTGGTTTATGGACTTGTAGGAATGATGGTGCTTGTTCCGGGGATACGGACCCTCTTTCATATTCCGGACGGGGCAAGTCTGTTTGCTGCCATTATAGTGCTTGCCATTATGATTTTACCATCAATTATCAAAGTATCGCTTACGGCGTTAGAAGCAGTTCCAAAGGAATATGAGGATGCTTCCCTTGCACTTGGAGCAACGCCGGTTGAAACATATTTCCGTGTATCTGTTCCGGCAGCAAAAAGCGGTATCGCAGCGGCTGTCGTGTTAGGAGTTGGCAGGGCTATCGGAGAGGCAATGGCTATTATGATGGTGGCAGGGAACGCACCTAATATGCCGGGGATGTTTCAAAGTGTACGTTTCCTTACAACCGCCGTGGCAAGTGAAATGTCCTATGCGGCTGACGGGAGTTTACAAAAACAGGCATTGTTTTCCATTGCGTTGGTGCTGTTCCTCTTTATCATGCTGATAAATGCCGTGTTGAATTTCTTTTTGAAACATAGTAAGGAGTAAATGAAAATGCAAAAACAATCTATTTCAACTAAAAGGAAAGCATACATTACCGTCATGCGTGTGCTGATGGGAATTTCCGTGAGCGTTACCTGTGCATTGGTATTATTTTTAATCGGCTATGTATTGTGGAAAGGACTGCCGAATGTATCATGGGAACTGCTTACTACAAAACCGAGTTATCTGTCGAACCGCATAGGGATTCTGCCGGATATTCTCAATACGGTCTATATTGTGCTGGCAACTTTGGTATTGGTTCTTCCTCTTGGGGTAGGTGCTGCAATTTATCTGACGGAATATGCCAAAAATAAAAAGCTGGTAGAAATGATTGAATACACTGCTGAAACATTATCGGGGATTCCGTCTATTATTTATGGTCTTGTGGGGATGCTGTTTTTCTGTCAGTTTTTTGGTATGAAAACTTCCCTCTTAGCAGGGGCATTTACACTGGTAATCATGAATCTGCCCACGGTCATGCGTACCACTCAGGAGAGCCTGAAAACGGTGCCGCAAAGTTACCGTGAAGGTGCTTTCGGACTTGGGGCTGGAAAATGGCGTGTGATTTATACCGTTGTACTTCCCGGCTGTATTGAAGGTGTCATAACGGGCTGTATCCTGTCTGTCGGGCGTATTCTTGGGGAATCGGCGGCACTTCTTTTTACGGCTGGTTTTGCCCACGCTCTGAATGGAATCTTTGAGGGGCTTGGCAGTGCAGGGGCAACACTGACAGTTGCATTATATGTCTATGCAAAGGAAAACGGAGAATTTGGAATTGCTTTTGCTATTGCCGCTATCCTGATGATTTTGACCATGTTCATCAATTTGTCGGCGGCATTGGTGGGCAGATATTTCCAAAGAAGGAGAATTGTATGAGTAATGTTATGACAGTGAAAGACCTGTGTCTTTGGTATGGCAGTGCGCAGGCTTTGAAAGATATAAATATTGAAATTGAGGAACGGAGCATTACAGCTCTGATTGGTCCCTCCGGGTGTGGAAAATCTACTTTTCTTAAATCTTTAAATCGAATGAATGACCTTATTACTGGTGTAAGGATTACGGGAGAAGTGTGTTATAGGAATTATAATATTTTTGATGCAGATATTGATGTCAATGAGCTTCGCCGCAGCATTGGCATGGTCTTTCAAAAGCCTAATCCGTTTCCGATGAGTATTTATGATAATATTGCTTATGGACCAAGGACACATGGCATAAAAAATAAAGCAAAACTGGACGATATCGTAGAACACTCCCTGCGTGGAGCTGCAATCTGGGAGGAAGTAAAGGACAGGCTGAAAAAATCGGCATTAGGATTGTCGGGAGGTCAGCAGCAGCGGCTCTGCATTGCCCGTGCATTAGCGGTTGAACCGGATGTGCTTCTGATGGATGAGCCCACAAGCGCCCTTGATCCGATTTCCACATCTAAAATTGAGGAACTTGCAATGGAACTGAAAGATAAGTATACTATTATCATCGTTACGCACAATATGCAGCAGGCTGTACGGATTTCCGATAATACTGCATTCTTTCTCCTCGGTAGTTTAATTGAATATGGAAATACGGAAAAGATGTTTGAGCAGCCAAAAGACAAGCGGACAGAGGATTATATTACGGGGAGGTTTGGATAATGAGAAGTCGTTTTGATGAACAGCTTGCTACGCTTAATAATGAGCTTACGAGGATGGGGGCAATGTGTGAGGAAGCGATTGCAATTGCTTCAAGGGCGCTCTCTGCGGGCGATGTGAAGCTGACAGATAAGGTTATATCCCTTGACGGGGAAATTAACCATATGGAGCGCACAATAGAAACGCTGTGCCTGAAACTGTTGTTACAGCAACAGCCGGTGGCAGGGGATTTGCGGCAGATTTCCGCAGCCCTTAAAATGATTACCGATATGGAGCGTATTGGAACGCAGGCGGCGGACATTGCAGAAATTATTACATTTCTTGACGGGCGGACAGGCGGGGAATGTGAACATATCCGTTTTATGGCTGATGCGGTGAGCCAAATGGTCACAGAAAGCATTGATGCCTTTGTAAAGCAGGATGTTGCGCTGGCTGATGCGGCGATTGACCGTGACGATGTGGTTGACGATTTATTCCTGCAGGTCAAATCATCATTGATTGAACTGATAGCAGAAAAGCCGACAAATGGAGGATACGCATTAGATTTACTGATGATTGCCAAATACTTTGAACGTATTGGGGATCATGCGGTAAATATTGCAGAGTGGGTGGCTTTTTCTGTAACAGGAAAACACAAAGGAGCAGAAAATTTATGAAAATATGGTGCGTAGAGGACGATGAAAGTATCAGGGATATTGAGGTATACACGCTTAATTCTACAGATTTTGAAGCAACAGGCTTTTCGGATGCGGCGGCTTTTCGTGATGCGCTGGCCACGGATAAGCCGGATTTGATTATCCTTGATATTATGCTGCCCGGAGAGGACGGCGTGGAATTGTTGAAATTTCTGAAAGACAGTCCCGACACTTGCAGGATTCCCGTTATCATGGCAACGGCTAAGGGCATGGAGTACGATAAAATTCAGAGCCTTGATTTAGGTGCGGACGATTATCTTGTAAAGCCTTTTGGAATGATGGAAATGGTTTCCCGTGTGAAAGCTGTACTTCGCCGATGCAATCCCACAGAAGTGGAACATCTTTTGAAGGCAGGCGGCCTTGTTGTCAATTTATACGAGCATACTGTTACCGTTGACAGAGAAAGGATACAGCTTACTTTAAAAGAGTTTGAACTTCTCCGTCTGTTCCTCTCTCATCCGGGAATTGCATTTACCCGTGACCAGCTTTTTAATGATGTATGGGGTGCGGATTATATCAGTGAAACAAGGACGGTTGATATGCATATCCGTACATTGCGTGTGAAGCTGAGGGATTATGGGAAAATGATTGAAACAGTGCGTGGCGTTGGATATAGATTAGAGGTGCAGGCATGACAAAGAAAATTTTTAAGTCTATTATGATTGTGGCGGCGGCTGTCCTGATGGCGAGCCTTGTTATCATCATGGGGTGTCTTTACCGTTATTTCAGTGATGTTCAGGGGAAACAGTTAGAAGATGAGTTGTCTTTGGCAGCCGCAGCCGTTGAGAAGAACGGGCAGGAATATCTTGAGGAATTACAATCAAATCAGTACCGTCTGACATGGGTTGCCGGTAACGGCGATGTGATATATGATACACAGTCCGACGAGGAAAGTATGGAAAACCATGCGGACAGGGAGGAAATCAGGCAGGCATTACAGAACAGCGAAGGAAAAAGCCTGCGCTATTCCACGACACTCCTGGAAAAAACGCTTTACTGTGCCAGAAGGCTTAATGATGGTTCTGTCCTTAGAATTTCGGTTAGCAGTGCTACTGTTTGGTTGCTTGTATTGGGAATGATACAGCCGATTTTAATTGTGCTTGCCGTGGCCCTTGTGTTGTCGGGAGTGTTGGCAAGCCGGATTTCCAAACATATCATGGAGCCATTAAACAGCCTTGATTTGGAAAAACCGCTGGAAAATGATACCTATGAAGAATTAGCGCCCTTATTAAACCGTATCAATAAACAGCATAGGCAGATAGATGTACAGTTGTCGGAACTTCAGAGAAAGAATGATGAGTTTACACAGATTACGCAGGGCATGACGGAAGGACTTGTGCTTTTAAATGAAAAAAACATCATTCTGAACATCAATCCCGCAGCATTGAAACTGTTCCATACAAAAAAATCCTGCATAGGTAAAGATTTTCTGACAGTGGAGCGGAACCATGATGTGAGCCATGCTATACAGGACGCATTTTCAAACGGACACAGCGAAATCCGCATAGAACGTGAGGGAAAAGAGTATCAGCTCCATGTCAACCGCATTGAATCTAATGGTACTGTAATCGGGGCGGTTGTCCTTGCCTTTGATATAACAGAAGAAGCTTTCGCAGAAAGGAACAGGCGGGAGTTTACTGCCAATGTATCACATGAACTGAAAACGCCGCTGCAATCAATCATGGGAAGTGCGGAGTTAATGGAGAATGGTCTTGTAAAACCGGAGGATATGGCACGTTTTGTAGGGCATATCCGCACAGAGGCAGGGCGGCTTGTAACATTGATTGATGATATTATCCGTTTATCCCAATTAGACGAGGGGTGCGATATGCCTTTTGAAAATGTTGACTTATATGAGGTTGCAACGGATGTGGCTGCGGGGCTGGCGGATATAGCAGCGATAAAGGATATTGAAATTGCTGTGACAGGGGAAACAGTCAGGATAAAAAGTGTCCGGCGGTTATTGACGGAAATTATATTTAATCTTTGCGATAATGCTGTCAAATATAATAAAGATGGCGGTATGGTGGAGGTTTCTGTAAGCAGGGAGGAAAATCAGGCTGTGATCTCTGTAAAGGATTCAGGAATTGGCATTCCGGCGGAACATCAGGCAAGGATATTTGAGAGGTTTTACAGAGTGGATAAGAGCCGTTCTAAAGAGTCGGGTGGAACGGGGCTGGGACTTTCTATTGTAAAACACGCCGTACAGTATTTGAATGGTCAGATTGACTTACAGAGCAGCCCTGGAGAAGGAACAATCATACAGATTTTTTTGCAAGAGGATAAAAATGATGTGATGCAGATTTCCTAAAAAATTCAAATTTTACATAAATTATACAAAACATAGCTTTTAGATTTTACAAAGAAGTCATAAGATTAGTTTTATATATTCAATACAAACGCTAATGGTGGTTGATAATGCAATCTTTATGACATAAATATGTAACTCAAACTTCCCACACCGTTTTGATGTGTTGAACCTTGAAAAATCAATACTTTAACCCATAAAAAAGGCACAAACCGCTTGCATATGGTATAATTGAATTGACAAAACCAATTACACAGCAAGGAGATTTATGCCATGTCAAGTATACCACAGATTACAGATAACGGAAACAACGTTTCGGATTTTGCCACAAAATTTATGAAAAGATTCCACATCGGCCGCTTTCTTTTCAAATGTAATGCCGGGAAAGAAAAAGGCATCCCTGTCATAGATATCTTCCGGTATCTTTTCTGCATGATGTTTTCCGACAGGAGCATCTATATGCAGATGAAGACCGGCACATTTGAAGGGGCATTCTCAAAAAATACCATCTACCGTTTTCTGAACGATGCAGGGATCAACTGGCAGCGCTTCACGATGCTGCTTTCCGCTGAAATCATCGGCCGTTTCATGAAGCCACTGACTGATGAAAAACGGAAAGATGTGTTTATCGTTGATGACAGTCTGTTTGACCGCTCCCGGTCCAAAAAGGCAGAGATGCTTGCCAGGGTTTT
>CAJTEN010000031.1 GCA_910575245.1 Clostridia bacterium | reverse complement strand
CTGTTCTGGATTGCACCGAGATCGGAACGCTGCTGGGATACATCTTTGATCGCGCTCTTAGCAAATGCATTCAATGCTGCAAAGTCTGCTGCTGTAGGTGCATCTGTCAACGCACTCTTAGTCTCTCCCTTTTTATTATCGAGATTACCCATTTCTCCCTTAACTGCCGTGTCTACAACCTTGCCTGAATCAAATGTATAGAACTTAGATAACAGATTGGAAGCAAAAGTTTTCTTTCCATCAGTAAGGTTTGCATCAGCATAGTTAGCTGAGTCTGAGCTCTGCGTGTTCTTGGACTCTGTGTTGGAGACACCAAATGTCGTTCCCTTAGCAACTGCATTCGCAATCAGCTCATTGGTATTCATATTCTTGATTGTGATACTGATATGCTGTCCGGACTCTGCTCCAACCTGAAGTCCCTTGTTAGAGAAGGAACCATCCAACAGACTCTGCTCATTGAATGTGGTTGTGCTCTGTACACGGTCGATCTCGCTCATCAGCTGCTTAACCTCAGACTGGATGTAGCTGCGGTCTGTAGATGTCAGTGTGCCGTTCTCACCTTTAACTGCCAGCTCGTTCATTCTCTGAAGCATATCCTGTACTTCGTTCAATGCACCTTCTGCTGTCTGTACACAGGAGATACCGTCCTGAGCGTTTGCAGATGCCTGGGTAAGTCCTCTGATCTGTCTTCTCATCTTCTCGGAAATGGATAAGCCTGCTGCATCATCTGCTGCACGGTTGATCTTGTATCCGGATGATAACTTCTCTGTGGACTTAGCCTGTGCGCTTGTTGTAAGGCCAAGCATTCTGTTAGAATTCATTGCTGTAATGTTGTGCTGTACTACCATAGTATATTCCTCCTTGAATATTATGTGGCTTCCCTGCCACTTATTTACTTTTCATAATAAACCCTTCGGTTCGTACGCTACCGTCGGGCTCATTTTTACTCTGAGTAGAATTGTTCGATTCCACTCATTATATGTATCGGATTTTCACCATTTTAATTTAGTTTTTTTTTCGAAATTATTTCAAATTCTGATATCCTGCTGTTACAAATTAATATTCTCTATGCTGCCCACTGTAGTAACAGCTATATATCTGACAGCTTCTCTGGAGATTCGCCCTTCCTTTACCAGCATCTCAACTTCGGCTATACGCTCATCTTCCCTTTGGTATCCAAGCCTCAATACCACAAACCTTATCCAACTGTAATATTCATAGATCTGTTCCCAGTCTCTTAACAGCCACCATTCACTGAAATTGTTATCAGATTTCTTCTCCCGGAAATAAATTTCCATCAAATTCGCTATTTCGCGAATATATGTATCCTCCGGCAAAGAATCACGGACAGATTTCACAATCTTGGTAAGTTCATCATATGCTCCTGCGGCAATAAGCCTTATCATGCCTGAACGGATTCTGCCTATTTCCTCCCGTCTTTGTTGTTGTACTCCGGAATTTTCTGACTCTGTCTTTTCATCTGCTGTGAAATATTGTGAATACTCTTCTATCATCTTATGGCGGTAGAAATGGTATTTCCCAATCTCACTTACTCCACAATCATGATAACACCATGGGTCTTTCTGATAGGGGATCACTACTTTATAACCTTTCCGGTTCATTTCCAGCGACTGTGAAATATCGTAAAAATCCCAGCCGTCCAGGATATCTTCCCGCCAGGGTATATCTGTCTGCGTAATCATGATGAGCCCGTCAATAGCCTTCACCTCAATATACGCTTCTTCTCTATCTTGATACACATCCAGATCATACGCCTTTTCACCGCTATAGGCAACTAACCTGCCGGTATCCCATTTCAAATAACAGTCCGCATCGCGCGGGAGTTCTCTTGCTCCCAAAACACCAATCATCCCGATACTTTCATCTTTATTAAAGATATCCAAAATACCGCACAGGAAGTTCTTGTTTAGAATAAAAGTATCCTGATGGATGTATACCTTATAAAACGCACCGCTCGCCTTCATCCCGGCATTGTATCCCTGCGCCATGGAATCGGCATCCTGTATGCAGATAATATCTATATCATATCCCGGCGGCACATATAGATCCTGTATATACCTGACACATTCACTATAATACTGCATGTTGTTTGTGCAGATAATAAAGGCAACCTGTTTTGTATTCATTGTTTTTGCTCCTGCTCCCCGGCTGTTTCAGAGAAATTTACTTCTGCGAACCAGTATGTCCAACTACAATAATGTCTGAATATATCACTCAATGCTCATAAAAATAAGCCCATATTAACATGAGCTTATCCTTAATACTTATAGTAAACGACATAATAAATTCCTGTTTCCGGCTCTTGCCGGAGCCATATACGGCAACTTCTGCACTGCCAAAACGAAATTCCCATGCCGTCAACTATAATATTCTCTAACCCGACAATCCTGTTCTGTCATATTACATCTGAATCTGAATCTTACATTATTTCAAATATTTAACCGTCTACTTCTTACTATCATAAAACTGCGGTGACACAAAATTAAGATTATTCATATTGTTATAATAATTCCTGGCTGCCTTATTCTTCGACGAACCGGCGCCAATGGAAATTCTCTTCTTCTTAAACTGGTTCTCCGCCAGCGTCTTATTACGCATATTGCCTGCATTGATCGTCACGATCTTATCGGTGATCTGCTGGATCAGCTCTTTCATGCGCGCGATCTCGGCGCGATAGCGGCTCTTATCCTGCAGCAGTTCTTCCCGAACCCGGTCATACACTGCCTCGAATCCCTGATCCAGTCTGTCCAGTTCTTCCAGGTAAGTCCCTTGTTTATTAATAGCCTCATCAAAGACATCCATATCCAGTTCTTCCTGCTTCAGGATCTCTTCCTGCACACTGTTCTGCTCAATCATCTTGTCAAGCAGCTGTGTTTTCTTCTCCAGGCTCTGTAATAATATCTGTGCGCCACTCTGGTTCATAGCCATAAGCCATACCTCTCTATGCTTTGTTGCATTTCTTCATAACTTCTTTCCACGTGTCCCGCAGACTGCGCAGATGTCCGTTTACTTCTTCCAGAATCTCCTTATCCTTCTTGATATTGGCATCAAACAAACGCCGGAGCACATATACATAGATTCTGTCGAAATCCTCCGCGACCTCATATTTTCGGTCCAGTGTGTTCCTAAACTCCTCAATGATCCGCTGTGTCTTCATGATATTGGTATGGGCTTTCTCCATATCGTTGTTTTCAATTGCCATGATCGCGATATTGCAGAACTTGATCGCACCCTCATATAGCATCAAAGTCACTTCCGACGGTGTAGCTGTCAATATTTTATTTCTCTGATACTGCTCATAGGGATTCTGTAACGGCATAAGTCTGTTCCTCCTTGATCGTACTTATACACTCTTAAGTGTATTATAAAAGTCTTTGATTTTATAATACAGTTGACCGCGCGGCCTGTCAAGCCGCAGGTTTTTTCCAGACTTTAAAACAGGACAGTGCAGCAAGTGCACTGTCCGTATGTGCATCATATTATTTTACAATCCATCGTGTAATAACGTATTGGCCTGACACAGACTTACCCAAAAGTACAGGCTGACAGCCCTCCGCATTCGTTTTACATTCCGGCACAATCAGCACAATCGATTGTCTGCCTGGCTGAACCCACTGCCTAAAAGCATCAACCGCCAAACATACTGGACACGGCATTATTCTTGGACTGCAGCTTCGCCATCGCGGTCTCCATCGCTGAGAACTTCTTGTACCAGCTGTCGATCAGGTTATTCAACTTGGTCTCTTCTTTCTTAATCTTATCTTTATAATCGTCGTATTCCTTCTGCATTGTCTTATCGTTATACACGGTAAAGGCACTGCTGGTATCCTTAACGCTCTTCATCTTATCTGTCAGCGTTTCATACAGATTCTTGGTCAAACCGGCGAAGAACTTCTGAACGCTTGCAGGGTCGGATGCAATCATTGCACGCAGCGTATCGTCTTCATTCGCTACCGTTCCATCGTCTTTATCACCATTGATATGGTAAGCCCCTTTCTCGTTATCAGCCGCTTTGAAGTATCCCAGTGTATTGATACCGAAATCCGACAGATACATCTTCTTGCCGTTTACGGTAGTCCCCTGCAGCATCACGGTCTTGATAGCGTCTGTGACGTCACGCAGAGTGGCATCTCTGCGGAGCAGGGAATCTTTGATTTTCTTCTCCCACTCTTCGATCTCAGAGTCAGCCAAACCTGCCTTCTCCTCTGAAAGAAGGGGCTCATAACCTTTCGACGAATCGGCATTATACATAGCATCCATCTCATTGATCAGCTTGTTGTACTCGGTGAAGAAATTCTTGATCATATCATAGATACCCTCGGTATCTTCTGTTGTGGTCAGAGTAATTTCTTCTCCGGGAGCCGTCTCCTGCTGTGCCGTGATGGTCAGGCCGTTAATCTCGAAGGTGTTCTTACTGTTTGTATACGTTACGCCGTTTACAGTAATCTCGGCATCCTGGCCCTCAACTCTGGTCGCATACTTAGATGCCTGTGCTTTCTGGTCTTCCGGCGAGAGAGCCAGATACGCATCAGCATCCTGCAGGTATTTCTCCGCAGCCGTTATCTTATCGTTGAAATATTTTGTAACTTCATCCTTCGCCTTCTGGGTCGGCTGTAAATTCCCGCCTCCGTCAAGAACCGGTTCCCCGTTGGCATCCACTTCATAGTATTCCCTGTTGGCTGCTATGGTTGTATTGTTCTGGTCAATCGCCTTCTCAAGATTTTCTATGGATCTTATATAACTGTATTTCCCGCTTAACTCATTAAAGTTTTTCTGTGCCTGTGTTACGGCATCCTGGGCGTCCTTACGCTCCTGCTCGGTTGCAGTATCTGACGCCATGACCTCTTTCAGCTTCGCCTGGGCGTCATCCAACGCCTTCTTGGCGCCGCCGTCCCTGACCTTGATCTTGACGTCCTCCATGACATATTCCATGACCGGATCGCCATATGCATCAAATACCGGATTACCGTCCGAGTCTGTCTTCTGCACCTGTATCGGCTTGCCGTTGGCGTCAAGCTTCGGTGTCTGTACCGGATTGCCGTCTGCATCGGTCTTCACAATCTCATGTTCCGGACCGTACAAGGCATCGTACAGGGCATCGGCGGTCATATCCTCAAGGTACGGACTATCCGCCTCGCTGTTTATCTTTCTTAGTTCATCTAATCTCTTCTGATACTCCTCGTTGGCTGCCAGAAGAGCATCTGTGCTTTCTTTCTTAGACGCAATTAATTTCTTCAATGCTGCCTTCTCTGCTTCGGCACGCTCCGGGCTCATCGGGCTGGTGGAAAGTCCATAATTCTTCCAGCGCTCATACTCCTTATATTCAGCACTGTTCTTATCATAAGCCGCAACCAAACCTAATTTAGACAGTACATCCTTTCCGCCCGCATCATTGCTTGTGATCGTAAAGTTTGCCGCCGCGCCTGAGTCTTTGGAATTCAGATAGAGTCTCTGGTTCTTTGAATCGAAGCTTGCATTGATTCCGGCAGCCTGTAATTTCTTCACTACATCAGAGATCTTCATATCTTTCGTGACAGAAATATCAACCGACGAATTACCTACTTTCACCGAAATCGATCCGTCGCCGGTCATTCCCAGCTGTTCAAGCGTCGTGGATGCCGTCACCCTATTACCATCCTTATCAGTGGTAAGCTGAGTACCTGTCAGGGCTCCCTGCTTCGCCAGCTTATCCACAGTCATCGTCTGCACATTGTTCGGTGCATCCGCCGACGTTACAACACTGACTGCATTCGTATTGGACACCTTGGTCGCCTTCTTCATATAAGAACCTTCATATCGCATATTGCCCAACACATTCGTGTAGAAACTGAAAATCTTCGTATTCAGGGCCTTCCATGCATCCTGCTTCCAGCTCAGCTTGGTCTGTGCCTTTACCAATTTATTCTTCTTTACGCTCTGCGCAGAGGCAAGCTCGCTGATGATACTCTCCGTATCCAGACCGGAATACATACCCGTAATCCTGATAGCCATTTTTGTTCCCTCCTAAAATTCTGTCTTGTGCATTATTGAACTGTCAAATACTGGTAGTCATGCACTACATTTTCTGATCTACAAGGATACCTGCCATCTCCCAGATACTGGCGATCATATCCAGCGTCTTCTCCGGCGGAAATTCTTTGACTACTTCCTTCGTATCCTTATCCAATATCTTGATCATAATTCTGTTGGTCTTCTCATGAACACCAAACACAGCTTCTTCATTTCTGTTGCTGATCTTCCTGTTCATCTCTGCAATCATCTTCTTCAGATGCTCCGGAGTCCCAGGCATCTGCATATCCTGCATATCCTGCTTCTCCTGTTGCTGTTTACTTCCATTGCCCTCACTGCCGGCCTTCTCTTCTTCGGGCTGCACTTTGGCTACAGATGCTGTTGTCGCATCAACATTCAATGTCTGTCCGTCCACAGGAACTTCCGTGTTCACTGGTGTCGCTGTCTGTGGTTTTACAGCTGATTGCGCCTGATATGTCATAGCACTGCTTAATGGTTCTACTGCCATTGCTGATCACCTCCATGTGATATAAAATAAACATTATAGAATCGTCTTATGATAACGTCTGTTCCCCTCTATCACATTTGGGAGTATCTGCATATAAAGCATAGTTCTGCATGGCATAAGAATAGAGAGTTACTACGTAATCTTTGATATATATATCGGAAAAAAGCGGAATATATTTAGGGCAGCCGTATTTCTTTTTGACAGACCGGAATGATAAAGCCTTAAGCCAAGAACTTACATTGTGTCTGTTTTCATGATACAATAACATGGTACAATAGCATTCTGCCTGATTACAAGTAACAGTTCAGCCCAGGACTTTGCATTTACCGCAAAGGCTATTGTAATTGTCGGTGTAATATCGTAACGGCTGTTTTACCTGATAAGAACGGAGACTCTTATGGAAATCTTATTTTACCGCTACAACAACATCTGCGAACCGGATATCATCCGTACTTTCTCTGATTTCGGCGTCACCGTCTGCACGGAAGAGATGGAGATGACGGACAAGACAACTACGCCCAGGCAATGCGCCGCCAGGATTACGCAGTGGCTTATGGAGCATTCTTTTGCCTTTGTATTCAGCATCAATTTTTTTCCGGCCATTTCCTATACCTGCAATCGGTTTAAAATACCCTACGTATGTTGGAGTGTCGATTCACCTGTGCCGGAATTGTTTTCCAACGCTCTTCGGAATGAATGGAACCGGATCTTCCTGTTTGACCGGGCACAGTATCAGTTCTTCCATCCTGTCAATCCGGAACGGATCTTCTATCTGCCGCTTGCCGCGAATGTAAAGCGCTGGGAGGATGTGGTGCTGCGCATGACGGAGGAGGACTTTGTAAAATACGGCGGGGATGTCAGCTTCGTAGGATCTCTTTATACCGAGAAATGCCGGTATGACAAATTGCTGCACATCCCCGCTGTGTCCCAGGAATCTGTTTTACAGGAGCCTGTTACCCCCGGCCTTTCTCAATACACGCAAGGATTCGTGGATGGCCTGATGGAAGCACAGCTTAAAGTGTATGGCTGTAACTTCATCGCGGATACCCTGACGGACCGTGTGATCCGAGAGATTGCCGATGCGGACCCGAACTTTTACAAGGGAGCCGATACTTATATGGACACGGACCGTTATCTGGCCGCGCATCAGTATATCGGCATGAAGCTGGCGGCCATCGAGCGGGAACGGACACTAAACCGCCTGGCAGAGCATTTTCGGGTGAAGCTATATACCGGCAGCGATACCGCCCCGCTTCATGGAGTCCACTGTATGGGCCCTGTGAAAACACTGACAGAAATGCCCAAGGTCTTTCATGCCAGCAGGATCAATCTGAATATCACCATGCGTCCCATCGAGACAGGACTTTCCCTGCGGATCTGGGATATACTGGGATGCGGCGGTTTTCTTCTGACGAATTACCAGGCGGAAATTCCGGATTATTTTGAAATCGGAAGGGATCTGGAAACTTACGAATCCATGGAAGAGTTGGAACAGAAAGTACAGTATTATCTGGCTCACGATGAAGAGCGTCTGGAAATAGCCATTAACGGATATGAAAAAACAGCCAGGCTGCACACTTATGAAATCAGGATCGCTGAAATGATACGGGTATTGAATTCCACGCTGTGAGATCTGCGCATTCCGTCACAAAGCAATTTGGATGGAACAGATCCGCAAAAAACCTTACTGATATT
The DNA here is from genome assembly GCA_910575245.1 of Clostridia bacterium. Classification (GTDB taxonomy): domain Bacteria; phylum Bacillota; class Clostridia; order Lachnospirales; family Lachnospiraceae; genus UBA3282. Next base: position 47,609 of record CAJTEN010000031.1, on the reverse strand, counting down.
CAGTTTGCAAACCTGATAATCAGTAAGGTTTCCTAATATTCTTGATATTCATACATTCATAAAATAAATTTATCGTTTACGGCATTGGAAATCTCGTTTACTATATCTCACCCCAACAGAGTCTTCAAAGCCTCCATGCCGTCCACATTGACAGCCTCCTGATTGGAATCCTGAATCTGCACGTAGACTTCCTTGCGGTATACAGGCACTTCACGTGGAGCGCTGATGCCCAGCTTTACCTGTTCGCCTTTGATCTCCAGCACTGTGATCTCCACGTTATTGTTGATCACCAACGCTTCATTCTTCTTTCTGGATAAAGCTAACATCTACTCACCTGCTTTCTTCTGATTTAAAATATCATAAATCGGGAATTTCACCTGATAAGTATCGCCTTCCACGATGACCTGTATTGCCTTCCGCTCTGCGGCATTAATCACGATCGGTCCCTTCAGGTTGGCGGACATCTGTTTCAGATCCTTAGGCACTGTCACAGTCACTAGAACCAGCATCTCCTCAGGCTTAAGCTCTCCCAGATTATTCAGAAGCTCATCATCTGCTTCCGGATTGTAATCGGGACATACCAGAAGAGGATCTATAACCGGCATTGCAAAAGCAGGCTCCTGGATGGACTGCAGCCAATGGATGGAGCCCAAACCCTTTTCCTCATCATGAATAAGCGCAAAATCTTTCAAATTCGGGAAACCGATTATGCCTTTGGGAAAATGTATCATTTTATCATCGTCAACAACGATCTCTCCGAATACTTTTGTCGTTATCTGCATATCCTTAACCATCCTCTCTAAAATACGAAAAAGACGTTATTACTGTTAAATGTAATTCATCAGGTTAGTCTGCATAATTTTGCCGGTTGCCATCAGGGCTGCCTGATAAGTCAGTTCCGCGCTGGATAATTCAACCGCTACCTGTGTGATATCAATGCCTTCATTGTCCGTCTGCAATTCCTTGAATGTTGCCTTCTGATTGGAAAGTCTCTCGGTAATCAGATCCAGCCTGCTTCCTCTGGTAGCGTTATTCGTAATCGCCAGGTCATTGTCATCACGGTATTTCTGATATTTGGTAATCTGGTTCTCGAACTTCTTCTGAATATTCTCACGGATATAGGTGGCCGCCTTGTTAGCGCCCTTCAGCTGTGCCGCCAGTTCTTCATATGCCTGGCTGCCTTCAGGCACCTCTTCCATCTTCTTCTCGATATCACTGATCTTGGTTTCGATTTCCTCCAGCTGCTGCCGGCTCTGATGATAGAAATCATCCATATCTCTCCGGACATTGTGGGTAAACACTTCATCCGTCACCGTGTTAACCTGAATCTTCTGGTTAAAGCCTACATCATAATAGATGTCCTGATCTTCCTTGACCTTATTATAAACGGTCTGTTTTGTCTGTCCGCCTACGGTTTTCGTCTCCGTGCAGGGGAAATAATGTACGGGATTAATATCACCGTCTTCCCAGTTGGATTTATTGTAGGTAATCTCGAATTTGTCACCTTTATCAAGCGTCTGATAATAGGCCTCACTGAACACCAGCTCACCGGTAGACGGAATATAAGCAATTCCCTTTTCCGTACCGTCAATGACAGCCTTATAAGCATCCTCTGCGGTTTCATATGGTGTTGTATTAATATCGGTAACCGGAAGTCCGTTTTTCGTCAATACCGGTACGGTATTATTACCATCCTTATCCTTTCCGTCCACTTCATCATAAGACAGACGGAAACGGTACAGTGTGTTGTTGGTCACATACTGCTCATAGCTTTCGTCAGCCGATATTCCTGGCGGAAGCCCTTTATCCAGCACGCTGAAATCCGTATAATTAATCGTGCTGATGCCTTCGTATCCGATCTTCTCCGTAATCTCATAGGATACAGAATCCTTATCCATCTGGGCTATGTCTTCAGAGGAGAAGGTAATCGCCGTATCCGTCCTGAAACCGGAGAACACATAACGTCCTGCATAATCCACATTACCACTGTCATAGAATTCTTTCGTCAGGGAATCCATCTGCTCCAGAATAATATCCAGATCATCCGAAGTCAGATATTTATTAGCGGCGCCTGTCGCCTGCTCATACAGACTCTTCAATACCTCATCTATTGTTTTGAGTGCATCGGCTGTCACTGTCAGCCACTGATCCGCATCCGCAGCGTTCTTATCATGGTACTGTGTCACACTGGCCACATTGCTTCTCAGACGCAGCGCCCTGATTGCCACCACCGGATCATCGGAAGGTCTTACAATCTTGCTCTGATTGGTCATCTGGTTCGTCAGCTTATCTTCCAGGATCTTGTTCTGGTTGATATTGTATAATGAATTGTTCTGCATGATCTTATTCGTCATTCTCATGGCTCGTCATCCTCTTTTCTCATTTACTATGAGTGATTGCTTAAACACCCGTCTGCAAAATCAATCTGTCATAAACCTCCGTCAATACAGAAATCATCTTGGAAGCCAATGTATAGGAATTCTGAAATTTTACCAGACTTACCGCTTCTTCATCCTCATCCACACCGGAAATAGAAATTCTCTGGTTATCGATACTGGTCTCCAGACTCAGGTAAGTGGCGTAGAAGGTATTGGCATTGCTGGCATTCAGGGCCGCATCAGACAATACACACTCCAGAAAACCGCCTGCATCTCTTCCCCGGAAGCTGAACTGGTTCTTGTCACTCAGCATGGAGATAACTTTCTTAACCTGTTCGCACTGCTCAACGCCATCAATCTCATCCAGATCAGCATTGTCATCCTTCGGCACCTTGCCTCTTGTACCAAGCAGTGATGCATCTTTCATCAGCGCATCCAGAATTCCCAGATTACCCGCTGTCATATAATAATATCCCTTGCCGTTCCTGTAAACCTCATCATTTAATTCGGCTTCCGTATACTGTCCGTTGTTCTTCGGATATTCACCGGTAAACAGAATCCCTGCGTCCTCATCGTCAGCAGTAAGGCCCTCTGTGAAAATATCGTTCACCTTCTTGGCAAACTCACGGATCCACTCGTTCATCTGCTGCATGTAATAAGGAACACCCTGATAGTTGACATCCGTTCCGATAGTCGCTGTCTGGTTATTCTTCATCGCCGTAAGTGCCTGGTCGCTTGCAACATTATCAATCGTAAACGTATATTTACCGTCTCCCTGATAACTCCAATCCGTAAAATAGTATAATTGGTCTCCGATATTGATCACACCGCCGGAATCAGACAGGTTACATTTCATCATGCTGTTCAGATAAGCGTCCGTAGTCTCTATTGTTACCCGGCTGGTACTGCCGTTATAGACAATATCCTTCGCCGTCCCCCTGAAATATTCCCCGTTATTGCCGTCGCGCATCTGAACCAGACCCTTCAGCGCCCCGCCCATGGAGGCATTATTCAGGCCGAAATCCGGTCCATGTGTCCAGCGGATATCATACAGGCCGTCAACATCTGTCTGATTGACCTTCTCTTCCGGAGTCCGCGCAATACATTCCAGCTGATTATACTCATTCTGGTCTACCAGAAGCTGTCCGCCCGCTATCCGTACAATACATCTGTATGCGCCCGACTCATTGCCCTGCTGGTCATAGATCGGCTCCTCTGCTACGGTCACGTCCACGATTCCGGACAATTCATCCAGCAAGGCGTCTCTCTTATCCCGCAGTTCATTGGCCATCGGCCCATTGATCTCTATCAGGTTGATCTGCTTATTCACCGTTGCCAGATCCTGCGCGATGGAATTAATATGATCGACACGTATCTTAATCTCATCGTTGACATCCGCCTGCAAATTCTGCAGGTCCCCGTACATATTATTGAAGTAATCCGTCATACTCTTGGCTACGGATATAAAGCTTCTCTTATTGGCATCGCTGCTGCCATTCGTAGAAATATTCTGCAATGCCGCGCTAAACTGGTCGAAGATCGATTTAAACCCGGTCTTACCGTCATCCGTCAGATATTCCTCTATCATCTTGCAATAATAGGCTTTCGTGTCGAATTCGCCAAGCTTCGTCTCATTCTCCCGGAATTTCTGATCATAAAACTGATCCCTGATACGCTCGATCGCCAGCGTATTGACACCGGCTCCCGCACAGCCGTAGGTTGAGAACACGCGCAGCGGATCCATCGCTTCCTGCTTTACTTCCTGGCGGCTGTACCCTTCCGTGTTCGCATTGCTTATATTGTTGGCCGTCGTGTTGAGGGCGGCGTTAGCTGCCCGTAATCCCGATGCGGCAATCTCTAGTCCGAAAAATGTAGATGCCATATGTCCACCTCTTATCTGCTATCTTTCACTCTGTCTTATCTGCCTAATGTTGTCAAAATATGCTCCAGCATCTCGTCAACCACATTGATGTACCGGCTGGATGCATTATATGCGTTCTGGAACTTGATCATACTGGTCAGTTCTTCCTCGGAAGAAACCCCCACAACCTGTTCTCTCGCATATAAAAGCGTATCGGTAGCTGCTACCTGGCCGGCCTGAATGCCTCTGTTCACTGATCCCGTATTCGCCACCTGCGCCACAAGGTTCTTGTAATAATCCGAAAAACTGAGCGGTGTCTCCACATTGGGATTCAACGTGTAGATCTTCTCCTCGAAAGCCTTCTTCAGCTTCTCGATCGCCGGAATATCTTCCGAATGTTCTTCCTTTCGGAATTCCAGCAAGGAAGGATTCTGGCGCAGCACACTGTTGACCATGATATTGGATACCGTCCAGTCATCCCCTTCGACCGACTTAACGAACATCTGATACGGATCTCCGTTCTCATCCCTCAGATACTCCGTATCGCCCGCTTCTTTCGCCTCATCAGCAGTTTCTCTGAGAATGTCGTTGATCTTCGTCACTATGTGGTGGATCAGCTGATCGAACTCAGCCTGTATATTCATAACGATGGACTGGGAAATATTGTTATTATACCAGCCTTCTACCTTCTGACTCGGATCAGAAGGATCCGCATCCGGCGGATAATCCTGTATTTCTTTATAAGTTGCCCTGTGATCGCCTCTTGCTAAGAGCATACTCTTCAGGGAACCGATATCTGTATTCAGATCAGAGGATATCTCTCTGCTCAAATCAAATACTTTCGCGCCTTCGATGTCTTTCTCCGTAACGACGTAATTCCCCTTCTCGTCATAACTTCCCTTGGCCAGCATCCTCCAGTAGGGTGTATAGAAACCCGTCTCAGGATCTGTATATAATTTCATCTCATTGACCAAGCCGCCCTGCACCAGATCCACGTCCTCGAATCTGACGCTTACATAACCGGCCTCATTTTCCCGATAAGTAATGTTTCCCAGCCGAGCCAGCTTATCCAGCAGAAGATTCCTGCGGTCACGCAGATCGTTAGCCCGCTCCGGCCCTGCCTCAATGGACACAATCCTTCTGTTGAGCTCCTCAATTTCCTGTGCATATTTATTGATATTATTTACTTCCTTGACAATATTCCTGTTCAGATTATCCTGATACTGGCAAAGGCTGGTATACACAGCCGACGCTCTGTTCACAAACTCATAAGCGCGGGTCACGAACAGATTCTGATTCACCGAACTGGTGGGATCCTTGCCCAACTCCTGTATCGACGTCCAGAAATTCGTGAGGGACTCCGAAAACTCATGCCCCTCATTGGATTCGCCCAATATATACTCTATCTCTTCCAACGTAGCTACCGAGACATCATAAAAAGCACTCCGCCCCGACTCGCGACGATAGTTAAGATCCAAAAAATAATCTCTTTCCTGTCTTGTAAGGGAATAATTGACACCAAGACCGAGCTGCTTCCAGTTCGGTGACCCTTTGGAAATCGTCACATAAGGTCTGGTTCCCTGGGCCACCTGCTGTCTTGTATAACCTTCGGTGTCCAGATTTGACATGTTATGCGCTGTGGTATTCAGCGCGTTATTTGAAGTTTGTAATCCTGATACGCCCGTCCAAAAGCTTCCCATTAATGACATAATTTCACCGTCCTTAACAATTATTGTTTTGCATCAAAAGTCATATGACTTGTTCCGATCATATCGCCGGTATTGTAAGCGCCCCTGTTATAGTTCGCAGACTCCGGAGCCTTATTCATCGACTGAAGAACATTCATGTTAAACTGGACCAGCTCCAGTGCATCCTTGATCAATTCACGATTCTGCTCATTCGCTCTCTTCACACCGCGCACGTTCTCCCGCAGCTTATCGAACACAATCGCAAGCTTCTCCTGTTCTTCCGGCCTCGCCGACAACATTCTGATCAAATCTACAATTTTAAGTTTGTCAACATCCTTGTTAAGTACGCTCGCAATATCATTAACAGCTTCATTTCTCTGATTATCCAGATTATTAATCCTGCTTACTATGAATTGCTCCTCATCCGTGATCTTCGTTAATTCTTCCAGATTCTCAGACACAATAACGGAAGTTTTCCTCATGGACAGGCTTAACAGCTTCTCATATTCCTGATTTTCCTGCTCTAAAACATCAATCAAGACTTCCATTAAACTCGCCACGTTAAGACCTCTCCTTCACTGCGTCTACAGACCTTCGATTTCTTCATATCTCTGCATAAGCTTCTCTGCAAAACTTGCCGCACTCACCTGATAGGTTCCATCCGAAACAGCCGACCTGATCGGCGCTACCACTTCTTCTCTGATATCCGGCGCTGCTGCCACTGCGCTCTTAGCAATCTGAATATCCTTACCGATACTGGAGATCTGAATCCGGTCTGCAGCAGATGCATGTGTCTTACCCTGTACCTTAGCAGGTTTATTCGTATTATATAACTGTTGTACCTGTGTATAAGCCTCTATACGCATAGGATATTCCTCCTTTCAAGTTAATTGCTTTCACTAAGTTTATCGGATGATTCCGGCAAGACTTTAGGGGAGAAATCATTTTTGTGGACTAAATCTGCCGACGCACACTACGATTAACTTCATGTAATTCATATCCATTTGATAAAATAACACAAGGGCACAGTCACTTCCGAAAACTGACTGTACCCTTATATTTTTTATCAGTTATAGAAAAAAATTCTTCCACTTACCAAAAGTATTACAGAAAAATGCCATACAAATGTTTGGTTAAACCCTTCCGATCGGGAATTACGCTCATTTACAGTCCGATTCTTACAGCACCGTATCATCCCGCAGCGCATCCGTCAGGCTGCTTCCCAGAACCTTCTTCGCACCCAGATAATAAGCCAGCGCCACGAAACCGAAAATAGCCAGAATAAACACAAGAATCGGCAGAAACGGCGTCTCCCGTACAAAGAGCATCGGCTCCAGATAGCTTGCCTTGATGAAAAGAACCACCGCCACCACATTTACCGGCAGGGCGATCAGTACCGGACGTCCCGCAACCACAAGGGCTTCCACAAAGAATATTTTCTGCATGCCGCCGGGAGTCAATCCTACCGACATATAGCGGGCAAATTCTCTTTTCCTCTGGCGCACGTAACCGAATGTGTTGGAAAACACATTGCCGATACCGATAGTTGCCAGCAGGATGCAGAATACACTGAGGACTGCCTTCATTCCGTCGAACATCTTGTCATTGTCGCGCACTGCCTGCAGACGATTTTCTGTTTCCGCCTCACACATCCGTCCCAGGATTTCTGAAACCGCTTCTTCTATTTCATGCAGTCTGTCCTCCGTCACCCCGTCTTCTCCCAGAATCCGGATATAAATGTCCTCTTCGGCTCCTCCGATCTGCCCTTTGATCTCATGCCAGAGAGAGACCGGGATAAAATGAACCAACTCATAGAAATCCAGCGTCCCGTATTCTTCCCGCAGAACAGGCGTCTCCAGCGTATAGGCGGTTACCGGAATTTGTACGGAAGCTCCTGCCGCGGTTCCATCCTGTCCGGCCTGCCCAAGAATCGTTGTCCGGCTGTCTCCTGTCAGATAAGGCAGGATACGTCTCTCCCGGAAATTCGGATCCGCCGCATCTCTGGTCCGGTTCAGAATCACCGCACCATCCAACCTCGATTCTGCCCCAATCTGCTCACAATATTCCAAAAAACCGGCATCATCCATAATAACCAGCGGCGCATTAACCTGCCATCCGCCGGGTGTGGCGGATACGTATTGCTCCGAAGCATGCGCGAACCCTCCGGCTGCCCGCATCTCCTCACTGATTTCCTCTTCGGAAACGGTTCTTTTGGCCGATGCTTTCTGATAAACCACGCTGCTTTTCACACCGTCCACCTGCTGCAGGGCTTCCGCCTTTTCGAAAGAATCAATGTCCGTATCTTTTACCGTCACCATCACGTCCCATGCGTCCTGATATTTGAAGAAATAGGTTTCTCTCTGGCTGATGATCACAATCGTAAAAAAGCACATCATAAATGAAAAAGCAAGGAAGGAAAAAACCAGAGACAGCGTGGCGGTGCGCATGGCCTTTCTCTGCGCTTTCAGTGCATTTCCGGCCAGTTCTCCTTCTATTCCGAACAAAGCAGCCAGCATGCGGGACTTCTTCTTCTTCTTCAGCTGCAGTTCACCGGTATTTCTGATGGCTTCCAAGGGCGTCAGCTTACTGAGCTTAACCGCCGGAATCCATGCGGAAAGCCCCACCGTAAAGGCCGCCGCCAGAAGCGATATTACCAAGAGCAGCGGATGATAGCGAAACGGCAATACCAGTCTCCTGTTCACACCTGACATATACACATTGATAGCCGTATACATTCCCATACTGAGCAGGATTCCAAGCAGGCTGCCTGCCGCAACCGGCGCCGCACACAACACAATGGTCTCCTGCAGCAGACAGGTACGAATCTGTCCCGGTGTGGCTCCGATACTGGAAAGAATCCCGAACTGATGGATGCGGGCATTCATTGACACCGCGAATGCATTATGAATGACCATGACTAACGACAGGCAGGCTGCTGCCACGACCAACAATGAGAACGGGAAAACCCAGCGCAGCGCCGTGTCCTTTGCATCCCGGATCAGATACAGATTCAACAGCGCATAGTGGTAGGAGACAAACTGCTCCGGAATTCCCACCGATTCGGCAATCTGGGGCAGATCCTGAAAAATCCGTCTCATGTTTTTGAAATAAATATCCGCCACGATACTCTTTCCCTCAGACAGTTCTTCATTAATGACTGCCCGCTCCACATTGGCATGCATTTCCATAAGCTGCAGGTCCTCTGCGCTTAACTCTCCCGTAATGCGCCCCTGCCAGTCGCCTTCCTCCACCTTGGTATACTCCACTTCATAGATCCATACATTATAAAATAAGCTGCAAAGCAAAGACAGGAGCAGCGCGGAAATAAAGGCCGCCGTCATAACGGATACGCCGGATGCCCGGTTATTTTTGATATAGCTTGCTGAATAATCCTTCCACATCTGTCTCACCTCCGTTTCTCATCACTCAGGATGCGCCCGTCTTCTATGGTTACGATCCGGTCCGCCTCCAAAGCGATCTTCTCGTCATGGGTGATCAGCACAATGGTCTGCACCAAATTGCGGTTGGAAAGCTTCAGCATATCGACAATCTCTCTGGAATTTTTCTGATCCAGATTGCCCGTAGGCTCGTCCGCCAGCAGCAGGGCCGGACGGTAGATCAGAGACCGGGCAATAGCTGCCCGCTGCTGCTGGCCGCCCGACAGCTGGCCAGGAAGCGCTTCCAGCTTGTCTCCGATTCCCAGCGACTGCACGATCTGTTCAAAGTATTCCTGATTCGGTTTCTTCTTATCCAGCAAAAGCGGCATCAGGATATTCTTCCGGATGGTGAGCGTAGGAATCAGGTTATAAAACTGATAGATCATCCCCACCTTCCTGCGCCTGAAAATTGCCGCCTGTTTCGCATTCAGGGACGCAAGATCCGTCCCATCGATGGTCACCCGCCCCTCTGTGGGCTTATCAACGCTGCCAAGTATATGCAGCAGTGTTGACTTTCCCGAACCGGATGCCCCAACGATTGCCACGAATTCCCCCTTTTCCACAGACAGATCAATCTTCTTCAGGGCTGCGACCTGACTGCCGCCTCCGCCGTAAGTCTTTCCGACTCCTTCACATTTTAAAATTTCCAATTTAAATTCCCTCCTGTCAATGAATTGTAACATGTTCTATTATGAAACCCAAAAGTGACAACTCAGTGACAGTAAAACCGAATCTCGAAGCATGCCCCGCCTTCAGGAAGATTGCGGGCCGTGACCGTCCCGTTCTGGCGTTCGATGATCGTCTTAGAGAGCGCCAGTCCTATGCCGATCCCGCCGCTTACCGCATCCTTTCCCCGGTAAAAACGTTCGAAAAGATGCGGAATGTCCTCGACGGCAAATCCAGTGCCCGTGTCCCAGATGCGGATCTGTGTATACAGGGGATTCTGCTCACAGGAACAGTGAACAACTCCGCCAAAAGGCGTATGCTCCATACAATTCTTCAAAAGATTCATGACCGCTTCCATCGTCCAGTCCATATCTACGCAGATCGTCATTTCTCCTGCTTCCGGTATATCGACTGTGATACCTGACTTCTGAAAGAGCTCCTGCAGATTATCGGCCGACAAGACAAGAAGCGTGAACACGTCGGTCTCCCTTTTCTGTAAAGTTAATGTGCCTGCATCGATGCGGGACAGCAGAAGAAGGGCTTCTTCCAGATACGTCAGGTGGGCGGTCTGCCGCATGATCTGTTCTGCATATTTTAAAGCTTTAGTATTCATAAAGAAATCTCTGCCCATCATCTGCACGGATAATGATATGGAAGTAACCGGCGTTTTGATTTGATGGGCAATATTATAAAGATTCTCCGCGAAACGGTTCCTGGCTTCAACTGCCGCATCCCTCGTCTGATACAGCTCGGTGACAGTCTTGTAGATTTCGTCCTGCAGTTTGGAGAACTCATCCTCCCCTGTCCGGAAAAGGACGCCGTTGCCGCCGGCATTCACCTTTTCAAGATAATCCGTCAAGGCCTTGATGCGGCTTCTTTCCCTGCTGTTCCAAAACAAAAACGTACCAAGAAACAACAACCCTCCCGCCAAAAATCCTGCCAATATAAAAAGACCCACATTTCCACTCCCATGTCTCAGAAAATCGGTCCGGTGATAACCATAGTCCTGCAGGATATTTTCCTGTTCCGCTCCTGCCGGTCTGTATGTGTATTCATTCAGCGCTGTCAGAACTGCCTGCTCCGCTTCCGGTGCATGGTCCAGATTGTCAACGATTCCCTGACAGATTTGTCCCAGCACCTGGGTATGCTTATGGCTGTCATATTTTGATAAAAAAAAAGCGGTAAGGGCAGTGGATAGCAGACTGACAGCAAGCACAAAGCCTGCCATAATGGCAGTGTTTTTTCTTTCAATCATAATTGTGTATACCCTCCTTGTGGCAGTTTGGGTGGATTCCCGGCGATGTCGGCAGCATCGTCGATACAATCAGGCGTGGCAGCCGGAAGCTTATGATACATCCTCCATACAGTAGCCCACACTTCTGACCGTCTTCAGGCATGTCGGCTGGTGCAGCTTTTCCCGCAGGCGCTTCATAGTGACTGTCAGCGTATTATCATTGACGAAGCTGCCATGAATATCCCAGACTCCCTCTAACAGGGACTGCCGCGTGACGATTCTGCCTTTGTTTTCCATCATACAGAGCAGCAGCTGATATTCTGCCGGGCTGAGGGCGATTTCTTCCCTGCCGCAGCATACCCGCCTTTTCTCCTTATCCAGCGAAATGCTGCCGCAGGACAAATATCTGGCCGATACATTCCCGCTTCTTCTAAGCAGTGCCTGGATCCGGGAAAGAAGCACCTCCAGTTCAAAGGGTTTGACCACATAATCATCCGCACCGGTCTGAAAACCGGAAACGATATCGACAGAGTCGCCGCGGACGGTGATAAAAATAACCGGCAATTCCTTCCAGTTCGAGCGGATCCATTGACAGAATGTGCTTCCGCTGCCATCCGGCATATTCCAGTCTATCAGAGCCAGCGCAGGAAGTGTCTTATAAAGAGCCTGCTTCGCATCCGCAATCGTTGAAAAGACCGAGACGCTGTAACCATGCCGGCCCAGAAATTCTCTGACCATATGGGAGATATTTTCGTCATCCTCAATGTAGTAGATGGTGATCATTGTATTTACCCCGCTTTCCATTGTGCAATTCATGATAAAACTGCCGCCTGTGATCCGGTGAGGCGGCAGTTCTTCTGCGTCAAGTTTATGTAAATAGTTTTCAACAGAAGTTACAAGAAATCCGCTCACAGCATCCCTGTAAATATCTTCCGGATCTCCATATTAGGAATAGCCAGCCGGAACAAATCTCCCTCCGGCTTGCCGCGCTGTGTAAGATACCCTGTTGTAAATAAAAGACTCCATATATTATCGGCAGAATCATACAGCTGATCATAAGTCAGTTCCTGATGAATCTCTTTCTCTACTGATTCTCCCGCAATCAAGGATTCAATCTCACGTTTGGCCAGCCCCTGCCCTACCTTTTCAATAAAATGCCGTACCACATCATTACTGCTCGTATCCGACCAGTAATTCTTCGGTGCAAGTGTCTGATCCTCTCTGAGTTCATCGATATAATTGATCACATCCCACGGACAATACACATCCACATTCCCGAATCGGTAACCGTCATACCATTCTTTCACCGTATCATAATAATTCGTAAGACCATAACAAGCAAGCATTGTTTTAACTTCCTCGTCGGTAAAGCCGAAATATTCATCAAACCTTACGCTCGTGACCGACAGTACTTTAAGATTGTTAAGTCCTATAAAAATACTTTCCTTTGCCACCCGAAGGCAGCCCGTCATTACGGCAAAATAAAGATTATCATTTGTTTTAAGCGCCTGTTCAAAAAGTCCCCTTATCAGAAGAACCATCTGGTCGTAATAACCTTTGCCGTTTGCCTTGGAAAGAGGCACATCATATTCATCAATCAGCAGTATCACTTTCTTCCCGTAATGCCTGTGCAGAAGATTGGATAATGTTTTTAAACTATCTTTCAAAACCGCATCCGGCATCAGAAAACTTTCCTGATTGGATTCATCTATCATCGTCAGCTGATTGTACTGTTTCTTTTCTTTATCCGTCAGTCTTTCACTTTCCGACAGGAACTGAAACCGCATGGCCTCCGCCCCGATTACAGAACACAGCATAGAACGGGCCGCAGAATAATCATTACCGTTTACTCCCTTAAGAGAAATGGATATGACAGGAAACTGGCCCATATATTTCTGGCACAACTCCGCTTCCTCTGAAATCTTCAATCCTGCAAATAACTCTTTCTTACAACCAATCTCGAAGAATGTCTTCAGCATGCTCATATTTAAGGATTTCCCGAAACATTATATCGTTTCTTTTGTTTCAGTATACTATTTCCTTATGGCGATTGCAAGGCCTGGCAGAAGTTAAAATCCGGTGGCAACGGACCGGGTTACTATTCACGGCCAATGTCGTTAAGTTAAGCCGGACGCGCCTGACATGATAGGAATCTCCTAAGGACGCGCTTTCGCTCAGTTCCAAACGCAGCGGTACTAAATTCGTGAAAAACCTCATTAAGTACCGGCGTTTTCCAATGGCCCTCAGGAGAATCCTATCATATCAGACGCTGTGTATATACTTAACTTAATGACATTGGGCCGTGAATAGTAACCGAACCGGCGGTAATAGTAACATGATGCACACAAAAAGCCTCGCGGACCTAAGCCATCCCTACCCTTTCACTGCCCCTTCCGTAACTCCCTTGACAATATACTTCTGGCAGCACACATAGAAGATCACTACCGGCACGATCGCCATGACCAGAGCCGCCGATCCCAGATTCCACTTCTTGGTATAAGCCCCGAAGAAGAGAAATGTCTTAAGCGGCAGTGTCTGCAGCCCCTTCTTGTTGATTGTCAGCGACGGGAGAAGATAGTCATTCCAGAGGCTCATGACACACAGAATCGCCACCGTAGCGCTGATTCCCCGGATCAGCGGCATCACTATGGTGAAGAATACCCTGATCTGGCCGGCGCCGTCGATTGCCGCGGCCTCCTCCAGTTCCGCAGGCACATTTTTGATAAATCCATGAAAGAGGATAATCGACATGGAGCTTCCGAATCCCAGGTTCACAAGCATCAGGCCCGGCATACTGATCAGATGCAGCTTACCCATCAGGGACAACAGCGGCAGCATAACACACTGGAAGGGCACCAGAATGGCAACAGAAAAGGCTGTGAAGATGATAGTGCTCGTCCTGGTCTTATAGCGCACCAGCACCCAGGCCGCCATGGAACAGCACAGGACATTGGCCGCAGTAACGGTGATGGTAACCGTCAGGGAATTCCTGATGGACCGGAAATAATCCAGCTCTGAGAAAGCCTGTTTGTAATTGTCGAAATTTAAGGCATCGGGAAGTGACAGTACACTCATATAGATTTCTTTCAGGCTTTTGAAAGAATTTAAAAGCAGTATAATTATCGGAAAAACGAACACAAATGCCAATAGTATGCACACGGCAAACAGGATGCTTTTTTTAATAATTTGATTTTTTTTCATTACATTTCCACCTCCCGCTTCTTGGTCGTAAGCAGCTGGCTTACAGTAATCAGTGCCACCACGATCAGAAAAATAATGCCCTTAGCCTGCGCCTGGCCGTACTGATTGGTGACGAATGCCGTATTATAGATATTCATGGTAAGCATCTCCGTCGATTTGGAGGGTCCGCCGTTCGTCAATGTCAGGTTCTGATCGTACAGCTTGAAGCAATTCGTCATAGTCAGGAAAAGGCCTATGGTGAATGCAGGCATCATCAGCGGCAGTTTCACCTTAAGAAACTGTTGAAACCCACTGGCTCCGTCGATGGCTGCCGCTTCCAGCAGATTATCCGGAATGTTCTGTATCTGTGCGATATAAACAAGCATCATATAACCGCTCATCTGCCATGTCACCACGATCACCATAGCCCAGAAGCCTGTCATCTGTGTGGAAAGCCATCCTCGCAGAAAGTCCATATGCAGCATCTGGCCGATACTGTCGAACACATCGCGTACGATAAACTGCCAGGCAAATCCAACCAGAACGCCGCCCACCAGGTTTGGCATGAAATAAATGCTTCGGAACAGATTACTGCCCGCAATCTTCTGTGTAACTAAAAGCGCCAGTCCGAAAGCCAGAATGTTGACGGTGCACACAGAGACAATCACAAACAGTATCGTAAAGACAAAGGAATTCCTGAAATAGGAATCCTGAAAAACCTTTATGTAATTGCGTAATCCCACGAAATCGCAATTGCTGTGCACACCGTCCCAATCGGTAAAAGAATAATAAATACCGGTCAGCATCGGAATGACCACGGCCAGCAGGAACGTGAGCAGGCACGGGGCAAGGAACAGCCAGAAAACTCCTTTTGATTTGCGCATATTTTCTCTCCTCTCCTATAGAGACAGGCAGCTGCTCTTAGGCTTGGCCTGCGCAGTAACTGCACAGGCCCGTCTGAACTGCTGCCTTAAATCTTCTTATTTCTGTCTGAGCTCGGACCAGTTCGTCCTGGCCTCTTCTGCCACTTCACTCCACTCTTTATCGCCTGAGATATAACTCTGCACGCCGGCTCCCAGCAGATCAAGCCATCCGTCCGGTGTAGAACTGAATACCAGCGTTGTCGTGTTCCCGGCCTTTGCATAAGCCTCGCATTCCTGACTGATCACGTTAGCAGAGGGGAAACCGTCGAAATTATCCATAGGAACACTGATATTGGACGTCACCATTTCTTTTCCTTCATCTGACATATATAACCAGTTGATGAAATCTTTCGCTGCCGCTTTATTGGCATCAGAGGAATTCTTATTCACGATCATATAGGATGCGATGCCGTAGCAGATATTGTCTTCGTCAACACCTTTCATCGGAATAGGAAGCACGCCGATCTTATCAAGAAGTTCGGGATCAATCTCACTGATCACCGGCTGCACCCACTGTCCCATCTGGATCACTGCCGTCTTCTCAATGCAGAAGGAACCGCCCATGGCGCTGTCATAATCCACCGCTACCAGTGTAGCCGGATTATCCGCTTCCGGCGTATACTTTACCATCAGATCGATATAATCCTTCATCTGGTCCCCATAGGTAAAATCAAATGTCTGTGCCTTGAAGGCCTCGTTGGCGCTTTTCAGTTCCATCGCCATAGCCGCATTGCCTGCGTGCTGTCCGATCACCCATTTCTCTGCTCCCGGCAGGGAAACCACGCCTTCCAGATTCGGGAACTGATCTGCCAGCTCCCCGCTCTCAATCGCCGCTTTGACCGTTGCAAAGGCAGAATCGATAGCCTCATAAGTATTCAACGTAGAGCCGTCGATTCCGCAAGCCTCAAAAATCGCCTTATTATAGAGCATTCCATAGCAGACTACTCCTCCGGGAATACCGATCACCTTGCCGTCGATCTTACAGTCTTCAATCACGTTCGGATAGATATGCTCCACTACGGGCTGATCACTCAGATCCTCCAGCATATCACCGAAAGTATCGAAATCCTTACTGCCTTCCACCATAATGATATCCGGTGCCTCACCGCTTGAAATCTGAGCCTTCAGAGTAGCGCGCCAATCCGTTCCGCCGCCCACCAGGTTGAGATTGATCTTGATGTTAGGATGGATCTCATTATATGCGGCGATCTCCTGCTCATACAGTTCCTTGCCCTTGATGGAGAAATTATAGTAGGTGATCTCCGCGTCCTCCAGCTCCTGGAAGACATAGTCTCCGTACTCTCCGCCTGACGCCTGTCCTGAATCCGTCTTCTCCGCGGTATCTGCCGCTTCTGCTGTGTCTTCTACTGCCGTCCCGCTGCCGTCAGCCGCTGTCCCGCTCTCGGCGGGAGTGCCAGACGCGTCGCTGCCGCTGTCCCCGGCTGCATCATTTCCGCCGCATCCGGCAAGAGTACTTACAGTAAGCGCCGTAACTAACAGCATGGATACGATTTTTCTCTTCATACGTTTACCTCCCTGATTGTTTTGGTTTTGTTTGTTATGTCGTTCACTATAATTTTAACAGGAGAAACTTTTGTTTTCGATTCCGTAAATATGACATCAGATACCAATTATATTACATCGAAGATTATCTTCTTGTTTACGCATTTTATGTGTGCTAATGTTAAAAATATTCAGAAGATAAGGAACAGGAGGGAACGAAATGCTTCGTTTATTTTCCAACAAATACAGCATCAAATACAAATATTCTGTCACGATCCTGCCGTTTCTGACCGGCAGTTATCTTTTGATCCTGCTGTGTGTAGGCGCCTTTTACTGGCGTTCACTGTCCACCTCTGCGGACAGACAGAAAATGACTCTATTGACCACCGCCTCCACCGTGCTGGATGAGAACCTGAAGCAGTTTGTCCAGGACTCCAGTATCTTCCTCTACAGAAGCGACACCCAGAACGCACTGAGCCAGACACCCTTGGAGAACACAGATTTCATGAATGATATTTTCTATTATCCTTCCTTTCACAGTACTTTCCTGAGCAATCTGTATCTTGTAACGGCAGACGGCAGCGTTCTGTCCTCTCAGGGCAGGATTACGGATCCCGCTGTATACGGTTCTGTCCTGTCCATGCTGGAACATATCAAGCCGGAAGTACATGCCAGGCATGGCCTTGTGTATCTGTGCGCCTACGACAAACAGCCCGATGTTCTCCTTCTTTCCAGGGAAGTATACCTCTGGACCGGCGATGCCGAGACCATCGGTAAAATCTATCTGGGTACCTTGATCGGTGAATTGAAATCCGAACGCTTTAAGCAGCTTCTGTCCTTTGGCGATGATTGTTATTCCTTTGCCATCACAGACGAGAATCATGACATACTGCTGAATCTGACGGACCTTCAGGAAGAAGATCTGCAGCTTCTCGCCTCCGGGTCACAGGGTTCCTTTCAGGGACAGCGTTTTAAATCAGAAGGAAAAGAACTCTATACGGATCAACTGGAACTGCTTCTTGTCTCCAATGAAACACTGATCTATGATCCTGCCTGTACGGCGCTGCTCTTTCAGTTTGTGATTGCGTCTATCTCCATCGCGGCCATTTTTGCATCCGTCTACTATGTCTCATCACGGATCGCACAGGAATTCCAGTTCTTCATCCGGAAGCTGGACAGCACTTCCATCATCGATGAAGAAGCCTATATCCATATGGATACTTCCGACGAATTCGTCACGCTGTCCAGGGTATACAACCGTATGTTGTCAAGAATCCATAAGCTCTCCGACAACATCCACCAGCAGAAGCTGCTCACCAAGGACGCACAGATCGAGAATCTGCAGGCACAGATCAATCCGCATTTTCTGTATAATACATTAAACTGCATCTCCGGACTGATCGGCCTGGGGAGAACGCAGGACTGCCAGAAGGCCATCGCGGCACTGGCAGACATCGAGCGGATGTCCCTGAAAGGAAAACCTTTCTGCACCCTGGAAAAAGATCTCTCCTATATCCGGCAGTACACTTTCATCCAGCAACTCCGCTTTGAAAACAAGCTTCAGTTCCTGATCGACATTCCGGCTGAGCTTCAGAAGTTTATCATCCCCAAGCTTGTTCTGCAGCCTCTGATCGAGAATGCGGTGCTCCATGGAACTTCCACAGTGAACCGGAAAGGGATCATCGGTGTATTTGCCAGGGTGGAAGAGGATGTACTGCTTCTGTCCGTTAAGGATAACGGTCCGGGATTTACACCGGAATTTATCAGCGATTTCTCCGCCCATGGAAAAGACCGTCCTCAGAATTCTTACGGCCTGTACAATATCGACAAACGTCTGAAACTGTACTTCGGAGAACGCTATGGGCTTATCCTGTTAAACAACCCGTCAGCCGGCGCCTGTGTGACCGTCCGGATCCCATGCTGCACCAGAGAAGAACTGGACAAAAAGAATTCTAAGATTTTATACCGGAAAGGAGCTTCTGACCATGAAGATATTGATTGTTGATGACGAGCCGATCATTTTAAACAGCCTGAAAGATATGATCCTGCACTCGGAATATTCGGATTTTACGATTTTCACAGCGGATAATGCGATGGATGCCTATGAACTTCTGCAAAAAGAAACGCCCCAGATCATGCTCTGTGACATCCAGATGCCCTGCGAGAGCGGCATCGGCCTTTTGAAAAAAATATATGAAAACCAAACGATTGACACAATTGTCATATTTATTACCGGTTACCCGGATTTCAGCTATGCCCAGTCTGCTGTCCGGTATCAGGCCTTCGATTATCTTTTAAAACCGATTACCCAAGAAGCGCTGCTGCCCTGTCTGAAGAAGGCAGTATCCTCCTGGGAGACGGATGCACGCACCCGAAAGCTGGCAGACACTCTGTCACAGTTTTACAAAGAGAATCATGCCCTTTTAAAAAAGCAGTTTCTGGAAAACCTGCTGATCAACCCGCTCTCCGGTTTCTCCACGGATCTGCTGAAACAGTCCGTATCTCTCGGTCTGAAATTCAGCCGGTTCTGCATGATCGGGATCCGCTGTGATATGAACAATGACAAGCTGCTGCAGAATCAGGAATATTATATTGCCTATTCTCTTTCTCTGTTCATCAATCAGGAATACAGGAATCTGACTTCCTGTTATATCGGAAATATCGTATATGTCCTGTATCCGCTGGAAGCCGCCGCCGTCTCTTCGCACAGCATGGATCCTATTCCGGACTTTGCAGAATCCATGAATATCTACGCCAGAGATAACCTCTTATCATCCATCACGGTCAGTGTCAGCCAGCCGGCCGATTCCATTCAGCAGATCCCCCGGCTGAACAAGCAGATCATGCAGTGCTTCTCCTTTGACAAAGCCTATTTCACACCGGAAAACGATAATATCATCTTCTTCGATGACATCGATGACTACAACACGAATCTCCTGGAAATCAACGAATGCATCACCCTGCTGATCAATGCAATCCGTGCCAGGGACACGGAAATCGCCGGGCAGATGGCAGACAGCTTCCTGCAGCTGATCGAAAAAGAAGACCCGTCCATACAAAGAGACGCGCTGCAGCTTGTAGAACTGAATCTGCACTGCCAGCTTGGAAACTCCCTGACCAACCCCGGTGATATCGGTTATCTCATTCACCCTATCACAGGCCGCTGTATGGCGGATCCTTGCAGTGAGCAGAGCCGGACGATCTTCCACAACTGCGTGGCCAATATTATACAGGAGCTGTCCAGCATTTCCAGCCGGCACAGCAATCAGCTGGTTAACAGTATTATCGACTATGTGAACAAAAATTATCCCCGCCAGATCGGGTTAAGTGACGTAGCTGACCATATCGGCAGGAACCCGTCCTATATCTCACGGCTTCTGAACAAGGAACTCCATATGGGATTCGCACAGCTCATCACAGAGCGCCGCCTGGCCGCCGCCAAAGACCTGCTGGCAAATACCTCCTACAAGATTGCCGATATCTCTGAGAAGGTAGGCTACACCACACCCAAATATTTCCATCAGGTCTTCGTGAGCAACCTGAAAATGACGCCCTCTGATTACCGTGCGATCATGAAGCAGTTTTAAGCAGCAAACAGATTTATTCTTATCAAGAAAGCTTCTGTCTTAACCACTCATCACATAACTCGCCCCAGTGCTGCACATGCGGCAGATCCATGGACAGGTCATTCTCGCCGTCCGCCATGGCAATCCCGTGCAGGCCTTCATCGAAAATATGCAGTTCGTAATGAATCTCCATATCGCTGAGTTCTCTGGCAAGGTTCAGTCCATGGCGGCCGTCATCGCTGAGCGTCTGCCAGATAAAGAAGGGCGGTGTCTCCACCGACAGATTTTTCTCCGGCGCCAGGTAGATTTTCTCGGCAAGCGTTCTTCCCCAAATCCCGTATTCCGGTTCCTCCAGGAACATACGGGGTATCATTACCTTACTGAAAGCACCGTATCCCATGACCACCGCATCCGGTCTGTCCGGATAATGCTCCACCACATCTTCATGCTCCGGCCTGCCTTCGTCAAAATGTGTCCCGCAGTTGGCACAGAGCAT
The DNA here is from genome assembly GCA_910575245.1 of Clostridia bacterium. Taxonomy (GTDB): domain Bacteria; phylum Bacillota; class Clostridia; order Lachnospirales; family Lachnospiraceae; genus UBA3282. The sequence continues at coordinate 26,677 of CAJTEN010000031.1, read as the reverse complement.
TGCTCCGGCAGAAAAACCCATCACAAAGACTCTGTTGTCTACTTCCAGTTCTTCTTTATGGGCACGGATCATGCGGACGGCCCGCTGCATATCCGCCATGGCATCCAGCCTGCTGTAAGGCTGCAGCCGATAGCACAGAATCGCCGTCGGATACCCCTTTTGGTGAAAATACCACGCCGCATTTACTCCCTCACACCCGGTACGGGTCAGGAAGCCGCCGCCGTGAGCGATCAGGATCGTGCTCTTTACCTCTGACCATACCGGCGCCGGAATAAACACAAGATACGGTTCCGGCTGCAATGTGACAGACGCGTCATATCCCGGCGTCATGCCCTTCTCCCAAAGCTGCATCTTTTCAAAGGGCTCCATCCCCTGATTCCAGAGCGTCAGGTTGCCCTCCACATCCATGCTTCCGTCCGGGTTCCTATGCCTGGACACATGCCGTATCACACTGCGGCTTTTCACCGCATCCTGCAAAACCTCAATATTCTTTTCATACATATCGTTCATTCTCCTTCCCGCGGATTCTCGTTCCGCTGTTTACTGTTACGGCAGGGCCATACTGCCTGCTGTCTTTTCTACATTCAGCGTAACAGCCGGCGGAAGCGGCGTCAATTTGCAAAAAAACTACCTTTGCGGAGAAAAATATTACCCGTAACATCTAAAAAATCCGCAGAACAGATTGCTCCATTCTGCGGATTCTTCCCATCCGGTATTGCCATATTCCTTTCTACTGCTGTCTGCTCATGACTGACAGGCATGTCATATGAGCCGGGACAATTCAGGCAGCAATGCCATACGGCTGGCCAGGCCATATCGGAAATACCTAATATTATCTCGACGGCACCATCCGAATGATCCGTCCGGCAAACTCATTGAAGTTCTGCGTCTGCAGAATCACCCTGCCAGGTCCCGTCAGCTTCGTCAGGAACAGACCTTCGCCGCCCATGAAGATATTCTTTAAGCCCTTCACGGTCTCTATCTCATAATTCACAGACCTCTCAAAGGCCACCACATTTCCCGTGTCTACCTTGAGAACTTCGCCGGGCGCCAGATTCTTCTCCACTCTGTTACCGTCGATCTCCAGGAATACCATTCCCGATCCACTGATATCCTGCAGGATGAATCCCTCCCCTCCAAACAGTCCGGCAGAGAATTTCCTGGTAAATGCCACACTCAGGTTCACGCTCTCCTGAGCGCAGAGGAAGGCGCCTTTCTGGCAGATCATACCGCCGTTTGCTCCCACATCGACCGGAAGCACTTCTCCGGCAACCGTGGATGCGAATGCCACCATACTGCCCGCGCGTTCCGCCTTATAGGTTGCCATGAACAAAGATTCTCCAGAAAACATTCTGCCGATACTCTTGCCCAGGCCGCCCCTCATATTGGAATCCATAGCGATTCCGTCTGACATCCACGCCATGCCGCCTGATTGTGTGTACATGGATTCGCCCGGTGCGTCAAAGAGCACCTCCACTGCCGGCATTGTGTCGCCGATGATTCTGTACTGCATACTTAATTCCCCCTTTGTAATATTTTGCGATCATGACCGCCTTTGTACAAGAAGCTGCTTCAAGCTTTTTTAGCCCGCTAAGCGAAGCTCATAAACGGGCTTTTGCCTGTTTTGACATGATCTGCAAATTCATATTACCACTTATGCTGCCTGGCAGGCAATATCTTTTACACCTTATCCGCAAATCTGATATGCCCGCAGTTTTACAGATAATCCTGCCTATGCAAACCGGTCATGAATCAGCATGACGGTGACGTCATTGACATTCGTTCCTGTGGGACCGGTCATGATCAGACTGTCCACCGCCTGCAGCGCATGGTAAGCATCGTTGTCAGCCAGACAGCTGTCAATATCCATCCCCAGCGCCTCCAGCTTCAATACAGTGGTTCCGTCCACGATCCCACCCGCCGCATCTGTAGGACCGTCCGTTCCGTCCGATGCCAGAGAAAAAAGTACCACGTGATCCATTCCGCGGATTTCTTTTGCCGCCTGCAGCGCGATCTCCTGATTCCTTCCTCCCATGCCGTTTCCGGTCACCTTCACCACCGTTTCACCACCAATGATGAGCGCACAGGGCAGACGCAGATTCCACTTATTTCCCTCCAGACATTTATGCGCAGCCTGGCCAAACCACGTCCCCAATTCTTTCGCTTCACACTTCATATCCACGGAAATCACGTAAGGTGCATATCCCATCTCCTTCGCATGTACCACCGCTGCGTTACACAATTCCTTTACATTTCCCTCGACAATATTTACGATATTGCCAGCATGAACTTTCTTTGAACAAGTCAGCACCCTGCGTACATTTTCCCCCACATCCAGCTGATATTTATCCAGCACTCTCTCCACGTCTTCCGCGTTGGTATCATCCTGATATGTCATGCCGGAAGCAATCATTTCCGGATGATCTCCCACGACATCGGAAAGAATGATGGCATATCCTGTGGCCGGCATCAGACGTTGCGCCAGCTTTCCTCCTTTAATCTCCGAAAGGTGCTTGCGTACCGTGTTAATTTCCACAATATCTGCCCCGCATTTGAGCAGTAACTTTGTCGTATATTCCACTTCAGAAAGAGTCAATCCTCCTATAGGCTTCTCCACTAACGCAGAACCGCCTCCGGATAATAGCAGCACCACCTGTTCTTCCTGTGTCACACGGTCTGCCAGCGCAAGTACGGCTTCCGCCGCCCGAAGGGAATTTTCATCCGGAAAGGGATGTCCGCTCTCCAGAATCGCAAACCCCGGGATCTCTCCTCTTGCATGATTATATTTCGTGACCACGATTCCTTCCTGAATACGGTCTCCCAGGATACGAAATGTCTCATTTGCCATTTCCCAGGCCGCCTTGCCGATAGCGATCACATACACCGGCTTATCCAGTTCAATTTCATTTAATACCTTTCTGACCGCCTTCATCGGCAGCACATCCGCAATGATCTTTCGGATCATCAGTTCCGCGTCTTTTCGCATTTCCAGCCGCTCAATTCCACTGCTGTCAATTCCTTCTCTTCCAAGCGTTCCAGCCTGATACATACACGCTCCTCCCTTTCTTCATCCATTATGCCGGTCCATCCCGTGATCACCAGTACAGCATTGCCTAAATAACATTGAAAAACAGTGCCTGATATTTGTGTCAGGACAAGGCGGAGGAAGGAGGCAATGCGGCGGCATTGTTGACTGTGAATAGTAACCTTCTCTTCCATAGTATATCGCACTTTCCTGATTCCGGACAATACTGACTGCGGAATAATTTACACGATTCGTTAAATACCGTTTCAGTTCACGGCCGATATTCCGCAAAACACCGCATGTCCTCCTGTGCCTGACCTCCTGTGCCGGCGCTGTCGAAAACCGGAATGTACGGCCTTTACAGGTGCGGCTCACTGCTGGCCCAAGAAGCACCAACACCAAATGCGGCAGGGATCTGGTCAGGGAATATGTGGATGCTTTCCGTGCGGAGGGCCTTAAGGTCGGCTTCTACTACTCCCTGCCCGACTGGCATCATCCCGATTACCCTCACTACGGCGACCGCCAGCATCCTGTGCGGGACAACGAACTCTATAAGAATATGCCCCATAACTGGGATAAGTATGTGGCCTACTTCCACAATCAGGTCAGAGAGCTTCTGACCAATTACGGCCAGATCGATATTATGTGGTTCGATTTTTCCTATGACAATGAACGCCTGAAAGGCACGCAGTTCGAGCATATGAGCGGCGAAACCTGGAAATCCCGGTAACTGATCGAAATGATACGCTCCCTCCAGCCCGGTATCATCATCGACAACCGCCTGGGCGGAGATGCCAGGAAAAAAGAACCCGATCTCCATTCGGGAGATTTCATTTCTCCGGAATGTATGATGCCTGCCGAGGGAGAGACAGATGTCCTGGGAAGAGATGTTCCCTGGGAACTGTGTCTGACTTTAAATGAAGTCTGGGGTTATACCGGAAATAAGCCCTGGGATTACAAGACTGCGGAGAATTTGATCCATATGCTGGTAGAATGTGTCAGCAAAGGCGGCAACATGCTGTACGCCCATATTTTCGACAGACGTGTAGGGAGTTTTCGTCTGGACGGCCTGGAAGGGAAACTGAAAAAAGCCCTCCTTCTGGAGGATGGCTCAGAGCTTCCCCTGATCCGTCCCTGGAACGGCGGGGATTATCCTGAGGATGCCTTTGTAGAACTTGGTATTGCGGGACTCTATGATGAGAAAGATACTGTGCTGGAGCTTGAACTGCTGTAAGACGGCATGGGGATTCCTGGCTGGCTCCACCCTGTTTCCCTGATGGTTGGTACAAGATGAAGCGGGATGGATCCTGTCAGGCATCCATCCCGCCAATTGGTTACAAGATTGATATTTCCTGCTGTATTTCGAATATCTTTAAACTCTCCCTGCTCCGGAAGCTAATCTGCCAAACCGCCAGATCAGCAGGAAGGAGAGAACCCCAAGCCCGGCAACCCCGCAAAGCGTAAGATTAAATCCGGTCTGTTCACTAAGATAGCCCGCCGCCACCGGTATCACCAGAGGTGAAACACCGCTGAAAATACTGAGCGCAATCAGCTGGCTGCTGTTCTTCAGTTTCTCAGGCGCAATCTCCAGGATCAGCATCTTAGATGCAATCAGAATAATCGGCGTGGAAAACAGCTGCAGGGCGCTGGCGCCTATGATCACAGACGGACTCCCTGCCCATGCGAACAGAACAAACTGCAGCGTGAGCATAACAGAACTCAACCGCAAAAGCTTCAGGCCTCCAAACCGGGCAAGCAGGTAAGATCCCGCAAGGTAGGTCGGTATTTCCAGCAGGGACTGCATGGTCCACTTCATGGAAATCTGTGCATCAGATGCCTGCAGATCGATCATTTTATCTATAACGGTACAATTATTCGCGATGACCATGGAATACATCAGCGTCAGGATAACCACTAACAGCATATATCTTCTGTCCAGCATCAGCTGCCGGAAATCAGTAAGCGACAATTTACTCCTTGCCTCTATTCGGTTGATATCCGGCAGGACAACGAGATTGAGCAGCGCCAGTATGACGATCACCGCAATACTGATTCCCAGTCCCCGATAAGAAAACAGGCTGATGATCAGGGATGCCGCCATACTGCCGATCGCCCACCCGATCGATCCGAAGGTCTTAATAAACGATAAATTCTTCCGGATCTCCTCCCTGCACCCTAAAATCCATGTATCAAACACACCGCAGCAGGCATTCAGCAGACCTCCCGAAAGAGAAACCAGAACGAAACAGACCGCAATCGCCGCATTTTCCGTGGCAAACAGCAGGGCAGACACCACCCCATACACGCAAAGGCTGACAACAACAAGCTTCTTCACCGTCTGATACCTATCAGACAGCACTCCGAATAACAGCTGAAGGATAATAGTCGCCGCCGCATATCCCGATAAGATGAACCCTCTCTGAAACGCGGAATATCCTATATCGGACAAATAGGGGGTAAACTTCGTTGATGCGAAAGAAAAGATCGCATACGAAAGAATATAGAAAACCGCAAAGTTGATTTTATAATCTTTTTTCATTTTATGTACCTTTATCCTTTATTGTTTTACAGAGTAAGCTGCCATATTTTCAAATCATCTGTCAGTTTCTTTTTTATTTCATTCGACAGAGGATCTTTTTCTATAATCCCCACGCTGGAATACGCTTTGCTGTCCTCAAACAGTTCCATTCCAAGAACCTCTACGATTTTTTCAGAAGCCAGTTTTTAAAAGCTGTCCATCTTTTTATCTCTTGCCCTTTATTTTGTCTTAACGCTCACTTTCTTACCAGAAAATGCAATTCCGAATTTCAAAATACTATTTACTCCATCCTCTTTCATTTCAGTGTCATATCTCATGTCATCGGTCTGAGCTAATGCCTCATCTGCAAGTCCACTAAGTTCATCTGCACGAAGAGCCTTTTTCCACTTAAGCTCCATAATAATTCCCGGATATCCTACTTCTCTCGGAATCATGCTGATATCATACCGTCCGTCGCCAGACTCTCTGTTGGATTTAATCTTATACTGATTATCCATCAAAGCAATTAGTCCAAGAACCAATCCGTGATAGAATCCTTCCGCACCAGTGTCATAGAAGCTGATGGATTTATCCATATACTCTGCGATAGCTTTCTGCAGTTTTTTGTGTTCTTTCGCATAGAGACTTTCAGCAATCTTATTTGCAGTTGTTCTTGTAACAACTCCAATCTGCAGCAAATGGGATAATATCTCTCTCTTGTAAACTGCCGCTATCTCCCTGTTCGGTATAGCTACTTCACAAAGGTAGGAGCCATCTGCCTGCAATTCCTTCTTTGGTGTCTTCAAATATCCTGCTACCAACAACAAGCTGTAGATATTGGCTGGATCCTCCGCAAGCGATCTGTAAACAACATTCTGATCAATCCTTGCAATGACTCCCTCTCCCTGCAGCAGAGAATAAAGTCTTTCTGTTATATCATCATCAGCAACCTTCAGAACATCTTCAAGAATTTCATTCTTTCCGGTATTTACCCAGTATGCCTGGGGAATACATCCTTTTGAGATGTAATTGATTACAGACCATGGATTATATATATCTTTACTGCCGAACAGGTATCCATCATACCAGTCCCGTAGTTCTGTTTCCTTTTCTGATACTCCGTAGTAGCTAAGCATTTCTGTTACTTCTTCGCCTGTAAATCCGAAGAAGCTATCATACTCTTCATCCATTACTGAATTCGCAGTCAGGTTATTTAATCCACTAAAAATACTCTCCTGCGCAATTCGAAAAATCCCAGTAAGGAATCCATATGAAAGATACTTGTTATCCTTGAAAGCTCCTGAGAAAAAGTTTCTCATAAATCCAATGATTTCCTCATAGAAGTCCTTGGAATACCCTTCCTGAATCGGTGTATCATATTCATCAATGATGATGATCGGAGCCTTACCGTAATGAGCGGCAAGCATCTTTGACAGCTTCTCAAGACCCGACGTAAGTTCTACCTCATTTGCTGTACCGGCAAGAATCTTTGCAAAATATTCTTTCTCATACTTTGAAAGTTTATCGCTGTTTACCAACTCCTGATGTCTTCCATATTCTTCTTGAAGAAGTCCCTTAATCTTATCAATTGTCGCTTCCCAGGTATTAAATTTCACATCCTTAAAAGTAAGAAAAACAACTGGATATTTTCCCTGGTGCGAACGATACTCCTCGCCGCATTTCCAAATAGCTTTATCCGTAAAATACCTGGATGTATCTTCCTCCGATATCTCAAAGAATACTCTGAGCATATCCATATTCAGAGTTTTTCCGAATCTTCTCGGTCTTGTAAACAAAGATACCAATGGCTTCTGATCCAGAAATTCTTTGATCAATAAGGTCTTATCAACATAATAATACTCTGATTGTGCACGTATATAATCCGAAATGCCAATTGGCAGTGACTTCATTTCTGCACTCGCTGCTTTCTTAACATATTTTCCAGATGAAACTCTTCCATCAACAGGCTTTTCTGCTTCATCAGGAATTTGCCACATTCTTCCGACCTTTATGGCTCCATTAATCTTACCTTTTTTACACAGATCATTAACGGTACGTTCTGATAATCCCCATTCCAATGCCAGTTGCCTGCAGGTTTTCATCCTAATCAACTCCATTCACTATATAATAAGCACATATCTTTCTGCCGCATATTATACACATTTTTCCGCAATTTATCAATTATGTCTTGGTTTATTGCGACAATATTCCGTGCCATCGTAACAGTTCAGCCTCACTGTTACGGAATCTGCCAATTGAGCAAAGCTCAATTTTTCCAAGTCGCCTTCGGCGAGGGGCAGATTCCCTCCTGGCCAAGTTTACATGTTCTTACGGACTTTGCAGTAAATGCAAAGTCCTGGGCTGAACTGTTACGTGCCGTCCAATACTTTACGTCTATAATAGTGATATTGTGCTTCAAATGTCCTATTTTAATGCTCTAATTTCTTCGCCTTGAATTTCAATATCCTTTTTGTTCCAATAAATTCATCTTGCGGAAATCGTCTTGTTTACCTACTCATAATTATGCTCATGTACGGTAAAGAAGCAAGCAACCGAAAACAAGAGATAGACCGCCAGCACCACACTATTCCGAACCAAAGAAACCAAAGACCAAAAGACAAGCGCCGTGGAAATGTGTATAACTTGCTATTCCGTCATGGAAAAGTCCGTTCACAGAACATGGAAAAGCTAAAGTGCAGCTTTCCCACATTCTGCAAACAGACTTTCCCACAACTCCATAAGACAGCAAGTTATGCACATTACGCACAGTGCCGACTACTATGGAATCCCCCACTATCTTTCATATCTTTTTATAAATTCTTAAATTTCCTTTAGGGTATTGCATTATCACCTACAAAATGTTAAGATGTTTACGTACCTACAAAGTGTTAAGATAAAAGGAGGACAACATGGCACAGCAGATTTCTGAATCCGAACTGGTACTAATGAAAATCATTTGGAAGAATGGAGGGGCAGCTTTATACTCCCTCATCATGGAGGAATTGGAAAAAGACAAAAACGAATGGAAGAACAACACCGTACTCACTCTGCTTTCCCGTCTGGGCGAAAAAAAGTTCTTGAAAGTCAAAAAAATCGGCAGAAAGAATGAGTATGTGGCTACGGTAACAGAAGCAGAATACCAGACCATGCAGACCACAGCTTTCTTGATAAAGTCTACGGCGGGAATGTGAAAAACTTAGTGTCAACCTTGTTGCGGCAGGATATTCTTTCGGCAGACGAATTGAAAGAGATTGAAACATTTTGGAGAAAAGAAAATGAATGAATTTATGAAAATATTATTGTCGCTGTCTGTTTCCGGCGCACTGTTACTGCTTCTCATTTTGGGATTGAAGCCGCTGTATAAAAACAGATTCAGCAAGCGTTGGCAGTATTATATCTGGATAGTTGTTGCGCTGCGGTTTCTGCTTCCCTTTACTCCCGACACTACGATTGTTGGAAGTCTGTTTGAAAAATTCGACACAGCAGCAATAACAAATGAAATCCCTACAAGCCCTAATGTACCCGTTGTTGTCAATCCGGATAACAGCAAAGCAGAGCCGACACAGACAAACCGGGAAATAAACGCCGCTGCCTTGCGTGAGCCGTTTAATAAATATGTCTGCCCGTTTTTTATCTGGTCAGCATTGGCACTGGCTTTATTTGTCCGTAAGGTAACAGTTTATCAAGGATTTATCCAATACATCAAAGCGGGAAATAAAGAGGTATCAGATATAAAAATCTTGAATCTGTTATCTGATTGCGAAGAAAAATTGAATATTAAAGCAGGTGTGGAATTATGCCAAAATGCGCTGATAAATTCCCCCATTATGATTGGCTTTTTTCGACCAAGCATTATTTTACCAGCTAAAGAACTGGGGAGTAAGGAACTGTCCTATATATTTGCACATGAACTAATTCACTATAAAAGGAGGGATATGTTTTACAAATGGCTGATAGAGATTGCCGCTTGTGTACATTGGTTTAACCCATTTGTGTATTTACTGGGAAAGGAGGTAAACAGAACTTGTGAATTGTCATGTGATGAAGCGGTTGTACTCATATTGGGTGACAAAACGAAACGAGAGTATGGAGATATGCTGATTTCATTTGTGAGAGCAGACAATCAGTATAAAAGTTCTTTGGCATCCGTTACTTTAACAGAAGGAGCAGAACAACTAAAAGAAAGGTTAGGTGCTATTATGGAATTAAAAAAGAAATCTAAATCAATTAAAGTGATTACCGCCATTTTCACTTTTTCACTCTGTATTTGCTTTGCAGCAGCTGGCGCATATGCTGCGCCAGGCCAACCCGAAGAAAAGAAAATGCAGGAACAGGAACAGAGCGAACAGAGAATTGAAGAATCGGAAATTTCTGTCAGCGAAGATGAAAATTACAAGTCTATATATACGCAGAATGGATATTTCTATAATTCCTACATTATCGAAATGGGCTGGAACGTGTATGGAGATGAGTATTCCGACCAGACAGAATTGATTCTGAAAGATGGCTCAGTAATGAAAGTATATTTTAGTGATACTTCAAAGGATTATATCGCTGATAAAGGGGCAATTGCTACGACAACCGAACTCTTATCGTATCTAAAAGATATAAATACTTATCCGACAATAGAAACGCCAGTTATTACAAAGATTGTCTATGCAGGTGATAAAGATATGTCAGCATTGAGGGAAGAATTTTATCAAGACGGAGATGTTTACGGCTTTTCAGCACTCTTTTCACTCTTAGACGAGGCAGGACAAAAAGAGTGGTATCAAAAAATATATGACGCTGATAAAGTTGCTTTCTTTTCAGCAGTAATAGGATATATGGATAATGACTTGATTTCTGTATACGCAGACAAAGCAGAACAGGACGGAAAAACTAATTTCTTTTCTGCATTTCTGAATTACATGCAGCCGGATATGATAATACAATATGCTGAAAAATATTATGCGGCAGATGATGTTACCCGCTTTGCGGTTATGATTCCATACATGGCAGAAAAGGAACAGCAGGATTGGCTCAAGAAAGCACAGGCAGATAAGAAAAACTCTTTTTTCACAGTATTATCTGATAATTTATTTTGACAAATAATAGTAGTCTGAATAGCAACGTTGAAAGGGCAGCCACCTAAAAGCGTAGCTGCCCTTTTGTTGTCCCAAAAACAGTTATCCATTTTGCAACACCCCATGTGGGAGAAAGGGGGAATCATCTATGCCTTGCACAGAAGCATACAGAGAACACATCATGTATACGTTCAATGGCTATTGTAAGACCGTCATACGCTTTGCGGCACTCAATGCATGGCGTGACAGGAGCAGACGGCGGCAAAAAGAAATATCCCTTGAATACCTCACAGAAGAAAAATTTTACCCTTTAGGCACAACAGACGAATATTTTGAAGCACCCTATGAAGAATACCCCGTTACGATATGCGGTCAGACAGTTATCCTCACTAATGGGAAACTTGCCGCCGCCTTGTTATCTCTGCCGGAGAAGAACCGGGAAATCATTTTCCTTTACTTTTTTGGGCACTACACACAGCAGGAAATTGGGAAAATGTACGGACGCTGCCGGAGTACGACCGGGTATCAAATCCGCAGGACTTTACAGATTCTGCACAAAGAAATGGAGGTGCTTTCACATGGGGAATCCGAGCCTTTTGCCTTATGAAACGATTGTCCGGGCGACCAGCGGCGAGCCGGAAGCCGTGGACGAGGTTTTACGGCATTACAGCAAACGAATCCGAATCGCCGCTATTGAAAACGGGCATATCGACAGGGATACCGAGGACAGCATAAAACAGCGGCTTGTCGCTTCCCTGTTCAAGTTCCGCTTTGATAAACAGCCATACCGAAAAACTGAATAACTGCCGCTGCATAGAACGGCACACCAAGACAGGAAATCAAGAAAAGGTTTCCTGTTTTTTTGCGCCCATTTTTGGCATTTTCAAAAATCGCCAGTATTATGCCGTGCAAAGGGGGATAGAAAAAAATTTTTACAAATTCCCGCCTATTCCGGCTTGTGTGGTGTTGTAAGGAATAGAGAGAAATTTCCGCAAATCACCGTCATTTTTGCTTTGCGTGGTGTTGTAGGTAGTAAGGGCAACTTTGGCAAAATCCCCGCTTGCGGCACTATATGTATTGAGAGAAGCCCACACAGTGGAAGCCGCCACTTTCTTAGAGCAAGATTCTACCACAGTACCAAATTTCGCTAATCGCTCAATTTTGTCCTGCGGGAATCTTGTTGGGGTTGCCACCCCAAGCCCGCCTTTTGCGGCTTGCGCCGCTTGAAAAATCCCCGAAAAATTTTTTTCGGATTTTTCAAAAAACACTTCCGCTTTGCCCCCTGTTTTTCTCCTATTAGTGAAAGGGCAAAGCATAAAAGAAAGGAGGTCTACAGCCATGAAAAGATACAACACGCCACACCGCCACCGGGTAATCAAGACACGCTTGACCGAGGAAGAATACGCCGAGTTTTCCGAGCGTGTCACCCTCTGCAAAATGAGCCAAGCCGAGTTTATCCGGCAAGCCCTTATCAAGTCAAGCATACGCCCGGTTATCACCGTTTCCCCGGTCAATGATGAATTACTCTCTGCCGTTGGAAAACTCACAGCCGAATACGGAAAAATCGGCGGCAACTTGAATCAGATTGCCCGCTGTCTGAACGAGTATGGCGCACCTTATAACGCCCTCTCCCAAGAAGTGCGAGCCGCCACAGCGGAGCTTGCCGCCTTGAAGTTTGAAGTCTTGCAGAAAGTAGGTGAAGCCGTTGGCAACATTCAAACATATCAGCTCTAAAAATGCCGATTATGGGGCGGCTGAACAGTACCTAACTTTTGAGCATGACGAGTTTACCATGAAGCCCACTCTTGATAAAAATGGGCGGCTTGTTATCCGTGACGATTACCGCATTTCCTCTTTGAATTGCGGTGATGAAGATTTTGCAATCGCCTGTATGCGTTCCAATCTCCGATACGGCAAGAACCAAAAACGGGAGGACGTAAAGAGCCACCATTACATTATCAGTTTTGACCCCCGTGACGCACCAGACAACGGCTTGACCGTAGACCGGGCGCAAGCGTTGGGCGAGCAGTTCTGTAAAGAGCATTTCCCCGGACATCAAGCGTTGGTATGCACCCACCCGGACGGGCATAACCACAGCGGCAACATTCATGTGCATATCGTAATCAATTCCCTACGGATTGCGGAAGTACCACTATTGCCGTACATGGAAAGACCAGCGGACACAAGGGAGGGCTGCAAGCACCGCTGTACGGACGCAGCTATGGAATACTTCAAAGCGGAAGTCATGGAGATGTGCCACCGGGAAAACCTCTATCAGATTGACTTGCTGAACGGGAGCAAGAACCGCATTACCGAGCATGAGTATTGGGCGAAGCGGAAAGGACAAGCCGCACTGGATAAGGAGAACGCTTCCCAAGCCGCCACAGGAGAGCCGCCCAAACAGACCAAGTTTGAAACCGACAAGGAGAAACTACGGCGCACAATCCGAGCCGCCCTGTCCTCTGCCGTTTCCTTTGAGGATTTTTCCGGGAAACTGCTACAACAGGGCGTGACCGTCAAGGAGAGCCGGGGAAGATTGTCATATCTCACGCCGGACAGGACGAAGCCCATCACCGCCCGGAGATTAGGTGATGATTTTGACCGTACCGCCGTACTGGAAACACTCACCCAAAACGCACAGAACGCCGCCAGAGCCGCCGAAAAGCCCCTACCCAGACAGGAATACCCCCGGAGCATAAAAGACCATTTACAGCGCAACAAAGCCGCCATAAACGCCCCGAAACAGGACAGCGTACAGCGCATGGTAGACAAAGCCGCCAAGAAAGCCGAGGGCAAGGGGAAAGGCTATGAGAAATGGGCGACCTTGCACAACTTGAAGCAAATGGCGGCTACCGTGAGCGTTTATGAGGAATCCGGCTTTTCTTCCCCGGAAGAACTGGAAGCTGCCCTTGCCGCCGCCAATGCGGGCTTGCATGAAACCACCGGGAAACTGAAAGCCGTGGAAAGCACTTTACGGGAGAAAAAGGACTTGCAGAAACAGCTATTGGCGTATATCAAGACCAAGCCAGCCCGTGACGGGCTAAAAGCACAGAAAACAGAGAAAGCCCGTAAGAGCTACCGGGAGCAGCACGAAAGCGAGTTTATCATTTCCGAATCTGCCGCCCGGTATTTCAAGGCACAGGGAATCTCCAAGCTGCCAGCGTCCAAAGCCCTACAAACGGAGATTGAGCAGCTTACCAAAGAGAAAAACGCCCTTTATAACGAGTACCGGGAGAAGAAAGCAAGTGTCCGGGAATTGCAGACCGTGAAAAGCAATCTTGACAAGATATTACGCCGTGAGCCGGAACGGGGAAAGGGGCGGGAAAATGAACGGTAAACGCCCCTGCATGGACTACCCACAGTACAGAGCCGCCCGCCGCCTTGTACATGAGTGCTGCAACTACGATAACGGCAACTGTATCTTGCTGGATAACGGCGAGCCTTGCGTATGCGTCCAGAGTATCAGCTATTCGCTTATATGCCGCTGGTTCATTACCGCCGTTCTGCCGCTGGACGGGAAACTGGAAGCCGCCCTACTCCACCGGGCAGACAGGAAACGCTGTACCGAGTGCGGCGGCTATTTTCTCCCCAAGTCAAACCGGGGGAAATACTGCCCGGATTGCGCCGGACGCATGAAAAGAATCAGAGCCGCACAGCGCAAGCGGAAACAGAGGGATAAATGTCACGCTTTAGGATATTCCAAACCCCCGTAAATCAAGGCTTTTTTGACCGCCCTCAAAGGGTAGACGATAGTTATATCCTTTACCCCCGAAAACGGCGTTCTAAAGCGTAACAGAAGCCCAAAACAGACCAAAGGAGGAACAAATGGCAGACAACCGCAAATATTACTACCTAAAGCTGAAAGAGAGCTATTTTGACGAGGACGCTATCGTGCTGCTGGAAAGTATGCAGGACGGTATGCTCTACTCAAACATTCTCTTGAAGATGTACCTAAAATCGCTGAAAAACGGGGGAAAGCTCCAGCTTGCCGAGAATATCCCCTACACCGCACAGATGATAGCCACCATCACCCGCCAGCAAGTCGGCACAGTGGAGAGGGCTTTGCAGATTTTTATGAAACTGGGGCTTGTAGAACCCTTGCAGAACGGGGCTTTGTACATGAGCAACATAGAACTCTTAATCGGTCAGTCCTCTACCGAGGGGGAGAGGAAACGCCGTGCAAGGCTGGCTTTACAGGAACAGAAAGCCTTGCCGGAAGCCGTGGCGGACAAACGTCCACCAGACGGGGCGGACATTTGTCCACCAGAGATAGAGATAGAGAAAGAGATAGATATAGAGTTAGAGATAAAGAGAGAGGGAGAGCTAAAGAAAGGACAGACAGCCCCCGCCCCTTTTGGCAGATACAAAAACGTATTCTTGTCAGAAAAAGAGCTTGCGGAGCTGCAAGAGGAGCTTCCCGGCAAATGGGAGTATTACATTGACCGTCTATCCAGCTATATCGCTTCCAGCGGGAAGAACTACAAGAACCATGCCGCCACTATCCGGCGTTGGGCGGCTGATGACAAGGCAAAGGGGAAGCCGAAAAAAGGAATCCCCGATTATTCCTACAAAGAGGGCGAAAGCCTTTGACCGCATAAATACAACGCCCCGTAAACAGGGCGTAAAAGACCATGAACAAGGAGGAACGATTTTATGAGTGATTATGATAACGCTATTTTCCGGCTTGCCACGGCACAGGAAGCAGAGCCGGAGGACTACACAGGGGAGGACGGTCTTTTATACTGCGGGAGCTGCCGCCAGCCCAAAGAAGCCTACTTCCCGGAGGGCAAGACCTTTTTCGGACGTGACCGCCACCCCAAAGAATGTGACTGCCAGCGGAAACGCCGGGAAACGCTGGAAGCCAGACACCGGGAATACAAGCACCGGGAGGAAGTGGAACGGCTGAAAAGAATCGGCTTTACCGACCCGGCTATGCGGGAATGGACGTTTGAAAACGACAACGGGAAATGCCCCCAAATGCACAAAGCCCATGCCTATGTGGAGTGTTGGGAGGAAATGAAAGCCGGGAATATTCTCAATAATCTCTGGTTCTTCCCATTCCTCATCTTCCCATACATTGAATATATTTAGCACACCGCTTCCAGCACGTTCACCAATATTGATCAAATTGAGTCACACATCCTTATACATTTTATCAGGATAAATATTTCTCGCCCATCCGATATCCGCAAAATATTTCCGCTCTGTTTTTCCAACCTTCAGGAAAACAACGTCTCCTTTCTTCAGATCAGCAAACACACCCGCCTTATAGAAAATCCAATGGCTTTCCTTATCATCTGCTCCGTCTGCTGCCTCGATATCCAGCCTTCCCTTTATCTTATAGCATCTGTAAGGAGCCGGTACCGTTCTTTCTTCTTCTATCACCACTTTATGGTATCCGTTGGAATCAGGACAAGTCGCCCTCTCCTCCTGTCTGCCGTATGTTACGGCATGTTTCAGGAATTCCTGCAATTTCTTATTGAACTGCACGATGTCCAAAGAAGCCCGTCCCTGCTTGACCATTTCGTTATAGACAGCACACAGGTCTTCTTCTTTATCAATCTTTCTCATCTGAATTCCCTGCAAAGGCGACTCTGACAAGTCCTGATACTCCACACCGCCTGCCAGGATTGGGCATAGATATTCTGCCTCTATCCATGCTGCTCCCAACTCCATCATACAAAACTGGCTTTCCAGATATTCGGGCGTGATCAGGGCAATTACCATCTCCCGTTCTTTCACTTCCTGTTTAATGATCTGGACAAAATCCTTGCCCGTGGGAAGGGTTCCGTTTATCGAGGTACAGAATATTTTACTGTTTTCAATTCCCATCCCCGACCGCAGAAACTCCACCAGCCGTTCTACAAGTTCCTTGTTTTTTGTACTGTGACTAATAAAAATACCGTTCATATTCATCCTCTCCGTATTACTGTAAGTTACTCAATAACTTCTTTCTCTTCGTTTCGAACCGGCTCTCTGCTTCTTTCACCGACATTCTGTATTCCTGATAGATCCGTTTAAGCTGTTGCTGGAGCTCTCCCGGGTTCTCATAATCCGGCACCGGCAGCCGGCTCAGGTTCGTATTGTTGAAAACCTTGATCGTTGTCCCTGACTGGATACTGTTTAAAACGTTTCTTCCTTCTTTCGAATTCAAAAATTCGTACAGGACATAAGGGCTGTATTTCCTCTGATCCACCCGGATTCTTGTGAGATTTCCGCACAAAAAAGCCTTCGGCATATCCGGTGTGACGATGCACATTTTCAGGACAGATCCCTTGGAAGTCATAATGATGTCATCTTCCTGTATCCCGAACTTCCTCTCCCAGTCCGGTGATTTGGCGCGAATCATGGAACTTTCCTCAAAAGAAATATTTCCTTCTTCCATATTCCGAATATTCAGCCAGTAATGGGTGGCCTGTTCAGCATAGATCTTCTCCTCTTCCTTCGTGATCTGTGCACCTCTCATAATCTCGGCGATTTCCCCCAGTTCAACCGTCTTCCTGCTCCCCTCCGAATTTCTGAATCGGAGATAAAGAAATGGATTCCAGGAGAATTCCTTATTTCTGATCTCCTCTAAAGAAACAATAGCAGAAAACAAATCCCAGTCTTCAAAATCTGTATATGCTCTCTGAAGATCCCTGACCGCTTCCCAGGATATTCCATTGCCGGCAGTTTTGCTATGCTCCAAACTGCTGATATCTGCCATGAAGACCTTTCCTCTGTACTCTGGCGGTTTCCATTTATTGATGACCAGAAGTTCAAATCCAAGATGGGTGGATGCATACATGTTAGCCGGTATGGTTATAACTGCTTCCAGCCAGTCCGCCTCCGTCAGACTCTCCCGGATCTCTTTCTCCATCTGCCTTACCAGTGCGCCTTTCGTCACAAGGATGATCGCCTTTCCTTTATCACCCACCCGGTCTAAGATCCTCTGAATCGACAGCCACTCTCTGTACATCTTTTCATGATTGTCGACAAAGGCGCTCCGATTCTTTCCTTTCGGCAGATCTGCGATCACCAGGTCATAACCTGCTTCCGGCTCCCCTGACAATCCTTCTTCCCTTCTGGCTTTCAATATATCATGACACAACACCTTCGGATCCTCAATCCCGTGACAAAACATGCGGATCCTGGAAATGTCACAGTACAACCTTCTTTGCTCTTCACATGTCAGATTTACCTTGCTTCCTTCTGCCGATAGTTTATCATACACTGCCAGTCCGGTACCCGCAAGCCCACAGTACTGCTCTGCTATGGAAGCGGTTCCTTCGTTCACGGGAATCGCAGCAAACATCCGGTTCACGCTTTCCGGCGTAAACTGCAGACCGTCCAGTTCCAGTGCCAGTTCCTCCAGAATCGTGATCACACGCTCCAGATCCTCGCAGTTCTGAAGGAACCCCTTCAATATATCCTTCAGTTCCCTGACAATTGCTTCACACACATAATCCTCAGCGATCGCCTTCCACACGATGCTCTCCTCAAAATCATCTACCGATTTCTTTAGTTCATATTCTGATATCCCCTGAAACAACTTACTAAGCTGCATCAGGTCTTCTATCCCTCCGGATTCTCCACCGATACCCGTCTGCCATTGTAACCGGGTCCGCATATTCTCCAGATATACGGTAAAGGCCTGATAGAGAAAAATCAGAAAGCACTGTTCTTTGGAAATATAAGATATTAATTTGTGCCATATTGCGCTTATTTGTTTTTTCATACTTGTGCCCCATGTCATTCCTGACACAAACGTTCTGTGAAAAGTGGGCACAAGTATTGATGCACACATGCAGACGAGCTGCATGGCGCGTGTACGCTCAGCGCAGCGAGTGCGCAGAGCTGATTTATAGTCTTTCTTTTCATACTTGTTACCCATGCCGCCGTCGGCGGCACAAACGATGTGTGAATCATTCATCATGCTTTAAATGTATCATAGCATATATCATGGAAAAAGTCTATATGTATAATAATACATGATAATATTTATGTAACGGTTCAGCCCACAGGGCGTTACTCTGGATGATATCCATTTCGAGTATCCGGGTGCACTCGCCGGAATCGTGCTCATCATACTCGCCGTCAAGCTGAACAACACCTTTCTGGGTTCCACCGCCGAAGATTCGGAAGAAACGATCTGCGGTCTTGTAGCCCTGTTGGAAAAAGGCATGCAGTTGGCATTCGATTAGAATTTTTTGTTGCAAAAACCCCGCAGGAATCGATCCCTGCGGGGTTACTATGATATCTTTTCTGTATTGTCTGCTTTTGGAAAGGAAACATTCCTTTCAGACTTCATCGCCTAGAAAAATCTGGGAGATACATTTAACAGTGCATAAGAGTTTCTCTTAAGCATTTCTGCTGGTACATCCTCATCGCTTACGTGGTTGAAAACAACCAGATTCTTTACAAAATAAGTTTCCATCATAGTCTTCATATAATTTTTCATAATTCCACTCACCTTTCTTCCTGACAAATCGGCCTTCAACACTGTTACCTACTTTGTCATCACTCTCTATGTTGTTAATTGTTTCGCTCTTTCTCTGCACCCTGGTCCTAGAAGAATCTAGGAGATACGTTCAGCAATGTGTAGGAATTCCTTTTCAGCATTTCTGCAGGTGCATCTTCGTTCCCTACATGCTGCATTACAACCTGATTGTTCATAAAGTAGTTCTCTAACATTGTTCTCATATAATTTTTCATGATTCAACACACCTTTCTTCCTTACCGGATTTGATTTTCTGGAGCAGAGGTTTTTGTTTTCCTCTGTTCTCTTTACAATACAGATCATACTCTATTATCAGCATTGAAACTAGATAGATTTTTGACTTGTTGTACGGCAATATTGATGCTTTTGGCCTTAACAAACTTTGCACCAAATGCAAAGTCCTGGGCTGAAGTGTCACGTTGCTGTACCAAAAATCCATCGTATTCACTTGACTTTCAGAATCTTATCGTTTACCCTGAAACAAACCAGACAGATAATATCCATCTGTCCGGAAAGGCTTCTTAAAGGGGACGCAAAATGGGCATATACGTTAATCCGGGAAACAGCGGATTCGAGAAGATCTGCCGTGGAGATTATATCGACAAAACCGGCCTGATTGAACTGATGAATCATAGAATCGGCAGTTCCGACAGTCTGGTATGCATCAGCAGGCCGCGCCGTTTCGGCAAGTCTTTTGCCGCTAAAATGCTGAGTGCCTATTACGATTGCTCCTGCGATTCCCACGGGCTGTTTGATGATAAGGAAATCGCCAGGACACAGGATTATGCCAGGCACTTAAATCAATACAATGTAATATGCCTGGACATAACAGGCTTTATCTCTGACATGAAGCGAAAAAAAAACCTCTGGATCTTGTTCCGGATATAATCGTGGAAAGTATTCAAGATGAGCTGAAATCCATGGATCCTGAGCTTGCTGATGAGAAGAACCTGAACGACTGTATCATTCGATACGTAGAACGGCATGGCGGCAGACAGTTTATATTTATCATTGATGAATGGGATGCCATGATCCGTGAAGCTAAAGAGGATGAGTCCGCACAGCAGGCTTATCTTAACCTGCTTAGAGGCTGGTTTAAGAACACGAACTTTACTCCCAGAGCGGTCGCCGCCGCTTACATGACCGGAATCCTGCCTATAAAAAAAGACGGATCGCAATCGGCCATTTCAGATTTTGAAGAGTTTTCGATGATAAAGCCTCGCCAGTTTGGGAAGTATGTTGGCTTTACAGAACCGGAAGTCAGGAAACTATGTGCAGAAAAATATATCAGTTTCCAGTCAATGAAACGCTGGTATGACGGATATTATTTCAAAAATGTCGGTTCAGTTTATAATCCCAATTCAGTCATGAAAGCCATTCGGAATGAAGATTTTGATTCTTATTGGACAGAGACGTCAGCCGCCGAAAGTTTAATGGATTATATCAGTCAGGATTATAACGGTCTGTCAAAAACGATTGCCAAATTAATTGGCGGTGTGGATGTAAAAATCAATACAACCGGGTTTGCAAATGATCTAAAAACCTTCAGGGGAAAAGACGATGTTCTGACTCTTCTTGTCCATTTTGGATATCTGGCCTATGACTCAGAAATGAAGACTGTACAGATTCCAAATGAAGAGATTAAACTGGAGTTTCAAAGATCCATACGCGAAGTAAAACATGAAGCAACGCTGAAGCGGCTCGCGCAGAGCGATCAACTTTTTCTGGACACGATTCAGAAGAAAGAAGATGCGGTGGCGGCACAGATAGAAAAGGTGCATGCCGAAGAAACAGCGCCCCTTCACTACAACAGGGAGGACAGTCTGCGCAGTGTAATTGAGCTGGCTTATTACACTTACCGGGATCATTATCTCCAGTGGGAAGAGCTTCCTGCCGGAGACGGCTATGCGGATGTTGTATACCTTCCCCGCCATGACTCCGATTGGCCGGCTTTGGTGATTGAGCTGAAGTGGAACAAATCCGCCGAAGGAGCCATTGACCAGATTCTGCAAAAAAATATCCGGATGCCCTGAAGAATCTTGGATGCCCTGTTTTACTGGTAGGGATCACATACGAAAAGGACACCCTCTCCGGCATCAGAAAGCATAGCTGCAAGATCATTGATTTTACAATGTAACCCGTTCTTGTAAACACCACAGAAGATGCCGGGCCAGCGAAGGAGCGCAGGGTGCGGGTGATCGATTTTGTAAGCCGCCCAGACGGGCATGGCACCAGGGCAGACATCCAAAAAAGAACTCCAGCCTGGCGGATTCCCTCAAGGAACTGCCAATGGGGTAAAAAAAAGGAAACTCTAAAATGTATTCTTATACCCTGTTGTGGCAAACAATGCAGAAACAAGGTGTTACAACATACAGCCTGGTGAATCACTATGGCATCTCCAGCCATTTAATGAGTAACTTGCGACATATTAAAAACGTCACGGTAGAAACGATCCACAGACTTTGCCAGATTCTGGAGTGTACGCCGAATGATATCATTGAAATTGTAGCTGACGATTCCGTATAGACGCTGAAAACTTTCTCTGTGTATCGGTAAATTCAACTGATACAGTATTTTGGCAGAAGTTCTCAGCCTTAATATTATAATTATTAAGAGTATTTGGTTGCATGATATTGTTCTATACCTCTTCAAAACGGGAATAATTTTTCCATTAGAAAATATTCTCATGCTTTTTATATAGTCTTCAGTATTTGTACTCCTTTCGTGATACTTATAATCTATTTCCTTATATCCATTGTTTACTCTCACAGTCCCACTGTCTATTATACTCTATTCCCTGCAGTACACTCTGATAAAGCGGTTCAAGAAATAACTTCAACCTGTCAATAACATCAGCAAAAGCAAGTTCCGTCGCCCTTGCTGGCTCAAAAGCTCGCCACTGTGTAAGCAAAAACACATTTTCCCTGAAATCATCGATATCTATAAAAGCATCCTTCATCAGCTCTCTCTTCCTGTGATTTAATGTAGTGTTCATCGCCTTTGCGAGAGTTTTTCCGTCAAAATCAAAGATTCCTGACAGATAATAAATATCGTAAAAATCTTTCATACGGCTTGTTCCTGCCATCCTTCGCAAAATTGCGTCAAACTTCTCAGCGATAGTACTCTCCAATGAATAGGTGTATATATACGGTGAGTCAAAATCCAATAACCTGGTAGCAAATCTTCTCTTAACCGGCTCAGGAACAATCACATCATCAATCCCAACATCAATAGAAAAGGGGATCCTGACGCTATTAATCCTTCCCATAAAAGATGCCTTTACGCCAGGATATTTCTTATCCACCGAAATAGTCTCCAGACCCAACACCTCCAATGTAATGAAATCATTACCTGAACTGATACTACAGATATCCCTCATCATATACTCTATGTTTTCGAGACTGCCCTGAAGATTCCTAAGCAGAAAATCAATATCACGTGTTGGTCTTGAATTAAACTCCGTGAGCATATAGATAAACATGCCGCCCTTCAGTATCAGATTTTCAACATATTTAGAAACTGAAAGCCTTCTTAAAAACTCTTCCTGCACAAACAACTGAAGAACCATTTGAAAAGAAACCCCTTCTACTTTAGACTGATTTTTCAGTCGAGTCAACACCGATGCTGCCATATTTTTTACAGCCATACTCCCAGTACCTCTCTGACTTTCTTTTCAACATGCAACACCTTTGCATACTTCATGAGTCGTGCTTCCATTTTTTTCGGATCATTGATATATCGCCGAATTGCAGCATTAAACACTTCCCCATCAACCTTATTTCTATGGAGTAGCAAATCGCAAATTGTCCTTTCTCTGTCGTATACTTTCACTGGTTTGCCATCTATTTTTCCATTCACAATTCCAACCGGATAACGGTCACTTCGAATAAAATGTGGCTTAACAATCGGATAGTCAATATAAAACCTCGTCCTTGTGCTTTTATAATCCACAGCCAGATGCCATGCTGAAGGTGTCCGATCAGTATAGCCATAATAATCCAGTGCGCTTTCCATACAGATCACGCCATCTGGAAAAAGAGCTATGATTGATGAAATATCTGAAAAAGAATCTTCACCTGAATACTGATAGTATCCTCGGCGTACCTGCTCGATTTCACCACTATCCAAAAGCTTCTGAATTTTTTTATAATAATATCCGGCTTCCTTGAGTTCAGCCGTCCTCATAATTCCGCCGTGTTTAACAAAAATCAATTTCAGATTTTCGCTCATGCATTTACCTCACCATATTTTTATACAACTCAGTGATGAAAGTTGTATACTTTAGTAAATATTATAAGTAAAATTTCAAGAAAGTCAATAGAATATCTTTTATCGATGTATCCGCTAGTACGGCATCGCACAATTATCGATAATTAAATGCTCCTGAATTCCCGAGTTTAAGTGGTTCTACACAGCTAATCAGCTTAAATAAAGGATTCATACTCAAACTTCCTATAAGGATTTTCAACGAAAATCCTTATAGATATTATAAAAACTGACTATAAAATTGATGTCTTGACACCAAAAAGGCACTGGCCTTTGGTATAATAAGATCAGCAAAAATACAAACCACACCGAAAGGAGTGCCTGATCTTATGATACAGCATAATGGTGCAAAAGAAAACCCCGGCCACGAACTTAACATGAGTTTTATTGCCGCCATCAGGGAGCTTGATATAAGCGGGCTGCTATTCCGTTGCGGCATCCGCAAAAACAGCCGCATATTGAAAGGCGAATCCCCGGATGAGAAACGCACGGCATTTGAAATATTCCAGTTCCTCCTGCTGATGGTCTTTCAGGGATGTAACCTGTACCGGTATCTTGGCTCCAAGAAACAGGATATCGCCTGCTCAAAGAGCACATACCACCGCTTCCTTGGCAATGGGCATTACAACTGGAGGCGCTTCATAACGCTGCTTGCCGCAAAGGTGACGGTATTTTTTGATACGCTGGCCAAACGCAGCCGCTTCAGGGCACTGGTTCTTGATGATTCGTTTATTGGCAGGGGACGCAGCAAATCCGTGGAACCGCTGGCATTTGTATTTGACCATGTCACCGGCAAAAGCGTCAGGGGATTCAACCTCCTTACACTCGGATGGACGGACGGCTTCAGCTTTATCCCCGTTGCCTTCAACATGCTTTCATCCGCAAAGCGGGAAAAGCGCTTCAAAGAGATCAACCCCAGGATTGACAGGCGTACAAATAGCTACAAAGCAAGGGTATCCGCAACCATGCATAAGCCGGATGCTGCCATTGCAATGATCCGGGAAGCGCTTGCCGCCGGTGTCCCCGCACAGTACATCCTCATGGACACATGGTTTACCAACGAACCATTTATCAAAAGGATCCTTGATTGTGGGCTCGATGTCATCGGCATGCTGAAGAACAACAGGCAGATGTATCATTTTAACGGCGGGCTCTATAACCTTGGCAGCCTTGCAGCATACTTTGCGCGGATGAATACCGCCGGGGATATCCTCGGTTCTGTTGTTGTGAAAACAAAACGGGAACATATCCCTGTAAAACTTGTGTTTGTGCGCAACCGCAACAACAAAAGCGAATACATCACCATCCTTTCTACAGACTGTTCTTTGTCCGATGCGGAAATCATCCGCAGATATGGGTACAGGTGGTCGATAGAATGCTGCTTCAAGGTCAGCAAATCCCTGCTGAAACTCGGCAGGGAATTCCAGCCCGTGAATTATGGCACAACCGTATCAAGTACGGTACTGGTATTCACAAGGTATATCATACTTGAATGGATACGCAGAAAAAACAGTGATTACCATTCAATGGGGGGAAATCTTCTTCTTATGCTATGATGATGTCCGCGACATAGAGCTTTCAGGTGCGTTAAATAAGCTTGTAGCTATCATTGCGGATGGATTGGCAAATGGTAAAATCCAGATGGAGAAATCCGTAAGGGGAGAAATCCTTAACTGGTATATATCCCAGCCTAACTTTATCCAGTCGATCTGCCAAAAGCAGATGGAGGATGCAGGGCTGTTGGCATCAATAGAACATAATGGTGGTGAAATGTCAACAGGTGCATAATTCGAGAACTATTGCCAGTAATTACAAGGTTTTGCCTAATAAATGCTTATGGGAAGTTTGAGTTTATAACAATATATTGTAAAATTCTTCTTTGGAGTTACCCTTGCGGTACAATACCTGTCCTGTCCAGATTGAATGTAGATTATCTTTATAGCACGCTTCAAACAGTCTATAAATCCCATCCTTCCGATAAATTGTCTCATACAGCATGTACTGATTTGCCGCAAATCTATTGAAGAACGGATCCCATTTGGGAAGTTTGTTGCTTTCGACAAAATCTAAAGAAAAGTATATACACGTACTTCTATAAAGTAAGCGATTAATTTAGGGGTGGATTGCGAATCATTCCCCAGTGTGTAATAATAATCACAGTAATGCAAGTATTTTACCGTGCATACCAATGCAATAGTTAAAATACTTTCGCACATTGACATCTGAATCCTGCTTACTTACATATTTCCTGACAGGATGAAGACCATGGTGCAAGCTTTTCAAGTTCTTCATCTGTTGGCCGATAGCTGGGACGCTGCTCCAGAATGTATTTCATATATTTGTATGGGTCTAAGCCGTGAAACTTTGCCATCTCTACAATAGTGTATATCCCCATGCTTGCCTCGGCCCCACCTACCGTGTCTGAAAAAAGCCAGTTCTTCCTGCCTACCACAACAGGGCGGACCGAATTCTCGCCCATGTTGTCCGACAGGCTGCAGCGGCCATCCTCCAGATAGGCCAGGAGGATATCCTGGCGGTTCCGTGCGTAAGTCAGGGCTTTATTGAATTTATTGCTGCTTGCGGGCATCTTCTGCTGGTCCAGCCATTTGATGAATGCATCCACAACAGGCTTTTCGTCTTTCATCCTGCGTTTCTGGCGCTGTTCATGGGAAAGCCCCTGTTCCTTATATATGCGCTCATACCGGAACAGCTTATCACAGTATGCTGCACCCTGCACTGCCGGATTTGACAAGTCTTTTTCACTTCCTTTTGGAATAGCATCCAAAAAATACCTCCTGATGTGAGCATAGCAGGCACAGCGTTTTACATTTTTCAGTTTGTCGTATCCCTGGAAGCCGTCCACCATCAGGTACAATCCCGGCGTGGGACTTTCCAGCATTTCTACCGCATTATTCCCATTTCTTGTCGGGGAATACCGGTATATCAGCAGGGGCGGCAGGCCGTCCTCCCCGGAACGCATCAGCCACACATAAGACTTGGACTGCGGTCTTTTGCCCGGCTCTTTGGGCACCTGGACGGGCGTCCCGCCCATCATCAGGAAATGCCGTTTCAGCAGTTCCCTGTGGAAGAACTGCACCAGAAACTGAAAATACAGCTGGAACACGAGGATGGCCCAGGCAGCCATTGTGGCCCGGGTGGTCAGAATGCCGGATCTTTTTAGATCCTGCTCCTGCCGGTAAAAGGGCAGGCCGAGGACAAATTTATTCTTCAGAATGCCGGACACCAGCGATGGTGTGGCATAGCTTTTCTCAATAAGCGCAGGAGGACATCCCTCATCCTTTATAAACTGAGGTTCTTCCGTC
>CAJTEN010000030.1 GCA_910575245.1 Clostridia bacterium | reverse complement strand
TGCCGATATATGTCAGCAGGACATCACCGTTCTTTATCTGATGCTGGGGATGGTTGCAGTCGATTTTCATGTTGTTGCAGTTTTTGACGAAATCGCTTTTTCCGAGGATAGCGCCTACGACAGCAAGCCCCCCGCTTGGGATGATACGCTCATTTGTTAATTCAACAATAATGTTCTTGCCCATGATGACCTCCAGAACTGTATGTTTTTGCTAATTCCAGTATACCACGGACAAGGAAATGCCGCACCTTTTTTACCCATTGGGTGCAAAGTTTGAGGCTATAAAACATGCTACAAGTACTGGAATTATGCGGCATTGTGAAAATAATTTAGAGCAAGGCTCACGGATTCAGGGTATCGTAAACCACAGCAGCGAGTCTGTTCATTGCGCAGATTTATATTCTTAACAGAATTTGCATATCCTCGCTTACCATGTTAATATATTTCCATGAGGTCTTCTCATATTACTTTAAACCAACCAGGCATAACAAGTAACCAGAGGGCAAATCTATGAAAATACTATTTATTTCCGGCGGAGATTATAAATATGGCGCTCCCAAATCCATGATAACAATGATTGAGTGTCTTAGGGAATATCATAATATTGAAGCAGTTCTATTAACGAAAAGAAGAAATACTTTAAACGAATACTGCGATCAGCATGGCATAGAAAATTATTCATTTTGGTATCGGGATATCATGGCTGGTTCTCCGTATACCAATAAATTATTGACTGTTTCTAAACATCTCACCAAATATTTATTCTATCTGTTTGGAAATTTTACAAAATATAAAGTCTGTTCACTGCCTATTGATTTTGAAAGCATAGACATCATTCACAGCAACACTAACAGACAGGATATCGGTGCATATATTTCTTCAAGATACGGTATCAAACATATTTGGCATATCCGAGAAATGGGCCAGGAAGATTACAATGTTATTTTTTATAAGAAAAACTGTATTCAATATATGAATAAAGCTGCAGATTCTTTTATCATGATCTCCAATGCCGTAAAAAATCGCTGGAGCGATAAAGGATTGGATGTCTGTAAAATGCACACAATTTATGATGGCATGGATACCGCCGACATAAAGAAACGCAAAAAGACTGTAAAAGATAAAATCAGAATTGTGATAACAGGACATGTACAGCCTAATAAAGGGCAGCTTCATTTAGTCCAAGCTATTTCAAAACTACCTGCTAACGCCAGAACCCACGTTGAATTGGATATCATAGGAGAAGCTTACCCGGACTATAAGAAACGTATCGAAGCGGAAATCAGGAAAAACAATCTGGAGGATCGCATTAATCTATTAGGATACCGTGATAATATTAACAAATTATTATCAGAGTATGACATCGGTGTTACCTGCTCTAAAGCGGAAGGCCTTGGGAGATGTACCGCAGAATATATGCTAGCTGGTTTATTCACTATTGCATCAAATACTGGGGCAAATCCTGAAATAATCCAGAATAACAGAACCGGAATGCTATATAAATATGGCGATATCCATAGTCTCTCCTTTGCTGTTTTGTGGGGGCTCCAACATCCACAGGAGCGTGAACTCATAGCAGAAGCCGGCTATAACGCCGCACAATATATATTTTCTAAAGAGCAATATGCAGACGATTTATACAGTATATACCTGAATTGCCTAAATAACTGAATCGGAGAATAAACAGACCATGAATGAAGATATCAAATTAAGTATTATCATACCGATCTATAACGGGGAGAACTATATACAAAGCACAATTCACAGTGTACTTAATTCTTCCTATCAAAATTTGGAGATACTGCTCATTGATGATGGTTCAACCGATCATTCCCTTGAACTATGTCAACGGGAAGCAGACTTGGATTCTCGTATCAAAGTCTATCATAAAGAAAATGAAGGCATTGCCTGCACAAGGAACTATGGTCTCAGACATGCATCCGGTGAATATATCGGTTTTTGTGATCAGGACGATGAGATTTCCTGCAAAATGTACACTATAATGATGCACAGGATCATAACAGACGGAAGCCAAGCTGCTATTTGTGGCTGCTACAGGCAGAAAAAAAATGGCAGAAGGGTTGTTTTTGAAAAATATACTGACACGATACTTGAAAATCCCCGTTCAAGGAATAAACTGCTTCTGCCCATGCTTTTTAAAGGATTTGCTATCTATGAAAACCATGAAGCCATCATTTATCCTACCATATGGAACTGCATTATATCCCGGCAGCTTATAGAGGAAAAGAATATGCGTTTTCGCAGCTTCGTTAGCTACGAAGATGATCTTATCATGCTTTTTCAACTCCTTTTACAGGCCGACAAAATCTCCACCTTATCGGATATCCTCTATTATTGGAATACAAATGTCCACTCGGAAATACACCGTAGCGCCGTCAGGCATCTCCCTGATCTGGAGGCAAGACAACAGAACCTGATTAATTATATCACGGATAATCTGGCAAAAAATAATATCGCACCCAAAATCATAGAGCAATATACTTATGTGCAGCAATGCCGCAATGCATTACTACAACTGGATAATCTGGCGGCGTTAAATGACCGCAAGACGATTCATACCCTAAAAATGCTCCGCGTCTGCAGCAGCATCTCCTATATATGCTCAGCCCACAATACTGTACCTTCAGCCAAAGGCTTCATCCGTAATACCATCATTATTGCATTGCTCCGCAGAAAGCATATTGTTGCCGCATATTTTATGAATCGTTTGATCAATGTCATTCGTTTCGCAGTAGAAAAATACCAGATTACTGAGAGGTTAGAGCGCAGGCTGAAAAGAACTTCCTAATCGTTTCTGTCAGCTGCATCAACGTGACAGTTCAGCCTTCGGCTTCACTGCTTACAAACCTTATGTAAGTCAACAACTCCTCCCTTTTATTCTTCTTAACCTTCTGAAGATCATACAGTATCTTGTACATCGTAACATCTTTATAATAAATATTCATAAGATTCATGATGCCAAGGTAACTTGTATCCAAACCCAGAAGATAATCCGCGCTCACCCGATACAGCTTCGCCAGCTCTATTACCACCCAGATTGGTACACCTCTGCTCCCTCTCTCATAGCCGGAGTAACACTGCTGGGAGATTCCCAGATGTTTCGCAACTGCTTTTTGTGTCAAATCATGATCCTGTCTTAGATCCTTCATCAATTCGCATAATTGTTTCATACTATAATACCTTCTCGTTCTTTTTTTGTTGTTTAAATTATTATCTCACAACAAAAAGAAGTATCGTGAAAAGTACGCAAAATGCATTGCGATTAATATATATACAACATATTGTTGTTCAAATATCTCCCTTTCTTTCTATCATTTGTCTTCATACAAACTTATACATATCATCTTTCATAAATAATATCCCTTTATCCCTCCTGATTCATAAAACCCTCAACTATATCTCCCATTCGTTCCCAAGAGAATCGATACGCTTCTCTGCAAATATTCTCTGTCATAAGCAGTTCCATCTCATCCTGATAGAAGCTTCGCACCGCCCGGGCGATTTCTTCCGGTTTCTCAGGCTGCACCACATATCCGGTCTTTCCGTCTTTCACCACATCCGGCAGACCGCCTACGTCCGTCACAATTACCGGCTTAGTAAAACCGTATGCGATCTGTACGATTCCGCTCTGGGTTGCAGAGACGTAAGGCAGAACCACCAAGTCTGCGGCGGCAAAATATTTCTCTACCTCTCTGTCAGGTGTATAAGAATCCACTACAGTAACGTATTCTTCAATCCCAAGTTCACTAATCAACGCCATATACTCTTCTCTGTCTGCACCAAACTCTCCGACAACCCACAACCGTATCTTATTCGCTTCCCCCTTATTCCCTTCCCTTACACTTTTTTCTATCCGAACGTTACTATCTTCTTTATTGCTTTCCCCCTCCTGAACCTTGCTCGCTTCCTTATTGTTTTCTCCCTCCTGAACCCTGTTCTCTTCCTTATCGCTTTCCCTCTCCTGAACCTTGCTCGCTTTCCATTTGCTTTCCCCCTCTTGAACCTTGTCTTCTTCCCTTCCGCCCGCCTCAGTCTGTTTGCGGATAATCTCCGGCATCGCCCGAAGCAGATACTTAAGTCCTTTATATTCTCTCACATAACCGAAAAACAACAGAATCTTCTCTTCCTGTCTTATATGCAGCCGCTCCCGCGCCTGCTGCTTACTCATTCCTTCAAATCGAAAAACATTATACGTAGGATGCGGCGTCACCGTATAATCCGCCCCCTGTCTGATCTGCTCTAATTCTTTTCCCTCTTCCTTAGCATGTACGACATAATGCCTTCCACTCTTAAGTACCAATCGCACAAGTAGCCTATCCATAGGGAATCTCTCATGCGGTAACACATTATGACAAACAAAAACCACATTCTGCTTTCCCATAAACCTTTCCAGAAGAAAATAGCACGGTGCGAAGTAGGGATGCCACCACTGAATCAGCACCATATCCGGTTTCTGCCGCCTGATATAATGCGCCGTCCTGATAATGTTGAAAAGGCTGGCAGTATGTAGCATATAGTTCGTATCTTCTATCTTAAAGCTATCATTGCTGTAATCCTTCTGTTCCTTATGAAACAGAAATTTCGGATACTGCATCTTATAGGATATCATCTCCACATCATATCTTTTTGCCAATTCACGATACATCAGAGCGGTATAATGTGAGATGCCTCCCTTATAGGGGTAAACCGGGCCGATTAGAATAATCTTCTTGTTCATAACGTCTGCTTTCCTTCCATATTTCAGTAATACAGGCTATAAAAACACCAAAAAAATCAACCATATATTTTCCATCACACAGAAAAACACTTTTCTATTAGGAAAAGTGTTTTCTAATTTCTCTATAATTATCCTGTTCTTTACAAATACAGTGCCTATGCATTTCCTTTTATTCTGTTTCGCAATTTGTCAATATCCCCAATCGGTACCCGGATCTGCCTGTCTGTCTTCGCACTGTAATGTGTTCCTTCGTTCTTCTCTATATGCAATATATCTGCACCTTTACACATTTGAAAGGGTTTAATTTGATTTGTACTAACACCTATCTTTGTCTTTATCATATCTGGCTCCTCCATATCCAACCGACTGAATAACAGCACCATTTTTCTCCATTTTATCACAGCCGCATCATCTTTAAAAGCTCTTTATTACATCTTACCATATTTTCAGCGTTTTTTCCAAATTATCATCACATTTCTGTTCATATCGCCACAGAAAATTTTCAATAGTCTGCATACAATTTATAAATGATCCCTGTTTTAAATGACTGTAGATTTCCGCAAAATATCTTTGCTGTTTATCAAGCTCCCTGTTATTTTCTGGCAAGGCACTGATATATCTTTCCGCACACATATACAGATATTTGCTTAAAGTATTCCAAACTACTTCGTCTACTAAAAACCCGTATATAGTAATAGTATAACCGCCTTCTACTGGATCATACATGCGCTGATAATTATGAATTTGTTTAAGAGAATCCTTCACAGCTTCATTATAACCCAAAATCTGTAATGTCAGACACTCCTCAACAGAATTTCGTGGAAATGATTTGCATAATTTTTCCAACTGTTTTTCTGTCCACTCCTTCTTAAAGGATGGTCTGTTGACACACATCCACTCGCTTTTTGATATTTTAACAACAGTGTCAATCACTAATGCCATCCTTACGGCAACAGCCGTTGCACCATTCGCCACATCGATATCTTCTTCCGTTATTTCATCTGATGTAAAGGACATTATATAATCCTCCATAGAATGTTCTAACGTCAAAATCGTAATCAAATCAGCAAACGCCTCTTCTTCGATGTAGTAAAACATTTCTGCAACTTTTTTTAGCTGAATATTCCAAAAAGTCCCTATAAATTCGCACATTTCTATTTGTGCATCATTACATATCCTGCTCACCTGCGCTAAGTACATATTTCTGTCGCCGGTTCTTTTCATTGATGAAATATATTCATTTTTAATATGGGAACAATAATCTGCAATTATCTTTTCTCCATACTTTTCAAGCATTATTTCAAAAGCCTCAGTTATATGTAAGATGGATCTTTCTCTTCGACATTCACCATCTTTCTCATCCTCACTAAATTGCTTTAAAATGACTCGATTTTCTTCTATCAAATCATCTTCCAACTCTTGTAATAGACTACTATCCTGGCAAACCTTCTTAATAAATGTGTCTGAATTCATCCACTCATTATTATCAATTTTATATAGCATAAATGCGTGCAACTCCAGCTTTGCGATTCTTGCACACGCCCGTAAAGCATAAGAGTGCCTTGCTCCTCGCTGCCGTTCACATCCAATATGTGCTGCCTCATGCGATAACCTGATTAATAATTTCTTGATCTCATAAACAGCACGATCAGGAAGTGTAACCAACATCAGCCGATCTGATTCCATATCGCTCGGAAACAGCTGCCTCACCATCGTAATTTCGAACATTCCAGGCGCGAAAATAAATGAATAATGTTTGTTAGAATTCACTTTAAATCTACCATACATTTCTGATAGATTTAAAATCCACATCGCATAAAAAGCTCGCAATTTAGCGGGCGCGTAATGGACAATCACATTAAAGTCCTGTATTTGAAAGAATTGCAGATCTGTTCGCTGAGCACTGTGAAAAGTCATACTAATCTTATGAATAAATTCGAATATCTCTTTCCGTTCTCCAATTTTTTCATTATCTTCTTTATTCAGTTTTTCATACACAATTTGTACAAGCAACTTAAAAGGTGGAAACATTGAGAAAAAATCATACCGCTTAGCAGGAGAAAGCTCTAATACTTTAAATGACTGCAAAAGCTGATATAATGCATAGTAAATCGATAACATCTTACCATCATTAAAATATTTGTTCCTGATAATTTTGTATATTTCCTCTAAAATCGGTGTAACTGTGTCACAATGTCTTGGAATTATTAATTCGAACAATTTTTTTCCTTCACTCTGCACTTTACAGCTATCAAGCTTTATATCACATTCAGTCACAGTATTCAACACGAGACCAGATGAAAATAAATAGAATGAAAAATCGGGATTTAAATAAGATAACATCCCTTCTTTCCTATATTCATTCAAAAGAGTTCCGAGTTTCACTTTCCTTGCAATATACCGAAAATCATCATCTCCGAGGATATCATATAATCTGTCTTTATTACCACATTCTATATAGCGTTCCCCACACTTAATGACTTCCTTACGTCCCTCATTCGCATATAACCTTTCCGCCAGCTTTTCACAAAAATCATAGTATTTTTCATCGAGATTTAGTGTA
Organism: Clostridia bacterium; assembly: GCA_910575245.1. Lineage (GTDB taxonomy): Bacteria > Bacillota > Clostridia > Lachnospirales > Lachnospiraceae > UBA3282. The sequence continues at coordinate 51,955 of CAJTEN010000030.1, read as the reverse complement.
TATTCACTATTTCTTATACTATTTGTAATTCCTTTCAGACAAATAGATTCAATCTTCTCATCAAACAGGTAAGTATAATCTTCTGTCCATAAATTATCAAGCACTATATGCCTTATAGAAAACACAGAATAGCTATATACAACGCTTCTGTCAATTCTGTGAAGTCTCTTGATCGTGCTGACAGCATTATGGTAATTTCTACATTTCAGGCAAACGATAAATTCATTTTTATCAACGGAACCATATGCATATCCTTTCCCTCCTTCCAAATGTTGTTTTACAATAGTATTAAATTGCTTGCATTGGTTTCCAATCCCTCCTTCATCTACTATATATTCTTTAAATTGCATAAAAACTACCATGGTTAACGGATAATTACGATCCGTTTCCTCCGACCAGAATATCTCATCTGTACACTCCTCATTCCACTCATCATCCGCCATTGCAAAGATATTCTGAAAGGAATAAGTCCCATCACATTTACTGGTTTGCTCTGCAGTATACCACCACAAAGATTTCAAATCGTTTTGTACATAATCAACATCAATAATCTCCGTTGACATCCCATCAAAAAATCCAATTGTGCTATATTGTGCCGATAAACAACTTTTCCTGACTGGCATATGATAACTATATAATGTAATTGCTCTGCAAATCGGATAACTCATTTCATCTAACCTCTCATTAATTATATATTAATTTTGTTCTTATCACTGTATTATTCACTTGAAACTTAATGTCCTTATATAACACCTGGGCAGCATTATAATTTATCTTTTCCTTATTCTCATTCTTCTTCTGGTACAAATAATCCAATCGTCTCAAGAATTCTTCATTACTACCGATAAAAAAGCCCTCTCCATATCCATTGATTTTAGCTATGTATTCAGGTTCAATATTAACAGCATCATCTTCTATATTCACCCAATATTCAAGCATGACCATAACAATGGCTGATTGCTTCTGAATCTCATATCTATTTAACTGATTTAAATATGTCAAAATACGCTGGCTGGATCGTTCTGAAATATCTATAAACCATTCCAGAAAATGCTGCATTACCGATAGATCCCAATGTAATGCAGTACTGCATAATAATGCCCACAAGACCGTATATTCTCTTTCCTCATTCTCTCCATGACCTTCCATTCCACTGATATATTTCATTATGTACATTAATTCCTGCTGTACATATTCTTCCTCATAAACATTGAATATGACTTCAAAAAAATGGCATGAAAGCATAAAGCATTTATCACAATCATATTTCATGGCTCTCTTTAAAAATTCCCCAAAAAACAGCCATGCATTATTCCATCCCTCGTCTTCCCTAATTCCTTTTCGAACAGCTTCCAGTAACAGATCATAATCAATCATGTTGCTCTCGATACAATCCTTCCCGTCTTCAACTAATTCTAATAGCTGAGAAACGACCATGTCTCTCTGCACTTTCTTGTCATAACTCATCGCTAATCTATAATAGTTGCAGAATACCGCAAGATAGCAACAAAATAGCAAAAGATAACTTGTCCCACACAATTCCAAATTTATTGTAACAATAATCAGCAGGGGAAATATAATGCTCAATTTAAGAAATAATCTGTAAATCCAAGATTGATCTGATCTTAAATCTCCCAAACTTAATCCAAACACTTTACGTTCAGAATGAATAAAAAGGTTATTCCCCATATTCAACACAATTGTCATCAAAGTTAATGCCATTCCCGCTCCGCTTTGTAGGAAGGTCATAGCAATACACCTTTGAAAACCAATCGAACTTAATAGATTTCCCAACCAAAAAGTTTTATCTAAGAAAAAGTTACAATTAATTCGCCCAGCATATGTGAAATCAATCAATAATACAAGGATACATAATAAAAACAATATTACAATAATATAATCAATCTTTTTTCTGACTTTCTTTTTCATTTGTATATCTGACCTCTTGTATTCTGTTATATGCCCTTAAAATAACCGATGTATAATTCTTCCCTTATTCTGGAAGCTTTCTTTACACTATAGTAGATATACGCGTACACTTTGCCATAATTTTCATCTGGATGCCAAAATATAAACATCCTACAAGACTCGCAGTTTTGCCTCTATTGTACAGAAACTGCGAGTCTTGTATATCCATCATATGATTAAGCGCCCTAACGTAATTAAATCATACTACTTTTTTCGATTTGTGTCTACAATAAATTACGTTTGTTTTTATACTTGTGAGTAATAATTTCATACCTCTAAGAAACCATGGAACCCCAATAGATTAATAAGGCGGAAAAAATTATTATGCTGGAGGTAGACATGAAGACTACTATCAAAACACTATACCAAAAAGGGTATAACAAAACGCAGATCGGGCGGATGCTCGACATTGACCGTAAGAGGGTCAGAAAGGTGCTGAAAGAAGATGGCGCTGCCACTGCACCGGAGCAGACGAAAGCAGTATGCCCTCTATGCTGGATGAATACCGGGAATACATAGATATCCAGCTGACAAAGGAATTGTCCATTACCCGCATCTGCCACGGCAGGAATTGTTATGTATCTGGATATGACCGCACTGGCCGCATCTGGAAACATTCACCCCGTATGCCTCTGTCTTGCAGTTCAGGATATGATTTGCCGCCTTTGCCTGCCTGGAATCCGGGTATATTTCTCCAGGTATGCGGGGTAAAACTGCCGCAGGACATGTATAATGTTTGTTGGCTTGTGTCGAATGAACAATACCTTAATTAGGTCGCATTTACTCCTGCTTTTTAATGAATAAATAATCGCTATATGTAACCTTGGCAGGTCATCGCGCAGCGATTTTGTTCAATGTCGCTTATTCTCATATTAAGATAAGCGACATTATCCATCTTGCGTGGTTTTTGCATTGGAAAGCACAAATCTGTTGCCATCATACAGGTTTGCTCCAGCTTTGTATAGGTACCCACTATTTACCGTTTACACAATAATACAGAATTACACCAGTTTTTCATAAATGTAATCACAGCTTACCATTTCATATTAAAATGCTCCTAAAAATGTATGAAAGCAATGAGAAACCCTCTGGCCATAACCAAAGGGTTTCAACATCGCATTAATATAATCTTTACTGAACTAAACTTCTACAATAAATCCAACAACTATCCGAAAACTCATTCTCAAATTAGATCATTAGTTAACTGTTAAAGTTGTCTTCTTTCCATCAGATGTTGTAGCTGTAATCTTAACAGCCCCCTTCTTAATCCGGTAAACACTATATGTTCCATTGTTATTATCCTTAATCTGAACAATACCTGCTTTATTTACCGAAAGAGCAACATCTGCCGCTACTTTACCTTTCTCTAAATCTTTGTAATTAGGTTTTTGTAAATTAGGACTATTCTTTGCTCCTATATCAACCATAACACCAATAAGCTGACTATCTCCTATCGAAAGCACAGTCTTATTCTTATTAAAGGGTGCCGGTGTTGCAAGATTTTCATCCTGAATCACTACCGCATAACTTTCTGATACCACATTTACAGTTGCTGTTGCAGTAACACTGCTCTTATCATCAGCATCCTTCAGAGTTGCTGTTACAACAAACTGATCGCCAGGAGCATATCCATCAGACTTCTTCGGGATTGATACTTTACCCTTCTTGATAGTAGCCACACACGACTTCGAATTGCCATTAGCATCCTTCTGCTCAACATTCCACTCTATAGCACTGGTCTTGCTTGTTGTTTTTGCATCTAATTTTGCACTAAAGCTTACACTCTGTGCTTTCCGCTTACTCACATCTGAAGCAGCTTTAATAGCATTTGTCTTTGTAGTTAATGTGATTGTTGATGTAGGTCTTGTAACATCTACTGTAAAGGTTGCCTTTAATGCCTTATAAGTATTACCTTTCTTAGTTGCACCACTAACCGTAATTGTGGATTTACCTTTACCATCTTTATCAGTAGTTACTTTACCAGCCGAAGCACCAACTCTGGAAACAGTAGCAATCTTGGTCTTAGCAGAAGTCCAATTTAATGTGGCTGCTAACGGAGTGCCATCCTCTGTTCCATCCACGGTTGTCTTATTGTTCTCATCATAGGCTACTACATTATATGTTTTATTCTTTCCAGCCGCAATCTTAACAGTTTTTTTAACAGCTTTTCCAGGATAACCAGCATTTGCTAAAGGATCACTCTCGTTGTTTTCAAAAACCACAATCTTAGCTACATTAGCCTGCTTCATTCCAATCTGTATAGATTCCGGCTCTTTACTCTGAACATAGCCACCGTCTATCTTCTTAGCACTCTGCACTGCAACTTCAATTATCTTGGTCTCATCAACTGTAGGCTGAATTGTTAATAAACCTGTTGTAGCATTAATCTTTGCAAATTTCTTAACATCGTTCTTATTGACAATATACCATTTTAACTTATCATTGCCAATATTATCCTTCGCATTACCATACTGCTTATTTACTTCCAGCTGTAATGTCTGTCCCGACCACAACGTCGTATTTTTTGTTACGATCTGAAGACCCGTCAAAGTAGCCTTGACATTAATGGTAAACGTCCCCTTCTTACCATTCGTTGTCACAGCGGTAATCTGTGTAGAACCTGCTTTCACAGGTGTCAACGTAGCATGGGTACCATCTACTTTCTCTACATCTACGATACCAGCTTTCTTCGCTGTCCAAGAAACAACCGTATCATTACAAGCCCCATGCGTTTCATCCTCTGGATACTTCGGAGTCAATACAGCTTCAAGTTCATATTTATCTTCTTTATTAGCGTTCAAATCATCTTTCTTCTTGGTATCAGTCTCACCTCTTTTTCTGAACGCAATCGACTTGGCCGGATTACCTTCACTGACAGTGATCGTTGCTGGCGTCTTATCGCCTTTCTCGGTAACTGCAAAAACTTTAACAGAACCTGCCTTTTTAAACGTAAGAACACCATTCTTCAATGTAGCAACACCAGCAGGATTCTGCTCCTCAATATCATACACAATTGCTTCATTTGCAGTATCAGGTGTCACAATAAAAGCATCCTTAATCTTTAACGTATGACCGATAAACTGCGTCGATTCTGCAGGATTAGGTTCTACTAAATCTGCATACTGCTTAATAGACACATTGGCCGCTGCCTTAAAGTGAATATCTTCACCCAAATAGTCTCGATCCAATGATACAGTGACTGTCGCAGATCCGCCAGCTTTAGCATTTAAAGCCACAACATTAGTATTCGGGTTATCCTTTACCTGACCATTTTCCTTAGCAGTGACTGTAACTATATCTCTATCGCTCGTTTCCCATCTAAAACTGCTCTTTAATTGTTCAGTTATCTTTGCTTGGTCTTCTTTTTTCACACCAGATGCAAAAATCAAGCTAACTTCCAATTTCTCTGTTACTGTTTTGGCCGGATCATAACTCCCATCCATCTCCATCTTAATATTTGTCTTATTAAGGGAAATGCCTAAAATTTTCGACTCATTATTCAATACTCCTGTGTTACTACCTGTCGCAGACACAGTACCCGTGCGTGTGTCTTTTTCGTCAGGCTCACCGACAGTTTCACCCCAGCCGTCCTCGACCTTATACACATCACGAAGACCTGCCGCAGATGCCGTCAACGGAGTGGCAACCAGCATGGATGCTGCCAATGCCCACACCATTGCTTTTTTAGCAATCGCTATACATTTCTTTCTCATTGTATTTCTCTCCTCCATTTAGATTTATTAACGCTAGTATTAAGTATAAGATACTTTCTCAAAATTAGCAAGTGATGTCTATCCAAAAAAAACAATTTTGTGTAATATGATGATTTTCACCTTGTCACTCCACCAAAATCTCAAGAACAAGATACAAAATCACCAACCTGCCATGCGCCCGCCTGCGCCAGATCTTATACCTCCGTGCCATCTATGACACTGCTTTGTCCATTCAAACTCCCCTCTTCACCCCCTCCTTTTTTTACCGGTCTGCCGTCCGGATCCAGTAAACCCAGTTCCAGCTTCTTTACCCGATACTGTATGTCCTCAAGCAGTTTACGGTTTGCTGATATGATATCCGCCTGCAGTCCGGTCACGATCGTCTGACTTCCTATGATGATCATCATCGTGGCAAGAATCAGGGACTGGATATGTCCGGTTCCGCTTCCCCGAAAGAAGTAAAACAGGAACCTGATCCCGATAGCAATACCCGCCAGCATGGCGGTACTCCCGAGAAGAAAAAATATTTTAAGAGGTTTGTACATCAGTACTGCCCTCAGGATCGTCAACATTGATTTCTTGACATAGTCAAAAATAGAATGCATCAGTCTGGACTTGCGCAGTTCCGGATTTGTGTTGATCGGAACAGATGTGATCGCCATCTTATTCCTGCCCGCCTGCACGATTGTCTCCAAAGTATAGGTATATTCGTTATGTACGTTAACGCGCATCGCCGCTTTCCTGCTGTATGCGCGGAATCCGCTGGGCGCATCCGGTATATCCGTCCTGGATGCCAGCCGCACCACATAACTTCCAAAGCGCTGCAGCTTCTTCTTGACAAAGGAAAATTCCGTTATCTCATCGATGGGTCTCTCTCCGATCACAATGTCGGCCTCTCTTCTTAAGATCGGCCGGATCAGTTTCTCGATATCCGCCCCGCAGTACTGGTTGTCTGCGTCCGTATTGACGATAATATCCGCCCCATGGCGGAGCGCTAAGTCTATCCCGGCCAGGAATCCCTTGGCCAGCCCCAGATTCCGTTTAAAATGTACGATATAGTTGACGCCCCAGTTTAGCGCTACCTGCTCCGTGTCATCGCTGCTGCCGTCATTGATGACCAGATATTCTATCTCATCCACGCCCTCAATCCGTTTCGGCAGTTCGTTGAGTGCGATCTCCAGTGTCTCCGCTTCGTTATAGCACGGTATCTGAATGATCAGTTTCATCGGATGCCTCCTGCTCCTACCGTTTCATTTTCTTATTTCGTAAAGGGTTCCCACCGTCTGGCCAGATCCAGATTCTTATTGATCGCCAGCACATACCCTCCAAGCCGTATCATTGTCTCGCATTTTTCCGGCACAACAGAACCTTCTGCATCCCAGAAATAATACTTCATGACATAGAAGGCATCCTCCTCAAAAGAGACTTCCTCCATACTCGTCACCGTAACTGGCATATCAGACAGCATGAACTGCAGCGCACCCGGATTCCTGTCATTGGCTGAATCGCATATATAGTAGACACTTTCCCCGTTCTCCAGTATACGGATCCAGTCCGAGATCTGTACGAAAGGTTCTGCCTGTTTTTCATTCCTGACCACCACATAGGCATCTACGATCGTCCTGCCAAGGTAAGACCACGCAATAACCGGAACCATCAGCGCAAGCACAGTTCTCACCGCCGCTGCCTTCGGGAAACGCTCCCGCAGAGGCTTCAGCAGGATCATAAAATATGCGATCAACGGCAAAATATAGTCTTGCAGACGTTTCACCTTGCCGTAGGGCACCTCATAATTCCAAACCACCCTACCGAACATGACACAGTGGGCAAGTTCGAATTCTTTCCGTTGCAGTTCGTCCCAGGCGTACTGACACAGCCTGCCGCCCAATAGGTATAATATCATAAAAATTATAAATTTACGTACCCATTTTTTGTCATTCAGCAGGCGGTACAATCCATACAGAAACACAAACCCCAGCACAAACTCCGTATATCTGCCGTTGACAAGATCATCATTCTTATAGAGTCCCTCTTTATAAATCGCACTGATCATAAAAGTGCCAAACCACGACAGCATCAGACCCAGAAACCATATCCGGTCTTTCCAGATCTCTGAAGGCAAATCTCTAGTAGCTATATCGGCATCCTGTACAGAATTCATTACCTTCTTCCCACCGGATGCTTCTTCTGTAATCGTTGACGTATCCTCCTTGTTTCGATCAGTTCCGGCAACGGCAGTTGTATCTTCGGATGTACCTGCTGCACCGACCGGATCTGTCTCCACCGCACTGCGCCGCTTCCTGTCTCTGCATGCCGTCATGAACCGGCTGGCCGGCTCCCAGAGCAGGATAAACGCATTCTCAAACAACCCATATATCCCCCAGCAGACTACCAGTCCCGTCACGGATGCCATATAATACCATTTGCCTGTCATGCTGATTCCGAGACGGATCAGCCCGTTTACGGAGAACAGATTCTTCAGCACGCCCCATTGACCGGAAAAATCATTGGTCCCCAGCCGGTTTGTCACGACACTCATGTCTTCCTCTGTCAGGGCACTGCCGCTTCTCACCCGCATATACAGGATACAAGCCAAAACTCCTGCTGACAGAAAGACAAGTATGGTTTTTGTCTTTCTCTTTTCTATAAGCCACAGCAGAATGATCAGTACGATGCCTGCCAGTAGAAGAAACAGCGAATTCCTCGTCAGTGCATACCCGAGAACATGTTCGATTCCGGCAGACTCTTCGCCCAGATAATTCACATGCTGCAGATTCCCCTTGACCATGGCATGAATCAGGCTGTACAGATACATAGTCCCAAGAAATGCCGCCACATCCCGCACCCGGTTCCTTCCCATGAGCCGTATCAATACCACCATAAGCACTGCCGTAACTATGATGCCCAGTGCCCGCTGGTGTACCGTATAAATATAGAAGGAAACAAAAGCATACGCGATATGATTCCCAATTCCCGGCCGATCCACCGCACGCATCATCACATAAAGAAATACCCAGAAGAAAAACATCAGCGCACATTCTGTCCATGTGATATGTGCATACACGATATAAGAGGAATAGGTAAAGACAGTAAAACAGGCCATTGTCCTCACCAGATCATTCATTCCGGTCAGATATCGCTTAGCCAGCTTCAACGCCAGCACATAACTCATAACCAAGAACCCCGCATTCATTACCACTGCCGCCCGGTACATCGTATCCCATCTCCAGCCAAACAACCCAGCCAGCAGACGAACTGGTATGAGCAGCAGACTGTATCCATAGGAATAATAAGAGATCCTGCCGGTCACCGACGTCCAGTCCATCCCCATGAAGAAGGCACTGTTAGACCAATATCCGATCTCGTCATTAAAGAGAATGGGCTGTCCGATCTCCGACAGCCTGTAAATTGCCAGCAGAAAGATGGCCAACACCGGGATGCATTGCAACAGCGCTATGCGGTGTCTCCGCAAGAAATTATTCAAATTTTGTTTGCTACAAAACGTCACTATATTTGTCTTCATTCTGAGGTGTTCCGTATCCAAATATCCTATTTCATCTATATCTGATACTTATGCCTATTTTCAAAGAGTGTTTATGTCGAATAACCACAAAGGCACAAATATATCAATCCTCCGGTAAGCATGATTCATTATAACAGATTATTGTACAAAATCAACCATAACCAAAAGGATTCCCACCATTCCTTCCCACGATCGCTTTATGGCAGCCAATCAGCAACTTTCACAGCAACTCCGCCATCTCCTTCACCGACTCAAAAATCAAATCCGGCCTAACCTCAGACTGCTCCACATCCTCCATCGCCGCCTCCCCGCTTAAAACGAGCACACTCTTAAGTCCGTTGTTCCTCCCTGCCGCGATATCCGTATAGAGTCTGTCTCCCACCATGGCGATCCGGCTTCTCTGCGTGCCCACTCTGGTCGCCAGATATTCTATGATATCCTCATTAGGCTTGCCGATAATCCGGTCAGGATATCGGAAAGCCGAAGCATGAATAAATGCATGAATAGCTCCCGCATCCGGAATAAATCCCGTCTCCGTGGGGCAGTTGTAATCCGGGTGTGTGGCCAGATAAGGCAGTCCTGCCCTGACATGATCACAGACCCTGCACATTTTCTGATAATCAAGTGACGTGTCAAAGGCCGTCACCACCACATCGGGATACTCTTCTTCCAGAAGGATACCTTCCTGAGTAAACTCTTCCTGCAGCAGCGGATTCCCCAGAAGAAACACCCTGGCTCCCGGAAAATAGTTCTGCAGATAATAGATCGTTGCCTGACCGGATGTAACAATCTTATCTTCTCCTACGTCAAGTCCCATGCGATGCAGCTTCTCCACGTAGACAGCCGGGTTTTTAGAAGAATTATTGGTCACGAACACGTAATTTCTGCCTGTCTCCTCTATCCTGCAAAGGAATTCCTGTGCCCCTTCAATCCACTGTTCTCCCAGATAGATGGTGCCATCCATGTCCAGTGCGAAGCACTGCACCTCTTCCAATATATGTTCTCTGTCTTCATTGACAGCGGGAATCTGTCTCTGCATATGCTTTACCGCCTTCTCTGCATTCTCATTCTGAACTTAATCTATTTTATTATAGCACGCCTTTTCAAGATATGGTAATCTATTCTTAAATAATTCCCGTGCTGACCGGCATGGACGTTACAGTCCATGGCCTGCCCGTCCTCAAACTGCAACGCATCCAGGCCACCCGCTTGCTGGCCGGACGGAAGTCAGAGAGCACGGCAACGAAGAAAGAAGGTAATCCATGAAAGAGAAATTATACACCATCCCCTTAAATGACGCCATGAACGCGGGCGACGAATGCCCCTTCTGCTTCATAGAGCGAAACGTAGAGCAGGATTTGCTGGACTTCGTCCTGGGCTCCGGTTCCTCCTATATGGAAAGTGATGTCAGGGAGCAGACCGACCAGGCTGGATTCTGCAGAACCCATTTCAAGAAAATGTTTGATTACGGCAACACACTGGGCAATGCCTGGATTCTTAAGACTCATTACGTACAGATGAACAGCGAGATGCAGCAGCAGTTCAGGAATTTCAAGCCGGGCAAGACTTCCCTGAAAGATAAATTCAAGAAACAGGCCGAACGTCAGAATCCCATCGGCCTGTGGATTGCAGAGAAAGACCGCTCCTGTTATATCTGCAGGCGTTACGCCGATACCTACGAACGCTATCTGGACACCTTCTTCGTCATGTATAAGAAGGACCAGGAGTTTTGTGATAAAGTAAAAAACAGCAAAGGATTCTGCCTGCACCATTTCGGAGATCTGTGTGAGGCCGCCGACAGCCGCCTGAACGATAAAGAGAAAGCTGAATTCTATGACATGGTTTTCCCGCTGATGGAGCAGAATATGGCAAGGCTCGCCGAGGATGTATCCTGGCTGGTAGAGAAATTCGACTACCGCAATAAAGATGCCGACTGGAAGAATTCCAAAGACGCCATCCAGCGCGGCATGCAGAAGCTGAAAGGCGGCTACCCCGCAGACCCGCCCTATAAAATGAACAAATGACCCAGAGATACAGACAGAGATAAAGAAACGCCAAAACCGTGTGCTGTATAGTTTTGGCGTTTCTTCATTCCTTATGATATCATTGCGATATCGTTACTATCGTTCTACTCAGGCGGCGTCCCTCAGACGCCTTATCAGCTTGGCAGCACTTCCCGTCTTCTACATTGCATCCATAGACCCGTCATTATCATCACTTTCGTCATCAAAGAATTCTTCTACCTTCACTTCAGCCTTCTCCGCTGTCTCTTTGACTTTATCGGTCACTTCTTTGGCTGCGCCTATAATCTTATCTGTTGCCTCTGCCTTGGCCGCATCCAGGCCTTCCTTAAATTCCTCTGCTTTCTCCAGATCCAGATCCACATAATTGCGGTCTGCTTCCTTAGATGTCTCATCGTCATCTAAATCATCGTCAAAATCATCGAAATCATCATCGTCATCAAAATCATCATCTACAGAAGAATCTCTATTCTGTAAACAATAGTAAACACCTGCTGCAACGGCGCTGACAGCAGCTGTCACCATTAAAAACTTTCCAAATTTTTTCGCCATGAGGGTTCTCCTTTCACCGTCTCTTAAAACAAATATTTAATACAAATATATTAATACTATTTTACCAAAATGAAAAGGGAATATGTATAAAATTTTTCTAATTATTTCCAGAATCAGTCTTCGAAAGCATTCACACACAACATCTTGTGCCCGATCATTTTCAGAAAACTAGTTTTCCTGCGGACATTGAATCCACCGCGCTTTTATGATATATTAGAATTCGACTAATAAAGTCAATTCAGATTACAGGCGGCTGCCTGGGCAGAACTGGTTACCCCTATTAATGCTCGAAATGCTACCAAAGAACACACAGCCTGGAATACCATTCAGAATATCATGGAGTACAAATGAACGAGAAATTTTTTGATTTAAAAAAGGAGAAACAGGACCGCATGATCAATGCGGCGCTGAAAGTGTTCGCCTCAAACGGCTACAAACATGCAAGTACAGACGATATCGTGGCGGAAGCCGGCATCAGCAAGGGGCTCCTCTTCCACTATTTCGGAAGCAAGTTAGGACTCTACACTTTTCTGTACGATTACAGTACGCGCTTTATGAAGCTGGAATTGACCACGGGAGTACTCTCCTCAGCTGATGACTATTTCGAGATCAGGAAGCAGATTGAGTTTGCCAAGATGCAGGTTCTAAGGAATTATCCATGCATGCAGCGTTTTCTGGAAAGCTGTATGTCTGAAAATGTAAGTGAAGCCTTAATGTCCACAGAGCGGCAGCGCAGTGTCCTCTCAGACGTATACGCCGTTCTGAAAAACCAAACTGACCGTTCCCGTTTTCTTCCCGATGTATCCTACGAGAAGCTGGATGCCATGCTGGATTATACCATCAGCGGCCTGATGAATGCCCGTTTCCGCGATGCCTCTTTCCAGCCGGAGATGCTGTACGAAGAGATTGTGTCTTATCTGGATATGATGAAGCGGATCTGTTACAGAAGATAAGGCAGGCCTCCCACTGGTCTGCACTTTAGTATTCAATATTTGTCTTACAAAGTGCACAGTACGCCGGAGGATCACAGCCAGGCTTTCCGCAATAGTGCCAGCCCTTCCCTGATCTCTTCCGGCGATAACGCGCCATAACCCAGTATCAGCATGGCCGCATCGCCACCCGGTCCTCCCATCCTGAAATCCCGCATCTGGTAAACTTTAACCCCTGACAGTTCTGCCGCACGGGCCAGTTCTTCTTCACTTCTTCCTTTCTTATCCGTCAGGATCACATGCAGTCCTGCATTGCTGCCGGATATTCTGAATGCCTTCCCAAAAGGACGCAGTTCTCCCAGCAGTAAATCATGCTTCATGCGATACTGTTTACGCATTTTATTCAGATACCGCTCGAAATAACCATTCTCAATAAATTCATTCAGAATCGTCTGGTCGATTCTGGATACCGTGGACGAATAGAAGCCACACTGCCTGCGGTAGCATTCCAATAACGGATAGGGAAGTACCATATAGCTGATTCGGATCGCCGGCGCTATCGCCTTGGAGAACGTACCGATGTAGACTACATTGCCGTTTCTGTCCGATGCCTGCAGAGAAGGCAGCGGCTTCCCCTTATACCGGAACTCACTGTCATAATCGTCCTCAATCAGGTAGCGGCCCTCTTCCTCGGCTGCCCACTGCAACAGCTCCATCCGTCTGCCGATGGGCATGGACATCCCCGTCGGATACTGTCGGGAAGGCATCACATAGGCCACTCTCGCATCTGTTTGTCTGAGACAGTCAACTCTGATTCCGCTTCCGTCCATCGGAATGAAAGAAACCGGATAGGCACATGATCTGAATATCTTATATGCTCTGGCATAAGTGGGATCTTCCATCGCCACATGCACATGCCGGCCTAATATTTTTTCCAGCAAAAGGAGCAGGTAGTCGTTCCCTGCTCCTATAATAATCTGTTCCGGGTCACAGTTGACTCCGCGTGAACCATGAAGATAACGGCATATCGTCACCCGAAGCTGCAAATCTCCCTGAGGCTCACCAAGTGAAAACATATCGCTGTTGGCGTCTACGAGAATATTCTTCGTGATCTTCTTCCATGTAGCATAAGGGAAAAAATGCATATCAATAGCATTCGGTGAAAAGTCATACTTCCCCGATATCTGTCTGCTCTTCTCCCTCTGTCTGTCATCTGCCGCCTGAGGATAAGTATCTATGGCATACAGCCCTTCCACCGCACTGACAAAATAGCCCTGCCTGGGTCTCGCCTCCAGATATCCTTCCGATACAAGCTGACCGTAAGCCATATCCACCGTAGTTCTGGACACCTGCAGATATTCCGCCAAGTAGCGTGCAGAAGGAAGCTTCTCATCCCTCAGAAGACTGCCTGACTTAATCTCCTCCCGAATATACTCATATATTTGTTCGTATAATGTTTTATCGCTTTCCGGTTTCAGCTGAATATGAATCGGTAACTCTCTCATTTATACCCCTGTGTCTATTTCTTCACAGTACCTTTCTCCTTGATCTTAGCCATCACCATTTCCTTCAGGTCTCTCGCCTTATCCTTTGTCCGCGGATTTGCTGCTGACTGCAGGATCCCTGCAATCAATCTGCTGGATACGTCATACTGTTCAAACCTCATGGCCATGACAGCAATCAGATAGTCCACTGTAGGTTCATCCATGCCGCACATCGGGAAGCTTTCTCCCTGTCTGGCAGCAATAAATCCGTCCAACGCATTGCGCAGGAATTCGTTCTCTTCCTCTTCACAGCTTTTTTTCTGCTCCTCGTAATCCGGAAGATTCTTGTCAAGGTGTTCCGCCTTACCGCGCAGAAGCCATGCTGTCTTCAGGCAAATATACGCTCTCTCACTGGCCTTGGCCTGCTTCACGATGGCATTCGCAAGAGCCAGCTTATAGCGCTCCAGCGCCTCATCATATGTATAGGTTTCCTTCGTCTCTTTCTGCGGCGTAAAGGTAGAACATATCGTTTTCTTGATATTATTAGCCTGCGGCGCGGTAACGAATTTAAAAAATCTGCTCAACGCCGTATATCCACAGAAGGGACACATAATAACATCGTACTTCAGCTGATCGATCTGCTCATACCGGGGCCTTAAATCCAGATCACTCCCGGCCAGCTTAGCCTTGCCGACCTTGACGGTTCTTGTTTTAAATTCCTTGTCACATATAGGACAGGTACAGGATTTATCAAAGAGATAATCCTGCTCCTGCATAACCGATGCGGCAGGCTTGCTGTTTTCTCCGGGCGCTGCCTTCTTCGAATCCTCATACACTTCCATTTCTTCTAATTTTCCTAAGCCAAAACGAGCTAATCCTGACAATAATCCTGCCATAGTGCACCCTCCTGATCATGGTTTGTTATCTTAATCTTTATTATTGTTTATTTCCGGCGTCGGTCCGGCGCCGGATCCATTGTAGCAATTCAAATGTCTCAAGTTCCAGCATGATTCACTTTAATTACCTTAATTGTTCACGCAGGATAGATTTTCACTCTGCAAGGCTGCTGAGCACGGCGATGCCGATAGCATCGTCAAGTTCCATTACTGTTTCTTGGGGAGCACATAAGAACTCTTCAGCGACACAATCCTGTTAAACACAAGTCCATCCGGCCGGGAATCCTTGCAATCCACACAGAAAAATCCCTGTCTGACAAACTGGAAGCTGTCATATGCCCTGGCGTCCTTAACGGAAGGCTCTATATAACACTCCTTCAGAACCGTCAAAGAATTCGGATTCAGATTCAGGCTTCCGTCACCATTATAGACACCCTTCTCCTCATCGATGATATTCTCATAAAGTCTCACTTCCGCCCGGACCGCGTCCGCCGCAGATACCCAGTGGATCGTTCCCTTCACCTTACGGCCGTCAGGACTGTTGCCTCCTTTAGAGGCCGGATCATAGGTACAGTGCACCACTGTCACGTTGCCCGCATCGTCCTTCTCATAGCTTACGCACTTCACGAAGTAGGCTCCCATCAGCCGCACCTCGTTGCCCGGAAACAATCTGAAATATTTCTTCGGCGGTTCCTCCATGAAATCTTCCCTGTCAATATACAACTCCCGTGAAAAAGGAACTTCTCTCTTGCCCAGCGCCTCATTCTCCGGATTGTTGACAATCTCCAGAACCTCTCTCTGCCCTTCCGGATAATTGTCGATTACCAGCTTCAGAGAATTAAGCGCTGCCATCACACGGGGACGTTTCATCTTAAGGTCTTCCCGGATACAATACTCCAGCATGGAATATTCGGCCGAGGAATTGGCTTTGGAGACCCCGCACAAGTCAACGAAAAGCTTAATGGATTCCGGTGTAAAGCCTCTTCTTCTGAGCGCCGCGATAGAAACGAGCCTGGGATCGTCCCAGCCGTCTACGATGCCATCCTCTACCAGCTTCTTGATATATCTCTTCCCGGTGACTACATTGGTCAGATACATTTTCGCAAACTCAATCTGCTTCGGCGGATGCGGATACTCCAGTTCCGTCACGACCCAGTTGTACAGCGGTCTGTGATCCTCAAACTCCAGCGTACAGATGGAATGGGTAATGCCCTCGATGGCATCCTCAATCGGATGGGCGTAGTCATACATCGGGTAAATACACCATTTATCTCCTGTGTTGTGATGGGACAGGCGCGCTACACGGTACAGGATCGGGTCACGCATGTTAATATTGGGAGAGGCCATATCGATCTTCGCCCGCAGTGTCTTCTCCCCGTCAGCGTATCTGCCCTCTTTCATCTCTTCAAACAAACGAAGATTCTCTTCCACGCTTCTGTCCCTGTTGGGATCGTTAATACCCGGCTCTGTCAGTGTACCGCGGTACTCTCTCATCTGCTCTGCAGTCAGATCAGATACGTAAGCCTTGCCCTTCCTGATCAGCTTGAGGGCTCCTTCATACATCTGCTCAAAATAATCTGACGCAAAGAAAAGTCTGTCCTCAAAATCAGCTCCAAGCCAACGTACATCCTCTTTGATAGAGTCTACAAACTCGCTCTTCTCCTTGGTAGGATTCGTATCGTCAAACCGAAGATTGAATTTGCCACCGTACTGCCTGGCCAGTCCCGCGTTCAACAGTATGCTCTTCGCATGCCCGATGTGCAGATATCCGTTAGGCTCCGGAGGAAATCTGGTATGGACGGCATCATAAACACCCTCTGCAAGATCCTTGTCAATGATCTGCTCGATAAAGTTTCTGGATACCACTTCTTTTGCTTCTTTCTCCGTTGCCTGTTCTGTCATATTCTTCTCATTCTCACTCATAACTGCTCCTCACATAATAAAGCGCAGAAACACGCTGTCTATCCGTATTGTAACATAGCCGCCCCAAAATAGGAAGTATAAAACATTCCTAAACGATCATGCTGTTTTTCTTTCCAGTTCCTCAACTCTTCTTGTCAGTCCCTCTATCATTTTCAACAGCAATGCCATGTTATCATTCTCAAGCTTTGTAATTCTGTAGTGCTGCGATAGCTCATCCAGATTTTTCTGTACTCTTTCAATTTTAGTATCCAAAATACTCCTCGTCCGTTCCATCTCTTCCAGTAAAAGATTTTCTGAATTAGCCAGTCTCTCGTCTACTTTGCTCAGGATAGACTCTTCGGATTTCTCCAGGACGGACTCCATCATGTTCTTTAAAACATCAAGTTCTTTTTGCTCAAGCATTCTCTCTCCTCCCTCCATGCCTTCATTATATCAAATACAATACGTTATTCAAGTCATTTATCTGTCATCATAATTCATCAGGCAGAAGCTCAGCCCTCGGCTTCACCGTTACGCATATGGGGCTGTCCGCCTCTCTTGATCCCGAACTTCTCCCGCATTGCCAGAAGTGACAGAACCTGCTCCTCCGTGAGCAGATTCTGTCTGCCCAATATCTTGTCCGTGATCAAAAGGATATTGGCATAATACTCCATGGATTCCAGGCGGTAATAGGCGGCATAGGGCTCCTCGGCCCAGGTTACCGCACCATGATTGGCCAGCAGAATCCCGTTATGTGTATGGCAGTAAGGTGCAATCACCTCCGGCACCTTACTGCTTCCAAGCTCCGCATAAGGTGCAATGGGCACATCTCCCAGAGTAATGACTGCCTCTGCCAGCACCGGTGCGGAAAGCGGAATACCGGCTATGGCATAACAGGTGCAGATTGGCGGATGCGCATGGCAGACGGAACGGATGTCTCCGTTCTCCCGATAGGCGCGCAGATGCATTTTCAGCTCGGAAGAGGGCTTATAGGTTCCTTCCAGCAGGTTGCCCTCCAGATCCACCTTGACCAGCATCTTTTTCTTCATATATCCTTTGGAGACACCGGTCGGTGTAGCCCATACCTCGTTGTCTCCGGTCTTTACCGATATATTTCCGTCGTTCGCCGCCACGAAGCCGCGCACATACATGCGCTGGCCGATGTCCAATATCGCCTTTTTGGCCTGTTTTTCTGATAAATATTCCATATGCATTTTCCTTTTGCTTCCTTGTTCTCAGAGCCCCCTGGATTTCTTCTCAAAAATCTCCTTCAATGATTCCGTATAAGGCGCCCTGGCAATGCCGTACTCCGTCACGATCCCCGCGATCAGATCATGATCCGTCACATCGAATGCGGGATTAAAGACTTTCACGCCGGCAGGCGCCATCGGTTTCTCATACCACATGTCTGTCACCTCATGCGCAGGACGCTGTTCGATCGTGATATCCGCCCCGGCAGGGGTACTCATATCGATGGTAGATGTAGGTGCGCAGATGTACACCGGCACATGATACCGCTGTGCCACAGCCGCCACCACAGAGGTACCTATCTTGTTGGCCGTATCTCCGTTGGCCGCCACACGGTCACATCCCACAAACACCGCATTGACCCAGCCGTTTCGCATGACAGTGGCTGACATATTGTCACAGATCAAAGTCACATCCACGCCCGACGCATACAGCTCGTATGCCGTCAGTCTGGCTCCCTGCAGCAGCGGTCTCGTCTCATCCGCAAATACCCGGAAGTTGTATCCCCTCTCCTGGCCCAGATAAATGGGCGCTGTCGCGGTACCATATCTGCACGTCGCCAGCTGTCCGGCATTGCAGTGTGTCAGAATGCCGTCTCCCGGTTTCACCAGTGTCAGCCCATACTCACCAATGGCCTTACATACACGGATATCCTCCTCCTTCAGCGCCACAGCCTCCTCTTTCAGCTTTGCCTTAATCTCCGGCACCGGCAGTTCCCGGTTGTTTACGCAGACTTGTTCCATCCTGTTTAACGCCCACGGCAGGTTGACCGCCGTCGGACGCGCAGAATTCAGATACGCCTTCTGTCTGCAGAATTCCTGATAAAAGGTATCGTAATCGTCTGTCTGTATCTTCTTCGCCAGCAGATAAATGCCGAATGCCGCCGCCACACCAATTGCCGGCGCACCCCGTACCTTCAGCAGATAGATGGCTTCCCAGATTTCCTCTCCGGTATGCAGGCTGATCAGCTCGGCGCTGCCCGGAAGTTTCGTCTGGTCCAGAATGACCAGCGCATCCTTGTCATCATCCAACGCCACCGTTTCATACTCCATAATATTCTTTTTTACCTTTTCATCACCCATAGTTATGTTCTCCCGTTCTGTTCTTCTATAATCAGTAACATCAAACACTCTTTTTTCTAAAAATTCGTTTTCTCTCTTCCCGTACCGCCACCAGAGGAACACGGCGGCCTTTGACGCCCAAAGAAATATTTTCGACTCTTACATCATCAGATAATAGCTTGCCGGAAACAGCTTCTCCAGCACTGCAAAAACCGGCAGATAATTCCCCATTCTGATAAA
The DNA here is from genome assembly GCA_910575245.1 of Clostridia bacterium. GTDB lineage: Bacteria > Bacillota > Clostridia > Lachnospirales > Lachnospiraceae > UBA3282. Next base: position 32,418 of record CAJTEN010000030.1, on the reverse strand, counting down.
AACCGGCGAACAGACCAGGCTTCCCAGAGTCAGAACCGGAATTGCTGCCGCGATCGTCTCCTGGCTCCGTAACAGTACTTTGAGTATAACACAATACACCAGAATCATGCACTGATAAATCACCAGCCGCCCGATCTGCTTGGCCCACATCCCCGCATTCCACACAGAAAAGATACTGCCTGCCGAGACCGTATCCCCGCAGCTGCGTATCCCCTCGGATATCCACAGGCAGATCAGCACTGCCGCCGAGACAAACACCGTTGCTATCCATACATTAACCATATAAGTCAATATATTGGGCACAATCCGGAGAAATCTTTTTTCATTCTTATCTTTCTCATATTCCAGCATGCCACACATGCCGCTTACAAAAATAAGCACGGCAAATACGCCTTTTACCGGGAATACAGCGGTGTTGACGAGATTGTCATTTCCAACATTCCTGTCGGAATCTGACCGACTATAAGAGTCATCATACAAATAACGGAATCCGAAGGTACTGTCATCCGTCAGGTGCCTCTCATAAGCTTCCATGGCAAACTCTGCCGCCGATGCCGATATCTGTCCCATATATTCCGCATAACGCTCTTCGGAATATAATCGGAAGACGGCACCGGCAATCCGTTCCTTCGCCATACCTGTTATACTGCTGGCCGGTGTTTCATAGGCGAGAATGCTTTTCTTCCACTTACCATCTGACACCTTCTTGTCTATCCCTTCCGTCAGCACAAAACCGCAGTCTGCTTCCTCCCCGGCCACATGCCGCTCCACCTCGCTGCGGTCAGCGCAGAAATCAAACACAAACACACTGTCCTCCTGCTCCGACAGCATACTGATGATTGCTTCGCTCCATGTACTGTCTTCCACACAGATTGCAACCACCGCACCGCTTCTCGCCTCCCGTTCAATCATTCCGGCCGCATATCCCACAAAAGGTATCAACAGCAACAGTCCTATGTAAGCCGGCTGCTTCCATAGCCGTCTGGCGAGAAGGCCGATCCATATTCTATATTGCCTTACCCGAAACATATTCTTTTCCTTCATGCCCTGTCTCTGCCTCGCACAAAATATGACACCCCGACGAATACAACTGTATAGAAGCACAGTGCCGCCACATCCTCTCCTCCCACTGCAATGCCAGACCCCGCCAGAATACCGCCTGCTGCCTGGATCAGATAAGCCGTGGGCATTCTTTCTCCCAGCTTCTGCATGGTTTCGGGAAGAAATACAGAAGGCACAATGCCGCCGGACAGATATACCATCGCCACGGAACATACAAATACAAGCAGAATGCCGCCTGTCCTGCTGCCAGCCAGACTGTGAAGCAGATAAACAAAAGCTGTGGATGCCATCACAATCAGCGCCGCAATTCCCATTTTCACTCCCGCCGGATACCAAAAAGCATTGTCTGCCATTAATTGTCCGGCCGCCGTATCCGGCATCCCTTCCGATGCCAGTAGGAAAAACTTTACCGCCAGCGCCATCACCACCCATAAAAGACCAAAAAGAACCCCCATGCACAAGACTCCGCAGAGCCATTGACAGAAGCATTGCCACCCCTTGCCGGTCCCCTGTCTTTCCAGCTGTCTTCTGAAAACCGACGGTTCTCTCTGCAGCACGGGATACATGGCCATCCCTGCAAGCAGCAGAAAGAGCACCATGCCGGATGCCAGATAGAACTGCATGACATTCATCGACCCGAATACCGCCACTGTCTCCTCATCATACAACGCCAGCCTGTCCAGCGCAAAAGCCAGATTGTAGCTGTCGATCTCCGCTTCCATCACAGACAGCTGTTTGGTCAAATCATAGGCCTGGGCAGTATCATCAGCGCCATAAATCTGCGCCTGTGCCACACGCAGCATGCCTTCCCCTGCTTCCGTTAATTCCCTGAAAAGCATGGCCTCCAACCCGGCATGTTTCGGAAAGTAAATATCCACCGTTGGATTTGCGCCGTCCATAATCCCTTCTACCAACTGCTCAGGCAAAAGAATAAGTGCCGCCACTTCTCCCTTGTCCAGCAGCCGGAACCCTTCTTCTTCCGTTGTCTGCCGGAACCGGCATAGCCGTGATACGCTTTCCATGTTCTCCACATAGTTAAGCGCCATCCTCGTCAGCATATTGTCTTCCCGCACCACGACTGCGATATCTGCGCCGGGTGTCAGCGGCTCTCTCTCCATACTTTTCACACCGCCCAATGCGATCATACCGGTAAGAAGCAGGAGCAAGACTGCCTGCAGAAGCATGCGAGGAAGTATTCTAAAGGTTTTCTTAATTTCTATATACAGATATTGCAGCTTCTGTTTCATATGAACTCCCTACCATATGCGAATTTTTTCTTTTACTCTTTCCTGTCCGGTTCACCCGCACTGATATCCGTGTACATATCTAACAGGCCGACCGTCTCCGAAGCGGGTCTTCCGTACATATTACAGCACTTATGCGAAACCGTTTTATGGGCTTCTTCCTTGTTGTCGAAACTGACGCTCATACGGTATACCCCCTGCGTAATTTCCGAGTCCAGGTGCTGCATCAGTTCCGCAATCATAGCCTCGTTGTCTGCATTATTATTCCCAGCGTGATTCATCTGTCATTCCTCCCAACAATCCTGTTCCTGATCTGTCCTTAGACTATTATACTACCATAAATAACGAAGCAGGCCGCCGTACTCTTCATTGATCCGGCGCACTATATCCCACCAGTCCCTTTCCGTCATTTTAAAAAAAGCTGTCTCCTTCTTCACAATCCTTTCGGCCTCTCCTGTAAGCGGCTCGATCAAAAAATCTCCCGTAAGCTTAAACAGCACCTTGCCGTTCCACTGAAATGTCATTTCCTCCAGATCAAGGGTAAGGCTCTCTCCTCTGACGATGTCATCCAGACTTCCCTTCAGAAGGATATCCATACTCTCTTCTTCATTCCACACAGACAGCCGCCTGCCAATTTGATCTGACACAGCGTCACTGGCCATCATATATTTCATTTCAACAAGAGTGTCCTCCCCATCAAAGACCGCTGCATATAATTCAGACTCATACTGCTCCGCCTCCGGCGTCTGGAGGAACTGAAAAGTCGCGGCAGGTTCCATGTCCTTATCACCCTCCGTCGTGATCACTCCCACCACTGAATCGATGCTTCTCACATTCCCCATGAAGGAAAGCCATCCACCTATAGAGACCGTCCCGTCCATCAGCCTGACCGGTTCCTCCAATCTGATATTCTCAATGCGGTTTTTACCGTTAATATCTAACAATATACTGATATCCGAATGAATCAGGCTGTCATATTCCTTCCGAAACTGTCCCGCCATGCCCGTTTGATTGGCCTGCCCATAATGATCCATTATATTCTGAAGCAGGTGATCCGTTTCCTTCCCAGGAAGGACAACGCGATAGACTCCCTTTTCCGCTTTCTCTATGATCATCCCGCTTCTGCAGGCCTCAAGATCCGCTGCATAGCGCTCCAGGAAACCGCTCCCGTCTTTCCAGTCCTGCCTGGAAAACCGTTCTCCTTCCTCCGGAAAAAAATCAAGAGAAAAGTCTTCGGCATCAATGGGTCCTGTCAACTGTGCCCAGAAGGATTCATTGTACTGACTCACCACATTCCTGTTCTCAAAATACATGTTTTCCAAAAATAACTCCGGAACAGAAAAACAGAAATCTTCATTGTCCGTATAGAAGTTCAAATGCGCAAAATCATAATTCATCACACTGATGCTCGTGCCGGCGCTCATTTCCCGGTTCTTCACGTCCCTGCTGCAGTCCGCATCAATGCCGATCGTATTAACCCTCGCAGGCAGGCTTTCCGATGTCAAATTGATCCGCGTATCCATGTGAAAGCCTTCCTCAGCCATCATCAGCACAAGCTCTTCTATGCCGGTCTTCTCCGCCAGCGGATTCCTGCTCTGCGCAATCTCTTTTGCAAGGTTGCGGAAGCCCCTGCCGATCTTGTAGGAGGGCGTATTGATGAAGTAAACGATACCTGCCCCGGCGGCAAACAAGAGTGCACCGATGCAGGCGCCCAGAATCAAAATCCTGGCCGTACTGTCCTTCTTCTGCTGTCTGCCGTTCCTGTCTGGAATCGGTATCTCCATTGGTGTATAAGTTCTGTATTCCTGATCACTTCTCTCATTCTGACAGCCTGAATCCATTCCGGTCATCTCCTTACTTCCTGTGGAATATCCTGCTTTCCTGTTACACAATTCCATTCCTGCCAAGCGCTTATCTTCCGCCGGGCATTTACATTCTGCCGGTCAGCGCATCCCCTCGCAGCCTGCTGTCTGTCTCATACAGCCGGCCGTCTTTCATGATATAAAGCTTACTGCACAATGACAGTTCACTCTCTTCGTGTGTTGTGAGCACCACCGTGCCCTTACGTTCCAGATAGACCAGCAGGTATCTGCGTATATCCTCCTTGCAGATCAGATCCAGTGCCGCGCTGGGCTCATCCATAAGAAGCACTGGCGGCATACCCGCCATGGCGATTCCGATACTGACACGCTTCTTCATGCCCCCTGACAATCTGCATACCTGTTTCGAACTGAATTCACCGATACCCAGCAGGCTTAAGAAGCCCTGCTCCAGTTCCTGCCTAAGCTGCTTCTTATTCGGGTACCACAGCCGCAGGTTATCGTAGACGCTCAGTTCCGGTATCAGAGGATTCTCCTGCGGCACATATCCTGTCATACTGCGGATGACCTGCTTGTCACCACGCATCCTTCCCGAACCGGCATCACTCCACGCCGTTCTCCCGTAATAGAGCAGCTGTCCCGATTTCGGTTTCAAAGTCCCGGCCATAATCGATAGAAGTGTGGATTTCCCGCAGCCGTTAGCGCCGACGATCCCGATACACTCTCCTCTTTCGGCAGTAAAGGAAATGCCGTGCAGAATCTGTTTTCTTCCGTATGCACTTGTAATGTCTGCTACAGTAATCATATTTTCCATATCTTCATATTAACACAGATTTACCCAAAATAAAACGCCCGGACATATTGCCGGACGCTTTATTTATTTAGATTCTGTTTTGAGCAGGAAAACCGGATCCTGCTGTCCGTTTTCTATTTTGCTGCTGCAATCTCAGCCTTCAACGCTTCTGTCAGCTTCGGAACGATCTTGTTCAGATCTCCTACCACACCATAATCCGCTACATCGAAGATCGGAGCATCCGCATCCTTGTTGACCGCGATGATGATGTCGGACTCTTCCATACCTGCCACGTGCTGGATTGCACCGGAAATACCGATTGCAAAGTATACATTAGGGCGAACCGTCTTACCTGTCTGGCCTACCTGCAGATCCTTCGGCTTCCAGCCGGAATCCACCACTGCACGTGAGCAGCTTACCGTACCGCCGAGTACTTCCGCAAGATCTTCAAGAAGCTTGAAGTTCTCCGGGCTTCCCACACCACGTCCGCCGGATACAAGAATCTTGGCATCCATGATATCTACTGTCTCTGCTACAGATTTAACAATCTCAAGAATCTCTACGTATTTGTTGTCCGGTGTAAATCCGGGATTAAACTCTTCCACAACTGCCTTGGCGCCCTTGATCGGATCGATCTTCTGCATAACACCTGCACGGACCGTAGCCATCTGAGGACGGTTGTAAGGACATGCAATCGTTGCGATGGTGTTACCGCCGAATGCCGGACGTGTCATAAGCAGCTGATTATGTAACTGCTCCTGGCCAGGAACTGCCTGTAACGGGAAATCACCGATCTCAAGAACGGTACAGTCTGCTGTCAGACCTGTAGCAACTCTTGCGGATACTCTGGGGCCTAAATCTCTACCGATGGCTGTTGCGCCAACCAGCATGATCTCCGGTTTATATTTGTTGATAACGGAAGACAGTGCATGTGCATAGGGCTCCGTCCTGTAATCCTTCAGTTCAGGGTCATCCACAACGATTACCTTGTCTGCACCGTATTCAGCAAGCTGGTCTGCCAGACCCTTCACTCCCGAACCAACCAACACAGCCGTTACATCTGTACCCAAATCTTTAGCGAGGTCTTTCGCTTTGCCAAGCAATTCAAATGCAATACTGCTGATCTCATTATCTACCTGCTGCGCAAAGACATATACTCCCTTGTATTCTTCTAAATTCATTTTACATTCCTTTCTCTATACCTGAATATAGTCTTATTTTCATTTAAAACATATAATATCATGACTTCGATGCCCCTGTATGAGGAAAGCATTGAAAATCAAATCAGATCACATGTTTCACCTTCAATTTGTCTACAATGTAGCTTACTGATTCATCAGGATCAAGAGCAACCTTCTCGCCGGCACCTTTTCTAACCTTATCGGAAGCCTTGGCAATCTTGGTCGGTGAACCCTTCAGACCTAAGTTGGAATCATCTACATCTTTCAAATCCGCTCTGCCCCATACGGTAATCTCCTGCTTATAAGCATCGAAGATTCCGCCCGGAGTCATATAGCGGGGCTCGTTCAGCTCGGAAAGAGCCGTGATCAGGCAAGGCATCTTAGCCTTAACAACATGATATCTGTCTTCATACTGACGCTCAACGATAACACTGTCGCCTTCAATCTTGATATCCTGCGCATAAGAAATAACAGGAATATCCAGATGCTCGGAAATCTGAGGGCCTACCTGAGCCGTATCCCCGTCGATTGCCTGACGGCCTGTAATAATAAGGTCATATTCAAGGTTTCTGATCGCACCGGCAACTGTTGTAGAAGTAGCCCATGTATCCGCACCGCCCAGAACTCTGTCTGTTACCAGAATGCCCTTGTCCGCGCCCATAGCCATAGCCTCACGGAGAACCTCTTCTGCCTTGGGAAGCCCCATTGTCACAACAGTTACTTCTGCACCATACTGATCTTTTAATCTGAGTGCTGCTTCCAGACCTGCTTTATCATCCGGGTTCATGATAGTAAGCATAGCGCCTCTGTCGAGTGTTCCGTCCGGATTAAACTTAACGCCGCCCTTTGTATCGGGAACCTGTTTAATACAAACAACAATTTTCATTGTATTTCTCTCCTTATTTTATTTATTCGTTAATTATTTCTTCATTCCATGTTCACTTAATGTTTTATTTAAGCAATGCGCCGGAAATTACCATACGCTGAACTTCACTGGTTCCTTCATAGATCTCTGTGATCTTGGCATCACGCATCATACGCTCTACGTCGTACTCTCTGATGTAACCGTAACCGCCGTGCAGCTGAACAGCCTTCGTGGTTACTTCCATAGCTACCTCCGCAGCATATAATTTCGCCATAGCTGCTTCTACGGAATATACCTTCTGCGTAGCCTTAGCCATAGCAGCCTTGTAAACAAGCAGCTGTGCCGCCTGTACCTTGGTAGCCATGTCTGCCAGCTGGAACTGTGTATTCTGGAATGCACCGATTGCCCTGCCGAACTGTTTTCTTTCTTTTACATAAGAGATGGTTGTCTCCAAAGCGCCCTCTGCCAGACCCAGCGCCTGAGATGCGATACCGATACGTCCGCCGTCCAGCGTATGCATGGCAATGCCGAAGCCCTTGCCCTGCTGTCCCAGTAAATTTCCTTTCGGAATACGGCAGTCTGTGAAGATCAGCTCGTATGTAGAAGATCCACGGATACCCATCTTCTTCTCTTTCGTACCGAAAGTGAAGCCGGGTGTTCCTTTCTCAACAATAAATGCAGAGATTTCCTTGGTCATTCTGCCGCGCTTCTCAACGGTACCTGTGATTGCAAAGATAACATACACATCAGCTTCCTTACCGTTGGTGATAAAGCACTTGGAACCGTTCAGTACCCACTCGTCACCGTCAAGCACCGCCTTGGTCTGCTGTCCCTGCGCATCTGTACCTGCACCGGGCTCTGTCAGGCCGAAAGCACCTAACTTCTCACCCTTGGCAAGAGGTATCAGATATTTCTGTTTCTGCTCTTCCGTACCATATGTCTGGATCGGATCGCAGCAAAGAGATGTATGCGCAGATACGATAACGCCTGTCGTACCGCATACCTTGGAGAGTTCCTCAACACACATAGCGTATGTCAAAGGATCGCAGCCCTGTCCGCCGTACTCCTTCGGAACCGGAATTCCAAGGAAGCCTAACTTAGCCATTTTCTCAACAGTCTCCCGCGGGAAGACTTCTGTCTCGTCTACCTCCTGAGCGAGAGGTTTTACTTCTTTTTCAGCGAACTCTTTAAAAAGAGCTCTCGCCATTTCATGTTCTTTGCTTAAAGTAAAATCCATGATCTTATATTCCTCCATGTTATTTTAATTACATATTATGATTGCTGGTTCCAGCCATTCAATTTCTATGGCACGTATCATTTGGCCAATGCGGAGAATGCCCGCATTCTGGGCATTCTCCCAAACATTTAGCAACTCTTAGGCTGCGTTCTTTGCGGCCTTAGAGTTACTTAATGCTTTATTATTTCTTGGAATAATCAAAGAAGCCAACGCCTGTCTTCCTGCCGAGTTTCTTCTCTTCAACCATCTTCTTAAGAAGCGGCTGCGGAGCATACTTCTCATCCTTGGTCTCATTGTACAGAACCTCCATGATAGCAAGGCAGATATCCAGACCGATCAGGTCTCCCAGGTGCAGCGGTCCCATCGGATGGGAAGCGCCAAGCTGCATCGCTACATCGATATCTTCCGCGGATGCCGTACCTGCGTCCAGAACACCGATTGCCTCGTTAATCATCGGGATCAGAATTCTGTTAACAACGAAGCCGGGAGCTTCCTTAACCTGTACAGGAGTCTTGCCGATCTCTGTAGCGATCGCCGTGATCTTATCTACCATCTCCTGCGGAGTATTCTCGCCTCTGATTACCTCTACCAGCTTCATTCTGTCAGCAGGGTTGAAGAAGTGCATACCGATCATCGGTCTGTCCAGTCCTTCTCCGATCTTGGTGATAGAAAGGGACGAAGTATTGGATGCAAACATGCAGTCTTTCTTAACGATACCCATCAGTTCCTTGAAGATAGACTGTTTGATCTCCATTTTCTCAAGAGCAACCTCAATGATCAGATCGCATTCTGTGCAGATGCCGTTTAAGCCTGTTGTGATCTTGCCCATAACTTCGTCTGCCTTCTCCTGCGTAATCTTTTCCTTGCTTACAAGGAAATTCATGTTCTTCTGGATTTTAGCCTTGCCGCCCTCAGCGTATTCTTCCTTGATATCGCAGAGACAAACCTCATATCCGTCTGTCATGGCGAATGCCTGTGCAATACCGGAACCCATGGTTCCCGCACCGATAATACCTACTTTCATCGTAATATCCTCCTTATTATGTTGTCTTAATATTGATTCCCTAGCAGTTCTTAAAAGGCTCTTTCACTTTCTCCTTGTTCTTGTCAAGGAAAAATGCCATACCGTACTTCTGGTCCTCTGTCTCGAAGCAGTCGCCGAAAAGCTTCTCTTCGATCACAATTGCCTCATCCATGCCCACTTCCAGGCCGTCATTGATTGCCTTCTTGCAGTTGCGTACAGCAATCGGTGCATTCTTGGCGATACCGGCTGCCATCTTCTCAGCTGCCGCCATCAGCTCTTCCTGCGGATATACGGCATTGACAAGGCCGATTCTCAATGCTTCGTCAGCTTTGATATTCCTTGCCGTATAGATCATCTGTTTCGCCATACCAGGCCCAACGATTCTGGCAAGTCTCTGCGTACCGCCGAAACCGGGCGTGATTCCCAGTCCAACTTCAGGCTGGCCGAATACCGCATTGTCAGAACAGATTCTGATATCGCAGCTCATGGAGATCTCGCATCCGCCGCCCAGTGCGAAACCATTGACTGCCGCAATAACCGGGATCGGGAATATCTCCAGCTTCCGGAATACATCGTTGCCCTTCTTGCCGAATGCTTCGCCCTCTGCCTTACTCAGTGTGCTCATCTCGCCGATGTCCGCGCCTGCCACAAAGGATTTCTGGCCTGCACCCGTCAGGATCAGGCATCTTACCGCCTCAAGGTCCACACCGTCCAGAGTCTTGTCCAACTCTTCCAGTACTGTGGAATTCAGGGCGTTTAATGCTTTCTCGCGGTTGATCGTGATGATACCAACCTGTCCTTTTACTTCATACAATACAAATTCCATGTTTGCGTTCCTTTCTTCCTTTCTAGCCTGTCAATTCGCTGCCAATAAGGATGCAGCATAAACCGCAATAATTCTAAGGCAGCAATCTACTGCCTTAGAATTATCATTTATCTATTAATCTCTCTCAACGATAGTCGCACATCCCATACCGCCGCCGATACACAGAGTAGCAAGACCCTTCTTGGCATCCTTTGCTTCCATCTCATGCAGAAGTGTTACAAGGATGCGGCATCCGGAAGCTCCTACCGGGTGTCCGAGCGCAATAGCGCCGCCGTTCGGATTCAGCTGCTTGTCAACATCAATGCCCAGCTCCTTGCCTACTGCTACGGACTGTGCGGCAAATGCCTCGTTAGCCTCGATAACATCGAAGTCTTCGATCTTATAGCCTGCCTTCTCCATAACTTTCTTAGTAGCCGGAACGGGACCGATACCCATAACCTCAGGCCTGCATCCTGCAAGAGCGCCTGCCACGAAGGTTGCCATCGGCTTAACTCCCAGCTCTTTCGCTTTCTCTTCGCTCATAACGACGATAGCTGCCGCACCGTCATTGATGCCGGAAGCATTCCCTGCGGTAACGAATCCGTTGGGATTGATCGGACGAAGCTTCTGAAGTCCCTCGATGGTGGAGCCGGGCCTTGGGCCTTCGTCTACCTTGAACTCAACCATTTCTTTTCTCTTCTTAACCATAACCGGTACGATCTCGTTGTCAAATGCACCGCTCTTCTGTGCTTCCTCAGCCTTCAGCTGGCTCTTTAACGCGAACTCATCCAGTTCTTCACGGGTAAGTCCCCACTCTTCACAGATATTGTCTGCCGTCTTGATCATATGATAGTTATTGAAGGCATCCCACAGTGCATCATTGACCATGGTATCTACCAGTGTGCCGTTGTTCATTCTATAGCCGTAACGTCCCTGAGGAACCGCGTAAGGAGCCATGGACATGTTCTCCATACCGCCTGCAACCACAATGTCCGCATCGCCTGCCTGAATCATCTGTGCCGCCATATTCACACAGTTTAAGCCGGAACCGCATACAACATTGATGGTAACTGCAGGAACCTCATTCGGAAGGCCTGCTTTAATGGAAGCCTGACGTGCAACGTTCTGACCCTGTCCCGCCTGGATTACACACCCCATATATACGTGATCTACCTGATCAGGCGCTACACCTGCTCTGTTCAATGCTTCTTTGATTACGATTGCGCCGAGTTCAGCTGCCGGAGTCGTGCTAAGTCCACCACCCATTGTACCGATAGCTGTACGGCAGGCACCCGCCAAAACAACTTTTTTTGCCATCTTCTTCTCCTCCATGTTGGTATTTTTTAGAAAAAAACTTTGATTAACGAGACTGACGATGATTGTTATTTTTTTATCATTGTCCGCATCACTTATTGTATCATAGGGGTATCCATTTTGCAATGCTTTTCTACCTCGGGATCTTCCATTTCACTGACACGGCGCCACTCTTTGCTGTCCTCTATTTTAGAGACTTCGCTGCGGTTGCGGTACAGGAATTTCGTCAGTTCATAACAGTCGATCCAGATCTCATTGTTTCCTTCTTTCTGAGATTCGTCGAAGATCAGCTGAAGCCCCCAGTGCAAGTGCACCGTCTCGATGTTATTGACATTCTCCTTCACGCTGTAACCGGTATGTCCCATATAGCCGATGACGTCCCCGGCCGTAACCACGCTCCCTTCCTCAAGCCATTCCGCGTAAGGATAATTCTGCCTTAGATGTGCATAGTAGTAGTACCGTTTGCCGTCAAAGCTCCGGATACCGATGCGCCAGCCGCCATACTGGTTCCACCCCAGTGCTTCCACCACGCCGGACTCCACGGCGATAATGGGCGTACCGATCTGCCCCATCATGTCATGTCCCAGATGGGGCCTGGAATACCCATAACTTCTGGAAGCACCAAAGTCATCATAGTGACTGTAATCAAATCCTTTTGCAATCGGCGAAAAGGCCTTGAGCCCGTAATATTTCTTCCACTGCCCGTTCTCTTTCAGTGAAAACTCCCCCACCATTCCGGAAAGCACCGCCGAATAGGCTTCCAGATAGTATTCATAATATTCCATATCCTCCGTCAGCTTTTCCATGGTCGTCTCTTTGCCGCGCAGCTTCTCTGCCGTCTCGCCTATCTCCCTCACGCTGCCTGAGCCAAACTTGCCCCCATGTCTGGCTCCCACGCAGGCTAACAGTTCGATCCAGTCAAGGTGTACCTCCTCCTGGCAGGAAGCCACATCCAACTCATAAGCGGCTGCCAGCGCCTCACAGGTGACGTGGAATTCCACCCACTTAATATAATCGCCTGTGGACGATACCTCTATGGCTTCCCCCGTATCGGCCTCCCGGCCGCCGTCTGCCTCTTCCTGCCACGCAGAATCTGTTGTTTTGCTTTCCAGTTCCCTGCTTATTGCCACACACACGAATGCCAGCAGCACGATCAGTTCTATCTTGATGACCCACCTGCTTCCGCTCTTTTCCCTGCCGTCTTTTCTTCTCATATACCCTCTCCGACTTACTTCCCGGCGCAAAGTCCTGGGCCGGACTGTTACACACGTTCTGCTTTCCGTCCTGCACAAGCTTTACGAAGCACGGCAGAAAACCATCACGGTTATGTATATGAAAAATCCCTGCAGGTTATGTCAGCCCGCAGGGTCACCTTTTTTACGGTATACAAATTCCCTCTGGAAGAGAAAGCTTACAAAGAACAAAAATACATCTACTGGCATCTTGACCGCCACTTCCACACCGCCAAAAAGTCCATGCAGGGTATTGACCAGAAAGGCGCTGCACAACATCTGACATACCGCAAGCAGAAAGTATTTTGCCGCCGTGACTGCCATCCTCTCCTTACTCTGAAACACCACCTTGTAGTTGATCAGGAAATTGTAGACAGCAGAAATCACCCGCGCAAACACCGTGGCGAGAATAATATATGGCACGCCCCACACACTTTCCCCCGCCCCATGCAGAAGCGTACAAAACATATGAAACAAAAGCAGATCCACCACACTTGAGGACAGCGAGGAAAAGAGAAATTTCCCGAACACCAGATAGATACGCAGGGAATCCTTAATCGGATTAAAATGGCTGGTCCTGTTCTCCTCTATGTATATGGTTTTCACCGGAACTTCCAGAATCGGTATATTCAGATTCTTCGTCTCAATAAGCATATTAGTCTCATATTCAAACCGTTCTCCCCTGACCTCCATCAGCTTCTTCATGAAGGCCGCTGGAATCGCACGCAGTCCGGTCTGCGTATCCGAAACGGAAAGCCCCAGCAGATACCGGAATACCTGTCTGGTGCACTTGTTGCCGAAAGATGATCTGGCCGGGACCTCCGGCCCGTCGAAATTCCGGCATCCCAGAATCAGGCTGTCCGGATTCTCCCACAGGCTGCGCATACAGGCCAGTATATCCTCCGGCGTGTGCTGTCCGTCCGAATCTGCCGTCACACACCCCGGCATCCGGCTATAGGTAAGCAGACAGTCATTGAAAGCCGTCTTGAGCGCTCTGCCCTTCCCCAGATTGACAGCGTGCCGCAGCACTTTACAGTTATCAAACGCCGCTGCCCGTGCAAAAAAGGAAGCATACGCCGCCCCGCTGCCGTCATCCACCACGGTCACATGACGGATGCCCGCTTCCTGCAGCGTACCGAGAAGCGTTATAAGCTTTTCATCCGGCTCATACGACGGTATGATGACCGGTATTTCGTAATAAGAAGGCATAGTATGCCCCTTTCTGTATGTAAGTTCTGTTTATATCCTGAAATACTGTCTCCTGCCCTTGGGCATAGTCAGCGGTGCAGCTGTGCAGGCTCTCCCTTGCCGCTGTCCACGGGAATCAGCTTCATCTGCGTACCTGTATCCTCGATTTGATACAGTATCCCGCAGGCAAACTCTCCATTCTCCGTGATTCCATTGAAAACGGCCCCTGCGTCCGCGTCCGTCTCCTCAGCATAGAGATAGCCGGCATGAGTCCCTCTGATCTGCTGCACCATCCAGTCCGCAGGGGCATCATCCAGGTTGACGCTCTGATACACCATGGAAACCGGAGCAGCTTCATATCCCAGGTAACTGTTGTTCACCCACCGGGGCGCATCGCCTCTCCTGATATAACATACTCTGGCGTCCAGATCCCTTCCGAGAACCTGCACCGCCTCCAGAAACCGCGACTCGTCCTCCCCGATCATATCAGCCCGCTCTGCGAGTCTCTCATCCACCTCATTCCGATAGCCGGCCAGACCATGATACCCAACCCGATAGCCTGCTGTCAATGCTACAAACAGAATAAAGCCAAGATAAGTCCCGTATTTTCTGAAGAGCACCGGCATACCTTCTTTCGCAAAGAACCGCTCTCCGTGATCCAGCCAGATACCTGCCAGAAAGAGCAGTGTCCCTATGGTAAAAGGCGCCCCGTAACGCTCAATGGAAGAGATCATTCCCGATGCTTCCAGATACTGTGTCTCCGTCGCAAAGATAGTGATATGCGCCAGAAAGATTATCCCATAAAAGACAGCGCCGCTTATCATACAAAACCAGAGCACCGCCCTCCCCGCTTTTTCCGGAAGAATATGTATCTTGAAAAAAAGGATCACAAGAAAGCAGATACACAGATAAAGCCCTAACGGCGTCAGGTCGATCACAATGCTTCTCTCCTTGTGCAGCGGAGAGGCCGTAAAGGCCTGCAGAAACGCTGCCGCAAACTCCTTCATGTAACCAGAAAGGCCGTATTCGTCGGTGGTCATATATTTTACCGCTGTCGCCGTGGTCTTGGTAACCCGCCTCATGAGCAGGCAAAACAGCATCCAGCTGCCGCCTGTAAGAAGCGGGAGCGCCGCAGTCCAAAGCAGCCCACTGTGAGCCGTCTCTTCCTTTTCCTCTCCCTCCGGAACACTGTGCCGATACAGAACCAGAAACACCAGCCCAAACAGTGCCCACACAAAGCCGATGGACTTGACAAGCACCAGTACCCCCAGATACAGCGCCAGCCTGACGTAGTAGAACAACTCTGTTTTTCCCTTCCTGTCGGTCACGGCAATCAGGAATCCGCCGTAAATACATGCCATAGTCAGGTCTGCGCAGAAACCGCCGTATCCATACACTTCCGCTATGCTCGGGAAAAACCACAGTGCCGCCGCCGCCAAAACCAAGACCGGTAAGTTCAATCCCTTTAGTTTGCGCAGAAGAGGAAGCAGAAACACCATATTCATCACATAGTATCCCGCAAACGCCAGCCCCTCACGAAACGAGCCTGGGCAAACATGCAGAAACCACCATTTAACCAGCTGTGCCCCCGGCGGATAATCCCCGAATTCCGGCGCCACATTCCCGTATTTACCGGCAAAACCGTCCAAATAGTAGAGTGCCTTCACATCCGTGGCCCAGAAATTGATGTCATCCCACCAGGTCACCACTTTACCGGAAGTACACAATACGATAACAACGATAAGCAGCACCGCTGTAATAAACGACGGCTGCTTTATCTTCTCAAGGCATGTCCTGCCGAATTCCTTCCGGCTCTCCCTCTGTCTGCCCACAATCCAGAAGACAAACAAGCTGATCACAATACCTGCCGCCCAGTCAATCCATGACAGATGATGCACCATAGCCAGTCCATACAGTACCAGGACAAGCCCGCACAGGAAAACCGGCATCGCCTCCACCAGGCTTATCTGAAAATACGCCGCCAGCCAAAGCACGCAGACCAAGGTCAGGCCTATCTGTAAGATCACAGTTAAATGAAACATATTACATCCTCACACCGGAATCAAATCTCTGTATACAATTTCCCGGCAAAACATCACCCTGTCACTTCTGACAGGGCGATGCTTCATTTTCGAAATAATTTGCACTTTAAACTTCCGGCTCGATCAGGCCGTAAGTATTGCCTTTCCTCTTATACACCACGTTAACCTGATCTGTCTCCGCATTGCAGAATACATAGAAGCTGTGTCCTAACAGTTCCATCTGTACGCAGGCGTCTTCCGGATACATCGGCTTGATATCAAATTTCTTGGTGCGAATGATCTGCACATCCTCATCATCCATATAGTCTTTCTCAATGAACTCCTGACGGAAGAAGGAAGAAGACTGATGCTTGTCGATCAGCTTATTCTTATATTTCTTAAGCTGCCGCTCGATGATCTCCTCCACCAGGTCAATGGAAACATACATGTCGCTGCTGACCTGTTCGGAACGAATGATATTACCCTTCACCGGGATCGTCACTTCTATCTTCTGCCTGTCCTTCTCAACGCTTAAGGTAACATGTACTTCCGTCGCTTCTGTAAAATACTTCTCCAGCTTGCCGATCTTATCTTCTACCGCTGCCCGTAATCCTTCAGTTACTTCAATATTCTTTCCAACAATTATAAATTTCATATCACTCATCCCTTCCATTGGATTATTGTATAGTCATTATAGCATATTTGTCCTACTTGTTGCAACAATTCATGTGATATGTTTCATTTTTTTGTGACGGCCCAGCCTTCGGCTTCCCTGCTACGGGCCAAATTGTTGCCTGAAACCAGCACTTTCATTACTACTTCACAAAACATCTGTTCTTTCAGTTTCCATAACTTCTGCTTGTCCACATTCCCAAAAATATGTGGATATCGTGGATAACTCGGTGTATAAATATGTTTTTGGCTTAAAATCGCACCTTTTGAATGTGGATAACTCGATTTTCCTCCTAAGGAATCTCCTTGCGGCCTATCCGTATTTTGTACAAGATATACAAAAGGCGGCCGAGCATTGTCAGCCGCCTTCCTGTTCTTGATAATCACTTCACAGTTTCAACTAGAAAATTCTTCTGATAGAAAGAATCGGGCGATAGGTTGCACTGGATACGATAATACCAGTCTTGGAAGTCGATGCATGAACAAGCTGTCCGTTGCCCGCATAGATTCCCACATGGCCGGAATAGCATATAATATCACCAGGCTGTGCATTCTCAAGCCCGTTTACAGTCGCACCTACGCTTCTGTCTGCCGCAGAAGAATGCGGTAAACTTACACCGAAATTATTGTATACACTCATAACGAATCCTGAACAATCCGCACCATTGGTCAGGCTGGTGCCGCCATATACGTATGGATTGCCTACGAACTGCATAGCGAACTTCACCACGTCTGACCCTGTGCTGCCGGTAGGACTCTCATAAGTCTTGCCGCCGCCCTCTACCGGTGCACTGGATGAAGAGGACTTCGAAGACATCTTCTTGTTAGCTGCCTCCTGTGCTGCCCTTCTGGCCGCTTCTTCCTTCTCCAGTCTTGCACGCTCTTCCTCAATGGATTCTGCTTTCACGAATTCAGTAGACAAGGTAACGTAATCTGTGGAAACATATCCGTCACCTTCCTCAATATTGACTTTAACCCAGCCATCCAGCTCTTCCGTGACGATCAGTTCATCCTCGATCGGTACCAGGCCCAGCACAGTCTCCTCCAGACCAGGCTGCTCACGAACCTTCAAAGTTGTTGTCGTAACGGTTGCGATACGTGTTCCTACTTCCTTCGCATAGTCTACAGCATCATCACCGGTCACGCAGTATTCTCCTTTGACGTATCCTTCCACGGAACCGGAATTGATCTTGTACCATCCGTTCTCTTCCTCAATGAAATTACCGACAGATTTATCATACAGCTTGCCGACGATATTCCCTTCTTCACTGGGCATATCTCTGACATTCACATAATCGTTGACCTTGGCAATTACCAGATTCTTGAAGCTCTCCTCTTCCTCTGACAATCCCGTATTGGCTGCCTCTCTCAAATCTCTTGTATATCCTTCACTGACAACCACCGTGTCTTCGATCTTCTTCGAATGTGCGGTGCTCACTTTATCATTCGTGCTTGCCATATCCGCAAATCCGCCGACCTGCACGCTTCCGACGCTCGCTCCGTCAGTCTCTGACTTTATAACGGCTTCTTTCTCAGATTCTTCCTGGAGACTGGAAAGCGTTGTGGATTTCTCCTGATCCTGTAATGAAAAGTCTATTCCGGCTGACGGCAGCACCGAACCGACGCTGCCGGTGGCATTCACATCCATTCCCACTCCTGCAAAAGTTATGACTGCTGTCATTGCACATGCTGCTATTCTTACATTTCTTACATTTGTCTTCATATATTACCTCATTTGTTGTAACGGTTCAGATATCTTCATCGGATGCACTTACACAAACCTTTCCAAACTGTTACCATTTGTTACGAATTTGTTACATCTGGGAATAATATATCATCGAAGAATCCATTTGTCAACCACAGCATATTCAAAAATAAATTGCATATATACGCAAATCCTTGTATTTCTAAACCAAATTCACAGATAATTCACATTTATTTCCAATATAAAATTTTTATAATTACTGATTTTTTGTCAGATACCGCTCTGCAGATGCCACCGCACATGCCCCGTCTGCGACTGCCGTGATGATCTGCCGGACCTGCTTGGTCCGGACATCCCCCGCAGCAAATATACCAGGTGCTTTTGTGGCACAATCCTCTCCCGCTATCACATACCCTTTTTCGTCACAGGGAATATTATGGGCAAAGGCCGCGGTGTTCGGATGCATGCCCACAGCAATAAAAACACCCTCTACCGGCAGTTCCTCTTCCGTCTGGTCTGTTACACTCTGCAGCGTAATCCTTTCCACCAAATCCGAGCCTGTAATCTTCGACAGCGTTCTGTCCCACAGAATCTTCACATTATCACAATCCATCAGCTTCTTCTGCAGACTTCTGGCCGCACGCAGACTGTCCCTCCTGTGGATCAGATAGACTTTCCCGCACATCCGGGCCAGATAGACTGCATCCTCCACAGCCACGTCCCCGCCGCCGACCACGGCCACGTCCCTGCCCTTGAAAAAAGCGCCATCACAGGTTGCACAGTACGACACTCCTCTTCCTTTGTACTGCTCCTCTCCCGGTACATGCAGTGCAGCGTGTTCCGCCCCTGTGGCCAGAATCAGTGTCTTCGCCTCATAGGCTGTTCCGTCCGCGGTCTCTACTGTTTTACTCTGTCCCTGGTCAATGACCGCGGTGACTGTAGCCGTCTTGCAGGCCACTCCCATGCGGTCCGCATGTTCCTTGAATTTCATGCCCATATCAAACCCGCTTAAACCGGGCAGTCCCAGATAGTTATCCACCTCATAAGTGTTGAGTACCTGGCCGCCGTTCATAGGTTTCTCTTCCAAAACCAATAAATCCAATCCCGCACGGATACCATAAACCGCCGCCGACAGTCCTGCCGGTCCGGAACCGATAATAATCAAATCATACATACACCAACAACTCCCTTCCATTTCCTTTTACTTATAGTAAACAACATAACAAATTTCTGTTTCCGTCTCCTGCCAAAGCCATATGTGGAAGCTTTTGCAGGGCCTAAAAGAAAATTTTTAATGTCGTTAACTATAGAAAATCTGCTTTGCAATCTGTCTGTTTTACTATATAATGGCCTAACAATGGCTTTATAGCCGTCCCTAAATAGTATTGTGTGGTTTGTCTCGATGAATATGCATGAAATTTACGTATTAGACCACGCCAGTCAACAGAATAACTGACGCAAGGAATCACTACGAATATACATTTTCAATCGGATCATTGTGATATTATAGCACAAATTCATCGGTCAGGAATATGCGGAGGACATAATATGTTAAAAGAAAACAGTAACAGCACTTCCAGATCTGCAGGATATGCATTGGTAACCGGCGCTTCCCGCGGCATCGGGCGTGCCATTGCAATGCGTCTGGCCCAGGAGGGTTACTCTCTTTATCTGACCTGCAGGCATTCTCCGAATCAGCTGGCCACTCTGGCGGAAGAACTGATTGACCAGTATGGTATTTCCTGCGTACCCTTCATCGCAGATATGGGGAATCCTTCAGATGTCGAGAGAATCTTTGCACAGATTCCGTCGTTGAGTGTACTGGTCAACAATGCCGGAATCTCTTATATCGGGCTGATCCACGAAATGTCTGTTGCCGACTGGCAGGAAGTAATGCACACCAACCTGGATGCCGTCTTCTATACAAGCCGTCTGGCCATCCCCCTGATGCTGCGCAGTCACAGCGGGAAGATCATCAACATCTCCTCCGTATGGGGTAATGTGGGAGCTTCCATGGAGGCTGCCTACTCTGCTTCCAAGGGCGGCGTCAACAGCTTCACCCGCGCTCTGGCAAGAGAACTGGCTCCCAGCGGTATTCAGGTCAACGCCATCGCCTGCGGTGTGATCGATACCGATATGAACAGATGTTTTTCGATGGAAGATATGGAGATTCTGCGGCAGGAAATACCTGCTGACCGTATCGGTCAAGCATCGGAAGTCGCACAAATGGTGGTTTCTTTGCTTGAAGCTCCGGATTACCTGACCGGACAGGTCATTGGATTGGATGGGGGATGGATGTGACGGGCCGTCTTCATAAGATGCCATCATAAACGGAGCTTCCTGCTCTGATACATCTTACTTCCCCCTGTACCTCCCGTTTATTTTCCGTGTAACAGTAAAGCCCCTTCAACTGCTGTCCGGACTGTTACTTTGACATCTCATAGCCGTATGTTCTTTGGGCATTCTGTCTTGCTTTATATTGTACCATGATTTTTCCCATATGAAAACTCCGCAGGCAAACCTGCGGAGTTTAATCGTAACAGTTGTTACTATGAGCGGCTGGGACGTGAATAACAGTTCAGCCTTTCAGCCGCACTGTTGCATCACCTGTAAAGCGGCCCAAATGCCCTGCACGCTGCCAGATCTGCCGCCTCCGGTTCCTGCGTGCCGAAAGAAGCCCACACATGCGGACGGAAGATTCTTTCTTCTTCCACATTGTGCATGGTTACGGGAATCCTCAGCATGGAGGCCAGCGTAATCAGATCCGCACCGATATGCCCGTGGACAAAGGCGCCGTGATTGGCGCCCCAATTCGCCATCACACTGTATACATCCCGGAATGCATGCTTCCCGCCGGTTCTTGGCACAAACCATGTGGTGGGCCATGTGGGATCTGTTCTGCTATCAAGCTTTCTGTGCACTTCTTCCGGAAGCACCACACTCCATCCCTCCGCAATCTGCATGACAGGCCCGATTCCGTCCACTATATTGATTCTCACCATCGTGAGCGGCATTTCCGCCTCTGTCCTGAAATGAGAAGAATACCCGCCGCCCCTGAACTGACATAATTCTGCCGGGCACCAGTCCGTTGCTTCAAGGCAGGCTTTGATATCCGCCTCCTGCATTTCCCACCAAGGTTTCATCACACCGTTTCCTTCCGCATCCTCAGACTTTCCTGTGGCATCCAGACAGGTGGAACCAGAATTGATCAGATGAATAAATCCATTCACCGCCTTTCCATCCGGCTTCCAACCCGTCACTCTCTCCACCGCCTCCGGGCTCCAGTAACACCGGACATCGGAAAACCCGCTTGCCTTTCCTGTCAAAAGGTTACCGAACAGCATAGACAGTCCATTCAGGTTATCATTCTCTGTGGCGAACACCACCGGCTGGCGCCGTCCATGCCAGTCAAAGGAAGAATTCAGTATCGCTTCCGTAAAATCCGCATTGGGCTTATAGTCCGTCCACATACGCTGTCCCTGGAAACCGCCGAACAGACCGTTGCGTCCAAGCGCCTCCTCCTCAAATCCCATCCCGGACAGTTTATCGTTGCCCAACATCACATCTCTGATAATCATGGTCATCTTGACCACGAACTCCCACTCTCTGTCTTTATCCTCTCTGCTGTGAGCTCTGGAATCAGGATTCGGATCCTGGCCCTCCCTGCAGTTCTCCCTGACCCAGCGCAACGCATCTGCAAACTCTTCCTGGTCATAGATCCCCTGATCCATACGACGCAGAATTTCTGTCATATCCACCCATTCCGGACGCATGCCGAGATACTGTGTATAGAAGGACGGATCAAGAAAGGAACCCATAATGCCCATGGATACGGAACCGAAGCCTACATAGGCTTTGTTCTGCATCTCTCCTACCGCAATGGCACATCTGGCGAACCGCAGGATCTTCTCCCGTACATCCGCAGGAATCTCCGTATCCTCCATATCCTGTACATCCCGGCCGTAAATAGAGAAACATGGCCTTCTCATCTGGTTATGTGCCGCCAGAGCCGAGGCAAGATATACGGCTCCCGGACGCTGCGTTCCGTTGAATCCCCAGATAGCCTTCGTTGTCATAGGGTTCATATCAATTGTTTCCAGAGGATAACACCAGCTTGGTGTCACGCTTAAAGTAGCCGTCACATGCCGGGCAGCGAACTCGGCCTCACACCTTGCCGCTTCTTCTCCCCCTGCAATACTTCCGGAAAAGATCACCACCCGAACCGGTGTCCCGTCCGCATAAGTTACGTTTTCCTGTATCAGTTTACTGGCAGATTCCGCCATTTCCCTTACTTTTCCTTCCAATGCGTCCCGTATGCCAAGACGCCTGGAGTCTACAATAGGACGAATTCCTATCGCCGGATAATTCTTCATTCCAATCCTTCCTTTCTTTCTGCCGGATCGCCGTAACAGTTCAGACTTCGTCATCACTGTTACAGAATCTGCCCATTCCAAGTCGTCTTCGGCGAGGAGCAGATTCCTCCGGCCAAATTTACATGTTCTCACAAACTTTATACCAAATACAAAGTTTTCTGCAGTCAATGCAAAGTCCTGGGTTGAACCGTTACACTTTCAAAACACTGCAATAATCTGAATTCGGCCCGCCAAACGTATGGCGCAGATAATCCACCGAGGCCGCCGCATCCCGATCCAGCTGCTCTGCGGACGCCCCATTGCTCAAATCCCGCCATATCTTAATATCACTTCCTACACTGCCTCCGCTTATGACAAACGGCTCCATGACCACATTCTTGTCATAACCGATTGCCCGAAGCGCCATACCGATCTGATACCATGGTATACCGCCTTTGCCGGGCAGTCTGCGGTTATTTTCGCCGACGTGGAAATGTCCCAGTTTATCTCCCGCTAACAGGATCGCTTCCACCATGCTGTCTTCCTCAATATTCATATGAAAAGTATCCAGCATGATCTTCACGGCGTCCACATCCACTTCCTCCACGAACTTCCTGCACTCTGCACAGGTATTGAGCAGATACCCTTCGAAACGGTTCAATACTTCCAGGCAGTAATCCACGCCGCATTCCCCTGCAATCTTTCCTACCCGACGCACATTCCCGACACTTCTGGCCCAGTCTCCCGCCTTATCGATCGGCTTGCTGTAGTCCGCCGGCCAGTAAGAATAGATACCGCCGCCTAAAGTGTGAATATCCAGAATTTCCAGTTTCTTCAGGATATCCGTATAGAAAGCCACTGCATTTCCGACGGTTTCCGGATCTGAACTTGCCAGATTTTCCCGGGCATTCGGCCCGTATCCGGCTGTCAGGGTAATCCCCGCATCCTGAGCCATCTTCTTCATTTCCTGCAGTTCTCTGGCCGTGGTCTCCTTCAGCATAGCGCAGGAAATTTCCAACACGTCGAATCCCAGTCTTTTTACCTTCTCAATATATTGCTTCTGGTCCACATTCCACTCCTGTTCCCAGTAAGCAAAGTAAATACCATATTTCATTGCTGTCCCTCCATATGTAACAGTTCATCCTTTCGGCTTCAAATAAGTCCCGACAATTGGGATCTGCTCACCGTTTCGGCTTTTACTCCAGCCTGATCATCTGGAAGATCTCCAGCTTCGGCAGATAAATCCGCAGCGTGTCGCCCTCCACGGTCTGCGTCTCCACTTCCCTGTTATCCGGAAGCAGCCAGGCTTTCTGTCCGGCTTTTCCCTTTACATCGATCCAGATATCATACATAGGTGCTACCGGAGACTCTTCCTGCTCATTGATCACCGCGAAATAGTCCGTACCTTCCTTATTCCATCCAAGCACTTCCACGAACTTCGGCGCATTGGAAGTAAAAACCGCCTCTCCCCGCAGCAAATCGATCATACGGTAAAATACCTGTCGGCTCATATACGGTCTGGACATCTCGATCGGAGCCGCTGTCCAGAGAATGCTGCCGCCTCCAAGCTTCTTCAATACAGCACAGGGAGATTCCGTATAGATACCCGGCGGATTGGAATGAATTGCCGCAAATTCATAGGTGCTGGTCATCGTATAAGGCAGTGTCATCGTCGCCAGCACCGTCAGACCCGCAGCATCCACGATCTCGGCTTCCATCTGCGGCATATCAATGGTCAATGGGGCAATATGGCTGAATCCCGCGAAAAGTTCCGCCCCTTCCTCCGTCGGGCTCATATACGTAAAATTATGTTCCGTCCGTCCGGTTACTTTGATCCCGAGAAGCTTCTGCAGTCTTTCGTTGCCGACCGGACCACTGACATACAGATTACCTCCTCTTTCCAGATAAGCCTCTATCTCATCCATCTCTTCATCCCTGATATGAGCCACATGAGATAAGATGAGAACCTTCGCCTTTTCATCACGGATACTTCCGGCCCCTATCACTTCAAAAGGCACATTCTTCTCCCGAAGTACAGAGGCTGCCGCTACAGGCGCATCCATATAATAAGACGGATTGAAACTTTTATCCATAATCTCAAGATCCGTCTCATTCGGATCATACTTGGCGTGACTTGCAAACCAGACCGCCGCATCATGGTACAGATTACCGTTGACGTAGGGTTCATACTGGCTGGTCTTCTGATAAATCCGTTTCATCAGACCATGATAGACCTCCGGCACGATGCTTCCGTCCGGGTTAATGGCATCCACCAGCAGAAACGCCCCGTTATGTACCAGTGCCGTAATCACATGCAGCAATAGTTCCTCTTCCGTCTTGGTTGTCGTATGGTATACAAGTTCCGGGTCGCAGCGGGATGTATGATATACAAACGGAAGATTCGGCGAAACATTCTTATAATATTTATTGATAAAGGTCTGCTGCAGAAAACCGCCGTAATAATCGCCCCCTGCATAGTCAACCGCTTTCATGATATCCTCTGTGCTTCCGTCGATCCAGGAGCCCGTGATCCGGGAGAACTGATGCTCTATTGTTACATGAGGCTTCACTGCTTTGACACAGTCTGTGGCAAAGGCGGCATATTCCGCAATCCACTGATCTCTCTTATAGACATACGCAAGCCATTCATCATCCTTCCAGTCGATCTTTCTGGGAAGCTCTCTTCCGGTCTCATCCATATATTTCCTGCGGCAGCTTGGACAATAGCACACTTCCGGGAAAAAGGTCATATCCAGAAACATGCCTTCAAAGTCATACAAGGTATTCATTTCTGTCAGACAGTCCTTCACATACTGTCTGTAACCGGCATTGTTCGGGCAGACAATACCGTATCTTCCGGTCTTAAAGTTGCTCATCCCCCGATACTCCCGCATTCCCTTTCCGTCCCCTGTCACAAGTCTCCATTCCGGATGCGTCTCGTATGCCCAGTTATCAAAGATCTGTGTAAAATACGCGATCACGGCGATTCCGTTCTCATGACATTTCTGTATCATGGTTCCGAAGAAATCAAATCCCTTCAGACCGGCGTGCATCCGTCCCGTCTTCGTAGGATAATAAGCCAATCCTGTATGCGGCCTTCCCTTCACCATAGCCGCCTGGATCCCCGCATCCTTCAGTGCGTCCACATACTCATCAATATTGATCCGGCTTAAAAACTCCGGATTCCAGTCATCAATATGCATGTCCATTAAATTCCGTCTGTAATTACCTTCAATCCACATAAATACCTCCTGTATTTTTATACTGGTTTCGGCACCGTCAGCGCTGTAATTGTGTGAATCTGTCCGCATTATTACTCTTCGTTACAATTTCATCCAAGAACTGGCTTGGCGATATGCCCATAATACTTTTAAATGTTTTACTGAACACATGAATACTGGAAAACCCGGTCAGATTAGCTGTCTCCGTTACGTTTACCCTGCCTGAAAGCAGCATCTGCTGGGCGCGTTCGATCCGGACATTGGTCACATACTTGTGCAGAGATATGCCCAAATACGTCTGAAAGATACTGGTTAAATAATTGGTCGAAACACCGATTGCCAGCGCTATGCTGTCATTGCTTAAATCCTCCCTCAGATCACATCCCAGAATATAATCCATGGCATTCTCGATATGAACCCACGACTTCGTCTTCCGTCTGCTGTTATTCTGCTCTTCATTGATATCCACACAGTTTCTTAAAGTGGCAACGATCAATTCCGTACATCCTGCCTTCAGCATCAGATTTCTGCCAAGTCTGTTTCCACTGAACTCTTCGAGCATATTCAGATAAGTATACATCAGCGGGTTCCTGTCCATTTCCGGGATCGCGGCGATCACCGCCTGATTATTCAGAAGCTTTTCCTGCCCGGAAACTGTCAGATGCTTCTCGTCCTCATCCAGAACATCCTTGTGAATCAGACATCTTCTCTCTTCCGATTCATAGAAATCGAAATGTACGATATATTGGATCAGAGCCTCCGTTCCCTTCGAAATGATCACATGAGTCATAAAAGGCGGAATAATAATCGCATTGCCTGCCTGAAGAGAATACCGGAAACCATCCAGAATAAAGTCCGCGCTTCCCGATGCGATATACGTAAACACATTGTCGATATCTTTCCACTTACCGGACATGGAGGCCTCTTTCTTCAGCCGTACCATTCTTACATACGGGCTGATCTGTTCGAATCCGGATATATCAACCATTCCCTACCCTCTCCTCCATCATTTCGATCTCCTTCCCGATTACGTACATGACGAAGTTACCCCTTCACCGCACCGGCCATCATTCCTTCCATGATCTTATTATAGAAGAAAAGATAAAGCACAAGAACCGGTATGGTCGCCATGGCCAGTGCCGCAAGCAAAAGCGTATAACTGGTCGTATACTGTGATGTAAAATAGGTCAGCCCGATCGGGATTGTCTTCAATTCTTCCCTGGACAGCAACACCTGCGCAAACGGGAATTCATTCCATACATGCATAAATGTCAGAATCACTACCGTCGAAAGAATCGGCCTGCAGACCGGCATAATAATCGTGAACATCGTCCGCGGAAGACTCGCCCCATCTATAGACGCCGCATCCTCCAGATCCACGGAGATACCCTTGACATAACTGTCGATCAGAAATACGGCCGTGGGAAGTTCCATAGCCACATAAACCGGTATCAGCGAAAACCTGCTGTTCAGAAGACCCATTTTCTTCTCCTGTATGAAGATCGGAACAATCAGCGCATAGATCGGAATCATCATAGCCGCCATCAGCATCCCATAGATCAGCCCCCTTCCACGGAAACGATATCTGGAAAGCAGATAACCAAGGATAAAAGAAACCACAAGCACCAGCAGTAATGATATAATACTATTAAACAAACTGTTAAATGTAAAAGTTCCGAAATTAGCCCGCTTAAATGCAGTGATGAAATTATCCAGGTGAATCTTCGTCGGAAGCTTTACCGGACTGATATTAAACTCAACATCCGTCTTAACCGAAGAATACAGCAGCCATACGACAGGAAAGATACAAGTCAGTGACAACAGCATAATAGGAACATTCACAAAAAAATCTGCAAGATATCTTTTCACCTTATTCATTATTCTTTCCTCCTTCCCATAAGAAGCTGGATCAATCCGCTGATCAGAAGCGCCAGCACCAGAATTGTAACCGCAATCGCCGACCCTGTCCCGAAATTACCGAACCGGAACGTAAACTCGTAACAATACATCGCCAAAGACTCTGTCGCCCTGCCCGGCCCTCCATTGGTCAGCGCCACCAGATGATCGTAGATCTTCATCGTACCGCCGGCGCAGAGAATGATGCATACTTTCAGAGAATCCCATACCATCGGCAGAGTAATATAGATTGACTTCTTGAGTCCTGTCGCTCCGTCAATTTCCGCACACTCAAAGACTTCCTGTGGGATTGCGGAAATCGCGCTCATAAGGATAATCATGTAAAGCCCGATGTACTGCCATATAACCGGTATGGATACCATCCGGAGTACGATATTCTGATCGTCCAGCCAGAAGCGGATCCACTCCGGATGCCCGATTGCTCTCAGAAACGCATTCAGCAGGCCATAGTTGGAATTGTAAATAAACCGCCATACATAACCGACTACGATCGGAGCCATTACCACCGGAAAGAAGATAACGGCGCGATGAAAAGCTTTGAGCTTCAGCCGCCGAAACGTCATCAGAAATGCGATGATCAATGCAATTCCCACCTGTCCTATCGTACATACAACACTGAGAAACAACGTATTCTTAGTCACAAGCCAGAAATCGGATGACTTAAGCATCGTGCCATAATTGTCAAACCCGATAAACTTGGGATCACCGATCCCCTTCCATTTCGTCAGACTGTAATACACGGAAACAAGCAGCGGATATATCATGACACATACAAAATAGAGAAACGGAATCAGCACCAGTGCATAGATCCATATCTTCTGCTTATGATTCCGGATTTCGCGAATATTCATTGTATCCTCCTTTCAGAACAGACCCGATATCATCCTGACAGAATAAGGAAAGCCGGGCGGCCGCCCTGTATGATACAACAGGGTTGCGCGGCTTCCCCGGCTTTCTTCGTCAATCATCTAATATTTTAATAATTTGCCTCCAGCGTTGCCTGACATTCTGCCGCCATATCCTCAGGCGTCATCGTTCCTGCAATCAACTGCTGTGTATCCGCATAGAGAACACCGGAACCGATCTCGGCCGGAAGAACACAGTCGAAGATGGAACAGTTATTCATGGTTGCTGCCAGCTCATAATACTCCGCAAACAGAGGATCCAATGTGGATGTATCCGCATTCTCTGCCTTGCCCGAAGATATAAATCCCTGCTGAAGCGCATCGTCCGCATACTCTCCCGTGGTTACTGCCTTCAGGAATGCAAGACACGCTGTGAGGTCATCACCTTCCAGGTTGCTGTTGATCATGTAATTCCAGCCTGCACCTGCCGCCGTATCATATTTCGTGCCTTTCTCACCTTCCACTGCCGGCATAAGCCCTACATGAGTAGATGCCAGTACATCTTCAGGACAGTTGCTGATCATGGTTCCCACTGCCCACGCGCCATTGAAGAACATCGCCGCCTGTTTGTTATAATACAAAGCATACATCTCATCCTGATTGATAGAATTCATGTCCTCATTAAAATACTGTGCAATATCCTGGAACCCTGCAAGCGCCCTGACAAACGCTTCATCCGTGAATTTCGCACCCTCATTATTTGCCAGACTGTCAAACCATGCCTGGTCGATATACTTATAAGCATAGGTATTAAATACTGCCGATTCCGCAAGCCACTGGTCTTTGTTACCCATGGCGATCGGCGTATAACCTGCCGCTTTTATCTTCTCGCAGGCATCCAGAAGCTCCGTCCATGTCTCAGGCCATCCGTCAATACCGCATTCCTCAAAGATCGCCTCATTATAGACACCGATACAATTGGCCTGCATCTGGAAAGGAACACCCCACTGCGTGCCGTCATAGGTGCAGTCCGCAAAAGCACCGTCCACATATGCATCCGCCCAGTCCGGATCTGCAGAAATATACTGGTCAGCCGCCTGGATCACACCTGCATCCGCAAATGTCGGAAGCATGTCGCCCTTGGAAAGCCACACATTCGGAAGCTCTTCACCCGCCATCAGGGTTGTCAGCTTTTCCTGATAGTTGTCGGAATCCGTAAAGATAAACTCTATGTTAACATCAGGATTTTCTTCCATAAACTTATTCGCTGCCGTCCAGAATGCCTTGGAAGTTCCCGCACCCTCATCCTCGTGGAAATGGAATATCGAAAAAGAACCTGACAGTCCTGTCCCCGCAGTATCACCCGTAGCCGCTTCCGTATCTTCTGCTGCCGCTTCATCCAAAGACTCTGCCTCATCCGCTGCGGGCTCTGCCGTTGCTGCCGGCTCATCAGCTACGGGCTGTGACTCCGAAGAATCTCCGCATCCGGCCAGCGACAACATCATCGCCATGGAAAGCATTACGGCAAGTGTCTTCTTAATACTCTTTACTTTCATAAACAATCCTCCTTTGAAATGTTTCCAGGCATTTGCGGATTTCTACTTAAGGTATCCGGATTCCCTCTATTATAGTATCCGTATCTGCGAGAAAACTCCACCTTCGATTTGTCTACTTCTCTCAAATCCCTCTGCAATTTCATGCGATATTATTTGATGTTTTAGACAAATTTTCCTCTTTACACTTATATATTTTATTATATTTTACACAGTTTGGCTTTGGTTATTTCAATTATTGTTTGTTATTTTCTACAGTAATCTTTTCATAATTTACCTCTTTTCACTCCTGTTACCGTTCACAGCTTCCGTTGCCCACAGCAACCAGTTTCTTCCTGCATAAGCCGTAGCTTTTCGGTAAAGGATAGGAACCATAAATATATTATAGCAGAAAAAAAGGAGAAATACAGATGAACGAAAATCAATCTATCGGGCCGGAACTGGCCATGAATGCATTTGATGATATTCCCAAGGCAAAAAGCGATGCCAAAGATATCGTCGGACTGGTAAAAAGCAGCGGCCGGGTTACCGGCTATCAGCTTTCCGACGGCAATACCGTCTCCAAGGAACACGGCGTGGAAATGGCCAAAAACGGAGAAATCAAGGGCGTCGGTATCGCCCATCGTAAAGACAGCGAATACCTGAAATCTCTTCCGGACGGAGACGAAGGAAACAATCTGGGCAATCTGCCGTCCGTAAGTCAGGGACGTGTGGATTCCGATTCCTTTTCCTGAAAGAACTTCATAAACGTTCCGAAGACTAGCAAAACAAGCCGTGGGTTATGGAAGAACTGTACAGCTTCCATAACCCTTCTTTGTCCGCCCCAAAAATGTGCTGCCATATCGATTTATTCCTTATGAGGAACCTGGTACAGCAGCACCGGAGCCTTCAGGATGCCCATTGGCTTCAGCTGGTATTCGCGTGAATATGCCCCTCCCGTTGTCCGCCATGCATTGGGCCCGCACCATCCCTGGCGTTCGTCACAGCAGTGCACCGTGCCGAATGCATTAGCCCTGTTGCCATAGGACAGGATCCGGATCGTATGCTCTCCCTCCTTCAGGTAGCCAAGGTCAGCCACGTACGGCGCCAACTTCATTAAAGAAGGAAAAAACGGCTTTGGCTTTGCCTCTGTAAGCAGTTCCTCAAAGCTAGTAAATGCGAACCGCTTTTCTGATCCATGCATTAGCGTATAATCTGTTCAATTGGTTTAGGCGATTAGCACTTGCTGCCAGCATGAGAAAACAGCGTATAGATACCATCCGTTTAAAGCTGCTGAAAATAGCTGAAAGAGTGGTAAGATCAGCACGATATAAATATTTCAAGCTGTGCAGCAGCTGTCCCTACAAGAAAGAATTCTATGAGACGCTGGAAAATATCCGAAACCTGCAGCTGCAGTTGGAATAACAACTGTTAATGGACCTTGACAGCCACAAAAAACTTTTACCCCTATCACAGGCGAAGTCTGCCCATTTTTAAGCTATCTTGTGACAGAGTGAGGTATCGGGAGGGGGTGTAATGGTAACTACGGCGGATTTTATGTGATCTTATACCGCCGTGAATAATTCAGGCTAATGCTTCCAATATCGCAGATTTACCAATGTCATTCTTACCAACAAAAACGGTCAAATCATCAAACGCTATATTTATTTCATCTTTATGGCCTCTAAAATTTTTGAGTTTTAACGAATGTACTTTCATTTTCCGTCCTTCCTATGGTTCTTTAATAATAAATATGGTGTTAGTCAAAAAACGGGTTGGTCGCTCTTATAAGTCCGTTTATTTGGACATTTGAATCGGTATAATGGTCTCAACATTTAAGAAAGGCATCCTGCGCTGTCAGGATTATGGTGATTAATATGTTGAACCGTCAGACCGTTGTTGAATATCTGAGATCGCTATCACAGGACGAAATAGACGGACTGCTCCTTGCTGCCAATGTGATTCCGCATGGCGACGGTGCGCAGCAGACTACATCGGAACGCATTCCGTGTCCGCACTGTGGATCCCATAACATAATTCTTTATGGGTTTAAATGTGGAAAGCAGCGTTATCTCTGCAAGCCCTGTGGGAAAACCTATGTGCCAACCACAGGAACCGTACTGTCCATGTCACACTTTGGAATGGACGTGTGGCAGGATTTTTTAAGGCAGACATTGGAGGGCGATTCCCTGAGTTATGCTGAAAA
This sequence comes from Clostridia bacterium, assembly GCA_910575245.1. Taxonomy (GTDB): domain Bacteria; phylum Bacillota; class Clostridia; order Lachnospirales; family Lachnospiraceae; genus UBA3282. The sequence goes on along the minus strand of CAJTEN010000030.1, from coordinate 182 downwards.
AACACTCGGACTCACACATCAGACTGCTTTCAACATGAGGCATAAGCTGCTCATGGCACTTGAGGATTTTTTTTGTGAATTCCCCGTGGTTCTGGGGGATGTCACTGAATTTGACGAAACCTTCGTGCTTGACAGCTATAAAGGGAAACATATCCCCGAAACAGCCGGCCGGCCAAGCCGCC
>CAJTEN010000029.1 GCA_910575245.1 Clostridia bacterium | reverse complement strand
AACAGGCGATATCCTGTTTCTTGGAGCCAAGATACCGGTACAGGTTACATCCCTGAAAGACCATCAGCAGGAGGAACTGGAATATTTCAAATGCCGTACGTTTCCCATCCGGGGATTCGCCTTTCAATATGCGGCTGTTTTTGCGGATGCCGCAACGGAATAGCAGCCCGCTTATATCAAGCTCCCTGATGGCGGCAATAAAACTCATGTTAAGTTCGTGGCCGGGGTTTTCTTTTGCACCATTATGCTGTATCATAAGATCAGGCACTCCTTTCGGTGTGGTTTGTATTTTTGCTGATCTTATTATACCAAAGGCCAGTGCCTTTTTGGTGTCAAGACATCAATTTTATAGTCAGTTTTTATAATATCTATAAGGATTTTCATTGAAAATTCTTATGGGAAGTTTGAGTAACGAATAAGCCAAGTTGTTTTTTACAGAGTGGATACAATCAAGAAGGATAAACTTATGAAAGTAGAAGATTATAAAATGCGTATTTTATTTGAAATGGACAAAAAAGATTATGTTCCTAACGGAAGCGTTTTTAGCAGACCTTCTGCAAGAGCTATCATCATTAAAGATGGAAAAATAGCAATGGTGTATAGCAATAAATATAATTATTATAAATTCCCGGGTGGAGGCATAGAAACTGGTGAATATATGGAAGATGCATTGATAAGAGAAGTATTAGAGGAAACGGGGCTATGTGTTATCAGGGATTCCATTCAGGAATATGGGCAGGTTCATCGCATTCAGAAAGGTACAAAAGAGGATATTTTTATACAGGATAATTATTATTTCATGTGTAGCGTGAAAAAGGATATAGAACAACAAAATTTGGACAAGTATGAAGCGGATGAAGGCTTTACGCTTGAATTTTTGAAGCCGCAACTTGCGATAGATGTAAACAGGGAAACGATACTGGATGATTTCACTCAGATAATGTTGGAACGGGAGGCACTTGTATTGGAATTACTGATACAAGAGGGATATTTTGAATGTGGAGGTAAATTACATGAAAATACCCAAAATGATATTGTTTGATTATGGTCAGACACTGATTGCAGAACAGAAATTTGACGGCGTAAAGGGAACAGAGGCTGTCTTACAGTATGCTACGAGAAATAAGTATCATTTGTCGGCAGAGCAGGTGCAAGCTAAAGCAAATGAAATCAAGCGGGAATATATGGAAGAAATGCATTCCATAGGGAGATTTGATCCTGAAAAAAGACACTTATTTCAGATAGAGATACCCAATACTATGTTTACGCCTTACCTTTATGAATCGCAGGGAATAGAGATTGCATTAAGCAACTCCGAAATTGATACTGTATTCTGGAATGCCGCTGCTCCGGGAATACCTACAGCGGGTATCAAAGATTTTTTGGGATATTTGAAAAACAAAGGTATCCGCACAGGCGTAATCAGCAATATTTCTTATGCTTCTTCTGTGGTTGCAGAACGTATCAACAGACTGCTTCCGGAAAATGCTTTTGAATTTATCATTACCTCAAGCAATTATATTTTCCGCAAACCAAACAAAAGAATATTTGATTTGGCTTTGGAAAAGGCTGGATTAGAGCCAGATGAAGTCTGGTATATCGGAGACCAGTATGAATGCGATGTAAAAGGCTCCTTAAAGGCCGGTCTTCTGCCAATATGGTACATAGGGGCGATTGATTTGCCTTACACAGAAGATATAAATATCTTGACGGTAAAGAATTGGAATGAAGTAGAGCGGTACATGGAGGGATAGCGTATGCAGAGAACAGAAAATGTCGAATTAACGGTTTTATGCCTGATTCATCGAAATGGTAATTACCTTCTACAAAACAGATTAAAAGATGATTGGAAGGGTTTGGCTTTGCCCGGAGGACATATTGAAAAAAATGAATCTATCATAGATGCTGTCATTCGGGAAATGAAAGAGGAAACCGGACTTGATATTCAGAATCCAAGATTATGTGGAATCAAGCAATTTCCCATTGAGAATGGACGGTACATTGTATTTTTATTTCATACAGACGAATTTCTCGGAGAAGTAACATCATCAGATGAGGGAAAAATGGTTTGGGTAAAAAAGTCAGACCTGTCAAAGATGAATACTGTAAATGACTTACCGCTACTTCTTCAAGTGATGGAAGATAATAATTTAACGGAATTTCAATATGTAATTGAAAACGGTAAATGGAATGTGATTATTAAATGAAAGGATCTTCTTATGGGAAAACTAAATGTTGACGGAACGGAGATACAAGTTTTACAGATTGAAGAGGACGATTATATCTCTTTAACGGATATGGTAAGGAAAATCGACAATGGACCTGCCTTGATAGAAAAATGGCTGCGTAACAAGAATACAATAGAATTTCTTGGCATATGGGAAGAAATGTATAATGCAGACTTCAATGCTGCCGCCTATGAAGAAATTATGCTGGAGGCAGGATTAAACCGTTTTATTATGTCTGTTAAGCAATGGGTATCTCGCACAAATTCAAAGGGGATTGTGGCAAAAGCAGGACGGTATGGCGGTACATATGCATATAAAGATATTGCGTTTGAGTTTGCAAGCTGGGTATCTCCGCAATTCAAATTATATCTTATCAAAGAATTTGAACGGCTAAAGAAAGAAGAACAGGCTTTACTTGGATGGAGCGCAAAGAGGGAATTGGCAAAAATAAATTACCGTATACATACGGATGCAATCAAGGTCAATCTCATTCCGCCGGAACTCACACCACAGCAGACTTCCGTCATATATGCATCAGAGGCTGATGTGCTGAATATGGCATTATTTGGCATGACAGCGAAGCAATGGCGGGATAAGAATCCTGATAAAAAGGGCAATATCAGGGATTATGCGAGCATAAATGAATTGATATGCCTGTCAAATATGGAAAACATTAACGCGGTGTTGATCGAAGATGGGCTGAACCAGAAAGAACGCTTAATAAAACTTAACAAGATTGCCATACATCAGATGTCTATTTTGGAAGAACAGACTACAAAGATTTTGAAGTGATTTAATTCCCCCGAATTCGGGGGAATTAAAATTACCACAGTTCAAGGCTGTCTTCCGCATCCACCCACATTTGCATATTTCCCTCAAGATATAATCTTGCGTATTCAAGCGGTTCATCTATTGCCAAAGCATTTAAGGCACATTCCGAACAGGGAGTGGTTTTCAAGCCTTCTTCTGCTTTATTGCAGTCTATCCGCAAGAAATAGCCTGCATGGGTGTATACGTCAATGCTGTTATGATGGATATTGTATGTTGCGTAAATCATATTCATTTTATCTGTCCTCTTTTCATTGATTTTTTGAAAGCATTTCAATCAGTTTACCAATTCCCGTATATTTTGTGTTATAATGTTTTATGTGATTTTGTTTCCCTCATTTTTTCCCTCATCAGGGTTCGTAATGCCCTGTGGGAAGATATAATACAAGGGAAACCTTAAGGGAAAGTTCATCTGCGATAAACTTAGTGTTTTCAAGGGTTAGCAAGGATTTTAATAATAAAATATAACAGCTAATATTTCCCTTAAAAATCATCAAAGCACAATCGGGATTTACGGAGGTTAATGCTATGGGAAATATAGTTGGAGCGATTGTATTAGGTGTAATAGCAATTATATGTTTTGTATTTACACGACTTTACAACTTTATAAATGAAATAGCTAATCCCCCAGCTATGCTGGGGAGAATAGAGTGAGCTGTAGCGAAGAGGATATCATAAAAAAGCCTCCTATGTTAATATGAGAAAGGTGTCGCAAGCCAATCTCAAGAATAGGAGGCGGTTCATATGAACAGCAAAAGTTTATCACATACAAAGTGGAAATGCCAGTATCATATTGTATTTATACCCAAATATAGAAAAAAGAAATTATTCGGGCAGATGAAGCGCGATGTACGGGAGATATTAAGTACATTATGCAAATACAAAGGTGTAGAAATAATAGAAGGAGCAGTGTGTGTCGATCATGTACATATGTGCGTAAGTATACCACCGAAGATGAGTGTATCAAATTTTATGGGATACTTAAAAGGGAAGAGCACGTTGATGATCTATGACAGGCATCCGGAGCAACAAAGTAAGTGGAATAAAGCATTTTGGGCCAGAGGATATTATGTGGCAACGATAGGAAATGTAACAGAGGATGCCGTAAAGAAATACATTCAGGAACAGTCAGAAGAAGATCAAAAAGAAGAAAGTGAAGGAGCCGCTTTTTAGCGGCAGCAAGTAAAATATGCTTGCGCCACCCGCCTTTCAGGCGAGCAGTAACAGAGCCCTTGGGGGCGTTTTTCAAACCCCCACTTGAAGTGGGGGTTGGTGATTAGGACTGCTGTCTCAAACATAGATGTTTTAAGTCTTCTATAATAGCAGCTGATTTTATATGGGTTTCGATATTTCGCACCAAGTTTACATAAAATACCTGTTGACGTATCTGTTCGCTGAGGGCAAACCGGAATTCCGGTACACTGACATTTTTGTATTGTGAAAATCCTCTTTCCCTATATGGAAGTATTTTCATCGCACAATAGCTGATGTTAACCAGGTTGACCATCATCTCAATCCCCTTCTGGCTGCGCACCATATACCCGCACAGGGACCAGAAAGTCTTCTGTTCGTAGTAGCTTACTTCAATGTTCCATCTGAAGGAATAAAGCAGCAAGGGGATATACTGCATCCAACTGCTCCCGGTACGGTTGAGTGGTGGCTTTTCCTGCCAGGCACAAAAGATCTGTAACTGTGCGGGAAAGATGGTACTGAAAAATAATCTCCTTGTGCTGCCTCCTTTTCCGGTGGAAGTTACATAAGCCAGAACCTGCCTTGACCCAAAGATATTGGCCAGGACACGGCGGCACCCGGTATAATAGTCCCCAATCTTTTCTGCGGACAGGGTAAAGTCTTCGTAGATGGACAGGCGGCGTCCGTGTTTGGGTGGCCTGCCTTTCCTGCCAGTCGGGGCAGGAGGAAGGTCATAAAGCAAGGAATCAGAACGTGCGTTGCCAATCAGGTCAAGGTTTTCATAATCATCCACGATAGCTGCAAGATCCTTTTTTACGTACCAGCTGTCACAGAGGATAATGACATTCTTCTTTGCTTTGAATTCCGGCATTACCTGCCGTACCATAGAAGCAGCCAGTTCCAGTTTGGGCTCTTTTTTCTGCCACATGCGGTAGCCCAGCGGGACGGCAAGGTAAGATATTTTACCTCTGTTCCATACCGGGACACAGAGCATAAGGCTGACAAAGCAGTGCCCGTTGAGGTAATTGGAACTATTATGGGCGGCATGGTCAAACAATTTGGGGACATCTTCAAACTTTCTGCCGAATTTTGAGACCATGGTGTCATCTATACAGATAAAAACAGGCTGGGAGCCCAGGCCAGCGGGAACCAGCCCCAATGCCAGCCTTGCGGTAACATTCATAAACACTGGGCAATCAACTTTAGCATAAGAGCAGGCATAATAGAACGCATTCAGGGATTTTGAGGTTATACCTGCCAGAAAATGCCTGTACAGGGAACGGATAGAATCAGCGGATTCCATTGCCAGTATGGACAGGACAAACAGGAACAGTGTTTCAGCGGCAGGCGCTGAAAATGTGGCAAAATAAATAGAAAAATATCTATAAAGTCTACCGATTATGCAGTTTTCGTTGTATAATAAATTTGCCGTATGGGATCACTCTCTTTTGTGTGTTTTTGTTAGCAAACTAATTATACACCAAAGTGTCTCATGCGGCACTTTTTATTGGAAAACTTGTAAAGTGGTGTATTCACTTAAAATGGCGAATATTTTCGCTTGCAGGTTGAAATATTCGATTCTGTTACAATTGATTTGATGTTACAGTTCACGGTCAATGTCATTAAGTTAAGCCGGACGCGCCTGACATGATAGGAATCTCCTAAGGACGCGCTTTCGCTCAGTTCCAAACGCAGCGGTACTAAATTCGTGAAAAACCTCATTAAGTACCGGCGTTTTCCAATGGCTCTCAGGAGAATCCTATCATATCAGACGCTGTGTATAGACTTAACTTAATGACATTGGTTCACGTCCTAACCGTCCGCGAACTGTAACGCATCCAGCCCATGAAAAGTCGCCTTCGGCGAGGGGCTGGATGCCTGAAACCGTAGCTTTATCGGCCGGATGCCTTGCAGCAGGGTGCAAGGCACCGTGAATAGTAACGATTTGATTACAGAATACCAAAAAACTTCAGAAAATGTTGACTATTTTAAAAATATGGTATTATAATATTAGTGGTGAGTCCTACCGCAAAGTGGACTGCTAAAAGCGTTAGCAACTCTAATGGAGTTACTACACAAATGGCTATGCGGAAACGCATAGCCATTTTTCACTTTATAGGAAATTGCAATAGCGTAGACCATTTTGGGGAATGTGCCGTTGCCTGATGACGCTATTTACACGAGGAGATATATGCAGACGGATTTTAAATTATACAAAGTGGATATGAAATATATTCGAAATCTACATAATATAGATGATAAAGTGCTTTCTGTTTCGCCACAGGCAGGAAAGGATAACAGAGTTTTTATAGGAATTGTTATCGTTTGCGGGAGTCACAAATACTGCATACCGCTTTCATCGCCAAAAGAAAAGCATAAGAATATGAAAAACTCTATGGATTTTTCCAAAATTGAAGTATATGGAAAATTATTAGGCGTTCTAAATTTTAATCTGATGATACCTATTGAAGAAGAGCAATTACAGCTTGTTGATACCACCATTTTTAAGAGAGATAGGGAAAATATCAGATATTATAAGAAGCTATGTACTTTGGAATTGGAATGGTGTCAGACGAATAATGAGGTAATCTGCAATAAAGCCAATGTCCTGTATAAGAAATACCTATCCAATGAGCCATTTGCAGGCAGGAATCGCTGCCTGAATTTTCCCAAATTAGAAGCAGAATGTGAAAAATATAATTTAAAGATCAAGAAAGGCACAAACTGAACCTCTCTTGATACACATTACCACAGCTCCAGTGAATCTAGAAAAAGTTTTAGAAACAACACATTTCTATTGATAGGGGAGGATGGAAAGGTTATTATGTTAGTAAATAAAAATAAAGATACTTATGACAGAAAAACAGATGAATATATTGTTGCGTATATTGACCTTTTAGGTGTTACAAATAAGATTAAATCAAAGGATAGCCAATTGGCAATGAACAAACTACATAATCTTTATACGTTTTCGGTAAAATTAACACGAGATGTTCAAATTGAGGAAAATCAGGACATACAATTCAAAATCTTTTCGGATAATATTATAATAGCTAAAAAATTGTCAAATCAGATGCCCCAACGAACTCAAGAGATTCGAAGCCTTCTAATGTGTGCTGGACACTTCCAAGAACTTTCTGCCAGCGATAGTGTGGGGTGGCTTTTACGTGGAGGTATTTCTATAGGACAATTATTTATAGATGATGTAATGGTTTGGGGTGAGGCACTTTTGAAATCATTTTATTTAGAAGATAAAATTGCAAATTATCCAAGAATAATTATTGATAAAGATATTGTGAACGAAATTATTCAAAACAATGTACTATGTGAATACTTAAGAAAAGATTTTGATAATTTGTATTTTTTAAACTTTCTGAATGATTGCCATTTTTGTGGTAAAATGTTAATGAACGGATTTCAAATCATGCAAGAAGAAGCTGGTATAAAAATAGATGAGAAATTGTATCAGAAATTTAGTTGGCATATGAATTTTGTAAATGCTGAATTAGATAGAAAAAATGAAAAGAAAGATAGAAAGTATCGCCTATCAATGCTTTAATACAATTATAGCAAATAGCTTATCAAACATATATTAGCATGAATGAATAGGATACAATTCTAAAAAGGAAAATCTTAAAGGAAAAAGTCGGAAACACTTTAAGATTTTCCTTTATTAATTTACAAAAATACCAAAGAATCTTCCGCATCCACCCACATCTGCATACTTCCCTCAAGATACAATCTAACGTATTCGAGTGGTTCATCTATTGCCAGAGCATTTAAGGCACATTCAGAGCAGGGAGTGGTTTTCAAACCTACTTCTGCTTTGTTGCAGTCTATCCGCAAGAAGTAACCTGCATAGGTATATACGTCAATGCTGTTATGGTGGATATTGTATGTTGCGTAAATCACATTCATATTATCTGTCCTCTTTTCATTGATTTTTTGAAAGCATTTCAATTAGTTTACCGATTCCCGTATATTATGTGTTATAATGTTTTATATGATTTTGTTTCCCTTATTTTTTCCCTTATCAGGGTTTGTAATGCCTTGTGGGAAGATATAACACAAAGGAAACTTTAAGGGAAAGTTCACCTACGATAAACTTAGTGTTTTCAAGGGTTCGCAGGGATTTTAATAATAAAATGCAACAGCTAATGTTTCTCTTAGAAATCATCAAATCACAATCGGAATTTACAGGAGGAACGAAATGAAAGAAATATTGGAATTTAACCACAAAAAACAATGTGGTTTATGGTTGATTCTTATTGGAATTGTACTAATAGTAGCTGTCACTTGTGGCGGTGAATTTTTTGTTAATCCGTTTGTGTTTCTGATAGGTTATTATGCCTGCTTTTTTGGAGTCAACGTAAACAAAAAAGTGAGAGAAAAACTTTCTCAAGGAGATATTTCTAAAAAGCAGATAAAGATGATTTATTTTTCGATTGCTACGTTGTTTATATTAATGTTTTGTATTGCTGGCCCGTTTATCCCCGGATGGCATTGGAGGCAGATATGGCTTGGTGTACTGATGGCAACATCAATACATTTCTTCTTATGGTTTTTTGTACATGGTTGGAGTATGGTAGTATTGGGGATTGTATGTATGGTTATCGTAACAATAGGCTATATTTTTACGGGCTTACCAGTTTCAGTTATTTGTATTGCAGATGCGATGGTTAAACTGATATGCGGAATATATTTGTTATTTATTGCAAAACCATCAAAATACATTCCTAATGTGATAAAGTAGCGAATGTGCAAAGAAACAACTTCCACTACAACTTTTGAAATTTCCTAAAACCTGATAAAATGTAGTCTTCTACGACCTTTATTAAGGCAGAACAATTTTTAATAGTTTCGAGAAATCTTCCGAAACTGCATAAAATTATATCTGGCTGGATTTGCTGACCAATTTCGTATCTGGTTTCCTGGGCGCTGGCGGACTGATATTCAGAAAAGCTTTCATCACTGTAAGGAAGCAGGGTCATGGCACTATAGGACAGACTGATCAGATTCATCAGCCGTTCGATCCCTTCCTTACTGCGGATCCGGTATTCCTCCATGGACCAGAAGGCTTTCCCTTCATAATAAGAAACTTCAATGTTCCACCTCAGGCCATACCAAGCCAGCGGCAGATAAAAGACATTTTCTGCTCCATAGGAATATGTTTATGTTGTTTTGTCGGCGCTGTTCTCCCAGTCAAAGGAAATGGTTCTTGGATCAGCTGTGCATAGGATCAGACGGCGGCTTCCTTTTCCGTTTTTGGGCGCAGTAACGAAGACATATACCACTTTATCTTTCCAAAGGTTGGTAATAACCGGCATCATGCCAATTAGCCAGTCACCACTTTTTGGGTCGCCAAGGACAATTTCATCCAGCTGAATCCGGTCCCACGCTTTCTGGGCCGGCTCTTTTTCCCGGTTTTAGCGGGCGGGAGCCCGTAAAGAGCGGTATCCACTCTAGCATTACAGACCATTTCCAGGTCATCAAACTGTTCCACAGGAGCGACTACTTCCGCTTTTGGATACCAACTGTCGCACAAAAGGATCACCTGATGCTTAGAATCCATGACTTTCATGGCCTGAGCCACCAGATCGGCAGCCAAAGCGAGCTTGCTTGTTTCCTTATCCCAGAGCCGGTACCCCACCGGGACAGAAAGATAGAGAATTTTCCCATCCTGGTATACTGGGAAGGAGAGCAGGAGACTGACCATACAGTGTCCGTTGAGGTAGTTGGAGCCATTATGGGCGGCATGGTCATAAAGTTTGGAACAAAGCTCAAAATGCTTACCGGATTTTTCGATCATGGTGTCATCGATAGAAAGAAAAATCGGCTGATGTGCCAAAGTGTCGGGAACAGTCCGGACAGCTTTCGATACCGTAACGTCATTCCAGGTGGAGTGATCATAGGCATCTGTTTTGAGTGTATAGTAAAACGCGTAAAGCGAGGTATCGGACAGTCTGGAAATCACATGGCTGTGGGCAAAGCGAACGGAGCGGAAAATATCCAGAGTCAAAATGGAGATAACCAACAGGAACAGGTTTCTGGCGGTAGGTCTGGAAGCATTAGCAAAATAATTCTGAAAATATAAAAACAGTCTATTGAAAATGGAATCTTTAAGGTACAATAAGTGGTAGAATAAAGAAAAAGTATGTGAAACAGATGCTGTTTGCAGGAATGATGATGAGCTGACACTATGGCTGGCAAAAGAATTGTGAATCGTATCTCAAACTATCTGAATTTAGGAGGAGAGATAAAATGGTAGAATCGGGGTTTAAGACAAAAGCACAGGAATTGATTAAGTTGATGGTAGATACGATTGCAGACAAAGAATACGCAAAACTTGCATCCAGCATTCCGCCAAAACTTTCATGGGCCGCTTTTATTGACGCAGAACCGACATCAGAAAATGCCTGCCTGGGATTTGGGAAGTGGTTGGTTGAACAATTGGCTATGTGGGAAGAATATGAAGATAAAGAGTTTGTGGTAGACCATTTCCAAAAATCCTGTATGGAAGATATAGATGATACGGACGAAGCAAGGCTTGAAACGGATAATAGTGATGTGGTGTGTTACAGACCAAAGAGTTTTGGAGAAGAGTTGGATTTTTGGTTTGAAATAGAGTTTTTCACAGAGGATGGGCAAATAAAGGCGGTATTCGATGTAAATATATAAAAGCTCAACTTCCGGTTTGAAGGAGGTAACACAAATGGATATATCTTTTTTCTCTAATGATTATACTGTACGCCGCATGGAGAAAGCGGATGTCGCGGGTATATATTTACTGTGCAGTAAAAATGGTTTGTATTACCAATACTGCCCGCCATTTGTGACAGAACAGAGTATTCTTGATGATATGAAAGCTTTGCCTCCAAATAAAGAAATGTGTGACAAATATTATGTAGGGTATTACAAAGGGGAAGAATTGATTGCTGTAATGGATTTTATTATGGCATACCCTGATGAAAAAACTGCTTTCATAGGCTTTTTTATGACAGCGGCATCGATTCAAAATACTGGCATTGGAAGCAGCATTATTGACGATCTGTGCCGCTATCTGGCCGACATCAGGCTTTCGGGCATACGGCTTGGCTGGGTTAAAGGCAATCCCCAGGCAGAGCATTTTTGGCATAAAAACAATTTTAAAGAAACGGGGATTACATACGACACGGATAACTACACTGTGGTTGTAGCTCAACGAGTTTTATAAATCAGGATTTGATAAGGGGAGGAGACCCAAATGTCAGAATTACACAGCATTCCACTTACTTGTAAAGAAGGCGTGTACAACGTTTTTGATTTTTATCAGGACGCCGATGGTGAGGACGCAATCTTCTTTGACTATGACACACAGTATCAAATGCTCACCTATGATATCCCTGTTGGGCAGGACTGGCGCGGGATGACGTTGTACAGCGTGCCGGAGAAAGACATTTTTCGGACGCTGCGCGCCTGCTATGGGGAGGACGGAGGGCTTCTGAAGATTACAGCTGTGCTGAACGGTCACGAAACACTTTTGTACATCCGCTATGAAGATGAGGAAGATGCCAGGAAGAAAATCCGGAGATTTGCAGTCCGAAACGCAAACGCCATCATTGAGCAGATCCAGCAATGCAAGGATGCTGTGGCAAGGCTTTTCGTTGATTATTACATTGATTCGGAAACAATCGATTATCATGCGATGATCGGCACCGCAGCGCAGATGGAGGCGGTCAGACAGAAATACCATGACGAGGATTCCTGTGACTGCTCCGGCAACTATCCGTCTGAATACATTGAGGGTGACAATAAGATGCTGATTACCATGGTGCGCTGTGCCGAGGGCCATCCGTCAGCGAACTTCCAGTATGCAGTGGAAATTATGTCAAAGCACATTGAGAAGTACGCCTTGCCAGCCTTGCGCAGGACTGAGGATTTCAAATTTATCTGCGAGGAATACGATTAAGCAGCTGAGTGCGGATGGCGGAACAGAAGGGGCGAACAAGATGTCAAAGCATAGCTTAAATATAGCCGTTAAATATGGGGAATCTTTAAGAGAATTTCGTGATCAATCCGAGGCTGAAGATTATTATATTTCATATAAAGACGATTTGCTGAACAGATTGAAGGCAATTAGTACGCAAGCGTCCGCATTTTTTCCTGACTATACGATTGAAAGCCTGAAAAAATTAGAAAATTGGTATTTTAATTTATATGAGAAACAATCATTTGATAAGGCAGGATCAACACAAGAAGACTTTGAAAGCATGATGTCTGTTTATTGGGGCGAGGTCATTATTAAAAATAACGAAGACGCTGAATGGGTAGTTGAGGAATATCCTTTTTCACAAAAAAAGTATGAATTGTTGGTACATAAAGGGTTTTGCAGTGTATCAGTAGTTGATAAATATCATGATCTGTATCACAAGCAGGGCAATAAGCGAAGAAATCTGTTATTTAGAGAGTATAACAGGTATTTTGCAAGATAGCTTTCCGCTTGTAGATGAAGCAGGGAAACAGTACAGGACTTTTTACAAGAAGGCAAAGGAACCTGAGTATAAACCGGCGGCCTGTGACATTTCTGTGAGAATTGGCTGTTATGATAGTGGTATCACAGACAAACTATACCTTGTGGCACGAAGTGCCCCAGCTCTGAAAGAGCATGAATTACGGTATGCTCTTGGGTATGATTTTGTGTAAAATTTCAAGATACTATGAGGTGTGAATTTATGGAACTCAGGGATGTGGAAATATGTTTGGGGATACAATTTCCGGAATTATTTCATACGATCAACAACAGTGGGATGATGGATTACTTAAGGCACTCTGGGGAATGGATCGAAGATAAAATCGCGAACGATATGAATTATGTATGGCGAGGAGATTTTTTTGGAGAATGGATGGGCGATTGCTGGCTGTTTGCTTTTGAGAACCTTCCAAGTGCCTGTGATGAGTTGTACGAGTGTCTGAACTTTGACTTGAAAATTTATCCGGAACGCCAATCCATCAATCCCCTATACAGGCTTGTTCCGTTTGCGCATAGAATATCCGGCGATAAATATTGTTTTTTATATGAAGATGTGGAACAGGAGCCTAAAATAGTGGTATATGGACATGACACAGGGGATGTCGATTTGTGGGCAACGAGTTTCGAGGAATTTTTGTATTTCCAAATTGTTGTAGAGGTGATGGATAAAGACAGGGAAATTCATTCGGATTATATAAAGGCGCACATTCAATGGTTGAATGATGCGCATAAACGTCTTTTGGCGGAATCGCCGACAAAAGATATTTGGGAACAATTACCTGAACCGCAGGAATTAAATATTTGGACATTTTAATTAGATTTCGGTTTGGAGTGCATTTATATGGTTTATTTTTCTAACGGACAAATAACTATTCGTAATATGGAGTGCAAAGATGCACCGGCAATTACGGATGCTGAAATTGAACAGGGATGGGATGCGACCATTGAGAAATATCAAAAAAGATTGGGAGATCAACAATCAGGGAAGGCAATTTCATTGGTTGCAGAATATTCTGGAAAACCAGTTGGCTATATAAATATTTATCCCAATAGTGCGTGGGGAGCATTTGGAGGAAAAGGCTACCCGGAAATCGTTGATTTTGGCGTTTTAGAAAAATATCGGAACCGGGGGATTGGTACAGTTTTGATGGATATAGCTGAAAAAATCGCCGCTACATATGCGGACATAGTGTACCTGGGTGTTGGACTTCACAGTGGCTATGGAAGTGCTCAGCGAATGTATGTAAAGCGTGGTTATGTACCAGACGGTTCTGGCGTTTGGTATCAGGACAAAATATGCAAGCCCTATGAGGAATGCAAAAATGATGACGATTTGGTTTTATATTTTTCAAAGAAATTGTGAGGTGACAGATACTGTAATTGTAGCTCAACGAGTTTTATAAATTGAAATTTAACGAGATATATAATTGTGAGAAATCTTCTTTCATGATGCGATAAAGGAAGTCCACCGACAGCTACAGAACGAATGGATCAATTATGTAGTGGACGCAGATATCAAGGATTTTTCGACCATATAGACCATGAATGGACAGCCAAATTCATAGAAAACAGGATAAAAGACCCGAACATAACCAGACTGGTGAGCCGGATGCTGAAAGCAGGGATAATGAAAAACTTCCGGTATGAAGAAGCTGAGGAAGGAAGCGGGCAAGGGTCAGCCTGTTCGCCAATCATTGCAAACATCTACGTGCACTATGTGCTGATAAGGTGGTTCAAGGAGAAGGTAAAGCCATGCCTGAGAGGGTATGCAGAGATAATAGTTTATGCAGATGATTTTGTGTGCTGTTTCCAGTACAAAAAAGTAAGCAGAAGAATTCTATGAGAGACTGAAGCAGAGAATGAAACACTTTGGACTGGAGCTAGGGGAAAGTAAAAGCAGGCTGACCGAGTTTGGAAGGTATGCACAGGAGCAGTGCGGGAAGAAGGGGAAAAAGCCGGGCACTTTTACGTTTCTGGGCTTTACACACTATTGTTCCAAAAGCAGGAACGGAAAGTTCAGGGTGAAGAGGAAAACCAGCAGAAAGAAGTTTGCGAAGAAGTGCAGGGAAGTGCACAGAGAGATAGCAAAATGAGAATACTGCCGCTTGCGCAGATAATTAAAAAGCTGAATCAGATACTGGCTGGATACTATCATTACTATGGGATAACCGACAACTTTAAGGGCATAAATGACTTCTGTTATCGAGTCAGGAGAAGTCTGTTCTATTGGTTAAACCGCAGGAGCCAGAAGAAAAGTTATACATGGGAAGCATTTAATGCGATGCTAAAAGAATATCCTCTGGCTCACCCGGAAATATATGTTAGTATCTATGGGTGATAGTTGTTGAACAATTAACTTTGCAAAGAGCCGGATGCGGAAAAGCCGCACGTCCGGTTCTGAAGAGAGGCCTGCCCCGTAAGGGGCAAGTCTACTCGACCGTGGGTAACAGCTCAGCTCTCGTTACCACGTTTACCGAAAAATCGCGCAGACCTCTTGACAACGAAACGATCTTTGTATTATAGTATATTTCAGAATTATTTTAAGCAGATATCTTACAGGTAATGATGAAGAGGAGTACACAATGGCCGCCGCCAGAGAGAGCGCCATATGCTGAAAGGATGCTTCGGAGAGGGATTGTGGAAGGTAGCTTCGGAACCGGAATGTTGAATAGAATACGGCTGTTCTTGTCTGGCAGGCAGTTTAAGTAGACATTCCCGCCTTATCCCCGTTAACGGATGAGATTCGGACGGACAGATCCATACCGAAGACGGCGGGCAGTTTGCCGTGTCCGGGAAGAGATCCGGTGAATCGTTAAGTGAGAAACTAAGGTGGTACCGCGTAGAATGCGCCCTTTGCTGATTGTGTCAGCAGAGGGCTTTTTTTGTAGGAAAGTGTACAATGTGTCTTACAGTAAACGAAATTTCTAATGTCGTTAACTATAAAAGGGCTGCACAGCCCGGGGAAGGACAGGATATCTGCCGGAAGGAAAAGTTATTACTGTAGAAGTAACCTGTCAATCAGGAGTACGCATTACACTGCGGACTCCGTGAACGCGCCAAAATCTCCGATTTTGTGTGCGTAATTTTCTAAACACCCACTTCTGTTCATGGTGGTATCATAATATAGGATATGGATGTTTAGTAAGGAAAGACTGTATATAAGGAGGACACAACATGAGCAGAGAACTGGCGAAAACCTATGACCCGAAGGGCATAGAAGACAGATTGTACCGGAAATGGCTGGATAAGAAGTACTTCCATGCGGAAGTAGATGAGACGAAGAAACCCTTTACCATCGTTATTCCCCCGCCGAATATTACAGGCCAGCTTCATATGGGACATGCATTGGATAATACCATGCAGGATATACTGATCCGATATAAAAGGATGCAGGGCTACAATGCGCTCTGGCAGCCGGGTACGGACCATGCTTCTATCGCGACGGAGGTCCGCATTATCGAGAAACTGAAGGAAGAAGGTATCACGAAGGAAGATCTGGGACGCGAGGGCTTCCTGAAACGTGCCTGGGAGTGGAAAGAAGAGTACGGCGGACGGATCATCAGCCAGCTGAAGAAGCTGGGTTCTTCCTGCGACTGGGACAGGGAGCGTTTTACTATGGATGAGGGCTGTAATAAGGCCGTTACCGAGGTGTTCTGCAAGATGCACGAGAAAGGATGGATTTATAAAGGCAGCAGGATTATTAACTGGTGTCCGGTATGTAATACCTCCATCTCCGATGCGGAAGTCGTGTATGAGGAGCAGGCAGGCCACTTCTGGCATATCAAGTATCCTCTTGTGGATGAGGATGGCAGGCCCAGCAGGACAGAGTTTCTGGAATTCGCCACCACCCGTCCGGAGACCATGCTGGGCGATACGGCGGTAGCGGTCAATCCGAATGACGAAAGATATACTTATCTGAAAGGAAGGCAGGTATGGCTTCCCATCGTAAACAAGCCTATTCCTGTGGTTGAGGATGAGTATGTGGATATGGAATTCGGAACAGGTGTTGTGAAGATCACGCCGGCCCATGACCCTAACGATTTCGAAGTCGGAAAGCGTCATAATCTGCCGGAAGTCAACATCATGAACGATGATGCGACCATCAATGCCAACGGCGGGAAATACGAAGGATTGGACCGGTATGAGGCGAGAAGGCAGATTGTAAAGGAACTGGAGGCGGAAGGGCTTTTGGTTAAGATTGAAGATTATTCCCACAATGTAGGAACCCATGACCGCTGCAAGACAACAATCGAGCCGATGATCAAGAAGCAGTGGTTCGTGAAGATGGAGGAGCTGATTAAACCTGCGGTGGAAGCGGTGAAGAGCGGCGGGATTAAGTTGATTCCTGAGCGGATGGACAAGACGTACTTCAATTGGACGGACAATATCCGTGACTGGTGTATCAGCAGGCAGCTCTGGTGGGGACACAGGATCCCGGCCTATTACTGTGATGAGTGCGGTGAAATCGTGGTTGCCAGGCAGATGCCTGAGGTATGCCCGAAATGTGGATGCACCCATTTTACACAGGATCCTGACACACTGGATACATGGTTCTCCTCCGCACTGTGGCCCTTCTCCACACTGGGCTGGCCCGAGATGACAGAGGATCTGAAGTATTTCTATCCTACGGATGTACTGGTGACCGGTTATGATATCATTTTCTTCTGGGTAATCCGCATGATCTTTTCGGGGTATGAGCAGATGGGCGAGAAACCCTTTAAGACAGTATTGTTCCACGGACTGGTGAGAGATTCACAGGGACGCAAGATGAGTAAGTCTCTGGGCAACGGTATCGACCCGCTTGAGATCATTGATAAGTATGGTGCGGATGCACTGCGCCTCACATTGATTACAGGCAATGCGCCCGGTAATGACATGCGTTTCTATTATGAGAGAGTGGAGGCCAGCCGTAATTTTGCCAATAAGGTCTGGAATGCTTCCCGCTTTATCATGATGAACATGGAGCAGGCTGAAGAGAAGACCGGTATCCGCGGATGGGAGACGGCATATGACGGGATTAAGGAGCATCTGGAACCTGCGGACAAGTGGATCCTGTCCAGACTGAATACACTGGTTCAGGAGGTGACTGACAATATCGATCACTTCGAGTTGGGTATTGCGGTACAGAAGGTATATGATTTCATCTGGGATGAGTTCTGTGACTGGTATATTGAAATGGTGAAACCTCGCCTGTACCAGAAAGAGACGGAAGGGGAGGGGAGCAGAAACGCAGCTTTGTGGACCCTTAAGAATGTGCTGACAGACGCGTTGAAGCTGCTGCATCCGTATATGCCTTTTATCACGGAAGAGATCTTCTGCACGATCCAGGAGGAAGAGGAATCCATTATGGTCTCCCAATGGCCTGTCTTTACGGAAGCGAAAGCTTATCCGGAAGAAGAGGGCGCCATTGGGCTGATCAAGGAAGCAGTCCGCGGTATCAGAAATATCCGCACACAGATGAATGTAGCCCCGGGCAGGAAGGCGGCGGTGTTCGTAGTCAGTGAGGATGAGAAGGTGAGAAACATTTTCGGGGAGGGCAGATTATTCTTTGCATCTCTGGCAGGAGCCTCTGAGGTGACGGTGCAGTCAAACAAGAGCGGTATCGCGGAGGATGCGGTATCGGTAGTGATCCCGAATGCCACGGTATACATTCCCTTTGCGGAACTGGTGGATATCGGGCAGGAGATCGAGAGGCTTAAGAAAGAGGAAAAGAGACTGCAGGGAGAGCTTGCCCGTGTGAACGGCATGCTGAATAATGAGAAATTCATGTCGAAAGCGCCGGAAGCGAAGGTTGCGGAAGAACGCGGCAAGCTGGAGAAATATACGCAGATGCTTAAGCAGGTGCAGGAGAGACTGGGACAGTTGGTATAAGGCTGTCGTAACAGTTCAGCCTTCGGCTTCTCTGCTACAGACAGTCTGCGTTCCGGTAAATAAGGGCTGGCAATCTGCGGGGATTTGGTGTAAAGTGGAAGTAGGGTTATGTAACAGCATATATATTAAGAGAAAGCATAAAGTTAGCAGAAGGTGAGGGGGAGTCTTGTGGGTGAGATAGAGTTTTCACGGGAACAGATGAATAAACTGAAAGGCGCTATGGTCTGGGAAGAAGAGGAAGCGAACGGCACGGCTGATGCAGGGCGGAAGAAGGATTTCGGATGGGATTCCTGCGGGACGAATCTGGCCAGAGGGACGAAACTCAGAGTTGCAAAGGACGGCATGACGGCATGGCTCTATCTGGCGCCGCCGGACCGCGGACAGACTTATACCAAGGAGGAATTGATTACTTATCTGGAACGCAACGGTGTAATCAAAGGATATCACAGTTCCAATCTGTCGGCAATGATCAAGAAGAGGGTCTACGAGAGAGAGATTCTTGTTGCACAGGGCAAGGAGGTGCAGAAAGGGAGAGACGGCTGGTTCGAGTACCTTTTTACGCCGGAGGAGTATGGCGTGCCTAAGATCAGGGAAGACGGCACCGTGGATTATACGAGTATGAGTGCGCTGCACAATGTGCGTGAGGGCGATAAAGTTGCTATTTACCATCATGCGGAGGCAGGGATCGACGGTTATACGGTGCGCGGCACGGGTGTAAAGGCGAAGCCGGTCAAGGAACTTCCTCCGGTGCGCGGTAAAGGAGTTGTGCGCGAAGGAGATGTGTATTATGCCCAGACCGACGGCAAGATCGAGGCTAAGAACGGCAAGATCGATATTCAGAAGGTACATGAGGTTGCCGGCGATGTGACATTGATTGTCGGCAGAGTGGAGTTTTTCGGAGACGTGATTATCAATGGCAATGTAGAGAGCGGCGTTGTCATCCGTGCGGGACGTAATATAGAGATCCACGGAACGGCCGGAAGCGCTACTCTGCTGGCCGGCGGTGATGTGATCATAAGCCGCGGCATACAGGGCGGCGGCAGTATAATAGCCAAGGGAAGTGTATTTGCGGATTTTATTGAGAATACTACAGTAAGAGCCGGAGGGACCGTTCAGTCCAATACGATCTTGAATGCCAATATATCTGCGGATGACAAGGTGATCACGACAGGCAAGAAGGGCGCTGTCATCGGAGGTTATGTACATGGATACAGAGGAATAGAGGTCATAACTGCGGGCAGCGATGCAGAGGTGAAGACCATTCTGCACAGTGGATATGAGATGAAAACTTATGAGCGTTTCCTGGAATTACGGCGCCAGGAGGGCGAGATCAAGGAGAACCTGTCTGAGCTGGTGGATAACGTGACGGATGCACTCCGTGAGAAACGTATGGGAAGTTCAAGGATCTCTATGGCAGCGGAGATCAGGCTGGCCGAGCGGGACAGGGCGAAGAGCCAGTATTTCGAGGAGCTGGATAAGATCAGCAGCGAGAAAGAGGCCCTGGAAGAGCTGATGGAAAACAGCCAGGGAGCCTATATTAAAGTGGACGGCAACATTTATCGGAATGTGGTCATCAGCGTCAATATCGAGCAGCTTACGTTAAACCGGAGTACCGGATATATGATTTATACCGCGGATAACGGTGTACTGGAAGGCAATGTGATTGTACACTGATTTTGCCGGATTTTATCCTGCTTCACGAGAAGAATATGTCTTGTGAAGCAGGGCAGATGAAATATGCGGCCTCATGGGTGGAACCGAATCTGAGTGGAAATCCGGAATAAGGAAGTGCGTTCGGGCAGAATGGTTCCCATGAGGAAGCATGGATAGAACTTATGGCAGGTTATTATAAGATGACAGAACAGATCAGTGTTTATGAAGAAGCGGAAAATTATATCAGCAGCATTCCGAAATTTACCGGTAAAAACAGTATGGAGAATACGGTAAGATTTCTGGACTATCTGGGCAATCCGGCACAGGACCGTAAGATCATTCACATAGCAGGCACAAACGGAAAAGGTTCCGTTTGTGCTTATTTGTGTTCGGTCTTCAGGGAATCCGGGATCCGGGCAGGCATGTTCGTTTCGCCTCACCTGGTGACCATGCGGGAGAGACTTGTGGCCGACGGGAAAGCTGCGACGGAAGAAGAGTTTATGGATGCATTCCGGGTGGTCATAGGAAAGCTTGAGGCACTGCCGCCGGAGCTTGCACAGGTGTCTTACCACCCCAGTTTCTTTGAGTTTCTTTTTTTCATGGCGATGGTTTTCTTCGAGCGCAAGGGTGTGGAGTATGTGGTGCTGGAAACGGGGCTGGGAGGCAGACTGGATGCCACCAATGCCGTACAGAACAAGAAGCTGTGCGTGATTACGTCTATCGGGTATGACCATATGGAGTATCTGGGGGATACACTTTCGGCCATTGCATCCGAGAAAGCGGGGATTATACGCCCGGATGTCCCGGTGGTCTATCCTGTCAGGCAGGAAGAAGTAGCACAGGTGATAGAGGCATGTGCCGCTAAGGTGGGAGCAGAAACCTTTCCGCTGCGAAAACAGGCGATAAAAGAAATAAAGATTCGGAATAAAACAATTGATTTTTCTCTGCATTTAAACTATTATGAATATATTGGTTTTACTGTGTCCACGCCGGCAGTCTATCAGATAGAGAACGCGGCGCTGTCTGTCATGGCGCTATGGAAGCTGGCAGACGTAAGGATCACGATACCCCATATGCAGGCCGGCATCCGCAGGATGGCCTGGGAGGGAAGAATGGAGGAAATCCTGCCGTCTGTATATCTGGACGGCGCCCACAATATAGACGGGGTACATGCCTTTTTGGAGACGGTGAGATCATGTCCCTGTCAGGGGAGACGTAAGCTGCTGTATTCTTGTGTGAAGGATAAGCAGTATCAGGAGGCGGCAGCAGCGATTGCTCTGTCGGGACTGTTTGATGAAATCGGCGTGGCAGCGCTTACGGATCAGCGTGCCCTGCCGCTTACGGTATTAGAAGATTCCTACAGACAGTATACAGGATTTATATGCAAGGCTTATAAGGATCTGGACACGGCTTTCAGAGAGTTGGTGGAGGATAAGGATGACGAGGATACGGTGTATATTGTCGGTTCATTATATTTGGCGGGCGAGATCAAAGCCCTTTTGAGGAGGCCTCGGCATGATTAATTTTGAAGAAGAGTTAAAGAAATTCCATCCCAGCTTAGAGGTTGAGGATGCGGAGGAAGCGATTTATAATCAGGATTTGACGGATATGGCCGATCTGATGGTCAAGATTGTTAAGGAAGCAAAGAAAGCAGAGATAGAAGAAGCATTAGAATAGGGGATTGGCATAGATGATTTGTTATCAGTGTGGATGTAATCTGTCCGAGCATGATTTTTGTACAAACTGTGGTGCCGATGTAGCTCTGTATAAGAAGATCATATATATTTCCAACCGTTTTTATAACGAGGGTCTGGAAAGGGCAAACGTCAGGGATCTGACAGGTGCAATTACCAGTTTGCGGCAGAGTTTAAAATTTAACAAGAATAATGTGGAAGCCCGCAATCTGCTTGGGCTGGTATATTTCGAGACCGGTGAAGTGGTGGCGGCGCTCAGTGAATGGGTCATCAGCAAGAATTTACGTCCGAAGAAGAATATTGCGGATGATTATATTGATATGATCCAGACGAACCAGAACCGTCTGGATACCATTAACCAGACGATTAAGAAATACAATCAGGCGCTCACGTACTGCAATCAGGACAGCCTGGACCTGGCAGTGATCCAGCTTAAGAAGGTGCTGTCATTGAACCCGAAGTTTATCAGGGCGCATCAGCTGCTGGCTCTTTTGTATATCAACAACGAAGATTGGGAGAAAGCCAAGAGGGAGCTGACCAAGTGCAAGGAGATAGATACGAATAATATAGCGACGCAGCGCTACCTGAAGGAAGTAGACGAGATGCTTATGCCGGAGGACGGTGTGAAGCAGTCATCCAGAAAGCGTCATAAGACAGAGGAGGCCGTCAAATACCAGAGCGGCAATGAGACCATTATCCAGCCGGTCAATATCAGAGAGGGCAAGGGAGTCACATCCTTATTAAACCTTGGTATCGGTATTATCATCGGTATTGCGATTGCCGTATTTCTGATTCTGCCGGCCAGGATACAGGCTTCCAGGGCAAATATCGATGAGGAACTGCGTAAGGTCAGTGAGATGTCAGATGCCAAGACGGCTACCATAGACGAGCTGCAGCTTCAGGTGAACGAATTGACGAAGGCAAACGGCGATCTACAGCAGAATCTGGAAGCTTATCTGGGAACGGACGGTAAACTTCGCTCTGTGGAGAGCCTTCTGAAGGCAGCGGATGCCTATCTGACGAATCCGGAGGAGATTACGGTGGTGGCGGATTATCTGGAGGAGATCGCTCCGGGTGAGAATGAAGATGCTGCGGATAATTCGGAATCCTTCGAGAGCCTTTATAATACGCTGCTGGCACTGATAGGACCAAGGGTGTCCCAGGCCTACTACAATGATGGTTATGAAGCGTTCAGGCAGGAGAATTATGAGGATGCGATCCCGAATCTGGAGAAAGCGTTCAAGTATGATGCGGCGAATGGAGACGCTCTTTATAATCTGGCCAATTCCTATTATCGTACAGGGGAGGAGGAGAAGGCCGGTGCAGCATACAGACAGGTGATCGAGCTGTTCCCTGGGACGGAGAAAGCAAGGAGATCCGAAGGGTTCCTGGAAGAGATGGCGAATGAGGAGTAGGCAGCCACGCTGCACAGATTTGATCCGGATGTTTCGGAGACAGACTGGTAAGATATTGATAAGATAAAGAAGACAGAAATACGAAAGA
Organism: Clostridia bacterium; assembly: GCA_910575245.1. GTDB lineage: Bacteria > Bacillota > Clostridia > Lachnospirales > Lachnospiraceae > UBA3282. Next base: position 43,209 of record CAJTEN010000029.1, on the reverse strand, counting down.
CAAAGGACATGGTGCGAACCATGTCCTTTTCGCACGTGCACGGAATAGATGTGGAGGAGCGGGCTGTGTCTGGAGGAAGAGCGGAATCAATTCAAGAAAGGAGTTTACATAACGTGGAAGAGTTTAAAGTGATTGATAACTACTTGATGATAAGGCTTCCGGATGAGATTGATCATCACAAATCGGTTGACATAAGTACAAAAGCGGACCGCTATATCATGAACAAGAAGGTAGGGAATGTTGTGTTTGACTTTGAGCGGACAACCTTTATGGACAGTTCGGGAATCGGCATTATTCTGGGGAGATATAAGAAGATCGCCTGTTTCGGCGGCAAGGTTTATGCGATCAATGCAGATAACCGGATCCGGCGGATACTGCTTCTGTCAGGACTGCAGAATATTGTGGAGATTATTTCGAATTAGGGTCCGATACAGTGGATCCTGTGGGCGTTTGTGCCTTGCCGCAGACGGCTTTACATGCGCAGATGCCGTTATTGTGAACAGCCGGACGCTGTGCATGGGAATATTTTATGGGGCTTGGGAATGGAGGAAAAGCGGACAGGTTTGTGTCATATGACGGGCAGGCCTGCAGACGAAGAGAAAGGCATGGGTATCAAAATGATAGAGATTATTGAAAAGAAAAAAGGCAATACAGTAACCAATAAAATGCGGTTGGAGTTTGCGGCGCTATCGAATAATGAATCTTTCGCCAGAATGGCGGTGGCGGCTTTTATTACGCCGCTGAATCCTACGCTGGAGGAGATGTCTGATGTCAAGACGGCGATTTCTGAGGCGGTAACCAACGCGGTGCTGCACGGTTATGAAAACCGAAACAGCTTGGAAGACAGGATATGCATGGAGTGCATGCTTCGGGGCGATGTGCTGGAGGTGGAGATAGCGGACAGAGGAATCGGGATCGAGGACGTACGGCTTGCGATGGAACCTCTCTATACCTCCAAGCCGGATCAGGACCGATCAGGCATGGGATTTGCTTTTATGGAAGCTTTCATGGACAATCTGGAAGTAGAATCGGAAATGGGATGCGGGACGCTTGTTCGGATGTGCAAGAAGATCGGTATCAGTTCCTGGATAGACAGCGAGGAATAGCCCATGGAAGAGACTGCCGTATTAATCGAACGATCACAGGCAGGAGATAAAGAGGCAAGAGGGACACTGATAGAGGAGAACCTGGGGCTGGTACGCCATATTGTAAAGCGTTTTGCGGGGCGGGGATATGATATGGAGGATCTGTTCCAGATAGGGTGTATCGGCCTGATGAAGGCAATTGATAAATTTGACCTGCATTATGAGGTGCGTTTTTCAACTTATGCGGTTCCCATGATCCAGGGGGAAATCAAGCGTTTCCTGCGGGATGACGGCATGGTGAAGGTCAGCCGGACATTGAAGGAAAACGGATGGAAGATCAAGCAGGCTGCCCAGCGGCTTTCCCAGGAATACGGAAGGGAGGCGACACTGCAGGAGCTGTCGGAGGCCACAGGACTGGAAACAGAGGATATCGTAATGGCATTGGACGCAAATGTGGAAGTGGAGTCGATTTATAAATCCGTATATCAGTCGGACGGAAATGAGATTTATCTGGTAGATCAGGTGGTCGGGGGCAGTAACGGTGTGGGGTATTCCAGTATGGGACAAGCCATGGTGAATACCGGAGGGCTCTGTGAGGATACGGAGAAGGAAAAGGTGTTGAACCATATGCTGCTGGAACAGCTGCTGGGGCAGTTGGATGACAGAGAAAGGGAACTGATCAGCATGCGCTATTTTCAGGACAAGACCCAGGTGGAGGTTGCCAGGTATATGGGGATCAGCCAGGTGCAGGTGAGCCGGATGGAGAAGAGGATCCTGTTGCAGATGAGGCAGGAGGTGTGAGAATGCTGAACTGTTACGTCAGGGATGACATGGAGGTGCAAGTGTGATAGAATCATCATGGAACATCAGTAGAAAGGACGATATGGGGGTGCAGGAATGAACACATTTCAGTATGAAGTAGTCAGTATTGATGGAGATTATGCGAATCTGAGGCGGATTGACGCGCCGGATGACGGGACGAAGCTGGTTGCCAGAGCGCTGCTTCCGCCGGAGATCATGGAGGGGACGAAACTGCTGTATGAGATGATGCAGTATAAGATCATGCAGTGAAATCAGGATCAGAGATTGCTTTGAAAAGGACAGCTTCGGGCTGTTCTTTTTATATATATCTAAGTCTTCTTATTCAGGGCGATCTGTCGGCCATTGTCAATCAGCGTACGCTAAGTTTAAGTACGCCGCAGTCCTTTGTCCTGCATAAAAAGAGTTATGAAAGGCATATACGGAAGCTTATGCAAGGCCGAAAACGGAATTTTCGATATGGTTGACTATCAGACACTAAATATATTATTAACGATAAAAGATACGGGAATGGCATAACGATCTGCATAAAATTGTGATTGGGATAGCATACTAGATGACAAATAAGTTTACTGTTAAAACATAAGTAAAAACAGAGACAGAGGATATAAGTTATGTCAACTTCAAACACGACAATCTATATTAATGCAGCGCAAAATGTAGAATCACGGTCGGAAGATGTGTATGTGAAGGATATCGGCAGTCTGGCCTGCAGTGACGAACATGTACTGGCCAAGGTGAAAGCGATCAAACTGCATCACTTTAAGGAAGGGGAGCCGAAAAGACAGGTGATCAGCCTGCTGAAGGTGATCCAGGAGATCGAAAGGATCTGTCCCGGTGCCAGTGTGGAGAGCATCGGTGAGCCGGATGTTCTCCTGGAATACATTGATGTGAATAAGCATAAAGGGCCGGTGCAGATGATCAAACTGATCTTTGTGGCGATGATCAGCTTCTTCGGGACGGCCTTCACGATCATGGCCTTTCACAATGATATCGGGATCAATGATGTTTTCTCCAAAGTATATGAGATGGTGATGGGACAGCCGGGAGACGGGTATGGTATCCTGGAACTGGCCTATTCTGTGGGGCTTGCTGCCGGTATCATCGTCTTCTTCAATCATATCGGCGGCAGACGGATCACCAAGGATCCGACACCGATCGAAGTGGAGATGCGCATCTACGAGGAGGATGTGAACAAGGCGCTGATCGCAACGGCGGACAGGGAAGGAAAGACGATCGACGTGCAGTAGCCAGTGTCGTTCACTATATAGAGAGGAGAAGGAAACAAACAGATGCTGATTCGTCAGATATTATTGGGGATTATTGGTGTCAGCAGCGGCCTGATCGTGTCGGCTGGAGTATTTACGGTACTGATCTCTGTGGGACTGATACCGCGCTTTGCGGGGAAAATGCATGTGGCGCGGAAAATATTCGTGTTGGAAGAGATGGTGGTATTCGGCACGCTGTTCGGCGGTTTCTTCAGTGTGTTCAGTGACTGGGGAAAGATTGGAGAATTCGTGCGTGGGCATGCACTTTTCGGTCAGGGGGCGACGGATGGCGTATGGAACCTGGCCGGAACGGTGTTCCTGCTTATATTCGGCGTGTTTGCGGGGATCTTTGTGGGATGTCTGGCACTGGCCATTGCGGAGATGCTCAACACGATTCCGGTCTTCGCCAGGAGGATTGGGTTCCGGCATGGGCTGGGGATTGCGATCCTGGCGGTGGCCATCGGAAAGCTGGTTGGGAGTCTGTTGTATTTTACACAGCAGGTGTATTTGTACGGCGGTTAGGATACGGAAAATATTAGTAGAAAGGACGTGGAATTATGGCACAGAATCAGGAGAAACCAAAAACGGAGCAACAGCAGAAGGAACAGGATTACAGACAGCATGTGGAACAGGTGACGCCGAAGTACAGCCTTCCGCTTCAAATGGCAAAGGCATTCGTGACAGGGGGTATCATCTGTCTGCTGGGACAGTTTATTTTAAATTATGCGACGAACACAATGGGTCTTGACAAGGAGACGGCGGGTGCCTGGTGTTCCATGCTGCTTGTCTTACTGAGCGTGCTGATGACAGGGTTTAATCTTTATCCGAAGCTGGTGGAGTGGGGCGGAGGCGGTGCCCTTGTGCCGATCACCGGCTTTGCAAATTCGGTTGCTTCTGCGGCGATTGAGTATCAGAAGGAAGGACAGGTATTCGGGATTGGATGTAAGATTTTTACCATTGCGGGACCGGTGATCCTGTATGGTATTTTTACCAGCTGGGTGCTGGGAGTGGTGTATTGGATCGGTATGGGTATTGGATTAATTTGAGGGAAGAGAAGGAAAAGGCATAGGAGTAGATTTTGCGTTAGGAGCAGGGTGGCGAATGGAATGATTCGTAGTCCTGCTTCTTATTGTGCTCTTGGCTCTTTTTGATTATAATATGGATATGTTGAAAAGCAGAGAAGATTTTTCCTCCATAATCATCCATCTTTACAGACATTTTCATTAGATGATATCAGATTTGTGGCAAACAGAGGAATTTCCATTTTGGTTGTGGTCAGTAATCAGGGGAAAGTACACTATTTGTACAAAGACAAAAAATATTCCGAGAGGGAAACAATACAGCTATTTAATGAGTGTGTAGAGGGATTGGATGGTTCATCTATGATCAGCGAGCGATATCATAGAGCATTGGCATTTTTAGCAAGGTGCAGTGAGACAGGACTGTTTTATAGTTAGGACGGATTACTTTATGAGCAAAAACTATGTGCTGAATGACTTGGAGTATGATAATGTTCCTTTGAAAATCATACTGCCTTTTGACAGTGAGAAATGTGATGAGAAAGAATTGCAGAAAAGCAGGGAGAGGAATCGGAAGCTCATTGAAAGAATGAGAAATGATAAAAAATATCGGGAGCTGGTTTCGGCACCTTGAGATTATTGATTTGGTATGATAGCCCGGTGATGTAAATCTAAACAGGAAGAGAAGACTGTCATAGTTGCAGATGGCGCAAGGTGTTCTTGAAGATCCTGTCATAACAGAAAGTTTTGATCCGGACAGAACGTCATTGGCTTTAAAAATTGAAAACAAGCGATAAAAAACAAGCGATAAAAAACAAGCGGTAAAAACGGGCAAAAATATGAAAAAAATCAGGTCATATCTGCAAAAACGTGGAACAGCAACAGCAAGCGATATTGCGGAACTGCTTGGTCTGAGTATGGCAAGAACGAGGGTTCCATTTTATCTTACGACATTCATAAGACATAATGCTGGAGTAAAGGCGGCTCGGAACATTCCGCTACGCTCAACAATATGCGCATTCTAATAAAAATAGAACACATCATACTTGCGCATTCCAAAAAGAAATGCTACCATGATAGGACAGTTATATTGACTGGCATGTGCATTGAAGCCCATAAGGGGGAGAGAAATATGATTTTCAGAAGAAAGATTTATGAGAAATTAAAGAATTGGAAAGAAGGTACAAAGGGAACCAAGGCATTGTTTATCGAAGGTGCCAGACGTATCGGAAAGTCTACGATCGTAGAGATATTTGCCAGGAAAGAATATAAAAGTTATATCATGATTGACTTTAACGATGCCAGTGAAGTCGTGAAGGATGCTTTCCTGAATTATCTGCAGGATCTGGACACCTTTTTTATGATACTTTCAACAGAATACAGAACGGTGTTGTATCCGGGAGAGTCTGTGTTGATCTTTGATGAAATACAACAGTTCCCGAAAGCCAGACAGTCAATCAAAAGACTGGTGAAGGATGGACGGTTTGATTATATCGAAACAGGATCGCTGGTATCGATACGGGAAAATGTACAGGATATCACGATTCCTTCAGAAGAGCGGAAGGTAAAGATGTATCCCATGGATTTTGAGGAATTTTGCTGGGCGATGGGAGAGGAAAGTTTGTCGCAGTATATCCGGAAATGCTTTGAGGAGGGAAGTCCTCTTACAGAGCTGTTCCACCGCAAAGCCATGCTTTTATACAGACAATATCTGGTAGTGGGTGGGATGCCTCAGAGCATCGCCGCTTATCTGGGGAATGGAAGAAGTTTTCAGAAAGCAGATGAGGAAAAGCGTGACATTCTGGCCTTATACCGGGATGACATCATGAAGATTGAAGCAAAATATCAGTCCAGAGTACTCAGCATTTTTGATCAGATTCCGGCATTCTTGTCTCAACATGAGAAGCGGGTGATCCTGTCGGATATTGAGGCAGGAGCGTCTTTCTCCAAATTTAACGATACCTTTTTCTGGTTGGATAATTCCATGATAGCAAATGAATGTTTCAATTGTACGGATCCTAACGTGGGGCTGGCGTTGAATGAGGACAGAACCTATTTGAAATGTTATATGGGTGATACCGGTCTTCTGGTAAGCCATGCCTTTACGGAAGCAGAGATTGAGACAGAGGATCTGTACCGTCAGCTGATATTAGGACGTTTGTCTGTTAACGAGGGGATGATATTTGAAAATGCCGTCATGCAGGCGTTGGTGTGCAACGGATATACCCCCTTTTTCTATACACATTATAATGTACAGAAGCATCGGAATGATATCGAGATTGACTTTCTGATTTCCAACAAGAGTAAAACAAGATATAAGATATATCCGATCGAAGTGAAATCCACGGAGAGATACAGTATCAGTTCTTTAAGGAAATTTATGGAAAAATTCAGAGAGCGGATAGGGCAGGCGTATGTAATTGATACAAAAAATTATAGAAAGAAGGACGATGTGGTGTATATGCCTGCTTATATGGCTATGTGCCTGTAGCAATTGAAAGCGCGGTGATTGATTAAGAAATAGTAAGCAGCCAATAAACCGTTTATATTTAAGTAAATGCAAGTATCAAAAGTACATCTGTATTGTCAGATGACTTTTGATACTAACATGTAAAAAATTTCGTAGAATTAATCATTCTGCGAAATTTTTTTTTGAAAAAGTATATGTTCAGATTCAAAATACTTCCGAATTTCCTTCATTTTTGCACTGCTTTTGCAATAACTGTCTACCATTATACTTTATACTGCTTTTGTTGTCAAATCTTCTGTTGCAGACAATTTTGTAACAGGGAAGCCGAAGGTAACAGCTCAGCCCAGGACTTTGCATTTACTGCAAAGTCCGTAAGAACATGTAAACTTGGCCAAGAAGGAATCTGCCCCTCGCCGAAGGCGACTTGGAATGGGCAGATTCCGTAACAGTGAGGCCGAAGGCTGAACTATTACGATCAGGATTGCAAACGCAATGAAAATGGCCTGAATCTATTTTAATATTTTATATGGTCATAAATGTGGTCAAAGAAAGGAGAGAAAAGATGCCAAAACATGGAACAAACATCCGCAAACGTGCAGACGGACGATGGGAAGGGCGGTATAAAATCCCGCAAAGTGATAATTCCAGTAAATACAGATCTGTTTATGGGAAAACATGCAGGGAAGTGAAGGAGAAGCTGGAAAGCATCGCGCTCCAGAACAAGCTGCTTGTCTCAGGGGCAGAGACGAAAAAAGAAATTAACAAAGGAAGCGATCAGGAAATACCGGAAGATTTTCATGCAATATCCACAAAATGGCTGGAGTGCATCAAGGAGACAAGAAAATATTCTACCTATATAAAATACCGGGGCATTTATGAAAGGCATGTCAGGGATAAGATCGGCGGGACTGCTGTTCATGACCTTACGTACAGTATTGTAAACGAGAAAATATTTAGGGGAGGAGGTGATGTAAGCTACTCACAGAATTTAAGACACAGCATTATTGCGGTCATCAATCAGATATTAAAATTTGCGGCAGAAAATTATGAATGTCCGGAAATGCGGCTGGAAAACAGATTTGTTCACAATAAGGGGAAGAAAATAGAAATCATCAACCATACGGAGCAGGCATCCTTGATCCGCTATCTGTATCGGGAAATGGATGCTTCAAAGGCAGGCATCCTGCTCTGCATTTTTATAGGGCTGCGGTTAGGAGAGGTCTGTTCCCTGAAATGGGATGACATTGATTTTGAGCAGATGATCATCCATGTACGCCGAACCGTACAGCGCATAGCGGCAGATGAAAACAGTAACAGGACGGCTCTTCTCATCACAGAGCCTAAAAGTACATTTTCTATAAGGGAAATCCCGATTTCGGCCGGCATTGCACAGGTATTAAATGAAATTAAGCGCGACGGGGAGTATGTGGTCGGCGGCAAGGCGCCCTTGGATCCACGGACTTATCAGAACCGGTTTAAAAGATATTTAAGGGCAGCGTCCATAAAAGAGTACAATTTTCATGCACTCAGGCATACTTTTGCGACGAATTGCATCGACAATGATATGGACGTAAAGAGTCTGAGTGAAATTCTGGGACATGCCAATATACAGATCACGCTGAATAAATACGTACATCCGACAATGGATGCAAAACGCAGGCAGTTGGCCGTTCTCGACTCTGTATATGGTCAGTTTGGTGGTAAATGCGAATGAAAATGCCGGTATCCGGTTACTTTTCGCGGTGATTCGCAGAATGATTAATTCTACGAATAGTATATCTGAAGACTGTCTGGATTATACAGTTTTACATAGCGTTGATTTTGTTTCAGAAGAGCAGGGGAGAGAAAATACGATGTTGGAGCTGACGGTTACTACAGGAATGGAACTGCAGATCGGGGATGATGTGAAGATCATTTTCAAAGGCAGCAACGCGCCGGGACGTATGCGGATCGGTGTGGACGCGCCTAAAGAAAAAAGAATTGAAAGAATAGCGTCTTTGGTAAAACAGCAGGAGCCGAAGATTGTCATAGTGAATAAATGCGGGAAGTGAATGGAATGTATGCGTAACAGTTCAGCCCAGGAATCTGTATTTACTGCAAAAGGGTTTTGAGTTTGGCACAAAGTCTGTAAAAACATGCAAATCTGCCAAAAGGGAATCTGCCCTCGCCGCAGGCGGCATCAGGCCGGTGAAAAACCTCGCTGGACATCTTAGAGAGGAATATGGATCACTATGAGAAAAGCACAAAAGCGGGAGGCACTGGAACTGATTGCCAGCCTGCATCAGGCTCATGAAGAGATAAAAGAGGCATTACGGAAAAAAGAATACGGCCCGGCACAGAATATGCTCGGCGAATGCCAGGAGTTTGCCGTGGCCCTCGGCGAAATGATCGAGAGGACGGAAGGTGAGGGGCATAGCACTGTAGCGCATATAGAGAACTATTGCGAAACGCTTTTTCAGGTGTTCCAGGAGACCGGCAGTGGACAGGTCAATGAGAAGAAGCTGTATAAGATCCTGAGGAAACGGCTTCTTGCCGTGGAAAACAGCGTAAAGAATGATATTTCCGCGAAAACAGAGGTTGTATTTTTCCCGTACAAAGCGTCCATGTGGGACAGTCTGGAAAGCGTATATCTGGCGGCGAAGAAAGATCCTGACTGCGATGCCTACTGCGTGCCGATTCCCTATTTTGACCTAAATCCTGACCACAGCCCGGGAAAGATGCACTATGAGGGGGATGCGTACCCGGAAGAGATCGAGATAACTGACTGGCAGAAATATGATTTGGAAGAAAGAAAGCCGGACGTGGTCTATATCCATAATCCATATGACGGATGCAACCTTGTCACCAGCGTACATCCGAGATTTTATGCGTCAAATCTAAAGAAATATACAGAGTGTTTGGTTTATATTCCCTATTACAGTACGTCGGGCGGGATGAGTGAGGCGCAAAGTCTGTGTCCGGCCTACCTCTATGCGGATCATATCGTGATACAGTCGCCCAAGTTCCGGGCGTATTTCGACCAGAATCTGCCAGACCGGAAATTCCTGCCGCTCGGTTCACCGAAGTTTGACAGTGTGATAGAGCAATGCAAGAATCCGCCGGAGCCGCCCGCAGAGTGGGCTGCAAAAATGGCAGGGGAAGGCGGCAGGTGGAAGCGGGTAATCTTTTATAATACGAGTATTAACGGGATGCTTGCCGATACGGAGAATTTCCTGCGAAAGATAGAATATGTATTTCAGTGCTTCGAAGGACGAAAGGATGTATGTCTTTTGTGGAGGCCGCATCCGCTGCTGGAGGCAACTTTTGACTCTATGAGGCCGCAGTACCGGCAAGGCTATGAAGCGCTGAAAGAGGTGTTTTTGGAAAAAGGTCTTGGCATTCTGGATACGACGCCTGACATTGCCGGTTCGGTTGCCTTAAGCGATGCGTATATCGGGGATGCAGGAACCAGTGTCACATCGCTGTTCGGGGTGGTGGGAAAGCCAATGTTTATTCTGGATAAAAGGATTCTTGGCAGGCCGGGGAAGGACGGCTGGCGGGAAGTGGCAAAGGCCGGATTGGAGTTCCAGGAACAGGACAGGTTCACTATTATACAGGGCAATAAATTATACAGATCTGAGCCCGGTAAGTATGATTACCGGTATGAATGCGATCTGCCGGACTGCCGCCGGGGCGGAGAGTATTCTGTGGTTCTGGAGACAGATGGTAAGCTGTATGCCTGTCCTGGCAGAAGGCAGGATATTCTGGTCATAGGAAACCAGGGCGTTGAAAGAAAAATAGAGCTGAAGCAGGAAGTGGTAAACGGGAAGGCATTCGCGGGCGCATGGAAATATAAAAGATTCCTGCTTTTGCAGCCATTGTACTATCCGGCCCTGGTGCGGTACGACACAGTGACAGGAGAATGTATCTATTATAGAGAGTATATTGATGTGTTCACGAGGGAAAAAGACGGACGGAGGATCACCGGCGGGGCATTTCTGTATCGGGGATGCCTGTATCTGGCTTCCCCTGTGGAGAACAGGATGTGGACACTGGACATAGAGAGTGGAGAAATACAGGTCATTGAGATTCCGATCCGGAGCAGATGCGGCTGTGTTGAATTCGTCGAATATCAGGATGCATTGTGGATGCTGCCTTATACGGGGAGAATTGTTGTACGCTGGAATCCTCAAACGGGCGACGTGAGAGAGTATACGGGATGCCCGGAGAAACTTACATGCATAGACTTAAACAGCGGCCTGGAATGTGAAGAGATGCCGTTCAGTACGATGGCCTTTTATGGCGGCTATGTATATCTTGCGCCGCGGCAGGCTGACAGGTATCTCCGCCTTCAGATCGATACAGGACAGTTTGAGCGGTGGGAGATTCCTTTTGAGGAAAGAGCGGGACGGAACGTCTTTTTCCCATGGTGGAAGCCGGAAGAGCAGGGCGGATGGCTTAAGATTTATTCCAATGCTGAGCGGAGGTTATATCACATCAATATGAAGACAGGCGAATGGGAAGAAATCGAGATCAAATTTGACAGGAAGGAACTGGAAGAGCATGAGGCGGGATTCGGTGCGTGTTCGGAGACGCTGCCCTATGCCTGTATTGAAAATGCTTTGAATCCTCTCGACAGGTTCCTGGACGGCATGACAGTGGGCAATCCTTTTGATAAGGAGAAACAGCTTGCGGCGTACCGGGAGCTGGCGGCCAACAGCGACGGAAGCAGCGGCAGAAAAATCTATGAATACATAAAGGCGCAGGAAAAATAGAGGTGTAAGTATGGTTAAAGTGATCACCTATGGCACCTTTGATCTTTTTCACGAGGGACATTATAAACTGTTACAGCGGGCGAAACAGCTTGGGGATTATCTGATCGTCGGGATCACGACGGAAGAATACGACCAGACGCGGGGTAAACTGAACGTCATGGATTCTCTGCTCACCAGAATAGAGAATGTCAAGAAAACAGGGTTTGCCGATGAGATCATCGTGGAAGAGTCTGAGGGGCAGAAGTTTCAGGATATCAAGAAATATAATATCGATATTTTTACGGTAGGTTCTGACTGGATCGGCACCTTCGATTATCTGAAGGATTACTGTAAGGTCGTATATCTGGACAGGACCAAGAATATATCCAGCACGATGCTGCGGACGAAGGAGATTCCGATTCAGAGGATCGGCATCATCGGCACAGGGCGGATCGCAGACCGGTTTATGCCGGAGGCGGCGCTGGTCAGCGGCGTCAATACACAGTGTGTCTATAATCCGCATCCTGAAAGCGCCAGGACTTTTGCCCGTAAGTGGGGGATCGACGCCTGTGAAGATATAGAAGAATTCTATCAGGCATCGGATATTGTCTATATCGCGTCGCCCCATGGAACCCATTATGAATACATTAAGCAGGCGCTGGAGCACGGCAGACATGTGCTGTGTGAAAAGCCGATGTGCCTTAAGCGGGAACAGGCGGCAGAGTTATTTGCCTATGCGAAAGAGAAGAACCTTATCCTGTTTGAAGGGATCAAGACAGCGTACTGTCCCGGATTTGCCAAGCTTCTCGGCATAGCCTGCAGCGGCGTCATAGGAAGTATCCGCGGTGTGGAAGCGTGTTTTACGAAACTGGAGAAGGAAAACAGCAGAGAACTGTCAGATGTGGAATACGGCGGCAGCTTTACGGAACTGGGAAGCTACTGTCTGCTTCCTATATTGAAGCTGTTCGGGCATGGCTATGAGGAAATCCGGTTTGAGACCATAAAGGCAGAAAACGGGATCGATCTCTATACAAAAGCATATATGAGATACCCTAGCGGCCTGGCCACGGCTACCTGCGGCCTGGGCGTGAAGTCGGAGGGAAAACTTCTGATCTCCGGCACGGAGGGCTATATTGTGGCGGAACCGCCATGGTGGAAGACAAGTTACTTCGAGGTGCATCATGAGAACCCGAATGGTGTGGAGCGGTTTTCCGAACGGTTTCTGGGAGATGGCCTGCGCTATGAAATATGCGATCTGTTATCCCGGATCAACGGAGATACGCGGAAAGCGTTTAAACTGACGAGAGGGGATTCGGAGACGATGGCGGGGATTATGGAGAGGTTTTTGGCTGAGAGAGGGCAGGAGGGTCTATGAAAATATGGGCACACAGAGGCTGCAGCCAGATGTATCCGGAAAATACAATCACGGCATTTTCCAAAGCAATAGAGATAGAAGGGCTGACGGGAATCGAACTGGATATCCAGATGACGAAGGACGGCGAAATCGTCATCATACATGATGAGAGAGTGGACAGGACGACCGACGGGACAGGATATGTTAAGGATTTCACGTATCTGCAGCTTAGGAAACTGGCAATCGGGACAGGAACCGGGCGGAAAGAAAGAATCCCTGCCATTCAGGAAGTGCTTGATCTGATACAAAGCAGGATGAAAGAAGGGCTGCTGCTCAATATAGAACTGAAAAACAGTGAGATTCCCTATGACGGCATGGAGGAGAAGATTATGGAACTGGCTGCGGACAGAGGGCTGCGGGGGCAGGTGGTGTATTCCAGCTTTTATACAAGGTCATTGCAAAAGATCAGGGAAATAGATGCAGATACTTCCATAGGGGTGTTGGACACGAAGATTTCCGACTGTCTGTACAAGAAAACAGGATGTTTTGGATGGCGCGAGGCACAAAAAGAAAGCCAGGAACAAAATAAAAGTGCAAAGACGGCGCTGCATCCTTTCTGGAAAGGAATGGACTTAACGAAAGAGCAGCTTTGCGGACAGACAGTGCGTGCCTGGCTTGGTGGACACCTGTATCCGGAGAAGCCTACGGGAACAAGGCTTGATCTGAAGAAGCTGGAGAATATGGGAATTACAGATGTGTTCTTAAACGAGCCGGAAATATATCTGACAGGAATGCGACGAGGGTGATAAGTTCTGGAACAAACAGGAAAGCAAAAGTCGGCGGAAGTACGGATGAAAGGCGGGGAAGTATTTGAAATACGACTTGCAATGAAAAGTAAGGGAGATTATGAAAAATACATATATTGGAGAAAAATAAAGGCATTTTCAGGCAGTCTGCTTTTTTGGATGTGCCGGGTCTTTCCTTTGGAGCCGGATAAGATCGTTATGTGGACGTTGGAGGGCAAAGGGGGATATAGCGACAGCCCTAAGTATATTGCGGAGGAAATCATAAGAAGAGACAGAAATAGGAAGAGGAAATACAAGATTGTATGGCTGACGGAATTACCCGGACAGGATTTTCCGGAGGAAATAAAGACTGTGAAAAATTCTGTATGGAGCAGGGCATATCATCTTTCCACGGCCGGATTCTGGATCGGCAATACAAGAACTGTTTATGGCACTAAGAAGAGAAGAGGAACAAGCTATATTCAGACCTGGCATTCGATTGCCGGAATAAAGCCGATAGGAGAACAGAGGGGAAACAGGCTGCCACAGATGGCCCGGATCGTGAGCAAATCGGATTCTGAGATGATCGATTATGTACTTTCCGGGAATGAGTGGAGTTGTAAAATGTGTCCGTCCGGATTGATTTATAACGGCCCGATTCTGAAAACAGGAATTCCAAGATGCGATGTTCTGTTTTGGGGAAAGGATGCGATGCGTAAGAAATGCAGAGAGAAATACGGGCTGTCCCCGGAAGCGCAGATTATATTATATGCGCCCACATTCAGAGGAGGAAGCCAGAAAGGAAGGCGCAGTGTCAGCGCTCAGATCGGAACGATAGATTTTGACAGACTGATCCATGCGGTGGAAGCGAAGTTCGGCGGAATATGGTATGTATTTTTACGTCTTCATCCCCAGGTGGCTGATCAGGCAGAAGCAGTCCTGGGATCAAATGAGAATGACAGGGTAATTGATGTCAGCACCTATCCGGATATGAATGAGTTGATCGCGGCAGGAGATGCGCTTATTACCGATTATTCCAGTTCGGTTTTTGAGAGCGCGGTTATGAAGCAGCCCGGTTTCCTTTTTGTAGAGGATGAAAGGGAATATGTAAATGACAGGGGGAAGTTGATGTTTGAACTGGACGATATGCCTTTCCCCAAAGCCTGCAATATGAATGAGCTGATCGCACAGATAGAGAGATTTGATATCAGGGCGTATCAACGTTCTGCAGAGAATTTTATGAAAGAACTCGGCTGTTTCGAAGATGGAAAAGCGAGCGGGAGGGTGGTCGATCTCATCGAAGAACTTACGCTGCGCAAGGCCAGATGAATGGGAAGGAAGCTTTGGATTGAGGTAAGACAGGATGGAACAGAAGAAAATCAGGGTATTGCATTTTCCGATCCGAAATACGAACGGCGGCGTTACCAGATCGGCATTAAAATTCTGGAACTATATTGATCATGAGAGATTTCAGTTTGACTTCGCCACATGCAGCCCTAAATTGGACTTTGAGCAGGAAATCATCAGACAGGGATGTAAGGTACATTATATTTCCTGCTATGCCGAGCAGGATGAGAAGCGATTTTGCGAGGAGTTAAGAGAAATATTACTGCAAGGATATGATGTACTTCATTTAAATACAAGCTGGTGGAAAAGCTTTTATGCGGAGAAGGTGGCACATGAGGTTGGCATCAGGAAAATAGTGGTACATGCCAGAAGCACATCGGTCGATATTTCAGACTACAGGCAAAGGCAAAAGGAACTGTTGAATCATGAAAAACTCAAAAATGATATTACGGAAAAACTTGCCACACATTTTCTGGCGTGCTCTGTTGAAGCGGCGGATTTTATGTTCGGTTCCCGGATTCCAAGAGAAAAGATAAAGATATTTCACAATGCGCTGGATATTGCAAGATATCGCTATGATGAAACCAAAAGAATGCATGTACGCCGCAGGATGGGGTTGGAGAATCGATTTGTAGTAGGTACTGTCGGCAGGATGGGCTATGCGAAAAATCACAGGTTCCTTGTGGACTGTTTTTATGAAATTCAGAAGAGGACAGAAAATGCAATCTTATTGTTAGTCGGAAGCGGAGAACTGGAAGAAGATATCCGTAGACAAGTAGACCAATATCACATATACGATAAGGTGGTGTTTACAGGAGCAGTGGACAATACAGAGGATTGTCTGCAGGCAATGGATGTTTTTGCACTGCCGTCAAGGTTTGAAGGACTGCCGAATGTGTTGATAGAGGCACAGACTGCGGGATTGATATGTCTGTCCGGTGATGCCGTCACAAGAGAGGCAAAGATAACGGATAACGTCTTTTTCCTGGAATTGGAAAAGGATAGGTGGATTGATGCAATACTGCGCTATGCAGAAGGATATCCCCGTCACAAAGTTGACGGGCAGATCCGGAACGCCGGATATGATATCAGACAGGAAATTAAAATGTTGGAAGAAATATATGCAGAAGAAATTTCTATTTGACCGTTGGCAAACAGCATACAGATTAAAGGGCGAAGAGAAATTTACGCTGCTGCCCAATCCGGAATGGGGTTGGGTGGCTGATCCGTTTCCGGTCATGTATCAAGGCTCTTTATATATTTTTGCGGAGATTTTTCTATATAAATCAGAGAGAAACGGTGTTATTGCCTATTGTAAACTGGAGGACGGAGAATTTACCGGCTGGGAAGTCAGCATGGATAAACACTGGCATCTTTCTTATCCGAATGTTTTTGTTTGCGGCGGCAGGCTGTATATGTGTCCGGAGACGCGCCAGAATGATGAAATAGCGGTTTACGAACTAAAAGCCTTTCCTGACCAATGGGAAAAGCGAAAGGTGCTGCTTTCCAATGTACAGTGCGTGGATACAACCTTTTGCCATGATCAGGGAAAAAAATATATGTTTACATTCCGGCCGCAAAAGGGCGGTATTAAAGGAAGGCTTTATTTATATCAGATCGATGGAATGAAGCTGACCGAAGGAAGGATGATTTTGGAGGATACAGGGACACAAAACGCAAGACCCGGAGGCAGAATACTCTGTGAAGCCGGGAAGCTGTTTAGGGTTTCACAGAATGGTTCGGAGGGATATGGCTCTGGTCTGGTTTTCAGTGTAATAGATTCCTTATCGCCGGTTTACAGGGAGCATGAAATCAGGAGGATTACAGCAGGAGAAATAGAGGGAAACTGGAACAGGAAGTTTTCAGGAATCCATACCTACAACAGGATTGATGAGATAGAGGTTGTCGATTTGAAATACAGAACTTTTTCCCTGTCAGAGTATTGGGCAAGGAGAAGAGTCAGGAAAGTGTTTGCAGAGAAATACCCGCACCGTACTTTTTATGCGTTGGGAAGACGTGTAGGTGGAAGATTGAAATAAATGGAAGAGGTAAAGTTTTGTGTGTGGAATATGTGGATTTATCACACCGAATAAGGTGACAGGGGAAGAGCTGAGAACCATGAATGCCACATTGGTTCATCGTGGACCTGACGGTCAGGGAGCAGAACAGTATCAACTGCGGGATGGCTGGGACGTCGGCTTCGCTCACAGAAGACTTTCCATAATGGATCTGTCGGCAAACGGGCGGCAGCCGATGCATACCATGGATGATCGGATCAGTGTGGTTTTCAACGGGGAGATTTACAATTACAGAGAATTGAAAAAGGAATTATCTGATTATGTATACAGAAGTGTTTGTGATACGGAGATCATTCTGGCGGCCTATTTAAAATGGGGGATACAATTTGTTGAAAAAATAAACGGTATGTTTGCGATTGCGCTTTTAGACAGGAAAAGTGAGACATTATATCTGATCAGGGACAGAATCGGGAAAAAGCCACTGTATTATTATCGTGAAAAGGAAGGTGGAACTGTTTTTGCATCGGAACTGAAAGCAATTATGCAATATCCATATTTTGATAAGCGCATAAACGAAAATATGGTGGGCAGGTTTCTGCATAAACAGTATTTGGCGGCTCCGGACAGTATTTTTGACAATGTATATAAACTGGAGGCCGGCACATATCTCAAAATAACATACAAGGATGTGAAGAAGAGGAAGTATTGGGACGCTGCCCGAAAATATCTGGAGTATAAAACATATCAGGTAACAGATTATGAGAAAACAAAAGAGGAATTGAAAATCATTTTGAACCATGCTGTGGCAGACAGGCTTGTGGCGGATGTTCCGGTCGGGGCATTCTTAAGCGGCGGATATGATTCCTCTTTGGTGTGTGCTGTAGCGCAGAGACATTTGAACAGACCATTGCAGACATACTGCATAGGATTTGAAGACGAATCCTTAGACGAAGCGAAATATGCAGGAAAAGTAGCCCGATATTTGGGTACGGAGCATGAGGAGCATTATATCGTGGAAGCGGATATGCTGGATTTGGTTGAAAGGATACCGGCCTGTTATGACGAGCCCTTTGCAGATTCGGCGCAGATCCCCGGTATGCTTGTATCTGCTTTGGCTAAAAGGAGAAACTCCGTGGTACTGACAGGAGACGGCGGCGACGAGATCTTCGGGGGATATGACATTTACCGGATACTTGGTAAAGCGCAGGAAATCTGTGAGAAAGATGTGAAGGAAGAGCTTTCGAAGTCGTCATTGGAATATAGAATACTGACGGATTATCAAGGGGCAGCGCATAGGGTGCAGTCAGGAGTTTCCAATTATGTGGATTGTATAAAACATATTCTGCTGCATGATTACGATAATTATTATTATGATTTCGAATCAAAATATAGAGAAGACAGATGGAATCAGAGGCGTATGCTGATGGATATAGATACGTCCCTGCCGGAATGTATGCTGACGAAGATTGACAGAGCGTCTATGATGTATTCTTTAGAGTGCAGATGCCCGCTGTTGGACCAGAAGGTGGTAGCGTATTCGTTTAGGCTGCCGATGGAATACAAATGCGGCAGGGACGGGCAGAAAAGGATTTTGAAGGATATTGTATATGAGTATATTCCCAGAGAATTGCTGGAGCGGCCTAAGCAGGGATTTTGTGTCCCGCTTGACAAGTGGTTAAGAGGCGCTTTAAAGGAGCAGGTTATGGATTATACGGACAGGAATTTCTTACTACGGCAGGGGATTTTTGAGCCGGATGAGACAATCGCCTTTATGAGTCAGTATATGAAAAACGGTGACAGCGGAAGATGGAGCGGCAATAATTATTCGAAGATTGTCTGGCCATATTTTATCTTTCAACAGTGGTATCACACCTATGTATCGTGAGAATGTAAAATGCAGGATGCGGAGGGACAGAATATGGAGAAAGCCATAGTATTTGGGTGCGGCAGATATTATCAGAGCAAAAAGGAACAGGTGCATAAACGATATGAAATCATCGGTTTTTTGGATAATACAGTCAAGCCTGGGAAAATACAGAGCTATGAAGGCAAAAGCATGGTAAACCCGGAGGATATGGATTCTTTTGGGACAGATGTCCCGATTCTTCTGATGTCGGCGGCTTTCTTTGCCATGTGGGAGCAGCTGAAATTGTCAGGGGTAAACCTTGAGAGAATCCGCTTTATGATTACGATGCCACCGTTCTATGACGAGATAGAGGAAATTCTGTCTGAAGCTGTGGAAGAGATCTACGCAGAGGATCTGGCGATTGTGTTAAAGGGGAGACAGGAAGAGAACAGAGTTTCAACACAGGAAGAGCTTAATCGATATCTGCGGGCTCTTTTTATAAAAAAGAATCCCTATATAAAGTTGGCGGCAGCCATGCCGGACAGGCCGGCCAGCAAGAGATTCGGGGCGGAACGGGGAAAGCCGGTAGACAGAATCTATATAGAACGGTTCCTTGCAGAAAATCGGGAGAAAATCAGAGGTGTGGTCATGGAGATGGCCGATTCGGGCTATACGGAAAGGTTTGGAAATCATGTGGAACAGAGCCTTATTCTTCATTTGAACGGATGGGGAAAGGGAGTGATAAAAGGCAATCTGGAGATTGGTGAGGGAATTTCTGAGAACAGTGTGGATTGTTTTATCTGTACGCAGACGATACAGTTTATCTATGATATCCACAGTGTGGCACGCAATATCTACAGGATGCTTAAGCCGGGCGGTGTGGCGCTTGTGACAGCGCATTGTCTGGGACAGGTTTCTTTATATGATTATCATAACTGGGGTGAATATTGGCGTTTTACAGATCAATCTATGCGGAAATTGTTCGCGGAAGCATTTGCAGATGACAATATTACCGTGCAGTCATGGGGAAATGTGAAAACAGCTATTGCGTATTTGTACGGTTTGTGTGCGGAGGATATGAAAGCAGAAGATTTTGAATTTCAGGATGAGCAGTATCCGGTGATTGTGACGGCGTTGCTAAGGAAATAGGTTTTTAGAGAAAAGGCGGGTGCTTTTCGGGAGATACATAGATGGTTCATGATAATTTGAGCACTTATATGGAATTGATGGATAAAAAGGCGGGATATAAGTATATCTGTCTGTTTGGAGCAGGAGATGCTGCAGATAAATACTGGTATCAATTTGTAATAGACAGAGGATTTAAAGTTGACTTCTTTTGTGATAATGATACAGAAAAGTGGAATAAAACGATAATTAATAACATAATGTGCATTTCTCCGGAGGAGCTTCTAAAATACGGAAAAGATGTTTTATGTCTGGTTTCTACTTCGCCTTTATATACTGGAACAATAGTTGCGCAGCTGCAGGGTATGGGATTGGAAGCGGTAGGGTTGAGTCTGCATTGGCTCAATATAAAAAGCATTATAGAAGCGTACCTGAAAATCATAATTCCCGATCAGGAATATCCGGACAGCAACATGGGTGAGTACATCAGGGAGGTTAAAAACAATGAAAAAATTGCAGTTTATACTTGTATTGTTAATGGCTATGATGACTTGAAACAGCCAAGAGTAATAGAGGAACAGTGTGATTATTTTTGTCTGTCGTTTGAAAAGCCGGAGAATTTGGGCGTGTATCAATGGGTTGACATAACAGGTATGCTTGAGCACGGAATGCTGGATAATGTACGGATCAATCGTTTTTGTAAATTACATCCGCATTTGTTTTTTAAAAATTATAAATATTCGATTTATTATGACGGGTCAATTGAGATTATTCATAGTATAGCAGGATTGGTAAAGAAGGTTGGTAAAGTTGGCATCGGGCTGTACGAAGCGGGAGGATATGGGAATATGGATATCTATGGAGAAGCGGCTATGTTGATACTATCGCAGAGAACCAGCGGAGATTCTTCGGAGATGATTGTCAGACAGATATCAAGATACGTTAAAGAAGGCTTTCCAAGAAACTTTGGCGAAGCAATTAATGGCGTCATCGTTCGGGAACATAATAATACCCAATGTATAGACATTATGGAGACATGGTGGAATGAAATAAAGAAGGAATCCAGAAGAGACCAGTTATCTTTTTGGTATGCGGTATGGAAAAACGGTTATTTGCCTAAGGATGTGGGAAGGTTGGGGAAATCATTACGAATTGGTTCGGAATATATTATACACGGCCACAAGAAAAATCTGTATCAGGATAATTTTAAACAAGCTGGACTGGTATAGTAAGAGAAGACTTCTAAAGCTCACAGCAAGGTCTGTTTCGCTAATATGATGAATTTTAGAATCAAAATAATTTGTGCATGGAACAGGACAATATATAGAGGATCGAACGAAAACGGAGGTAAGCATAGTAATGATCAAGATAAGTGTCATTATCCCGGTATTTAATGTGGACAAATATTTGAAACAGTGTCTGGACAGTGTACTGACGCAGACGCTGAAGGAGATAGAAGTGATTTGTGTGGATGACAGTTCAGAGGATGACTCTTATGGTATTTTACTGGAATATCAAAAAAAATATGAGAACATTGTTGTTTTGCAGCAGAGAAATCAGGGCGCCGGTCCTGCGAGAAATTATGGAATCAGTAAAGCCGTGGGGAAGTACCTGTGCTTTATGGACCCGGATGATTATTATGCCCGGAATTGTGTGTTAGAAAAGTTGTATCTGGCAGCAGAAGAAAATCACGCTTCTATATGCGGCGGAAACATACTTTTACGGTCAGCATACGGAGACAAAAAAGAACTTGACAGATGGTTTTCTTATAATCAATCGGTAGAATTTAAAGATTTCGGTTATTTTTATCATTTTCAGAGGTACCTTTTTGCATCAGATCTGATTACGCAAAATAATATAAGGTTTCCTCCATATAGGAGATTTCAAGATCCTCCTTTTTTGTTAAGGGCAATGATCTGTGCACAGAGATTCTATGCATTGAAGGAAATCATTTATATTCACAGAGTAGACTATAAAGAGGTAAACTTCACGTTTAAAACAGCTTTGGATATACTGTGCGGCATAAGGGATTGCTATGAAATGGCACAGAAATATAATTTGTATATTATGTATGAAAGTGAGTTAAAAAATATATTATATGAAAATTTAAAAGCATTTTACCAATATGCGGTTAAAGATCAAAAAGCAATATGGAATTTAATTGATCAGATTTATGCGATCCAGTATGACTGGATGGGGGAAGGTGCAGAAGCATTCAAAGATATAAAGCATCTGGAGACATATATTGCGCAACAGAAAGAAGCGAAAGAAAAAATGCTGTCTGCCTGTTCTGCTGCGCAACAGATAGTTATTTACGGAGCCGGTAAAGCTGGGAGATGCTTTTTGAAGAATTGGGGGAAAAAGTGTAGTAACATTATCGGGTTTGCGGTGAGTGAAATGACAGATAATGTGGATTATATAGAAGGATATGAAGTGAGGAAAATTACCGAATACAGCAGAAATGCTCTTATTATTGTTGCGGTCAGCGGACAATATGCAGGTGCGGTAATGCGTAACCTGGACCGACTACAGTTTAAAAATGTACACTATGTTGAATATACCGCTTATGATTTGCTGGAAGAAGAATGATATATTTATGTGGGAGAACAAGGAATGGAAAAGGTATCGGTTATAATGCCTTTGTTTAATGCGGCAAAGTATTTGCCAGAGGCACTGAAAGGCATATTGGAGCAGACATATACGGATTTTGAATTAATCTGCATTAATGATTGCTCAACAGATGATACGGCAGCAATTCTGATGGATTTTCAAAGAGAAGATAACAGAATTAAGATTATGGTGAATAAAGAACGTATTGGCGCAGGACCATCAAGGAATAAGGGATTGAAAATTGCAAAAGGGAAATATGTTATATTTTTGGACGGTGATGATGTTTTCGGCAATAAACTGCTGGAAACAACCTGTGGAATGATGGATCAATATGGAACGGATGTTGTTTTGTTTGATGCCATGAAGCACGTGAGAAGTGAGAACATACATAGAAAAAGAACAAAAGAATATTCGCAGGAATTTGTGGAATTATATTGCGAAAAGCCGTTCTGTATTCATGATTTCCCGGCAAGGAAATTTCCGCTTTGGTCGGATTCGATCGGCGATAAAATGTTTTTAAAAAGTTTTATACTGGACAACCGACTGGAATTTCAGAGCCTTCCGTCATCAAATGATGTCTACTTTGTCAGGATGGCATTGTATTGCGCCGGAAAGGTAATATGGGCACGAAGTGACGAAATATTACTCTACACGAGAGAGCATTCAGAACCGTCCAGAATATCAAATGGCAGAGATCCGATGTGTGCCTGTTTTGCGTGGGAAAAACTGGCTGAGGATCTTGCTGAACGGAATATGCTGCAAGATGTGCAGGAACACTTCTATATTACATTTGCCTCGGTTTTACTAAATCGCTTACGTGCTGAAAAAAATAAAGAGAAGCAGAAAAAGTTTTATTTATTCCTGCAAAACGAAGGAATTGAAAAGTGTATAGGATTCAAGGATGTGGATCTTAAAAAGATTGATGATTACGCGATGTATATTTTAGACGGTATTCAAAAAAGTACCTATGAGAGTGGACGGTTTGATGTTCTGGATACCTGTTTTCAATTTTATATAAAGCAAAAAGGGGAAAAAATATGCCGCTTCATAACAGAAAAACTTTTGCAAAATAAGAATATAGTTTTATGGGGGTTGGGAATTAATGGAACGGCACTATTGGAGTATCTGGCAGAGCATTCCATAAGGATATCAGGAATTGTTGATAGGGATGAAAGAAAACAAGGTACAGTAGTTTATGAGTATGTAGTAATAAAACCGGATTTTGTTTATCAGGAAGTGGATTATATACTTGTTGTTTCACAGGAAGTTTACTGGGATGTAAAGAGTTTGGTGAAGAATGCCGGCATTGAAGTGGTGAATCTTTTAGATCTGCTGACGGAGGAAAACAGATAAATATGAAGGTGATATCAATAATTATGCCGCTTTTCAATGCGGAGAAATATCTGCAGGAAGCATTGAAAAGCATATTAAGTCAGACATATAAGGATTTTGAAGTAATCTGCATCGATGACTGCTCTACAGATGGAACAAGAAATATTATTGAGAAATTCCGGGATAACGATGCCAGAATCAGAATCCTGTTTAATGAAGAGCATTTGGGAGCAGCGCCGTCCAGAAACAAAGGATTGAAAGAGGCGAGAGGCGAGTACATAGTATTTCTGGATGGAGATGATGTTTTCGAGGAAGAACTGCTGGAAAAGGCAGGTTATGCAATGGAAAAATATAGGGTGGATATTGTCTTGTTTGAGTATTTTCATGTGCCGAGCGAAACAATACACAGTAAAAAAACAATAAAAAGAGAGGAAAGCTTTCGCGAGAATTATTGCAAAGCTCCGTTTTCCATGGAGGATTTTGAGCCGCGGGAATTTTTGTGGTGGGCGGCATCACCGTGTAATAGAATGCTTCGGAGGCGGTTCCTTGAAGAGAACAGATTAGAGTTTCAGGATCTGCCTTCCAGCAATGATGTCTATTTTGCGCAGATGTGTCTTTTTTGTGCGCGGAGAATTATCTGTTTAGATGACAGGCGTGTCATGGTTTATGCAAGGGATCACTCCGAACCGATGCGGATTTCCAGCCGTAGAAATCCTATGTGTTCCTTTTATGCAATGGAAAAACTGTGCAGAGAGTTAAAAGAGCGGAATATGCTTGGCAAGTATGCATCTTATTTGTATCTTAAATTGGCAGCGTATTTTATGTATGTTTTGAATGTAGAAAAAAATGAAGAGTACAGGAAGAACTTTTATAATTTTCTGCATGAAGAAGGAATTTCTACATGTATAAAATACGGAAAAGAATATTATGGATGGATCGATGAGTATGATAGATATATTCTGGAAAGTTTTCAGAATGATGTTTATGAAAGCAGATGGTTCGATCATCCGGACACTTATTTTCAATACTATCTGAAAAAACATGGAGATATCATCTGCGAATTTATTAAAGATGGAATTAGCAGGCATAAAAAAATGGTTTTGTGGGGTGTGGGAATCAATGGAAAGATTCTTTTGCATTATTTATCGGATCGTTCTATAAGAATATTCGGAATTGCAGATTATGATAAAGCGAAGCAAGGAACTATGGTCAGTGGGTATGAGATAACAGATCCTGCTGTTTCTGTTCAGGAAGCAGATTATATCCTTGTCACTTCGAAGGCGTTATATCAGGGAGTGAGCAGCATGGTAAAAGATTCGGAAATTGTAGTAACAGATCTTTTGGACATGCTGTTGGAGAGGGAGACGAATTCATGAGGATTATCGTTTCGTTTACATCATATCCGCCAAGGATAAAAAGTGTGCATAGGGTGGTTGAAAGTCTGTACCGGCAGACTGTGAAAGCGGATGAAATTATTCTGTATTTAAGTCTGGATGAATTTCCAAAAGTGGAAGCGGAGCTTCCCGAAAAGCTCAGAAGAATGATCGGTCAGGGAGGATTCAGGATTGCATGGGTATGTGGAAACTTGAAATCCCATAAAAAATATTATTATGCTTTGCAGGAATTTCAAGATGCTGTTGTCATTACAGTGGATGATGACAAAATATATGCTGAGACAATGATTTGTGATTTGATGGAAAGTTATAAGCGCTTTCCTGATTCAGTGTCAGCCAGAATAGCGAGGATTATACTTAAAAGGCCAGAAACGCTGGAACAATACGTCAAGTGGGAGAAAGAGGAAAAGATAGAAGAATGTAAAGATGTGCCGAGAATGGATTTATGTGCAATAGGTGCCGGAGGGGTATGCTATTCCCCGAGATTGGTAAATGAAAATTGGTTTCATAAAGAAACAATAATGAAAGTGGCCGGAGATTATGACGATTTATGGCTGAAATATAGTGAGATCATAAGTAATATTCCGGTTGTTTATACGAAACCATCTCAGAAGGATATTACGATAGACGATTCCCAGATATGTAGATTATCCGCCAATAATTTATATGGCAGTGGAAATGATAAATGTATTTCTAAAATATTAGTGCTGCTAAAAGAACGGTATGCTGATTGTTATGAGAAATGGTTCAGTAATCTGATGACCCGAGAAGAGTACATAATGGAGAAAAAGAAATACTATGCCGGTGTTTTTAACACTGTATTTGATAAGGCTGGAAACATGCCGGTTTACTTTTACGGTGCAGGGAAAACAGCGCGACATGCTTTGAGGATACTGGCGGATTTGGGATTAACGCAAAGAATAACAGCAATCGTAGTCTCAGATAAAGCAGGGAATCCATCGGGGCTGTATGGTTTGCAGGTCAAGCCGTTATCGGAACTGGATACCAGTAGGAAATTTGGAGTGATTTTTGGCGTAGACGAGGCGAACCAGAAAGAAATCATGGACAGACTGACAGCTTATAATTACCAAAACATAGAGTTGGATACGCGGGTAATTGCAAGCTGCTATAAATGACGTCAATAAGACAATGGAGAGGAGAAAATCCAATGAATATTGCAATATGGGGAGCGGGGAAATTTGGCTTATATGTGGGCAGACAATTAATCGAAAGACAGAATATCATTTGCTACATCGACAATAATGCGGAAAACATAGAGGATGTTTTGGGTATAGAAGTAGTTTCGCCTGTCGAATATGCAGATCGTTATAGTCAAGATGTGGATGTCATATTGGTCGCGGTTTTGGATTATGGCAAAATCCGTGAGCAGATGCGCCGGATGGAAGTAAAAAAATTCGGGCTGATGGGAAGACAGATTTATGAATGTCAACTGGAAATTGCAAGCGACATCTTGGACGATGTTAATATAGTTTATAACTCAGATTATGACAATAAAAAGGGTTATATGAAAAAGCTGGAGACTAACGTGGTGGACTTTTGTAATCTGAACTGCAAAGGCTGCAGCCATTTTTCCAATCTGTTCCCGACAGGCGCTGCCATCGGATACGAATCTTTTGAGAAGGATATCATGCACTTGTCGAAGGAAATTTTTATCGAACATTTTGATTTGCTGGGCGGTGAGGCCTTCTTATCGGAACGTCTGGCGGATTACATAGGGTGTTTGAGGAAGTATATGCCTAAAACAACGATCACTGTTGTCTCAAACGGTACTTTGATTCCCAGACAAAGTCCTGAGCTGCTGTCTTATATAAGACAAAAGCAGGTGCTTGTCAGCATTACGGAATATCCTCCGACATCGAAGCTGCGAAATGAGATTATCGGTACGTTTGAAAAGCATGGCATTCTCTATGAATTCCGCAAGGTAGCGGAGACTTTCGGCAAGAATATTGATCTGACCGGTAAGAATGATCCTTACAAAGCACAGACAGAGTGCCGGGAGAGCCGCTGTCATTTCCTGAGGAATGGAAAAATATACAAGT
The DNA here is from genome assembly GCA_910575245.1 of Clostridia bacterium. Classification (GTDB taxonomy): domain Bacteria; phylum Bacillota; class Clostridia; order Lachnospirales; family Lachnospiraceae; genus UBA3282. Next base: position 15,944 of record CAJTEN010000029.1, on the reverse strand, counting down.
GTCCGTTTTCCGCACTTGGCGGTCATTTCTTTGAGCAGTATGGTATTCCGCTTCATTTTGAGGAAGGGGTGGATATTTATGATGAAAGTATTGATCTGGCACAGGCGCTTAAATGTCTGGATGCAGAGCCAATTGAACTGTGTAAATATTGCGGAAAGGAAGAGCGGTTTGCATGGGCGGTATCCAATAGGCCGGAGTGCAGTGAATGGATTGTAAAGGATAACAATTCAGCCGATTTTGCGCACTTATAATTTATATGTTCTTACGGACTTTGCGGCAAGTGCGAGGTTCTGGGATAGATTGTTGCAGTATATGCGCATTTCTATTATGAATCAATGTCATTAAGTTAAGTCTATACACAGCATCTGATATGATAGGATTCTCCTGAGGGTCATTGGAAAACGCCGGTACTTAATGAGGTTTTTCACGAATTTAGTATCGCTGCGTTTGGAACTGAGCGAAAGCGCGTCCGGCTTAACTTAATGACATTGATTATGAATCGTAACAAGTATATACGTACCTTGACAATTTCATACTTTACATCAGACCAGACATGGATTATACTGATAAAAGAAACACGATGATTCGTTATATGGACGTCGCGCGGGCAGAGGATGACCAGACTCAATATTTAATGATGGAGGAGAATGCTATGCGATATAAGCCATTACCCATCGGGATTGACAATTTTAAGCAGCTGATCGAGCAGGGATACTATTATGTTGATAAAACGGCTTTTATCAAAGATTTGATTGATATGAAAGGGGCTGTCAATCTCTTTACGCGTCCCAGACGCTTTGGCAAGACCTTGAATATGAGTATGCTGCAGTATTTTTTCGAGGACATGCATACTGTAAAGGGAGAGCCGATCGATAACAGAGGTATTTTTGACGGCTTGGGCATCATGCAGGCCGGGGAACAGTATCTGTCGCATATGGGCGTCTATCCGGTCATTACGCTGACCTTAAAAGCAGGGAAACAGTCTACCTTCGAGAGCGCATACAGACAGCTTATCAGGCAGATCAGCATGGAATTTGAAAGGCACTATTACCTTTTGGATACGGATATGCCGGATGAAACACGGGAGCGCTATAAGAGTATCCTGGGCGGCCATGCTGATAGGGATGTATTTAAAAACTCCATTCAGTTCCTGTCAAAGTGTCTGGAAAGATATTATGGGAAAAAGGTAATCCTGTTGATTGACGAATATGACGTACCGTTGGAAAATGCTTTCCTATGCGGCTTTTATGATGAGATGATCGATTTTATCCGGGCGCTTTTTGAGTCTGCACTGAAAACAAATTCCAGTCTGGATTTCGCGGTTATCACAGGGTGCCTCAGGATCAGTAAAGAGAGTATTTTCACCGGAATGAACAACCTTACTGTCATATCCATACTCAATGAGCAATATGATGAATATTTCGGGTTCAAGGATGACGAAGTCCGAAAAATGTGTGATGATTACGGGCTTTCCCATAAATTTGAGATATTTAAGAGTTGGTATGACGGATACAGCTTCGGGAATGCCGATGTATACAATCCCTGGAGCGTCATACAGTTTATGTTCGATCTGCGGGCAAACGAGAACTGCTACGCGAAAGCCTATTGGGCAAATACCTCATCGAACAGTATCGTTCGGGAGCTGATCGGGCTTGCGGATGAGAGCGTTAAGGCGGAACTTGAATTGTTGATCGACGGCGGCACAATAGAGAAACCGATCCATGAGGATATCACATATGCCGAGGTGTATGAAACGATGGATAACTTGTGGAATTTCATGTTTTTCACAGGCTATTTCCGAAAAGTCAGTGAACGGATCTCCGAAAACGATATCCGATATCTGACGTTACGGATTCCCAACAGGGAAGTGCGCTATATTTTCTATACCAAAGTAACCGCATGGTTTCAGGCGAAAATGAAGCAGCGGGATATGAGCAGGCTTCACAATGCGTTTATCCGGAAAGACGTGACGGTTTTTGAAGAGGAGCTGAATGACATTATGATGGAAACCATCAGTTCCATGGATGAACACGAGAATTATTATCATGGACTGGTGGCCGGTCTGCTTACCGGAATCAAGGGTTATATCACCAAGTCGAACCGGGAGCCCGGGAAGGGCAGATGTGACCTTTTTGTGAGACCGGTATCGAGGAGGAAGGAAGCTTTTATCGTAGAATTTAAGGTGACGGAGAAGCTTGGCGAACTGGAAGCAAAGACGGACGAAGCCCTGGCACAGATCAAGGACAGAAATTATGAAAAAGAACTGATTGACGATAACTACAGCGTGATCAGCCGATACGGCATTGCGTTCTGCGGTAAGGAATGCATGGTTAAGCTGGAAGAACACTAAGCAGGGATCTAGTATAATCCACAATAATTATCCGTCCCTTTCACTTGTCTAAATTTCCATCTGCCGCGTCAGCTTCAATCGACGATGCTACCGGCATCGCCTCATTCAGCTTCCTTGCACATGAAAATTTATCCTGCGTGTAAGGGATCGGTAATTATCGTGGATTATACTAGTCGCCGTAGATGGCGGAAATAAGGGAATCTGATGTAAAGCATGGAATTTACCATACTCTGCATCAGATTTTTTATTGCAATAATCCGTATTGAAAACAAGGGAGACCGTACATAGATGGATGTTATACAGAACGCCATAAACTACAAGAAGCATATTACAGAATATCGGTTTGGCAAGGAGCAGACATGGGATAACTTCCTGGAAACGGCGGCCGGAAGAGATGTCTATCTATATGGCCTCGGAAATGCTGCCAGGTATTTTATGGAAAAGTACAGCGGGAAGATAAACTTGTGCGGAGCGATTGACAGCTGCATAGGGCTGCAGGGGTTTTGTGTGGGAGATTATCTGCCGGAAGCGGTGGAGACGTCCTGTGAGCGGGCGCCGATTTTTGACGCCGGCATCCTTATGTCACTGGTTCCGGAGAAAACGCTTATTTTGATTTCTAATATGAACGGATATGAAGAGATCGCAAAACAGATTTCATCCTATGGCATAGAATGCTTCGTCCTGCTTCTGATGGAGGCCGACCGAAGATCCCGTACCGGATGTGCAGATTGTGGAGAGCAGCCTGATCCGGAAGCCCGGAAAAGGGAGTATGCCGCTAAGTGCTGCGGCCTGCCTATAGCGGAGGAAAAGATCGTATTTATGATAGGCAGGTACGGCGGCCATGCAAAATATATCACGAAAGCGCTTCTGCAAAAAAGAAGTGGGCTGGATATCGTCTGGCTGGTTGACGATTTGAGATGCAGGCTGCCCGAAGGAGTACGGCCGGTGTCTACCCACAACTGGAAGAAATATATCTATGAGATGGAGACTGCCCGGATATGGGTTTTTGATATTCTTGTGCCGGAATTTATATGCAAACGGAAAGAACAGATCTATGTGCAGACAAAACATTGGTCCGGCATTACTTTAAAGAAATTTTTTCTGGACGATCCATCGACAACGAGCACGGAGCGTGAGAGAGAACGGGTCAGAGAGAATAGCAGGATCATGGACTATATTTTTGTGGGAAGTGATTTTGATCAGGACACATGTAAAAGCGGGTTTGGCTATCACGGTGCGTTTGTGCGTGTCGGTTCGCCGAGGACGGACGCCTTATTCCATGCGGATCACAGGGATAAAGTGTATGCGAAATACCAGATAGATGCTGATACATACACGGTATTGTACGCCCCTACTTTTCGCTACGATAAGGAAAAAAAGAAAAAATCCGCGGTGCAGGGATTGGACTTTATCCGGCTTCGAAATAGCCTGGAGCAGCGCTTTGGAGGAAAATGGAAGATTCTGCTCAGAGGGCATCCTTCGCTTGCGGGCGGAGGAGACGGGGAACGCACTGACGGTGCGGTTATTGACGTGAGCGGGTATGATGACAGCCAGGAGCTTGTGGCGGCCTGCGATATGCTTATTTCCGATTATTCGAGCATTATGTTTGAAGCGGCAGTTGTAGGGAAAGCCGTACTGCTGTTTGCACCTGACAAAGAACAGTATCTTGAAAAAGAGAGGGAATTTTATATTGACTATGACGCACTGCCTTTCCCGGCAGCGGAAACGAATGAGGAGCTGAGCACTGTAATCGCGCATTTTCATTACGGCAAATATCAGAGGAAAACAGCCCTTTTTATGGAGCGATACGGAATCCGCGAAGACGGACATGCCAGCGAAAGGGCGGCAGAGTTCATGCTGACTTTGATCATGCGTCAGCATAAAATTTCCGTCATCATCCCTGTCTACAATACGGCGGACTACCTTCCGCGCTGTATAGAAAGCGTTAGAAACCAGACATATAGGGATATCGAAATCATTCTGGTGGATGACGGCTCTACAGACGATTCACGGAAGATCTGTGAAGACTATGCCGGGATAGATTCCAGGATCGTTTTGATCAGACAGGAGAACCGGGGAAACACTGCGGCAAGAAAAGCGGGGCTTGATGCCGGCACCGGGGAGTATGTCATGTTTGTGGATTCCGATGACTGGATCGGATGCAGTCTGGTTTCTCTGTTATACGAACAGGCTAAGATGCACCGTGCGGATCTGGTAGTTTCCAATGTATTAAAGATCCGTGTCGGCGGACGGGAAGAGAAGAGGGACAACCTGATCGCGGCAGGGGTATATACGAATCCCGGTGATGCCGTGAAAAAGCTGTTTTTTGACTATGAGGATGAGGCGTGCAAGTATGGGATACTGCCGTATCTTTTTGCCAAGCTGTACCGGAAAGACCTGGTGGCTCGTTCCCTGGAAAAGATCGACGACAGGATTCAGTATGATGAAGACCGGGCTTTGGTGTGGACATGTCTTATGCAGGATATCAGGGCGGCCTTTACCGACTGCAGGGAATATTATTACTGCCAGAGGGCAGAGGGACTGGTTCAGGCCAGAGATGAGCTGTATCTGGCGAAGATCAATTATTTCTATTGTTATATGCGCAGGCTGTTTGCACAGGAAGAGATTCTAAGAAAGCAGTTGGAGCGGTATGTCCTGTGGAATGTGCAGATCGCATTTCAGTGGAAGCTGGGGATGTCGGAGAATGTCTTGCCAGGAGATAAAAAGACGTACAGATTAGATTCAAGAGGGCGGTCAGGTTCTACAAGGAGCGATATCAAAGTATCAGTGATCATTCCGTCATTCAATGCGGCGGCTTATATCAGGCAGTGCCTGGACAGCGTCAGGAGACAGATCCTGCCGGAGATAGAGATTCTTTGTGTGGACGGCGGTTCTACGGACGGAACGGTCGAGATCCTGAAAGAATATACAGCATTGGATGACCGGATTTATTATCTGGAATCGAACCGGAAAAGTTACGGCTTCCAGATGAATCTGGGGATTGCTGCGGCAAAGGGAGAATACATAGGCATCGTTGAGCCGGACGATCAAGTCACGGAGGAAATGTTCGGGAAACTGTACGAAACGGCATATGGTTATGAATTGGATTATGTGAAGTCAGACTTTTATAAATTCACGGATTATCGGGGGAGGCGGCACTACCAGAAGTGGGAGAGAAGTTATTGGGGGAACCGCAATGATGTTTTTAACCGGGTGATTCCGCTAAAAGATACGCCCGGGGCGTTGGTCTATGGGGACCATGGCAATATCTGGTCAGGAATTTACCGGAGGGAATTTCTGCAGGAGAGGAAGATCAGATTCCATGAGACGCCGGGCGCTGCCTATCAGGATACGGGTTTTGCCCTTTTGTGCACGCTGGAAGCGGAGCGGGTCATGTTTTTGGATGACTGCCTCTACTATTACAGGCAGGGCGGCGCGGACGCGTCGGTGCGCTCGCAGGATAAGCACAGCACGATCATTGCCGAGTATGCGTGGATCTGGGAGCAGATGAAGCGCAGAGGGTTTACGGACAAAGTATGCCGCAGCTTTTATATGGTGATGAAATTCCATTCTTATCTGTGGAATTTCAACAGATTACAGTTCGAAGGGCGGAGGCTCTTTCTTGAGAATCTTGCGCAGGACGAAATGCTGGAATTTGACGAGAAAGTGCTGGAGTTTCAAATTCCGGAAAAAGAAAGGATGCTGCGTTTATGGAAGGGCGCCGGGACGGAAGCGGATCTTAGTAATGAGGCGGAGGAGAGAAAGAGAAAAAACACGGGAGAGCTCCTTACCATATTGGAGAAGGCGCCGCAGGTCGTGGTAGTCTGTGCGGGAGAATGGGGCGTGTCTCTGCTGAAGCTGTTTGGGAAGCTGGGTGCAGGGAATATCTGCTCTGTCTGTGACAATGCCTCCGCGCTGCAGGGAAAAGTCGTGGAGGGCAAAACGGTGCTAAGTGTCGCGCGTGCGGTCAGAGAACATCCCGATGCATATTTTATGATCGCCAACAAGCGGCATACAGAGGAATTGTATGGGCAGCTAACCGGATCAGGGGTTGTGCCGGAGCGGATTTACATATGCAGGGAAGCCGCCTGTCAGGGTGATGTGCTGTTGAAACTGTTGCTGACCAGATAAACGTAGTCCACACTAATTAACCACACCTTTGACTTCTCTATGTTTCTGCCTGCCGCGTTGGTCTACACTTTGTTTCGTTTCGATCCGCGCTGAACATGCGACACTGGTACATAGTGCCGACAATCGACGCTGCTACTACTACGTCTCATACCTCCGCCTTGCAGGCTGAAAACTTATCCTGCGTCGAAGGTAGCGGTAGTTAGTATGAGAAGTACTTCCAGACACTCACAGCAGAGGCTGTTTCGTGGAGAAGTACTAAATTTCACACAGGAGAATGCCCAAAATACGGGAATTTTCCGCATAGATTTGAGATTCCGCAGAGCGGAGTCATGGCGGTTAGTGTGGATTATACCAGGTTATCATACAAATATACAAGGAAAGCCAGGGAAGAACATTGCATAGAGCAGAAGAGAAAAAAATCGCACAGGAGCTGGTCGCAGAACTGCCCAAAGGATTGATCAAATGGTATCCGTTTCAGGCAGGCCAAAATGCGCTCTATATTACCGGAAATACGCAGCTTGACCACGCGGTCGTGGCGGCCTTGCAGGAGAGTGGGCTGGCGGTTGACTGTGTGGAAACGGATCATGACTGCTGTTCGGACAGCGTTTGTGTCGGAGACGATAGGGACGCAGGAATGACAGACTTAGGGAACATGGTAAAGCAGGACAACATGTCCGGACATGCAAGCATTACAGGCCAGGCCAGCTCAATCGGACATGCAAACATAACAGGCCAGGCCAGCCCGATAGAGCAGGACAACATGACCAACCAGCAAAACGCGGAAAGGCTACACCGTATACAATACGACTATATAGTCATTACCTCAGCCATGGAACGGACGAAGTCCATGCAGGAAGCCGCCGGAATCTTAAAGAAGGCGCGTCCGCTGTTGAAAGAGGACGGCAGGCTTTTTTTGGGGATGAACAATCGCCTCGGAATCCGTTATTTCTGCGGGGACAAAGATCCCTATACGGGGCGGAACTTTGACGGTATAGAGGGGTATGTCAGGGCCAGGGTATCTGTTTTTGACCGGATAAAAGGACGCAGCTACGCGAAGGCGGAGATCAGGCAGATGCTTGAGGAAGCAGGGTTTCTATGCCATAGATTTTATTCGGTATTCCCGGTTCTCGAGAGGCCGCAGATCCTGTTTGCCGAGGATTATACGCCGGGTGAGCAGTTGGATATCAGGATCTTTCCCCAATATAACGACAGGGATACGGTATTTCTGGAGGAAGAGATGCTCTACGGCACACTGCTCCAGAACGGAATGTTCCATCCGATGGCAAATGCATTCTGGATAGAGTGTCCGCTGGACGGGATGCTGTCCAACGTAAACCAGATTACCGTATCCATGGACAGAGGCAGGGAAAATGCCATGTTCACGATTATCCGCAGAGACGGATATGCAGAGAAGAAACCGGCATATGCGGAAGGGAAATTTAAAGCGAAAGCCCTGAAGGAGAATGCTGCCGATCTCGAAAACCACGGGGTACGCATGGTTCCCGTGGAAGTCAGAGGTGACACATGTGTCATGCCTTATGTAAATGCCCGGTCCACATTGGAATATCTGAGAACCTTAGCGCTCCGGGACAGGGAAAAGTTCCTGCAGGAGCTGGACAGGTTCTGGGAAATCATCCTGCACTCTTCGGAGCATGTTTCCTATGAGGAGATAGACTGGGAGAATTACGCGCCGGGATGGGAAGAAAAGGCGCCTGACGATCCGTTAAAGGATCAGTGGAAGCAGCTTGCCTTTGGGACACCGGAGGAGAGGGACAGCATCGGCGCGATCTTAAAGAGGGGATACATAGACCTGATTCCCCTGAATTCGTTTTATGACGGGGAAAACTTTCTATTCTATGACCAGGAGATGTATGTGGAGAATCTCCCGGCGAAGTCGGTCATGCACAGGACTTTAACCACCATCTACCTGGGAAATTGGGAGTTGGAGCGTGTCCTGCCTGAGAAAGAACTGCGGGAACGTTACGGGCTGATCAGGTGCAGGCAGTTATTTGTTAAGTTCACCAGCCGTTTTTTAAGCGAACTCAGAAATGACAGGGCGCTAAGGGAGTATCACAAAGCGGTGCGGAAGAATGCGGCCGGGATTCACTCCAACCGCCAGAGAATGAATTATTCCGCGGAAAGCTATGACCGTATTTTCCGGGATCTCTTTCAGGGGACGGATCATCGTAAGCTCTATCTGTTCGGGACGGGACAGTTCGGGCAGTCCTTCTTATCGCAGTTTAAGAACGACTGCGATATTGCGGGCTTTATCGACAATGACCCGGCTAAGTGGGATACGAAGCCGGAGGGGGTTCCGGTCTATCCGCCTGCGAAGCTTAAGACTCTGGAAAAGGGAACCTATAAGGTGATCATCTGTATCAAGAATTATATGGCGGTTATGGAACAACTGTCAGGAATGGGTATAACCGATTTCAGCGTCTATGATGTCAATCTTACTTATGCAAGACCCGTAACGGTGGCACCTGACAGGGAAAGAAACGGGAATGGCGAAAAGAAAAAGTATAATGTGGGGTATGTTGCAGGGGTTTTTGACCTTTTCCATATAGGACACCTGAACCTGCTGAAACGCGCCAAGGAACAGTGCAATCATCTTATTGTGGGCGTGGTGACGGACGAAGGAGTGATCAGGAATAAGCATACGGCCTGCATTGTCCCGTTTGAGGAACGGATAGAGATCGTGCGTGCCTGCCGTTATGTGGACGAAGCGGTGGAAATACCGCTGGAGCACTATGATACGGACGAGGCGTACAGAAGATACCGGTTCGACGTACAGTTATCCGGAAGTGACTATGCGGACAGTCCGGGATGGATGGCGAAGAAAAAATTTTTGCAGAAAAAAGGTTCCGATCTGGTGTTTTTCCCATACACGCAGTCAACCAGCTCCACGCAGATCAAGGCTTTAATCAATAGAAAATTGTTGTAAATTCTGAATTTGTGTTTTTTATGAAGTGTTTATCTCAGAACCGACAGGGCACAGGCAGGATTAGAATTATAGTAAACGACATAACAAATTTCTGTTTCCGGCTCTTGCAGGAGCCATATACGGTAACTCCTGCAAGGCCGAAAACGATAATGTCGTTAACTATATATGAAAACTTTGCTGTAAAGGCCGAAGTGTTATCGGAAAGGTATGGTGCTACAGTGCAGATCAGTTTTTCTACAAAAAGCATACACGGATTAAGCCGGATCGGTTCTGATCCGTATAGCGTTCTGGACAAGGACGCTTACGGAATTACAGTAGATGCTGAGACCTTTTGCGGCCGGAATGTTCTCGAATATCATGGTGTAAAAGCCGGAGGAAAAGTGTTTGACACAGATGCTGCGGCGGAGCGGTTTGCGGCGTTTATACGGGACTGTAAAAGGAGCAGTGTGCATCTATGCGCTATGCGTGCGCCGCGTTTGCGATGGGATACGAAGCGGACGGATTTAAATGAGCTGATGCTGCAGACCGGAAAGGAATGTATCAGCGCTTGTGCCGGGACAGGATGCGGATACATTGTGATTCAGCCGCTTTTCTCCGGTATTGCAGGAGCGGATCTGTGGCAGGAGAATCACCGCTATTATTCTGCGCTCGGAAAGATGGCGAAGCAGACCGGCATACAGATTCTTATGGAAAACCAATGCCGCAATACAAACGGCCATCTGGCCAGAGGCGTCTGTGCCGATGCTGTCGTGGCGGCAGAGTGGATTGATAAGTTGAATGAAGAATCGGGCGCGGAGGTTTTCGGCTTTTGTCTTGATACAGGCGCGTGCAGTCTGTGCAGACAGGATATGGGAGAAATGGCGGCCGCGCTGGGCAGGAGGGTGAAAGCCGTATTGGTCAGAGAGTGCGGCGGTGTCCATGAAGCCAGCAGGCTTCCTTTTACGGGAAGAAATGTAAACGGGCAGGATGTTGATTGGAAGAGCCTGGTCAGGGGATTAAGGAAGACAGGATTTGACGGTATCCTGATCATGGATGCGGGCGATACCCTGAAGGGATTTTCCCACCTGCTCCGCCCGCAGGTATATCCGCTGATCCGCTCGGTGGCAGAGTATTTGAAATGGCAGATTGGCATGGAAAAATGCATCAGGGAGTATCCGGTGAGGGTTTTGTTCGGCGCCGGTAATATGTGCCGGCAGTATATGACGTGTTACGGGCAGCAGTACCCACCGCTTTTTATCAGCGATAACAATCCGGGGCTTTGGGGGACGATGGTATATGGCGTGGAAGTAAGGCCGCCGGAAGTCTTAAAGGAACTGCCGGAAGGATGCGCAGTCATTATCTGCAATACGTTTTATGAAGAGACCGCGAGGCAGCTTAAGGCTCTGGGAGTCAGCCAGATCGGGACGTTCAGCGACGAGTGCCTGCCGGGTGGTATGGATTGAATCAGGAGAAGAAATATGATGCACAAGCTGTCTGTCGGTGTACAGAGTAAAAACATAATATCGGATGACTATCCCATAGAAGGCTTTGAAATGCTGAAACGCGCGGGCTACACCTGCTGTGATTTCAGTCTCAACAGCTATCTTCCCAATACGGCATTATATGAGCATAGAAGAAATGATTTCTTCGACCAGCCGCTTCATAAGCTGAAAGCTTTTTTTGAACCGCACAGGGAGGCGGCACAGGTAACGGGCGTCCGCATCAACCAGATGCATATGCCGTATCCGAACTATGTGCCGGGTGCGCCGAAAGAAATAAATGAGTACCTTTTAAAAGTGGTTGCGCCAAAAAGCATGGAAATATGCGCCTTTTTTGAGTGTCCGTACATCGTGGTGCACGGGTTTAAACTTGCCGGAGCGCTTGGATCGGAACAGGCCGAGTGGGACAGGACAGAAGAATTCCTTCGGTCACTTGCGCCTATGGCGAAAGAGCATAACATTACTATGTGTGTGGAAAACATTTATACAGATAGCGGGAACCATATCATAGAAGGACCTTGCTGTGACGCCGGAAAGGCAGCGACGCGCATTGACAGGATGAATGCAGAATACGGAGTGGAGGTTTTGGGATTTTGCTTTGACACAGGCCACGCCAATCTGACCGGCCTTGACTTTGAGGCGTTTATCATGACGCTTGGAAAGCGGTTAAAGGTGCTGCATATCCATGATAACGACGGGATCGGGGATCTGCATCAGATACCTTATACCTTTTCCAGAGGAAGGGAGAATAAGACGTCTACGGATTGGGACGGGTTCCTTGCGGGACTTAGGAAGATTGAGTTTGATAAAGTACTGAGCTTCGAGACGGCACCGGCGCTGTCTGCGTTCCCTGACCGGATGAAGCGGGAGGTGCTGGGGTTTATCGCGCAGATCGGGTATTATTTTGCCGGGGAGGTGGAGGGATGATTTCCCTCCTTCTCCCACATAGGGCAGATTTATATTGCCGGTAACTGGTAATGTTAATCAAATTCCATATTTCGTTCGTCCATTTTTTCAAAACTTACAGAATCTTCATAAATTGTAATTGTTATATTATCGTTACTGTATTCTGCTGCAATTTCTTTCAACTTACTTACAATATCATCTTTTGTCATACTTAACATTTCTTCAATATCTGTTTTGTTCCAAAAATCTTGTATCTCACTCATCATATTGCCGATACAATAGTCACGTTCCCCGACAGTAAGCGTCTTTTTGTCCGAGATATGATAGGAAAACTGGTAGAACAGATCGCACCATGCGCCGTATCCGTTTTCTTCCGCTGTTTTTGACGGAAGATATTGATTATGGATAGGGTCTTCCTCTTTCCGTCCCGTGTTAATACTTTGCACATATTTTCCATTTTCCACTCCGGAAAGCCATGTGGTTAATGCTACAAAAGAAAGCTCGTCACTGTCCAGGTTCACGGAAAAATCCTGCTGGGCAGTATCAACATTGATCCGTTCCATTCGTTCATAACTTTCATTTGCCCATTCCAGTAAATCCATGTTAAAATCTGCAACTGACCTGCTTTGGTAATCGGCTGTTTTCAAGTCCAATAAAGAACGGTAATCTTCCTCTGTGCCATTAGGATATTCCCGGCGCTCCTGTTCTTCCTCTATCGTTTCCTGTCCGCCCCTTCCGGTGTCCGGCTCCGAAAGCGGAATATAGGAATAATCCACGGAAATCTGCAGTTTATCCGTATTCCATTGCTCATTAAGTTTTTCGATTTCAGCATGGATTGCTTCCTGCATGAATGAATCATTCTGCAACTGTTCTTTCGTTTTGCCTTGTAAGATATTTTGTAACCCGCTCGCAACGCCCAAACGTGCGGCATTGTACTCACCGACAGTAAGGGTATCAGCATTTTGAATGGTAAGGCTAAAAACAAATTCCAGCATGGCATTATCAGAAGCACCGGGATAATCAGTTGCTATGCCTCCTCCAAAATCCCGTGTCTGCCACTTTTCAGCCGTGAGGGGTTCTAATGTGTAAAACAGAAAAGACGCGGTCTCATTACTGTCCTTTTGTTCATACAGAGTGGTATTTTGAGAGAACTTCTCCAACAAATTACGATATTCTTCTGTGTCTGTTAATTTCCATACTTTATTTTGAAATTCCAAAACACTCATATCTTCATAGCCGTCAAATTGTAAGGCAAGCAATTTATCAATTTCTTCATCAGAAAAATCTGTGTCATGTATAGTATCTTTCTTTTTGCTGCTTTCCGCTGCGGAAGTCGCAAAAGTAGTAGTTACGCCAACAATGAGAATTGCGGCAATACAAATTGCAAATAATGAGGTTTTTCTAATTTTCATAACCGCTGTAATCCTTTCTTCGATAGCATTTTTACTAAAGTTGTTACAAAATGGCAATAGCCCGCTTTTCGTTGCTTCCATGTTGATCAGCATAAGCGAATAGGCGGATTTTGATTTTTCTCCAAATTGCCGTATAACGCTTTCATCACAAGCCAGTTCTATATCACGGTTTAAAAGAATATACATCACCCACACAAAAGGGTTGAACCAATGAATACAAAGGGCAAGTGTTGCAACCAGCTTTGTGACAGTATCATAGCGACAGATATGCACATACTCATGTGAGAGGATATATTGCAGTTGTTTTTCATTTTTCCAGTCCATTTTTTTCGGCATTAAAATAACAGGACGGAAAATGCCATAAGTCAACGGGGCAAAAATCCTATCAGATTGCCTTACCAAAATTGGACGTTTCAATGGGCATTTCTCCAACCACTTTTCTACATAATGGTTGCGGACGGGTAAAGCTGTCCGAAATTCAATCAGACAACGCAAATAAGATATTACGAAAAACAATGCGATAAGTATTATTCCTGCACACCATACAATAAACCACATGGAAACAGATGATGAAATATCCGCAGGCGGCTGTTCTGCTCCCTGTGTTGTAACAAGCAGCCCCTGCATAGCGGGAATGCTGTAATCTGTTTCTACTTCCGGCAATGTTGTAGAAGCTATGCTGTGAGTTACCAATGTATAAACACTGAACATTGACGGAATCGAAAACGGGATAAGCAGTCTTAACATCACCAATTCCCATAAAACAAGAAAAGTCTTTTTTGGCAGTTTATTGATTGCCACCGCACGGATAAGCACTACCGCAGTAATGAAAGCAGCCCCCGAAAAGCTCATTTGCAGTATATTCATTTACACCACCTCATTCCAAATCTTCCACAATCTGCCTGAGCTTCTGAATCTGTTCAGCAGAGAGCTTTTTTCTGCCTAAAAGGGCGGCAAACAGTTTGTCAACTGAACCGTCATAAATCTTGTCAATCAATTCATTTGTTTCCGCTTCCTGTACTTCTTCTTTGGGAATAAGGGCATGGCACATGAAATTAGGTTCGGAACGCTCAATCGCCCCTTTTTTGATACATCTTTTTATCAGTGTGTAGGTGGTATTCATGTTCCAGCCAATTTCTTTTTTCAGAACATCAGATATATGTTTTGCCGTGGTGTCGCCCTCACTCCAAAGCACACACATTACTTTTAATTCTGAATCGAAAAGCTTAATATTCATTTCTATTCTCCTTTCCATAAGACTGCAGTAGTTTATAATTGGTTATACATTACATCTTTCTTGCTGGGCTGTCAACACTACCGCAGTAGTGTTAAGAAAAAATTCATAATTTTACTATAAGCGGCCTCTTAGAGAAAGATTAGAGATTTCTTTGCTACAATAGGCGCAGATCCGGCAGGCCGGGGCGAATAACAGCAAAGTGAGGAAATGCAAATGAAAAGAAAATGTATGATGGCAACCGTAGTTTTGACCCTTATGATGGCGCTTTTGGGAGGATGCGGTGGCAGCTCGGAGACGAATAACGGCAGTGAGGTTCTTTCTGCAGAGAACGGGACGGAGGAAGACGGATCAAAAGAAGAGCAATCCCAGGAAAACGGGGCAGCGGAAGATCCAGCAGGGGATGACAAGACAGCGGCGGATGAAACAGCAGGTACGGAACAGGCAGGACAGGATGACGGAACGGATGCCAGTGCGGATGGAGCAGAGAAGCTGGACGGGAACGAGGGAGACATGTTTATCGGCGGAAAAGTAAGGAGCGTTTCTACGGATTCCTTTGTGATCAGCCGTACGCTGATGGATGATGAGGGAAATATAATTGCGATGCCGGGAGAGGCAGGCTCGGAGGAAGTGACTGTCCGGTGTGGGGATTCGACAGTATATGAACGGTGGACGATTCAGGGCTCCGGCGCGGGCATTGACAAGACAGAAGCGGCTTTTTCTGAAATCAAGGAGGATGATGGGTTAGAAGCACAGGGTTATTTTGACGGAGAGGAATTTGTGGCTTCGAAAGTGATTATTGAAGTTTATAAATAGGAGAAGAGAAATCCGGCTCTCACGAGATTCGTGACGGGCCGGTTAGGTTAGCTTTTTTTATTGTATTTCACTTCTCATACTTCGCATACTAAAATTAGGCATACTACCATAAATTACGCCGCTTTGGGCATTTGGAAACGATTTTTCCAGTTTTCAGGCAGTTTGCTGATAAAGAGAGACACCAGTT
Organism: Clostridia bacterium; assembly: GCA_910575245.1. Classification (GTDB taxonomy): domain Bacteria; phylum Bacillota; class Clostridia; order Lachnospirales; family Lachnospiraceae; genus UBA3282. The sequence continues at coordinate 486 of CAJTEN010000029.1, read as the reverse complement.
CCGCAATCTGGCACTCCGATGCGTTATAGTACTCCCTTATGCTGTTAAGCAGAGTATCTATCATAAGCACAATGGCACAGTCCATGAGTTCGTTGACAATCTCACGCTGGACACCGTAAAACAGTTCCTCTATCGTCCGGTTGTCGCTGTTTTTGAATCGTTCTACCGCGAGTATCATATACCGTATGGCTACAATCACCATATGCGATGTGATTGCATCGTAACCCGTGCTGTGGCACTCTGTCCGTAGCTTCAGGTAACTCTTTGTGAGTTTAAAATAGGTCCCGATTTGCCAGCGGAGCATATATGCTTCCAGGATTTCCTTCTCGGGCAGGGATGTATCCGTGCACACGAAGCAGACCCAGTCCTTGCGGTTGCTATTGTTCCGCGCATACACGAGTTTTGCCGGAATGGCTGTCCCTTCGCTATCCACTACCGTCACATTGACAGAAAGCAGGTATCTGGACTTTCCCCTCCTCTTTTTAT